>NZ_CP087952.1:1453750-2907500 GCF_028752835.1 Desulfosarcina sp. BuS5
TATACTCTTTGCCAGGTTTTGGAAGTGGTTTATAACAGAATAACCTTCGCCTGTATCCGATATCAGTACTATTACGGGTTTCAGATTATATACTCCGGGCCGGTGTTTTGATATATCTATAATTGTCAACCGGTATGATCCGGGCCACCATGTTATGGGCTTGGAGTTGCTTGTCTTTTTTCCGCTCCAGTTATATTTTCCATTATAAATTATCATTTTATTTAAATATTGAGCAATTTTTTACTCGATCAGCGCGTGCCTTATTCATCAAAAAACCCCGTTCAGGATTCGTCAATCAATTTCATTACTCTTGTTTCGATTTCATCACGAATCTTGCGCATAAAACTGATAGATTCACCTGCAGGGTCAGCCAGTGCCCAGTCTTCTTTCCCGGCACCGGAAACGGCAGGACATTTTTCTTCGCAACCCATTGTTATGATATGATCAGGTTTTACATAAGCAATAGCATCATCTATGCTTTTTGGAATACGAAAAGCCATATCTATCCCTTTTTCGGCCATCACCTCTGCCATTACAGAATTTATTTTATCTGCAGGCTCGCTTCCACCGCATAATACTTCAAATTTATCTCCAGCCATATATTGAGCGAAAGCGGCGGCTATCTGGCTTCTGCAAGCATTTTCTTTACAGGCGAAAAGAACCTTCTTCCTTGCTAAAAGCGGTTTGAGAAGATTTCCGGCAGCTTCTTTTACTTCCTTTAAAACAGACGGATGTTTTTCCATATCCCCGGGTTTTTCTATGTGTCTGTATGTCAGCATGCCATCAAAGCTTGCTCCGGCAGCATCGAAAAAATATTTCGTTGTAAGTCTTAAACCATCGAAGAGATTTTTACCTTTTGTAGCGCCGAGGGAAAGTAGAAAACCTCGTCTGAATTTGCAACCGGGATCGGACACCTGTAATATATATTTTCTGGACCATAGGGCCTGGCTTCTGTCAATAAGAGCTTTAAGCTGTGCCGTTGCATTATAAAAAAATATGGGCGTAGAGGCCACTATAACATCTGCCTTGCGGAACAGTGGATAAATATCACTACTCATCGTGTCTTTAATAACACAAAAACCTTTTTTTCCACAAGAAGCACAACCCATGCAAGGAACGATATCCTGGTCTGCTACCATAATGACTTCTGTCTGAGCTCCCAGCCGGTCGGCTTCTTTCATGAAAAGAGATAGAAGATAATTTGTATTCCCATTTTTTCTAGGACTTCCCATTAAACCGAGTACAAGCATTATAATTTACTCCTTCTCCAGCATTGTCCATTTTCTTATTTCAGCATCCAGGCCAATAATTCTGTCTCGATACTTGGTCAGCAAATTTTTATTATGCTCCGTGATGACCTCATCTGGAAGACTATTTTTTTCCATCTCTTTCATGCCTTCAGAAATAGATTTTAGCTGTTCGTCAAAGATACCGCGCATTCCTTTTGAGGCGGCCGCGTCTCTCTGTTTTTCCAGCTGTTCCTTCATACCGCTATATGCTGATTTTGCATACTTCACAGCATTTTCTTGAATTTCAGCCGCCTGAGTCTTCAGGATAATCTCCTGTACCCATTGGTATTCCTTTGGATTATAACCTAGTTTTGTAGCTGCCCTTAGATCTGATGTCATGAAATCGGCCACATCGTCCAAATTTTTAAAAGCAGTCAGATAATCACCGATTCCGGGTTCTGCCTTATCATTCTTATCTATCTTTTCAGAACTCTTTTTAAGATTATCCGCCGCCTGCTTTGCATATGCTATCGCCGCTTCTTTCACTTTTATATACATATCCATCTGTTTTACGCTAAGATTGCCATCCTTGGGAGGTGTATAACTCTCTTTCTCAACCTCCTCCATCAGCTTGACTGTCCCCTTATCGGAAAATTCCTTGTTGATACTCTCTTCTTCATTACTGCATGCTATAATAAAAAGCATCGCCATAATAAATATCAGTCTGACCATTTTAACCCCTTATGCTTCTGACTTTTTTTAAAAAAGCAAAAAATTTTATCATTAACTCCTTAAACTCCTCTTATAAAGTCGTTTTCTTTTGCATCATTGAAATATTCATTAACCATCGTAAGCATCGCACTAAGTTTAAATGGCTTTGCAAGGGTACGATAATTATATTTTAAAACTTCCTGATTAAGATTGTTTTTGAGGTCTTCTATTTCAAAAAAACCACTGGTATATATCACTTTTATATCGGGTTTAATTTTTCTTATTTTTTTCACCAGGTTAATACCATTCAAATTCGGCATTACAACATCGGTAAAGACAAGATCAGGTTTAAACTGGCAAAAGGCATCATACCCTGCGATACCGTCCATAGCCACTATCACATCATAGCCTTCCATAATAAATATATTTCTGAATATATCCTGAAGCCCGAACTCATCTTCCACGACCAATATTTTCTTTTTTCCATCATTTTTTTTTAGATTACCCTTTCTAATAACCTCTATTAATTCCATGTCGCTCATATTACTAATCAGGCGGCTCACCCTGTTTAATCTATGCTGGGTTAGATTAGCCATATTTTGCTTTTCAGGATTCAGATCCGGATGATAAACTTTGCTTAAAAGGCGATAACTCGATTTAATATATGAAAGAACAGCCCTTTCACCCAATTCAAAATAAATCTCCCTGGCTTTGTCAAGCAGACCTAAATAACTGAGTTCCTGCTCTAAATTAATTTTTTTATTCACTTTAAATAAATTCCTTCACTCGAATAAACCGAAAATCTATACTGAGCGTCTAGTTATTTAAGGCACGGTTAAAATAAAAAAAATTTATAATAAGAATGATATTATAACAATATAAAAATTATAATCAGATCAAAATGGTTATTTTGTCAATCTTTTTAAAATAATTGCAAAAATTTTACTATTTTCTTCCAAAGTATACGCTCAACAGACCAATAATCATAAGCGTAAAACCAAACCTTTGCAAAGCGCCGTCTGAGATATCAAGGATTTTTGACACCCATAATTTCATCTTTGCAGGAAATGCAAAATACGGTAGGCCTTCTATAATCATTACCATTCCGATCAAACAAAGTAAGAATTTCATTATATCACCAGTTTTTGTAATTAAAATTATTTTAATTCATATATATTAATTTTTTCTGCGAATATCTTCCACAATAAGGTAAAGAGAAGGCACCAGAATAAGTGTAATAAATGTGGCGAAAAGAATGCCGAATCCTAGAGAGATTGCCATGGGAATAAGGAACCGGGCCTGGCGGGAGGTCTCGAAAATCATGGGAGAAAGTCCGAAAAATGTGCTCAGGGTAGTGAGAACTATCGGCCTGAACCTGTATATACCGGCAGAATGGATTGCTTTGTGGGGAGTGATCCCTTGCTTGCGACTGCGATTGGCAAAGTCAATGAGTATAAGGGAATCATTAACCACCACCCCGGACAGCGCAACTATGCCGAACATACTCATGACGCTGAGGCTGTATCCCATTATTATGTGGCCGATTACAGCGCCGACTATTCCCGAAGGGATGCTCATCATAATAATCGACGGTTGGATGTAACTGTTAAAAAGAACTGCCAGCAAAGCATACATAACCATCATGGCGGCCCCCAGCCCCATCCATAGAGTAGTCATGCTTTCTGCCATATCCGCCTGCCTCCCTTCGAATCCGTAGTTGAGCCCCGGATAGCGTTTGATAAGAGAGGGCAGAAAGTCTTTTTTGAGAGATTCAAGTATACGGCCGGCATTACGTTGTGGGGTTACATTACATGTTACAGTTACAACTCGTCGTCCGTTACGGCGGTCTATAACAGTATAGGCTCTGCCCCTGGTAACTTCTACCGCTGTTTTAAGAGGAACTTCAACTCCCCCTGGAGACCTGAGCATCAGTTCTTCAAAATTATAATGGTATATACGTTCATTTTCCGGAAGCCGCACCATAACTTTTATTTCATTACGGCCTCGCTGCTGCCTTAGGACTTCCGCTCCGTAAAAAGAATCGCGGACCTGATTGGCGACCTCGCGCGCTGTAAGCCCAAGGCTCCGGCCTTCAGGTTTAATTTTAAAATCGAACTGTTCCTTGCCGGGCTCGAACCCGTCGTCAATATCGGCAACATCCGGGAAATAACTTAGGGCCTCGGCCAGAGCGGTACCGGCAGCCTCTAAAACCTTCAGGTCCCTGTGGCTTAACTCAATTGTTATAGATGGCCCGGATCCTGGACCTCCTGCATCAGATTGAAAAACCAGGGATTCCAGTCCGGGGATTATGCCGGTCTCTTTTCTCCATAGTTTAGTAACCTCATTTGTACTGATTGTTCTTTCCCCGGGAGAGGTCAAAAACATCTTGACCCTTGCAAGATGGCCCCCGGAAACTTTTCCGGGCGCATATCCGATCTCGGCATATATCCCTTCTGCCAGCCGACCATCACCATTTGCTTTAATCACTCTTTTTGCGGCATCGATTAATTTCTGCTGCACGGCCCCTGTTTTTTTTACTGAGCTGCCGTACGGTAAAACTGCTGTTGCAACAGCATATTCGGCCTCGACTTTAGGAAACATGGTCATCCCCATACGACCGCTCATTACATAAGATAAAGTGATTACAAGAATAATGATACCTGTGGCAAGTGTCATGTATCTATACTTTAGCGCGCATTCCAGAAAAGGACCGTACCTGTTTTCTATTAACCGCGATAGTCGATGGCTGAAACGCTGTTGCCGGTTCAAGATGAAATTGATGATTCTGCCATGTCTGTTTTTTTTGTTCTGGTGACCTATATGGGCCGGCAGGATAAAGAGGCTTTCTATTAAGGATATTACAAATATTGTAATTACGACTATCGGAATTACCCTGAAAAACTTTCCGATATTGCCCGGGACAAAGCATATGGGTAAAAAGGCTATAATATTGGTCATAATGCTGAAGATTACCGGCAGGGCTACTTCCCGGGTGCCTTGAACAGCGGCCTGAATAAACGGCAGGCCTTTTTCATGAAATTTATATATGCTTTCTCCGACAACAATGGCATCATCAACCACAATCCCCAGGGCAATTATAAACGCAAACAGTGAAACCATGTTGATGCTCATGCCAAGACCAGGAAGAAATAAAAGTGAACCTAAAAAAGATATCGGAATTCCCATGGTAACCCAGAATGCAAGACGCGGGTCAAGAAAGATTCCTAGCAGGATCAATACCAGGATTAAACCCATGCATCCGTTTTTCTGTAAAAGCTCAAACCTTTGACGATATATTCTGGAAAAATCGTTCAGAGTAGCAACCTCCAGGCCGGGCGGCAAAGTTGCTTGTAACTCTGCCGTCAGTTTGTGCACAACTTCAGCCACTTCTACAGGTGTCTGATCTCCCACTCGAAAAACATCAATCATTACAGCGCGTTTGCCGTTATAGGTTGCATACTTGTCAACATCCCTGAACCCATCAATTACTGTAGAAATGTCCTCAAGGAGAACTTCGGTGCCGTTGTTGTTAGTGATAACAGGGATGGCGGCAAACTCCCGGCCGTAATCTCTGCGCTCCATCATGCGCACCAGGACTTCACCTGAATCGGTTTTAATCCTTCCCCCGGGAAGCTCAACAGATGCCTTTCTCAGTCTGCGGGCAATTTCTCCCAGGGTTAATTTATAGGTTCGGAGAATATCCTGAGAAACTTCAACACTGATTTCAAGCGGACGCACACCAAAAAGTTCAACCTGGGTAATAAACGGATCCTGAAGCAGGCGATCACGAATTTTTTCTATCATTTCACGTAATACGCGCTCATCCTGATCACCATAAAGCACAAGGGAAATTACCCTCCGGTGATGAGAGATCGTAGAGACCCTGGGTTCTTCGGCTTCAACCGGGAATGTAAGAATGCGGTCGACCGCGCTTTTAACATCCTGGGCCAGTTTTTTTAAATCTCCACCTGCAAGCATGTCGATCTCTACCATCCCCGATCCTTCCCGGGCGCTCGAGGTGATCTCATCGATATCATCCAGACCCTGCACAGCTTCTTCCACAGCCAGAACAATGCCTTGTTCAACTTCAGCCGGGCTGGCTCCAGGATATGGAACCGTCACGATCACACGATCCATATCAAAGGAGGGGAACAGTTCCTGTTTCATATTCATTCCAAAACAAAGACCACCCACAAGAAACAGAACCATTAAGAGATTGGCCGGTACAGGATGCTCTACCATCCAGAATATCGGCCCCTTAATTCTTTTGTTTTCCGTTGATGAGGTCATATGATAAAATTATTCCGTTAATATTTTAAGCGGCATATTTGCAGTCGGCACGGCAATATCGGATATTACAATCCTTTCATTTTCATTAAGGCCATCCCCTATGAATACTGTCCTGGCATTCTTCCATATAATCTCAACATCTCTTATATCAAGCCGTCCGTCGTCCTTTACAATCCAAACACGGTTATTATGCAATGCAGTCCTGGGTATACTGAAAATTCCTTTTATACTGAGTCCGCAAATTTCAACACGCACATAATCACCTAACAGAAGTGGAGAAACTGCTGCTTCAGCCTTTTCAGGATCAAGTTGCAAATTAAGCGGGTCATCAACAGATACCAGAATTCTTGCCATGCGTCCTTCGGCTTCAAGGTTACCGAGCAATTTAATAACCATTCCTTTACGTTCAAAATGTCGGCCTGGATTATTACCGTAAATAATTTTGGCATGGGAACCAATATCACCATCAGACTTTGGAATAAGAAGCCATTTTAGACGATCCACAGGTATATTTACGTTTATCCAGAATGCGTCTGTACCCGCCACGACTGCTAAGCTGTCCTGCGTGGAAACCTGGGAACCTGTGTCGACAAATTTTTCAAGAACAATCCCGTTAAAAGGCGCTTTCACAGAAGTCCGTTCAAGGTCGAGCATGCTTTGTTGAAGTTCGGCCCTGGCAGCAAGCAAGGTTGCGCGGGCCTTTTCCAGTTGGGGTTGCCGCAATGCAAGTTCCCGGTCGAATTCATCTCCTATGCTATTCTGATTAAAGTTATTCTGATTAAGCTTACCTTGATTAAACTTGTTTTGGCTCAAGAGTTCCCATTCACGTTTTGCTACATCCTGACGACCTAGTTCCAGTGTCAGATCATTGGCAGCCATTGCAACATTGCTCTCTTTACGTTTTACCGCCAGCTCATAATCTTCCGGGTCAATCTGAAGAATGAAATCTCCAATGTTAAAACAGCCGCCGATCATGAATTTTTGATTGATATTTATTATCTTTCCGCTTACACGAGGTTTAAGCAGGATCTCCCGTGACGGAATCACATTTCCCATTGCATGGAGTATGATTTCTTCCGTGGTGCGGTGAGCGGGCATAACATGCACATGTTCGACCGGTTTGACAGGTGATTTTTTTCGTGCTTTAGGCGCTGTTTCATAAAGATACCAAGCAATTACAGATCCTGTAAGAATAATCAAAAATGGTAAAATGATTTTGAAGAAACGGGATTTTTCCCCCTCTTTTTTGTTAGGGGTGGGAATCGAGGTGTCAGGGTTCATTATTCAAACCTTCCCTGTCAAGTTCATCAGTCCAGTCTCCGCCCAGGGCGCGATAAAGATTTACACGATAAACAAGCAGAATTGTGCGCTGGGTAATAAGATCCCGTTCCAGGCGCTGGACAGCAATAATTTGAGTCAAAACCGGAAGATAATCAATGATCCCCTTTTTATATCGTTCGCGAGCCTCAAGTAGGGCCCGGCCTGCAGCATGCAATTGTAATTCAAGGGCCTTGATATGCTTTTTCTGCATTTTCTCCTGCACCATAGCATTCTCAACCTCTTTGACGGCATTTAAAACCGTGTATCTGTAAAACGCCAGCCTTTCTTCCGCAACGGCACGCACTCTGTCTACCTCTGCGGCTCGGCGCCTGCCGTCGAAAACAGGCCCCGCAAGACCGGCTGCCAGGTTTAGAATCCAGTTATCAAACAGGCTGTCTATATCTTCTGCTCCATATGATGCTCTTGCAGTTAATCTTATCGCCGGCAAGCGGTCTGCAAGCGCTGCCGAAACCTGCCAGTCGGATGCCTTCAGACGTAATCCCGATGAACGCACATCCGGCCGTTTTGCTAAAAGATCAACGGGAATCCCTGTATAAGGAATATTTCCGATTGCAGGCAAACTAATACCTTTAATTTTATTGCATTGATAAGGGCTTTTTCCCAGAAGCAGTGCAAGTTCATTGAACATGACTTGTTTTCTTGCCTCTACCAGGGGTATGGCAGCTTCAATTTGATGCAAAATCTGTTTTTGCTGGAAAACATCCAGCGCAGATGCCAGAGATTTTCTGTATCTCAGCTCCATAAGTTCAAGAAAAAATTTATTTGTTTGAAGCTGTTTTTCTAAAATGTCTTTTTGCATTTTTTGAGAAATTATATTAAGCCAGTGCACGGTAACCTCCGCCGCCAGGGTCATGGCGGCGGAGTTCAGATCTTCCCTGGCTGCTTCCGCATCTAATTTTGCAGCTTCCCGGTCTGAACGTATTCGGCCCCAGAGATCTATTTCATAACTTGAAGCAACGCCCAAAGAGTAATTATCTACGCTGGTTCGTTCCGTGTGGGAAAAAATGTCAGATTTTTGATATGTATGCGTATAATCAGCGGTGACATTAAGCTCAGGATATAAATAAGAACCCATCTTTACTGCAGATGCCTTCACCTGGTCGAGTCTCGCCCAAGCTTCCTTCAAAGAAAAATTGTCTGATAAGGCTTCCTGGATCAGATAATTCAATTCCGGCGCCGAGAAAGTTTCCCACCATGATCCAGGAAAATATTCACCATTTTCATAAAGTGAAAAATTTTCCGGTAAAATTCCAGGTCTGTTTTTTTTAAAATCCGGTTTAAACAGAACACAAGAGGAAAGCATTGCGGTCAATACGATTAAAGTCAGATTTAAAAAAAAAAAATTATTTTTCAAAGTTTCCGCCTGATTTTTTGTAATTTCTCAATAAATTAGTGCAGCCCCTTACGCACAGGTTAACGAAATCAAGACGCATATATTGTTATCTTAAATGTAAAGCCGTATCAAATAAATTTTTAAAACGAAATAATAACAAAGAAACCTGGGTTAATAAAATCTTGACAAGGATATTAATTTTAGAGTAGTCGAACAATGGGGAATTTATTAAATATCTTAAAAAATAACTTTCATGTGGTATAATTTTTGCATAATTGTTGATTGAATTAGTCAAATTTAGTGTAATTCTGATCTTACCCATAGACTCTAAAACTATAGCACCGACGAAAAGGATTTTGTTTGATAAAAATAAAGCTTGTAATTATTTTAAATATTATTACAGTCATTTTTTGTGGATGCAGCACAAACCTGCATAAAAGCTCCGATTTAAAATATAATAATCATATACCCCATAAAAACAATATTAAAGCCGCATCGTTATCTATCGATCCCGATTCCCTGGAGACCCAATCTTACCCGAAGGGTAGATCATTAGCCGGCGCCGGAGATCATAAAAAACCCACGTCAAAATTATACTTGAAGGAGTTTTTTACAACCGGCTCCAATATTGATGTATCGGAAAATACACAAAGATCTCTGGATGAAGCGCTTGATTATTGCCAGGTATCCCAGGATTTTTGGCAAAAAGGAGAGTTTGAAAACGCAATTGAATCCCTGGATCAGGCTTACTCTTTAATATTAAATATAGATACCGATGAAAATCCAAAGCTTATCCAGCAAAAGGATGATCTTCGCTTCATGATTTCAAAACGAATCCTTGAAATTTATGCTTCCCAAAATATTGTTGTAAACGGGAATCACAATGAGATTCCGATTGTTCTGAATAAATATGTTCAAAAAGAAATCGATAACTTTACTAAAAAAAGAGAAAGAAAATTTTTTATAGAGTCTTATAAACGTTCAGGGAAATATCGTCCTTATATTATTGCGGAACTTAAAAAAGCAGGCCTGCCCATGGAATTATCCTGGCTTCCTCTTATAGAAAGCGGGTTCAAGGTGAAAGCTTTCTCAAAGGCAAGGGCTCTCGGTCTTTGGCAATTTATTCCCTCTACAGGCTATAAATTCGGTTTGAAGCGTAACATTCATATAGATGAACGTATGGATCCGGATAAATCGACAAAATCTGCGATACAGTATTTAAAGCAATTACATCAAATTTTCGGTGATTGGGCTACTGTCCTTGCGGCTTATAATTGTGGGGAAGGAAGGGTTTTACGTATAATAAGAAGTCAGAATGT
Organism: Desulfosarcina sp. BuS5; assembly: GCF_028752835.1. Lineage (NCBI taxonomy): Bacteria > Pseudomonadati > Thermodesulfobacteriota > Desulfobacteria > Desulfobacterales > Desulfosarcinaceae > Desulfosarcina > Desulfosarcina sp. BuS5. Next base: position 1,463,974 of record NZ_CP087952.1, read on the forward strand.
TAACTATCTCGACAATTTCTGGGATCTTTATGAACGTCTTCCAAGAGAGACCGCCAGATATGTCCCCAGGTTTCTTGCCACTCTTCACATAATTAAAAATAAAGAACAGTACGGGCTTGATTCTGTAAAGACAGACAATCCCCTTAAGTTTGAAACCATTATAGTATCAAAAAAGATGCATCTTAAGAGTATAGCAAAATCGATAGACGTCTCGGAAGCAAAACTCGTAGAGCTTAATCCGGAGCTGCGTTACAAAGTATTACCGGATGACAAATATCCCCTGAAAATTCCTGCAGGTAAAAGCGAAATCCTATTATCCCGGATAGACAATATACCAATTGCATCCATACCACGCAAAGCCTTTGTTTATTACAGGATAAGACCAGGCGATTCACTATCGACAATTGCCAGACGCTACCATACAAGCATCGGCAGAATTGCAAGGGCAAATAATATATATAAAAAAAGTGTTATTAGAGCCGGAAAGGTCCTTAAGATTCCGCGAAAGGGAACAGTGATTCCAAAAAGGAAAAGGTACCGTACGCAGAAATATGGCAAGTCCGTTAAATATTATGTAAAGAGAGGCGACTCCTTATGGATTATTGCCGGTAAATACGGAACCAGTACAAAAGAAATCCGCTCCTTAAACAATCTCAATTCTTCCAAACTTCACATAGGGCAGACATTGATTATTCCGGAGCGTAAAAAGAACGAATCGATAGATAAGAAAAAATTAGGGCAATATCTTGTTAAAAGAGGCGACAGCCCTTATTCTATCGCCCAAGAACATAATCTGCCTTTGGAACGTTTCCTGCGTCTAAACAATCTGGAACCGAGAAACAAGATATATCCCGGACAGCATCTTGCAATAGAATAATAGGGTAGGGTATAGGGTACACATCCAACTCTATGGGGTCCTGGCAAGGCGAAAGCCCAGAAGGCTGAAGCGGCGGCCCGGCGAATAGTAGTTAATACTCGCTGACCGGCAGTAGCGGGCACTGCTGAACCATCCGCCGCTGCGACACACCCGGAAGGAGCCTTCAGTGCAAAGAGGATCAACAATACCATCACGATATATTTTCCTCATTAATTGCCCTTTCCAATTAAAATTATCCTGACACCACTCCCATACATTGCCGTGCATGTCATACAGACCCCAGGCGTTGGGTTTTTTTTGTCCCACAGCATGCGTTTTCTTTCTTGAGTTACTTCCATACCAGGCATAATAACCAAGCCTGTTGTCGCTATCACCAAAGCAGAATCGGCCAATACTCCCCGCCCGACATGCATACTCCCATTCCGCCTCTGTTGGTAAACGGTATTTCCCCCCCCCTTCTTTCCGATTCAGATTCCTTATGAATTCTTGTGCATCATTCCAGGATACCTGCTCCACCGGACAGTCATCGCCACAGTTATTAAAGTAGGATGGATTATTACCCATCACCGCCTCCCACTGCCCCTGGGTCACCTCCGTGGTTTGCATGTAAAATCCCTTTGCAAGCGTTACCTTATGTTGCTTTTCGTCAGACTCACGGCCGGATTCATCAGGTGGACTGCCCATTATAAACGTGCCTGGCTTGATATATACAAACTTCATGCCGATGGCGTTTGTCATACCTCTATCCTGCTGAACAATTGCAACCGGTTTTAATCTTATGCTGATTTTTTCATCTCCACCGGCTTCAAGTCCTATCCATTTTTTTTCTGTTTCATACCCGTTTGATGACACCTCCACATGATATTTCCCGGGATCAAGCTCAATGCCCTGGTAAAATTCGGGGCTGATGTTCAATATCCTTATCTTTGCGTCAGACGGGCTTGTATCCACATAAAGACTGCTTTTAGGCGCTGATTCAGGTTCGAGATATACGGTAAGTCTCAAGGTTTTCCCTGTTTTAATACGAACCGTTTTGGAGTATGGTTCATATCCATCCTTTTCCACCCTGATGCGATGCTCTCCGGGAGAAATTTCAATATTATCCAGATTTGTTGTGCCCATCATTTCTCCGTCCACAAAGACCCTGGCTCCTGAAACATTGGCCTTTACGTAAAGGCCGGACTTCTTGCCGGCTGGTTCATCTACGATCAGACTTGAACCGGATGCAAAATAAAAATTTTCGTTTAAAGAGGTGGATTCCCAGGGTACTTGCTTTTTGCCTGATTCAGTCATTACCGTTGAACGAACCTGCTGAAACATCTCCAGAATCGTAATACCAGGTGAATCAATATGTTCCAGCAAAGCTGATGTGTAAAGGCCGTGTTTTCCCGCACCGTCCAAAGCTGTTTTGCCTGGTGAAGTGGCATAAGCAATGAGCGAGCCTGGGGGAGCGTTCATAGAGGCTAATCCGTTGCCATTGGAACCTCTGTTCCAACTACGTTCAAAAGGGTTGTCACGACAGGCATCCAGAATAACGATATTTGTCTTTGTGCCCGCGTTTTCCATCTTGGCCAGCACCCGGCCGACCTTTACGCAATCGTATTCAACGTCATTCTCGTTTTCCAGTTTTGCGTCAGCAGGTATCAGATAATTATTTCCCTTTACCTGGACACCATGCCCGGCATAGAAAAACAGGCCTACATCATACTGTTTCAGCTTTTTCCCAAATATGTCAATTGCCTTTTTTATATCTTTCTGAGTACAATTTTCATATTTGATAACTGTAAAGTTCAGATTTTCCAAGGCTTTTTTGATTGCCCTGGCGTCATTCACCGGGTTTTCAAGACTTGCGCCGGCCGGATACCTGGCATTTCCTATAACAAGAGCTATACGCCGATCATGTCCGGAAACAGAGATATCCGGCCGCACAAACCAGGCCAGCAAGAGTAACACCGCAAAAAAGATTATCTTTTGTTTCATGATGTTTTCCTTATTTTTCAAGCTGAATCTCAACCCGGCGGTTAACTTGTTTGCTTGCCGCTGAGTTGTTGGGCACCAGCGGTAAGGCTTCGCCGTAGCCCACGCTTCTAAGCCTGGATGCTTCGACTGGAAAATTTGCCAGGATATAATTTAGTACGGAGAGGGCTCGGTTTAAACTCAGTATCAGGTTATAGGCATCGCTGCCGTCCGAGTCTGTATGGCCTTTAATTATAATTGTTTTATCGCTTAACTTTTTATCTGTAATTGCTTTGGCAAGTTCATTCAGCAAGGTGAAAGAGGATCTTCGGATAAGATAGGAGTTATAGTCAAATTCAATTTTCATGTTTACCCGCGGAGAGGTGTCATTTTTTGTAACAATAATGGTTTTTTCCACAATCTGGTGTTCATCTTTTTCCACGACTTTGATGTCACGGGATTTTATTTTTGAATTCGGGACAAATCCTCTTGTTTTGACCGCTGGACGGGTCAGCTTTTTTACGATTTCATCCGCCGTATCTTGAAACATATCTTCCTGGGCACGGAGCGCGGCAGCAGGAAAGATTGTCACCAAAAAAATCGTCAATAATAATGTGCGCATAATTCCTCCGTTGTTTTTTTATTCATTATTTTTACGCGAACCCTTCGGAAGGTTATAATTTGCGTTACTGTCTGTCCTGCTTTATACATGTAGACGCCATTAAACCGGTTTTCTTCAAAAAAATCAACTTAAGGCCGAATTGGCCCAGATTCCACACGACCGGTTCATCCCCATGACTGTGGGGAACATGGCCCCAGATATAGAATAAAAGTCCATAGAATAAAAGTCCGCCAATGCCGGCGGGGCCAATGTAAGCAATTAAACAATTGATCAAACGTTCGGCAAGATTGCTGTCATTCTAAATGTTTTTGTAGCCAATAAACTATTGTAAAAACGTATTTTTGCCTGTAAATGATGTCATTAATGTTGATTGAACCTAAAAAATGATTTTCAATACAGCCCTAACCCGGCTCGGTCAGAAAATGCGGATGCTCCCTGTGAGGAAGAGTTACCCCCCCCATGCGCCATGGAAAGAAATGGCTGGAATGAGAGACCTGCTGATTCATGCTTTGGTGGATTATTATCTTGTCCGGCGAACAATTAAAGAACGTTTGTTTCAGTTAAAAGAAGATATACATAAAATACAGAAAAATATTGCCTGATAAGGCAGGTGGTACTATATATGAAAAAAATAAATTTTTTAAAACTGAGCGGCAGCGGTAATGATTTTATAATTATCGATAATAGAAAAAATATTATTGAAGAAAATAATCTGCCGGAATTCATAAAAAAAGTCTGCCGCCGCAAGATGTCTGTGGGTGCAGATGGTCTAATCCTGATAGAGGATACTGAGACTGCTGATTTTAAATGGCGGTTTTACAATTCAGACGGCAGTAGTGCGGAGATGTGCGGAAACGGGGCGCGATGTGCAGCGCGTTTTGCTCTTTTAAATAATATCGCCGGCAAAAAAATGGTCTTTGAGACTATTGCCGGACGGGTGAACGCAATCGTAAATCAGGAAACTGTAAAGATCGGCATGCCGAATCCTTTTGATGTGAGAATCGGCTATGCACTCGCTTTGTCAGGCGGCCCCTTGAAGCTTAGCAGCATCAATACCGGGGTTCCCCATGTAGTTGTAATTAAAGATAGCATTGATGATATCGATATAGTTAAAACTGGCAAGGAGATAAGATACCATAAAGATTATGCTCCGGCGGGAACCAATGTCAATTTCGTAGTCCGCCTTGATATGGATTTGATTGGAATCAGAACCTACGAAAGGGGGGTTGAAGATGAAACTCTCGCCTGCGGCACCGGTTCTATTGCGGCCGCGCTTGTAATGGCCGGTATTCAAGGAATGGAATCTCCTGTAAAGGTTAAAACAAAAAGCGGTGGTATTCTTGTAATTCATTTTAAAAAAACAGCAGACAAGTTTACGGATATCTTCCTTGAAGGCGACGCGCGTGTAATATATAAAGGCGAACTTATGGAAGATGCCTGGAAAAGTTTAGGAGCTATAAATAGTTATTGATATTTTATTCATTTTTATTTATAATTATCTATTATGAGTAAAATATATAGAATAAACGAATTTGCAAAAAGAATAGGAAAATCAGCCTCAACATTAAGACGTTGGGACACAGAGGGTAGGTTGATAGCCAAGAGGACACTTACAGGTCAAAGATATTACGATGAATCAGATGTAAGGAAAATTTTAGGTATTAAAGATATTGATCGAAAAACTATTGTGTATTGTCGTGTGTCCTCTTCTAACCAAAAAGATGACCTCAAATCTCAAATAACAGCAATGGAACAATTTTGTTTGAACTGCGGAATCGCTGTTGATGAATGGATTCAAGAAATTGGCGGCGGGATGAATTTTAAAAGGAAAAAATTTCTTTTTTTAATGTCGCGGATAGCTACCGGGGAGGTTAAAATATTAATCGTAGCTCATAAAGACAGATTATGCCGATTTGGATTTGATTTTTTTGAACATATGGCAAATGAAAATGGATGCAAAATAAAGGTGGTAAATCAAGAATCTTTGTCCCCTCATCAGGAAATGGTCGAAGATTTAATGGCAATTATTCATACTTTTAGTTGCAGGTTATACGGCTTACGCAAGTATAAAAAAAACATAAAAAAAATAATCCAGGAAATTGAATAGTGAACATTCAATTGGCCCATAAAATCGAACTTAAACCCAATGACGCGCAGAAAGGCTATTTTGCAAAAGCGTGCGGCATATCAAGGTTTACGTGGAATTGGGGACTGGCTGAATGGAAACGGCAATACGAAGACGGATTGAAGCCAGCCGGATTGGAGCTGAAAAAACAGTTCAACGCTATTAAAAAAGAACTATATCCTTGGGCTTTTGAAGTGCTAAGAGATGCCAACAGTCAGCCGTTCAGTAATTTACAAACGGCATTTAACCGGTTTTTCAAAAACAGTTCAAAATATCCTCAATTTAAAAAGAAAAGCGTAAATGATAGTTTTTATATTGCCAATGATAAATTCAAGGTTGAAAAAAAGAAAATTTACATTCCAAAATTAGGTTGGGTGAGAATGCGGGAATGCTTAAATATTTCCGGTAAAATTTTATCAGCAATGGTGAAGTCTTTGAAGGGCCGAAGCCGCATAATGCCCTACTGAATAGATTAAGACGGTTGAACAAATCATTATCCAGAAAGGTCAAAGGGTCTAATAACTGGAAAAAAGCAAAGCTAAAGTTGTCACGATTACATATGAAGATTGGTAATATCCGTAAAGATGCCCTTCACAAACCAACTAATCATCTGGTTTGTGAATACGACATTATCGGGATTGAAGATCTAAACGTGAACGAGATGTCTAAAAACCATAAATTAGCCGGATCAATTTTGGATATGGGATTTTATGAGTTTAAACGTCAACTTGAATATAAAGCTTTGATTGCCGGGGTCAAAACTGTTCAAGCTGACAGATTTTATCCGTCTTCAAAACAAGGTAAGAATGAGTAAGAAGAAAGGAACAGCAATAAAGTCAGATGAAAATTGAAAAATCAGAAAGGTTGAAAAGCCTGCCTCCGTATTTGTTTAAGGAGATTGACAGGCAAAAGGATGAGGCCAGGGCACGGGGTATAGATATAATAGACCTGGGAGTGGGAGATCCGGATATGCCGACTCCACCCCACATAATAAGAGAGCTGGAAAAAGCCGCCAATGATCCGGCTAATCATCAGTACCCGTCCTATACAGGCATGGATGCTTTTAACAAGGCTGTTGCAGGATGGTATGAAAAACGGTTTAAGGTGGATCTGGATCCGTCAAAAGAGGTGGTTACGCTAATCGGGTCCAAAGAGGGGATTGCTCATATACCCCTTGCCTTTATCAACCCTGGTGACATGGCGCTGGTTCCCAATCCCGGGTATCCTGTTTATGAAATAGGCGTAAATTTTGCCGGAGGCGATGTCTGTTTTATGAATCTTCTCAAGGAGAATGATTATCTGCCCGATTTGGATGCTGTGCCCGAGGAGGTTGCACAAAAAACGAAACTGATGTTTATAAATTATCCTAATAACCCGACATCTGCTGTTGCTGGCATGAGTTTTTTTGACAAGCTGGTATCTTACGCCAAAAAACATGATATAATAATCTGCCATGATGCCGCCTACACAGAGATGGCTTTTGACGGATATAAGCCGATAAGTTTTCTTGAAGCAGACGGCGCCATGGAAGTAGGCATGGAATTCCATTCTCTTTCAAAAACGTATAATATGACCGGCTGGCGTATAGGTTTTGCAGTCGGCAATGCTGAAGTGATCCAGGCCCTGGGTCAGGTCAAGAGCAATATAGATTCCGGAGCTTTTCAGGCCGTGCAACTTGCCGGTATCACAGCCCTTGAGGGTGATCAGACCTGTATTGATGAAATGAACGGGATTTATACTGAACGCCGCGATCTATTGGTTGATGGTCTTCGGGAACTTGGACTTACGGCTAAAAAACCTAAAGCCACTTTTTATGTCTGGATAGATGTTCCTGACGGATATACTTCCTCTGAATTTGCAAGCCATTTGCTGACAAAAGCGGGAGTTGTGGCAACACCCGGGAATGGGTTCGGGACGGCCGGCGAAGGTTACATAAGGATGGCTCTCACTGTTGATAATGAAAGGATTAAAGAAGTCTTAAAGAGAATAAAAGAGACAGGTTTTTAGGTGCAAACACATAATGTTCTGATTTCAGCAGGCTCCAATATCGGCGATAAATCAGGAAACTGCAAAAAAGGTATTTCGGCTCTTATTCGGACGGAGCGTGCCGTACTTCTTGGGGAATCGAAACTTTACAAAACCGAGCCGGTTGATTATACAGATCAGGACTGGTTTGTTAACTGCGCAATCAAAATAAGTACTCCCCTTGAACCTTTGGAACTTTTAACGGAGATAAAAAGGATAGAGTTTGAAGCAGGACGGAAAAAGGATGCTGTCAGATTCGGGCCGAGAGTTCTTGACCTTGATATTATTTTTTTTGATGACCAGGTGGTAGAATCTGATAATTTGATTATTCCGCATCCCAGGATGCATCAAAGACGGTTTGTTTTAATGCCGATTTGTGATATAGACCCGGATATTATGCATCCGGTATTAAAAAAAAGTATCCGCGCGCTGCTTGCGGAACTTGATGGCTCAGGGCAGAAGGTGTCTGAATTATAAAATGAAATTACTAATATTCCTTGCTCTAATATATTTTGGATTCAGGATGTTGAAATCCGGCCTGCAAAGAACCGGACATATAAAAAACAATGCTCGCAAAAAAGCAGGCTATGGGGGAGTTGCCGGAGAAATAGATGATGTAATGGTGCAGGATCCTTTTTGCAAAGTATATTTTCCGAAAAGAGATGCTTATCATTTAAAATACGGCGGCACAGATCTTTATTTTTGCAGCGAGGAGTGTAAGAATAAGTTTGTAGAATCAAAGAAATAATCGACGTCTTTTTATTGGGGCGTGAAAGCAGGTAACACTTTTTTTCATGTCAAAATCGGTATTTTAACCGCAGAGTACGCAGAAAGCGCAGAGGAAACTGCTTGAATTTTAATCTAATATCTCAGCGATCTCTGTGTTCTCCGCGGTTAAATCCAGTTTTTTGTGCAAAGTAAATGTAAACTGAAAAATGAAGGATGCCAAATAATTTATAGATTGCAGGTTTAAATTAAGTATGCTTATTAAATCAGGAGATAAAAATGAAATTTTTTATAGATACAGCAAATATTGATGAAATTAAGGAAGCTCACAGCATGGGGATGGTTGACGGTGTTACAACCAATCCCAGTCTGATTGCAAAAGAAGGGCGGGATTTTGAAGAGATTATTAAAGATATCTGCGAAATAGTCGATGGCCCCATAAGCGCCGAAGTGATCAGTCTTGAAACTGAAGGCATGGTAAAAGAGGCCCGGCACCTGGCTGAAATTCATGAAAATATAGTGGTCAAGATACCGATGACGGTGGAAGGGCTAAAGGCTACCAGGGTACTGTATGGTGAAGGGATAAAGACCAATGTTACCCTTATCTTTTCTCCTCTACAGGCTCTTATGGCGGCCAAGGCAGGCGCAACTTTTGCGAGTCCGTTTGTGGGACGGCTTGACGATATATCCCAGGAAGGTCTTCTTTTGGTGGAACAGATGGTCGAAATATACAGTAACTATGCCTTTGAAACCGAAGTGATTGTTGCAAGTGTTCGCAACCCGCTGCATGTGCTGGACGCAGCCCTTTTAGGCGCCGATATAGCCACCATACCCTTTAGCGTGCTTGGCAAACTGGCGGCGCATCCCCTTACTGATAAAGGTATCAAAGCTTTTCTGGATGACTGGAACAGGTCACAAAAATAATAATTTTATGAAAAAGCTTTCAAAGACAAATATAAAAGAGATCATGGTCCATCCCAACAGCTTGACCTTGTTTAGAATAGTTGTTATACCAATTATTATCATTCTGCTTATGTATCCAAACAGGTTTTGCTCATTTCTGGCAGCGCTTTTTTTCAGTGCTGCTGCGATTACTGATTATCTGGATGGGTTTTATGCCAGAACAAGGGGACTCGAAACGAGTCTGGGTAAGGTGATGGATCCGGTGGCGGACAAGTTGCTCATATCATCGGCTTTTATAATGCTTGTTTCCCTGGGCTGGATTCCGGCATGGATAGTTTGTATTATAATAGGAAGGGAGCTTGCTGTAACCGGACTGCGCAGCATAATAGCGGCAAGCGGAGAAGATGTTTCGGCATCAAGTCTGGGTAAATATAAAACAGGGTTTCAGATAGCAGCTACCATACCCCTGATGATACATTCGGAATATTTTGGAATAAATTTTCATGAGATAGGGTATGTTTTATTGTGGGGCGCTTTAATATTTACGATATGGTCAGGTGCCGATTATTTTTACAGATTTAAAAAACTCCTCAATTTATGATTGTTGTATTATCGATTTTTTTGTTGACTTGAATGCCTTCAACAGGTAAATAGATTATTTTGTTGGGCGGGAATAACTCAGCGGTAGAGTGCGACCTTGCCAAGGTCGAAGTCGCGGGTTCAAATCCCGTTTCCCGCTCCATTTTTTTGGCGGCATAGCCAAGTGGTAAGGCAACGGTCTGCAAAACCGTCATTCACCAGTTCGAATCTGGTTGCCGCCTCCATCTAATTCTTTTTTTATTCCCGGCAAGATCCCCTTTTCATTAGAAATTATCCATTTAGTTTTTTCTGCGTAACAAACAGGAGCTATTAAACATGATCAACCGTGGTTATTATGATGGATTCGGAGGAGCCTTTCTCCCTGAAATTCTTGTTGCGACCTTTGATGAACTCGACAGTGTCTTTACGCAAGCAAAAAAAGAGCCTGCTTTTTGGGAAAAATATAAGGACATAATGTCCGACTATTCATGCCGCCCCACTCCTTTGACCTTTGCAGAAAATCTTACACGGCATTTCGGAGGAGCCAGGATATATATAAAACGTGAGGATCTTAATCATACCGGGGCGCATAAGGCCAACAATGTAATGGGCCAGGGTTTGTTGGTCAAAAGAATGGGCAAAACCAGGGTGATTGCGGAAACAGGCGCCGGCCAGCATGGGGTCGCCACGGCCACAATGGCGGCCAGGTTCGGTTTTAAATGCACTATATATATGGGTGAAGTCGATATGATGAGGCAGAGACCGAACGTATTCTGGATGGAACGGCTTGGGGCTGAAGTCATACCGGTTCTTGACGGAACAAGGATTTTAAAGGATGCGATCAATGAGGCCTTCCGTGACTGGGTGACAAATATGGATACTACCCACTATGTGCTCGGCACTGCCTGCGGGCCGCATCCATTTCCGGAGATGGTATCTTTTTTTCAATCTATTATCGGCAAAGAAGCGCGTAATCAGATCCTGGAAAAGGAGGGCCGGCTTCCTGCCAGGGTTTATGCCTGTGTAGGCGGCGGATCTAATGCTTTGGGCATATTCCAGGGATTTCTTGATGACCCTGTGGAACTTGTGGGCGTGGAGGCCGGAGGACTTGGGCTCGATTCGGGACGGCATGCTTCCCGTCTTTCTTCCAAAGATGCAAGCATAGGCATTGCGCAAGGATATAAAACATATTTTCTCCAGGATAATGACGGTCAGATGAGAGAGACCCATAGTGTGGCAGCGGGACTTGATTATGTGGGTGTCTCTCCTATTCTTGCTCAACTTAAAGAAAAGGGCCGTGTACGGTTTGAATCGGCAACAGATAGAGAAGTCGTTGATGCTCTTTCCCTGGCGATGAAAAAGGAGGGGTTGATCCCTGCCCTGGAGTCTGCGCACGCTTTTGCTCAAGCATTTAAAGAGGCGCCGCACCTTTCAAAAGAATATATAATTATTATAAATCAGTCCGGCAGGGGAGATAAGGATATTTTTACGATTGCGGATGCTTTTAACGATTCGGCCTGGCAGGAATTCATAAAGGGTAAAGCGGAGGAGTATAATGCTTGAATCTTATCTGCTGAAAAAATTACAGAAAAAAAAGATCCTGTTGATGACCCATATAGTATTAGGCTATCCTAGTTTTGAAGATTCTTTCCGGATAATTGAAACCATGGTCAATGCCGGCGTCGATCTGATGGAATTACAGATACCTTTTTCAGAGCCTGTTGCGGATGGTCCGGTTATTCTCCGTGCCAATCAAAAATCCCTGGCAGGCGGGGTAACCGTAAAGCAGTGTTTTGACCTGGCAGAGAGAGTTGCCGGCAGTTTTGATATTCCTTTTCTTTTTATGAGTTATTATAATATCCTTTTTAAATACGGAGCCGATAGATTTGCAAAAAAGATGAGCGAAATCGGCCTGTATGGTGCCATTGTTCCTGACTTGCCCCCTGAAGAGGGGGGCGTCTATCTGAAAGCCATGCAAAAAAATCAGCTTGCCCCGATATTTATATTTTCACCGACCACACCGGATGAACGGCTGAAATATCTCGACTCATTTGGAGATGGTTTCGTATACTGTGTGGCCAGAAAAGGAGTAACAGGTGCAGATACCAATTTTTCGAAAGATTTGAATTCCTATCTCGCCAGATGCAGAAAAGCGACAAAGCTGCCTCTGGCTTTGGGTTTTGGGGTTAAAGAACAAAAGGATATAGATTTTTTAAAAGGCAAAGTCGATATAGCGGTTATCGGTTCTGAAACGATCCGTTTGATCGATGATAAAGGGGTTGGAGTTGTGGGTGAGTTTATCAAAAGCCTTAAAATATAGATTCCCACCTATTTTCATCCAGTGATATAAAACAGGATACTGTTATGAATAAAGTCAAGGCTCTTGTCTTAACCGGTTACGGTTTGAACTGTGATTATGAAACCGCATATGCCTTGAAACTTGCAGGTGCAAAAGCGTATAGGGTTCACATTAATTCACTCATAGACGGAACAGTGATGCTGAAGGATTTTCAGATCATGGTCTTTGTGGGCGGATTCAGTTGGGGAGACGATCACGGGGCAGGTGTAATCCAGGCTGTGCGCATGAACACCAATATTGGCGACCAGATCCTTGAATTTATTGAACATGGCAATCTTGTGCTGGGAATTTGCAACGGCTTCCAAACCCTGGTGAATATGGGCCTTTTACCGGCATTAACAAAAGACACCGATACTGAACCGGGGAAAAACAGATCAGTTGCGCTTACATGCAATGACTGCGGCAACTTCAGGGATGACTGGGTGCATTTAAAGGTTAATACCGCATCACCCTGCGTTTTTACAAAAGGATTGGACAGACTGGAATTCCCTGTGAGGCATGGAGAGGGGAAGTTCTATGCCAGTGAATCTGTCATCGAGGAATTGATTGATAATAATCAGATTGTATTAAGATATGCTTTGCCGGACGGTGAGCCGGCCGGAGGACTATTCCCATTTAATCCAAATGGATCGGTTAATGATATTGCCGGCATCTCGGACCCGGCAGGACGTATTTTCGGATTAATGCCGCATCCTGAAGCATTTAATCACTGGACAAATCATCCTGACTGGACAAAGACAAAAGAAAAGCTGAAGCGTCAAGATAAAAAACCGGATTCAGGGCCGACAACAGGCATACTGTTGTTTCAAAATGCGGTAAATTATTTTTAATATAGACCTGAGAAATCGTTTTATGGATTTAGATCAAAAGGCGTAAGACTCTCAAAACCATCTTCTGTAACCAGGATGGTCTGTTCAAACTGTGCGGAGAGTGAACCGTCCGCAGTAACTGCTGTCCATGCATCTTCAAGTATTGTTAACTCTTTCCTGCCAAGGTTGATCATCGGTTCTATAGTTATTACCATGCCTGGCGTCAATACAATACCCTCTCCCTTTTTTCCATAATGGGGGATCTGTGGAGGTTCATGGAAACCCAGACCTACTCCATGCCCTACAAATTCCCTGACAACGGAGCATCTGTTTTTTTCAGCATATTCTTGAATAGCCCAGCCTATATCTCCGATAGTGTTTCCCGGCTTCACGGCTTTAATTCCCAGACGAAGAGATTCCTTGGTTACAGAGACAATTTTTTTTGCGTTTTCACCTGGAGTCCCGACAAAGAATGTTTTGTTTGTATCGGCATAATATCCGTTTAAAATGGGTGTTACATCCACGTTTACAATATCTCCATCCTGTAAAACACGTTTTCCGGGAATGCCGTGGCAGATCACCTCGTTAATAGAAACGCAGACACTTTTCGGGAAACCACGGTAATTTAAAGGAGCAGGTATCGCGCCGTTTTTTATGGTGAATTCATGCACAAGCCGGTTGATATCGCCTGTCGTTATTCCCGGCCTTATTTTTGCTTCAACAAGGTCAAGGGTTTTTACAGCAAGCCGTCCGGCAGTTTTTATGCCCTCAATATCCGTTTTACTTTTAAGCCTGATATTATATTTTTTTAAATATAATTCCTTTATATTTTTTGTGGGCTGGAATTTTTTGCCGAAGCAGCACTTTTTAAATTTAAGCCCGCTGCCGCATGGGCAGGGATCATTCCGCCCGATTTTTATATTTTTCATTCAATATCTTCCTCTTGATTTGTTTTTTGGATAATGCTTGTTGAATAATTTCCAGAAGAAATTATATTAATATATTAATAAAAATTATATTAAATAGTGTTGAAAAATAAGCAAGAAAAAAAGATAATAGACATCTTTTTTTATTTGGTATCCATTTACGGTTAATTGTAAACTGTGAGCGGATGCGCTTGGTTAGGAACTGAGGACGAAATAACTTATATATCATGAATGATAAAGAACGAGAGACAATTCTCTTTGTGGATGATGAAGAGGGACTCGTGGAGTTGGCGGGTGAATATTTTCGGCGCAAGGGCTTTAGACTGTTTACGGCAAAAAACGGAGCAGAGGCTGTTGAAATTTTAAAACATGAGAGCATAGACTGCTGCTTTACCGATCTTAATATGCCGGGCATGGATGGCCTGGAACTTGCCGGGTATATCAGGCAATTGGATAGTTCTATTCCCGTTATTGTGGTTACCGGTTATCCTTCGCTCGACAGCGCTGTCAACACGTTGAAAAATGGTGTCGTCGATTTTCTGGTCAAGCCGGTAAGGTTCAGTATGCTGGAGGCCTGCCTTGGACGTGTTTTGCGGGAACGGCGATTATTTATAGATAATATTTTTTTGAAAAAAAAGCTGGAAGGCAAGTCACGCTTAGAGGCACTCAACCGTGAATTAACAAACAAGGTTGAAGAGCTCAATACTTTAAATATGATAATGAGCAATCTGAGCTCCATAGATGCAAGTTCAGATATTTTTAAATGTGTGACGGATTTGGCTACGGAAATAACCAATGCTGATGAATCAAGGTTTTATGTAATAAATGATGATATTCAACAACCCTTTCAGGTAGCTGCTTCTTGCGGTTCTGCCGGTGAAATATGTGATGATGGTTTGGATGATGTTGCAGAGCTTTTAATGGAGACAGTGAATGATAAAATACCGTTTCTTGTTGCTGAAAATAAAAATGTACGTGGGCTGCCTGAAAAAATTCTCTCTTTTATGGCAGTCCCTCTGAAAATTCGTGAAAGAGTTTTTGGAATATTGGTGCTCCATGTTATTGGTGGAGATACCCGTTTTGATAAAAAAGATCTTTTTTATATGTCTTTTTTGACTATGAATGCCGCCTCTTCAATAGAAAACATAGCGCTTTACGATAATATTTTTGATAATCTTTTTTCGACTTTATACGCTTTTGTCCAGGCTCTTGAAGCAAGGGATCCCTATACCAGGCAGCATTCGGACAGGGTGGCGCGACTCTCTGTGTCCATAGCCGGGGAGATGGGATGTTCAAAGGAAGAGATGGATATTATAGATTTTGCGGGACGGCTTCATGATATCGGCAAAATCGGAGTGATGGATAAAGTGCTTCTTAAACCCGGCAAGCTAACGGATGAAGAATTTGATATGATAAAAAAACATCCTGTTATAGGGGCGAAAATAATAGGGCAGTTAGGAATGTGGGACAGGGAACAGGAGATTATTAAATATCACCACGAACGTTTTGACGGAACCGGATACCCTGAAGGATTAAAAGGAGAAAAGATACCCTTTCTTGCCAGGATACTTGCAGTTGCAGATGCTTTTGATGCAATGGATTCTGACAGGGCATACAGAAAAAAGATGGAGATTGAAAGGATAATGGATATTATTAATGAAGCGGCCGGTACACAGTTCGATCCGGATGTTGTAAAAGTTTTTCAAAAGTTATATAAACAAGGTAACATTCAGCAAACCAAAAAGGAATAAGTATGGTGTTATGGAAAAGCTTGAGATTTTAACATATCCTGATAAAAGTTTACGCAATTTATCAAAACCAGTAGAAAATATAGATGGGAAAATTATCGGCCTTATAGATAGCATGACAAATATCATGTACACATCCGACGGGGTCGGCCTGGCTGCCATACAAGTCGGCATAGAAAAAAAGATTATTATTTATGATGTTGAGCAGAATAATGGAAGCAGAGATTTACAGGTGCTGATTAATCCGAAAATCATCTCAATGGAGGGAGAAAAAGTATCGGAGAATGAAGGTTGTCTAAGCCTGCCGGATTTAAGGGCCAATGTAAAACGCGCTGCATCAGTCTTTGCTAAAGGGCTCGACAGGGAAGGGAATTCCCTTGAGATTGAGGCTGAAGGATTGTTATCTGTGGTGCTGCAGCATGAGATTGATCATTTGAATGGAGTCCTTTTTATAGATCATCTTAGCGCTTTAAAAAGGAATCTTTATAAAAAGCGTGTGAAAAAAAAAATGAAAAAAGGATAAATGCCCCAAAAAAATAAGATGGGAAAAGACAAGATAGAAAAAAATAAGATAGAAAAAATTGTTTTTATGGGAACTCCTGATTTTGCAGTCCCGTCCCTGAAAGCTCTTAATCAGAATGGTTATGAGGTATCTATAGTTGTAACCCAGCCGGATCGCCCGAAGGGACGGGGTCGCAAGATAATACCGCCTCCCGTGAAATCTGCTGCTTTAAGTCTGGGATATGATATAGCTCAGCCGGCATCGGTCAGGACAGATGAATTTGCTGAACAAATTACGGCTATTAACCCTGATCTTTTTGTTGTGACTGCATTCGGCCGGATACTCCCTGAAAATATCCTTGCCATACCAAGGATAGGAGCGATCAATGTCCATGCCTCCCTCCTTCCGAAATATCGTGGTTCAGCTCCGATACAATGGGCAATAATCAATGGTGAAAAAAAAACGGGTGTTACTACCATGCTGATGGATAACGGCCTCGATACGGGCGGTATCCTTTTGAAAGATGAAACGTTGATCCTTCCTGGGGACACATCATCCATACTGCATGACCGCCTTGCTGAAATGGGGGCCGTGCTGCTTATAAAAACACTCAGGAGGATTGAATCGGATGGTTTAAAGCCTGTTCCCCAGGATGATGCTATCGCCACTTATGCGCCATTATTAAATAAGAAAGACGGTTGTATAGACTGGAAATTGCCGGCTGAAAGCATAGAATCGTTTATACGCGGTGTAACCCCATGGCCGGGAGCTTTTACATTTCACAATGATAGACGACTCAAGATATTTAAAGCCATAGCGCTGAGAACTGATATTGACGAAAATCCCGGCAGAGTAATTAAGAGTTTTCCTGGTGAGCTGATCGTGGCAACCGGAAAAGGCGCCCTCTCGATTTTTGAGATTCAGAGCGCATCAGGCAAGCGTCTTTCCATAAGAAATTTTTTACAGGGGAATCATATACCTCCCGGGACAATGCTGGGTTTAATTTAAATTTAAGAATTGCTGAAATAGTGACACCCCGCATAATAAAAACAGCCGGTTTGATTATGGTCTTTTGCCTGATAGCCGGAATTTGTGCATACCTGACCCTCAGCCTTATAGTCAGAAGTGAAGATACAATATTAGTACCTGACCTTATTAATAAAGATATTGTATATGCGCTTGAAATTTTATCGGATCTCGGCGTTAATACAAAGGTTAAGGGATCTGAGTACAGTTCTTTAATCACGAAAAATAATGTGATTTATCAGGATCCTGAACCGGGTGCTGAAATAAAAAAAGGGCGGGATGTAAGAATAATAATATCAAAGGGTCCGGAAACTATTATTATGCCTGACCTTAAAGGCATGCTTTTTCAGTCTGCTCACATAATCCTGGAAGAGAATGGTTTGATATTAAATGCGCACTCTATTACTTATAGTAAAAAAGTAAAAAAGGATGTTGTAATCGAACAGAGGCCGGGCCCGGGCAGGGTAATAAAACGGGGATCCGGCGTAAACCTTCTGGTTAGCATCGGCTCGCAGCCTGTTTTTTACAAAATGCCTGACCTTAATGGCCTTCCACTCGATGATGCAATTATATTAATCGGAAAAAGTAATTTTGTTGAAGGAGAAATAAAATCATTATTTGATGCAGATAAGCCGTTAAATTCGATCACAAGCCAGGAGCCGCCATCCGGTCATCGTGTTCTTGAAGGAACCGCAATAAACCTTGTTATAAACAGAAAATCCGGGAAAAGTTATGGAAGGAATATATATTCTGCCATAGGATGCAGCCTGTTTAGATACAGGGTAAAATGCGGTTTTTTAAAAAAACATATAAGGGTTAACATTAACAGCTATGGCGTATCAAACGATGCTTTCAATGATTTTGTAGATCCGGGTCATGAAATTCGGATTTTGATCCCAAATAATGATTCGGTGCTATTTCTGTATGTTGATGATGAGCTTGTACAAACAAAAGTATTCGATTCCTGGCAAAGATAAAAAAAGGAGATTTTTAAAAAATGAAAATAATAGCGCCATCTATACTTTCGGCGGATTTTTCCAAATTAGGCGAAGAAATAAAAGCTGTTGAAAAAGCGGGGGCGGACTGGATTCATGCGGATGTTATGGATGGTCATTTTGTGCCCAATATTACCATAGGACCGTTTATTGTTGAAGCAGTAAGCAAGATCACTCAACTTCCCATTGACGTTCACTTGATGATTGAAGAGCCGGACAGATATATACCCGATTTTATCAAAGCAGGCGCCAACTGGATTTCCGTGCATGCAGAGGCTACGGTCCACCTGCACAGAACAATTCAGCTTATAAAAGAATCCGGAGTACGCGCCGGAGTTGCACTTAATCCGGCTACTCCTTTATCTTCAATCGAGTCTCTGCTTGAAGACCTTGATTATGTGGTGGTCATGAGCGTTAATCCCGGATTCGGCGGGCAGTCTTTTATCAGGAGCAGCCTGGACAAGTTAAGGCGGCTCCGTACAATGATACAGGATAGAGGGCTTTCCACACTTATACAGATAGACGGCGGAGTCAGCCGGGATACCATCGAAGAAATTTCCCTTGCAGGCGTCGATTCATTTGTTACAGGCTCGGCTTTGTTCGGAAGCCCTGATTATAACGACACTATCTCTTATTTTAGAGAGAAAACGAAAAATTGAAATTATTGAATCCGCATTTTAAATTTTGAAAATAGGCGGTGGAATTATATAAACCGGCATGATTTATGTAAACTCAAACATCTCAATTGATGAAAAAGAAATTAAACTCGATTTTATTCGCGCCTCAGGGCCTGGGGGGCAGAATGTCAACAAGGTCGCTTCGGCTGTACAATTGCGCTTTGATGTCGAGGGTTCATCCTCTTTGCCGGATAAAGTCCGCGCAAGGCTTGTTCTCCTGGCAGGCAGAAGGATTACCGACGACGGTATCCTTATCATTAAGGCGGAGCGGTTTCGCACGCAGGCTCTGAATCGTCAGGACGCAATCAATCGTTTGACCGGGTTGATCAGGGAAGCCCTGAAAGAACCGAAAATTCGAAGAAAAACAAAACCTTCAGCATCATCAAAAAGGCGTATGCTGGACGGCAAACGTCACAGAAGTAATCTCAAAAAGTTACGAAAATCTGCTCAAACAACTGATGATTAGCCATTTAGGGTGGGCATTGCCCCATATGCATCAAGCTAAATCAGATGTTCAATGAATACTGGTAGTTTTGATCAAAACTATTCTGATATCTAAAACTCCGATATAAGGATTTTTAAATAAAGAGGTAGCTTTCAACGCTTACGTTACGAGGGGTTTTAAAGCGCGTACAGGCGCGTAATTGCGCCAGGGCAAATCGATAAGCACCGCTCATCTCGGCATGTTTTAAAGCGCGTACAGGCGCGTAATTGCATAAATAGAGGTGTTTGTATGACTGTGTGGCTATCAAGTTTACTTAATTAACATATTGATATAATTAGTATTTCATACTATTATCTTTGCTTAAATCCTTATATCGGAGTTTTAGTACTATACAGCCGACGGTTTTTTAAACATGGAATCCATACTCATTGATTTTGAGGAGTATATTATTAAAATCGGAGTCAATGCCTTTTATTCCAGCCGGAAGCCATATGAAAAAACCGGACAATTCCTCCTTTCAGCATGGCTGTATCAGTTTGTTGAAAGGGGAAAAGGTGAATTGCGCTTTGAGCCTTTTACGGGTCTGGGCAGGATAGATATTCTTTTAATCTATAAAGGGCGAAAATACATAATTGAAACAAAAATAAACCGTTCGACCGGAGTGCGCATAATTGAAAAAGCAATTGATCAGCTCTGCCACAAATATCTTTTAACTGAGCGGGTAAATGAAGGATATGTGGTTGCTTTTGATGTAACCGTTCACGGTTATAGGTTCACAGTTAACGGTTGAAAAATACAGCAGGTTTCGGTGGATTCGCTTCGCTTAATCCACCCTACAAACTTACGTTGCTTTTGAACCGTAGGGTGGATTAAGGAGCGTAAGCGACGAATCCACCAAAGTAGCTGTCCCGCCTTACGTTGATGGCCTGAGATTCAATTTATAAACAGGAAATTATGCCGCTTGTAACCGTGAACGGTTACCTTTTTTTTAACTGGGACACGCCAAAGGTCAAGGCAGCATACCGGCAAGACCCCGTTTTTTTTGAATCAGATGCGCGAATGTTATGCAGCGGGGGAAAAAAGTATGGGTAGCGTTGGATGAAATCCATAAGCGCACCATGTGGAAGGATATTCTTAAGGGCTATTATGACCAGTTTTATGAAATCTTCCGCTTTGTGATATCAGGAAGCGCAAGGCTTGATATGTTCAAAAAAACGGGTGATGCGCTCATAGGAAGGTATTTCCCTTTCGGAAACCGGATCAAAAAAATTTAAAAACCTTCACCTGTGGCATGAAATAATTACCGACGAAAATAGGTCAAACCTTTTTGACCTGATAGCTGGTGAAAAACCCCTTCCGTATGACCTGTGGGATCAAATGTATGAATTTGGGCCATTCCCCGAGCCTTTGCTGAAAGGCGACAAAGCCTTTTCAAACTTGTGGCATCAGGATTACCTCTCCTTGTACCTGAGAGAGGAGATCAGGGATCTGACCAGAATCTCAGACATCGACGGCGTTGAGACCCTGGTTTCTCTTCTGCCGCCACGGGTGGGAAGTATGTTGTCTATAAACAGTCTTATTAAATGGCGGCATAGATTGCGAATCTGATTTTTTATCACATTTTTTAAAAGTACCTTTTCACCATGATACTTAACGGCGGCGCCCTGTTTTTCAAGCAGGGATTCAATTAATTTTTTTCTGCTCGCATTGTTTATCAAGCCGTTTCTCTTGTTCATCGCCAGTTTTTCATTTTTGGTAAGCATGCTGAAAACAACCCGATCCACAGCCTGGGGCCGGAATCTCTTCCGCGGCGGCAGAGCCGTAAACTGTATCAGGAGACCGGTGTCTGCTGTAATATTTAAGAAGATTAATCTGGTTTTTTACTTTTCCTTCAATAATTTTTTTTGCCAGCTCTAATGCTTCGTGTCCGTTGTGAAGAAACTGTAATTGCAAAAGACCGAGATCCATATCGCCGTACACAGGATTCTGGAGCGCGCATAAAGGCGCTCCAAAGGTATCGCTGAAGAATATCGAAATTTTATTTTTACTGCAATACAGGATCAGATCCGATGAAAGCGTAATCCCCCGTGAAATAATATTGATTGTTTCCAGTTTATGCAGCGGAAAATCCAACTGTTTCACGCCTCTTTTTTTTACGACCATATTTTTTTCAGTAGTGTCCGGTTAAGTTTTTGCATATAGCATTTGCTCTTTGATAATCAGATTATCAGACCATACGTTTTTTTCGTCAGTACGTAATTCGTTCTGGATGGTATTTCTAAGCTGACGAATCCTCTTTATTGATACAGGTTCATTAAACTGTTCATGGCAGTATATGGCCATAAGCAGGTAGGTTATTAACCCCGCAAGGATTTGAACCATCAGGCCATATCTACTGTGAGCAATCAAGTGGTACACTTTTAAATGTTTCTTCCACCATTTGAAAAAAGTTTCGATATCCCATCTAAGCTTATAAACGGTTGCAACCTGCTCGGCTGTAAGGTCATAACGATCAGTTGCCACAAAATATTTGACACCGGCAATTTTATAACCAACCAGTCGAACCGGCTTTCTGGTCTGGTTTACCCCAGGAGTGCCAAGAAGAACCACAGCATCATAAAAAATATAGCTGTCGGGATCAACAGGCTGCTCTTTGATAATAGTTCTTGTTGTTTTCGCTTTGATGCGGCAAACAAAATGTTTTTTTTCATCCTGAAGAAGATCAAAATCCTTATGTGATTGATACCCCCGATCCATGATTCCTGTTTGGCCTTTTGTAAGGATAGACCTGACAAAGGGGCGTTCAGCGCCATTTCCATTTGTCAGATGAATTTTTATAGGAATCTTGCGATTGACATCAAAGCCGAAATGGCCTTTTGCTTTTTTAGCGCCTTTTCTGTAATCAGCCCAGTACATGGACAGAACTGCATCAATTAAAGATCCATCAATGGAAACGAGTTCACCGAGATCTGAATAATTTGATGGTAAAGCATTTTGTGCCTGGCTGCAAAGAGCTTGAAAAACATATTCAAGCTGTTCAAGCCCTCGAGAATTGATAATTTCGGAAAAACTGCTACGACTGATCCCTCCATCTGGAGCGACACATTCTTTGGCAAAATCGTCTTCTTTAAGGTGTTGAATAAGATCACGAGCTGATTCATGTTCTTGTAGATGGAAAAATATCAGTGCGTGAAGCTGATCTTCAAAAGTCATTTTCAATGGCCTGTGACCTCGGGATTTAAGCTGTGGCGTGTCAGGAAAAATCTTTTGCAAAGGTTTGAGAAATCGAGCATGAGATTGGGGATTAAAATTCTTTTTTGGGATATTGAATATGTCCATTTTTGTCTTAACTCCTTGTTATAATTATAATTTTATAACAAAACGATAAAAAATTTTTATTTGGTTTGTCAAGTAAAAAATGAACATTTTTCTAATTTTTTTATCCCATATAACATGCAAAAACCTAACCGGACACTACTGTATTTTTTTGATTCTTTCCAACAAAGACGCCAAAACTTTCAACAACCAGTTCACGATTAATATTTTCAAGTTTCCTGTACCTGTTTTTCTGTTTTTTAACGGCCAGGTCGGCTGCTTTTTCAGGGTTTTTCTCTTTGGCGGATTTGGCCTGCCGGGATTTGTCAAGATTCCTGATACATTGATTTGCCGTGTCAATTATCCATTTATCAAGAAACGCTTTACCCTTTGAGCCGAATAACATTACAGGCATGAGCATGGTTTTAACAGCAGTTTTAGCGGGCCGCCTGCTGCTTCTATTATAATGATAAACAAGAGAATCAATTATTCTGTTCTGCAAAAACAGGTTGAGTCTGTCGCAGGCTGCTTTGGAATCGACAAGTCTTCCATAATAGTATTCAAAGCCGGTTACCTTTTCCTTGAGTTTCAAAAAAAAACTTCAGTCTGTTTCAGGAATTTATTTTGAACCGGATTTTCGGTGCTCTCCCGCTACTACATTGATTATAAACCGAGCATGTTTAATGTTTTAATTGAAAGTTAACATAGCTTTTTGTTACATACTGTTTATTTTTAATTCTGATTTGATGCTTATTTTTAAAACAAACAAGGACTCATTTTTGCTTCTTGCTACCCAGTTTGGGAGGAAAAGATTATGAGAAAATCATCAGATTGGAATCAACCTTGCCCGAACAAAAATTGTAAGTGCTATGGGCAAGTAAATCAAAGAAATATTAGTTCTATCAGTACTTATATGACAAAAAGTGGTAAAAGGCGTATTTTTAAATGTTCTATCTGTGGCGAAAGATTTTCCGAAACACGTGACACTGCTTTTTTCGATCTAAAAACTGAAGAAGAAAAGGTAATGATGGCATTGAAGATGATCCTGGTAAATGTTGGAATAAGTGGAATCGCTTTCGTGCTTGGTATTAAAGAGGATACCGTTTTGTTCTGGTTGGATAAAGCATATAAAAACGCAGATGCAATTAACAAAGCGCTTCTCAAGGAACTTCCTGTAACTCATGTGGAATTGGATGAAATGTGTAGCTTTGTCAGGCGAAAAGTAAGTAAAAAATCTGAGAATACGAAACCTGAGAGCAGTCAAGAAGCAGAAGATGGTCGACAATGGATCTGAATCAGTTATGCTCCGCAATTCCGTCTTATTCTGGCTATGGTTGTTGGCCCCAGGACATTTGAAACCGCTCTTTCACTCATTGCAATGACTGCTGGCATAGTATTGGGAGTTCTCTGCTTCTTTAGCGACGGGTTTAGCTGCTACTTCAATGCTCTGCTTGAATACTACCATGAAATAAAAATCTTCCCAAAAACCGGACAAAGGGGACATCCGAAAGAGCCTGTTAAAGAGCCTCATTCTGAGTTGGTATATGGCCAGATGGTAAAAGAGAAGAAAAATGGAAAACTCCTCAAGATCACTTACCGCATCAGGTGTGGAGCAGAACGACTTGCTAAACTGGGGTTCAAAATAGGCACCAGTTTCCTTGAAAGATTGAACCTTACCATCAGGCAATCTCTCTCTCCTCTGAAACGAAAGACTCTTGGCTATAGCAAAAATAGAGAGAATCTTAAAAAACAAACTGTTTTTTTTCAAGCATTTTATAACTTTGCTCGTCCACATATGAGTCTCCGGGAAAGGATCTGTGATTCTGAAGAACGTTTTCAAAAAAAATGGAATCAAAAAACTCCAGGTATGGCAGCCGGAATTACTGACCACGTTTGGACGTTTAGAGAACTCTTAACTGTAAAAATTGCTACTGATTTATAATCAATGTAGTAGCGGGAGAGTACCGATTTTCAGATAATTACCTGATTTTAAAACTTGGCACAAGGCCAGAGGGAGGAAGGTGTATTGTAATACTTCGACGACCGATAACACAGTGAAATTATTTATGTGAAAATCTATAGCATCGATGATGAAGAACGTGAGGCTATAGCAACGTATGAGAAAGTTCGAAAAAATTCTCACACAGAATGAAAAGAGTCCCTCAGTATGACACCCTGAGGGACTCTTTAACTATAACAAATTATTTATTATTTTATTGGTGGGCCGTGAAGGAATCGAACCTTCAACCTACTGATTAAGAGTCAGGTGCTCTGCCTGGTTGAGCTAACGGCCCATATAAGGTGTTCTGATGATATTATACAACAGAATTTTACATAATATCTTATTTTTAGCTTTTGTCAATATTTTAATTCTAATTATGATCGAACAGGTCGAATTTTGCTACTACAGCTTTTCCAGTAGATCACAGAATAGCCTTACTCCGAAGCCCGTTCCTCCATGCCCGCAGTATGCTTCCTCTTTTTTTATATAAGCTGGCCCTGCAATATCTATGTGAGCCCACCTTTTATTGTCGGTAAATTCTTTAAGAAACAGGGCGGCGGTTATAGCTCCTCCCCATCTTGAATCGCTGATATTGTGTATATCCGCAAAACCACTTTTTAGAAGTTTCTGATAATCATCCGGCAGGGGCAGTCGCCAGCACCTTTCATTTGTGTCTTGTCCGGATTGAAGGATTTTTTCAGCAAGTTCATCGTCAGAGGCAAATATGCCTGCTATTTTTTCACCCAGCGCTACAACGCAAGCACCTGTCAGTGTGGCGATATCTATAATTATTTCCGGTTTATATTTTTCAATGGAGTATGAAATGGCATCTATTAATATCAGCCTTCCCTCGGCATCGGTGTTGCCTATCTCAACGGTTTTACCACTATAACTTTTTACTATATCACCAGGCCGTGCCGCATTGCCTGAAGGCATGTTTTCAACCACAGGCAGAACACCGACGACCTTGAGTTTGGGCTTAAGTTTTGCAATAGTGATCATGGTGGCGGCAACAACAGCAGCTCCGGACATATCTGTTTTCATATCTTCAAGGGCACCCTGGGGCTTCAGGTTTATGCCTCCCGAGTCGAATGTAACGCCTTTACCCACAAGCACAATGGTTTCCTGGGCATCATTGTGGCTATATTCAAGACAAATCAACGATGGTTTGCTTTCACTCCCTTTTGCCACTGCAAGCATTGCCCCGAATTTTTTTTGTTTTAGCTGGGTTTCATCCAGGACTTCAACCTTCAGGTCAACTTTTTCAGCGTTGGCGACTATAGATTCTGTAAACTGTTCCGGCCGCTTGTCATTAGACGGAGTGCTTATCCATTCTCGTGCCAGAATGGTGCCACTACATAATGCTTCGACTTGTGCCGGCAATTCTTTGAATTGATCCGTTGCGTCATGTTTTAAAAGAAGATTGATCCCTGTTAAAGGTTTAAGTTTTTTTTCTTCTTTATATTTATCAAAAATATGATTTCCAAGACAGGCGCCCTCCAGCAGGGCTTTGATAATAAAATGTGGCTCAGCCTTAATTCCCCTGGTAATGTTTTGACCCGCAGGAGCGGCTATTAAAATATTTGATAATTTTTTCTTAATGGATTCCTTTGTAGCTTTACCTGCAAAAGCCCGTAATACTTCAATATTAATATCCTCAAGTTTACCAAGACCTAAATATATCACTCTTTCCGCTTTTATTCCTGGAAGATTATACAGGATTACCAAATCATCTTTTTTGCCCTCAAATTCATTCAGAGATTTTGCTTTTTTTATAAGAGAAGATATTTTTCGTAAATTATGGATCTCTTTATCTTCACATACCGGTATAATCAGAGCATCCACAGATGTTTTTTTCAGATCGACCGATTTTAATTGCATCATATTTAAATTCTCCTTATTGAATTATTGATCAAGATTATTATTTCTGAGACGCAAAACCATTTCACGAGTCTCCCCTGCCGATTGCAGTGCTTTATATGACAGCAAAACGGCAAGACAAGAGAGACTTATTGACGCAAAATTAAGAAGAAGACGGAGCCATCCTGTAATTCCTTCATGGTAAATTTTGCCGTTGGATGCTAAAGGGTCTTTCTTCTGTTCTGTTACCGATGAAATAATCTTGCCGGATACTTTGCCAGTATTCAAAGAGTTTGTATTATTCTTCTCATCTATTTTTTTTTTTTCAGTTTTTATCTCTGTTGCGGCTTCTACAGGTCCTTTTGTATAAACTGTCGGATCACTTGTTTGTTTGCTGCTAAGGTCCGCCTGGTCGATGTTTTTATAAACAGGTGGTTTTTCAATACTTTGTTCATCAGGAATAGTTTCATGAGCTTCTGATACCATAGTTTTTTTTTGGTCATTCGGAATTTTTTTTTCAACGCTGATCAGTTTTAAAAATTTTCCGTAAATCCAACCCTCATATGAATATGCTGTTCCGGATATGGCTACTCTGTACCAGTCTGTCTGCTGATCCTTTACGATAACCAGGGTCCCGCCCGGGATTCCTGTTATAATTTTTTTATTCATCCCCGGCGCCTGCCTGAGGTTCACACTGGATATTATTTCGCCATAAATGATCTCTGTTGCGAAAGAATTGCGAGATGGGCAGGTAATCATAACCATGATAAGAAAAATAAGATTTATATATAAATTTATATTTTTTTGCATAGTTCCTCGTTCCTCAGGGCTCTCTCAAAAACAAATTTTTTATGAAAGATTCGGATCAGGCGCGCCATTGCATCAGTTCTTTCCTGGTAATAATTGCTGAGACATTTTCAACTTGTTTTCGTATATTTGCTATGCCGCCTTCTTGCCGATCTACAAGTATTACAACCTTGACAACTTCCAATCCTTCTGAACGTGCTCTATCTATTGCTTTTATTGTCGAACCTCCGGTCGTGGCAACATCGTCAAGGATTGCTACTCTTTCTCCCGGGAGTATCTCTCCTTCGATCCATTTGACTATACCATGGTCTTTTTTTGTTTTGCGTATGGAAAAGGCTTTTATAGGCTCATTCTGTAATTCGGATGCAAAAGCAGCGGCAATTGACACAGGGTCGGCGCCGAATGTAAGGCCTCCTACCGCACGGATCCTTTGGTCTTTAATGGCGTCAAATACAAGGTGGCCGGCAAGAAACATTCCTCGCGGGCTTAATGTGGTCGGTTTACAATTGATATAAAAACGGCTAAGTTTGCCTGAAACCAGCTTAAAATCCGGTTTTTCGCTATATTTAAATGATTTGTGGCATAGAATATCGATTAGTTCTTGTTTCATTTGATTGATCGGAGTATTTAGATTCATTAGCTTGTTTGGATTGTTCGAGTGTATTGCTTTGTATAATATAATAAAAAAACAGTTTATTTTAAAATAAATATCATATAAAAAAACCTCCACTGGAATGGAAGAAGCGAGTTAATGGGATTCAGTGGAGGCATTTAGCAAGGAAAACTGATTAGAGCACTCCTTAAGCCAAAAAACACATACCAATAAAAATTATTCTGGTCAATTGTAAAATGAATTGTAAAAGGCAATCTGCCTTGGCTGTGGAGAATATAAATAGATTTAGGGAACTGGAAGAAAATAATATACCTATATCGTGCAGAACTTTTGTTCGTCTTCAAGGCGTGATGGCAGGTACATAGCGAGCTATGTACCTGTTATTACAACGTAGAAGACGGGCAAAAGGGCAAGCAGGATGGGTAAATTATTTTTTGGAAGTTCCCTTACCAGTAAATTTTGTATTTCCGGATGAACAATAGCAAATGGCATAAAATTTGCTATTAATGAAAACATATATTTAATATTACATTTTATCCGGATCAGGAAACCATTTAATGATAAACGGTCGGTCTGAGATGCCTATTATCAGAATGTTTCATGTTTACAGATATTACGGCAAAAAAAAAGCCTTGATCGATATAAATCTCGATGTTTACAAGAATGAGGTTTTATTTCTAAGCGGTCCAAGCGGCGCCGGTAAAACAACTCTTTTGAAACTTCTATATCTTGGGGAATCTGTCTCTGAAGGGCAGGTAATAGTGGATGGTATGAACCTGTCCAGAACCAGCTTCAAACGCATACCTGCATTAAGGCGCAAGTTTGGTATAATATTTCAGGATTATAAACTAATACAAACAAAGACTGTTTTTGAAAATGTTGCGCTTGTTCTTGAGGCTGCAGGAAGAAAGAGCCGGCTTCTTGAAAAAAAGGTCAATAGTGTCCTCAGGATAGTAGGTATGGAGGATAAACGTGATCTTTTTCCTCCAAGTCTTTCTGGTGGAGAGCAGCAGCGGGTGGCCGTTGCCAGGGCTGTTGTGGGTGATCCTAAAATTATACTGGCCGATGAACCGACCGGTAGTCTCGATTCCGAGTCAGCCGGTATTGTTTTCGATCTTCTTAAGAGGTTTCATACACGGGGTACTACTGTAATAATTGCAACACACGACAAGAATTTGATCACCCAGGCAGGAGCTCGTGTTGTATATCTCAATAATGGCTATCTTCAAACGCATACAAACATATAAAGCGGACCCTTAACTATAACCTCGAAAGGCCATAAATTGCGCTTTTTCAATGGCCCTGAACATCAATAGCTGCGTTGCTCAGGCTCGCAATAGCCCGCTATTACGAGCCTTCCCGTCTTGCTCTTGATGCTCATTGCTCACCGAAAAAAACGCAATTTATAACCTTCCGAGGTATATTTCTGCAAAAAACATATCCGATGATTATTTTTTTCAGACGTGCCGTTCAGGATATTTTGAGAAACAGAATCCTGAATATGATCACTGTTATCACAATAGCTTTATCCATAATTATTATAGGAAGTTTTGCTATTTTTATTATCAACACGAACGATATCCTGGATTCCTGGAAGCAGTGCACAAGGATAATGGTATATCTTAGGCCGGATATTTCTAAAAATGAAATTCCCGGTATTAAACAAAAAATAATCGGAATCTATGGGGTAAAAAGTGCCAAGTTTATTGCAAAAGATGAGGCTTTATCGTTGCTTAGAAATAAGATGAAACGGCAGGCGGCGATCCTTGACAATTTGCGTAAGAATCCTCTGCCGGATGCCTTTGAAATAGAGATGACGCCTTCATGCACTGATAAGAGAAAAATTGAATCTATTGTCACGGTGATTGAGTCTCTACCATTTGTGGATGATTTGGAGTACGGCCAGAGATGGATCGGACAGTTTGCTGATATCATGCGCCTCTTTAGGCTGGCAGGCTTTGCCGTTGGAGGTCTTTTTTTTATAGCATCCGTGTTTATAGTTGCCAATACCATACGGCTGGTTTTATATTCGAGACGTGAAGAAGTCGAAATCATGCGCCTTGTGGGAGCAACTGAAAAGTTTATTAAAATACCTTTTTTTATAGAAGGGATTATACAGGGAGTTCTTGGAGGAATAATAGGTGTGGTTGTGTTGTATATCGCTTTTGTTTTTATATCTTCAAACCTTTCACAGGGAATGTTAACCGGATTTCTAAGCCTCAGATTTTTCCATTTTAAGGTGCTCTGCTCAATTATTTTATGCAGCATGTTTGTCGGGTGGTTAGGATGTTTTCTTTCTTTTATACATTTCAAAAGAATATGAGTATTTTCAAACAAATAAATAGAAAAAATTTTTTTTCTGCTTTAATTTTTTTCTGTTCGGTTTTGACCGTTAATAATGGATTGGCCAAAGCCGATGTATTAAGTGAGATAGGTGTTGTTACTGTCAAGAATCTTAATTTACGTCCAGCACCCGACCGAAAAAATACTCCTATCAAGCGGCTGAAGCTGGGTGCCAGGGTGGAAATTATAGATCATGAAAAAAAATGGCTGAAAATTTTACATGAAGGTTTGACCGGTTATGTGAGAAACAGTAAGAATTATATTCAAATTATACAAATGCATGGGATAGAGAGAAACAAAAAAGATAATCTCTCGACACTTGATCTGGCTAAAAATGAAGTGGAAAATATTAACAGGAGGATTGAGCAGAGAAGAGCGAATATTCGGTCATATACAAAAAAGGAGGCTGATATTGTGGCAAGACTTGACGTATTGGACCGATCCCTCAATGATTCAAGAAGATCTCTCCGTTTATTTAAAGAAGAGGTTGAAGGCTTCGAAAAGCGGATAGATAAAATCCGAATGGAGTACGATGCATTAAGTGCAGAGGTCGAGAGTTGTGAAGAGTACATCTCATTGCGGCTGGTGGCCCTGTATAAACTTAATGCCCTTGGCGGGATGTATATTTTAGCCTCTTCGGAATCGATTAGTGAGCTCTATCAAAGAAAAAGAGCCTTTGAACAGATACTTGGTTATGATAATGAGGTTCGTAGTAATCTTTTGGATTCCAAGTTGCGGCTTAAGAGAGTTAAAGATAGTCTGAATGCACGAAAAAATGAGAAACTGGCGCTTGAAAAAAGTATTGATGAGCATGTTAGGCTTATCTCCCGCGAACAGGTTGAGCGATCAAAGTGTCTTGATGATATACGCAACAAGAAATCGCTGGAATTAGCCTCTCTTGCTTCCTTAAATAAATCTGCAAAGGCGCTTGACAATACGATAAGGTCATTAATCCTTGAACCTAAAGCGCATAAATCGGCTGCCGGTTTGCAAACATATGGATTCAGCTCGAGGAAAGGATTGCTCAGAATGCCTGTAAAAGGCAGGATTGTAAACTTTTTCGGCCCTTATCAGGATACTAAATTCAACATGAAAAGTTTTCGCAAGGGCATAGATATTAAAATTGAAAGAGGCGAGCCGGTCCGTGCCGTTTATAATGGGACGACAATATATGCAAAATGGTTTAAAGGATACGGCAATATGATAATCATCGATCATGGTGAAAATTATTATACTGTTTATGCGCATGCTGAAGAAATTTTTATTACAAAAGGTGATATTGTGGAAGAGGGGGATGTTGTTGCTACGGTTGGAGATACCGGATCAATGATTGGTTCGAGTCTCCATTTTGAGATACGCCATCACGGCAAACCGATCGATCCGCTTGAATGGATTAATAAGGACCGCAAGGGGTAAATAAAATGAAACTTACTGAAAACCGACACTTGAAACTATGGATGGTCGTGATATGTGCTGTAATATTCTGGACAATAGGGGCGGGCTATTCCAGGGATCTTTCCGCAAGCAGTGAAGAGACATACAAGGGGCTGAAAACATTTTCCGATGTTCTTGATATTATAGAAAAAAACTATGTTGATGAAGTCGATACCAAAGAGTTGATACAAAAAGCCATCCAGGGCATGGTCCATAGTCTTGATCCACATTCTTCATTCATGCCGCCTGAAGCTTTCGAAGATTTGAAGATTGATACAAAGGGCAAATTCGGAGGAATCGGTATTGTGATCAGCATGCCGAAAGGTATTCTTACGGTGATCTCACCTATAGAGAATACACCGGCATATAAGGCCGGGATTAAAACCGGAGATATAATTATAAAGATAGACGGTGAATCGACCAAGGATATGATGCTTTGGGAATCCGTTAAAAGAATGCGGGGTCCCAAGGGCGAAAAGGTTGTTATAACCGTTTTTCGCAAAGGAACTCCTGAACCTATAGAGTTTAATCTTGTACGTGATATCATACCTGTTGAGAGTGTTAAATCGATTGTTCTAAAACCCGGATACGGATATATAAGGATTACCAATTTTCAGAATAACACTACAAAGGATGTTGCGAAGGTTTTGAAAGATTTTGAATCCGATAATCACCGTATTAAAGGTTTGATACTCGATCTGCGTGATAATCCGGGCGGACTCCTGGATCAGGCTGTAACGGTTTCAGACCTTTTTCTGAAAGATGGTATAATTGTAACTATAAAGGGCCGGCTTGGTAAACATACAAAAAACTACAGGGCTCATAATGATGATACTGACAGGAATTATTCCATAGTGGTTCTGGTCAGCGGCGGCAGCGCCAGCGCTTCCGAGATAGTGGCCGGAGCGCTGCAGGATCATGGAAGAGCGTTAATACTGGGAACAACAACCTTCGGCAAGGGATCGGTTCAAACAGTAGAGTCTTTGCGTGACGGATATGGCCTGAAATATACAATTGCAAGGTACTATACTCCAAACGGGAGATCGATCCAGGCCCTGGGTATTAAGCCTGATATCGTCGTTAAGCAAAGATTCCTGGAAGAAGATGAAGAGGATAAACCGGAAGATATTTATTTTAAGGAGAAAGACCTGAAAAATCATCTTGATGCGGAACCTGATAAGGGTAAGCAAAAGAAAAAAAAATCTGAAAACAATGATTCCGTAAAAGAGAAAAAGCATGAAATTCAGAGCAGGCATGGCGTTCTCAACCTTGAAACGCTTAAGATGGATAACCAGGTAATGCGCGCACTCGATATTCTTGTGGGATATGATATCCTGAACGGCGGCAAGGCACAAAAGGACGAAAGTAATATAGATGGCTAAAAGAAAAACCTATAGCCTTGCAACTCAATCTATACGTTTAATTGCCGGACTGGTTATTATGATATTAATAGTCGGTTCGGCTCTGTTTGTTGCGAATTATTATCTAAAAAGCCCGGAGCCGGAACAAGATATCGCCAAACAAGATATCGCCAAACAACATATCGCCAAAAAAAGTCCGATGCATTCACGGCCTGTTTATGAAGTCTTTCCGGTTGAAAAGAAACAAGTCCATAAACCGGTCTCATTGCCTGTAGTCAAGAGACCGAAAAAATTACCCCGTGTAGCCATCATTATCGATGACATAGGGTATGACCGCTTAATAGCCGAGAAATTCCTCAGACTTGATGCAAGGCTTACTTTCTCTGTGCTTCCGCATAGCCCTTTTGGCAAACAAATTGTCGATTCAGCACGCAGAAAAGGGGTTGAAATAATGCTCCATCTTCCCATGGAACCTGTTGAGTATCCGAAAATCGACCCCGGAAAGGGCGCGCTTTTAACCTTAATGTCGCCTGATCAACTTATAAGTATGTTGAATAAAGATCTGGACTGCATCCCCTGCATAAGAGGAGTTAACAATCATATGGGGTCAAAAATGACGGCGGAATCGGAAAAAATGAACCAGATCTTTTCCATACTCAAAAAAAGGGGACTCTTTTTTATTGATAGCCGCACGACTTCGGACACCTTGTGCAGATCTTCGGCCCGTCTTTTTAAGATTCCTTTTGCACAAAGGGATATATTTATAGATCATAGATCAGATTCCGTTTTTATACGCAAACAGATTAATGCTCTTATCCACACAGCCATGAGTCGAGGAGAAGCTGTGGGTATAGCGCATCCCCACCATGAAACTTATAAGGTATTCTCTGAAATGCTTCCGAAACTGAAAAACAAGGTAAAGCTTGTTCATGCTTCAGATATAGTGCACACGCTGGGTTAAAATTGTTTTTGGCGGGTATGCAGTTCGGCATTAAAAGGGATACGGTCTACAAATGGATCAGTAACAAACAAATGCCGGGGCACAAAATCGGTAGGCTTTGGAAGTTTAAAAAATATGAGGTTGATGAATGGGTTCGCAGTGGAGGAACCAATTACGCGCTAAGCGATGACCAAGGGAAAAATGATGACCAATAGGAGCTTTCTAAAAGACCGTCTGGAAAGATTTGTACTTAAATTGCGCGTTCTTGTTTTGGTGCTTGGAGAAATTGCACAACCACCTTGGTGGAAAACGGAATTTATGAACAAGACGGGATTAAGCTACCCTGACACATAGGGATAACGTAGTGAAATTATTTATGTGACGGTCTATAGCAAGCAGCGATTAAAAAATAAAATTGATAAATTGTTTAATATCAAAGCAGCTCAATTGCGAAAGCTCATAACTGATATGTATGGTGAATAATCATTTCCTCCATAAGATTCCTGAGCCAGTTACGGCATACGAACACTGTATGTATTTTTTGATTTAATGTTACTTCAGGTGTACTTCACATTCCCACGGTCCAGGCTTCTGTATTGAATTGCCTCGGAAATATGATCAACTCTTATATCTGTTTCCCTTGCCAGATCTGCAATTGTACGCGCAATCTTCAGCACCCTATTATAGGCCCTGGCTGAAAGGCCGAGTTTGTCGATAGCTGTTTCAAGGAGAGCGCTGCATTTATTATCAATTTTGCAGTATTTTTTGATGTGGCGGCTGCTCATCTGTGCGTTGCAGTATATTTTAGTCCGTTTCAATCTTTCCGATTGCAGGTCACGAGCTTTTGTAACACGTTTTCTGATCTTCTCCGAAGTTTCTGCCATGGAATCCTGCATGAGATCTTTGTATGGAACAGCCGGCACATCTACATGAATATCTATCCTGTCCATTAGCGGTCCTGATATTTTAGACCTGTATCTCCGGATCTGCTGGTAAGTGCAGCGGCACTCGTGTTTCGGGTCGGACAAATACCCGCACGGGCACGGATTCATTGCTGCAACAAGCATAAAACTCGCAGGATATGTTAAAGTCGATGCTGCCCGAGAAATGGTAACCTTGAGGTCCTCCATAGGTTGTCGCAGCACTTCCAGTACATGCTTTTTAAACTCCGGCAGCTCATCGAGGAATAGGACTCCATTATGCGCCAGGCTGACTTCACCTGGCCTTGGAATATGGCCCCCGCCTATTAAACCCGCATCCGACATTGTGTGATGCGGTGTTCTGAAAGGCCGTTCCGTTACAAGGGCCTGCTCTTGTTCAAGCATGCCGGTTACTGAAAATATTTTAGTTGTTTCAATAGCTTCATCAAAAGTTAAAGGAGGCAGGATTGTGGGAATACGTTTTGCCAGCATGGTTTTCCCGGAGCCGGGCGGCCCGATCATTATGAGATTATGTCCTCCGGCTGCAGCGACTTCCATGGCGCGTTTTACATGTTCCTGGCCCATAACTTCGGCAAAATCGTTTCCGGATCTGTTAACATGAGCGAAAATCGATTCAATATCAGTAACGGCAGGTTCTATCTTGTTAAAACCTTGCAAATAATTGACCACCTGGGGCAAATTTTTTACAGGCAGCACTTCTATACCCTTTACTACGGAAGCTTCGTTTATATTGTCATCAGGAATCAAGATTCCTTTATAACCTGCATCCCTTGCGGCAATGGCCATTGAAAGTGAGCCTGTCACAGGCTTAATGCGGCCATCCAGGGAAAGTTCGCCCAATACCAGGTAGTCTGATATTAACTCCTGCTGAAACAGCCCTGTTGCGGCCAATATCCCCAAGGCAATCGGCAGGTCAAACCCGGTTCCTTCCTTTTTAATATTTGCAGGAGCAAGATTTACTGTAATCCTGTCATCAGGAAAGGTATAACCTGAATTGTTTATTGCAGATTTTACCCTCTCACGGCTCTCCTTGACGGAGGCTTCCGGCAGCCCGACTGTTGTGAATACCGGAAGCCCCAGGGAAATATCTATTTCCACTTCAACCAGGTATGCATCTATACCAATAACCGCACTGCTGAGTATCTTTGCAAGCATTAATTATGATATCCCGAAAATGAGATGTTGGAGTGTTTTGGTTTACAGTTTTAAAGTCGAATTTTTAAAAAAACGTTTCTTAATATTTTGAGTTACTCAAAAACTTTCCGTTTCAGAAAGAAACCCTCCGGATCACACTTTTCCCGCAGCAGCCTTAAATCATCTTCGGATGGTTCTTTCATTTCTTTCAAATATGGAGATATCAGCAACTCGAAACTTACCATTTTCTGAATATCATCAGGTTTTTTACCGGGGATCACTTCCAACAGCATCATCCGATGTGACTCCGGATCAAAACCAAACAGGGCCTGATTGGTGATCACACGGTAGGGACCGGAGCCGAGCACACCGGCTTTCCTTCTGTAATCAGGTGATCCGTCTCCGAAACCGATACTGCTGCAGAAATCAAGTTTTTCAACAAACCGCCGTTTTTCAAGGGCCATGATGGATATTGTTTTTTCACAATTGGCCGCCATAGCTCCGGCGCCCCCGCTTCCCGGGAATCTTGTAACCGGACGGCCGTAGGTTCCGCCCTGGAAGTGAGAATTAATATTACCGTACATATCAATCTGTGCTCCGCCGATAAACGCGTAATCCGCATATCCTCTTTGGGTCAACTCAAAGGCATTGCACAGTCCTTTGGCGTACAATGCTTTTCGAAAAGCCCTTGTATCGCCCACCGAAAGAGGCATGCCTTGCTCCAGAATTGATGCCAGAGATCCGGCTTCAAAAATCATGTTAAGGTTAGGCGCATGGGTTAGCTGAGCGAACATTGCAGAGATAATCGGCAAGCCTGTTCCCACGAAAACGATAGTTTCATCTTCCAGCACTCCGGATCCGGTGTAAGCTATCATTTCAAATGCTCCGTATCCAGCCATTATACAATCCTCCTTGAGCCGGTTTAAATTTTTTCATATTTTGACAATCGGTTGGGCTCCGTCCTGTTTTATGAGATCCTTCAAAAGTTTGTAAGGCTTTTTCTCCAGGAAATCGTCAAAAGTCTCACATCCGAAGATGTACTCATCATAGTATGCCCGCAGTTTGTCTTTGTTACCGGTTTTTCTGAATTCGTCGCAGATTTTTTTAAACTTAAGAAAATACGGCATGTCAAACCAATAATATCCGTAGCAAGCTCCGGGAGTGGCACCGAAAGGCTGCTCCACAACTGCATCTACAACCGCGTAGGGGATTTCGGTCAGATTAGGGTAACTTCGGATATTCCCGTCAGGTATGATTTGCTCGGTGGTAAGAATACAATTAACTGCTGCCTGAGCGATCTCCGGGCATGTGCAGAGGGCACCGAAAATTCTTGCATTACCATACATATCACTCATGGGAACATGAATAATGGCCAGATCCGGATGACAGGCTGGTACCAGGTATACGTTTTCGTCTGTAAAAGGACATTTCACCATTTGTCCCCGGTTGACCAGTTCCATATCGCTGCCGCCGTGATCGCGGGTCGGTAAAAACGGCACTCCCATAGCTCCGGCTTTGAAGCGGGCAGACATTCCGTAATTGGTGTAATCGTCCAATTCCACCATACCTTTGCTGGTCAGATACCGTAACAGCGGTGCGATGCCGATGACCCCATATCCGTACCATGCCAGTTCAATCCGCCGGATGGACAAATGATCCGGTTCCAGGATCATGGCGCCGGCTAGAAGCTCGCAACAAATGGAATTGGATTGAAAAGAAAGGGTCAGATTTTTGGCGCCTTGCCGGATGATTTCATGAATAATGGCTACCGGTGCCCGGGTATTCACAAATCCTCCGATTCCGATATTTATCCCATCGCGCAGATATGTAGAAAGCGCTTTTTTTAATGTGCACTGCTTGTCTTTTAATCCCTTTGTCTTTGCGACAGCGGCTTTTCTTGCTTCTTCGGGAGTCGGCCCCCAAAATTCAAACGGTGCGTCGGCTCGTTTGTTTATTTCTTCCCGGCTCAGCGCCGTGATATTCATAATATCGGAACTGACTCGTGTTACCATATTATGTACCTCCGTAACAATTAAGGAAAGTCAGTGATAATAAAAGGCTATCGAGTTTTAGAAATTTGGGAACGAGGGTCTCTTGAAAAGAGTACCAGACCCTGAAGCCCGAGCCCTGCACTCTGTAAACGGTTACAAAAGCGTTTTAAGGACATCCTCTTTACCTATTATACCCACCAGTTTTCCATTATCAATAACCGGCAGCGTGTGAAAATTTTTATCAACCATAAGCATTGCCATATGACCTACATCAGTATCCGGGTCTATGGTTACCGGATTTTTCGTCATCGCATCTTTAACTTTGATGGCTGCAATTTTTTTTATATCCTTTTCAAGTTTTTTAAATGAAGTTAATGGAATGTATCCGTCAAGCAAGGTAAAGATGGAAGGTAGTTTAATATTTTTCTGCTGCGCTATCAGATCGCTCTGACACAATATTCCCACCACTACTCCCATATCATCCACAACCGGCGCTCCGTTGATATTATTGTCAATAAGTGATTTTGCCGCAGGAACTATATCTGTTTCCAGGGAAAAAAATATTACATCCTTTTTCATTATATCTTTAGCTTTTAACATAAGTCCGCCTTTTATGAGATTTTGTATTACAATTTATAATAAATAGATCAAATACCTATAATTTATGGAATCAGTATGTTCCGTATAGATGCAAGCCTTTTATCAATCTTTCCAGGAAGTAGAAAAGGGCTTTGGTAAAAATGAAATTATTTATGTGACAATCTATAGCTTTCCGGCAGTTTACTGTGCGGCAGCAGATGTTTTGCCGAAATCGGAGGCGAACTGCTTCAGGGTTACGTTACTTTCCGATCTTATATAATCGGCAAGGTCCATTCCGTCCACGTCTTCATCCGCTTTAAAGTCCCCGCCTAATGAATTGGTCAGGCGCCATGCCAGCGCATAATCCCATCTGAACACGCCTTGTCCTTCACCCGGGACAACCTCAAGAAGGTAATCACGATTTTGTTCCAGTAATATCCATATATTTTCCGAATTATTTGTCCGGCTTTCCGAACTGGTGATCATAACAGGATTGTCGGAGTCAGTTATATCGTATAGTATTAGGTCAAGATTGTAAAGAGCGGCGGCGCCGTCAAAACTCCCTGTCTCACCGCCGTTGATCATGAGGTTCCATGATAAATTAACCACAAGACGGATATGTTCTGAGTCTGTGCAAAAGTAATAAGATCCCGTATTATTACAATCATCTTCCCCACCAAAGCAGGGATCGTAATCAAAACCTGACAGACCTATCTCCCCCCGGTCGTTGTCAGGATCATCATCATAACTGTTTTGTTCACCTGCGGCTATGATGTAATAACTTTGATAAATATTTAACTGGCCTGCGCCATATCGGGAATCCAGACCGTTGGGAGCCATATTTGCCTCGTCTGAACGATAATCGATTATGTTGGCGTCCCCAAAATTGGAAGTGCAACGGTCGGCGCCTGCCATCAATGCGGCCTTGATAACCTCGGATCGTTCCGCATTATATATGGTGTTTCCATTTCTATTGGCAGAGTAAGATGATTCAGGATCTGTTGAGAGATTCGGGTTTTTATGACCTAAGTGGACAAGCAGCGCTGCCGCTGAGGCCACTACAGGTGTAGCGCTGCTGGTTGTTCCCATGGGCGCAACAATATCCGGGCGGGCCCTGTTGTCTGTGTAGGTTTCATCTACATAGGGCAAACCGTGCCCATGGCCGTCGTCAGTACGCCCAGTAATTATGGCGTTAAAGGAGCTGGATAAAAAAGGTTCGTTTGTAGAACCGTTACTAAGAGCCGCCACATGAATATATTCATCTCGATCTATAACCCAGTCGAGCCGCCTTAGAGCGTCGGAATTGTAAGTATTTCCAGAGAAACTGCCTATCCAGCTGTGGTTCGCCACCCGGGCGGATGTGGCGTCCGGTTTCTTTGTATTGTTTCCAGTATTTAAAAACCCGGATGTCAGCCAATCTATTGCCGAAAAACTTTCAATAAGTTTTATCCCCGTAGTCATGGAGGAAGTGTTGCCGTAAAAGATCCCTCCAACCGATGTTGCATGCCCGGAATATAGCCCAGGAGTTATTCCGGATTTGTCGATGATCTCTTTGCCGGCAAACTGGTCTGAAGATGGATCAGGCATCCAGGCATCTACACCAGCTTCTATTTGCGCAACCTCTATTCCATTTCCGTCAGGAAGAGTCGTATCAGGTTCTTCCTGTAATTTTGTGAATTCTATATCATCCTTGTACCCGGCATAAGCTGTGTTCAAATTGAGCGTTGCAGATGCAAGAATGACTGCAAATAACAAAAAGTTGTAAAAAGATAAAATAGTCGTTTCTTTTTTTAATTTGTTTTGAGTCATGTGCCACTATCCTTATTGTTTCCTAAGGTTTTTCCCTATATTTTCTCCCTCTGTCTCTGAAAACCTGTAAATGCTACTACGCAAATATGGTGCCGGAAAAAAATCGGAATTGGAGTATTGCAGTTACAAAACAAATTTAAAAGGAGTTGATATTTTACGTAAATTTAGGTTAATAGATTTAGGTTGAATTCATTAGCTTTTTTGGATTTGCATTTTATAGAACAATTTTTTACATCAGCCGGTCATTTTTTTAGCATGAAAGGATAAAACAGATGGGCAATATCATTACTGTTGAAAGGGAAAAGTGTTTAAAAGACGGGCTTTGCGTTGCTGACTGCCCGTTAAATATTCTTACGCAGGATAAGGACGGTTATCCTGTGCCGGTTGAAAATGCCGACAAGGTTTGTATTGATTGCGGTCATTGCGTGGCTGTATGTCCTTCCGGTGCGCTGGACCAGCGAAAGATGGCAGCCGCCGATTGCGTGCCTCTAAAAAAAGAACTTGAAATCAGCGCCGAACAGATGGAGCAATACCTTTGCGCACGCCGGTCCATTCGCCGGTATCTGCAAAAACCGGTTGAAGGTAAAAAAATCGAAAAGCTGCTTGCTATTGCCGGCTATGCCCCCAGCGGTCATAATGTTCAGCCGACCAAATGGCTGGTCATTAATGATGCAAACGAAGTCCGCAGGCTGGCCGGACTTGTGGCTGACTGGTTACGCTGGATGATAGAAGACCAGCCGGAGTTTGCCGCAATGCTTCATATGGACAAAGTGCTTGCTGCGTGGGATAAGGGCAAGGATCTGATTTTACGTAACGTACCACATTTGCTTGTTGCCTATGCACCGAAAAATGAACGTACCGCTCCGGCCGCCATTGTTTCCGCAATTGCCTACATTGAAATAGCCGCCCCTGCTTTGGGGCTAGGCACCTGCTGGGCCGGATACTTTTTGCGTGCCTGCCAGACATTCGAGCCGCTAATGAAGGCGCTATGCATGCCTGAAAACCATACAGTCTACGGTGCTGTGATGATAGGTTATCCCAATGCTGAATACCATCGCATTCCGGCCAGAAAGGATGTGGATTTGACCTGGCATTAGGGTTTAAAATCTATTATGGCATGCAAATATGTTTGATTTGACATATAATGTTTACTGATTATGTTTGGTAAAATGAAAAAAAACCAACAAAATAATTTTTAAAACAGGTAAGATTATTCAAATTATAAATAAAATAAAAGAGATGCAGTCTCTTCCCGATCGTATTAAACGTGAAGAAAAAAGGATTGCGCTTGTCCCCACAATGGGATTCCTTCACAAGGGGCACATCTCCTTGATGAAAGAAGGGCTGAAACATGCAGAATTTCTGGTTATCAGTATTTTTGTTAATCCAACCCAGTTCGGCCCCGGGGAAGATCTGGAATCTTATCCGCGGAATTTTGAAAGGGATTTCGCTCTTGCCGAAAAAGCGGGGGTAAATGTAATTTTTGCTCCCGAAGCCAAGGAAATATACTCAGCACACTTTCAAACTTATGTTACACTTCAAGACCTTCCCAACCATCTTTGCGGTATCTCCAGGCCTGACCATTTCAGAGGCGTTGCAACTATTGTCACCAAGCTTTTTAATATTGTCAAGCCCAATGCAGCGGTTTTTGGCCAAAAAGATTTTCAGCAGCTTGCCGTTATAAAACAGATGGTATCCGATCTGAATTTGGATATTAAAATCATCGGCGCCCCTATTATAAGGGAAGACGACGGACTGGCCCTGAGTTCGCGCAATGTATATCTTTCCCCCTCTGAACGTTTACCTGCTCTCTCCCTTTTTAAAGCTTTGAATAATTCACAAAGACTTCTTGCAAGCGGGGTTACCGACGCTTCTAAAATTATCAGCGAAGCAGTTGAACTGATCGATTCATACAGGGAAACCGTAATCGACTATATTGCTGTTTGTGATCCTGAAACATTGACAGACATAAAAAGAATAGAAAAGCCTGTCTTAATGGCTCTGGCAGTCAAGGTCGGTAAAACACGACTGATAGACAACATGGTACTTGAGCCATAATTATTTTATCCATCAAATATAAGGAGACATTATATGAACAGGGAAAAAGTATTTTTCACATCAGAATCGGTGACTGAAGGACATCCCGATAAGGTGGCTGATGCTATATCCGACTCCATACTGGATGCTATTATCGCACAGGATAAATCATGCAGGGTAGCTTGTGAGACTCTTGTAACAACAGGAATAGCTTTTATTGCGGGTGAAATTACAACTACATGTTATGTGGATATGCCTCAAATAGTCCGCGAAACACTAAAAGATATAGGTTACAATTCATCAAATATGGGCTTTGACTGGCAAACCTGTTCCGTTATTACCAGCATAGACCACCAGTCACCTGATATTGCCCAGGGAGTTAATACCGGCGAGGGACTGTTCAAGGATCAGGGAGCGGGTGATCAGGGTATTATGTTCGGATACGCAACCGATGAGACCCCGGAATTGATGCCTATGCCTATTATGTATGCCCACAAACTTACCCAAAGGCTTGCTTATGCAAGAAAGAATAAAATTCTCGATTTTCTGCGGCCGGACGGTAAATCCCAGGTAACGGTGGAATATGTCGCCGGCATCCCCAAAAGGATAGATACCATTGTAATATCTACACAGCATAAACCTGATATCCCTTATGATCAATTGAAAGAGGCTGTGATTGAAGAGATTATAAACGCTGTTGTGCCTGAAGAATTGATTGATGAAAATACAAGATATTTAATCAATCCCACCGGTAAATTTGTAATCGGCGGCCCCATGGGCGACTGCGGGTTAACAGGCCGCAAAATTATTGTCGACTGTTATGGAGGGAAGGGGAGCCACGGCGGCGGATGTTTCTCTGGAAAGGACCCGTCAAAAGTCGACCGGAGCGCAGCGTATATGGGAAGATATATTGCAAAAAATATCGTAGCCTCCGGTATAGCAAAAAAATGTGAGCTACAGGTGGCTTATGCAATCGGCGTGGCGGAACCTGTATCGGTGATGGTCGATTTTCTGGGAACCGGCGTTATTTCCGAACAGAAAGCGGAAGAGATAATCTATGAGATCTTTGATCTAAGGCCGGCTGCCATTATAGAAAATCTTAATCTTTTGAGACCAATTTATAGAAAAACGTCCGCCTACGGACACTTTGGACGAGAAGAACCGGATTTTACCTGGGAAAGAACGGACAAGGCCGACATTATCAGAAAAAAAG
Source organism: Desulfosarcina sp. BuS5 (assembly GCF_028752835.1). Classification (NCBI taxonomy): domain Bacteria; kingdom Pseudomonadati; phylum Thermodesulfobacteriota; class Desulfobacteria; order Desulfobacterales; family Desulfosarcinaceae; genus Desulfosarcina; species Desulfosarcina sp. BuS5. Next base: position 1,507,653 of record NZ_CP087952.1, read on the forward strand.
CCGGATTATAAGGAGGATATATGCCCTGTATGGAACTAAATCTCACCTTGCCCTTTAAGGTCGCCGATATATCACTTGCGGATTTCGGCATAAAAGAGATGAAATTATCTGAAAAAGAGATGCCGGGATTAATGGCGGTTCGTGAAAAATACGGGCCCCGGAAACCGCTGAAAGGATTGCAGGTCATGGGAAGTCTCCATATGACCATCCAGACTGCCATGCTTATCGAAACTCTAAAAGAACTCGGCGCGGATATACGATGGGCGACTTGCAATATCTTTTCTACACAGGATCATGCCGCCGCTGCTATTGCCAAAAATGGTTCTGCTGCTGTATTTGCATGGAAAGGCGAAACCCTTGAGGATTTCTGGTGGTGTACGGAACAGGCGCTTATATGGCCGGACATGACCGGCCCGGATCTTATTGTTGATGACGGCGGCGATGCGACTCTTTATGTCCATCAAGGTGCACTGATAGAAAAAAATCCTGAACTTCTTGAGCAGGAATATGATAGTCCGGACATGAAATGCCTTATAGAAAGATTAAAAGCCGGCTATAAACGTGATCCCGGCTTCTGGACAAGGATTGCATCTAATATCCGCGGCGTTTCAGAAGAGACAACCACAGGCGTGCATCGACTTTACAGCCTGGCCGAGAATAATCAGCTCCTTTTCCCGGCTTTTAATGTAAACGATTCGGTTACTAAATCCAAATTTGACAACCTTTACGGTTGCAGAGAATCCCTTGCAGACGGAATCAAACGTGCAACAGATACCATGATAGCAGGAAAAAAAGTAGTAGTTTGCGGGTATGGCGATGTTGGTAAAGGATGCGCCCAATCTATGCGCGGATTCGGAGCTCGGGTGATTGTAACCGAGGTTGATCCCATATGCGCTCTTCAGGCGTCCCTGGAAGGTTATGAGGTCTTGACCATAGAAGAGGCGGCTCCGATTGGTGATATTTTTGTTACCGCTACCGGCTGTACCATGGTAATCCGGGGTGAGCATATGGAGCGGATGAAGGATGAGGCTATTATCTGCAATATCGGTCACTTTGATAATGAGATTGAAATGCGCTACCTGGACAACAGTCCTGATTGTAAAAAGGAAGAGATTAAACCCCAGGTTGATAAATGGAGATTGAAATCAGGTCGAAGTATTATAATGCTGGCTGAAGGACGTCTGGTTAATCTGGGATGCGCAACCGGACATCCGAGTTTTGTAATGAGCAGCAGTTTTACCAATCAGTGCCTGGCGCAAATTGAACTGGCCTCCAAAAAGTATGGCAAGCAGGTTTATATGCTTCCTAAACTTCTCGATGAAGAGGTGGCGCGACTGCATCTTGACAGGCTTGGAGTAAAACTATCCAAACTAACCAGGGAACAGGCAGATTACCTTGGCGTTCAGGTTGAGGGGCCGTATAAATCTGAGTATTACAGATACTAATTATGTAGGGGCAGAATCCATTTCTGCCCCCATTTCTAAGCAAGCAGAATCTATTTCTGCCCCTGTATCATTTTTGGCGGATTAGAATCCGCCCCTACACGGCACTCTTTCAAAAACGCCGGATATTCGGCATTACTTATTACCAGAATTTTACAAACTGAAATTATGCTAGGCGTTTTACGCATCATAATATTTTATGTTTTTGTAATAAATTCAAACTGCTTCTTTAGCTTAAATATCAAATGGTTAGGATACTGTAAAATGAGTTTGTAAATTTCTGATTACTATATTAAACTGTCCTGATCCTATTTTTTACTCATATATTTTTTTGAATTGCTCAATGGTTTTTTTTATTTCCATCATTCCGCCGGAAAGATCTTTAGGACTATTCATAACCGGTGCGCTTACCGATCTTATACTTTCTATATTAAAAATATTTTTTTTAAAAGAAGGAGCTGTAATAACATTAACGGCTTTAATTTCACGCAGTTTGTTATTGTTATGAAAAAATTCTATAAGCATTGGATACCATCTCTTATTTATTTTCTGCCAGTTATGGTAGCGGATTTCAAAAAAGTCTCCTGGGTTTTCAGGCGTTTTTCCGGTAATAATCCATCGCAAAGGCATGAAAGTTTCTTTATCAAACCAGACCTGCGGGGCAGATTCATCGGGATATTTAGCTCCTATTACATATGTCGTCCTTCCTTGAAAACGTCCAAAACTGGAAATATCTATATTGACGCCAAGTAAAGATAATCTTTTTTCAAGCAACTCTCGAGAATTGTATAGAAAAATATCTTTGTAGAAGTCAAATCTGGTTTCAAAGTACTCCGAGATACTGCCGTCGGTTAAAGACCAGGCTCCCTTTTGTGAAATAATAATGGTTCTCTGTATATTCTTTGCTATAATATCTGAACGAAATTTTCGGGGAAAAGAAAAGCTTAATGTCTCAGGGAGTTCTATAAAATCAGATTGAGAACCAGATAGAGAATCATCTTGTTGTATTTCGTTTAAGATTTTAAGCCGCTGTTCAATTAAAAGCCCTTTGGATTTGCCGATATTTTGTAACATTAACTGGAGGATATGCGGGCCGCTCAGGATATATGCTGCTGTCTCTGAACCGGAACATAAAAAGACGGAAAAGAAGAATAAACAGGTTATAGTTTTTTTAATATTTGTAATCATAGTATAATGTTATATATTTCCTTCGACTGGATTACAGACTTTTGCTCAGTCTCTTAAGTTTTTGCAGATTGTTATATTTCAGCGCAAGATTGATCCATTCTCTGAATAACGAAATAATATGATCTGAGGATTTTCTCTTTTTTTTAGCAATTTGTTCATTAATCCAGAATAGTTTGTCAAAAATATCCTTTCTGTCCGGATCGCTTTCAAGCAGATATCTGTAAACATCCGCTGCTTTTTCCAGGTTTCCCTGGTCAGAAAAGATTTTGGCCATAGTTTCAGTATAAAAGAGCGTATTTTTTATCACCTTCAATATATCCTTTTATTTTTTGACAAACAAGGAGATCTGTCGGAAAGGCCATTTCTTCCGGCAGGTTGTCAACCGGATAAAAAACAGCTTCACTTGCATCAGAATCAGGGTTAAGCGCTCCGCCTGTTAATTGCCCTAAAAACCATATTCCCACAGTCTGTTTCGCCGAATCATGAAAGTTGGAATAAACCGCAAAAACCGGTCCAATCTCTACCTCCAGCCCAGTCTCCTCTTTAAACTCGCGTTGTGCAGCTTCTCTTACATCTTCGTCCCATTCCAAATGTCCGCATGGAATACACCACTTACCTTCATAAGATCCGATCCGCTTGACAAGAAGCAGTTTTTTACCTTGGAGTAGAATAACCGCAACACCCACAGTAGGATTTCTGTAATGAATAATATCGCATTCTTTACAGTATAATCTTTTTCTGTCTGTATCTGATATTATATGTAATGATTTTCCGCAATAAGGGCAAAATTTAAATTCCATACTAGTACCATTTTTGTAGGATTATTTATTATTGATAATACCAGCAAATTTAAAGATGGGGCAATAAAAATATTATTATTGACTAAAGTATTCATTTTAGAATATTAATAAAGGTTTATGTGATTTATCTTATAATATTAAACCTTATAGAGGGAATTCAAACATGGCAGGGATACAGCTAATCAGAGGCTTTAAAGATATTCTTCCTGGAGAGACCGAGCTGTGGAAGTATATAGAAAAAATTGCCGTGGATGTTTTTGAAAGCTTTGGTTTTAAAGAGATCAGGCTGCCTGTTCTGGAACATTCCGAACTCTTTGCAAGGAGTATAGGAGCAGATACAGACATAGTTGAGAAAGAAATGTACACCTTCCCGGACAGAAAAGGCGATTTGATCACCATGCGGCCGGAGGCAACGGCATCCGTAGTAAGAGCCTATATTCAGCATAAACTTTATGCCAAAGATCCTGTTCAAAAATTTTATACAATAGGGCCAATGTTCAGAAGGGAGAGGCCTCAAAAAGGCAGATACAGGCAGTTCTACCAGATTAACGCCGAGGTCTTTGGGATTGCTTCCCCTTTAATAGATGCCCAGTTAATATTTATGCTAACAACGATCTTTTCAAGGCTTAAGGTTGCGGATATTGCAACCCATATAAATTCCCTTGGATGCCCTGTGTGCAGACCTGAATTCAAAAAAGCGCTTTCAACCCTGCTATCATCGGTATCTGGTAAACTCTGTTCCGATTGTATAAGAAGGCATAAAAAAAATCCCTTAAGAGTCCTCGATTGCAAGGTTCCGGCTTGCAGAGATGCCATGTCCGATGCTCCGGCAATCCTCGATTTTTTATGCCCTGAATGTAAAGAGCATTTTAATACCGTCAAAGCAACCCTTGAAAATCTTGAAATACCATACCATGTGGACAAGAACCTGGTAAGAGGACTTGATTATTATACCCGTACAACCTTTGAGATTCAGACCGGTTCCCTGGGAGCCCAAAGCGCTGTGGCAGGAGGAGGCAGATATGACGGCCTGGTCAAATCTCTGGGAGGGCCTGATCATCCCGCCACCGGCTTTGCAATCGGTCTGGACCGACTGGCGGAAATAATCAGCGCCAAATCAGACGATTTGTTACAGAACCCTGAAATTTTTATAGCTGCCATCGGCAGTCAAAGCAGAACAGCAGCCCTGGAGTGGGCCTGCCGGCTGGGCATTGAAGGAATCAAAACCGAGATCAATTTAACTGACCGGAGCCTTAAAAGCCAGATGAAACGAGCTGACAGACTGGGGGCCGCTCATGTTATTATAGTTGGTGAAAATGAGCTTAAGCAGGGATCCGTGGTAATGCGTAATATGCTCACCAAAGATCAAATCTCTATTCCCGTCCAGGGCTTGGTCGCTAATATTAAACAAACTTTAAAAGGAATTATCCATTGACAGACATACTTGGAAATATGAGGCGGACTAATCACTGTAATGAACTCGCCTTGAAAGATGAAGGTTCTGAAGTAACGCTGATGGGGTGGGTACAGTATCGCCGGGATCATGGCGGAGTTATTTTTATAGATCTCCGTGACCGGGAAGGCCTGACCCAGGTTGTTATCAACCCGGAAATAAGCCCGGAAGCCCACCGCAAAGGGCATGACATCCGGTCTGAATTTGTTCTCGGAGTTAAGGGGAAAGTTGAAAAAAGGCTTGAAGGGATGACCAATCCCAACCTTAAAACCGGCGAGATTGAAGTCATCGTAACAGAACTTAAGATTCTGAACAAGGCCGAAACACCCCCTTTTTTAATAGAAGACAAAATCGACGTATCTGAAAACTTGCGCCTGAAATACCGCCATATAGACCTGAGACGCCCCAGGCTGCAAAATAATTTAATTTTAAGACATAAAGCATCTTCCCTTATTAGAAACTACCTGAATAACAATCGCTTCCTTGAAATTGAAACCCCTGTTCTCACACGCAGCACCCCCGAAGGCGCCAGGGATTACCTGGTGCCGAGCAGGGTAAATCCGGGCAATTTTTATGCTTTGCCCCAATCTCCCCAGCTTTTTAAACAGCTTTTAATGATTTCGGGATTTGACCGTTATTACCAGATAGTCCGCTGTTTCAGGGATGAAGACCTGCGGGCTGACCGTCAGCCGGAGTTTACCCAGATAGATATGGAGATGTCTTTCCTGGGCGAGGAAGAGATCATAAATATTACAGAAGGAATGATGGCAGATCTTTTTGGCGAACTCCTCAATATCGAGCTTGAACTTCCTTTTAAGCAGATTTTATATGACGATGCCCTTGACCGATACGGCCTTGATAAACCGGATATCAGATTCGGACTGGAGCTCAAGGATATCTCCGATATAGTCGAGGATTCCGGATTCAAAGTATTCTCCAGTGTTGTCAAAAAAGGAGGGATTGTAAAAGCCCTGAACGCCAAAGGCTGCATCGATATGTCGCGCAAGGAGATAGATGATCTGACGGATTTTGTGGCTGTTTACAAGGCCAGGGGACTGGCCTGGATCAAAGTAAAAGAAGATGGCTGGCAGTCACCCATCGTAAAATTTTTTACTGATCAGGAGAAAGAAAAACTATCCCGGCGGATTGAAATGGAACCCGGAGATCTTGTCTTTTTTGTGGCCGATCAGCCCAAGGTTACCAATGAAGCCCTGGGCCATCTCAGGAATCATATCGGCAAAAAAAGAGGCTTGATAGATAAAAAGAAATTCAGCTTTATCTGGGTTACCCATTTCCCCCTGCTTGAATATGATGAAACGGAAAAAAGATACCATGCCCTGCATCATCCTTTTACGGCCCCCCTGGAAGAGGACTATGATTTATTGGAAAACAACCCACTGGAAGTAAAATCCCGGGCTTACGATCTTGTCTTAAACGGATCAGAAATAGGCGGCGGTAGTATCCGTATTCACAGGAAAGACCTCCAGGAGAGAGTCTTTGAAGCGCTGGGCATGGATAAAAAGACCTATCAGGAAAAGTTCGGATTTCTTCTCTCCGCACTGGCCTCGGGCGCGCCACCGCACGGCGGCATAGCCCTCGGTTTTGACCGGCTGGTTATGATCCTCTGCCGGCAGGCGTCCATCCGTGATGTAATTGCATTTCCCAAAACCCAGAAAGCAGCCTGTCTTTTAACGGAAGCGCCTTCCGGGACAAGCAAAGCCCAGTTGGATGAACTCTGCCTGAAAGTTAAACAGATTGATAAAAATCTGTAGATTTTTTCTTAAACCATTTTTTTTCTTGACTTCCAGAGCAACTATTATTAAATAAACATTTTTACATATTCCCCAGTAGCTCAGTTGGCAGAGCGGGTGGCTGTTAACCACCAAGTCCGCGGTTCGAGTCCGTGCTGGGGAGCCAAAAAACAATCCGCCGAATCCGGCGGTTCTTATTTAACACAAAACCCTGTGGGTTGATCCCCACGTGGTTTTGTCGTTTCTGCTCTTTCTTCGGCGACTTACGCCTCCGGGTACATCCTTCCCGATTCTCCGTTTTGATACTCTCCCCTCGGGGGAGCATCCGCAGTTTCTGACCGAGATAGAGAGTACTCAGGGTATTGTGCTTCTTAAATCTATATAACCTGTTGATAAGACAGGAGATAAAAATTATAGACAAAAATGTCCAACTATTATAATTAATTATGGGAAATGACATATTATTAAAAGGAGTATATTATGCCAGCTCAAGCAGTTCAACTCTTTCCCATAAAAAATTCGGATAATGTCTGGCGCGATGAGATGTTTGAATCTCTAAACTGAAGTTCCTGACGAAATTAAGCCTTGAGCCAGTCTTAACATTAAGATAATATAGGTAATACTGAGTAATTGATTGGATTTAAGGTGTGAAAACGTAGGCATGTACATCGCCACAATACCAAATCGCAAATCGCCACCGGCCATTTTGCTCCGCGAAAGTTATCGCGAGAAAGGAAAGGTCAAAAGTCGCACATTGGCAAACCTTTCCAGTTTGCCCCCACAGTCTGTTGAAATCCTGCGCCGTTCTCTCAAGGGCGAGAATCTTGTCTCTACCGATGCCTTTGAAATCATCGAAGACGGATCTCCCGCTCATGGTCATGTTGATGCCGCAATGACAGCCATGAGGCGGATGGTTGCAGCACGCATTCTTGAGCCCAAATCAAAACTGGCAACCACACTTTGGTGGGCGGATACAACACTGCCTGAGATATTGGACGTCAGTGATGCTGATGAAGACGATCTTTACGGTGCGATGGACTGGCTGTTTGAACGTCAGGGCCGCATTGAAAAAAAGTTGGCGGACCGCCATCTCAAGAATAATGCTTTGGCACTGTATGACCTGACATCGAGCTATTTTGAAGGCTGTACGTGCCCGCTTGCTGCTTTGGGACACAACCGCGATGGGAAGAGGGGTAAGCTTCAGGTTAACTATGGACTGCTCACGAATCAAAAGGGCATCCCGGTAGCGGTGTCGGTCTTTGAAGGTAACACGGGCGACCCGAAGACACTTATGCCGCAGGTTGAGAAAATGCGGGATGCGTTTGGTATCGAGAAGTTTGTGATGGTTGGGGATCGCGGGATGTTGACCCAGAAGCAAATTGATGCATTGCATGATATCGATGGCCTTGACTGGATTGGTGCGCTTCGTCCTGAGGCAATCAAGAAACTCGCCACCAGCGGTGCTATCCAAATGGGACTTTTTGATGAGCGTAACCTTTTTGAAGTAAAGCACCCGGACTTTTCTGGCGAACGTCTGATTGCTTGCCGGAATGCGGAACTTGCTCACAGGCGAGCCATAAAGCGAGATAGTTTGCTTAAAGCCACAGTCAAGGAACTGGATAAAGTCAGGGGCATGGTTCGAAAAGGACGATTGAGGGGAAAAAAAGAGATTGACGATCGGGTGCGCACAATACTGAAAAAGTACAGAATCGGAAAACACTTCAATCTTGATATCCGGGAAGACGGGTTTATTTACAAAGTCAATGAGGACGAGCTCATTGCCGAAATAACGGCAAAGAGCAAGGGCAATCAAGAGTTAATCGAAAAGCGCCTTAAAAGAAGCCGAACTCACATTGAGTCTATCTCCAGGCAATTGGCAAAGCTTAGCCGGAAGATCGACAAAGGCCGGCTGCATGGACAGGACAAGATTGGTGTTCGTGTCGGCAAGGTTATCAACAAGTACAAGGTCGGCAAGCATTTCGAACTCGACATTCGTGACAACGATTTCAGCTTCGGAATCAATCGAGATAAGGTCAAAAAAGAGGCTGCAGTCGATGGAATCTACATCGTACGAACCAGCCTTTCCAAAGAGAGAATGGATGCAAACGAGACGGTACGCAGCTATAAGTTACTCAGCCAGGCCGAAAGAGCGTTTCGTTCCTTCAAGACCGTAGATCTTATGGTACGCCCCATTCGCCACCGCCTCGAAGATCGCGTTCGGGCTCACATATTTTTGTGCATGCTCGCCTACTATGTGCAGTGGCACATGATGGAAGCATGGAGGCCACTCCTTTATGCCGACGAAGATCAAAAAGCTAAAAACCTGCGTGATCCAGTGGCCCCTGCAAAGCGCTCGGATTCAGCGATGAAAAAAATAAGGACTAAACGACTCGACGATGGGTCAAGAGTTCACTCCTTCCGAAGCCTTCTCGGCCATCTTGGTTCAATTGTCCGTGCCACTTGTCACTGTTCAGGCGAGAAAGATACATCGAATACTTTTACGATGATCACCAAGCGTAACCAAAAACAGCAAAAAGCATTCGATTTGCTCCAGACGATACGTGTGTAGACAGTACGATCGCATCAAGGCGAATTCTAACAATATGTATTTACAGGATATTTATGCTTTTTTAAAAATAGATGGGAGACAACCAGCGGTCCTCTCGTGCCAAGATAAATCCGAATCGTTGGGATAAGACACAAGGTCTTTGAAACTCGATATTGTTACCAAGTGGGTGCTCGGGAAACGGTTTGTTTCCTTCATCTCTGCAGGGCTTGCTCTGGCATTGATGTTAAGATAGTCCCACCTGACTAAAGACTAACCAGCAGGTCAGTAGCGAAGTCCACAGGTAAACCCGGTAACGGGAGTCTGGAGCTGGACGGAGCAAGATTGCAGGCTCTGTATTGAGCCCCGAAAAATGTATGGTTGTGGTCATTGTGATAATCCTGCTTGCAGGAAAAAGCCGACGCTTTGGAGACAGCGGAAGGCAGCAGTCCTGAATATGCTAAGGCAAGTATTCAGGACACCACCGGGGTCTTAGACCAGGGCATGTACTCAAAGGGGTAGCTCGGGAACTTGGGAGACCCGGATGTTTCCTTGGGTAAAAAGAACGGTAACAGGAAATCCAGCGCAAGCGAAATCCCGGCGTTGCATAGGAATGTCCCGCCTTGCAACGAGTCTGCCATTGGCAGAAACACAAACATTAAAAGATGGGCGATACAAGGTATCAGGGGAGGATAGCGAAGAGCGAACGAACCTGAGATAAACATTCGGAAGTCTTAGCAGATCATAGTACCGATGATTAAGAATTGAACTATCTTGATCGGAAAGGTGGGGAAGTGATGCCCAAGCGACCCACTGCAGGGAAGGTGAAGCAGGGTATAACGTTTTTTTGGCAGGAATTATGGGAGATACACAGATGTCACAAACCATATCAACAAAAAGCCGAGAAATTGCAAGAACGGTCGCTTGCAATTCCAGACCGATAGAATGGGGACAACCACCGGTGTTAACAGGTGGGTCATCCCTTATCAAAATCGAGCTGCTTGCTCAAAGTAATCCTGAACTGGTATTTACATCAGTAGTCCATCGGATAGACTTTGATTTACTGAAACAATCCTTTCGTAAAATTCGGAAAAGCAAATCTGCAGGAGTGGACAAGGTTACGGCAAAGGAGTATGCCGAAAATCTTGATCAAAACCTCTATAATCTGTATGAACGACTGCGGAGAGGACAGTACGTTGCGTCTCCTGTAAAGCGTATCTGGATAGACAAGGAAGGAGGGAAAAAGCGTCCAATTGGCATACCTGTACTTGAGGATAAAATTGTCCAGAAAGCAGCAGCAGCCATATTGAATGTCATATTTGACAGGAATTTTTACAATTTTTCCCATGCATTCAGAAAAGGTCGGAGCCAACACATGGCAATCAAAGATTTACGTGAGCAATGCTTGAAGCAGAATATCAGCTGGATAGTAAGCGCAGATATTACAGGACTATTTGACAATATTAATCACGAGTTACTTAAAGACATGATACGTCGGAGAGTAAGTGACGGCGGAATGATTCGCCTGATAGGGAAGTGGTTGAATGCAGGCGTAATGGAGGAAGGCAACCTGACGTACTCTGAAACGGGCACTCCACAGGGAGGAGTAATTTCCCCTGTGCTCAGTAATATCTTTCTTCATTATGTTTTAGATGACTGGTACGTGAAAGAAGTGATCCCCCGGATGAAAGGGAGATGCTCCATCATACGCTGGGCGGATGATTTCATCCTCGGGTTCGAGTATGAAAAAGACGCATTGCGTGTCATGGATGTATTACCCAGGCGGTTCGAACAGTTCGAGCTGTCACTTCACCCGGAAAAGACAAAACTGATTCGATTTTCCAAACGCATTAGCGGAAAGGGAAACGGGACGTTTGATTTTTTAGGGTTTACATTTTACTGGTCAAAATCAGTAGTGTCCGGTTAAGTTTTTGCATATAGCATTTGCTCTTTGATAATCAGATTATTAGACCATACGTTTTTTTCGTCAGTACGTAATTCGTTCTGGATGGTATTTCTAAGCTGACGAATCCTCTTTATTGATACAGGTTCATTAAACTGTTCATGGCAGTATATGGCCATAAGCAGGTAGGTTATTAACCCCGCAAGGATTTGAACCATCAGGCCATATCTACTGTGAGCAATCAAGTGGTACACTTTTAAATGTTTCTTCCACCATTTGAAAAAAGTTTCGATATCCCATCTAAGCTTATAAACGGTTGCAACCTGCTCGGCTGTAAGATCATAACGATCAGTTGCCACAAAATATTTGACACCGGCAATTTTATAACCAACCAGTCGAACCGGCTTTCTGGTCTGGTTTACCCCAGGAGTGCCAAGAAGAACCACAGCATCATAAAAAATATAGCTGTCGGGATCAACAGGCTGCTCTTTGATAATAGTTCTTGTTGTTTTCGCTTTGATGCGGCAAACAAAATGTTTTTTTTCATCCTGAAGAAGATCAAAATCCTTATGTGATTGATACCCCCGATCCATGATTCCTGTTTGGCCTTTTGTAAGGATAGACCTGACAAAGGGGCGTTCAGCGCCATTTCCATTTGTCAGATGAATTTTTATAGGAATCTTGCGATTGACATCAAAGCCGAAATGGCCTTTTGCTTTTTTAGCGCCTTTTCTGTAATCAGCCCAGTACATGGACAGAACTGCATCAATTAAAGATCCATCAATGGAAACGAGTTCACCGAGATCTGAATAATTTGATGGTAAAGCATTTTGTGCCTGGCTGCAAAGAGCTTGAAAAACATATTCAAGCTGTTCAAGCCCTCGAGAATTGATAATTTCGGAAAAACTGCTACGACTGATCCCTCCATCTGGAGCGACACATTCTTTGGCAAAATCGTCTTCTTTAAGGTGTTGAATAAGATCACGAGCTGATTCATGTTCTTGTAGATGGAAAAATATCAGTGCGTGAAGCTGATCTTCAAAAGTCATTTTCAATGGCCTGTGACCTCGGGATTTAAGCTGTGGCGTGTCAGGAAAAATCTTTTGCAAAGGTTTGAGAAATCGAGCATGAGATTGGGGATTAAAATTCTTTTTTGGGATATTGAATATGTCCATTTTTGTCTTAACTCCTTGTTATAATTATATTTTATAACAAAACGATAAAAAATTTTTATTTGGTTTGTCAAGTAAAAAATGAACATTTTTCTAATTTTTTTATCCCATATAACATGCAAAAACCTAACCGGACACTACTGGGTCAAAATCATTAAAAGGGTACATGGTAATAAAGAAAAAGACGGCAAGAAAGCGTTCAAGCCGTTTTATGAAGAGAATATGGATATGGTGCAAGGATAACCGTCATAAGCCAATGGCCGAGCAGTATGAGATTCTTTGCAGTAAACTGCGAGGTTTTTACCAGTACTTTGGAGTAATAAGTAACTACAAAGTGCTGGAAGTTGTGTTTGAATATACTGAGAAAGCATGGCGTCGATGGTTAAGCCGAAGAAGTCACAAGGGCGAAGTAATGTTCGAGGACTTGCGCACAACATACCCACTGCCATTACCCAGAATAGTCCATAATATTTGATGCCGTAAGGGCTGCAAAGTTATACGCCAAACGGGGTGTCGCCTGTTTGGTTGATAATCCGGTAAAAAGGATTTGAACCGAGGAACCGTATGAGGGAAATCTTCACGTACGGGTCTGTAGGGGGGGCGTCGGGTAACCGATGCTCCTACCTGGACTGTGTTAGGTATGCGCGAATAAACCGGGCCAGTGAGTCGATATCTTCCTCCACGCCCCAAGCTTTGGCGCGACCTGATGGATTGCCGGAAAGATCTATCGTTTACGTTCGGTTTTTTTCTCAGGGGTGCTTTTGTCTTGTTTAATCTCACGACTGTACCCTGTCCCGATAGGATCGACAAAAACCAGATCGGTGAATGCCAACCAGCTTTTCGGATTTTCCACAATACGTGCCGGCATTGGCGGCACAGTGCCGTCTTCATTGAAAACAACACGTTGCGGCCCCATCGCCCCAATATGAAGGTATGCGGATGCCGCACCCGGACCGCCGTTAAATACAAACGTAAGCGGCCGCTTATCCTGGCCCTTTTGTTGGACACAATAAGATATGTAAAATATCCGACCGACCGGTTCTGACTGTTCATTTTGGACTGTGATTGAAGCTGCAGTGGCCGTGTATTTTATTTTTTTATTGTCTATCTCGATAGAATGCTGTGTAGCCGAACGATTCGAGGCGTCCAACACCGCGGTGGCACCATTCAGAGCAGAAGGCGCTGTTTTCGGTTCTTCCTGTGCATACGCGCCCGCAGCAGGTTGAAAAAAGCAATATTATACGGAAAAAAGAATGATAATAATCCACCGAATCATTCGGGTCCCCCGTTCCTGAAATCTGAAAGCAGGTCACCGGTCTGAGCTTCAAATCCCGCCTCCAGCAGTCTTTCTCGAACATAATGATTGGCCTTGCTGATCCGGGCCGTAACGGTGGGCAGATCGACATCCAAGATGCTTGTCATTTCTTCCTCAGCGATATCCTCAAACTCATGCAGCATCAAAGCACGGCGCCAGGCGATGGGCAGATCCTTTAACAAGCGAAGCGTATACCCTACCTTTTGATCGTCACGCGCGCTTGCAGCAGGGGTTTCTGAGGCCTCGCCGGCAATCACATCTTCGATGCGCAGCAGTTCATCCGGCTGCCAGAATTCATAAAATTCTTCACCGGCCATGCTTTCGGTTTGATCCGCAGGATCAAGCAACACCGGCTCCTCCAAGGGAACCATTTCACCGAAGGTCCTGCTTGCCTGCACTTCTTTGTCAAGCACCCTATGCATTTCCTTGAGCATGCGCAGGTACGCCGCATGGCTGTCCATGCCTGCTTCCCAATCAGCGATTACAGCTGCCACGACTTCGCCCACGACATCCTGCACCGTGGGGTAATCGGGGGGCAAATCACCCTGACTATGCAGGAAGGCAAGTTCCCTTTTCACCGCACGTTCGAGATTAGGCAAAAGTGTATCAGTGAGTGCGGATGCATCATTGACGCCACCGGTCGGCAGCGTATTTCGATGCGCCCTATAGTTTTCAAGACGCGACAGGCGCGTCTGGCGTTTATGGGACTCCTGTCGGCGCACACGATCAGTGTGATTATTAACCTTTCTGAGAAGTGCCTTGACTGCCCCGTCAATGGCTATCTCCAGATTTTCTGCACTGCTTTCCGATACCAGGATCGTTTTTGGCGGCACATGCATGCGAAGTTTGATTCGATAAGCATCTCGGCCATCACCCCGCTTTCTGATAACGGCGGCTATTTCGCTGCGTTCTAGCCCGATACCCGTCAAACGAGGTACAATGTGACGATTAACCCGGTTTTCGAGCGTCGTCTCGATATGTTTTTGATCGACTGGATCACTCTTTACAAATGTAAAACTCAGTTTCATTTGATCCCCCTTGTCCCGGGCATGGATGCGTCACTCCGCCTCAGTGCTTGCACAAAATGAAGTCATCGGCCAAGATGGAAAAGTCTTTATACGCCTCAATTCTTGGATAGAGAAAATTATGAGGCTGTCGTCACCGCAACGCGTGCCGGCCGGATCAGCCGCCCGTTGAGCAGGCATCCCTTCTGATGGACTTGGGCCACAACATTGACAGGAAGCTCGCTGCTTTTCAGCGTCATAACGGCCTCGTGCCGTTCCGGATCAAATGGTTGCCCCTGTGGGTCGATGATTTCAACGCCGAAATCCGCAAGCACCGCAGCCAGCTTACCCAAGGTCAGCTCAATACCCCGTCGCAGGCCCTCTGCATCAGCTTCACTGTCAGGGGCGAACAAGCATACTTTCGGCGTCAGGATTCTTGCTCCGGGTCGCCCGGAGAGAGTATTGGTCAGCAGATCCATCCGGCGGGTCAGGTTCTCCAGATCCGCAAACGGATTTCGCCAGCCTATTGACGGTAAACCAAATAGATTTCTTGTAAGCATGACTGTTTCCTACTTTTGTATGAAGTTGTAATTATTCATAAAATCGTTGTGAAGCTTTAGGTAGTTTTAACCTCGATTTGTTTTACATCCGATTTCGGAAGCGCCTTTCTCGGCATGGTCACTGTCAACACACCTTTTTTAAAGGAGGCATTGATTTTGTCCTGATCCGCGTCCTCCGGAAGGGAAAGCACCCGCTGAAACGAGCCGTAGGAGCGCTCCATCCGGTAGTAGTTCTTTTCCTTCTGCTCCTTTTCCTGTTTTTTTTCGCCTCTGATGGTCAGGGTGTCGTTAACGATCTCCAACTTGACATCCTTTTCATCCACACCGGGTATCTCAACGGTAATTTTGTACTCATTGTCAGTGGCGCCTAAATCCAGGGTGGGCTTCAGGATGCCGTCAGCCAGTCGCGGAAACAGAGGCTGGTCAAAACCGAAAGAGGACAGCCCGAACCCGCGGAATGCCTGATCGAAAAGCCGGTCGATCTCATGATGAAACTGCTGCAGTGGATGAGCCGGCACGCCGCCTTGATCTTTGGCGTTTTCGCGTTTCACCGGCACCATTTTGCCAGCATCTTCTTCTTCCTTCTTGAACCAATTCCAGGGAATCCATTTTTTAATGTTCATTGTGCACCTCCTATCGTTGAATGTTAACATTATAAATAGCCTTTTGACAAAAAAGTAATGCTTAATATTTCTGTGTCAAGAGGCTTGGCAAAATCATCTTAGCATTATAAGTATCAGTAATATTAGTATAAAATAATTATTATCGGAAAAATGGAGACAAAATATTGAGTTGCCGATTTCCGAAAAATAGGAGAATCAAAGCCCATAACTGGTCAGTAGAGACGAAAAGGTAATGAAGCTAAAAGAAAGATTGTAGACGGTTGGTCAAAACAGCGGGCTTAACAAGTGCGCCGCCGCGTTCACCAGCCGTGTTCCAGGCGGCAGCTGCTTAAAATCATCGGCCACAACCTCTGCGGCGTCAGACAGCAACCTGTCGAGCCAAGCCTCAATATCACGGTTTAATCCGGTACTGTGCACAAAAGTACTCAATTCGAAATTGAGCCGGAAACTACGAATGTCGAGGTTCGCGCTGGCGAGCCACGACAGCATACACAAGGCCTGGAGCACACCGGATGCGTTTATTTCGGCCATGAATTGTACCCTTTTACCAGTATCGGGCTGTGAGGATCGCGTATCGGATTTCGTATTGCCGGGTTTATGCGACTACCGTGCTCTCCTCCGCTGTCAACTCTCATGGGTGATACCCAATTCGCCGTCATTCAGATCCACACGCAGGGTAGCGCCATCCGACACTTCCCCAGCGATCAGGGCACGGCCGATGCGGGTCTCCAGCTCCCTTTGAATAAATCGCCGAAGCGGCCTGGCGCCATACACCGGGTCGTAGCCCGTCTCGGCGATGAAATGCCGCGCGGCATCGCTGATTTCGATGTTGATCTGTCGCTCCGCCAACCGCCTGGACAGATCTTGTGTCAGCAGGGCCACAATCTGTTCGACTTCGTCAAGGGTCAGCGGTTTGAAAAGAACGATATCGTCCACCCGGTTGAGAAATTCAGGGCGGAAGTGCTGGCGCAACTCGCCCATGACCTGGTTTTTAACAGCCTCGCTCAGTTGTCCGTCCCTGTCGATTCCCTCCAACAGATGGTGCGAACCGATATTGCTGGTCAGGATGATGACGGTGTTTTTGAAATCCACGGTTCGGCCCTGGCCGTCGGTCAGCCGGCCGTCGTCAAAAATCTGGAGCAGCACGTTGAACACATCGTGATGGGCCTTTTCAATCTCGTCGAATAAAATCACGGCGTAGGGTTTGCGCCGAACAGCTTCGGTCAACTGCCCGCCTTCCTCAAAACCGACATATCCGGGAGGGGCACCGATCAATCGGGCGACCGTGTGCTTTTCCATGTATTCGCTCATGTCGATGCGCACCATGTTTTCCTCGGAATCAAACAGGGCCTCGGCCAGCGTTTTGGCCAGCTCTGTTTTTCCGACTCCCGTAGGGCCAAGGAAAATAAAGGTGCCGATGGGTCGCCTCGGGTCCTTGATGCCGGAACGGGCCCGGATAACGGCATCGGCCACCAGCTGGACGGCTTCGTCCTGACCGATAACGCGTTCGTGCAGCACTTCGTCGAGCCGCAATATTTTTTGGCGCTCGCCTTCCATCAGCCGAGTGACAGGGATGCCGGTCCAGCGGGAAATGATTTCAGCGATCTCATCTTCGGTGACCTCCTCGCGCAGCAGACGTTCAGCGGTCTGCTTTTTGGTCAGCATCTCTTCTTCGCTCTTTAACCGTCGTTCAAGCTCGGGCAGTTTGCCGTGCCGCAATTCCGCCGCACGATTAAGGTCATAGTCCCGTTCGGCGACTTCGATGTCATGCCGGATCTTTTCCAGCTCTTCCCGAATAGCCTGCACCTTTTTAATGGCCTGTTTTTCAGATTCCCACTGGGCACGTTTGGCGTCAGCTTCCGTTCGAAGTTCGGCTAGCTCTTTTTGAAGGTTTTTCAAGCGTTCCTTGCTCGCCTTGTCTTTTTCTTTTTTTAAGGCCGCCTCTTCAATCTCCAGCTGCATGATCCGGCGCGACACCTCATCCAGTTCCGTGGGCATGGAATCGATTTCAGTACGGATCATTGCGCAGGCTTCATCGATCAGGTCGATGGCCTTGTCCGGCAAAAACCGGTCTGTGACGTACCGGTTTGATAATACCGCCGCCGTGACCAGGGCGCCGTCCTGGATCTTTACACCGTGATGAACCTCGTAGCGCTCCTTGAGTCCCCGCAAAATCGAAATGGTGTCTTCAACAGAAGGCTCGCCGACCACGACCGGTTGAAAACGGCGCTCCAAGGCCTTATCCTTTTCGATGTACTTGCGGTATTCGTCCAGGGTGGTGGCGCCAATGCAGTGCAGCTCACCCCGGGCAAGCATGGGCTTGAGCATGTTGCCGGCATCCATGGAGCCCTCCGTCTTGCCCGCTCCCACGATGGTATGCAGCTCGTCGATGAAAAGCAGGATTTTCCCGTCAGACTCCTTGACCTCCTGCAAGACAGCCTTCAGCCGCTCCTCGAACTCGCCGCGATACTTGGCGCCGGCCACCAGGGCGCCCATATCCAGGGAAAAAATAGTTTTATCTTTCAGCCCTTCTGGCACGTCCTGGCGCACGATGCGGTGGGCCAACCCCTCGACGATGGCAGTTTTACCAACGCCGGGATCACCGATCAGGACCGGGTTGTTTTTGGTTTTGCGCGAAAGAATCCGGATCACCCGCCGGATCTCATTGTCACGCCCAATGACCGGATCGAGTTTGCCGGACCGGGCCTCTTCCACCAGGTCACGGCCGTATTTTTGCAGCGCCTCGTAGGTTCCTTCGGGGTCGGCGCTAGTCACGCGCTGATGTCCGCGGATGGCAGTGAGTGTTTGCAGCAGCAGATCGCGGGTGATGTTGAATTCACGAAGAATATTTCCCGTCGGGGTTTGGCCGCCTTCATCGATAAAGGCCAGCAGGATATGTTCGACCGAGACATACTCGTCCTTGAGTTTTTTGGCTTCGGCCTGGGCCTGCGCCAACAGTTTGTTCAGCCGCTGGGTGATGTACACCTTGCCCGGTTCCGTGCCCGACCCGCTGATGCGCGGCTTTTTCTCAAGCGCTTGCACGAGCTTTTCCCTGAATGCGTCTGCCGGAACCTCCATACGTTCCAGCAGCCGCGGCACCAATCCATCCGATTGTTCCACAAGGGCCAGGATCAAATGCTCGCCGTCAACCTCCTGGTGGTTGAAATTGACGGCCTTGGTCTGGGCTTCTTGAAGGGCCTGTTGGCATTTTACGGTAAATTTGTTTAAATCCATTGTGTCATTCCTCCATTATTAAAACTGTTATGAAAGGGCTTTCTTGTTGAAATCCATGACGAGAAAAACACTTCCATTCTCATGGCTTTTTTTAGCATCAGGATAGCGTTTGTTTAAAACGTGCAGCATAGCTTTGTTGTCGGCCAAGATGTATGCGGCAAATCCTTGAAAGTCGTTTTCAATGGCAAGTTTTTCCAATTCATCCAGCAGAAATGATGCAATGCCTTGCCACTGGAAATCCTCCCGCACCACAAAGGCAACTTCCGCCCGGTTCTCCTCGGATTCCATATAGGTGCCGATGGCCACGATTTCCTTGTTTCCCTTGTTGCGAACAAGGCCAACCAGCGTAATGTTTTTGCGGTAATCCAGTTCCGCCCAGTGGGCTTGCGCCATTTGGTGGGAAAAGATTTTAATCTTGCTGAAAAAACGCAAATAAACAGTCTCTTCCTTGAGTTTGTAAAAAAAGTTGCGATAGGCGATTTCATCGGATGGCAGAAGCGGCCGGACCGAAAGGGATTGGCCGCTTTTCAGCTTCACCCGGCTTTTGTATTTTTCGATGAACAGCAAATCCATAGCGGGAGGTGGCAGCTGATCCGGAAACACCAAATGGTGCCTTTTCGCGGTTTCGATGAGACCGGTCCTGAATTTGGGATGGGCGATCTGGGTCAACTCCACGGCCCTTTGGAAAATGCTTTTACCCCGAAGTTGCGCGATGCCGTACTCGGTTACGACGAAATCCACGTCCGCTCTCAAGGTCGACGTGTCCGCTCCTTTGCTGAGATAGGGCACAATGCGCGATTGGGTCTCCCCTTTGGTGGTCGAAGGCAGGGCGATGATTGAAAACCCACCCTTGGACATGGCCGCACCGCGAATAAAATTGGCCTGGTCACCCGACCCGCTGTAAAACAATTTGTCGATGGAATCCGAACAGACCTGGCCGGAAAGGTCCACTTCAAGAGCGGAGCTAATGGAAATTAATTTGTCGTTTCGCGCGATGACAAGCGGGTCGTTTACAAAATCGGCTGACCGAAAATAAAACCGGGGATTTTTGTCGATGTAGTCATAAATCTTTTTCGTCCCCATGCAAAGCGTGGCCACCGCCCGGCCCGGTAGAAAACTCTTGTTTTTGTTCGTGACAACCCCTTTTTCAAACAGCGGAATAAAGGCATCAGTGATCATCTGGGTATGGATCCCAAGATTTTTTTTGTTATCGAAATGCCGGAGAATGAAGTAGGGCAGATGCCCGAATCCGACTTGCAACGTCGCTCCGTCATCAACCAGTTCCGATACGTAGTGGCCGATTCTTTCAACAACGGTTTCATCGGGCATCCGGGGAAGCGATTCCACCAGGGTTCCTGATAGGGAACCAGATAATCAATTTCATCGACATGGACAAAGCTGTCCCCCCACGTGGATGGCATATGGGGGTTCACCTGGGCGATAACCAAATCAGCGTTCGCGATCGCCGCTTTGGTGACATCCACGGACACACCTAGACTACCGAAGCCGAACCGGTCAACGGGACTGATTTGAATCAAGGCAATCTCCAGCCCGATCTGCTTGATATCGAATAAATGCGGGATTTCGGAAAGATAGGCCGGGATATAATCCACTTTGCCTTCAAAGGCTGCCTGGCGCATCAAGTCGCTGACAAAGAAAAGCTTTAGGGAAAACCGCCTCCAAAAATCCGCATCGTCTATATGGTCCGCGAGTGAAAAGGCATACATCTGGTAGATCATGGCATCCTGGATGCGATGATTGCATGCCATGGCCTTGACCAGCCGTTGCGGTTCGCCGCAGCCTGAACCGATGAAGATGCGGCTGCCGTTCTTGATCATTTCAACCGCTGATTCGGCGGTTGTCAATTTTTCGGGACAAAGCTGTTTTAATTCCCGAATAGTTGTATCCATCGATCCTTGCATCCTTCATTCTCTCTGTGCATTAACAAGAAACCACTTGATACTATGCCACGGCCTGGTTCGGCGTCGCGCCTCCAGACCCAGTTGCTTTGTTTCACTTGCGCAATTTCAGCCCCAGCATCGTGAGTACGATGCCGGAAAACAGGGCATACGCGCCAATAAGCCACCCGGCGGCAAGAAAGGATTCAACTGGTCGCGTCAGGAACATCCAAAACACGAAAGCCCCGAGAGCGACCGAAAGTGCACCGCTTAGAGCCAACCAGAATTCACCTTTGATTTCCTTGCGCAGGCGAACGACCGCCGAAATCTCCAAAACTCCGGTGAAGATCGACCAGATTGCGACGCTGGCCCACATGAAGGTGGCAATCACCAAGGTGGCAACCAGTGGCCAGACGATCACCAGGATTCCGGCCAGAATGCCAAGAACGCCGCTGAAGGCAAGCCAACCCCAGCGCTCATCCTTCCGGATATTGCGCACTGCTGATATGAGGCCGAAGGCGCCATCGACAAGCGAAAAGACGCCGAATACCAACGTGAATGCCAGTAACGCACCGGTCGGCATCAAGAAGGCCAGAACCGCAAAAATCAGAGACAGCGCCCCGCGCAAGACGAACAACCACCAATTACCGGCCAGCGAGCAGAAAGGCATTGCATTGCCGCTGTCTTGACTTCCAACCAAATTATCAAAACTCATCATTCACCTCCTATTGTAAAAGTACGAAACCACACGAAGCTGTTTCAAAACGGTCATGTCATACAGCCGGGTTACAGCCCCCGTTCCAACTCGCGGATACGGTTTTCCAGCATATTGATACGTTCCAACAGTTCAAGAACGACACCAACACCGGCATAGTTGACTCCCAGTGCATTTCGCAGGCGGATGATTTTGGCGATCAACGGTACCGCCTCGCTTTCAAAAAGCCATTGTTCCGGCGTTCCGCTCGTATCGATCGGATCAACCAAGCCCAGTCGCACAAATCGATGGACCAGGCCCGGATGTGTTCGGCAGCGCACGGCCACCTCACCGATTCTCAGATAAGAGTGATCAGGTCCGGTGTGTTTCACCAGAACCGGTAGATTTGCTCGTCTTTTCATGGACGTTTGTACTCCTTGGAACCTGTTTTTTAGTTTTTCCGATTCCCTCAAAACGACACTACCTCGGATTGAAGGATGATACCTTGCTCAATTCCTCGAACAGTTGCCGTTCCTTTTTGGATAATTTTTTCGGAACCTTGATTTTCATCACCACATAAAGATCGCCTCGCCGCCCCTTGGGGTTGGGCATGCCCTTGGCGCGGAGTCTTAGTTTCTGCCCGCTTTGGGTACCTGCAGGGACCTTAAGGGTAACCGTTTCATCCAGTGTTTGGACATCGATTTGCGCTCCCAAGGCCGCCTCCCATGGGGTAATGGCCAGCTCGGTGTATAGATCATGTCCTTCCAGACGGAATCTGGGATGCGGTTCGATTTCAACCTTGAGATACAGGTCCCCGCTGCCGCCGCTGCCGCTTCCCTTGCCGCCCTGGCCCGAAAGGCGGATTTTCTGCCCAGACATGATTCCCGGCGGAATTTTCACATCATAACGTTTTTCCCGGCTGGATGGGCTTCCATCCATTCCCGGCCCGGTGGATTGCATGGTGATGGTTTTGGTGCCACCGCCAAACGCCTCTTCCAGGGGTATGCGCAACACCGCCTCGTGATCGCTGCCGCGACGATTGATTGAAAAGGGCCGGCCGCCTTGGGCGCCCTGAACATTTTCATGGAACCGGCCGCCGAAAAGCGCTTCAAAAAAGTCGCTGTACTCTCCACCGTCCGAACTCCAGAAAAAGGTCTCCTCGGGGCCCTGTTGCCCCTGGCTAGAATTCGACCGGTGTTGCCAACCCGGTGGTGGCTGAAAATTGTCTCCCTGCTGCCAATTGCTGCCGAACTGGTCGTATTTTCCCCGCTTGGCCGGATCCTTGAGAACCTCATAGGCCTCGTTGATCTCCTTGAATTTTTCTTCGGAGCCAGCCTCCTTGTTCAAATCCGGATGAAATTTACGCGCCAGCTTGCGATAGGTGCGCTGGATCTCGTCCTTGGATGCGTCGCGGGAAATGCCCAGGATTTCATAGTAGTCTTTATATTGAACGGCCATAGTTCCCTTTTATACCTCGGGTTTGCTTGATAGTTGTTTACAGTGCGCGGCCACTAACGGCCGCTGAATGGAACCAATGCAGTGCGACTACGTCTGCCTCAAGGTAAAGTCGAGTAATATTCTATTGCGGCTGCCTCGCTATGGGGCGGCTGCAATAGCTTTAAAATCAGCTTCGCTCGGTGAATTCGGCATCCACCACATCATCATCGCTACTTGCACCGTCAGCCCGGCCGCCGCCTTCTGAAGGCTGCCCGGCAGCGCTGCCTTGCTGTTGATATGCCGCTGCTCCGACCATGCTCAACGCCTGCTGCAGGTCGCTGGCGATCTGGATGTAACGCTGCTTGTCTGTATTTTCGTTTTTAACCGCTTCCCTGGCATCGGAGACGAGCTGTTCGCACCGTGATCTTTCATGCACCGGCACCTTGTCACCCATATCGGCCATCAACCGCTCCAGCTGATTGGCCAGGCTGTCGGTTTTGTTTCGGGCATCGATGGTTTCACGCCGCTGTTTGTCTGAGGCGGCATGCTGCTCGGCCTCCCTGACCATGCGATCCGCTTCATTTTTGTCCAGATTGGTTGATTCAGTGATGGTCACGGTCTGGGATTTACCCGTAGTTTCGTCCTTGGCGGTCACATTGAGAATGCCGTTGGCGTCGATATCAAAAGACACTTTGATCTGGGCAACACCACGCGGCGCAGGGGCGATGTCTTCGAGGCGGAAACGTCCCAGCACGCGGTTGTCCGACGCCATTTCGCGTTCACCCTGCAGGACGACGATATCCACCGCGGTCTGGTTGTCGTCGGCGGTGGAAAAGACCTCTTCCCGCCGGCAGGGGATGGTGGTGTTGCGATCGATCAGCTTGGTCATTACGCCGCCAAGGGTCTCGACACCCAGGGACAACGGGGTAACATCCAGCAGGACTACATCCTCCATCTCGCCCTTGATGACCGCAGCCTGTATGGCGGCCCCAACGGCAACCACTTCGTCGGGATTCACGCTCATGTTGGGCTGCTTTCCACCGGTAAGCTTCTTGACCAACTCCTGAACAGCCGGTACGCGGGTGGACCCACCCACCAGAATCAGTTCGTCGATGTCATTGGCCGTCAGTTTTGCGTCCGCCAATGCTTGCTCGATGGGTTTCATGCATCGTTGAACCAGATCGTGGATCAAACTCTCAAACTTTGCTCGTGTGATCTTCTGGGTCAGGTGTTTGGGACCGGTCGCATCCGCCGTGATAAACGGCAGGTTGATTTCCGTCTCCACCGCCGAGGAAAGCTCGCACTTGGCCTTTTCCGCAGCCTCATACAAACGTTGAAGGGCCTGCCGATCCTTGCGCAGGTCAATACCGTTTTCTTTCTTGAATTCGTCGGCCACCCAGTCCACGATGCGTTTGTCAAAGTCATCGCCGCCAAGATGGGTATCGCCGGAGGTGGAGCGAACCTCACACACGCCGTCGCCCACATCCAGAACCGATACGTCGAACGTACCGCCGCCAAGGTCGAATACCAGCACAGTTTCATTTTTCTTCTTTTCGAGCCCGTATGCCAACGCCGCCGCCGTGGGTTCATTGATGATGCGCAACACTTTGAGTCCCGCGATTTCGCCGGCGGTCTTGGTGGCCTGGCGCTGGGCGTCATTGAAGTAAGCCGGGACGGTGATGACCGCCTCGGTGACCTTCTCTCCCAAGTGGCTGGAGGCGTCGGTTACCAGTTTGCGCAGCACTTGGGCGGAGACTTCCTCCGGGGCGACCTTTTTACCGCGTACGTCAAAACGGACCGCATCGCTGCTGTCTTTAACCACTTTGTAGGATACGATTTTAGACTCTTCATCCACCTCGCCCCACCTGCGGCCGACAAACCGCTTGGCCGAGTAGATGGTCGAATCCGGATTCATCACCGCCTGCCGCTGGGCTATTTTGCCCACCAGTCGCTGTCCATCTTCAGTGTACGCCACGACCGATGGTGTGGTGCGAGATCCCTCACTGTTGGGGATCACCGCCGATTTGTCACCTTCCCAAACTGCGACGACCGAATTGGTCGTTCCCAAGTCTATTCCGATTGCTTTAGCCATAGTTCGTTCCCTCCTTCGGGTGGATTGTGTTTTCTAAAAATTATGGCATGTTCAATTTTTGTCAACAATAATCAGCAATTCTAATTTTGGAAGGTTGTGGCACATCATATTGTAGCAACGCTATGCTTCATAATCTATATATAGATAAAAATATGCCATAATTAGAATTGCTGAACAATAATAACATTACTTTTTTAATTTATGGCGTTATGTAATGAATCGGCGCTTGTTTTTTGTGCGCTTAGTCCTAAAAAAGGTCGCAGGCATATCAAAAACTAAGAATTTACAAAAATATCAATTTATTAAATGTTATCCTGCAAATTATACACATAGGAATCAGATATTATTTTTTTAATGTGGGTTGCCGCATGCAAAGCAAGCATTCTTCAAATTATCGCAATATGATAAGGTGGGCCTGCTAAAACAGGTGGTGATATTGAAATTGACAAGTATTGTAATAATTCATATTATTACTTTACCTTTTATTAGTCAATTATTTTCCTTTGAGGGGTTCAGGATGTCCGAGAACACCAAGTCGAGAAGCAATCGTTCTTTACTCCTGAAAGACGCTTCAGAGCTGATGGAGCAAAAATCAGTCCGTGCAACCTTTCGAATTTCGCCGGAGTTCATCGAGGCGCTCAGTATTCTTTCGGGTCGTTTGGGGCTCAAGCAGAAATCCTTGTTTGATTACCTACTGGAGGATTCTGATTCTCTGATCGCCATTGCCCATTCAAATCCACGAGAAAATGTCGAAAAGAAAAGTCGAATCCAAAAGACGTTTGTGATCAGCAAAAAGTCCCTGTCATCTCTTGAAGATTTATTAAGTAAGGTGGAGGCATCGAGGGATGACCTGGTCGAGTATGCCATCCAGCGTCTCTTGCCCATCCTTTTAAAGGAGTGCAGCCAGCAGAAAAATCGTGAAATGGCGCTGACCCAAATCGCCCAACATTTTGAGCAGTCCCAAGAATTGATGCATGAAATTGCAAAATCGATAGGCAAAGACGATCCACTTTACGAATATTTTTGGGAAGTTATTGAGGTATACCGAAATGCATTCGATAAAATGGAAAACCTGGTACAACAGGGGAAACGGATCTCAAAACTGCGGATGGAAAAATTTAAACTGGAATAACAGTGCAATGAAATCGAACCGCTGTTGACAACGGGAAAAATTTTCGGATTGGGAATTTATATATGCATGATGATTTTTACCAAATAAATACATTGAAGCACAAAATCGTCAACTGGTTGCACTCGCTGATGCTTTTGGCCGGCATGGCATTGCTGCTGGGCCTGCTGGGCTGGATTTTCGCAGGTCCTTCGGGAATACGCTGGGCCGTTATTATCACCGTCATAAGCATGATCATTAGCCCACACCTGTCACCGAAGGTCATCTTGCGTTGGTACGCCGCCAAGCCCCTGATCCCACACCAGGCGCCGGATCTGTATACCGCGTTGCAGGAACTTACCCAACGGGCGGGTCTGCCGAGGCTCCCGGTTATTTATTACGTGCCGACAAAAATGCTCAACGCTTTTACCACCGGCAGCCGCGATGACGCCGCCATCGCCCTAACGGACGGTTTGCTGAACACGCTGAGCATGCGTGAGGTGAATGCCGTTATGGCTCACGAGGTCGCCCACCTTAAAAATAACGACTTATGGATCATGAATCTGTCGGACACCATCAGCCGGGTAACGTCTTTCTTTTCGATGTCCGGACAATTTTTACTGTTTTTAAATCTGCCGCTTTTATTGGCATCGGGCCATCATGTCTCCTGGGTCGGCATTCTGGTGCTGATCTTTGCACCGACACTGGTTGTACTACTTCAATTGGCGCTTTCCCGCACACGTGAATTCGATGCGGATTTGGACGCCGCCTTGCTGACAGGCGATCCGGAAGGTCTGGCCTCGGCGCTGGCCAAGATGGAACGCTATCAAGGGGGATGGCTGACACGTATGCTTTTCCCTGGGTATCGCGAGAGACAGCCCTCCATTTTGCGAACCCACCCCCAAACCAAGGAGCGGCTTGATCGCCTTTTGGCCCTTTCACCTGGTAAACTTGAGCCATTGGACAAGGAGAATGCGTTTGGAAACGGCACCTTCCCTTTTACTACGGCACCGGTCCCGATTCGAAAAAACCCCAGATGGCGTTTTGGTGGGATTTGGTATTAAGAAGGAAAACTGGTTTGTTGATGGATAGGAGATTGCAGATGAAATACAAACAGGCATTCAGATGTGGACATTGTGGAAAAGAAAACGAGTTGACGCTAAACCTCATCTTGCAACCCAAGGAAAAATCTACATCGTTAATATTCACCATTACAGGAGACGGGATACCCTCCTCTTATTCCGACTATCGGAAACAAGTTTGTGCGAAAGGCTTCGGCAATGAAGCAGATATTTGGTTGGATATCTAACCTGATTTGGGACTAAAGAGATGGCTAAGGCGATCAATTCGAAAGATAAGAAGCATAGGAAAAATGCAGAGCGTGGATTGAAAAGCGCTTCGATGGACGAAATAAACTCGTCCATGATTCGTCACGCCCAACAGGTGGCTGAGGAAATCGGAGCCAACGCGGTGCTGGTGTATGTGGATGAAATTAAATCTAAGGATAACTTAGAATCTTTGCTTCAGGAAAGTCAATGCATCTTGGCAGCACGAGACAAGAATGTTCTGGAAGAATTGAAGATGCTTAAATGCGACAATAACAGGATTATCCAAGTTCCTTATATGAAGCTCAACCGCCACAGTCAGGTCAAGGTTGCCGCCATGATCGCCATATCTCAAGCCTTGATCCATCGCAAGGAACGTATTGTCTGCTTGTCCGGATCTCCCGAGTACGGCATTTTGGACAACTTGTCAGTTCTCGATCTTGAAAGAGAATTCGAGCTCTTTTCTTCAAGCAGCTTGGATATTGCTGATCAAATGGAAAAACCGGAGGTATTTGAACGGTTGTTAACTGGGGTGTCTAAAAAGGTAACATGTTGATTTGATAATATTTTTTAGACAAATTTCACAAAAAATTAACGGGATATGGTACTTATTTATAAAAAAATTAAATGAAAACAACGAGTTATATTTATATTATTGTTGAAAAAAATAGACGTTCGGTCAACTATTGAAAATGTTGTATGTATTTAATTTTATTGGCTTAAATGATATTTTACTTTAAACAGTATAAAGGCCTTTTGAAACATACCAATATCAGTTTTTCCTCACTTTTTGGACCCCTTAAATTTTGCTTAAAAGCTTTACTAGAATGAGCCTTGCAAGCAATTTTCTTGGGTCCATTTTTGAGCAACTATGTCTGTCGATTTGGACACCCCAGTTGTTAACGATAGTTTTAGAGTTGGCAGTGGAAGGCAAGGAGGGCAAACCACTCGGCACCGTGTTCGTCCTTGGTGATCATGAACAAGTGTTGAGCATGTCGAGCCAGATGGTGATCAATCCGTTCACGGCGGTTCCGGAGGAGGAAAGAAACATTCTCGGTAACCGTTCACGGGTATAAATGCCCCCTTTAAATATTGGAATGGCAGGAAATGGTTGGGCCTATGAATAAACGGTATATAGTATCGCTGTCTTCAAGGATGAAAAAATTTTAGGGATATACTACTACGCCTACCGATTCATCTTTGATGAGGATGTTGGATTATAAAGAGACAAAAAAAGAAATTCTTGCATTTGATCACTACTTAGGAAATCTCGTTCTCATTTCATGATCAGTGTAAGAATAAGCGCATCACCTATGATTGTCCTCTGCGAAATATACACGGAATATTCGAAATCAGTGGCCAGTCGATCACGCAGTGGCGGAATGTCAAATCAACTCCAGGTTTTTTAATAGACTGATTCCGAGGGATTCCTATCGTAAATTCACTATGAGGTATCAGGTATAAGGGATGGGGCGGGATCATTCTTGAAGTACGCCTTAACTGCTTCCAATATAAAATTGAATGCTGATCGGCCTTGTAATGCGCATGTTGCAATTACAGTCCATAACCGTTCGCAACTTTTTCGTCCTTTGATACTGCGTGTACCGTGAGTTACGTAACGATCTATTACGATAAATCGGATTGCCTGTTCTGCCACATTGTTGGTAGGGCCTATTTCGGGAGTTGTGATAAATTCAAAATATTCTTTACCATGCTTGCGGAATCGGTTGGCCATATTTTTGGCTTCCCGTTTTTCTTCTTTACCGTCTTTATTCAGTCGACTCGGAACATCCTCCAAGGCTGCTGTAATAATTCTTGCCTTAGCCTTTTCAAGAGCATTGGTGAAGTCTTCCGGGATTATATTGTCACGATCATGAATAACCTTGAACATATTTCGGACTTCATCCAGAAGTTTTTCGCCATATGCTTTTGTTTCTTTATCTGGCAAAGTTGTTAAAAACCGGATGTCCCGAATCAAGTGGGCGATACAAAACTGTATAGTAACGTTAAAATCCTTCATATACTTGCTGATACGCCGAAAAATAATCACAACCCAGTACTCCTCGTGCCAAGATAAATCCGAATCGTTGGGATAAGACACAAGGTCTTTGAAACTCGATATTGTTACCAAGTGGGTGCTCGGGAAACGGTTTGTTTCCTTCATCTCTGCAGGGCTTGCTCTGGCATTGATGTTAAGATAGTCCCACCTGACTAAAGACTAACCAGCAGGTCAGTAGCGAAGTCCACAGGTAAACCCGGTAACGGGAGTCTGGAGCTGGACGGAGCAAGATTGCAGGCTCTGTATTGAGCCCCGAAAAATGTATGGTTGTGGTCATTGTGATAATCCTGCTTGCAGGAAAAAGCCGACGCTTTGGAGACAGCGGAAGGCAGCAGTCCTGAATATGCTAAGGCAAGTATTCAGGACACCACCGGGGTCTTAGACCAGGGCATGTACTCAAAGGGGTAGCTCGGGAACTTGGGAGACCCGGATGTTTCCTTGGGTAAAAAGAACGGTAACAGGAAATCCAGCGCAAGCGAAATCCCGGCGTTGCATAGGAATGTCCCGCCTTGCAACGAGTCTGCCATTGGCAGAAACACAAACATTAAAAGATGGGCGATACAAGGTATCAGGGGAGGATAGCGAAGAGCGAACGAACCTGAGATAAACATTCGGAAGTCTTAGCAGATCATAGTACCGATGATTAAGAATTGAACTATCTTGATCGGAAAGGTGGGGAAGTGATGCCCAAGCGACCCACTGCAGGGAAGGTGAAGCAGGGTATAACGTTTTTTTGGCAGGAATTATGGGAGATACACAGATGTCACAAACCATATCAACAAAAAGCCGAGAAATTGCAAGAACGGTCGCTTGCAATTCCAGACCGATAGAATGGGGACAACCACCGGTGTTAACAGGTGGGTCATCCCTTATCAAAATCGAGCTGCTTGCTCAAAGTAATCCTGAACTGGTATTTACATCAGTAGTCCATCGGATAGACTTTGATTTACTGAAACAATCCTTTCGTAAAATTCGGAAAAGCAAATCTGCAGGAGTGGACAAGGTTACGGCAAAGGAGTATGCCGAAAATCTTGATCAAAACCTCTATAATCTGTATGAACGACTGCGGAGAGGACAGTACGTTGCGTCTCCTGTAAAGCGTATCTGGATAGACAAGGAAGGAGGGAAAAAGCGTCCAATTGGCATACCTGTACTTGAGGATAAAATTGTCCAGAAAGCAGCAGCAGCCATATTGAATGTCATATTTGACAGGAATTTTTACAATTTTTCCCATGCATTCAGAAAAGGTCGGAGCCAACACATGGCAATCAAAGATTTACGTGAGCAATGCTTGAAGCAGAATATCAGCTGGATAGTAAGCGCAGATATTACAGGACTATTTGACAATATTAATCACGAGTTACTTAAAGACATGATACGTCGGAGAGTAAGTGACGGCGGAATGATTCGCCTGATAGGGAAGTGGTTGAATGCAGGCGTAATGGAGGAAGGCAACCTGACGTACTCTGAAACGGGCACTCCACAGGGAGGAGTAATTTCCCCTGTGCTCAGTAATATCTTTCTTCATTATGTTTTAGATGACTGGTACGTGAAAGAAGTGATCCCCCGGATGAAAGGGAGATGCTCCATCATACGCTGGGCGGATGATTTCATCCTCGGGTTCGAGTATGAAAAAGACGCATTGCGTGTCATGGATGTATTACCCAGGCGGTTCGAACAGTTCGAGCTGTCACTTCACCCGGAAAAGACAAAACTGATTCGATTTTCCAAACGCATTAGCGGAAAGGGAAACGGGACGTTTGATTTTTTAGGGTTTACATTTTACTGGTCAAAATCATTAAAAGGGTACATGGTAATAAAGAAAAAGACGGCAAGAAAGCGTTCAAGCCGTTTTATGAAGAGAATATGGATATGGTGCAAGGATAACCGTCATAAGCCAATGGCCGAGCAGTATGAGATTCTTTGCAGTAAACTGCGAGGTTTTTACCAGTACTTTGGAGTAATAAGTAACTACAAAGTGCTGGAAGTTGTGTTTGAATATACTGAGAAAGCATGGCGTCGATGGTTAAGCCGAAGAAGTCACAAGGGCGAAGTAATGTTCGAGGACTTGCGCACAACATACCCACTGCCATTACCCAGAATAGTCCATAATATTTGATGCCGTAAGGGCTGCAAAGTTATACGCCAAACGGGGTGTCGCCTGTTTGGTTGATAATCCGGTAAAAAGGATTTGAACCGAGGAACCGTATGAGGGAAATCTTCACGTACGGGTCTGTAGGGGGGGCGTCGGGTAACCGATGCTCCTACCTGGAGTTGAACTCTTTACCCAAAACATCAATTAAAATTTTTGATCCACGGGACTTGTCGATTTTGAACAGCACATACATTTCAGCCTTGAAAACCCATGTCCAAAACTTGTCTTTGTTTTCCTTATGGCCGGTTTCATCGACATTTACTGCTTCCTCGAAAGGTAAACGATTGAGCAATTCACTGTATGGCGCTTCCAGGGACTGACTTACTTTTTCAATTACTTTTCGCAGATATCCACGGGAAACATTTTCTCCAAGGACGTCTCGGATAAATTTTCTGATTGTGGAAAACGATGCATGACAGACATTTTTCATATAGGCAACCAAGGCTGTCAAGCGCTCTTTGAAGAGCCCTTCCTTGACTATATTAGCAGGAAAAGGCATGTAATGAATTTGCTGACATTTCTCGCACCATACCGGATACGAACGATGTTCTTCTTTGATTATCGGCAGCTCCGGCAGTTCCATTTGTTGGATAATACGAGGAGGCGCATCAATTATATGAACTTCCCCATCGCATACAGGGCAAACAGTTAGTATGTATGGATGAGTTTTGTTTATCTCATCCTCGGTGAAGGGAGTACGAAGATGCCTCTCATGTCCGGGTTGGCCTCCGATCTTACGATTTCCTTCTTTTTGATTTTTTGGCTTTGTGATCTCATCAGAAGAAGGGCGTTTGCTGGAATTAGATGAGTTTTTTGAAAGCTTGGCAACCTTGACCTCCAAAGCCTTTATCTGCTCTTC
Source organism: Desulfosarcina sp. BuS5 (assembly GCF_028752835.1). Lineage (NCBI taxonomy): Bacteria > Pseudomonadati > Thermodesulfobacteriota > Desulfobacteria > Desulfobacterales > Desulfosarcinaceae > Desulfosarcina > Desulfosarcina sp. BuS5. The sequence goes on from NZ_CP087952.1 coordinate 1,540,270, forward strand.
CTGAAATTCAATAGTATTGCTTAAATCACACAGGATTTTGACCGTAACTTTCAGCCCGGCATTATACAAAGCCAATGCTTCATCATGCGTCATGACATAACTCCCTGCGAAAGTTTTTAGTCAAGGGATAAACATAAACAGCCTTTTTGGAAAGTAGTGGTTGCTTTGATTTGCTGAGCTTGCCCTGACCGGTTGTCTGCCCCACACAGATCCAATTATCCGCTTTATAACAGGTACCGCGGTAGCGCTCTGTGTCAACAAAGGTTTCAAGCAGATAAACCGGATGATGATATAAAGTTTTCCAATCTTGTAACAAGCGATGACGGTTCAATGCCAATAAATATGATGCCAAACAAGGGACTTGAACCCATGGCAGGATCAAAAAACGGAGATTGTTGGCGATTAGATGAAGATTGTTCTCTCTAATCTTTTTGCTCCAGCCAATGAAACGATCTCGTGCTCCAATATACCATGGCGCTGACCCCCATGCCAAACACGCAATAGGGCGATTATGAGAAAATGCAATATATTTGAGATGCTCCCCAACTGGTTGAGTATAACCAAGATAATGGTACTCACTTACAAGACCATTGAATATCTTCTCAAAAGAAGTTCTGCGAACCTGGTCAAGTTTTATAGGAAACAGGTCTTCGACAGAACAATGAACAGGAGTTTTATCGACTATTACCCAGGATGTTTTTTTTCGCTTTGCAAGAGGGTTGGGAGGGGTACATTTTCGGGCAGGCAGTTTAATAAAACCCTTTGATTCCAAAAGAAGCAGCAGGCTTCGGCAGATCATATCTTTAAGAACACCATTAGACTGTCTCCAGTTCCATTCCCTGCAGACTTCTTGAGAAATGAAGCGTCTGCTTTTGTCAGGATGTGATTCAATAATCCGCCTGACGGTCGCTATATTTTGCCTGGTGACTGATCGCCTCCGATATGTTATGACTGATTCCATTCCTGACACTATAAACCATCAGGCACTGGAACGCAAAATTTTTCTTAAAAAAATTTGCGGTTAGATATTAAATTTTAAACTCAAAACGATTATTGCCCGTGAACGGTTACAAATATTTGAATATATAGGGAATAATAATTTTTTTCAATCAGCAATTTTGAATTATTGACGGCATTTTGTTATGGTCTACGCAAATTTTACTGAAAATATTGAAGGTGCCTGAATGACATATGATAAGTTGACCGTGAGCTCCGCTGCGCTACGCACACGGTCAACTTATCGCCGGCTGTCGAGTTCCTCGAACGTCCTTGACAGGTTCCGCTCACGCTCCACCTATCAAGGGCGTTCGAGCCGACTGCGATTCTCGACACTGAATGAAAAAAAACCGCCTTTTTCATTCAGTGCCTGCGATTCTCGCGGCTCAACAGCCGGCGATAGATTGCAAGCAAAAATAATCCCTGGCAAACATTGTAGCTTTTGTGGAAACGATTCTGTTCCTTTAATAAAAACAAAAATGTTGTGACCAATGGATTTGCTGTGACACTTCTTTTGCATCTATAAAAGGTGGAGATTATTGCCAATATCATCACGAGCACGAGGGTCTCTGCCATTTTCATTACAATAACAGCCATTCAGGGATATGGCAGGAGTGCAAAGAATGCCGGGATTTGGTTGGGGAAGATAATTTTAATGCTGCATTTCATGACCCCAACAATGTGCCAAGATATTAATCGCACTCATGATAGGGCCAAAAGTTGAGCAAAAAAAGTAACCACAAAACTGAGTTTTTGGACACCCCACCATAGATCCCAACACAGTTACATGCTGTCAAGAATTCTTTGCAGTTCCTCAACCATGTAAAGGGGAAGAGAGAATAATCTGAATGTGCCGGACGCTCCCGGCAAAGAAAAATTTGCATTATGGAGGGCCGGCAGGTCGGCATTGAAGCGGACTCCCAATTTAACTCCCTTTTCTTTGATAAATACCTGCAAAGATTTCAGGGTCCCGGTTTTTCCCGCCTTCACCTCCACCGGAAAGATCATGCTGCGGAAAGCCTGGACATAATCAACCTCGGATGATGCCTGCCGTTTTTCCCGGCACCAGTAAAAAAGTTCCGGCTCTTCATAATATTGCCGGGCGTAGAGAAGATGCTGGCCAATAAACTGCTCACTGATAGGACCGGAATTAACCAGCTTAACTTTATCCGCGCTTGCAATATCAGCATAGCTCATCCCGCAGGCTGCTGTGAGCAGCCCAACATCCAGGAATAACGGCTTTTGCACCTTTTCGTTGCTTTCAGCCCTTAACGGCACCCCGTTTGCCCCGCTATGGTAAACCGGCGCGTATACCCTGGCCAGGGCCAGTAGATGCAATGATTTTTTCAGTTCGGAACTTTTTTCGTTTCGGTCCAGGTTGACGTATTTAAGCTTTTGTCCCACCTGCATGGGCAGTTTTTGAAAAACTCTCTGGAGTCGGATATGCTTGACACGTTTACCATATTTACTGAAATCATCTCGGTAGGTGAGAAGTATTGAATGCTTAATGGTATCCACATCAAGCATGGAGCCGCTATCCTGATATGCCTGAATAGCTTCCGGCATACCGCCAACAGCACAATAAATCTTGAACATCTTCATGAGCTCAGTATGGATAACCGACGGGAATTTATCATGAATCTGGAACTGCTCAATGAATTCTTTCAGTTGCTCTCTGCCGGTTCCGGTCAGAAACTCTTTAAAGGTCATCGGCCCAAGGTGCAGGTATTCTATTCTTCCCACCGGCATTGAAAATGTATGTTCTTCCAGGACAAATTCCAGCAGAGAACCTGCGGCAATGACATGCAGCCTGGGCATCAATTCATAAAAATAGCGCAGGGATGCCAGAATTTGCGGTGTGGCCTGGATTTCATCAAGAAAAAGAAGGGTCTTGCCGGGCGTTATTCTCCGGGAAGTTTTTAACTCAAGCAGTGTAATAATCTGGTTGGGATCTTTTGAGGTGAAACAGTCAGCATAATCATCACTAAGCTCAAGGTTGATTTCCATGAGATCTAATCCTGCTTCTTTGGCAAATATGCGAACAAGATATGATTTGCCCACCTGACGTGCTCCTCTGATGACGAGCGGTTTTCTTATTTTTTTGTCTTTCCAGTTTTCGAGATATTGCAACGCGGATCTTTTCAGCATAGCGGTCCCCTTTTTAGTTTATTTGTAAGGGTATAAATAGACTAAAGATATTGTTTTGTAAAGGTATATTTTGTACGGAAGCATGTTGCGTTGCAGCTTTTTTGAAGGGAGGAGCAATTGTATGTTTACGCTTTATCACAGGTGGCTATTGTTGAAATGAAAACCAGCCAACATTCCTAATCATCCAACTCGCAATGTTCCGGCTCAATATCAAGAATCAGGGCAATTGACTTTTTTACAAGGCTGATTTCATCGTTTGAGATGTTTCCGATCTTTTCCGCAAATCTCCTGTGGCTGATGGCTCTGATCTGAAAACAGTCAACTACAGATTTTTTTTGAAGGCCATTGTTTGTACAAGGTTCCAGAGAAACGAAAAAAGGATTTTCCTTCCAATACGGGTTCCAGGCAGTGACAGGTAAAATAATGGCAAGCTTGAGATGCTTGTCATGACCACCGTTCAAGACGAGTACAGGCCGTCTTTTCTTAATTTCATCCCCGATAGCTGGATCAAGACTTACCCAATAGATATCACCGGCTTTCAAAATCTTCCCCTTCTATCGATTCAAAAAGGTTATCATATTGTGCCCTGCCGATCATCTCCATGGCTTCCATCCTCTTAAATTCCCGAAGCCTTTTGCGGTCTTCTTTAACCTTGGCGTTGATAGCCTCTCGCATATATTCACTAAGGCTTCTGTAGCGAAAGCCCTTATACGTTTTCTTGATGAAATTATGATCTTTTGCGTCAATCTGCACTTTGGTCTGAACCAGCATATCACCCTCCCATTTTTTGTTTATTCTGCCATATTTTTTACCCCAATATCAAGGACAAAATTAAGGGTCACTTTAAGGGTACATGACTTTGCCAAATCTTTCGGGACAGCTTTAAAAAATAGCAGGAAAAAGTTTTTTAATAATAGCTTGATTTTCAAATTATTTTATATTCAAATAGCTTGAGATTCAAACAAAGGTGATTTCCGCAATTTTTAAGCAATAAAACCTTTCTAATAAGGAGGTAAGGCATGATCGGTCGTTTTTCCCGCCCTGGCGTCTATCGTGAACTGCTGCAACAGGGAGAATTTTTAAGAGTATTTTAGCGGGGATTCTTGCCCTGCTGAGTTTTCTTCTGGATAGAGGAATATATCCTGCGTCGGCAATTACGCATTCATTTAACCTATCTGAAGATACCATAGCCACAATAGCAATGGTCTTTGCCCTGGCATCTGTGACTATAAACGGACTTCCCATAATCTGGGGTGGTATCAAAGGCCTTGTACAGCGCAAACTGAATGTGGATGAACTCGTAAGCCTGGCAATCATAGCATGTCTTGTTCGGGGGAATTTTCTGGAGGCGGCTTTTGTCAGCTTTGTTATGATGTTGGGTGCTTTAATAGAAGAAGCAGCAAGCAGTTCAGCACGAAAGTCGATTCAATCTCTAATTGGTATCGCACCGCAAACAGCCACAGTGCTTATTAATGGCCGGGCGATCACAAAACCGATTAACGAAGTTAAGGTTGGAGAAATCCTTCTGGTTAAACCTGGCGAGCGTATCCCCGTCGATACTGTGGTAAGAAAGGGAAACAGTGCGGTGGACGAATTTTCAATAACGGGTGAAGCGAGGTGTCATGCACCATACCGACATAGAAAAACTTTCTTCAATTTTAATCGAGCTTTATGAAAAGATGTCTTCCTGGGAACATGCCGTGGTTAAGGAAAGCGGTCTAACCCCTGCCCAAATGCATGCCATCGAAATTATGGGCCATCAGGAGAGTCTTCGGATGAAGGAACTGGCCCAAAAGCTGGGTGTCACAACAGGAACTCTCACGGTTATGATCGACCGACTGGAACAAAATGATTTGATATTGCGAAAGCCTCATGAAAACGATCGTCGTTCCATCGTTCTTGTCCTCACGAAAAAGGGTCAAAAATATTTTAAAGAACACCATAAATTGCACCTTGAACTAACCAGTGAAATCACATCTTCATTGAATGAAGATGAAACAAAGCAATTTTACACTTTTATTGAAAAACTTGTCAGTCACTTTTGAATCTATTTACATCTGGAAATAAAAACGGAGAAACTTATGAACGTTTTAGTCACTATTATTTTACAGTCCTGGCATCTATTACTGGAAGCATCGATATATATTCTTTTTGGTATTCTTGTGGGTGGTTTGCTGAAGGTCTTTATCAGTCCGGCAACAGTGGCCGGACATCTGGGAAAGGGACGCTTTACTTCCGTATTTAAGGCGGCTTTGTTCGGAATACCCATCCCTTTATGATCCTGTGGAGTGCTGCCGGCGGCAGCATCACTAAAAAAGCAGGGGGCCAACAACGGCGCTACCACTGCTTTTTTGATATCAACACCGGAATCCGGAGTGGATTCCATAGCCATAACCTATGCTTTGCTTGATCCGCTGATGACAGTGGCCCGACCGGTAGCGGCATTTCTCACCGCTATTGCCGCCGGAATAACTGAAAATCTGTTTCATAGCGCTAACGATAAAGACAAGATAAAGGTGGACTTAAGCTGCCCGATAGATGGGTGTTGTGACGGGATTGACTGTTCGCCGGATGAGCATAAACACCATCATTCCTTTGTTGAAAAATTACAGGCAGGCCTCAAGTTTGCAGTAACCGATATTTGGGGAGATCTTGCAGGATGGTTTTTTACAGGAATCCTTTTGGCCGGTTTGATTACTGCGCTGGTCCCTTCACGTCTTTTTATCCAATATCTCGGGTGTGGTTTTTCTTCCATGCTTATTATGCTGGCCATGGGCATTCCGCTCTATATATGTGCAACAGCCTCAACTCCCATTACGGCAGCATTCATTCTTAAAGGAGTAAGCCCGGGTGCCGCCCTTGTCTTTTTACTGGTCGGACCGGCAACCAATATTACTTCGTTATCGGTTCTTTTCGGACTCCTTGGCAAGAGAGCTACTGCCATCTATCTGCTTACCCTGGCCGTTTTTGCCGTGTTTTGCGGATTGATCCTGGATCAGCTCTATATAGGGTTTGGATTCTCGGCCAGGGCAGTGGCCGGCCAGGCGGCTGAACTCATTCCTTTTTATGGCCAACTGGCAGGTGCCATAATTTTACTCGCATTGTCGGTCAGGCCGATTTGCGATAGGCTAAAGAATTTTTTCAGCAAGGCAAGCCATCATCATGCCCACGGTACAGTCTGCGGCTGTGAGCCCAGCTCACCTTTTCCAATAGATAAAATCTGAAAGACCAACCACCTCGTTAGTGCCCATCCATAAATGGCTATTTCGCCCGGTATCTGCGTTGCTCTAAAATTTTAATCCTCAAAATACTTAATGTATTCCTGCGGTTAAAATTTTAGAGTGCCTTGATCTCGAATGAACCATCCTATTTATGGACGGACACTTGTTAAGTTTTTCAAAGATTCTAAACCATCTTTGTTCAGGTAAAGGGCAAGCTTTTGACTCTTATTGCCTTTTGTCTGCCTTCACCCGTTATCGATCTTTACCTGCGATTCCGGGTTCAAACAAAAAACCTTGACATAGAACTTCCCATTTGTTAAGAGCCCCTAACTTGTTTAGCAAAGCCAAATAAGATTGTCGGCACCAAAAAAATGGTCATGGAAGCGATGGATTGCATTTTCTCAACCATTACAAATAATTTAAAAAAGAAGAAAAAGGGTGAAGGGAATCTGATTTAGCTGAAATAATAAAAGCATGGAGGCAAACGGCTCAAAGCAGTTCTACCAGGGTAGCAATGAGAGCGGCCTGGGCAAGCAGCATACCGGCTACCCAACGAATGGTGCCGGCCTGGGTGGAAAAAAGAAAAAATGTTTTAGCCAGGTTTTTTATGTTCAAAATGAATGGCGATAATAAAGCTGGTTCAATGACTCCGGAAAATGCACTTATAAAGAATGCTCAAGAGCTTCAATGCTGTTCGATGAGCATCACCGGTTGCTGCGTGCCGCAACTTTTCGGGACTGTATCAGCAAGAAAGGAGAAATATGTTTTTGTCACGATTGTCCATACAGGCGCAGGTTCAAGGAAACACTCATTAGCACTATAGAAGCTTTTGAAGAAACTCGCAGGAACTTCAAATCAAAAAAGATTGAAATGTTAAGAAGACATCTGACTGGTATTCTTGCAGAAGAAATTTAACAAGTGTCTATCCATAAATGGTCTTTTCGGAGTCTCGCAGGCTCGCTTACCTGCCCAATCTCTGCGTTATGCGAAAAAAATAATCCTCGGAATATCAACCATATGCCTGCGGTTATTTTTTTCGCATGCCTTGATCTTGAACAAAAATCCTCATTTATGGATGGATACTAACAAATAAATAATTGGAAATACGTGCGGATGTCTTACGGTCTCTCGTCATAATAAAGCTGGAGAAAGTGAAGGCGTAACTTGTATTCGGTTTTGGGTTGCGCCTTTATTTTTGCGCTTTAATAAAACGGTTCCAAGAACAATGGGAGATAAGACAATGATGAAAAAAACAAGAGGTTTATTACCTGTTTTTGTTTCGCTGATTTTTACTGTTTTTACAGTTTCAGCAGTTTTTGCACAGAACAAAGATGTGAAAGAAATTAAAATCGAAAAGGTGGTTGTCACCGCTACCAGGACAGAAAAGGATATAATGGATGTTCCGACTTCGATGTCTGTTGTTAATGAAAAGGATATCAATCGTACTGGAACAAACAGCACACCGGAACTTCTTCGTGATATTCCGGGTGTGTTTCTCTTTGACAATGCGGCCTCAGGTGCAAAGAGACTGATGATACGCGGCGAATCCGGATCAAGAGTGCTTATCATGATAGACGGACAGAAGATTTCTGAACAAAAATCAATGGACGGAGCGCCGATATTTATTGCTCCCGGGGATATAGAACGTATCGAAGTGGTAAAAGGGCCTGCTTCCGTGCTTTATGGCTCGGAGGCTATTGGCGGAGTTGTGAATATCATTACTAAAAAGGGAGGAGACAAACCTGTCGGGCTGACCTTAAGCGGCACATACGACTCATCAACAGACGGCGTTGCAGGATATGGATCTGTTTTTGGAACAATTAAAGGTTTTAGCTACAGGCTTTCCGGCAATTATTCAGATAATGATGACAGGGAAACCCCAAAGGGTAAGCTCGATAATTCAGCATACGAGTTTAAAGACGGGAACGCTTTTTTAGGCTATGACTGGGAAAAAATATCGATAGGCGCAAATTACCAGCGCTATGACAGCGAAATCGAAGTACATACATCGCCGGATACAATAAGCCCGCCGCTCACAGCATTTCAGCTTGATCTGCCGGAGTGGGACAGGGAAAAGTACGGCGTCTTTTTTGAAGCCTGCGACAATAGACAAAGAACTTCGCATTACAACGCAAAACGATCAGGACGCATATGGCGGTACCCTCCAGTTAGACTGGATTCCCCTTGAAAAACACTACCTCATTACAGGGCTTGATGTTGTTCTGGACTATCTGGATGCTGACCAACGCCAGTTCGACACGACGACAACGAGTTTTCCTTTTCCAGTTACAACTGTAACGGATGACCTTTTTAATGATGAAGCTAACATGAAAACCTACGCCCTGTATGCCCAAGACGAATGGAATATTATAAATGACTTTGTCCTTACAGCAGGCTTAAGGTACACATGGGTCGATTCAGAGTTGGAAGAAACAAACGATCCAGGCCTTACTGAAGAATCGAGTGATGATACCAATCTCACAGGAAGCCTTGGCCTGGTATATTCAGGTATCGATAACCTGGCACTTCGCACTCTGTATTCCCAGGGTTACCGGTACCCGAATCTGTTGCAGCTTTTTATCGGTACAGTGCACGGGAGTTCCGACCCTACATTTGCCAATCCTGATCTTGATCCCGAGACGTCCGATAATTTTGAAGTAGGTGTTCGTTTTGACAACAAAGAGTTTCTCCTTGACCTGACAGGGTTTTATTCATCGGCTGATGACTATATTACAACTGTAGTGGTAACAGGAGGTGATAAGTATGATAATGTTGATGAAGCCACTACATACGGGGTTGAGATGCTGGCGCAATATACCTTTGAATCTGTTGGAATTACACCATATATTAACGGTACCTGGATACGAAGAAAATTCGAGACCGATGCTGGTCCAACAAAAGATACCGGCCTTCCTGACTTAAATGGCCGCTTTGGATTGCGGTACGAAAAGAATCTTGAAATTATTCCTGCGTTGTGGGGAGATCTTTTCGTTCGGGCAGCCAGTGATGCTGATAAAGAAGACTTAAGCGATGGAACTGTGGAACATTTTGACGGATGGGGAACTCTAAATCTGGCTCTGGGAGTTGATTTAGGGAAACGCAGTCAATATAAATTGAGCCTGGAGCTTAACAATCTATTAGACAAGGAATACACGCATGCGACTGAAAGCCTTATGGCGGCTGAACGGCATGTTGTTGTTAAGCTGAGCGCTACATTTTAGAGGCTGGGAGGATAGGAGGGTGGGCAGCTAAACAGCTTCAGCCTGACTACGTAAAGGAGTAGAAAAAGAATGATACAATCCGATTCGGCGGCTGTCAATTCTGATGGCATGATAATGCCGGAGCATTTGCCTAAAAAACGATACTGGCAGGTCAGAGAATTAATCGTAATCGGAATATTTGCTGCATTGATAAAGGTTTCGACTCTTTTGATTGCCATAGCAGGCGGTAGTATGAATCCGGTTACACTGGTTTTAAAGAACATTGTCGCAACATCTTTGCTGGTTGTGCTTCTCTACAAAGTCAGAAAGTTTGGCGTGCTTACCCTGTTTGTTATGGTCAGCAGTGTTGTTTCTTTGTTATTAATGGGCGGAAATATGATAACCGTGCCGGGGATGCTCATAGCAGGTCTTGTCTGCGACTGTCTCATAGTTGTTGCAGGCGGATACAAAAGGACATGGTCTCTTATCGCCGGTATCGGGCTGTTTGACTTTTTATCGCGGGCTATTACACTGGGCTATTCATATCTGACATTCAGGGAAGAACCAAAACTTTTCATTATGGGTGTTATTGTTGTAACTATTGGCTATTTGGGCTGCCTTCTGGGTCTGGGAAGCGGCGTCTTTTTTGTAAAGGAGTTAAAGCATGCAGGAATTATCAGGGAATAATAAAACAACATATTCTGATAATTGTATTCGAAGATTAGATGCCCGCACGAAAATGGCAATCTGCCTTTTAAGCTCGGTTGTTGTTATTGTCTTAAAGGGGGTTATCCCGCTGACTTTTCTTCTTGCTGCAAGCCTTGTCTATGTGCTCTTTCAAAAACGATTCGGTGTCCTGCTTATCTGCTATGGCGCTGTCATGTTGATGGGATTGATTGCCCTTTTTTGTATTAAAATTATGGCTGTTTTCATGCCTGAAATGGGTCAGTTTGATCTTTCAATGTTTTTTGTTCCCTTTCTTCGGGTTGTAATACTTTTAAATGTTATTCTGGCATTGGCCCTGTCTTCAAAGATTCAAGATATCCTGACTTCTTTAAGGTCTCTTCACCTGCCCTTGTTTATTTATCTGCCTGCTGCGGTCATGATTCGCTTTATTCCAAGTTTCATTGACGACATAAAGCTGATCAACCAGAGTCTTAAAATTAGAGGGTATCGTATTAATCCGTTCACTCTTACCTTCCGTCCGTTTCTGACCACAAGGCTGCTGTTCGTACCAACTGTAATAAGGGCATTGCGTGCTTCCGATGAACTGGCAGTAGCTGCGGAACTTAAGGGGGTCGGTTATTATGAAAGGATATCTTACTACAAGACAAACAGGTTTTCAGGTGTCGATTATTTTATCGGCGCTGTGGCCATTATTTTTTTATCCTTTGCCTGCCTGCTGGAATACCAGGCAAGGCTTTTCGTTTGAAAGGTCACAGAGTCTAAATGATTCGACTTGAGAATGTATCATATACATATCCGTTTCAAAACCAAAAGGCTTTGGAGTCCGTTTCTTTCGAGCTCAGACCGGGAGAAGCGGTTCTGTTTACAGGATTAAGCGGCTGCGGTAAATCAACCCTGGTGCGCATTATAAACGGCCTTGCGCCTCATTATTATAAAGGAGAGTTGACAGGAAAGGCTTTTGTCAACGGAATAGATAATGCCGGCCGGGAGATCCATGAGATTGCCGGTGATGTGGGGACCCTGTTTCAGGATCCTGAGCATCAGTTTTTTGCTCTGAATGTCGATGATGAGCTGGCCTTTGCCCATGAATGCCGTGGTGTGGACCCATCCGAGATCAGCGCTACCGTTCTGAAGATGGTTAAGCGTTTTTCATTGGAAAAGGTCATTTACTCGCGAATCTTTGACTTGTCGGAAGGGGAAAAACAAAAAGTGGCCCTTGCCTCGATCATTTCCCTGAAACCCAAAGTCATTATTCTTGATGAACCATCAGCAAATCTTGATCCGAAGGCCACAGAAGAACTGGCATTGATTCTTGCAGAACTGAAACAGGAAGGGATAGCTATAGTAATTGTTGATCACAGGCTTTACTGGTTATCTAAGCTGATTGACAGGGTTTATGTTCTCAAGGACGGCAGGATTGCAGAATCAGGCCATTACTCAATTTTAAAAGAAGATGCGATTCGCATCAAATATGGTTTGCGTAAAACAAAAATCGCTTCCTCAAAAATAATGCTGCCGGATGCGTTAGAGACCTCAAAACCGGGATTCAAAATTGATGATATGAGTTTTTCATACAGCAGGAACGGACAGGCGTTGTTTGAAAATGTTTCGTTAAGGCTGCCCTTTGGAGAAGTCATTGCTATTGTTGGAGGTAACGGCGTCGGTAAAACCACTCTTGCCAAACTCCTGACCGGTCTTCATAAGATGTCTTCGGGGAATATTTTTCTGGATCACAGAATAATTCCCCTAAAAACGCTGCTTAAAAAGTCGAGCATTGTGTTGCAGAATATGGACCATCAATTATACATGAAGACCGTGTGTACCGAACTTGATGTTGCCGCCAGATTCCTGTTTAAATCTGAACGTGAAAAAATGGCTAAGGACTTAATGCATAATTTCAGCCTTGACGAGCTTGCCACTCGGCATCCCCAGTCTTTATCAGGGGGCAGAAGCAGAGGCTTGTAATAGCCTGCGGTTTGATCAAGAATCCGGATATCTTAATTCTGGATGAACCCACAAGCGGTCTTGATGGCATGAATATGAAAACAATGTCTAAAATGATGAAGGAGTTTGCAGGGCAGGGGAAATGTGTCCTTGTCATTACCCATGATCTTGAGCTTATTGCAGAGGCATGCAGTTATCAGATAAGACTTCCACTGGAAGCTCCAACAGTTTATAAATAAATGTAACAGTTTGGTGATTTGACAAAGCTAATTTTTCTTTGAGCGAATCCTGAAAAATCCACTTTAACCAAAAAAAGGAAAATTATACTATGAAAAGTCTTGTGGTATATTCGAGCCGGACAGGAAACACAAAAAAGGTGGCTGAAGCTGTATATAAAGCCTTGCCTGATCCAAAGGAAATCAAAAAAGTTGAGGATGCTCCGCCTGCGGACGGATATGATTTTATTGCAATGGGTTTCTGGATCGACAAGGGAACGGCAAACGCAACGGCTCGAAAATACATGGCCAAAATGAAGGGAAAAAAAGTTGGTCTTTTTGGAACCCTTGGCGCTTATCCTGATTCAGACCACGCAAAAGATTGTATTAACAATATAAAAAACCTGATGAAGGAAAACGATATTTTAGGAACATTTCTTTGCCAGGGCAAGGTAGATCCGGCTTTAATAAAGATGATGGAGGAGAGAATGAAAGATGATCCTCATCACGCAATGACGCCGGAAAGGAAGGAGAGGCTCGAAGAGGGCAAAAAACACCCTGATGAGACAGACTGCCTCAATGCGCAGAAAGCTTTTGAGGCTATGGTTAATAAACTTAATGAGAGCGGTGCATAAAGCAGCAGGCAAATGTCAGGCATGGAAATTTTATGAGAAAAATGACGCAAGAAGAAATAAATCAGGCTCTGAAACAAAGCAAATGGGCAACCATATGTTCAGTAACACCGGAAAAAAGCCCGTATGCCATAGAGGCTACATATTTTCTTTATGAAGAAAATATTATAGGTTTTATGATTAATCCTAAAGGGACTACGGCGGCAAATGTCTCCGTAAATCCCAGGGTGTTGGTGAAAATCACCTTCACAAATAAAAATCTGTCCAGATGGGCGGGGATCTCCTGTTTTGGTACAGGTTCCTTTATTAAGGATAAAGAGGAGATTTTGCAGGGCTGGGAAAAATTGGGAGCTATTATGCAGACCGATTACAGCAAAGTCGCAGAAAAGTTTTGCATAAACCCTGACAGGTCGCCCTTTTTCAGAGTTAAGATAGATAGCATGACCGGTCGTTGCAGCGCAAAACCCGGCGAGAGTTTTGATTTTAAAATGTTTGAATGATATTTGATGAAAGGATAAAATTGATGGAATGGACTCCTGAAGCAAAAGAGGGTTTAAAAAAAGTGCCTCCGTTTGTTAAGAATATGGCTCAGAAGGGGGTGGAGGCTTATGTAAGAAAAAAGGGGATGGTCACTGTCACGCAGGAAATTCTTGAAGAGGCCAAAGATGTCTTAATGGGAATTGGTGGTAGGAAAAACAGTAAAAACTCAGATCTGAATATCGGTTATAACAGGCGCCAGACAATGCATCTTACCGACGAACAAAGATTTTTGGCTAATGAAACCGATGATCCTCTCCATGAAGCGTTTGATCGTAAAATGGCGGTTCATGCCATGCCCAAAAATGATCCTATACCGAATGATCAATTACAAAAACGCTGGTCAGAGGCTATGTCTAACAAGTTTGAAGGGCAGCCTGTACGTACCATCTATATCCATATTCCTTTTTGCCAGGGGCACTGTCTTTTTTGCGGGTTTTATCAAAATGCATATAAACCGGATCTTGCAAAGCAATACGTAAATGCACTTATACGCGAGATGGAACTTACAGCAAAGGAATCCTTTATCAAGTCTAAACCATTTCATGCCGTATATTTTGGTGGGGGGACTCCGACCGCTCTTGACGCCGTTGATATTTTACGACTGGTCTCAACTGTAAAAAAACTTTACCCCTTGACCAATGACTGTGAAATCACTTTCGAAGGACGGTTTTTTAATTTTGATAAAGATAAGATTGAAGCGGCCCTTGAAGCAGGTGTAAACCGTTTTTCTCTTGGAGTTCAGACATTTGACACTCAGATAAGAAAATCCATCGGCAGAAAAGAGCCCAAAGAAAAACTAATTGAAACATTAACTCTTATTCGTGAGATGGGCAAAGCAACTGCCATTATAGATCTTATCTATGGCCTTCCCGGCCAGACACTTGAAATATGGGAAAAGGATATCAATACATATCTTTCCCTTGATATTGACGGCTGTGATCTTTATCAACTGAATATTTTTACCGGCGGACCTCTGGAAAAATCGGTGTCGAAAAAGGCGCTGCCAAAACCGGCCACCCTGCGTGAGCAGGCCGATTATTTTGTTCGGGGTATAGAGATAATGGAAGCTGCTCACCAGCGACGCCTTTCCCTTACTCACTGGGCAAACAATGCCAGGGAAAGGAGCCTTTACAATATTTTTTCGCGTGGACGCAGTGAATGTTTACCGCTTGGTTCAGGTGCGGGTGGATGGCTTGGAAATCACATGTTTTTTTTAGAAGGTGATCTTAAAGACTATCTCGCAGCGGTCAAAGCAGATCGAAAGCCTGTTGCCATGGGCTTTAAAGGAAGTGAAAAGAACTTGCTGCTCAAAGATATTTCCTGCCAGATAGAGCTTGGTTATTGTGATCTTAAAACCCTGTCATTAAGGCATAATCTGGACATTTTAAACAGTGTCGGACCTCTCATCTCCCAGTGGGAGAAGGTAGGCTTAATAAGACTTTCCAACGGATGTCTTTATCTTACCCGGCCTGGGGAATACTGGGCGGTCAATCTTGCACAAATCCTTATCTATTCTCTTCAGTTGTAAAGGGCTTCAGATGTCGTTAAGTCGTTAAGGGCTCGCTCAAAAACAACTTATCAGAAATTTACAAACTGAATAACTGTTTGATATTGTTAACTTTGATGGATTCGTCGATAGGCTCCTTAATCCACCCTATAATTTTATATAAAAGTTGGTAGTGTCGTGTTATGCGTGAAATATCGTATCAGGTACTTGTCATTCCCGCGAAGGCGGGAATCCAGCGGTTTTACAGGTTTTCTGAATTCCCGTCTTCACGGGAATGACGTTCACCGCCATAGATTATTGAGAAGTTACAACATACATCTTTCCTTTTTAAGGGTTTCATTTTTTGTAACCGTTCACGGGTATAAATGCCCCCTTCAAATATTGGAATGGCAGGAAATGGTTGGGCCTATGAATAAACGGTATATAGTATCGCTGTCTTCAAGGATGAAAAAATCTTAGGGATATACTACTACGCCTACCGATTCATCTTTGATGAGGATGTTGGATTATAAAGAGACAAAAAAAGAAATTCTTGCATTTGATCACTACTTAGGAAATCTCGTTCTCATTTCATGATCAGTGTAAGAATAAGCGCATCACCTATGATTGTCCTCTGCGAAATATACACGGAATATTCGAAATCAGTGGCCAGTCGATCACGCAGTGGCGGAATGTCAAATCAACTCCAGGTTTTTTAATAGACTGATTCCGAGGGATTCCTATCGTAAATTCACTATGAGGTATCAGGTATAAGGGATGGGGCGGGATCATTCTTGAAGTACGCCTTAACTGCTTCCAATATAAAATTGAATGCTGATCGGCCTTGTAATGCGCATGTTGCAATTACAGTCCATAACCGTTCGCAACTTTTTCGTCCTTTGATACTGCGTGTACCGTGAGTTACGTAACGATCTATTACGATAAATCGGATTGCCTGTTCTGCCACATTGTTGGTAGGGCCTATTTCGGGAGTTGTGATAAATTCAAAATATTCTTTACCATGCTTGCGGAATCGGTTGGCCATATTTTTGGCTTCCCGTTTTTCTTCTTTACCGTCTTTATTCAGTCGACTCGGAACATCCTCCAAGGCTGCTGTAATAATTCTTGCCTTAGCCTTTTCAAGAGCATTGGTGAAGTCTTCCGGGATTATATTGTCACGATCATGAATAACCTTGAACATATTTCGGACTTCATCCAGAAGTTTTTCGCCATATGCTTTTGTTTCTTTATCTGGCAAAGTTGTTAAAAACCGGATGTCCCGAATCAAGTGGGCGATACAAAACTGTATAGTAACGTTAAAATCCTTCATATACTTGCGATACGCCGAAAAATAATCACAACCCAGTACTCCGTTGAACTCTTTACCCAAAACATCAATTAAAATTTTTGATCCACGGGACTTGTCGATTTTGAACAGCACATACATTTCAGCCTTGAAAACCCATGTCCAAAACTTGTCTTTGTTTTCCTTATGGCCGGTTTCATCGACATTTACTGCTTCCTCGAAAGGTAAACGATTGAGCAATTCACTGTATGGCGCTTCCAGGGACTGACTTACTTTTTCAATTACTTTTCGCAGATATCCACGGGAAACATTTTCTCCAAGGACGTCTCGGATAAATTTTCTGATTGTGGAAAACGATGCATGACAGACATTTTTCATATAGGCAACCAAGGCTGTCAAGCGCTCTTTGAAGAGCCCTTCCTTGACTATATTAGCAGGAAAAGGCATGTAATGAATTTGCTGACATTTCTCGCACCATACCGGATACGAACGATGTTCTTCTTTGATTATCGGCAGCTCCGGCAGTTCCATTTGTTGGATAATACGAGGAGGCGCATCAATTATATGAACTTCCCCATCGCATACAGGGCAAACAGTTAGTATGTATGGATGAGTTTTGTTTATCTCATCCTCGGTGAAGGGAGTACGAAGATGCCTCTCATGTCCGGGTTGGCCTCCGATCTTACGATTTCCTTCTTTTTGATTTTTTGGCTTTGTGATCTCATCAGAAGAAGGGCGTTTGCTGGAATTAGATGAGTTTTTTGAAAGCTTGGCAACCTTGACCTCCAAAGCCTTTATCTGCTCTT
This sequence comes from Desulfosarcina sp. BuS5, assembly GCF_028752835.1. Taxonomy (NCBI): domain Bacteria; kingdom Pseudomonadati; phylum Thermodesulfobacteriota; class Desulfobacteria; order Desulfobacterales; family Desulfosarcinaceae; genus Desulfosarcina; species Desulfosarcina sp. BuS5. The sequence goes on from NZ_CP087952.1 coordinate 1,557,451, forward strand.
CCTGAAATTCAATAGTATTGCTTAAATCACACAGGATTTTGACCGTAACTTTCAGCCCGGCATTATACAAAGCCAATGCTTCATCATGCGTCATGACATAACTCCCTGCGAAAGTTTTTAGTCAAGGGATAAACATAAACAGCCTTTTTGGAAAGTAGTGGTTGCTTTGATTTGCTGAGCTTGCCCTGACCGGTTGTCTGCCCCACACAGATCCAATTATCCGCTTTATAACAGGTACCGCGGTAGCGCTCTGTGTCAACAAAGGTTTCAAGCAGATAAACCGGATGATGATATAAAGTTTTCCAATCTTGTAACAAGCGATGACGGTTCAATGCCAATAAATATGATGCCAAACAAGGGACTTGAACCCATGGCAGGATCAAAAAACGGAGATTGTTGGCGATTAGATGAAGATTGTTCTCTCTAATCTTTTTGCTCCAGCCAATGAAACGATCTCGTGCTCCAATATACCATGGCGCTGACCCCCATGCCAAACACGCAATAGGGCGATTATGAGAAAATGCAATATATTTGAGATGCTCCCCAACTGGTTGAGTATAACCAAGATAATGGTACTCACTTACAAGACCATTGAATATCTTCTCAAAAGAAGTTCTGCGAACCTGGTCAAGTTTTATAGGAAACAGGTCTTCGACAGAACAATGAACAGGAGTTTTATCGACTATTACCCAGGATGTTTTTTTTCGCTTTGCAAGAGGGTTGGGAGGGGTACATTTTCGGGCAGGCAGTTTAATAAAACCCTTTGATTCCAAAAGAAGCAGCAGGCTTCGGCAGATCATATCTTTAAGAACACCATTAGACTGTCTCCAGTTCCATTCCCTGCAGACTTCTTGAGAAATGAAGCGTCTGCTTTTGTCAGGATGTGATTCAATAATCCGCCTGACGGTCGCTATATTTTGCCTGGTGACTGATCGCCTCCGATATGTTATGACTGATTCCATTCCTGACACTATAAACCATCAGGCACTGGAACGCAAAATTTTTCTTAAAAAAATTTGCGGTTAGATATTAAATTTTAAACTCAAAACGATTATTGCCCGTGAACGGTTACAATATATTAAAGGTCGCTACAGATAAATTAGCGGCTTACAAAAATGCGCTCGAAAACATTATGTCTGAAATTCCTTATGCTTACCTGCAAATTGTTAAGCGCCGAATAAAGCGTCGGCTTGTAACAGTTAAAAAATATTTTGTAAAAGGTACTGTAAAAGATTTCCCCGGAAAAAGCCAAAACACCTCATTTATTGAGAGACTGAACCTTACCCTAAGGCAACATATCTCCTATCTTCAGAGAAAAACCCTGGGGTATTGCAAGAACAAGCTGAATTTTAGTAATGTAATGTGGATTAACTTATTCAACTATAATTACATACAATTTCATAAGAGCTTACGAATACGAATTAACAATGAAAACGAGAAATTTATAAAAAAGTATAACCATAATACACCGGCAATGCAGATGGGACTTACGAATTCTCCACTAAACTGGAGATATCTCATTACAGTCCCAATACCTTGTAAGTAGCTGATTTTTCGAACCTGCATTGTTTTGTAGGGACTACCAAGAAAAGAGTATGATATTCATCTTCTGAAATATGCTGTTTTAATTTCGTGTTAATAAATTAAAAAAATACAGGTAATATCAAATGAAAAAATTGGAATCGAAGCAATCACGATCCATATCCGAGACACAGGGGCTTTATAATCCGCTGTTTGAACATGACAACTGTGGGGTGGGATTTGTGGCAAACATTCATGGTGTTGGGAATCATGACATAATTAAGAAAGGTATCCAAATCCTGCATAACCTCATCCACCGAGGTGCTGTGGGTGGTGACGATGCAACCGGTGACGGTGCAGGAATCCTTTTACAAATACCGCACAAATTTTTAAAAAAAGAATGCGCATCATTAGGCATCAATCTTTCAGACAGCGGAACTTACGGTGTCGGCATGATCTTTATGCCGCGAGATACAGAATTTATTGATGAATGCCGCCGTATAGTTGAAAGAACTGTTGTGTCCGAAGGCCTTGCCCTTATAGGATGGCGCCATGTTCCTGTAAACAGTGAAGCAGTTTCAGGGCAGGCTTACAAAAGTAGACCCGAAGTGATGCAGTGTTTTATTGACGGTTCTAGCCTGGATGCAGAGAGCCTTGAGCGTAAGCTATATATTGTTCGCAGACTGATCGAAAAACAGGGCGCCGGTTTATCTTCTGAGGCCGGATGTTTTTATATAACCAGCATGTCATGCAGGACCATTATATACAAAGGTATGTTTACAGCTCCCCAGCTTTCCGGCTTTTATCCCGATCTTCATGATACTGACATGGAAAGCGCTTTAGCACTTGTCCACCAGAGATACAGCACCAACACATTCCCGTCCTGGGAGCTGGCCCAGCCATTCAGGTATCTTGCGCATAATGGTGAGATAAACACACTGCGCGGCAATCTTAATCAGATCTGTTCAAAAGAATCATCTTTTAAATCCGATCTTTTCGGCGATGAGATAAAAAAATTGCTGCCTGTAATAAATAAAAACGGGAGTGATTCAGCATGTCTTGACAATGTACTGGAACTTCTTACTAACGCTGGAAGATCCATTTCCCACTCCATGCTGATGCTGATCCCTGAAGCATGGGGAGTTAAATATAATATAGGGCCGGATCTCAAAGGGTTTTTTGAATATCATTCAGGAATTATGGAGCCTTGGGACGGGCCGGCCGCAGTGGTATTCTCAAACGGCGTTCATACCGGAGCCATGCTAGATAGAAACGGACTCCGGCCCGCGCGCTATACTTTAACAAAAAACGGTCTTATTGTTTTTGCTTCAGAAACCGGTGTGCTCGATATTGCCCCTGATGAAGTAGCTGAAAAAGGTGCTTTAAGACCAGGAGACATAATTTTTGTCGATTTTGAAAAAAAACGACTCCTGAAAAACGGGGAGGTAAAAACGCTTTGTGCCAGGCAGCAGCCTTATAGAAGATGGGTTGCTGAGAATCAAATTACTTTGAGGGGTTTTTACGGTGCGGTCGACCGGGTTGAACCTGATTCTAAAAATCTGCTGCAAAGCCAGAAGCTTTTCGGATATACCCGTGAAGAGCTTGATTTTCTATTGAACCCTATGGCCACAAGCGGTGTGGAACCTACAGGCTCCATGGGAAACGACAGCCCCCTCGCTGTTTTTTCCGAAAAAAACCAGCTTTTGTACAACTATTTTAAACAACTTTTTGCGCAGGTGACGAATCCTCCCATAGATCCGGTGCGAGAAGAACTTGTTATGTCCCTTATGACATTCATGGGAAATAGCGGGAATATCCTTTCAGAAACTCCCGGAGACAGTCGCTTGATAAAACTGAAGCACCCTGTTTTGACCAATGAAGACTTAAAAAGGCTGCGAAAAATTAAAAAACCAGGGTTTAGTTGTGACACTATTCATATCGGGTTTCCTGCAGGCGGATCGGGAAGAGATCTTGAAGAAGCTCTTGAATCGATGTGCAGCCTGATAAACAAAACCTTAAAGAGTGGAAATTCGATTATCATTCTCAGTGACAAAGAATTGCCCGAAGATATGACACCGATACCGGCGCTTCTCGCAGTTGCAGCAGTAAACAGGAGGCTTATTGAAAAAGGAGCCCGCGCAGAAACCGGTCTTGTGGTCGAGACAGGTGAAGCAAGAGAAATTATGCATTTTGTACTGCTCCTCGGTTACGGAGCAACCGCAATAAATCCTTATCTGGCTTTTGAATCGATTGCTGAAATGGCTATTACCGGCAAAATTTCAAACAATAATGACACAGCAGGAGCAATTGAAAATTATATTAAAGCCGTTTGTAAGGGAATCCTTAAAACAATGTCAAAAATGGGTATATCAACCCTTAGAAGCTACAGGAATGCCCAGGTTTTCCAGGCCATCGGCATAAACAGTCGTATTATTAATAAATATTTTACAGACACCGTCTCTACCATTGAAGGTATAGGGCTTGAAGAGATTGCGAAGGAAGCGAATTTAAGGCATCAGAATGCATACAAAACAGGGCCGGACAAGGCCGCAGGTATCCTGCCTTCAGGCGGACATTACAGGTTTCGCAAAGATGGTGAACGGCACTTGTGGACGCCTGAGTCCCTGAGTACGCTTCAACATGCTGTCAGAAATAATGATTACAATACCTTCCGCAAATATTCGGATATGATCAATGATCAGAATGAAAAACAGTCGACCCTGAGAGGGCTGTTTAAATTTAAAAAAAGAACTCCCGTACCCCTTGATGAAGTGGAACCTGCTGAAAAAATTGTTCAACGCTTTGTAACCGGGGCAATGTCTTTTGGATCAATCAGTAAAGAAGCCCACGAAACAATAGCTATTGCCATGAACCGTATTAAAGGAAAAAGTAACAGCGGTGAAGGCGGTGAAGACCCTGCCCGCTATATTCCCATGGAAAACGGGGACAGCCGGTCAAGCGCAATAAAACAGATTGCAAGTGGAAGGTTCGGTGTAACCGCCCAGTATCTTGTCAATGCAAAAGAGCTTCAGATCAAGATCGCCCAAGGCGCAAAACCGGGTGAAGGAGGACAGTTGCCCGGGCATAAGGTAAATGCGGAGATAGCAAGGGTAAGGCATTCAACACCGGGTGTTACTTTGATTTCACCACCGCCCCACCATGATATTTATTCAATAGAGGATCTGGCCCAGCTTATTTTTGATCTTAAAAATATTAATCCAGCCGCCGATGTTTCAGTCAAACTTGTTTCAGAGGCAGGGATCGGAACAGTTGCAGCAGGCGTAGCAAAAGGACGGGCTGACAAGGTGCTTATAAGCGGCAGTGATGGAGGAACAGGAGCATCACCCCTCTCCTCTATCCAGCATGCCGGAGCGCCATGGGAACTGGGCCTTGCTGAAACCCAGCAGACGTTAATGCAGAACGGACTTCGGAAACGGATAAGAATCCAGGTGGATGGACAGATTAAAACCGGCCGGGATGTCATCATCGGCGCTCTTCTCGGGGCCGAGGAATTCGGATTTGCAACCTCCATCCTGGTTACATTGGGATGCGTAATGATGCGTAAATGCCACAAAAACACATGCCCGGCAGGAATTGCAACGCAGGATGTAGATCTGAGAAATCTTTTCAAGGGGAAACCTGAATATATCGTTAATTTTCTTCATATGGTAGCAAAAGAAGCCCGTGAATATATGGCTCAACTCGGATTCCGAAAGATGGACGACCTGACAGGAAGGGCTGATATACTTGAAATGAACAGGGCTGTAGACTTCTGGAAGGCAAAAGGACTTGATTTTTCAAAAATTTTCTACACACACGAAACTGATCAGGTTTCTCCCAAAAGGCAGATTGAACCGCAGCCGTGTGACACTGAAAATGTACTAGACAGGAAACTGATAGCAGATGCACAAGATGCCCTTGAAGGAAATAAAAAAGTTGAAATCAGCTATCCTGTCCACAATTACGATAGAACGGTCGGCGCAATGCTCTCCGGTAAAATTGCAACGCTTTATGGGCATGAAGGGCTCCCCCACGATACCATTATTTGCAGCTTCAATGGTTCAGCAGGCCAGAGTTTCGGTGCTTTTGCCGCCAAAGGCCTGACCATTGTACTGACCGGAGAAGCAAACGATTATCTCGGAAAAGGACTTTCCGGTGGAAAAATAATTGTAAAACCGGATAAAAGAGCCTCATTTAATCCTTCTGAAAATATCATTGCCGGAAATGTTCTCCTCTATGGCGCAACTTCAGGGGAAGCATATATCTGCGGGAAGGCTGGAGAAAGGTTTGCCATACGCAACAGTGGCGCAAATGCAGTCATTGAAGGTGTAGGAGATCATGGCTGCGAATACATGACAGGAGGAAGGGTCGTGGTTCTGGGCGAAACCGGCATAAATTTCGGGGCCGGTATGAGCGGGGGAATAGCTTATGTATACGATCCTTTCCAGCGTTTTGATGATCGCTGCAACCTCGAAATGATAGATCTCGAGCTCATAAGGGAGCAGGAGGATATTGAGGAGCTTAAGACGCTGATACAGAAGCATCATGGATATACCGGAAGCAAAAAAGCGCATGAAATACTAATAAACTGGGAGGATAGCCTCCCTTATTTTGTTAAGGTATTTCCTATGGAATACCGGAAAGTCCTTGGTAAAATGAGCAGGGAGGACGAAGCAACAGAAAGGCAAGAGGTTCAAGATGGGTAAAGATAAAGGTTTTATAGAATACAACAGGAAAGAACCTGGATACAGGCCGCGCGAGGAAAGGCTTAAAGACTACAGAGCGGTCGAACTGGAACCGGATGAAGATAATGTTTATGAGCAGGCCGCAAGGTGTATGGAATGCGGAATTCCTTTCTGCCATGGGTACGGATGCCCGGTGTCCAATATTATCCCTGAGTTTAATGAACTTCTTTACAGGGGTGATTGGGAAGAAGCCCTCAGGATACTGCTTTCAACAAACAACTTTCCTGAATTTACAGGCAGACTCTGCCCTGCTCCCTGCGAAGCTGCATGTGTCGCAGGTATAAACGGCACTCCTGTAACAATCCGCCAGATTGAACTTGCTCTTATTGAAAAAGGTTTTGAAAAAGGATATATCAAACCCTTTTCTCCTGTCCGATTGACCGACAAAAAAGTGGCTGTAATAGGATCAGGCCCGGCAGGTCTGGCGGTTGCTGATACAATAAACAGGGTCGGATATAATGTTACAGTCTTTGAAGCGGCTGAAAAACCGGGCGGCCTGATGAGATACGGGATACCCGATTTTAAAATTGAAAAAAGAATAATCGAACGTAGAATAAGCCTGATGGAGAAGGAGGGAATTGTTTTTGAAACAGGAGTAACAGCAGGAACGGATATCTCGGCAAGATATCTGAAAAGGCATTTTAATTCAATCTGTCTTGCATGCGGCGCCCAAAAACCACGTGATCTTGCTGTTGAAGGAAGAGATCTGAAAGGGATTCATTTTGCACTCGATTATCTTATTCAGCAGAATAAAAAAAACAGTGGAGAAAAAATTGTATTCGAGGATGAGATCAGCGCAACCGGAAAAAATGTGGTCATCATCGGCGGCGGCGATACCGGATCTGATTGCCTTGGAACCGCATTAAGACAGGGCGCTGAAACAGTAACCCAGCTTGAAATTCTTCCAAAGCCCCCTGAAAAAAGGCCGCCCGAAACCCCCTGGCCGATGTGGCCCTCCATTCTCAGGACCACCCATGCCCATAAAGAAGGTGGTACAAGAAAATGGTCCGTCACAACAACAAGATTTGAAGGGTCTAATGGAAAGTTAAAAAAGCTGCACTGCTCTGAAGTTAAATGGGGAAAAAACGGGGAAAGATACATACCGGTTGAAATACCCGGCACAGAGTTTAAAATCGATGCGGATCTTGTAATCCTCGCAATGGGTTTTACAGGCGCGGGCAACAGCAGACTGATAAACGATTTTGGACTAAAAACAGATACGCGGGGGAATCTGTCGTCTAACAAAAACAGGATGACTGAAGTGGAAGGAGTCTTTACAGCAGGCGATATGAATACCGGGCAGTCTCTTATTGTAAGAGCGATTCATTCCGCCGGAAAAACCGCAAAGGGAATAATTGACTACCTTGGATGAAAACAACACATTTTTACCACACCAAAAGCATTGTCTGAAGATTTCTGGAGTGATGTGGACAACCGGGGGTTTTAACATGCGTACCGTAATATTGGGGATTTCTTTCCGCGAAAAATTAACAAACGATTACTTGGAGCTTTAGAGGGAAAACCGCACGAAACATTTATCAGCTTCGAGTTGCCTGCGCTTCTTTTTAAGATTCTATCGGGCAATCAATGGGAGTTACTTAAAGTTATGACAAACGCAGGGCCAATATCAATGCGTTAAGCATCTCGTCGTTTGGGCAGAGACATAAAAGCAGTACATCGTGATGTACACATACTTTTGAATGTTGGAATATTGCAAAAAACCGGTAAAGGTCAAATCGAATTCCCCTTTGAATCAGTACATGTTGATTTCATGCTGAAAGCGGCTTGATAGTCCGGGCTATAGGTATATAGACAGTCAGATAATTACCCGATTTTAAAATTTGGCACAAGGCTATAGTTCCAGAGAAAACCTTTTTTATAGAATTAAAGTCCAGAGCCAAATTTGAACAGATGATCGGAAGGGGCACCCGGCTATGCCCGGATCTCTTCGGGCCTGGAAAGGATAAAACCCAGTTCAGGATTTTTGACCATTTGGGTAATTGATACATTTCGACCACAGGCCATGGTTCCGAAGGAAAGTTTATATGACATCCATTGGTAAAGAACACCCCCGATATCTTGACGAACCTGAGTCCCGTCGCCTGGAGTTCAAAGAACGTCTTCCTAAAGGCAACCAACTTGTCCGTACAGCCATTGCCTTTGCAAACGGGGCCGACTGAAACCGTTTATTGAGTTTATGCTGAAATATGATTCAGAAGAGGTTATAAGGCTGTTTTTTTTAAAGAAATTTCCATCATTTTTTGATCCGGAAAGTTTCATAACAGGAATAAAAGAAAAATATTATTTTAAGAAAAAATGCTATGAAGTACCTGAATCAAAATGTGAACATTATGGTGTATCGTTTAATGAATTATTGATAACAAGACGCGGTGTTTTTAATGAACCGCGAAATATTGCAGTTTATCTATTACGTCAAATGCGAGGCGAAAACCTTAACAACATAGGTGAGCTGTTTAATATTAAAGCATACAGTACTGTAAGCAGCATATGACGAAGAGTGTTAGCGGCTGTGTAAAAATGTACCCAAAGCGCCGTTTTAAAAATGTATAGAAAAAAATGCGGTTCACCGGCTTTTTCCCCGGAGAACCGCAAGCGTTTATTCTTTTACCACATCCTTCATCCTGTAACTTTTCCTTCCACCACCACTGCTGCTTCGATGTGGTGCAGCAGCCGGTCCAGCAGGGCAGAAGTAAGCATGTTGTCGTTGTTAAATATTTGCGGCCAATCTTTAAAAACGCGATTGGTGGTTATAATAATGGCACCTTGTTCATAGCGCTGGCTTATAACCTGGAAGAGCAGGTCAGCGCCGATTTTGTCAATGGGCAGGTAGCCCAATTCATCCAGTATCAAGAGAGCCGGTTTGAGATATTTTTTTAACTCCTGTTTTAAGCGGCCGACCTGCTGGGCGGAATAAAGGTTATTGATGGTTTCGATTGAGGAGATAAAAAGTACGGTATTCCCTTTCAGGCAGGCCTGATAGCCCAGGGCCGATGAAAGAGGTTCTGCACCTGCCCTATGTGTTAAGGTAGTTGTCGCCTCAATTGAAAAAAAGTTTACAATTTGCCTGCAGGCCAATGCCTTTTTTGCCATAGCGATTGCCCATGCTATCCGAACTGCAGTTGAACCGGCATATAGATTTTCACATAAATAATTTCACTGCGTTATCGGTCGTCGAAGTATTATAATACGCCTTCCTTTCTCTGGCCTTGTGCCAAATTTTAAAATCGTGTAATTATATGACAATCTATAATCTTCAAAACATTGTTGTATTGGCATGGGGTCAGTGCATTGATAACTTACCAAATTTATATCTGATTTGACAAAAATATTAGTTTTGAAGCGTGTAGTCTGAAAGACAGCGATAAATCTTTTTCACACTAATCCGCTATAAGCCGAAAATGGGAACCGGAAATATATAAAAAAAGAATTTTTTATGACTGAAAATAATAGACAGGCAACCTTCAAATGGCTCAATGCCACCCAATTTTTTGGGGCTTTGAATGACAACCTTTACAAGCTGTCGATGGTTTTTTTTCTTATAGCCATTAACCCCGGAATTAATCCCGACAGTGTAATGGCCAATACAGGCGCTATATTTGTGCTGCCCTTTCTTTTGTTTTCCGATGCAGCCGGCGTGCTTGCAGACAGGATCAGCAAGCAGATTATAATCGCAAGGTTAAAAATAATCGAGCTGATCCTTATGTCTTCGGGATTACTTTGTTTTTATCTTAAAACCTCTTACGGCCTTTATGTTGTGCTCTTTCTCATGTGTACCCAGAGCGCTTTTTTCGGGCCTGCCAAATATGGCATTATTCCTGAACTGGTTCCGGCCGAACGGCTATCAAAAGCAAACAGCCATATAGTATCGGCCACTTTTTTGTCGATTATCATCGGAACCTTAATGGCATCCGTGCTGGCAGGCGGCGAGTATGGATTTCTTATCTGCGGAACGACTTGCATCCTTATAAGCACGGGGGGTATTTTTGTAAGCCGAAGAATTTATAAAACATCGCCTGGAGGGGGCAAGGAAAAAATAAACCCGTTATTTTTTGTCGGAATATGGAAGACTGTAAAATATGTTGCCGAAGACCGCTATCTGCTTCTGTCGGTATTGACTGCATCTTATTTCTGGCTTGTGGCGGCCTATGCCCAGATGAACCTGATCCCTTACGGCATCGACCTGATGCACCTTGCTCCGGAAAAGAGCAATATTGCAGGATATCTTTATCTTGTGGCGGCAATCGGCGTGGGGACCGGGGCAATCCTGGCCGGTCTGCTGTCAGGACGTAATATTGAATTCGGCATTGTTCCCATAGGCGCTTTTGGTTTATCAGCATCGCTTATACTGCTCCATAGTGCTGCCGATTTTTTTGCCTGGGCCATTTTTTTTATAATTATGCTCGGAACAAGCGCCGGTCTTTTTCTGCTTCCCCTTAATGCCTTTATACAGTGGAAAACCCCGGGACACAGACGCGGAGCCGTGCTGGCGGCGTCCAATTTCTTGAACTTTGTGGGGATTCTCGGCGCAACCCTGATGATCAAAATATTTCAGGAAATACTGGGCTTCTCTTCTGGTCAAGCCTTCATGCTCCTTGGAGTTATGACTTTTATCCTGGCTGTTGCCACCATGATTGTGCTGCCCGATTTTTTTGTCCGGTTTATCATGCTGATCATCACAAAAATCTTTTATAGAATCAAGATTGAGGGGATTGAAAACATACCTACGGCAGGAGGGGTCTTGCTTGTAAGCAATATTGCATCCTGGGTGGAGCCTTTTATCCTGATGGCGACCGGGCAGCGCAGAATAAGATTTCTCATTGAACGAAGAATTTACAATATTCGCTGGTTAAACTGGTTTTTCCGGCTTATGCAGATGGTTCCTGTTTCGGAAAAAGATACCCCCGGGCAGATAAAAAATGCTTTACGCCGGGCAAGGGAAATTATAGAAGCTGAAGGTATGGTTTGTGTTTTCGCTGAAGGAACGGTTTCTCTTACCGGAAAAATAGGCAGATTTAAAAAAGGGTGCGAGCGAATAATTACAGGCACCGGACTGCCTGTTGTACCTGTATATATTGGAGGCACCTGGGGAAGTATCTTCAGTTATTATAAAGGAAAACCTTTATCCGACTGGCCTGCAAGGATTCCGTATAAGGTTTCAGTGCAATTAGGCCAACAGATGCCGGACAGCACTTCTGCAGAAGATATAAGGGAGCAGATTATAAAACTTTCCAAAGGAATAAAATGAAACGCAAGAAAATATGCGAACTCTTAAAGGGATCATCTCAACTTGACAATGTTCTGGTTAAAGGCTGGTTAAGGACCAGGCGGGATTCAAAAACCTTTTCATTTCTTGAGATTAATGATGGCTCCTGCCTGAAAAATATCCAGGTTATAGCCGACAGTACTTTAGATAATTATACGGAGATTACAAAACTGACAATCGGTTCAGCCGTCGGTATAAGAGGCAAACTTGTAAAATCTCAGGGTAAGGGCCAGGACATGGAGATACAGGCCCAAAGCATCGAGATAATCAGTCTTGCTCCGGAATCCTACCCTTTGCAGAAAAAGCGGCATACCGACGAATTTTTAAGAACAATTGCACATCTGCGTCCCAGAACAAACAAGTACGGAGCTATATTCCGCATAAGATCCGAGCTCTCATATGCAATTCACAAATTTTTCAGGGATAAGGGCTTTAAATATATTCATACTCCCATCATAACCGGATCCGACTGCGAAGGAGCCGGCGAGATGTTCCGCGTAACAACTTTAAAACCGGATCAAAAGATTAAAAAAGGTTATGTTGAAGATTTTTTCGGCCAGGAGACCAACCTGACGGTCTCCGGTCAACTATCGGCCGAGATGTTTGCCCTGGCGCTGGGTGATGTTTACACTTTCGGCCCAACCTTCAGGGCCGAAAATTCAAACACCAGCAGACACGCTGCTGAATTCTGGATGGTAGAACCGGAAATGGCATTCTGCGATCTTGAAGACGATATGGATCTGGCTGAAGAAATGATAAACTTTCTTATTACACACATACTCGATAATTGTGCCGAGGATATTCAACTCTTTGCGAAGTTTGTAGATAAAAAACTTATGACAACCCTTGAGAATATAAGAGCCGGCGCCTTTTTGAGGCTTCCGTACAGCGACGCCGTTGATATCCTGAGAAAATCCGGTAAAAAATTTGAATATGAAGTGAAATTCGGGAAAGACCTCCAGTCCGAACATGAACGTTATCTTACTGAACAACATTTTAAAAAACCGGTTATTATTTACAATTACCCGAAAGAGATTAAACCTTTTTACATGCGGCTGAATGATGACGACCTTACAGTCGCGGCCATGGACGTTCTGGTGCCGGGCATAGGAGAAATAATAGGCGGCAGCCAGAGAGAAGATAGATCTGAGGTTCTTGTAGAACGTATGGATGAACTGGGTCAGTTCCCTGGAGATTATTGGTGGTATATCGACTCCAGAAAATACGGAACAGTACCCCACAGCGGATTCGGACTCGGATTTGAACGAACATTGATGCTGCTGACAGGCGTTAAGAACATACGCGACGTAATCCCCTTTCCAAGAACACCTGGCAGTATAGAATTCTAACAACGGAGAGATATGACAACATACCGGATTAATTGTGTAAAATGTGGAGAAAGACTTGTTTTCCGCAGGTCATGACAAAAAACCTTTATGTATTGCAGGTCTTGCAACACTGAATTGCCGCTAAAAAAATGGTTCATCGCGGAATAGTGTGAAAAAATAGACATCCTTCAAATTTAGTTTACACTTTTTAGATGCTGGTTCTTGCCTGGTTCCCATGCTCCAGCGTGGGAACGAGAAGTGCAATTTTACATTAAAAAGTGTAAACTACTTTTGGCCTTTAATGAAGGATGTCGAAAAATATATGAAAAAATTTAAAAAAAAAGTAAACCAAGTCAATTATTTGTAATAGTTAACAATGGGAAAAACCCTAATAAGGAGTAATTCCCAGATGTTACTTTTGCCAATTTTATTTATTAAGGATGCTGCTCGATCAGTGAAACGTATTTGTAAAGCAGAATTTAAAAAAGCTAACGATACCGTATTAACAGAGTTACTTGGTATTTCAGCATTGATTGTAACTATGTACATGGTTCGCCGTGAAGATACTTATGAGGTATTGCATCTATACTGTATCCATCAAAATGATGTTGCTATTTGCCCAAAATGTGGGGCAATCTGCGAAAATATACATGCTGAAGAAAAGCGATGTGTACGCCATTTAGACATTTGGGGGAAGAAAACCTTTCTTCATTTTATATCCCGCCGTTTTAAATGTGATCAGTGTAATAAAGTATTCACTGAGGAGCTGTCTTTTATTGATGCCTATCGGAGGCAGACCCATGCTTTTGAACGACATGTTTATGAATCTTGCTTATCAAGTAATCGAAAAAAAGTCTATACGTTACGTATCAATAGATATGTGGAGGCCATACGCACAAGCCGTTAAAAAAAAATTGCCTCGTTCAATGGTAGTTGTCGATCGATTTCATGTAATGAAACAATTAAACGAACGTATGAATCAAGTTTGTAGAAGACTTCAAAATAAAGATACCGACATGAAAGAGGCATTAAAAGGCAGCCGTTGGCTTCTTGTAAAGAACCGATCCGATTTGTCACCTAAAGAAGAAAGCCATCTTTGTAAAATATTAGATAATTGTCGGGAACTTCGTCAAATATATTTACTTAAAGAAGAGTTCCGAACTATTTTTAAAAAAATAAATAACAAAGAAAAAGCAGAGCAATTTTTATATAGCTGAAAACAAAAATGCTTGGCAACTGGTAATAGATACCTGATTAAATTTGTTGGCACATTAAAGAATTGGTGGGACGAGATTCTCAATTATTTTATCGAGAGAGTAAGCAATGGCTATGTTGAAGGGCAAAATAATGCTATAAGAAATATAATCCGTAGAGCATTCGGATACAGAAATTTTAATAATTTTCGATTGCAGGTGTTTGCAGAACTTGGTTTTTACACTAATCCGCGATGAACCTTCTTCCTTTTCCTCTGCTTCAACCTGCCGCTGTACCGTAGAGTATTCAGGCTTCATCTGAACTTCTTCCTCGACCTGCCGACGCACGAGTTCTCCATCTGAATGTTTTTGCGCAACTTGCTGCTCCTTCTGAATAATCGCTCGTGCTACCTCGTTTGCTTCCTGTTCGTATTTGTCACCCGGCTGACCAACGGTGAGCTTTCGCCGCGCTTCATTACCTGTTGTTAAGTTTCACGATAAATTGAACAGAAAAAGGGGAAAATTTTCAAATTAATTTGACCAGTTTAAAAATTTTTCATTTTATTTGGCTCATCATTTTGAGTAATTCAATCCCGAATTCTTTGATGAAAGAAAGAAAAAAAAAGCTTAATATATTTTGGCATGCCGTTCGTTTTTGTCGCAAAGTACATTATTATGTAAACTTAATTGAACCTAAATATATCAATTAGTGTGAAAATTCCAAAATCTATGACTCTTTCCCCTCTACCCCTTGGAAGGGGGGGGGTGTGTCTTTTAAAAAGTTTTAAAAACAGTAAAAAATGTAACAAAATTTATCTCAAATAAAATGAAAAAATTTAAGTCTGGTCAATTTAATTAGGAAATTAATGCCAGAATAATGTGCAACTTAACACTTGTGCATCCATAAGCTGCTATATCAGCAGTATGTTTCAATCCTTGTTGTGGTGGAAGCGGCTCTTTGGGCCCTTTGCCGGTAAAGACTTCCCTATATTCTTTCCTGTTTCAATCCTTGTTGTGGTGGAAGCGGCTCTTTGGGCCATGTTTTATCCGCTGTTGCAAAATTAAGAACGGTTTCAATCCTTGTTGTGGTGGAAGCGGCTCTTTGGGTTTTGGCGGTACCATAGTTGACAGTATTAAAGCATGTTTCAATCCTTGTTGTGGTGGAAGCGGCTCTTTGGGTAAAGCAGCGCACCCACAGATTCGGGATTTATTTAAGTTTCAATCCTTGTTGTGGTGGAAGCGGCTCTTTGGGTTCAATCACTTCGTTTTCCATTTTCCCCCTCCTTCTTGTTTCAATCCTTGTTGTGGTGGAAGCGGCTCTTTGGGGT
The DNA here is from genome assembly GCF_028752835.1 of Desulfosarcina sp. BuS5. Taxonomy (NCBI): domain Bacteria; kingdom Pseudomonadati; phylum Thermodesulfobacteriota; class Desulfobacteria; order Desulfobacterales; family Desulfosarcinaceae; genus Desulfosarcina; species Desulfosarcina sp. BuS5. The sequence continues at coordinate 1,572,850 of NZ_CP087952.1, forward strand.
ATTCCCTCTACTTGCTTCAGATAGCCTTCTTCTGGTTTCAATCCTTGTTGTGGTGGAAGCGGCTCTTTGGGAATCAATGAAGGGATCAATGTTGCAATCGTGTCGATGTTTCAATCCTTGTTGTGGTGGAAGCGGCTCTTTGGGATATGCGGATTTGGGGAAAAGTCAATTTGAATTAGAGTTTCAATCCTTGTTGTGGTGGAAGCGGCTCTTTGGGCCGGAATAACAAAAATATATTTGAATTCCAACATGTTAAGCAGATTATCAAAGAACGATATTTTTAATTTATTAATAATTATCATACCGAAAAAGTGATTTAATGCCGTACTGGAGTAAAATTAACAGGTTGTAATTATTTAGCAAAGAAACCTAAATTCTATTTTTACAAATATTTTTGTAGCAACAATCTGGGCAGTGCTTTTTTACCGGAGTCGGTGTAGGATAGCCGCAATATTTCATCTTTCTGTTCCATTTTATTACTTAGGTCTTGCTCACAAATAACTTCACATTCCGGAAAACCCACGCATCCGGTGAATTTTAAACCGTGAGCGGTAAGTTTTTCCATCAGTTAAGCATCTCCATGACATTATAGAATTGATCTATTGCGTCTTCCAGATAATCGGTAATAGTTTGGAAGTTTGAAGCCATATTTATTTTTTTCTTGCTAGTTTGCAACGGGAAAAGTGCTTTATTCCTGGTATCATTATTTGCATTTTTTTCATCCAAAACTTTAACGACCTTATCAATCTTTTTTTCTATCCTTTCAACGGCCAAAGCTTTTGCAGAAGCTATTTGCTCCTCAACGATAAGATCATTAGCGGCTTTTACAATAGATATGAGGCTCCTTATTTTTTTAATCATACTGTAAGGTTTCGGATTTTTCAATATTTTACATAGTGTTTCAAGCGCTTTTTTCACATAAGGATCTTTTTCAAGAAGCATCCGGTTGAGTTTAAAAATATCAACAGCCTTAATCAACGCATCCCATATATGAATCTGGTTTTCATAAAAATTTTCCAACATAACAAAATGAGAATATGCATCGCAAAACCGGTCTTCATTATTGAGAAAAGTTTCTATAAATTGATACGGATCATAGACACTCAAAAGCTTATTTAAAAGATCCAGTCCCTTCCGGATTTCATTTGTCCCGGGATAGCCCCCTGTTCCGGCAACCTTTTGAAACTCTTCCAGATCGCTTCTCCATATGCGTAAATGTCTGCGAAGGTTTCGGCACATGCTGTTCTGGCTCGCCGGGCCGATATCTTTGAATAGTTTTTTGCCCAGATATTGTGCTTTTAGCAGAACAGATTCTTCAACTACTTCAGGTTTTATAATTTCGATACATTTCCATTGAGCAGGTTCAGAGAGATGAATTTTTACAATAGAAAGGGTCTCTCTCGTCTGCATAAATTTTGATTTCGATTGATCATGCTCAGAAAGGAGGGATTTTATCTTTTTAGACAGAATTTTCTTTCCATCAATGATAAAATGGATTTTATCATCGTTAAACAGGTCGTTTATCAAATTCCGGATAAGCGGTTTTGTCCACCTGTCAGATTGCATGGAAAAATGGCTTGCCACCTGCTCAAACGTAACTTGACCGTTGTCGGCAATCGTTGAATCAATAAAGGCAAGAACTTCTTTTGTTGAATTCTGCTCATGGGATTGCTCAAAAGCAAAAGTTTGCTGAGAAAATCCCATGTTAATTTTTTTATTCATGGTTTTCATGCAAAGATATTGTTAAATATTGTGTATGTCACCAGGCAGCAACATACCGGCAATATTACTTTTTAAATATATCATAAGGCCGGGCAGAACACTGCTAAATAGTGCTTTCGCAAATATTTTTATAGCAGCAATCGGGACAGCGCCTTTTTACAGATGTCGGTTTGGGGTATCTGCAATTATTAATAATGTTCGCCATATTATTAATAATTTTTTCAAGCTCGATAAAATCTTTATCTTTTATATCAACCTCCACGAGCTTGTTTTTGCTTCGGGTATAAACTATAAATCCTTTTTTTACCGGAATATGAAAGTTATCTTTTATAAGCCGCGCATAAAAGACAAGCTGAAACCGATAAGTTTTAAACATTTTTTCCTTATATTCTGCAAACTTGTAATCAAGAGGAGCTGCCGTATCATCATTCATAAACAGCACTTCATCCACGATACCTCTTATTCCCAAAGGAGATGCAAGGTAAACATCTGACTTTTTATCTTTTACCCCAATTTTTTTTCGCAAATACTCGGAATTCGTTTTTCTCACTTTTTCATGAATATTTCTGCCTTTTTCAACTTTAAATCTTTGCCCCTCATTTTGTGGAATATCCATCACATATTCAAAGTATGTGAAGCGGGGGCAATACATATATTCAATCATCTGGCTGGCGGTTAAAGAGCATCCGGATTTCGCCGGCATTGCCTGGCTGCTTGATTCATTTACACAGTATGATGAATTCATTATTTCCCGTTACTTTTCGGCGACTTAAACCCGCGCTAACATAGTTTGTCGGTTTCTAATAATCAGGAACTTCAAAGTTAAAATGAAAAATAGGCTTTGATTTAAAATTTATTTATTTTCTGTTAATTTGTTTCTTGCAAATTCCATGAAGGCTCTAAACCCATCAATAACCTCTAAAGGAAAAGGTGTGACTTCAACATTTTCTTGTGAGCCGTTGTGAAAGTGAAACGGATAGGTAGATATTTTTTCCCAGTTTTTGTCAGGAAAATTGTCGTATCTGAAAATAGCGTCTGATATATCTTTGCATTCCCAGTGATAACCGAACCTGTCTGGTAACTTTTTTGAAAGATTTGCGTCTATAAAGCTATTATCAATCAGAATAATTCTTATTTTATAGGATATTGGGAAAACTTCTTTAACAATATCAGAAAATTCTACTTCAGCTATTCTTCTCAAATCATCGATAGTTGCCATCAAATTTCCCTTAAAAATTTTTTTAGTTTATCTCTATCTGCTTCAAGGTTATCCAGCGCGAAATAATCTTCATATGAATTTTTTTCACTAATAAACCCATTTTTTACTTTGGAGTCCATTTCAAAAACATCTTGTACCCCATATTTTTTAGCAAGAATAAAAATATCAGATTCAACCTTTGAAAGCCTTTGTCGTAAATAAGTCTTTACACCCTCCGTTATAAGCATATCCGGGCTCATCTGAAGTTCTTTTGCTGCTACATTTATGACATTCATGATACGCCTCCTTTAGTTCTCTTGTAGTTCTCTTGCAATCTATTACCATATCTGTTTATCCTATTTTATCATTTTCCCAAATTATTTAAACTCATTATTTTTTAAAAATTTACGATGCGGAAAAATTTGCTGTCCCGCTTAATTTTGCTAAAATATAATTTTTATAAATTTTATGATATTGTCAAGTCATATCCGGGGGTTATAGTTTCATAAATTTGTTTATCATAGGGGCAAAAGGCTTTGGTTTGTGGTTGATAAATTCATTGTACAAGGTGACAAATTCGATATATGCGTCAATATCAACCCTGCCGTTTTTTAAAAAAGGATTATGTTTTTGCCTGTTAACTGTATTTATATCTTTTTTGAAAATATCTGACTGGGACAGCTTAAATAGTTCCTGCCGGGATTTGTCGGAAATATTCATCCGTTTTTTTCCTCAATCAATTTTTTATACAAATCCTGCATATCAAAAAGATAAAAATATTGTTTTAGCAAAGACCGGTCAAGTTCCCGCCCATAAATATTCAGCAAAGATTCGATGTCCGTCATATCTTTCTGAAATCTTTTCGGATCATTCTTGATGGCCTGCAGCTTTAATCCCACAAGATCTTCCGGCATCAGCACTCTTATTTTCAAGGAATTATTAAAAATTCCCTTTTCTTGAGCTCTTTTCAGCATTTCAAGACTTGTCTTTCTGAAAGCATGGAGAAAGTCGACTTCCCCAAAGACCGCTAATGGAGAAATATATTGAGAAACATTTTCACTACGGTATCTGCACTCGTACCCGGCTTCCGTCATAATTTTTTCAATCTGTTTAACATCGTCCCGGCTGACTAGAAAATCAATATCAACAGTTGTTCTTCCAACTCCACACAAACCAAGAGCAAATCCGCCCATCAGCGCATAATTTACATTATTTTCGTCAAATTTTTTTAACAGTAATGACAATACTGCTTTGAAATCCATGGTGTTTTGTTTCCTGTTTTTCCGATATATCCATTATATATTCAAAGCAGACAAACCTCGGCCAATACAGATATGCAAGCATCCAGCTCGCGGTTATCAGATTATCTGACAGAGGTTCAATTTCGGGTTGTTTCAGCATTTTTTAATAAATGTTTAATATCTCAAAACACACACTGTACCGGGTCTTTTCTGATAAAACCGGTATCTTTATTATAGACGCTTTCAACCTGATTTTTATTTATATAAACAATTTCGGATTTTTTTCCGAATCCACTACAATAGCTGCCCTTAGCGGGAACAGATATAATGTATTTATACAGATCTGCTTTAATGCTGTCCATTAAATCCTTTCTTTTAAGTAAGTCAGCCTCATTAAATATTGATATGTATTTTTGCCATACAACAGATGCTTTATCATCGATTTCGATAAAAAGGTCACATGCAGGATAAGCTGCTTCAATCAGTTTAAACTCATCCAAATTGGCAAAGTTCAATTTTTCCAGTTGTTCTATAAGTTGTATAGAAAGATCATCGGCCTTATCCTCAGCTAATCTTTTGAAATAATCGTCACCCAGCTCTAAAAATTGTTTTTCTGTAATTTCTACTACATCTTTTATGGTTTCTTTGGTCTTTATAATAGAAAGATCTCTTTCTCCGTAAACATACTGGTAATACTTTTTTTTATTAGACAATGAAAAAACAGTCACATCCCCTTTTTTACGTTGTTTGGAAAAATTTCGATTACATCGCCCGGCAACCTGATTAAGAGAATCAAAGGGCGCAAAGTCTCTATAAACTCTGTCCACATCAATATCCACACCAGCCTCCACCAGTTGAGTGGATACAATAATCTTTCTGCATTTTTTTTGTTTGATTCCTTCTTTCCCTTCTATCCTCTCAAGCCTGTGCATGGGAATGATATTGGTCGAAAGGTAATATAATTTTACTCCTTCATTTTCGATTTGCCCCATGAATTTTTTCAGGGCGTTGAAAACTTCTATTGATGAGTTAATCGTATTAAGCACGATCAAAAAATCGTCTTCAGGATATTTCTCAATATCTTTTTTTACTATTTGAATAAATGCAGGAACATCCAATTCTTCATCTGAACGGTTATGGAATTTAATTCTATCAAAAAAGGAAAGGTATTCTTTTTTTTTCTCACGGGGAACGAGTTCCCTGATTTCGAAATTTCTAAAAATAACGGGTTGCGTTGCGGTCATAAAAATAAACCGGGTATTAAATATCTCTGCAAATCCGGTAAATAGTTTTCTGATTAAATGCCAGTATTTATAGGGGATGGTTTGGATTTCATCCAAAATAACTATTGCATTGGTTATCGCGTTAAATTTTTTAAGCATTCTGTTTTTATTGGATATCAAGGTATGAAACAGTTGCATGAATGTTGTGATAACTATTTCAGATTCCCAGGTCTCAATTAATAACCGGCTTATATTTGTTGGGAATTCCTCTTCGCTGCCATGTAACCTGTATGAGATTTCAGCAAGGTGATGATGCTTGAGCATTGTCCTGTTATCAGGCTTTTTGCCGTTAACAATAAAAATATTTTCAAAAACATCAAAATTCTGTTCGATTATACTTAAAAAAGGGAGACAATAAATTATTTTCGGCGCAAATTTTTTTTCGGCCAGTATCTTTTCTCTCAATTTTAAAGCAAACGAGAACCCTGTTATAGTTTTGCCTGTGCCGGTAGGCACGTTAATTGATAATATTCTATCCTTGCAATTGATTGAAGATACAGAGTTACAAACTGTTTCATATATTTCTTTTCTTATAGGGTTTATCAGGTTATCGTTCTCTTTGTTTGCAAATTTTTTTTCTATATATCTGTCAACCATATTTGATGAAAGCAAGATATGACCATTTGGTATATTAAGCCCTGCCGCATCATTTTTATCTGCTGCAAGAAGAGCGGAATAAAAAAACTGAAACAGAAAATAAATATCCAGGGAACTATTTTTGCAGTATTTTCGCCATTGTTTTTTTTCAGCTCTGCAAATGTTATCCGTGATCAATATATCAACATGCGATTTGAACTCTTTTAGACTCAATGCTGTATTTGGGGATTTTTTTAAAATTCGGTTAAACTCATCAGCATCAATACTTTCAAGCTGTTCCTTAATAACATGAAACGCTTCAGGGTTATTTGCCGGCTCAATGTCAATAATCTCATCCTTAAGATTTAGAGGATTGCCATGATGCCTTTTGACAATTAAATATGAAATTATGGGTAAATAACCGTAAATCGGATGTTCCGACAATTTTTTACTGTAAATAAAATCTTTGACTATACGATATGTAAAAAGAGACGAGAGTAAACCATGGTGGGTTTTTTTCTTATTTCTTAAAGAACGTTTTTTGTCTTCATCTTTTTCTTTAAGATACTCTTGGAAAAAACAAGTTGCCTTGCCAAAATCATGAGTAAAACCTATCAACCATGCAACATCCCCAAGAACATCAATATCAGCGTCTTTGAAATTGATTCTCTTATTTCGAATTTCCGAACAAAGTTGCGCTGTATTTTCAAGATGATCTATAAGGAGTTGCCCCGGGCGGGACTCCAATTTAAATAAACAGGAAGGTGTCGCCATTTTCAGCCTTGTAGTATTTTGTTGTTATCATCGCTTGAATCGGATTGCCGTTTCGTTCATAAATAAACGAGCCAAACAAGGTTACAATCCGCTGCTTATCCATTTCAACCGGCATATTCTCTGTAAAATATTTTTTTCCAGTCTCTATTGTGAAATCATTCATCTTATTAGATGGAATAATGCTGTTAATCATTACAGGGCTTGTGCTTGAATTTTCTGCGCAACCGAACTCCCCGATATATTCAAAATTTGCCAGCAGTTCACTTAAACCTAAAGAAACAGAGTAAACAGACTCATGGTTTTCAAGTCGTGTCTTTACCTGTTTAAAAATGTTTTGATCGCTATGCTGAAAATAGACCCTGTATTTTGGATCTTTGACATATTCAAACCGAATTCTGGTCCTGGCGCCCCTGGTTCCGCGTCTGATTCTGGAAAACTGTATGGCTTTTTTTGTATGAATAAGATTTTGACTTATCCGCATTTTTTTTACAGGATTTATTATCCCAAGGCCGATATTTGCATTTTTTATTTTAAAAAAATCTGCATATTCTTGTTTTCCAAGGCCGATAAGAGCTGAAATAATCCCTGCCAGGGTAGGTCTTGGGGGGAAGGCAAAACTTAAGGGCGAAGTTGTAGAATATGGTTTTTTAAAATGGCCTATGTCACCCCATAAATCAAAAATCAGTACTCTGCTGTTCATGGCAGCCTCGCTTATATAGACCGTCACATAAATAATTTCACTGCGTTATCGGTCGGAGATATACGATTAGTATTATCTCCTCCCTCTGGCCTTGTGAAATTTATTATCTGACAATCTATAATTCAAAAACTATTTCATTTTTTTGAATGCCTTTTCCTAAATCACTGATGCCGACCTTCTTGCCATCAGCATATAATTCAAGGCTGGAATCAATAATATATTCAATTGAGGATATCCTGTCGGCTTTGGCTTCCAAGGCCGTATTTAATCTGCTGATATCCACCGCAAGGTCTCGTGCATCCCTCAATCTTTCAAACGGCATATCACTTTTATAAGTTATCAGACGATCAAAATCACCGATAAAAAAAAGAGGGGAATTATAATTTACCTTTAGAAGCAGCCTTGGCATCTGGCCGAATTTTGACCTTGATATCAAATTTTTAGTCCCCTCCCACATCCCCTCAAGAAGAAGCTTCACATCTTCTTTTGAAGCGTTGCTCTCTTTTGCAGCCGTTGGATTAATGATACCGTGAAATGCAATTAAAGAATAATAAAGAATATCCTCTTCACGAAAAGTCGCTTGTTTGGCTCCTGCTTTAGAAGCAAATGCGCCTGTGCCCTGAATATGCTTCATCACTACAGGGTGCAAAGATCGTCCCATTTTAAATTGAACAGGCCCGGTCAGTGTTATTGAATCTTTTTCCTTGGGGATAGTAGCTCCAAAAAGCCTGATATCTATACAGCGCTCCAGAACAGTATCCTCATCACCATCAAAATCTCTTGCTCTTGCCTTTCCATCCTGAATTTTACCCTCGTCATCTGCTATTTCCCTTACAAAGATATCATCCTTATTATCATTTTTTCCATTATAACCTTTACACGCAAAAAGATAGTCTCTGATTGTTCTTTTTAACCGCACATCAGTCACGATATTCTGTCCGGTTTCCTCATCAATACGCGGTTTGTTTTCATCCAGAGGGTCTCCATTGGGGTTTGCATCCTTTATATCATATAAAAAAAGCAGCTCGGATTTATTGGTCAGGTCCGTCATTGTCTTCCTCCTCTTTTTTTGTCTTAAAAAGGTCAGCCAGGTTCATACCGGTAGTAAAATAAAAACTTATTTCGTTATTGGTTATTAGCCAATTCTTATCACCTATAGTCATGTATTGGGAAATAATTGTTTCAAGCTCCCTGTAATAATTCTTTTTATACTGCTCAAGTTTAGCCTGAGCTTCTTTGGAAACATTTTTTATTATTGATTCCGACAATATTAGACCATGCAGTTTTTTTTGAAATGGAGTTGCGTTATTTGCTTTGAACTGAATATTTAAAACCTTTCTGACTAAAACCCCTGTTAAAAAGCATGCCTTTTTGGGCGCGCAATCAAAAAAACCTCCATGAGCAGCAAAGAATCTCTCGATTTTTTCTGAATATGTTTTATCTTCAGAAGAAAAACTTTCCTTAAGATCATCAATAATTTTAATATCCATTTTTACACCTCCTTTACTCAAAACTCCAAGCTCAGCCAGAAAGTTCAAAAGCATGTAGCCTTTTAAGCATAAAATTTCTGTAGATTTATTATTAATGAATACCGGCCTTATTTTCCTGACTATAGCCTGCATAACAAAATTATAATCTATTGGTTTATATGAAAATATTTTACCGGCAAGTTCAAGAAAGTTTTTGTCATAAGTCCTTTTTTTGCTTATTAGCGGAAAAAAATCTCTTAAAATGCCGAAATTAAATACCAGTCTTGTAGCCTCATTGTTTTTATCTATTTTGACTCTTTTGAAAATATCAATTTGATCAATATGAGTTTTTATTTGAAAAAGCCGTTTTAACCGAGACGGCAGGACATCTTCTATGTGAAGGAGAATATTGAAAGCCGCCTGCTTTTCCGCATAAAACAGGAAATCAAAACTTATGTAATCTTCCTGCTCGCTTATGAGATCAAAAATTTCATTCTCCGCATCGGTAAGACAATATCTGAATTTTTTCTCAAATCCGGATTTTAATATTTCCGATGCCTTCTGTTCAAAGGCATCTTCAAGGATGTCCATTGATTCGTTAATTAACTTTTCGGTTATAAATTTGGGAATCAGCAAATAGTTAAATCCGTAAAAACTGAAACTGAGATTTTCAGTTAGATATTTTTTTCCCTGTTCCATATTTACAGCGCAGTCGCAGCATACCGGATAGTTTTTCCATGCATCCTGCTGCTTGAATCCCCCTGAAACAAATCCCGGTTTATCAACCGTGTAAAAGTTGTATGTATTAACAAAACCATATACTTCTTTCTGGTTTTCATGACAGACCGAACATGTCTGATCCTGACCCAATGATTTTTTTCCATGTTTTTTATAGTATTTTTCTTTTCCCTTGTTTTGCAGAATTTTTTTGAACAGTTCCATATCGCCTATGTATTGCTTGTCTTCGTTTCCGGAAAAGACAAGTGTTAAAATAAAGCCTTCTTTTTGATCAATATCTTCTAACTGTTTTTGCAGGCTTATAATAATATCTTTTTCGGATGCTGACAGAACCTTGTTGATTTGTGTAATTATTTTTTGCTCAGCAGAAGTTAAACCAATACTTGTTTTTTCTTTTTCAATATCACCAATGCATTTATGAATTTTATTCTTAAATGTTTTTTCCATGTCCCCTGCAAATTTTGAAGTAGGGGTTACATCGCTTCCCCTTGAGCTTCCATGCCTGTATAGATATTTCATCAGCTTGGTTTCACTGAATTCGGAAACATTTACTTTCTCGTAAACAAAGTCTTTTTCATGCTGTTTTAAAATTATTTCAAAAACCTTGCTTATATTTCCTTTTTCATTGGGATTTTGTATGAAATTTTTGATTAAGTCCTCGGAATCATCATTTTTTCTGGCCCATCTGCCGATTTTCATAATAGATTGTATCATTTTGCCACCATTGTCTGATATGGTCTTTACAGGTCATTCACCTTAAATATTTCTGATACTTTTTTCATATTCAGCAAAGATAGAAGGTTATTGATAGCCTGCATGGTTAAACACCAAACATCTGATTGTAATGCATACTCGCTAAAACTTGATTTTGCTATAAAAACAATTTTATGAATCTTGATTTCAAGCTTATTTTCTACAAAATCCCGTTTTCTTTTCAATAGCTCAATATCTTTTTTCCCCACTGATTTTTTTCTGTATTTAAACTCAAACAGCCAGTTTTTCGCGCCCCTGCATAAAGCATCGACTTCGATATTTGATGGTCGTTCAAACACATCGCCATTACTGTCAAACATATTAATTCCGTTAACATCATCAAATTTCGGCAGGCAAATATCCTGATAATATTGGCCGTCAAACCTGCTTATCATCTCCCGCAAATAACTCTCAAAAAAAATTCCTGCCTCCGAGCTTAAAGAAGCAAAATACTCTTTATAATTTTCCTGGATTTTCTCTTTTACATGCTGTAAATCTGTTTCTTCATTCCCATAAATATTTTTCAGCCAGAATGTTAAAACGCTATCAGTAATGTAATAGGCTTTTTTTTCTTTATCTATAAGGTCTATCGTATACAAATTACGTAAATAAGTGCTTAAATACCCTGTCTGCCTTCCAAGCCTTTTTGACAACTCAGTTAAGGTGGCTCTACCGTTTGACAATTCCCTCAATATCTCCATTAGAAACGTGCCGCGTCCTTTTAATCTGCTTAATGATGTTTCAAAAAGATAATTACAGTGAATATCGAGCGCTCCGGCTGAAAGCTCTGCGATAAACGCTTCCTCAACATGCTGTTTTGAAATAATATTAAAATCAGAGGCGTTTCCGGATGCCGCTCCAGCAAGAATAACCGTATAAAACGGGTGCCCTTTCGACAAGGTAAACAAGAAATGTAATGCCTCGGATGTTATTGGTTTTTCAGTACATTTATAAACAAGTTGTATTGTGTCTTCTTTATTAAATGGTTTAACATGAAACTCTATTATTCTACCAAGAAATGGCGAAGCATGACCTGCTATAATATCTTCCATCAATCGAACAGCCGATCCTGTAAAAAGATACCATGTGTTTTTTTGTCTGGAAATTATATCTTCTAAAAACCCAAGCAAATTTCCATTTTCAAACCCTTTATATTTATTCAAATCCACAATTTCCTGAAACTCATCCAATACAATTGCGCTTTTGATTCCCATCTCAATTGAAAAATCATCAATAAATTTTAATATTCTTCCTAAAACTTCCCTTTCGTTTTCAGGCGATGGTGGGTAATATGAGATTATAAATCGGGAAAGGTTTAAAAAGACTTTACTCTTCAAGTGATCGGAAATATCCATTAAAATTCTGGGATTTACTACAATGTCCTCTGTAGCAAAATCTGATTCAATATTTAAACATTCATAATAAGCAAACATAAATGAACGCAAAAGACGCATTGCAAATTTTCCTGGAGTACCAATATTCCTTTGAACATTAAATCGAAATTTTACGGTATTGTCCTGTGTTAATGTTTTAAGAAATTGTTCTGCAACGGAACTTTTGCCTATTCTTCTTGGACCTACCAGCGCTACATTGTCAACAGGATAAATTTTATGGATATTGCGAAGAAGTTCAACTCTATTCACAAAGTCTTTCCCGCTAACCGGATATTTGATGGAAATCACAGTTCACCTTTAATTGGATTTGCATATTGATCAATATGCAAATTGATCAATATGCTTTTTCATATAAATGATTCCAGTTTATATAGAGATTGTCAATATAAATATCTATTTTATCACATTTTTTTATATTACCCTCCTCACGCCCCCAAACCCCCGTGAAACCTATTTCCTGATCCATAAACAATCAATGATTAAAAAATTAGTTTGAAATATTCCCTTAAACCCTATCGCGCTTTTGCCTTTAAGGTTTACTTTCACCTCTGTTACCTTATAATCAATTTTCCTTCTTTCCATATCCGCTGATTTTTTCTTTAACCATAAATCCAATCTTTTTCTTTTCCTTAACATCTACAGTCAAAAGCTGATCCAAAATTTCAAAAACAATTTGAAACCGTTAATCTGTCTGTTTACTCAATTCAGCCAGTTCTCGCTTCAAATCTTCATTATCAGAAATCATGTGACGAAGCTTTGTAAAGGTTCTCATGATTTGAATATTAACAGCAATTGCTCTATCGCTGTTTAGAATGCCGGACAACATGGCAACCCCCTGCTCAGTGAATGCGTAAGGCATTTTCCGGACACCGCCTCTGCCTGACTTTTTTGATGTCACAGATTGTGATATCAAAAAATCATATTCGCTTTTTGAAAACTGAAACATGAAATCCTCAGGAAAGCGTTTTTCATGCCTTTTTACGGCTTGATTTAAAACTCTTGTTTCAACCCCATACATATTTGCAAGATCTTTGTCCATTATCACCTTAACACCACGGATAAAAAATATTTTATTGGCAACAGCCTCAATTGCAATTAGCTCGGACATAATTTAATTCACCTTATTTTATCTTTTTAACACACTTCAAAATATTTTAATTTTTCTCTTCTTTTCTTATATCATCACCTTTACAGTCCCAAACCCCCTCGAAACTGATTTCCCGATCCCCAGATAATCGGGCAAACAGAAATTGGTTTTAAATATTCCTGTAAACGCTGTCATGCTTTTGCCTTTAAGGTTTACTTTTATCTCTTTTAATTTGTGAGCAATTTTAATTTTTTGATCTTGTGAAAGCCAGGAGTCAAGATACTTTGCCATGGACAGGATATTCCCTGTCATTACTTTTTTCAGTATCTCGTTCTTTTCATCATTCCCCGCATCATTATATTTTTTAAAATTTTTTTGGTTAAGGCCGATCCAGGGCGAGGCAAACTCATACATGAATATTTCATCTGAGTATCCGAATTCGACCTCTTCCACCTTCAGATCCTTTTCGTAGACAGGAATAACCGTATCTTCGATAATAATTTTATCAAGCTTCATGAAGATTTCCGCAAAAATATTTACAGCCTTGTCTGTTATTGCAATAATAGCGGGCGTTTTTTCGATCAGCTTGAATTGTATTAATGGATAACGATAAATGGGATTCCCTTTTTCATCATGATTATGAATAAGGTCATGCTCTTTAAATTCATTTCCCACAAACCCTCTGAATTTATGAATCTGTGATGGCCTTAAATTGATATTATTCAGCAGCAGAGTTGATTTTTTCATATTTTTACACATTTTTGATGTTAATGATCGGCGTGGAATCAATATCTTCTTATGATATTACAAAGTTTCACAGATCGCTTTTAATTTTTTCATATCGTTATCAAATGAAATAACGACCTTATTTCGGCCTTTTTTGTTCCCTCAAAGACTTTTGACATAAAGGCTTCTGCTTTAGGGCTATGCACTTTATGATCATCAAGCAAGTATCTGAGAATAATATTTGTATCAATAAGATACACTTTTTTTGTTGAAGTCATATAAAATTCATAAAATAGATAGAATGTTTTTTTATCCTTGTTTTAATGGATGTGATGAAAAAACTATTTTTAAGAAACTATATTTAGTTTCAATCCTTATTGTGTTGGATTTTGTAAGTAACTATATTTATAAAAATAGAAATATCAATAATAAATTTCCAAATTCACTTTTATAGAAATCAATCTGATAAACCTTCTTTTGCTGTTTCATCAGCGATTTCATCCTGTATTTTCTCTCTTATTTTTTTTAAGGGAACATATCCCTTTGCATATTTTTTCAGACTTCCGGCTAATTGTTCCGCTTGAACTCCGGGAACACCTTTCAGCTTGACCTCGTTGTCTTCAACAAGAAACAACACAGCGCCATCTTTTTCGATTTTTAATTTTTCCCTGATTGGTTTAGGAATCGTTATTTGACCCTTCTTTGATATTTTTGCATACATTTTACATTTGCCCTTCAAATTAATATATTCTTACTTTTTAAGATAATCTGCCTTATAGCATAATGCAAACATTAATGTTTTCGGCTTTCATTTTATCCGTATATTAGGCATCCTTCATATCACTTCAAAAATATTTTACACTTTTTTAAAAAAATAAACCCATCTGTGTTTATCTGTGTGCATCTGTGTCCCATTATTGTTTCAAAAAAACATCGCTAAAATCTCGTCATTAACCAGCTTTTTATCAAACCCCTGACCATGTACCCTTATATTTTTAAAATCTTCCTGACAAAAGGGAAACAGGTAAACGCTGTCTGTTTCTTCATCAATCAGGTCAAGGCATTTTTCAGATAATTCATCAAACCGGTTTGATTCAAGCTTTCCTAAAAATACGCTTTTTTGAACCCTGATAAGGCCGGCCTTTTTGCACTCTTTGGCAACCCTGGTTCTGGGTTTATTCTCGACAATATCGTATATTACCCATACAAGAACGGACATTTTTATCCTTTACTAAAACTCCTTAATCCCCAGCCATTCCGGCCTTTTTTCACCTTCATCGGCCAGGAGAATATTTGCAAGCCGATGGGCTTCATGCTGGGGGATGTACTTTCTTTTTACATTTTTTTTTCTGTATCTTACGGTTTCATCCATATGTGAATTTATCGCGTCAATGACAAGCGGTTTGCCCTTGTCATTTAAAGAAACCGCATTGTCGGTTGTGCGAAAATATTCGTCTTTAATCTTTTTGCCTGTGAAAAGATAAACGGCCGTTTGTTCAGCAAAAATTCTAAAAGGCTCTATAAGGTCAAATACCATCGATTTTTTATTGTAGTTGTCGGTATGCAGAAAACCGACATAAGGATCAAGACCGGCCAGGATGCAGGCTTTTTCAATCCTGGAGTAAAGAATGCCGTAGCAGTAATTTAAAACAGCATTAAATGGATCTTTGGCCGGCTGCCGCGATCTGCCTCTGAAAATATATTTTTCCGGCATAAGCCTGGACAGGCACTGGAAATAGGCTCTGCATGCCGTGCCCTCAACTCCCATTATGCTGTTTCGGGAATCTTCAACGGTTCCGTTATACATATCAAGGCCGGCAAGAGCGCTGTCAATAATTTTAATCGGGTTTTCAAAAAAAGATTCTTTGCCCGGCCTGGCATACATAAGTTTTTTTAAAAAACCGGTCTGGTTTTCTATTTTTTTTCTGATCATATCCGTAACCAGTTCAAGCCCTTTTTTATCTTCTGCAATTTCAAGCTGCTTTCTGCGTATAAGTGCCGTGCTTCCCATTTTGGCAAACCAGACCCGGCCGATGGGATCTCCATATCCATCAAGAAAAATAATATCTATGTTGTTTTCGAGAGCGGCAACAATGGCTTGTGTGGTAATCATGGCCTGGTTGGAAACAACTATTGATTCCACTTTTTGAGGTGAAACATCAAAACTTCGGTCTTTATTTTTAAGCCTGAAGATGCCGTCTTTTTGTGTAATATATGTGCCGGCGCTGTTTATTACCAGTTGCAATATATGCCTCCTTTTTTAGATAATTGCTTTGTATATTCACTAAAAGTGAAAAACAACGAAATAATAAATGATTGCTACTTTTTTTACTATCGTTGGCCCCGCGGTATGCATGGGCTTATGTCAAATATCCAGAAGAATTGCCTTGACTTGAGGTGTTAGGTAACTTATAGAAAAAATAGTTTTGCTTTTAATAATTTTATTTTTAAGATAAGGATCCTTTTTATGAACTGGGACTGGGATAAATTGAAGGAACAGCAGCAGCACAGTGGCGGAGGGCCGCCGCAAATGGATGAGATACTCGGCAAGCTCAGGAATTTTAAATTCCCCGGGGGGCCTATTCTTATAATTGTTATTCTGGCACTTTTTCTGGCTTCTTCGACTTTCTATACTGTTGGGGTAGATGAGGTTGGCGTGGTGCAGAGATTCGGCAGATATACCAGGACCAGCCAGCCGGGTCTTAATTTTAAGCTGCCGATTGGAATAGAGAAGGTTACCAAGGTCAAGGTAAAGCGTGTTTATAAAGAAGAATTTGGCTTTACCGGTGAACGGAGTAATACAAGAAACCGTTTTACGGACGGGCGCGAGGAATTAAATGTTTCCCTGATGCTTACCGGCGATCTTAATGTGGCGCTGGTGCCATGGATTGTCCAGTATCGGATCAAGAATCCGCGTGATTATCTTTTTAAAATCCAGAATCCCAGAAAACTCCTGATTGATATGTCCGAAGCGGCGATGCGGCTGGTGGTAGGTGATCGGAGCATTAACGAGGTTATAAGTAAACGCGAGGAGATTGCGATTGAGGCCCGGGAGTCGCTTCAAAAAGAACTGGACATGGCTGAAACCGGTATACATGTTGTTACGATAGAGATGAAAAAGACCAATGTGCCCGTGCCGGTGCAGGCCTCGTTTAATGCGGTAAATCAGGCTGTACAGGAAAAGGAGAAAATGATTTACCAAGCCAAGAAGGATTATAATAAGGCCATACCTGCCGCACGTGGCGAGGCTGAAAGAACAATAAAGGCGGCTGAAGGGTATGCCCTGGACCGGATAAACCGCGCCAAGGGTGATGCATCCCGGTTTGAATCAATCTATAAAGAGTATGCCATGGCAAAAGATATTACCAAAAGACGTCTATACCTTGAAAGCATGAAAGATTTATTCCCAAAGCTTAGCCAAAAATATATTCTGGATGCGGACCAGAAGAATCTTTTACCCTTACTTAATCTTGGTATAAAAAATGGTGTTAAAAATGAAAATTAAGAATATCGCAATAATTGTCTGCATTGTAGCGTTGCTTTTGGCCTTTGCCTCAGCTTATACCGTCAGTGAGATAGAGCAGGTGGTTATAACCCAGTTTGGAGAGATAAAAGGTGACACGATTAATGATCCTGGGCTCCATTTTAAGATTCCGATTATTCAGCAGGCCAATTATTTCCCTAAAAATCTCCTTGAATGGGACGGTGATCCCGGTCAAATCCCTACCCTGGATAAAACATATATCTGGGTCGATACTTTTGCCAGGTGGAAAATAACGGATCCGGTAAAATTTTTTCAGACCGTCAATAATACCGTGAGCGCTCTTGGCCGTTTGGATGACATTATAGATCCGTCGGTGAGAAATTTTATTACTTCCTACAGATTGATCGAGACCGTCCGAACAAGTAACCGCAAGCTTGATACAATGGATGAGTTAGGATTAGAAGAGACGCAACAAAAACAGGGCACCATGTTTAACGTTACAACCGGCAGGGAAAAGATAACCCGGGGGATACTTAAACAGGCCAGCCCCAAGCTGGAAAAATTTGGTATTAAACTTGTGGATGTTCAAATTAAACGGATTAATTACGTCGAACAGGTTAGAAATTCCGTTTATGAAAGAATGGTCGCCGAGCGGAACCAGATAGCGGAAAAGTTTCGTTCCGAGGGAATGGGAGAAGCGCGGAAGATTTTTGGAGAAAAAGAGAGAGATTTAAAAAAGATAACATCCCAGGCATATAAGACCGCTCAGGAAATAAAGGGAAAAGCCGATGCCGGGGCTGTAAAGATATTCGCCAAGGCATATTCTGTTGATCCGGAATTCTACTCCTTTACCAAGACCCTTGAGATCTATAATCAGGCTTTGGGCCGGAACAGCTCTATTATACTTTCAACCGATTCAGAGTTTTTTAAATATTTTAAGGGGTATGCCGAATAGTAGGGGTTCAAGATTTTGAACCCCTGCTGGAGAAGATTTTGACCGATAACGCAATGAAATTATTTAGGTGAGAATCTATAATTAATCTATAAATCAGTAAGCGTCTCTGCTTTACAGGGAGAGACGCTTTTTTTAAAACAGCAGAAAGAATTCCGGAATTCATTACTTACCTTTCCTTCTCTGGTGACGTGTGCGTGCCAGAAGTTTTCTGTGTTTATGCTTGCGCATCTTTTTCTTTCGTTTTTTTACGACGCTGCTCAACAAATCACCTCCAATCATATTTGAAATATGGAAAACTATTTGCTATCATTATTGATTATGGTTTGTCCATGTTTTTTTCAATACTATGCTGAAAAAATTTAGTTCAGAAGATATAGGTGTTGTTAATGATGCGGCTGCCATGGCTGAAGAACTGGTCAGTAATTTCTACAAAATGTCGGAAAGCCAGTGGCTCAGACGGCGTTACGATATAAAAACCTTAACAGATCTTAAGCTTGATGAGATAGTTCACGGACCTTTCGCACAGGTCATACGATTTAAAGGACAACGTAATAACAGATTGCTTGGATCATCAACATATGATTTTTACAAAATATGTATCCAGGATCATGCTATTATAAGCACTCTGAAAAAGTTTTCGGATATGAAGCTTTTCCCTTTTTCCCTTTATATTATAATCCATGAATTGATACATATAGTACGCTTCAGCAAATTCCTTCAGAGCTTTGACGCTTCGCCTGCCGAGAAGATGGCGGAAGAAACCAGGGTTCATGAAAAAACCGGTGATATTCTTGACAGGGTGAAGGTGCCCGGAATTGATGTTGTGTTGAAGTTTTATAAAAAATGGTCTGAACCTGTTGAGGGAATGCATAATCTTTCATAATCATTTATCTTAACTTATATTAACAAGCCTCGGCTTCAAGCAAAATTAACATTTTAAAACAGGCTGTCTTGACAAGATATAAAGACTGACTATCTTTCAAACTACAAACTATCAAAGGGCGTGGAGATAAAAATTTTTTAAGCCCGGAAGGAGATTTTAGAATATGCCTCTTTATGAATACGAATGTGAAAAATGTGGTAAAATCGAAGAAGTTTTGCAGAAATTTTCTGATAAACCCCTGATTAAATGTAAACATTGTTCAGGGGATCTTCATAAACTTGTTTCGCACAGCAGCTTCCATCTTAAGGGAACCGGATGGTATGTTACTGACTATGCAAATAAATCCCAGCATAATTCTTCCGGAAATTCAGTTAAGAAAAAGACGCCTTCAAAGTCTGAAAAGTCTGAAAAGTCTGAAAAATCTTCAGGTAAAACTTCATAAAAAGCATCAACGTTACTTGTTTATTTTTTTCTTTACAAACCTAGAAGTGTGATTATTTTTTTTGAAAGATATTTCTATGGAAGGAAAAATTTATATCATTATCACCTGTTATATTTTTTATATTCCAGATGCGGATATAGATATTTTATGCGGAACATAGATTTTTTAATAATATAATTTAATAGTAAGAGGAGATTTTGCACAATGAAGCTACGGCCATTAAATGATCGAATTTTAGTAAAACGTGTTGAAGAAAAAGCCAAGACCAAGGGCGGAATAATTATCCCCGATTCTGCCAAGGAAAAACCTGCCGAAGGCAAGGTGATTTCTGTTGGTAACGGGAAAATGAACGAAGATGGAAAAAGGATCCCTGTTGAAATTAAAGAGGGTGATCGTATTATGTTCGGAAAATATAGCGGTTCTGAAGTAAAAATAGACGGTGAAGAGTATCTGATCATGCGTGAAGATGACGTGCTTGGAATAATCGAATAATAAATCAATTAAAATATATCGTGGAGGATCTAACAAGATGGCTAAAGAGATCAAATATGATGTTAAAGCCCGTGAAGCCATGCTTAAGGGTGTTGAAACATTAGCCGATGCGGTTGTTGTAACCCTCGGCCCCAAGGGAAGAAATGTTGTTTTGGATAAATCATGGGGTTCACCAACAGTTACAAAAGATGGAGTAACTGTTGCCAAAGAGATCGAACTTGAAGACAAGTTTGAAAACATGGGTGCCCAGATGGTAAAAGAGGTTGCCAGCAAGACCAGTGATATGGCCGGAGACGGAACAACAACAGCAACATTACTTGCCAAATCTATATATAAAGAAGGACAGAAGCTTGTTGTGGCTGGTAATAATCCGATGGACATAAAGCGCGGCATAGATAAAGCTATTGAAGTTGCCGTCAAGGAACTTCAGAAGATCAGCAAGCTCACCAAAGATCAGCGTGAAATTGCCCAGGTCGGTACCATATCAGCCAACAGCGATGAAACAATCGGCAATATAATTGCGGAAGCCATGGACAAGGTCGGCAAGGAAGGCGTGATTACCGTAGAAGAGGCCAAGAGTATGGATACGACCCTTGAGGTTGTTGAAGGTATGCAGTTTGACCGCGGTTATCTTTCTCCATATTTTGTGACGGATGCTGAAAAAATGATCGCATCTCTCGAAGATCCCTATATCCTGATCAATGAGAAGAAAATCAGCAATATGAAGGATCTTCTTCCTATCCTGGAGCAGATCGCCAAGATGGGCAAGCCTCTTGTTATTATGGCCGAAGATGTTGACGGTGAGGCTCTTGCAACCCTGGTTGTCAACAAACTGCGGGGAACACTCAATGTCGCGGCTGTCAAGGCTCCAGGATTCGGCGACAGAAGAAAGGCCATGCTTGAAGATATTGCCATTCTTACCGGCGGGCAGGTTGTATCCGAAGATTTGGGCATTAAGCTTGAAAATCTTACTATTAATGATCTTGGATCGGCCAAGCGTATTACCCTGGATAAGGACAATACAACAATAGTTGACGGTGCCGGATCACGCGCATCTCTCGAGGGACGCGTAAAACAGATTCGCGCCCAGGTAGAAGAGACCACATCCGATTACGACCGTGAAAAACTTCAGGAACGTCTGGCCAAGTTGATCGGCGGCGTAGCCGTTATTAATGTCGGCGCGGCAACCGAGACAGAGATGAAGGAGAAAAAGGCTCGTGTGGAAGACGCCCTTAACGCTACCCGAGCAGCAGTTGAAGAGGGTATTGTTCCAGGCGGCGGTGTAGCACTGGTGCGCTGCATTGATGCTTTGAACAAAATTGAAGTCAATGCCAGCCAGAAAATGGGTGTCAAGGTCGTTATGCGCGCCATCGAAGAGCCTTTAAGGCAGATTGTTAACAATGCCGGGCTGGAAGGTTCAGTTGTGATCGATAAGGTAAAATCGAATGAAGGTGCTTTTGGTTATAATGCCGCCACAGATACATACGAGGACTTGATTGAGGCGGGAGTAATAGATCCCACTAAAGTTGTCCGTTTTGCTCTGCAGAATGCCGGAAGCGTAGCCTCCCTCATGCTGACCACAGAGGCCATGATTGCCGACACGCCTGAAGATAAAGGCGCAGGCGGCGGCGCCATGATGCCTCCGGGCGGTGGAATGGGCGGTGGAATGGGTGGAATGGGCGGAATGATGTAAAACCGTTTATTCTGAAAAAGCCATTATCAAAGTAATAAAAAAGCCCTTGTGTCCGGTTTAAGACATAGGGGCTTTTTTGTTTGTGTAACAGGTCCACATTGGAAGCGTGGGAAAGAGACAAACCATGAACCATTTCTATATGCTTCTTGTATATAAAAAGTAATTATGGTAGGAATTTTTTCATGAAACAATACAGGATTGATGAACTCAGACTGGTCGAATACGATAAAATCAAAAGATATTTTGATGATCATTTTAGCTTTTCGGATCTTGGCGGTCTTTACTGGATACCTCTTGATGATGATTTGTTAACTGATGTTCAGGCTGCGCATACAGAATGCCGGCCTTTCTTTTTTGCTGTGGAACTTGAAGAGACTTGTATATCATTTGAACTGCTGGTGCGCACTAAAGCCAGGATAAGATGCGACTGTATCGGATATGCAACCGAGGCACAGCGTAACTGGATTGTCAGGCTTGCAGATTCGATATTCGAACAGCTTGATATAACTACTTGAAAGAAGATAAAAATATTATGCTTAAAGTTATTCCCTTGGGCGGACTCGGTGAAATCGGACTTAATATGATGGTCTTTGAGTATAAAGACTCGATGTTTATCATAGATGCAGGGCTGATGTTTCCTGAAGATTATATGCTGGGAGTCGATCTGGTCATACCGGATATGAGCTATATTAGAGCGAACAGGTCAAAATTACTGGGAATTGTTTTAACCCATGCGCATGAAGATCATATAGGAGCTTTGCCGTATCTTATTAAGGAGATTAATGTACCCGTTTTCGGTACCAGTTTTACCATAGGTATTGTAAAGAATAAACTCGAAGACCATGGTTTGATTGCATCCGCCTTGCTGCATGTAATTACAACGAATGAAACGCTTAAAATCGGTGACTTTGAACTTGAATTCATCAGCGTCAACCACAGCATTGTAGGCGGGGTCGGCATATCGATTATGACTCCTTATGGCCGCATTATTCATACAGGAGATTTTAAAATCAGCAGTTCCTCTCTGGCCGGAATCAAAACCGATGTAAACCGGTTTGCCAGATGCGGCGAACAAGGTGTGCTGGCATTATTCTCGGATTCCACCAATGTTGAAAGAGAAGGATATACAAAATCTTCCCAGGAGATTGCCAAGACGCTTTCAGCAATTACCGCAGGCCTTAAGGGGCGTGTGATTGTTGCCCTTTTTTCATCAAATATCTCCAGGATACAGCAGATAATCGATATAGCGGGATATAGAGGAAGAAAAGTAGCCTTCATAGGGCGAAGCATTGAGACCAATGTAAAAATAGCCCGTGAACTAGGTTACTTGAATGTGCCTGATAATATGGAAATCGATGTGGGACAGATCAACAGCCTTGCAAACAACAAGATTTTGATGATTATGACAGGAAGTCAAGGAGAGCCGATGTCCGCCCTTACGCGTATGGCCGAAGGGAGGCATTCCGGGGTAAAGATCAAGAGGGATGATACAATTATTCTTTCTTCAAAATTCATTCCAGGAAATGAAAGGGACATAACAAATATTATTAATAAGCTTTACAGACGCGGGGCAGATGTTATTTATGAAAAGATTTCCATGATTCATATCTCCGGTCATGCTTTTAAGGAAGAGCTGAAGCTGATGATTAACCTTACCAAGCCGGAATATTTTATTCCTGTTCATGGAGAATACCGGCATTTGGTACTCCATTCGCGGCTGGCGGAAGAGGTGGGGATCAAAAAAGAGAATGTTTTGCTTGCAGAAAATGGTCAGATAATCGAATTTGATGAAAACGGCGTAATGCTTGGTGGGAAAGTTACAACAGGCAGGGTGCTGATTGACGGCAAGGGCGTGGGAGATGTGGGGAAAAGCGTGCTTAAAGAGAGAAGGAGTCTGTCCCGGGAAGGCTTTGTGGCTGTAACTATGGCTCTGGATGAGGAAACAGGCTTCATAGTTTATGGGCCGGAAGTATTCTCCCGTGGTTTTGTGTTTGAGACTGAAACAGGTCATCTTCTTCAGGATGCCGAATGTGTAATCCTGGAGATCGTGGAAGAGATCGGACCTGATGTGCCTGACAGGGTTGAGCAGATTCAACGGAATATACAAAAAACACTGAAAAAGTATTTTTACTATGCCATAAAGCGCCGCCCCGTTATATTGCCTTTTATAATTGAAGTATAGGAACGGGAACGAAATAATTCCCCCGTTCCATAGCCGGTTTCCAATATGCGTAAAGAAATAATCGGAATTATATATTTTTTTCTAGTTGTGCTTACATTGATAAGCCTGTTGTCATACAGCCCGCATGACCCTTCCATTCACCACGTAACATCTTCAAAACATATCAAAAATTTTTTTGGGCTTTTCGGCGCCCACTTTGCTGGAATCCTGGTGGGTCTCTTTGGATTGGGAGCTTTCTGGTTTCCCCTTATCCTGCTATTTGCGAGTATACATTTCTTTGGCGGTCATTCTGCAAAAAGCATGGCTCCCACCTTGTTCGGGGGGTTTTTGCTGGTTATAACTACCGGGAGTCTATTTGCGATTTACGGTAATTATTATTCGATCTTCGGAAGTGAGTTCTCATCCGGGGGAATTATAGGCATTCCCTTGAAATTATTTTTAGTAAAGTTTTGCAATAATTTTGGAGCCGCATTGGTCCTTATACTTTTGTGGCTTATTGGAATAATAATGTCTACCGGTTTTTCCATGATTAATTTTATAAAACAGTGCCGGCAGGCGGCCGTTGCCGTTGCTGATAGAATTAAGACCTTTTATGTAAACAGGCCGGTAAAAAGAGAAAAGAAAAAAAAAAGAGAAACAGATAAAAATAACAAGGCCGCTAACAAAGAGCGGGAAATTACAATAAGGGTAAATGATGATAGGCCGGTTAAGACAGCTCCGCCTAATAAAGAGGAAATGTTCGGTTTTATGGGCGATGATAATAGTTTTAAGCTGCCATCTATAAATTTTCTGGATGATTCTAAAGATAAGTTCGTGTCATGCGATGATGAAAACCTGCGGGTGCAGTCGAAACTGCTTGAAAAAAAACTGGAAGATTTTGGTGTGCATGGCAGTGTTGTTACAGTATCTCCGGGGCCCGTGGTTACAACTTTTGAATATAAACCGGCTCCAGGCGTCAAGATCAGCAAGGTAGTCAATCTGGGAGACGATCTGTCCCTTGCGCTGAAAGCAATCAGCATCAGGATTGTGGCCCCTATTCCCGGCAAAGCGGCAATAGGAATTGAGGTGCCTAATGCTTCAAGACAGATGGTTATATTTAAGGATGTGGTGATATCAAAGAATTTTGAAAAGATGAGCAACGGTCTTGCGCTGTGTTTGGGCAAGGATATTGTAGGCAATCCGGTTGTCACTGATCTTGCAAAAATGCCGCATCTCTTAATAGCCGGCGCAACGGGAACCGGTAAGAGCGTAGGTTTGAATGCCATGATTTGCAGCCTGCTGTACAAGGCTAATCCGGATGAAGTCAAACTGATTATGGTGGATCCCAAAAGAATTGAGCTTTCCATGTATAATGGCATACCACACCTGATTACCCCGGTGGTAACGGACGTGAAAAAAGCCACCAATGCTCTTTTCTGGGCTGTTCAGGAAATGGAAAGAAGATATGAACTTCTGGCGGAAAAAAAGGTCAGGAATATTAGGCAGTATAACCATAAAATTAACCAGGAAGATAAAAATGAGGACGGTGAGCCTCCTGAAAAACTACCCTTTATTGTCATAATTATTGATGAGCTGGCAGACCTGATGATGGTCACATCCAAAGATGTCGAGATTGCCTTGACACGTCTGGCGCAGATGGCAAGGGCCGCCGGTCTGCATTTAATCCTTGCCACACAAAGGCCTTCGGTGGACGTGCTGACAGGTATTATCAAGGCAAATTTTCCGGCTCGGCTGACTTTTCAGGTCTCCTCCCGAACCGATTCAAGGACAATCCTTGATGCAAACGGGGCAGAGACTCTCCTGGGAGACGGTGATATGCTCCTTCTGCCTCCAGGTACCTCAAAAATGCAAAGGGTTCATGGCGCCTATATTTCGGAAGGTGAGATAACAAGGATTGTTGATTTTCTAAAAAGTCAGAAAAAACCGGACTACAATATGGAAGTTACCAAAGTTTCACCGGAAGGAGAGGATCTTGCGGATGACGAGGAGCATGACGAGCGGTATGATGATGCCGTCGCTTTTGTAACAAAAACAGGACGCGCCTCAATTTCGATGATTCAGCGCCAGATGCGTATAGGATATAACCGGGCAGCCCGAATCATCGAGATGATGGAACGGGAAGGGATTGTCGGACCTTCAGATGGCGCCAAACCACGTGAAGTGCTGGTGCGTGGTTATGAGGATATGTAATTAAACTTTGACGTTACCATGGATAGGCGCCATACGGTTTTGCTTCTTGACATTCTGCGTATTAATTGTAAAAAGGGTAATTCCCGCCAGCATGACAACAGCGCCCAGGGTGAAAGACTGACTCAATTTAAAATAGTCCATCATCAAACCTGCCAGAAAAGCCCCTGCCAGCATACCGGAGCTGTGCGCCATTGTTACCAGGCCCATAACAGAGCCCATTGCATCTGATTCTTCCCCTTTGATTACTATCATTGCCATCAAGGCCGGCGTGGAGATTCCCCCGCCGAGCCCGAAAAGGGCATCGGCAATAAAAAGATCTCTGAACCCGTTTGCCCAGGTAAAAGACAAGAGAGCGTAGATGGTTATAATCCCTCCGGAGGCAACCATTATTTTTTTGTTCATCCTGTCTGCAAGATAACCCATGGGGATCTGCAGCAATCCGCTGACCATTACTCCCAGCATTACCAGGACTCCGATTAATGAACTGGAGAGGGAAAATTCAAAATCGGCAAAAACCGGCAGGAATCCCCATATAATTCCAATGCAGGTTGTATAGGAAAATCTGAAAAAAGAGAGACCGATAATATCCTGGTCTTTAAGGAGAAGTTTCCATGCTATAGGTTTTTTTTTGCGGCAGGATATTTTTTCAGATTTGACAGGCGGGAGCAGAAAAAGACTTAGGAAAAATCCTGCCAGGGCAAGAAATCCCATGCAGATAAAGGCGGCATTAATGCTGAAGGCATCATTAATTACACCACCTATTAAAGGCCCGAAACTGAGGCCGAAAAATACCGACATGTTAAACAATCCCATGACCCAGCCTTCTTTGCCCTGAGGCGTAATATCTCCAACATAGGCCTGGGTGACTGGCATTATCATGGCTGATCCCATACCCTGCAAAAGACGTATAATAATAAGTGCGTTTATACTGTCGGCAAACAAGAATGCTACGGAGACCAGGGCATAGGCGAAGAGACCGGCTACAATAATATTTTTACGTCCTTTTTTGTCGGACAGCCTGCCGAAATAGGGTAGCAGAATTGTTCTTGAAAATGAGAAGGACCCGAATATTGCCGCTATATAAAAACCTCCGGCGCCATGGTCATGGGCGTATACCGGCAGCAGCGGAACCACAATGCCTACTCCGGTTACGGCAGCAAAGATTGACAGGAAGAGGGTGGAAAAAATTTTTTTATTAAGATTGATCATTTAAAACGTTCTTTGGGAGGGTTAAAATAGCCATATTTTAAGTTGGGAAATTTTTTTTTAATTCGGCTTAATGCTCTTTCAACGCCAGCCGGCATACCCTGCCGTGAATTACTGCACATTTTTTTCCAGTATCGGGCAGGATCAAAGTTAAGGTTTCTCCACTGTATCATGCTGACCGGGTGTTCTTCCATGAATTGGGTCAGGGCCTCCATTTCTTCCGGCGTATCTGTAAAGCCCGGGCAGTTTAAATAGTTAACAGATATAAACTTTTTTTTCCCCAAGGCTGTATCTATACTCTTTTTTACGTCTGAGAAAGAATAATCTACAGGCCTGAAATAAGTAGTATAGCATTTTTTTTGAAAACTGTTTATGCTGATTCGGATACTGTCAAGCCCAGCGTTTATAAGCCGTTTAACCGCGTCCGGTTTGCTTCCGTTTGTATTCACATTGATTGTCCCTTTTGATGTGGCTGAGCGAATTATCCTTATTGCCCGTTCGATTACATCTGCCGCCATCAGGGGGTCACCCTCACAGCCCTGCCCAAAGCTGACAACACTATGGTTGACACGCTTAATATGTGTAATTGCTATTTCCGCTATTTCTTCAGGGGCAGGGGTAAAGGCTATTCTGTTCTGGCTGCATGGAATTTGGCTGTTTTTTTGTAAAGAGAGACATCCCAGACACCTGGCATTGCAATATTGAGAAACAGGTAAGGGCGCTTCAAATCTTTCTAAAAAAAAATTTTTACCGGCCGGACATCCGTATTCCAGGGCGCATTTTTCAAGATGCTTCCGCAATCTGTTGCCTGGCATCGTTATTTGCATTTTTTTGACTCCGCTGACTACATCCTCATGTTTCATCAGTCTGATATCCTGGCGTCGCTCACTGTCCACAAGGATGGCCGCGGATCTGAAAACGCCATTATGCCATCCTGCCGCTCCATATGAAAAAAGAGGCAGGTATTCGGCGGATTCATTCTCCTGATAAGCGCTTATATAGGATATTACATATCCGGGTGAGTTAAATGCTGCCACCGGAAATATCGGCCTGTTCGGCTCAAATGGGTTTTCATAAAGGGTTTCGAGCCTGCCTTTCTCAATATTATACAAGACCGGCCCTCTGTCTGGGAGCAGCATAAGTTCGCCCCCATAAGGCATCTCGATGGTATTATCAGTGCTTAGTGGAACAAATGATGATCCTGCCATCCCTACTGCCGCATAACCTTCAAGATCGAAGATTTCACCCTTGTGATTCGCCACAATGGCAGTGATAAGTCTGTTTTTTTTATTTCCTTTTTTGATAATGCTTTTTTTCCTGTTTATTATATGGTCAGATCATTGATTCCCAGGCTGAACCTCCGGCTATGCCGGGGAGAATGGAAAAAGTTATGCTGTATTATTTATAGATTGTCAGATAATTACCTGATTTTAAAATTTTGCACAAGGCCAAAAAATATCAACCCAATGCAAATCCTCAAATATTTCATGTAAAGGTGCATACCTGTCAACACGTGCAGGAATTATACTAAAAAACAGTTGTGGCTCAACCTTGACTTTAACATTGCATTTATCGGCATTCAGCGTTAAATTTGATATACATTTAAAAGAGGGAAGGGTATCATGAAGTTTGACAAATATTCGATTTCAGACGAAATAAAGAAAAATCTGACCCGGATGGGTTTTAAACGGCCTACGGATATCCAGTTTAAATCCATTCCCTCAATCCTGAAAGGAGAGGATGTGCTGGCCATTGCCCAGACGGGAACCGGGAAGACTGCGGCCTTTGCCATTCCGGTGATCGCAAAAATCCATACGGCCAAAACCAGCAAACGGTCCATGGGAATAAAATGCCTGGTTATGGTGCCCACCCGTGAACTGGCAATGCAGATCGGCGAGGTCTTCAACCAACTGGCCATACATACCCGGGTGAAAATTTTCGCCCTTTACGGAGGGGTCGAACAGGATGCCCAGATAAAAAAACTTCAGGACGGCATTGATGTTCTGGTTACCACGCCGGGTCGTATGTTCGATCTTATCAGCCAGGGTCACATCCGGCTTAACAGCATCAACACCCTGGTCCTGGATGAAGCGGACCGCATGCTGGACCTGGGCTTTATCGAAGATATCAAACAGATCAAAAACAAACTCACCCGCAAGCATCAGACTCTTTTCTTTTCAGCCACCATCAACAGAAAAATCAAAAAACTGGCTTTTTCCCAAGTGAAAAGTTCGGCCATCCGGATTCAAGTTTCGCCTGAGGATCGGGTGTCGAAAAATGTGTCTCATGCAGTGGTGTTTGTGGATATGGATGACAAACGCTTTTTCCTGGAACGTTATATCAACGATAACCCGGACGCCAAGATCATCGTGTTCGTCAGGACCAAAGTCCGTGCCGAAAGAGTATATAAGGCCATGGAACGGGTGAGCATTCCCACGGTAACCATCCATGGAGACAAAGACCAGGCGGAACGTTCCGAAGGCATGGCCGCATTCAGGCAGGGCACCTGCAGGATTCTGATCGCCACGGACGTCAGCGCAAGGGGTATCGACATCCCGGACGTAACCGTCGTGATCAACTACGACCTTCCCACAGAACCCGAGTATTATGTCCACCGGGTGGGGCGTACCGGCCGGGGCACTAATAAGGGCATAGCCATATCCTTTTGCAGCCCGGGGGAAAAAGAGGGCCTTGACGCCATTGAACATTTTTTGAACGCGCCCATTGAACAGATGACTGTGAGTAAACGGGACTACACCGCAACCCTGGAACTTCACAGTCGGCAACATGATGTAATGGCCTTGATAGAGGCCAATGAAAACTGGAAAAAAAAGAGAAAAGGCAAATCCGGAAAACAAAAGCCTGTCCTTTGCAAGAAATCGTCCTAACTGAAATCGTTTATAATTCGTATCCTGTTTAAATTTCGTGGTAACGCGACGATAATTTCCCATAGCAGATATTTCGTTTTCGATTGTTGGATCAATTTTGGTGGATTCGCTACGCTTAATCCACCCTACAAACTACAAATTTTTCCATTTTGTAAATCGTAGGGTGGATTAAGGAGCGTAAGCTACGAATCCACCAAGCTATTCATTGTTTTTATTTATACTTCAAATTTAACTTTTTGTATTGAGCAGCGTTTACCACGAAATTTAAATAGGAAACGATAATAATAGCAATTTTCAGCATCCAGTTCTGTATTATCCTCTTGTCAACTGTCTGTATTTGATCCGATGGGGCTGTTCAGATGCCTTGCCAAGCCTGTTTTTTCTGTCCTCTGCATAATCTGAATAATTTCCTTCAAACCAGATGACAGTACTGTTTTCCTCAAAAGCAAGAATATGGGTGACTATGCGATCGAGAAACCAGCGATCATGAGTGATAATAACTGCGCAGCCTCCAAAATGTTCCAACGCTTCTTCAAGGGCACGCATTGTATTCACATCAAGATCATTTGTAGGTTCGTCTAAAAGCAACACATTGGCGCCCTCTTTGAGCGTACAAGCAAGATGGACTCTATTGCGCTCGCCCCCTGAAAGCATTTTTACTTTTTTCTGCTGATCTGATCCCGAGAAATTAAAACGGGCAACATATGCCCTTGAATTCACTTCTATTTTCCCAAGCTCAACCATATCCCTACCCCCGGAAATCAATCCCCATACTGTCTTGTCTGGTTTAAGAATATCACGTTCCTGATCAACCCAGGCGAGTTGAACAGTCTCCCCGATGTTAATGCTTCCGGAATCAGGTTTTTCAAAACCGGTTATAATTTTAAAGAGTGTTGTTTTGCCTGCGCCGTTAGGACCGACAACGCCGACAATACCTACCGCAGGTAAAGCAAATGTCATTCCTTCAAAGAGAATACGATCGTCATATGCTTTGCTCAGATTTTCTGCTTGAATAACTACCTTTCCAAGACGTGGTCCTGGTGGAATATATATTTCAAGATCCTTGGCCCCTTTTTCATAATTCTGGCTTAAGAGTGTTTCATAAGCATTAACGCGTGCCTTTCCCTTTGCCTGGCGGCCTTTTGGTGACATGTTGATCCATTCCAATTCCCGCTGCAAGGTCTTCTGCCGGTTTGATGTAGTCGAGTGGAATCGGAAGTTTTTCGGGGAACTCAACGGCCAGCCGTTGGGGGACCAACGAGTTGACCTGAAGACGGGGGATATCGTCGAGCTTATTTCACATTCCAAGGACAGATTTGATGCGATCCTGCTGGATATCGATAATGATCCCAGCGCGATGACCGATTCATCTAACCGCCGTTTGTACTATCGTGAAGGAATTCTGGCTTGTCGCCGAGCGCTGCGCAAACAGGGTTGTCTGGCTGTGTGGTCGGCTGAGCCGAGTAAGGAATTCGAACAGATTTTGATGAGTTGCAGCTTCCATGTGCGCCGTTTCCGGGTTCCCGCCTATAAGGGGGGTAAATCGCAGTCACGTTTTGTATGGGTCGCCTCGGAGGACAAGCTTATCCTGCCACCCGGTGGTGGCGAGCCGCGCATGCCGCTCAAGAACGGGGCGAAGGGAAAGCAGCGACGGTT
Organism: Desulfosarcina sp. BuS5; assembly: GCF_028752835.1. NCBI lineage: Bacteria > Pseudomonadati > Thermodesulfobacteriota > Desulfobacteria > Desulfobacterales > Desulfosarcinaceae > Desulfosarcina > Desulfosarcina sp. BuS5. The sequence goes on from NZ_CP087952.1 coordinate 1,604,582, forward strand.
CAGAGAGAGACGATAGCCGCAGGGGAATCCGGTTTAAATGTAAAAAGTGTGAAATACTTTTTATGCTTTATGATTGTTATATTTTTGGGATCCACTATACTGGAAAGGCTCTCTGCTTAACAGCAGCCTGCATCTTGTTAATAAGTGATGTCAGGGTGGAATCGGATTTGGCGGTAATAGGGATTCCGTCAAGCCTGGATTTAATGTTCAGCAGGGTCTCATTGTCAACCAGGTCTTTTTTGTTAAGCACATTAATTACTGGAATATGTTCCAGTTTTAAGCTGACAAGTATTTTTTCAACAGATTCGATATGATCATTATAATACGGGTTGCTGATATCTATAACATGCAAAAGCAGATCGGCGCTCTCCAGTTCCTCCATGGTTGCTCGAAAAGCCACCATAAGCTCCTTGGGCAGATCTTTTATAAAACCGACCGTATCGGTTAAAATTACCTCCACATCCCTTGGAAATTTAAGGCGCCGGCTGGCAGGATCGAGGGTTGCAAAAAGGCGGTTTTCCGTTATTACTTTGCTCTTTGTAAGGGTATTTAACAGGGTAGATTTGCCTGCATTGGTATAACCTACTATCGATATAATCGGCAGACCCTTTTTGTTGCGCCTGGCTTTTTGCTGGCGGCGCTGTTTTTTTACACGGGAAACCTCCTTTTCAAGGCGTGCAATTCTGTCCCGTACCCTTCTCCTGTTGATCTCCAGTTTTGTCTCACCCGGTCCTCTCCCACCTATTCCCCCGGTCAAGCGTGACATTGCCCTGTTTTTTATAACAAGATGCGGAAGCAGATACTTGAGCTGCGCCAGTTCAACCTGCAGTTTGCCCTCTCTTGTTTGAGCGCGCTGGGCAAATATATCAAGAATCAACTGGGTTCTGTCTATTACTTTCAGATCAATTTTATCTGTTAATGAGCGTGTCTGGGAGGGGTTCAATTCCTGATCAAAAATGATCATGGTAACAGCATTCTGAAGAGCAATAATAATAATTTCCTGAAGCTTGCCGAGTCCCATCAAAAAGCGGGGATCTATTCTTTTGCGCCTTTGTATTACAGTCTCCACAACTTCAATGCCGCTTGTCCTGGCAAGCTCACGCAGCTCATCCAGACCTTCTTCGGCTTTATGTACCGAGGAGTCTGTTGTAATGCTGACAAGAAGAGCGCGCTCCCTGTTTTTATCCGCTTCATATAAAGTTCTTGCATGGGCGAGTTCATCTTCGACCGCATTAATAAGATCAAGGCATCCTATATTAAGCTGTTCAGATCTTAATGTCTGGATTCGATAAAAATTACCGTCAGTACTGTTCGGAAGGATATGACCGATATGAACTATAGCCGGGCGGCCTTCTTCCGAAATATTTACGGTAGCCATTATATCCAGCTTCAGAAGCAGAAGGTCGGTGATATCATCCCGTGTAAGGGGCTCATTATCAAAATGAGTATGTATACATCTCAGTCCCTTTAAGCGCCCAGGATATGTTCGATAATCACTTAAATCGGGAATAAAAATCTGCTGGTGATCACCAACTATTATATAATCTATCCTTCCGAGCCGGTTAACAAGAATTCCAACCTGTCTTTTAATCTTAAATGAAAGATCGCATATTTCCCGGGCAAGTTCCGGCGTAACAAGAAACTCAACGGGTACACGGCGCCGATATAGCCTTTCAAGCTTTTTGATTTGATTTGCCTTAAGTCCGGCAATGTTCCCAAAAATTTTTTTCATATTGGCTGTAGAACAATCCCTGTGCGTGATGGGATATAAAGACTGAGAAAATCTCTTCCGCCGGATTCAGCATTATCGGAAATTGTAAAATGTAGCTGATCGGCTGTCAAATGCCCGTATCCCCCGATTTTTTTTGTCATCTGAATTCAGGATCATTCGGAATAAATGTATTTATCGGCATACTTGTTATTAAAATACCCACATCAAGGGCTTCCCTTCAAAATTAATAATTATCCAAAACAATAACCTATTACAAGGAAAATCTCTTGATGTTCTCAGCCGGTTACACCTTAGGAACGAGGACAAAAGTCGATTTTTCATTCCGGCCTCATGTACGAATCCGGATAGGCTCTTCGATCAGAAAAATTCCTTTGTCCGTTACAAATCTTTTATTGAAAATTAAATGAGTTACAGCCAGTTGTAAGACTATTAACTTTGTCTTGGTAAATCCGGTCTATGCAGGCGTTTCCGTTTATGGTAAAATATATTACTGGATAAAACATGGTAGGTTAAACTCGAATCGTATCCTATTCAAATTCCGGGGTAGAATTTTATGATATCAATGATATATTATTATAACTCAACTTTCGGACTTGATGCAGATATATAATTTTATATAACTTCAAGATGTTATGTAGAAATATCTCTAAAATATAGTTTATAAAAACTCTTTTTAATGCTATAAAATTTGCGATTTTAGACATCTAACATATTGAAATTATTGAAGCACATTTTAACCCCGAAAGTTGAGTTTATAAAAGCTTTTTAGCCCTGAAAGGGCACAATATAATATTTCCCAGGGCGTTGCCCTGGGCTGGTATATTTAACCCCCCTTCAGGGTTTTGACTACCGAATTAACCGCAAACCAGAAAGTTGAAATTATAACTTACTGTTTTTATTAATGCTCAAAATTTGATTTTTGAGATTAAACGGCGTTTACCCCGAAATTTTAATAGGATACCTCGAATCGCCGAAAATATTCGGTACTCGCACTGCCATAAATAGGAGATAGTGTGTCATGAATGATCATACTACAGAAAAGAAAATGCGATGCAAGACAGATATATATGATGCTTCAATATATAGAAAACAGCTACCGTCAATTGCTGAAACCATTATAGCAACCTGTGAAGATAAAGCCTGCTATACCTACATTGACTATGATCCCATTCCTCCAAACAACTCTGTTGTTGAGATTATAAACAGATTTAAGGAAATTCTTTTCCCGGGATATTTTAACGTGGGAAAACTTGACCCCTCAAATCTTAAGTATAGAATCGGGCAATCTGTTTCAGTACTTTTTGATATTCTTGCTGAACAGATCACAAACAGTATCAGGCGCGACTGTTTAAGATATGATAAAGATTGTTCCGACTGTAATGAAAGGGGGCAGAGTATCAGCCTTGAGATTTTTAAAGCTACACCGGCTTTGCGAAGAATTCTTGCAACAGATGTCCGCGCAGCATATGAAGGTGATCCGGCTGCAAAAAGCCATGATGAAATCATATTCAGTTATCCGGGGATTTTTGCCATTACGGTTTACAGGATTGCCAATATGCTTTTTAAATATGATGTTCCTCTCTTCCCTAGAATTATGACCGAATATGCTCACAGCATCACAGGAATTGATATTCACCCCGGGGCTGATATAGGAGAAAGATTTGTCATAGACCACGGCACCGGCATTGTCATCGGTGAAACTGCGGCAATAGGAACAAATGTGCGCATCTATCAGGGCGTAACCCTTGGAGCGCATTCGCTTCCAGCAGATGCAGGGAACAGGTATCGAGGAAGAAAGCGCCATCCGACCATAGAAGACGATGTCATTATTTATTCAGGAGCCACAATTCTTGGAGGTTCAACCACTATAGGAGCCAGGTCTGTCATAGGAGGTAATGTCTGGATTACAAAATCGGTTCCCAAGGATACAAAAGTGATTCTCGAGGAACCGAAGCTGATATATAAATCCTGAACATCGCTTTTTTATCGGTTATTACCAATTGAAAGTGTCGCAGGGATTCAGCACATTATGCATATATCATTGCAGGATTTTAATAAAGAGGGATGCTTATGAAAATCTTTTCAAATCTCGCAGGCACCATCGGTTCAACACCATTGGTACAGCTCAATAAGGAAGAAAAAGGCTTTAATAATAATATCCTTCTCAAGCTGGAATACTTTAATCCCCTGGGGAGTGTAAAAGACAGGATAGCTGCTTCCATGATCGATGCGGCAGAAAAAGAAGGACTGCTGGATCAGGAAACGCTTATTGTTGAGCCCACAAGCGGAAATACCGGCATTGCCCTGGCATTTATATGTGCGGAACGGGGTTATCGCCTTTGCCTTACAATGCCTGACACCATGAGCATTGAGAGACGAAAGCTTTTGAAACATCTCGGTGCCGAACTCGTTCTTACACCGGGTAAAGACGGTATGAAAGGCGCTATTGAAAAAGCAAATAATATTATTGCTTCTGAAGATAAGGGGTTCATGCCGAATCAATTTACAAATCCCGCAAATCCCAAGATTCACATGAAAACCACCGCGGAAGAAATATGGAATGATACAAACGGCAAGGTCGATATGATTATTTCAGGTGTGGGTACCGGCGGTACTATTACTGGAATAGGGCAGGTGATAAAGTCACGTAAGCCTGATTTCAAAGTTATTGCTGTGGAGCCGGCGGATTCTCCTGTTTTATCCGGGGGAAAGCCGGGCTCACATAAAATACAGGGTATCGGTGCAGGCTTTATTCCTGAAATACTTGATCTATCTGTTATCGACGAAGTAGTCACTGTGACCAATGATAACGCGTTTGATACCTCGAGAATGCTTGCAAAAACAAGAGGTATTTTATGCGGGATATCATCCGGAGCTGCAGTTTGGGCTGCACTTAGCGTTGTTGGACGCAGGGAAATCACCGGAAAACAGATTGTCGTCATTCTTCCGAGTACAGGAGAAAGATATTTAAGCACCGATCTTTTTCTGAATTAGGGGGACAGAATTAGGGGGACACCATACCTATTTATTGTTGACTATAAATTGCAATTATCCTATGGAAGGCTATGCCAAGAATAGCAAGAATAGTGGCACCGGGGATGCCACATCATATCACTCAAAGAGGGAACAGACGGTTAGAAACCTTTTTTTCTGATAAGGACTATATTGCCTATATCGATTTGATGAAGGAATGGTGCGATGCCCATGGAGTAGAAATATGGTCCTACTGCCTGATGCCTAATCACGTCCATTTAATTGCTGTCCCTGAAACCAAAGAATCGTTAATGCTTGCAATTGGAGAGGCCCATAGGCGGTATTCGCGAATGATCAATTTTCGTGAAGGCTGGAAGGGACATTTGTAGCAAGGCAGGTTTGCTTCTTATGTTTTGGATGAAATTCATTTGTTGGCATGTGCCCGTTATATTGAAATGAATCCAGTCAGGGCAAACCTTGTAAAAGATCCAACACATTGGACATAGAGCAGTGCTTTCGCTCATATTAATGGTGGCGAAAATAAGCTTCGCGAAAACACAATCTTTAATTCAATTGGTAAATAAGGATTGGGCTCAATTCTTGTCGGAAAGTATTACAGCAAAAATGCGGAGTCGATTGCAAAAACATGAGAGAACCGGTCGGCCAGCCGGGAATATCCAATTTATTGAAAAATTGGAAAAATCGTTGGGTGTGACGCTAAAACTTAAAAAACCGGGGCGAAAACCGAAGAAATAGGTATGGTGTCCCCTGAATTTCCCTGAATTCCGGAAGCAAAGCATACGTGAAGGTGTCTCATGCTTGAAAATACGGCAGATATCATAAAACAAATCTCCCTCGGTGAAGATTCCGTTCTCGAACTGAAAACCGTTAAATTCAGTGGAGATAAGATCACCGGTCCGCACCGAAACAGCATGGCAGATGAACTCGCGGCCATGGCCAATACTCATACAGGTGTCGTCCTGCTGGGTGTGGATGATAAATCAAAGACCATACATGGCATACCACAGAACAAGCTGGATATCGTTGAAACATGGTTGCGGAGTATTTGTAATGATCTGGTTGAGCCGCCATTGGATTGTGTAATTCGCAAGATGCCAATCACGGCGAAAGATGGCAGTGAAAAGGTGATTATTCGCGTCGATATCCCCAGAAGCCTTTTTGTGCATCAAAGTCCGGGTGGCTATTTCAGACGGATCGGCAGTTCAAAACGTCAGATGAAGCCGGATGTGTTGGCGCGTTTGTTTCAACAACGCAGCCAGACCCGGTTGATTCGATTCGACGAGCAGACGGTACCAAATGCAAAACTTGATGACTTGGACCCTAAACTATGGAAACGGTTTAGAACGGTTATTTCCCCAACAGATGATCAAGAGTTTTTGGAAAAAATGAAACTGATTTCCGGGGATGAGGAGAATATTCTTTGCCCTACGGTAAGCGGCGTATTGATGGCAAGTGATGCTCCAGAATCGTTTATGTCGAGCGCTTTTATACAGGCTGTCTGCTATCGCGGCACCGAGCGGAACGCGTCCTATCAACTGGATGCCAAAGATATTACCGGACCTTTAGATGTTCAGATTAAAGAAGCTTGCAAATTTATTGAACGTAACATGCGAATTTATGCCATCAAAGCGCCGAATCGAATCGAAACTCCTCAATTTTCCATGAACGCCGTATTTGAAGCGGTCGTGAACGCTGTGGTTCATCGGGACTACTCCATTTACGGGTCAAAAATCAGGCTGCATCTTTTTGCAGACAGGCTGGAAATTTTCTCGCCGGGAAGCATTTCCAATACAATGACCGTGGGCAGCCTTTCAGAACGGCAATCATCGCGCAACGAATTGCTCAGCTCTCTCCTGGCCCGCTGCCCAATGAATGTTAATGCCATGGGCAGCCAGCGCAGTTTTATTATGGATAAACGCGGCGAAGGAGTACCGATTATCATCACTGAAAGTGCAAAGCTTTCCGGACGCAGGCCGGAATATCTTCTTTTGGATGATGCGGAACTTAAATTAACCATCTTTGCCGCAAAGCAACCCCATGGAGAGAATTGATAGTGTCAGTATCACCGGCCCATGCTTGAAGCACCGGTTTGGGTCTGTCAGATTACTAAAAAACGATAACAAAGCGCATGACCAGGAAAACCATGTCCCAAGTAAACCATGAACTGCAACTCGCCAACGACTTTGTCCAGTACACAGGCTCCAATATTTTTCTGACAGGTAAAGCCGGCACCGGCAAAACAACCTTTCTATATAATCTGCATAAGAACACGGCTAAGCGGATGGTTATCACCGCTCCAACCGGTGTTGCGGCGATCAACGCCGGCGGGGTAACACTCCATTCTTTTTTTCAGTTGCCCTTTGGCCCGTTTGTGCCTGGCAGCGAGGCATATGAGAGTAATAAGCAGCGCCAGTTCAGATTCAGCAAAGAAAAAAAGAGGATTATACAAAGCCTTGATTTGCTTGTGATTGACGAAATAAGTATGGTACGGGCCGATTTACTCGACGCGGTGGATGCTGTGCTGCGTCGTCATCGCCGTAATAACCAGCCATTCGGCGGGGTGCAGCTTCTTCTGATAGGTGATCTGCATCAGCTTTCTCCGGTGGCAAGGCAAAATGAATGGGATATTTTAAATCAACATTATGACTCGGTTTATTTCTTCAGCAGCAAAGCGCTTGCTCTTACTGAATTTCTTACTATTGAACTGAAGCATATTTATCGCCAGTCAGACGCCAATTTTATCAAGCTCCTGAATCGGGTACGTGACAACCGGCTTGATGAATCATCCATAGCGGATTTTAATAAGCGTTACATTCAGGATTTTAAACCGGGCGAAGATCAGGGCTATATTACCCTGAGCACCCACAACCGTAGCGCAGAATCCATCAATCGTACCAAACTTAAGGCCCTGACCAAAAAAGAACACCGTTTCAAAGCGGAAATTTCCGGAGATTTTTCTGAACATATACACCCGACCTTATCCACTCTTCTGCTTAAAGAGGGGGCGCAGGTGATGTTTGTGCGGAATGATCCCTCTGCTGAAAAACTCTATTATAATGGTAAAATCGGTAAAATAAGCACAATTTCGAGCAAAAACATCAGCGTTATCTGCCCCGACGACAAGCAGGAAATCGTGGTTGAACCGGTCGAGTGGCAAAATATCAAATATACAGTGAACGAAAAAAACAAGGAGATTGAAGAGAATATAATCGGCACATTCAAGCAATACCCACTGAAACTTGCATGGGCAATCACCATCCACAAGAGTCAGGGGCTGACTTTTGAAAAGGCCATTATTGATGCCAAAGCAGCCTTTACCCATGGTCAGATTTACGTGGCCTTGAGCCGTTGTAAAACTATCGAGGGCATGGTGCTGAGCTCTCCCATCTCATCCAGGGGAATAAAAACAGACGAAGCAATAATGAGCTTTGACGAAAAAAATCAGCAAAACCCTCCCTCGGAAAGCCGGCTTCAGGCAGCTAAAATCAGCTACCAGCAGCAGCTATTGCTTGATTGTTTTGATTTTTCACGATTGCGTAACCTTCTCAATTATCTTGCCCGGCTTTTGCTGGGTAACGCCAGAGTAGTTCAGGTATCAGGAGTTGAAGATATTCGCCAACTGGAACAAAAGGCTGCCAAAGATATTTTTATTACCAGTGAAAATTTTAAGCGGCAATTACGCACAATTTTTGCGGATGGAGGCCTGCCCGAGTCAGATGCAGTTATTTTGGAACGGATCCGCAAGGCGTCCGTATGGTTTCAGAAAAAGTTTGCCGAAATTTTTGAGGAGTCAGTGCAAAAATTGCATGTCGAAACAGACAATACCGAACTCCGCAAAAAAATTGGGGATGCTTTGGGCAAACTTAAAAAAGAAGTTGCCGTAAAGGTAGCTGGAGTAGAATGCTGTGAAAAAGGATTTTCACCGTCCAGTTTCCTGCGCGCTGTTTCAGGCGCTGAAATTGACTTTACCCCTGAAAAAGAAAAAAAACATACCACCCCGGCCTACACCGAATCGGACATTGCCCATCCAGAGCTGTTCCAGACCCTGAAGGACTGGCGTTTCCGCAAGGCCAGGGAGGAAGAAGTTGCCCTTTTTCAGGTTTTACATCAACGGGTATTGATCCTGATTGTGGTATGTCTGCCCGACAATACTGCTGATTTAAGAAAAATAAATGGGGTCGGCAAAAAAACTATTCAGAAATACGGCGAAGAACTTGTGAAACTGGTTTCAGCCTATCGCAAAAAACACGGGATAAAGGAAGTCGTACTGCCGGATATTAAAACACTTTCGGGAGAAAATACCACTACAAACAAAGAGGCTTCGCCTTCCGACACGAAACAGACAAGCCTTGATATGTTCAATAAAGGATTAACTGTTGACCGGATTGCACAAGAAAGAGGCCTGGTACAATCTACAATTGAAGGGCATCTGGCTTTTTTTGTAGAAAAAGGCAAATTGGATATCAACAAGCTCCTTTCACCTGAAAAACAACAGGCCATTGAAAAGGAACTTGCGGTAGATCACAATAATTCCCTCAAAGAAGTAAAAAATGCCCTGGGAGATGACTATTCTTATGGAGAAATCAGAATGATGCTGGCCTACCGGAAACACCTGGAATCTGAATAGGATCAGGGAAAAGACCAATTTTTTTTATCGGTTACGAGCAGGCGGTAACGAAAATGGAAGAAGAATAACTATGGCAAAAATAGAAGGATTCAGGATTAAAAATTACCGTATGCTGAAAGACGTAACTCTTGGAAAACTTTGGAGCATGCAAAGAGCTAAGCCATTGGTAACCGTTCACGGGTATAAATGCCCCCTTTAAATATTGGAATGGCAGGAAATGGTTGGGCCTATGAATAAACGGTATATAGTATCGCTGTCTTCAAGGATGAAAAAATCTTAGGGATATACTACTACGCCTACCGATTCATCTTTGATGAGGATGTTGGATTATAAAGAGACAAAAAAAGAAATTCTTGCATTTGATCACTACTTAGGAAATCTCGTTCTCATTTCATGATCAGTGTAAGAATAAGCGCATCACCTATGATTGTCCTCTGCGAAATATACACGGAATATTCGAAATCAGTGGCCAGTCGATCACGCAGTGGCGGAATGTCAAATCAACTCCAGGTTTTTTAATAGACTGATTCCGAGGGATTCCTATCGTAAATTCACTATGAGGTATCAGGTATAAGGGATGGGGCGGGATCATTCTTGAAGTACGCCTTAACTGCTTCCAATATAAAATTGAATGCTGATCGGCCTTGTAATGCGCATGTTGCAATTACAGTCCATAACCGTTCGCAACTTTTTCGTCCTTTGATACTGCGTGTACCGTGAGTTACGTAACGATCTATTACGATAAATCGGATTGCCTGTTCTGCCACATTGTTGGTAGGGCCTATTTCGGGAGTTGTGATAAATTCAAAATATTCTTTACCATGCTTGCGGAATCGGTTGGCCATATTTTTGGCTTCCCGTTTTTCTTCTTTACCGTCTTTATTCAGTCGACTCGGAACATCCTCCAAGGCTGCTGTAATAATTCTTGCCTTAGCCTTTTCAAGAGCATTGGTGAAGTCTTCCGGGATTATATTGTCACGATCATGAATAACCTTGAACATATTTCGGACTTCATCCAGAAGTTTTTCGCCATATGCTTTTGTTTCTTTATCTGGCAAAGTTGTTAAAAACCGGATGTCCCGAATCAAGTGGGCGATACAAAACTGTATAGTAACGTTAAAATCCTTCATATACTTGCTGATACGCCGAAAAATAATCACAACCCAGTACTCCTCGTGCCAAGATAAATCCGAATCGTTGGGATAAGACACAAGGTCTTTGAAACTCGATATTGTTACCAAGTGGGTGCTCGGGAAACGGTTTGTTTCCTTCATCTCTGCAGGGCTTGCTCTGGCATTGATGTTAAGATAGTCCCACCTGACTAAAGACTAACCAGCAGGTCAGTAGCGAAGTCCACAGGTAAACCCGGTAACGGGAGTCTGGAGCTGGACGGAGCAAGATTGCAGGCTCTGTATTGAGCCCCGAAAAATGTATGGTTGTGGTCATTGTGATAATCCTGCTTGCAGGAAAAAGCCGACGCTTTGGAGACAGCGGAAGGCAGCAGTCCTGAATATGCTAAGGCAAGTATTCAGGACACCACCGGGGTCTTAGACCAGGGCATGTACTCAAAGGGGTAGCTCGGGAACTTGGGAGACCCGGATGTTTCCTTGGGTAAAAAGAACGGTAACAGGAAATCCAGCGCAAGCGAAATCCCGGCGTTGCATAGGAATGTCCCGCCTTGCAACGAGTCTGCCATTGGCAGAAACACAAACATTAAAAGATGGGCGATACAAGGTATCAGGGGAGGATAGCGAAGAGCGAACGAACCTGAGATAAACATTCGGAAGTCTTAGCAGATCATAGTACCGATGATTAAGAATTGAACTATCTTGATCGGAAAGGTGGGGAAGTGATGCCCAAGCGACCCACTGCAGGGAAGGTGAAGCAGGGTATAACGTTTTTTTGGCAGGAATTATGGGAGATACACAGATGTCACAAACCATATCAACAAAAAGCCGAGAAATTGCAAGAACGGTCGCTTGCAATTCCAGACCGATAGAATGGGGACAACCACCGGTGTTAACAGGTGGGTCATCCCTTATCAAAATCGAGCTGCTTGCTCAAAGTAATCCTGAACTGGTATTTACATCAGTAGTCCATCGGATAGACTTTGATTTACTGAAACAATCCTTTCGTAAAATTCGGAAAAGCAAATCTGCAGGAGTGGACAAGGTTACGGCAAAGGAGTATGCCGAAAATCTTGATCAAAACCTCTATAATCTGTATGAACGACTGCGGAGAGGACAGTACGTTGCGTCTCCTGTAAAGCGTATCTGGATAGACAAGGAAGGAGGGAAAAAGCGTCCAATTGGCATACCTGTACTTGAGGATAAAATTGTCCAGAAAGCAGCAGCAGCCATATTGAATGTCATATTTGACAGGAATTTTTACAATTTTTCCCATGCATTCAGAAAAGGTCGGAGCCAACACATGGCAATCAAAGATTTACGTGAGCAATGCTTGAAGCAGAATATCAGCTGGATAGTAAGCGCAGATATTACAGGACTATTTGACAATATTAATCACGAGTTACTTAAAGACATGATACGTCGGAGAGTAAGTGACGGCGGAATGATTCGCCTGATAGGGAAGTGGTTGAATGCAGGCGTAATGGAGGAAGGCAACCTGACGTACTCTGAAACGGGCACTCCACAGGGAGGAGTAATTTCCCCTGTGCTCAGTAATATCTTTCTTCATTATGTTTTAGATGACTGGTACGTGAAAGAAGTGATCCCCCGGATGAAAGGGAGATGCTCCATCATACGCTGGGCGGATGATTTCATCCTCGGGTTCGAGTATGAAAAAGACGCATTGCGTGTCATGGATGTATTACCCAGGCGGTTCGAACAGTTCGAGCTGTCACTTCACCCGGAAAAGACAAAACTGATTCGATTTTCCAAACGCATTAGCGGAAAGGGAAACGGGACGTTTGATTTTTTAGGGTTTACATTTTACTGGTCAAAATCATTAAAAGGGTACATGGTAATAAAGAAAAAGACGGCAAGAAAGCGTTCAAGCCGTTTTATGAAGAGAATATGGATATGGTGCAAGGATAACCGTCATAAGCCAATGGCCGAGCAGTATGAGATTCTTTGCAGTAAACTGCGAGGTTTTTACCAGTACTTTGGAGTAATAAGTAACTACAAAGTGCTGGAAGTTGTGTTTGAATATACTGAGAAAGCATGGCGTCGATGGTTAAGCCGAAGAAGTCACAAGGGCGAAGTAATGTTCGAGGACTTGCGCACAACATACCCACTGCCATTACCCAGAATAGTCCATAATATTTGATGCCGTAAGGGCTGCAAAGTTATACGCCAAACGGGGTGTCGCCTGTTTGGTTGATAATCCGGTAAAAAGGATTTGAACCGAGGAACCGTATGAGGGAAATCTTCACGTACGGGTCTGTAGGGGGGGCGTCGGGTAACCGATGCTCCTACCTGGAGTTGAACTCTTTACCCAAAACATCAATTAAAATTTTTGATCCACGGGACTTGTCGATTTTGAACAGCACATACATTTCAGCCTTGAAAACCCATGTCCAAAACTTGTCTTTGTTTTCCTTATGGCCGGTTTCATCGACATTTACTGCTTCCTCGAAAGGTAAACGATTGAGCAATTCACTGTATGGCGCTTCCAGGGACTGACTTACTTTTTCAATTACTTTTCGCAGATATCCACGGGAAACATTTTCTCCAAGGACGTCTCGGATAAATTTTCTGATTGTGGAAAACGATGCATGACAGACATTTTTCATATAGGCAACCAAGGCTGTCAAGCGCTCTTTGAAGAGCCCTTCCTTGACTATATTAGCAGGAAAAGGCATGTAATGAATTTGCTGACATTTCTCGCACCATACCGGATACGAACGATGTTCTTCTTTGATTATCGGCAGCTCCGGCAGTTCCATTTGTTGGATAATACGAGGAGGCGCATCAATTATATGAACTTCCCCATCGCATACAGGGCAAACAGTTAGTATGTATGGATGAGTTTTGTTTATCTCATCCTCGGTGAAGGGAGTACGAAGATGCCTCTCATGTCCGGGTTGGCCTCCGATCTTACGATTTCCTTCTTTTTGATTTTTTGGCTTTGTGATCTCATCAGAAGAAGGGCGTTTGCTGGAATTAGATGAGTTTTTTGAAAGCTTGGCAACCTTGACCTCCAAAGCCTTTATCTGCTCTTCCTGAAATTCAATAGTATTGCTTAAATCACACAGGATTTTGACCGTAACTTTCAGCCCGGCATTATACAAAGCCAATGCTTCATCATGCGTCATGACATAACTCCCTGCGAAAGTTTTTAGTCAAGGGATAAACATAAACAGCCTTTTTGGAAAGTAGTGGTTGCTTTGATTTGCTGAGCTTGCCCTGACCGGTTGTCTGCCCCACACAGATCCAATTATCCGCTTTATAACAGGTACCGCGGTAGCGCTCTGTGTCAACAAAGGTTTCAAGCAGATAAACCGGATGATGATATAAAGTTTTCCAATCTTGTAACAAGCGATGACGGTTCAATGCCAATAAATATGATGCCAAACAAGGGACTTGAACCCATGGCAGGATCAAAAAACGGAGATTGTTGGCGATTAGATGAAGATTGTTCTCTCTAATCTTTTTGCTCCAGCCAATGAAACGATCTCGTGCTCCAATATACCATGGCGCTGACCCCCATGCCAAACACGCAATAGGGCGATTATGAGAAAATGCAATATATTTGAGATGCTCCCCAACTGGTTGAGTATAACCAAGATAATGGTACTCACTTACAAGACCATTGAATATCTTCTCAAAAGAAGTTCTGCGAACCTGGTCAAGTTTTATAGGAAACAGGTCTTCGACAGAACAATGAACAGGAGTTTTATCGACTATTACCCAGGATGTTTTTTTTCGCTTTGCAAGAGGGTTGGGAGGGGTACATTTTCGGGCAGGCAGTTTAATAAAACCCTTTGATTCCAAAAGAAGCAGCAGGCTTCGGCAGATCATATCTTTAAGAACACCATTAGACTGTCTCCAGTTCCATTCCCTGCAGACTTCTTGAGAAATGAAGCGTCTGCTTTTGTCAGGATGTGATTCAATAATCCGCCTGACGGTCGCTATATTTTGCCTGGTGACTGATCGCCTCCGATATGTTATGACTGATTCCATTCCTGACACTATAAACCATCAGGCACTGGAACGCAAAATTTTTCTTAAAAAAATTTGCGGTTAGATATTAAATTTTAAACTCAAAACGATTATTGCCCGTGAACGGTTACCAAATTTTTTACTTATAATGTCCCCCATTTCCTATCCCGATGTTAAAAATCAATATCTCTTTTCCCTCTACCAGGCGTTTTTGCGGCGTGCATAACTCACCCACCATCGTCTTAAGATCAAAAATTACCGCATATCCCTCATTGGCTCGTTCGGTTAAAAGATATTTACTGCAAAGCTGATCAATCGCTTTTTCAACAGTCTTATCAAGGTTTGAACGATTTATCTTGGTTTCGATAATGTATTTATGACCATGGTAGATCAAAAGAATATCCATTCTTCCCAGTCCGCTTGGCACCTCGTAACGAAGCTCTCCTTTTTTGCCCTCTACAAACTGATATAACCAGGCGGTGAGCAGAAACTGTCCTGTTTTCTCATATGGCTTTTGGCTTTTGTAAAAAGCGTTTACGCCGATCTGGATGATGTATTCCTCAAAATCAGAAAGAATGGCTTCCATATTTAAAAAACCATCAGAAGTAAAATAGGCATTAAGTGAAGTATCTGCGGTTGCCCCGGATTCCTGAAAAAAAGCCTTTAAGAATCGTTTCTTATATATTGCGTTGGCCACAACAGCCTTATCATTTTTTTCATTGATCAAACCGTATTGTTCAAGCCAGGATTGATCTTTATCATCGGGATTATAGTCCACCCCGTTGAATGTAATCCTGACAAAGGTTTCTTTGTACAATTTTGCTTTTTCAAGAAGATTGTCAAAGTGGCTGTTTCTTTCCTTAAGAAGAAGTCTTATTCCCTTTTCTACATCTTGTGCGGTGATCGGATTCGTGGTTTCGGGTTTTATATTAATCGTCAGAATAGTGGCTATGCGGTTCACCAGCCATGGCTGGCCGGCTGTCTCATCAAATACTTTTTTTACTGCTTCTTCAGTAAATGGCTGGTTTGTTTCTTCCGTGTATTGGTTATAAAGGTCACGGACATTTTTTAGGGTGAAGGGTGGAAGTTTTACCTGATCGGCAATGTTAAAAGGCGAAACACCCCCTACAATCAACTTGGTGATATTGCGTATGCCCACTAGTCCTACGGAGTAAAGAGCTTTGTCGATCTGCTTTTTGTATCTTTGATAAAGTTTCCTTAGGGTGGTCAGAAAATTTTCCAATTCGCCTATGGGGATGCCGTCAAACTCGTCTATAAAAATAACTATTTTTTTCAATTTTACCATGCAGTTCAGCTCTTCAAATAATTCGCGAAAGCAGGTATGGTCGGAAATATTATGCGAATTCAGGTATGCCTTCACAGCATCAAGCTTAGAGCAATTCACATGATCCAGCCTGTTTAGCAGTTGCTCATATATATCTTTTTGAATCAATTGATAAAATCTTTTTGGATTGATGTTTTTGTAATCCTGGAAACTAAGAAGGATGGCCACATAGGTAGTATCTTTTTCAAGTTCATCGCAAAAATCCTCAAAAAATGTGGTCTTGCCGCTCTGTCTGGGAGCAAATATGGAAAAGTACCTTCCCAGGTCAACCATGGTTTTAATATCCTGATTATCCATATTGGTAACGTTCTCCAGTGGAACATAATAGGATGCACGTGGATCAACCACACCTGACTTTTCAAAGTACCGTTTCGGTTTTTTATAATTCATTTTTTCTCCGACCGCCTGCATGGCCAATAAAACGCCTGTCTTTTCGGCTATTTTCTGACAATCTATAGCAACCTGTTATTGTTGTTTAAAAAGTCTTGAGGCAAATGAAAATTTATCAATATTTGATAGATTTACAAATTTGATGTCAGGATGCAATGGGTTTATAAGAGTATTGACTTCCTTCTCAACTACTGATGTGAGTGCGCCCTTACCCTGAATGAATTAGTTATTTGCATTGGCAAATAAATGAATTTTATCTAATTATCATTTGAATTGTTTAAATTTAAATGCGCAGTATGAAACTGCGCTTGTATAAAAAAATATAAAAACTCATTTTAATAAAAAAGTCAGGAAGGCTTGATCGGAATAAAATCCGACTTTGCATTCTTGGCTTTTTTTGTTGGAAAATCATAAAAAAAGAGGTGAACACTCAAATTTACCGGCAGTAAAGGAAGGCAGCCCCCCCGGCCAAGGGTTCCCGGCTGCCTTCCATGAACACGACAGAGAATTCCACTTTCCGCCATGCTTTTTTATTTTACTAAAATGTAAAGATAAAATCAAGAAAGTGATGCAATGCCTAAAACTTCGATAGGTTTTCTCTGTTTTTAAAATATTTTTTTTTAAAAAAGGGGATTCAAATATGAAAATTCTATGTTCTTTTTGTTTGTTTAGCGTTTTTAATCTTATTTTACTGCTTCCTTTAAGCTGGGCAGAGGAAAAAATTACAAAACTGGAAGATGTGGTTGTGACTGCAACCAAATACAAGACTTCTGTAAAGGATGTTCCGGCTTCCATTACAGTAATCACATCAAAAGAAATCGAAAATCAAAACATGCCCAACGGGGATATAGGAGATGTGGTACGTTCGGTTCCCGGCATTACTTTGCGCCGTGCATACGGGCCTTTTCCCGCTTATCCCAATATCCGTGGCGCCGGCAGTGGAGCAACGGTTGTCCTGGTTAACGGGATCCCTACAAACTGGGAAATCACCCAGGCCATACCGCCTGAAAACATAGAAAGGATCGAAATAATTCGCGGCCCGGCTTCAGCCCTTTACGGCGCTAATGCCAGCGGCGGCGTTATCAATGTTATAATAAAAGAAGGAAAAGATGAGTTTGAAAACAGTGTCAGCGCCGGTTACGGCACCTTTGATACGTATCGGTTAAATGCTTATTTTGGCGGGCGTGCAGATAAATTCGGTTATTCGCTTGCGGCATCTTATGAAGATTCCGATGGTGACAAGGTTGTGCCTAATAATATCATTTCGAGTATCCATATGATAGATACCTGCGATTATGACAAGCATGCTTTTTCGATAAATACGGATTATAGATTTACCGACATATCCAAAATATCGATTCTGTATAATTTTTTTCATGATGAATATACACGAGGCCGCCCCAATCACGGAGGTGACTGGGACCGACATTTTGCCAGCATCATTTATGATCAGGCCATAGGTGAACGGTTTGATTTTAAAGGTTCCATAGGATACCGTTATGATGATCTACTGCACCTTTATGACAAGGGTGGAACCAACTATGCCAAAAACCGGAAACGGTATACCGATTATTATGAAATGCCTGCAGAATTACAGTTAACCGGTGATGTAGGCTGGGGGCACACACTTACAGGCGGTTATTTTTATAACAAGCAAAAAACGGATCAGGACTATTTTGACTGGAATACAGGGACTCCCTGGCGGGAAAATAAATCTCGATGATCAAGTTTTTATGATTAGCTAAATTTTAAGCTTGAGAGTATAATCACGGCCATTGAAAAATATTAATAATTTTGAAAGAGTCCATTCATAATGCTATTAACTGAATCTGCACCATTTATCAAACAGTACATTGAAGATCTCAACAATAGCCTGGAGCAATACAAACCTGGTGCGGGATTAACATTTACCCAGAAAGCATGGCTAAGCTTTTGTCTTACCGGTATATTAATGGTAAATGCTGTATGTTGGGCAAAATTTGAACGGGCGAGTCTGGGCAATTATAAATTAGCAGCTCTATCTTGGATGTTTCGTAAGGGTAAGATTTCATGGGACAATTTACTTGTTGGAAGCGTCAGGCGTATTTTGAAAAAATATGGTATCACAAATGGTGTAATTGTTTTTGATGAGTCTGATCGTGCCCGTTCTAAGAATACAAAGCGAATATACAAGGCTCATAAGCAAAAACACAAAGCAAGCGGAGGTTATGTTAATGGGCAAACAGTTGTTTTGCTTCTTTTGGTCACAGACTCTATAACCGTACCTATTGGTTTTAAGTTTTACATGCCTGATCCAGTTGTTAGTGCCTGGAAAAAAGAAGAAGAGAGATTGAAAAAAAAGGGACTCCCGAAGAGTAAGCGTCCTGTCAAACCAGCATTTAACCCTGAGTATCCGAAAAAAATTCAATTAGCCCTGCTCTTACTTGAGAATTTTAAAAAATATTATCCTAAAATTACTGTTAAATGTGTATTGGCTGACGCTTTATACGGTTCAAAAGAATTTATGAATGGAGCCTCTAATATTTTGGGAGGAGTGCAAATTATCAGCCAATTAAAGTCAAATCAAAATATACGATACAAAGGTAAAAAAAAGACAATTACGGATTATTTCAACATGATTAACAAAGGTGTAAATTGCACCATTCGTGTGCGAGGCGGTGAAAAAGTCAATGCAACAGTGAGCAGTGCCCGCCTTAAGGTTGATGCACACGATGGCAATGTGCTTTTTGTGATAGCTCTTAAATATGAAGGGGAAGATGAATACCGTTACTTAGCTGCCACTGATGTGAGTTGGCGCACAGTTGACATTATTCAAGCATATTCTTTGAGATGGCTTGTAGAGGTTTTTTTTGAAGACTGGAAGCTTTATGAAGGATGGGGACAAGAGGCCAAACAATATGACGAAGAAGGATCAAGCCGAGGCCTGATCTTGAGTCTGTTGCTAGACCATTGCCTCCTCCTTCACCCTGAGCAGGAGGCCTGCATAGAGAACAAAACTCCCGTGTTTACCGTGGGAAGTCTGCAAAGAAAAACTCAAATGGATGTTTTGATGGAATGTGTCAAATCTTTGCTGCAACAACAAGATCCCGGTGAAAAACTTAAAGAAATGGGCCAAGTTATCAAAAAAGTTTTCCGACTTATGCCATCGGGAAAACATATGAGCGGAAGAACTATAGGTAGATTGGGGCCAACACCTTCTCTATCACGTAAATATTGTCCTTGCTAAGTGCTTTTGGCAAGTTCATCATCAAAAACTTGAACATCGAGTAAATATAAAGTGGAGACCCAGGCAGGATACCTGCAGGATGTGTGGAAACCTGTTGAAAAATTAATAATTACCGCAGGTCTTCGTTATGATCACTGGAAAAATTATGACAATTATTTTAGCAACTTTAATACTCCGAATCCAAAGGACAGGACGGATGATAACTGGAGTCCGAAATTCGGCATAAGGTATAATTTTACTGATAAAACCTCTATATGGGGGAATTACAGCGTCGGGTTTAAGCCTCCGTCATCCGCGCAACTCTATGATGATCGAACTTCAGGCGGAAATCCCAGGGAGGCAAACCCGAATCTTGATCCGGAAGAGACCGAATCGTATGAACTTGGTGTTGAACAATGGTTTGGAGAGAGCCTGCAAACCAGTATTACAGGTTATTACAGCATCACAGATGACAAGATTGTATCCTGGTTTAATGCTGATAATATTTGGATTAATAAAAATATCGGCCGCGCAAAATCTTACGGTGTTGAACTTGATTTTGCTCTTCATATTCTTGAAAACTGGTTGATAAATGCAAATTACACCTGGAACACGGCCAGAATCGACAAGAATTCATCGAATCCTGACCAAAAAGATAACCGGCTCTCTTTCAGCCCGGAGCATAAAGCCAACCTGGGTATTACTTATGACCGGAAAGATAATTTTACCATAAGTATATTCGGAAGATATATAGATGACCAATATACCAATAACGACAATACAAAATATACATCCACAGGAGAAAAAAGGTATATGGAAGAGTCTTTTGTTATGGATCTTAAAGCTGTCAAACATTTCCCGATTTCAAAAGGGTATCTGAAAAACATAGATCTTTCGCTTAGTATAGATAATATTTTTGATGAAAACTACAGGACTTTATATATATATGAAGATCCCGGAACAGTATTTTTCGGCGAGGTAAAAATTACTTTTTAAAATATGAAAAACTGTAAATATTTTAATTATTTTTGCAGATACATCGTTGCATTTATCCTGTTGCTTTATGCATGCTTTGTTTCAGGTTGTTCAGATTCAAAAAAAGAAGATGTTTCTTCGCCTGAAACAGACCGGCTCAGGATCGGAGCCTTCATGAAGATAAAAGAAATCAATCCGCTTGCCGATTATTATTATAATATATTGGCAATGCTGATGACTCATGACACGCTTGTCCGCTTTGGGCCGGATCTTGATGTGGTTCCACAGCTTGCTGAAACCTGGTCTTGCAGTAAAGATGGGAAGATATGGAAATTCAGGCTGGTTTCCGATGCAAGATGGCATGACGGGTATCCGGTTACAGCCGAAGACGTTAAATTTACATTTAATTATCTTGCCGGACATAACATAACATCGGGCTGGGCCGCGGATCTGATAGAAGATATACGTATTAACGGCAGTGAAATAATTTTCAGGCTTAAAAAACCGTATAGCCGCTTTTTGATTAATGCCGGTTTTATAGTCCGTATTCTGCCAAAACATATATGGGAAAAAATAAATGATCCTCAAAAAGCCGCGGCTGATGGAATGACCATCGGCTGCGGCCCTTATATTTTTAATTCTTTTAACAGGGAAGCCGGAAGGATTTTTTTTGATGTAAATAATGATTATCACGGCGTAATACCAAAAATCGGCCGGATAGAATTTCACCTGTACCAAAACATGGATATATTAACCATGGCGCTTATCAAAAATAAGGTTGATTTTTTTTATAAATATGCTTCCGGTTATCCCCTGCAATATATCAAGCAGCTTGAGAAAACCAACGGCCTCAAGATGCTTGAGGCTGATGCTCTCGGCGTTCCCGCAGCCCTCGGCTTTAATCTGAAGCATACGCCATTTGACATGATAGATGTCCGCAAAGCCATCTCCCTTGCCATAAACTATGAAAGGATTACCCAATGCTTTTTAAGAGGAAATGGTTATCTTCCCGGACCCGGTTTTGTTCCCCCGGCATTTCCTTTTCACAAAAATTTTTCTGACTTAACCTATACCCCTGGAAAAAGCAGGAAACTTCTTGAATCTTGCGGGTTTAAAGATCGTGACGGCGATGGAATCCTGGAATTTACCGGTGGCAATAAAATCTCCCTGGATCTTTTGGTCAGGGGAAATTTGCCCGGAAACAACCAGCTTGTAAAGCTGCTGACCCACGATCTTGAAGCTGTAGGCCTGCATATTGCTGTCCAATACGTGGATTTATCCACATGGATAAATTTTCTTGATCAAGACAAATATGATCTGGTTTTGTTCAGGACTACACCATGGGGGATGATGATGCATGCCGGATATTCCAGTGGATATTTTGATTCCCGCAGAAAAGGAGGCGGTGTGATAGGGAATATAAGTGATCCGGATTTTCTGTTTTTATGTGATCAAATATTATCGACAACCGATACTTTAATTTTAGAACAACTATACCATGACCTGCAAAGCTATTATGCGCGGCATCTGCCTGCCATTCCCCTCTGCTGGAGCAAAAACATCTATCCTTTCCATGAAAACCGGCAAGGCTTTAAAATAAATCAACTGGAAGGCGGTCTGGCAAACCGGTTTTCCTGGAACTCATTAGAACCGTCGCTTTCATCAAAATCAAAGGATTCAAAAACTGAGTGAAATCTTTTTCATACAAATTATCTCAATATTTTTTCGCCTTTATCTGCGTCATAACTTTGAATTTTTTCCTTATCCACCTGATGCCCGGAGATCCCCTGGTTCATCTTCTCGGTGAAGAGGGTTATCTGCGTATCAATAATCAAACCCCGCAGGAAATGGAAAAATTAAAAACCAAATACGGATTAGAAGGTTCCTTATTTAAACAATATACAACTTTTCTTGCAAATACCTTGCAAGCCGATTTAGGCTGGTCATACCATTACAGCAGGCCGGTATTCCAGGTGATTCTCTTTAGACTGAAATGGACACTGATTTTGCTGATTCCTTCAATCTGTATCTCCACTCTCCTCGGCGCATGGCTGGGCGCTGTGTCCGGCTGGAGATCCGGTCAAAAAACAGACCGCATATTAACACCGCTTTTTCTTGTTATTTATGCAATGCCCAGTTATGGGGTTGGACTTTTATTTCTGCTTATATTCAGTTTTTATGCCGGTTTTTTCCCCTTGGGGGGTATGGCCGGGCATAATCTTGCAGATACCCTGCGTTACCTGGCCCTGCCTCTGGCAGTCTTGGTATGCCATAATACTGCTTATAATTATCCGATAATGCGCAGCGCCGTGATGCAGGTTAAAACAGAAAATTATATATTAACCGCAGTTTCAAAGGGATTAAAAGAAAGACATATATTGTTTTATCATGTTTTAAAAAATGCTTTACCGTCATACGCAGCGGTCATTGCTTTAAATTTCGGTTTTATGGCAGGAGGCGCGCTTCTTGTCGAGATTCTATTTTCATGGCAGGGGATGGGCACACTCATATATGATGCCCTTCTTTCCCGTGACTATCCGCTACTTTCCGGTTCCCTTCTTATCCTCACTCTTTGTGTAATTCTGGCAAATGCCGCTGCCGATCTTTTTAATGCCGTTGTTGATCCAAGAATCAGGGATGGAGCGCTTAACAATGCTTAATAAAATCCGGCTTCACAAAAATTTAAAAGGAATGATAGGTCCGTTTATACTATTCTCTTTTTTTATAATGGCCATTTTCGCGCCATGGATTGCTCCTTTTGATTTAAAAACCTTGAATGATTCTTTTCTTTCTCCTGTTCTTTCTCCGGGAAACACCCATTTTTTAGGGACAAACGATATTGGGCAGGATATTTTCAGCGAACTGATATTCGGCGCAAGGGTATCCCTGCTTATCGGTCTGGCAGCGGCAATTCTCGCTACGCTTATTGGCGGTTTTATCGGCATAGTTTCAGGATTTTTCCGAAAAATCATAGACGATATTCTTATGCGTATTACAGATATATTCCTTCTTATCCCGGGTCTGCCCCTTATTATTATCCTGTCCGCTTATATTGGACCTGGAATTGGAAAAATTATTATTGTTATTTCTCTTTTGTCATGGCCTGCTACAGCCAGGGTAGTCAGGGCGCGCGTACTCCAAGTACGCGAAGCAGCCTTTGTCATGAGCGCAAAAAGCCTGGGCGCCGGAAATTTTTCCATAATGTTTAAGCATATCCTTCCAAACACCCTGGAAATCCTATTTGCCAAAGGTTCCCTCGCTGTTGCCGGCGCCATGTTAACCGAGGCCGGCATAAGTTTTCTGGGGCTGGGGGATCCTGTTCATAAAAGCTGGGGAATGATGTTAAATGATGCTTTTTCAAATGGCGGTGTGGTAGGCGGGCGCTTTTGGTGGTATCTTCCCCCGATTTTTTGTATCTGCCTTTCGGTTCTGGGTTTTACGCTTTCAGGTTATGTTGTTTTGCATAAAAATGATGAACATTATTTTTCTCAATCCGGTTGTTTGAACAAGTTCATCAGTAAAAGCAACAAACCCGAAATTGATTCGGAAAAAAACAATCCGGTTTTTGTAAAGGAGCTTAATGTTAAATTTCAAAACAGTGATGGCGCAACATTACAAGTACTTGATAATATTAATTTTGGTATAAAGAAAAATGAAAAAATCGCCCTGATAGGAGAAACGGGAAGCGGGAAAAGTATTTTGCTTCTGGCCCTGCTCAGGCTGCTGCCTTCCGATGCAAGGGTTTCAGGCAAAATTATGGTTAAAAATAAAAATATTTTCAATTTTTCAGATGAAGAAATGCGCAAAGTCCGGGGACGCAAAATAGCGTATATTCCCCAGGGTACTGGGAATGCCTTAAACCCGGTGCAAAAAATCGCATTCCAGGTGGCCGAGCCTTTCAGGATTGGCCAGGGATTTAAAAAAAAAGCTGCCATTAAAAAAGCTGTTGCTCTTTTGGATAAAATGGGGATTGAAAATGCCGAAAAAAGGGCCTTTGATTATCCGCATCATTACAGCGGCGGGATGAAGCAGCGGGCATTGATCGCAATGGCCCTGGCAGGTCAGGCGGACCTGCTGCTGGCTGACGAACCGACAAAAGGGCTTGACAGGAATAAATGTAACGATATTTTAAAAATTTTTTTAAATTTAAACCAAAAAACCATTCTTGCGGTTACGCATGACCTCTTGTTTGCGGAAAAATTTGCTGATCGTATTGCCGTTATGTATGCATCAAGACTTGTTGAAACTGCTCCCAAAGAGTCATTTTTTTTAAACCCGCTCCATCCTTTTTCTCAGGCCATGATAGCAGCGATGCCCTCTCATGGTTTACAGGTTTTAACCGGATTTACTCCAATGCAAAACAGATGCAATGAACAAGGGTGCAACTTTCGTATAAAATGCGGCAAGGCTTTTGATAAATGCTTTAAAAAGCCTCCCTTTTTTAAAATTGGCGACCATCAGGTAAGGTGCTGGCTTTATGCTCCTTGAAATCAAAAATCTGGAAAAGAGATTTAAGACCGGCCGGCTGAAAAAAAAGCAGGCTGTAGTTCTATCAAAAATTAATCTTATTCTCCGTAAAGGTGAAACAACTGGAATTGTGGGCGAAAGCGGCGCAGGAAAAACAACCCTGGGATTAATTCTGGCAGGGCTCATTAAACCTGATAAAGGGCAAATTTTATTTAAAGGAAAAAAAATCGATTCCCTGACAAAGGAGGAAAAAAAAGAGTACCGGCGTCAAATCCAGGTTGTCTTTCAACATCCGGAAAGCACTTTTAATCCAAAATGGAAGATGAAACAAAGTTTTCTTGAGCCTTTTAAAATTCACAGGATTCCATTTTCAGAAAAAATTATTTTAAAACATCTTTCCCGCGTGGGACTTAACACCGAAATTTTAAACCGATACCCGTCACAACTCTCCGGCGGAGAACTCCAGAGAATCGCAATTTCCAGGGTTATGAGCCTTAATCCCGCAATTATTGTGCTGGATGAGCCTACAAGCATGCTGGATAATATAACCCAGGCCCAGATAATTAGGCTGCTGGAAAAAATCCAAAAGCAAAAAGGAGTAAGTTACCTCTTTATCAGCCATGATCCGGATCTGGTCAGACTGTTCTGTAAAAGGATATACGAACTGGATAGGGCACGTGGATTAAATAACTTAGGAACGGGGACGAAATAACTTCCTCGAGCAGGCTCACAGATTTAGGTCAGGATTGTTTGATCTAAAAGTAAAAAAAGTTGCAGGAATAGCGAGCTATTTCAAGATGTTGGAATTTGGGATCGAATCAAAGCAGCCTGAAGACGGGATGATAATTGGGGTGATTATTTTTTTCCGCATCTCTAAGTAGAGTATAAGTAGAGTTTGCAAAGCAAACCCCTTCGTTTTATGCAAAGAGCGCAAACGGGTTGCAGCAAAAAGTTTACTATGCTATTGGGCGATAAGAGACCTTGGTATTGGTATGGCTAAAGTGGCAAAACCGCAGTTTTGAGTTTTAGGCTTTTCAATCAATAAACTTCTTGTTTTTTGCCGAACCCTAAAAAACGAGGACGAAATGTAAGTTTTTACGCTGGAGCAATGAGAGAAAACCAAACATTAAAATAAGGAAACCACTATGCGTTTTTTCAATACTGCCGGACCCGTTGTTTCTATAGACCATTATTGTTTATCTCCATTGGATAGATTTGATCTGGATGAAATACTTTCTCTGATCAATCAGAAGAAGTATTTTGTTTTGCATGCTCCGAGACAAACCGGTAAAACAACGTGCCTGCTCGCGTTGATGGAATATCTGAATGCCGGCAGTCAATATCGATGTCTCTACTTTAATGTAGAATCCGCCCAGGCTGCAAGAGAGGATGTGCGGCAAGGCATGAGGGCAATCCTGGATGAAATGGCATCCAGCGCCATTTATTTTCTAAATGATGATTTTCCTGAATCCCACTGGCTGCAGGTATTGGAAAAAAGTGGTGAATATGGAGCCCTGAACAAAATGCTATCCCTTTGGGCCAAGGAAAGTTCACTGCCGCTTGTGATTCTCATAGACGAAATAGATTCGCTTGTAGGAGATACCCTGATTTCGATTTTACGACAATTGCGAACAGGATATTCCAAACGTCCTGCATCCTTTCCTCAAAGCATAGTATTGTGCGGTGTTAGGGATGTGCGGGATTACAGGATACACTCAACACAGGAAAAGGCGATTATTACCGGTGGAAGCGCCTTTAATATCAAAGCCAAATCCCTGATGTTGGGAGATTTTTCCAGGAAAGAGGTGTCTCTCCTTTATAGTCAGCATACAAAGGAGACCGGTCAGGTGTTTGAAGACAAAGCGCTGGATTTGGTGTGGGACTTGACACAGGGGCAGCCATGGTTAGTAAACGCACTTGGCTATGAGGTCTGTTTTGATATGAAGGACGGGCGGGATCGAACCGGACCGATTACAAAAGATATGATCAGGAAAGCCAAAGAAAATATCATTCTGAGGAGAGATACGCATATCGATCAACTGGCAGACAAACTCGAGGAAGAGCGTGTAAGGCGTGTTATTGAGCCGATATTGGCAGGTGGTGAGCAGCCCGAGCAGATTCCAGTGGATGATATTTACTATGTTCGCGACCTGGGGCTGATTCGGACAAAAGGGCAGATACGGATTGCCAACAGGATATATCAGGAGATTATACCAAGAGAACTGACTTACAGCACACAGTTGACTATCAGCCATGATCCAATATGGTATATTTATTCTCAAGACAGTCGTCTGAATATGGATAAGCTTTTAACTGCTTTCCAGGAATTCTTTCGAAAGCACTCAGAACACTGGGTCGAGAGATTCGATTACAAAGAAGCCGGGCCTCAACTTTTGCTCCAGGCATTTCTTCAGAGAATTATTAATGGCGGAGGCCGTGTAGAACGAGAATACGGCATAGGACGCATGAGAACGGATCTGCTTGTGATCTGGCCGTATCCTGACGGTGTACAGGAGATTGTGCTGGAATTAAAGATACTGTATGACTCCATGGAACAAACTATTAAGGATGGCCTGAGCCAAACCTCAAAATATATGGATAAATGCGGAACAGATGAAGCACATCTGATTATCTTTGATCGAACCAAAAAAAAATCCTGGGATAAAAAGATATTTCAGCAAGAAGAAATATACCGGCAAAGAAAGATAAAAGTGTGGGGGATGTAAGGGCAAAATGGGGTCAAACATAGACCCTTTGTTTTCTCAGTTTCTTGAGAGCAATACTAGTACCTTACTCCTGAAATTCTGTCACAAAAAACAAGAATTTCATTTATGAAATTTTGTAATATTTGTATATATTTATTACATATAAAAAAAATTTACAAGTAATTTTCTCCCTTATTGATATCAGCAGGTCGAGTCTCGGCACACCGGATCGAAATATGATAAAAATTCGAGGATTGAGTGAAGACAGGTATATGGTAAATCTTGACGGAAGGCCTCTTTCCGGGGCAGGTGTTTACGGTGGCTATTATGTCGACTGAAACATGCTTTCCTTTCAGGATATAGAAAAGGGACGGGGAAAAGAAAGAAGATAAAATTTAAAAAAGTTGTTTCTGAGCAATTCCCCGTTAATCCCAAAAGAGGTGGCGGTCTCCTCAAAATTGAGGCCTGGGAGAATGGAAAAGGAAAAATTGTCAAATACAACATTTACGCAAAAAAAGAAGGGTTGTTTTCTCTGAATTGATGTCCGATATGAATCGCACGCCTGTAAGTCTGAATAATGATCTAAAAATATTATCAAAATATCAATTGGTAAATATTTTTAAAGAGGCCAATCCTGGACATGGCGTACAGAAAGTGATTGAGCCAACATTTGGCAGCGAGAAAATAGAATTTAAAGCAGAAATATAAGTTTTTTTAGTTAATTACGTCGAAAAAGCGCATTGACGCCGGGGGCTTATATGTTTAACCGGGATTAATTTGTCAAAGATTCTTATTTACAAACAAATATTAATATGCTATATTATAACACTTAGATATATAATACGAAATTATAGATAAAGCCATATGAAGTGGTGTATTTAATTTATTCAGCCGAAAGTAATTTTTTTTAGCAGTCTCATATCAGTTTATAAGCTGTAAAATATAAATAAAAAAGCCAGGAAGGTTTTAGAGGGCACAAATGCCTTTAAAATTTTTCTGGCTTTTTTTTTGGAGGAAGGGATAATATTTTAAAACAAGCTTTTAACATACGGTTTTATTTATCTTTTTTTGTCTTTATAGTGATTGGCGGTCTCTTTTTATCAACCGCCTTTGCAAAAGAAGCAAAGCAGGTTGAAAAGGATACTGACGGTGACGGGAAGATTGACCGGATCGCGTTTTTTGATGCCAAAGGCAAAATTGCAAGGCTTGAAAACGACAGCAATAATGACGGCCTGATGGATCGTTTTCAGTATTATAAGGATGAAATACTGATCCGGCTCGAAAGGGATACTGATTTTGATCAGAAGATTGACTGTATTGACTATTTTAAAGATGAAAAAAGGATCCGGCAAAAAAAAATTAACGAGTTGGAAAAAGTCTGCCGGATCATCCTGTTTGATGAAAACGAACAGCCACTTTTGATCAAAAAGGATACCACAGACAGCGGCGGTTTTGACACTATTTATTATTTTGAAAAAGGGAAGCTTGCATCTTCCACCAGGGATACGGATGAAAACGGAAAGGTAAATGTCTGGCTAAAATATAAAGACGGCAAGCCGGTAGAGCAAAAGACGGACGCTGATGAAGACGGAAGGCTTGAAAGAATAGTCATGTATGACCAGGAAGGGCTTCCGGAAAAAAGCAGCCACGACCTTGATATAGACGGGAAAATGGAAACCTTTCGTTTTTATCAAAATGGCGAGATCAAAAAACAGCAAAAGGATATCAACCTTGACGGGCTGATCGATTCCGTCACAAATTTTAAAGATTCCCGGCCGATCAATCAGGAAAAGGATTCAAACCTTGACGGAAAGTTTGACATCTTCACAACCTTTAAACAAGGCCAAGCTTTTACCCGGAACAAGGATACGAATTTTGACGGTAAAATTGATTATTTCAGCCGGTTTGATCAGGCCGGCCTGGTTAAAGAGATAAAAGAAGACACAAGGAATTCCGGAAAGATCGACCGGATCAGGTTTTTTAAAAAGGGAGCGCCTGCCCGGGTGGAATATGATGCCGACGGGGACGGCTTCCTGGAGACTGTTTCGCTTTTTAAAAACGGGAAGCTGTATCTTCAAACAGAAGATAAAAACAGGGACAAAAAGCCGGATGTCAAAATATTTTTCACCAAAAAAGAAGAAAAGCAAAGGGTTGAGAGCGACACAGACTTAAACGGTAAAACCGACACATGGCAGTTTTATAAGAATAATAAAATTATTAAACTTGAAAAAGATGAGAACGGAAACGGCATTGTCGATTTAAGGGTCTTTTTTAAAAAAGGTTTAAAGAAAAAACTGGTTAAAGACAGCGACCATAACGGGTATTTTGAGATAACCGAGTGGTTTGACCGCCCGGAATGGTCTATGGTGATGGAGCAGGATGCAAACCGGGATAACAATATTGAAGCCCGCTTTTTTTATAAGGATGGAGTTTTAAGGCTGAAAGAGATCGACGAAGACGGAGACGGCCGTTTAAATTTAAAGGAGCATTACACCAAAGACGGCAAACTCTTTAAAAGCGAGGAAGACGATGGAGATACCGGCCGGTTGAATATTGTCTGGTATTATGATGATTCGAAAAATCCGGTGCGGGCGGAAAAGGATAATAAGGGCGATGGCCGGATAGATACGTGGTATTTTTATGATCAGGGAAGGCTTACATCGGTCGAAGAGGATACAAACGGAGACGGTAAGCCGGATATTTGGGAAGAGTATGATGACGCGGAAGCTCTGGTCAGCCGGAAAAAGGATCTTGATTTTGACGGCCGGCCGGATATGACTGATCAGTAATTTTTTTATAGACTTTAATATAAAGATTTTGGGTGCGTTATCGGTCGTCGGGGTATTACAATACGCCTTCCTCCCTCTGGCCTTCCCAAAACCATTATCCTAAAGTCTATATTAGACACGGATTGCGCGGATTACACGGATTATAATATTTTTCCTAAATCCGTGAAATCCGTGTCTGAAAACTAAAAAAGGAAAGTTCATATGTTTGAGTTTTTATCAAAAGGCGGAGCGCTTGTGGTTCCGATTCTGTTCTGTTCGGTTCTGGCCCTGGCCATATTTTCCGAGCGGATAATCCGTTTTGCAAGGATGCGAAGCCGGGGCGCGGGCCTTGCGGAAAAAGTTGCCGGGCTGCTTCTAAACGGGAGTGAACAGGAGGCGCTGAAATCTGCCGGGGAAAGCGATTCTCCAATGGGGCGTATACTTGTTCAGGCTATTGACGCCGGGAATCTTGATCGTGAAATGCTGGAAACGGTGATTGTTAATACAACCGATGAGGAAGTGAGAAGTCTTTCATCAGGTATTCAGGCCCTTGCCACAATCGGCAATATCGCGCCGCTTTTAGGTCTGCTCGGGACCGTCATCGGAATGATCAAGGCCTTTATGGTGATCCAGCAAATGGGCGGCAAGGTCAATGCGGCGGTTTTGGCAGGCGGCATCTGGGAGGCCATGCTTACCACCGCTCTCGGTCTTGCCGTGGCTTTGCCGGTCATGGTGGCTCACAGTTATCTTACGGCCAGAGTTGATAAATATGAGGCCAGGCTGCAAAACGGTTCTGTAGTCTTTATGAAAGCCATTACAAGGAAATAGGAGGCCGGAATGCTGGTTCACAGAAAAAAAAGGGACCGCTATCAGATGCAGGCTCCGCTTACTTCTTTGATAGATATTGTTTTTATGCTGCTTATCTATTTTTTGCTGACAACCAGCTTTATGGTGGATGAGGGCATCAAGATCAAACTTCCCCAGGCAAAGGCCGCCGCGCCACAGACGCAGCAGGAGATTACGGTTTATGTGGATCGGGAAGGACGCGCTTTTTTAGAGAACAAAGAGGTTCCGCAGGAGATGCTATTTAAAAGGCTGAAGGAAATGATCGGCGGGCAGCAAGACCGGCTGGTGGTGGTGAAGGCTGACCGGTCGGTGGTATTAAACAAGGCGGTCAAGGTTATGGATCTTGCCAAGGCTGCCGGCGCTGCAAGATTGTGTTTGGCTACTGAAAAGGATTTTTAATTTTTTTAGACACGGATTTCACGGATTTTTAAGAAAAAAATATTATAATCCGTGTAATCCGTGTCTAAAAACTAAAAAATAGCAGGAGATCCAATGAAATATTCCGAACTTACTGAAAAAATAATCAAAGCGGCATATACAGTCCACAATGCCCTTGGATTCGGCTTTCTTGAAAAGGTATATCAAAATGCATTGGCGATCGAATTGAAAAAAACGGGACTGGATATTGGGACCGAGTTTCCCATAAGCGTATATTATGAGGATAAAATCGTTGGTCAATATGTATCGGATATTATTGTTGAAGGTAAGGTTATTCTCGAATTGAAAGCGGTTAAACAACTATCCGAAATTCATGAAGTCCAACTTGTAAACTATTTAAAGGCCACAGACATTGAAGTTGGCCTGTTAATCAATTTCGGCCATTCAGTCAAAGTAAAGCGAAAAGTATTTAGTAAAAGGAATCTGTGAAATCCGTGTAATCCGCGTCTAAAAAAAATGAAATCCGTGTCTAAAAACAAAAAAAAAACCAACAGGCTAATGCAGTCCATGATCGGCATCTCCCTGGTTATTCATATAGCGCTGTTCATGCATATTGCCGGGATATATCGATCCAACGCTCTAACCTGTATAGAACTGGCAATGCGCGATATTTCAAAACCGTTCAGCAGAGCAATCCCAAGACCCAGGATAAGGCATCATGCCCCGAAAGTCAGGAATGTTAAAAAGCTGAGCATTCAAAAGCGGCTTGTTCCACGCATAAAAATCGATCCGGTTAAAAACAGCCTTGTAAATACGCTCATGGAAAATATCAGCGCGCCCGACATCCCCGACAATGCCGGCCCCAGCATTTCAGACTGGAACCCCGGCTGGAATCCAGGCGGATCCGAGGAGTTTGTAACATCAAACGACTATTTTGACATGGTGAGACTTAAAATAGAAAGCTGCAAAAAATATCCTGAATCCGCCAAATCAAAACATATTGAAGGAAGAGTTATGATTCGGTTTGTGATCGCAGCAAACGGACAGATATCGTCCTTAAAAATCGTAAAACAAGCAAGACACAGCAGCCTCGGCACTGCGGCCCTGGATGCGGTGAAAAAAGCGGCCCCCTTTCCAAGGCCGCCGCCGAACCTGTTTAAAGAGCCGCTTAATGTTGAAATAACCATTTTGTTTGAGTTGACGTAATGAAAAAAAATTGTTGAAAGGAGGCGAACAGAAAAAAATAATTTTTACAAAATCTTGAAAAAGGAAGGCAGCCTTTCCCTCGGCCAGAGTTTGCGGGCTACCTTCCAGAGTGAAGCTCTCCCTCGGGGTGAGGAATGCTTCGGTCATCTTTATACCACCGAAGTATTTCCTCGTCAATTCAGATCCATTCCGTTTACTACCTTTAGGGCGATCTCCTTTAATATTTAACCTTTTAGTTCATTGTCAAAGGAGACAAAACTTAACCATGAAGAAGAGACTTAAGATCGGATATCCATATTTAGCTATTTTATTCATAACTGTTCTCATTCCATGCCTAACCCATGCCCAGGAAGAAAAAAAGGCGGTCAGGCTCGAACAGATAACCGTAACAGCGCCGGGAGAAAAGGAGGGTATTACAATAACACCCCAAAGCACAATTGTACATGTGGAAAAGTACAAAACACCCGGCACTCCGCAAAATATCGTCGATATCTTAAAAGACCGGGCCATAATAGATTTTCGCGGAAGCAGCGATCTGGTTGAAACAAACGACAATGTCTATATGCGGGGATTTGACACTCGCGGCTTTGTGACTGCTACGGATGGTTTATCCGTTGAAAAAGTCGGCGGATATAAGGGCGGACATTTTGTAGATTTCTCCACTATCCCGTTCGGACAGATAGAGAGTGTCGAGATAATTTCCGGGCCTCATTCAGCGCTCTATTCAAGCAGGGCTCTCGGAGGGGTGCTTAACATAAAAACCAGGACCCCGAAAAGATGTGAAACATTGAAACCGAATTTTAAGGTGATGACAAGCTATCGCTCATATAACACCCAGACCCACCGATTTAATGTAGATGGCGGGGCAGACTCATTTATTTATGATTTTTCATATGAAAAGTATCGTACCAATGGTTATCTCAGGAACAACAGAGCTGATATAGATACAGTATCCGGACGGTTTGGTTATATTCTTCCTTCTGATGGATACATCAGTCTGAATGTAACTTATCAGGACGCAAAACGTGAACGACCAATAAATAACGATCCAAAAGGAAAATACAAAGACTATTATGACGGAAGTTATCCCAGAACCGAATCCGGCTCCAATCCACTGGATGAACCCCGGCGCGATAAAGAACCGTATTCTTTTCGATTAAACATTAAGCAGCCCACCACTATCGGCGAATGGAAGATAGGAGCATATTATAGTCATGAGGATCAGATATATCATTACGAGCAAGGGGAGAAATGGCGCTATAAAACGGAATGGAATTCATACGGCACAAATATTCAAAATGAGTTCCGGCTTTTCGAAGATCATCTAGTAACTGTGGGATTTGACTTTATGCAGCTTCGCTATGGATGGGAAAAAATGGATGAAAGTTATGCAGGATTCATCCAGGACAGATGGAATATCATACCGAGGCTTACCCTGACCGCCGGTCTCAGGTATGAGGATATCAACATCTGGTGGAACAATAAAAATTATAAAACAGGTAAGTACTGCAATCCGGCAATACAAAAAGACGAAATAAGAAAAGGTTATCATCAATTTGTCCCAAAATCTTTTCTTACATATGAACTTGATGATTTATCTGATCTATTAAGAGATACTTCCATATCCGCAGGTGTCAGCAGGATATGGACTCCAAAGTCCTATTGCCAGATCTGAAGTTGGGGATCAGGGGTCGAGGTCGATTCCATACACGGCATTGGATATGATTTAGTGCTTACAAGAAGAATCTGGAAAGACATCAGCTTGAAGGTCGATTATTCCCATTATGAAATAAAAGATTACGTGGTTTCTGCTGACGGAAGCAGCGACTATTACAAAAATTCTCCCTGGGGCCGCAGAAAGATCAATCTTGATAAAGTTATCAAGGAAGGCGTTGAGGTGGAACTGAATGGACATATTATCGATCCACTCTCGTTCTATGTCAGTTATGCTTATAATTATTGGAGATATAGAGGCCCAAGTACGGGACCTGCGGGGGTTGCGGGTGAAAAACTGGGAGATCGGGCCAAAAACAGGGTTAATGCAGGGCTTCGGTATAATCTTTTTGAAAAAACACTGCTCCTTTTGGATTATAAATTTCAGGATGAACAGATTGCTGAAGTATGCGAGGAAAATCCACCCGGCTCAGATTTCTGGGATTGTTACGACAATCAGATGGCGGCCTCTCACGTATTCGATTTTGCCATAGAACAGACACTTGTCAAAAAGTACGGTTTTATCAAAGATGCGGTTCTAAAAGTCTATGTGAATAACCTTTTTGATGAAGAGTATGAAAACAGTCGCGGATACCCGATGACCGACTGCATTTGCGGCGCTGCCTTAAGTTTCAGTTTTTAAGAATTTTTTTGAGCGAACCCTAAACCGATTTTAATTACATAAAGGAGATCTGCATGAATAATTTTTTTAGGTGCAAAAGAATATGGATCAGTATTGTCGTAATTATGCTGTTTATCTCTATGGATGAATTTATCCAAGACGCCGGCGCTGCAAATCGAAACAGGACACAGTTCTACCTGGTCAGCACAGGCAACGGTGATCCGGATAATATTACCCTGAGGGCAGTCAATACAATAAAGGATTCCGACATTATTTTTTGCAGCAAAAGGACACGCGACAAATTCCCCGTTCTTTTGCAGGGCAAGGAAATTCACGATCCGGGATTCGGACTTTTCGCCATATACGGAAAAAAGCCCGAAGAAGCAAAAAAGAGCAAACGGTTTAATTATGAAGAAAAAATAAAGCAGCTCAACCAGATCACAAGAATCATCCGAAATGGAATAAAAGAAGGGAAGGTTGTATCTGTTCTCTGCAGCGGCGACCCCACAATTTACGGGCCGAATATGTGGTACCTGGAAGCGTTTGAAGATCTTGACCCTGAGGTTATTGCCGGTGTCAGTTGCTTTAATGCGGCCAATGCCGCTTTACGCAAAGGGGTTACTTCAGGAGTAAAGGCGCATTCGGTTATCCTTACTGCCGCGTTTGGACGTAAGGAATATATCGGCCTGGACAGCATTGAAAAACTTGCGCAGAACCAGGCGACCATGGTTTTTTTTACAATGTTCCTGGATCTGAAAAAAGTAGTAAAAAAATTAAAGACTCATTACCCAAAGGATACACCCGTAGCGATTGTGCTCTTTGCGGGTTACAAAGACAAGCAGAAAATTATCAGGGCTACCCTTGGTACGATCCTGGAAAAAACCAGGGGGGAAAAACTTCCATTCGAACATCTGATCTATGTTGGAGATTTTTTAACAAACCGATATGACAAAACTAATAAAGGAAATAATTCTGAAAAATCACTTAAATAACCATAACCTGACGAGAGAGATCGGTCTTTTTTCAGCAATAATCATAGTGGTTGCCAACATAATCGGCACCGGGATATTTACCACCTCCGGTTTTATAATGGAAGAACTCGGCAGCCCTCAGACCATGCTTCTTTGCTGGCTGGTCGGGGGGCTTTTTGCTCTCTCCGGCGCCCTTTGCTATGGAGAACTCGGCGCCATGTTTCCAAAGGCAGGCGGAGAATACATTTTTTTGCGGGAAAGTTATGGTAAAGGCATGGCCTTTCTCTCCGGTTGGATATCTCTGATCGTGGGATTCTCAGCCCCGATTGCCGCCGCGGCCATTGCCTTTGCCACCTATCTTTTGCGCGCCCTGCCGGTCTCGTTCAGTTTTAAAACCGCGGTTTCCCTGGGGGGGATAGATATCATTATAATATCGCCGGTTACCATATTGGCTGCGGCAATTATTATTATCCTTTCCCTGGTTCATTATCACAGCCTCTTATTGGGAACCCGCATCCAGAATGGTTTAACCATTTTTAAAACAACCCTTATCTGCGTCTTTATAATAGCAGGATTCTGTTTTGGCAGCGGTTCAGCCGCCAACCTGTCAGGGGAACTGAACCTGGGCTCGATCTTTTCCGACAGCTTTGCCGTCTCCCTGATCTACATCTCCTTTGCTTACAGCGGCTGGAACGTAGTCGCTTATCTCGGTGGAGAGATCAAAGACCCCGGCAGAAATATTCCCCTTTCTCTTTTTGCCGGCACGTTTCTGGTGCTGGGTCTTTATCTTCTCTTGAATATGGTCTATATCTACGCCCTTCCTGTAAAAGAGATGAGCGGGGTTCTGGAAGTGGGGAAAACAGCGGCGGTTTCATTATTCGGGAATAATATCAGCAGATATTTTGCAGCAGCGATTGCCATCGGCATTCTATCCGCTGTCAGCGCCATGATCATGACCGGCCCGCGGGTCTATTACGCCATGTCAAAAGACGGGGTATTCTTTAAGCTTTTCGGCAAAATAGACAGTATTCACAAAACACCGGCGTATTCCATTTTCCTGCAGGCGACGCTTGCCATTATCATGGTTGTCACCTCCGCGTTTGATAAACTGCTTTTATACATCGGTTTTACCCTGGCGGTTTTTGCCATGCTGACAGTAGCCGGAATGATAGCGCTCAGGATAAAAAAACCTTCCCTGGAGCGCAGATACAAAACATTCGGGTATCCCTTTACACCGTTTTTCTTTATCCTGGGCAACCTGTGGATTATCTTTTTTTCGATCAAGGAAAAGCCTGTTGTCTCTCTCTTCGGCCTGGGAACAATAGGGCTCGGCGGATTAATTTACTTATATTTCAAAAAAAGCGGCGGCACTATCCATACCGGTATCCACGTCGGCAGAAATCGAATGAAGATAATTGCAATATGCAGGGAGGTGATAGAAAAAAACTGATAAAATAATAATATCCTTAAGTTAAGAAAGGAGAAAATACTTATGTTGAACACCTATAAAAAAGAGATTCATGTTCGGACAGGATTACCGGCAATTATAATTTTTCTCTTAATGATGTTTTTTGTTTTTCAACTCGGCATTGTGAGTGATGCTTATGGAGCAAAAGGAAAATCGGTTTTCCATCTTGTAAGCGTTGGGGTCGGCGATATCGACCTGATCACCGTGCGGGCGATAGATACGATAAAAAATTCGGATGTAATCGTATGCAGGGAAAAGACAAAGGAAAAATTTGCCCGGTATCTTAAAAGAAAGGAGTTTATAGATAGCTCCAGGGGCCGGCACTATTCTAAAAAAAACCGTTTAAAACTGACGGATAAAGAGAAAAAAGCAAGGTTGGAAGAAAGGCGAAAAATGCGGGAGAAACTTGTCTCCCGGATTCGCTTGTAGATTGCCAGGGGGAAAACGATTGCGGTGCTCGATAGCGGCGATCCCCTTATCTACGGCCCAATGGCCTGGTATCTGGAGGAGTTTAAAGATTTAAACCCGGTAGTCATTCCGGGTGTAAGCTGTTTTAATGCGGCAAATGCGGCCTTGCGCAAGTGTATAACTTCAGGGGAGAAAATTCATTCCGTTGTTTTAACCTCAAGACGCGACATAGAAAAGATGTCAGGTCACCAGCCCACCATGGTTATTTTTACAATGGGGAGTAAATTCAAGGATATTATAAAGAGACTTAAGGAGGTTTATCCGTTAATGACGCCGGTAGCCATCGTAGTCCATGCCGGATATAAGGAAAAAGAAGAGGTGATCAGGGGAACGTTAAAGAACATTGCGGAGAAAGTTGACGATGAAAAGCTTCCCTTTGAACATCTGATCTATGTGGGCGATTTTCTTACATATCGCCGTAAGTAATACTATGCTCCAAGTATACTTTACTCACAGCTTAAGAGAAGCAATAAAAACGCCGGAAAGGGTTATTCAAAATGAAAAAGATTTCCTGTTCATTAATGCTGTTTTTTCTGGTTTCCGCCGGTTGCGCACCGATAATCTCCAGGCAACTTAGAAGAGAGGCATCAAGAGATATAACCTTTAAAGAGGTTATTAAAAATTCGAAAACTTATAAAGGGAAGGTAGTCCTTTTAAGCGGGGTAATTCTCGACTCCAAAAACAGAAAGGAAGGAACCCTGATCGAGATGCTTCAAAAACCGGCGGATATGGAAGGAAGGCCGAAGGACGTTGATGAATCTAAGGGAAGGTTTCTGGCGTTATACGATGGATACCTGGATACAGCTATATACAGCCGGGGAAGGGAGGCGATTGTTGCAGGAGAGATCAAGGGAAAAAGGACGCTTCCTCTTGGTGAGATAGAATATGCATATCCTCTGATCTTGATCAGGGAAATCCATCTCTTTAAGGCCAAAAAAGAGGAAAGATTCCATCCTTATCCCTATCCTTACTGGTGGTATCCACCATGGGGCTGCTATCCGTACTGGTACCCCTGGTAGCGGAAAAACAGTGTAAAATTACGAATTACGAATTACGAATTAAAGGTAATTTTCTGATCAGATTAAATACTGCAAATAAAAAGCATACAAGGATACTAAAACTTATTCTTTTTGTTATGCTGTATTTATTCGTAACGCCTTCCCTGACCATTGCCCACAGGGTATTTCTTACCGCCTACGTGGAGGGAGACGCTGTTTTTGTGGAAGCCGGCTTCAGCGACGGCACACTCTGCAAGCACTTTGCGATTGAGGTCTTTGATCCATCAGGCAAGAAACTTTTGGAAGGTAAAACCGATGAAAAAGGCGGGTTTTCTTTCAAACCGCCTCAAAAGACAGACTTAAAGATAGCGCTTGACGCGGGTATGGGGCATATGGACGAGTACCTGTTGTCTGCAGATGAACTGCCTGGAATTGCCGCTGAAAGCGCTGAACCCCGGGGAAAAACGGAAACTGTTGCACGAATAGATTCCAAAGAGATTGAATTAATTGTTGACAGGGTCATACAAAAAAGACTCCATCCTCTTATTCAACTTGTTGCAAAATCGCAGCGCAAAACAGGAATGTTAGCCACGGAGATATTCGGCGGAATCGGGTATATACTCGGTCTTGCCGGGATTGCTATCTATTTTAAATCCCGCAAAGGGGACAAGTAGTAGCGGACATGGAGAAAAGGGCAAAGGATTATATTTTTCTTGACAATTTGGATTTTAAGTTAAATATAATTATATAAAAAATAGTCAGCAAAAAGCTGCTTTTATCATAAATTCTAAAAAATAATTATACCATTCAATGAAGCCGGGAAGGCTTTGACAGGTTTGAAAATCTGTTAATTCTTTTCGGCTTTTTGTTTTTGTAAATATATAAGGTGGCTATCATGGATGCAGCCGAAGCATTGAGATCTATACGGTTTGATTTGCTTGAATATATTCAGGAAAAAGTAATTGTAGATTTCGACAATGACGGCAGACTGCCTGTTGAATTTGCCCGCAAAAGAAAAAAACATAATAATAATAAGGTGATCGGTTTTTTCAGAACACGGTCAAACCTGCCCATCAATGCCTTTTTGGTAAAAACCGGGGATGAAGAGGTTTATTTCCTCTATTTTCATTTTATGGATAGTATCTCTAGAAGTCCTTTTAATATCGGCTGTTGGGTTTTGAGTTTCAGGATCTTGCATGATCACGAATTGATGGCCTTATATAGGAGGGAAAGAAAAATGCTGCTTAATATGACCCTTAAAAGAGTGGTTGATTTTCATGGACATTTGTGTCCCGAGCTTGTAGTCGGAGCAAAGGTATCTGACCCCTTCTTTTTCTCACTTTTTCTTATATTATTGACTAATATAAAAAATCACGCTATGTTTGTTATAATTTAAAGAAGAAAGGAGTCCTTGTCATGCAGATGAATGTTTCAGTAACATCCGAGCTTTACGAACTTGTTCAACGCAAGGTTCAATCCGGTCTCTACGGAAATGCCAGCGAAGTAGTCCGGGATGCCCTTCGACGTATGGATGAACGTGCGATCGTTGACGCAGCCTGGGGCGAGTTGAATGACACCCTGGAAGCATCTGTTGCAAGTGGTCGAAGCCCGCACTCTGTCAGAGATATAATCTCACGGATGCGCCGCGGGAGTGACGAATGAATTCAGGTCGATATTGGTTAACTCGGTCGGCTGAGAATGATTTGACCGATATTACGAAGTACACGCTCGAAACCTGGGGCGAAAAGCAACTGGAGATTTACCGGCATCGCCTCGAAAAGCGGCTGAATTTTTTGATTGAATTCCCCGAACTGGGGAGAAACCATCCAATGCTGCGCAGCGATTTCCGATATGTGGTGGAAGGTAAACATTATATTTTCTACCGCAGTATCGATGCCGACATAGAGGTTTTGCGATTTCTGCACTGTCGTTCCGACATAATCAGCAAGCTCTCCGCCTATCTCTGACAGCCCCGATACGATGTTGTTGATCTGAGTCTCTTTTATTCTCTCCACGATTCGAAAGGGACTGAGTATAAAATTAACTTCCGGGTAGATAATTTATTTGATGAACATTACAGTCAGGCCGCCTGGAATGGTTACGGAACAAATAATTATGCTGTCTCCTGGTCAAGAACGTTCTGGGGAGGTATTACCATTAACTGGTAGGTTTTTTTTATATGAAAACAAGTTCAAGTGTAAGGAACGAGGACAAAATAAAAGGATAGTTTAAATTATTAATTTTAAAAAGGTGAAAAGATTAGAAACGGGGAGGCGGGTACATACTCGATCTTGCCGGGATTGCAATCTATAGAGCGTCAGATAATTAATTTCACAAGGCCAGAGGGAGGAAGGCGTATTGTAATACTCCGACGACCGATAACGCAGTGAAATTATTTATGTGACGGTCTATATTTTAAATCTCGTAAAGGGGACAATTAGTAGCGGACATGGAGAAAAGGGCAAAGGATTATATTTTTCTTGACAATTTGGATTTTAAGTTAAATATATATTATATAAAAAATAGTCAGCAAGAAGCTGCTTTTATCATAAATTCTAAAAAATAATTATACCATTCAATGAAGCCGGGAAGGCTTTGACAGGTTTGAAAATCTGTTAATTCTTTCCGGCTTTTTGTTTTTGTAAATATATAAGGGAGATGGAATAAAATAATTACCCATTTTGTTTGTCTTTTTGCCCGTCTTCTACGTTGTGATAACAGGCACATAGTTCAACTATGAACCTGTCATCACGCCTTGAAAACGAACAAAAATCCTGCACAAAATTTGGACAATTATTTTATTCCAACTCCCTAAGGTGGCTATCATGGATGCAGCCGAAGCATTGAGATCTATACGGTTTGATTTGCTTGAATATATTCAGGAAAAAGTAATTGTAGATTTCGACAATGACGGCAGACTGCCTGTTGAATTTGCCCGCAAAAGAAAAAAACATAATATTAATAAGGTGATCGGTTTTTTCAGAACACGGTCAAACCTGCCCATCAATGCCTTTTTGGTAAAAACCGGGGATGAAGAGGTTTATTTCCTCTATTTTCATTTTATGGATAGTATCTCTAGAAGTCCTTTTAATATCGGCTGTTGGGTTTTGAGTTTCAGGATCTTGCATGATCACGAATTGATGGCCTTATACAGGAGGGAAAGAAAAATGCTGCTTAATATGACCCTTAAAAGAGTGGTTGATTTTCATGGACATTTGTGTCCCGAGCTTGTAGTCGGAGCAAAGGTAAGCGAGTATGCCCAAAAACTTCTTCCTGGCCGCGGTTTTTCATTAATTGCGGAAAACAGCACGTCCGCAATAGACGCTATCCAGATACTGCTTGGAATTACAATAGGAAATCAGCGGCTTAAAGTCATGGACTTTGGCAAACATAACTATACTTTCACGCTAAAAGATAAACAAAAAGCTTTCATGCTCTCTTTGAAAAAGCTTCGATATAATGATGGAGACGAATACCGGATACTCTCTAATAAAATCAGAAGTTCAGAGGCGACGATTGATGAAGTCGTGGATTTCCAAAGACTTCTTGACCATCGAAGCCGGACGTTGCTTGAATTGAACTTTGATGAACTGTTTGATCTAAATGAAGTTGAGTGGAAAAAGGCGTTTGCCGAGATGCCTTCGCTATATTGCACCTGCCTGAGCTGCGGTCAGGAAGTGCTGGCTGATTTTGCCGTTGAATATCATGATAATCTTTATTGCATGCGGTGCTTTCAGCAGATCAACACCGGATGTGCAAGATGCAGCCTTCATTGAAAGGGGGTGAATTTTCATGTGCGAAGCAAGTGTATATCTTGTTAAAAATGGAAGCCAAAAGGTTATTATGGAGAATGTGGATATTATGAAACCGGAAGGCGAAAATATATATTTTGAGAATATATTTGGAGAAAAACTTGAGATAAAAGCTCGCATCAAGGAAATGAATCTGGTTGATCATCGCATTTTACTGGTTAAAAATTAAACGATTTAATCAGTGTATCAAGAAAATAAGGAGATTTTTTTATGTGTGAAGCCGATGCTTTTATCCTAAAAAACGGGAAGGAAGAGAAATTCCTGGAAAGTGTTGATCTCATAAAATGGGAAGGGGAGGATGAGATCTATCTGGTCAGTATCTTTGGCGAGCAAAAGACCCTCAAAGGCAGACTTAAACTCTATGATAATACCATAAGAAAAATTTTCTTTGAGGGAATTGAGGAAGACACCTTGCTTGATAAAGCGATGATATGACGAGGCATAGCAGGCGCCACTACTTTTGCGATTCGTGCCATGATAGACTTATATATCCTGCAGTAACTTCACGCCAGGAAATAATATGTCATGCAAACAGTAATCGACCTTTTGCCTGTGGGATTTCGCGACCCATTTTTTTTGCAGTTTCAATCCATTCATTTATAATGATATCAACATTTGAAAGTGCTTCTGAACCTATTGGCTGTAAATGCAAAATTTCTTCAACATCACTCATAGTAAAGATATGATGGTCACCTCGTATCCGTTCGTCAAATCCAAATACCTTCAGCAAATTGCATAATCCGGGAAATGGAATGTTGGCATCTGAAGCGCCTCGAAGGATTTTTATTAAAAGCT
This sequence comes from Desulfosarcina sp. BuS5, assembly GCF_028752835.1. NCBI lineage: Bacteria > Pseudomonadati > Thermodesulfobacteriota > Desulfobacteria > Desulfobacterales > Desulfosarcinaceae > Desulfosarcina > Desulfosarcina sp. BuS5. The sequence continues at coordinate 1,648,190 of NZ_CP087952.1, forward strand.
TGTCATGTGTACCCATATTAAATCCTAATTCATATTTACGATCACTTAATTTTATAGATGTATAAGAGTAGAAAGACAATACTTTTTGTTTCAAATCCTGGTTTACTGATTTTTGCCTGGAAACCTAAAAAATGTTACCATTTTAAGCAACAAGAGGTCTATATATGTAAGAACCAATTTTGCCTGGTTCCCATGCTCCAGCGTGGGAACTCCTATATGGTATGCATTCCCATAGGAATATTCAATTAAAAATTAGTAAGAATCAGGAATTAAAGGTAATTGTCTGATCAGATTAATTACTTAACTTCCTGGAATGCCAAAAATGCTTTGATTGGTACAAAATTTATCTTAAAATAACTGTAAACAGTCAACTGTTAACCATGAACAGTTACCAGTATCGAATGGTCAAATAAAATATGCATGCTGTAAAATTGATTATCAGCGTTTGCCTGATTTTTTTCTATTTCATGTTGAGTATCGCATGGGGTCAACAAGGTGAAAAGACGGCGGATATAACAGGAAAGACATTAACCCTGGAAGATTGTATAAGAATTGCAGTTGAGCAGCATCCTGACATCAGGTCAAAGATGGCTGAGGCAAAAGCCGGCAAATTAAGAGTAAGACAGTCTTTTTCCAGCTTTCTCCCTGAGCTCGATTTCTCTTCCGGTTATTCAAAATCAGGATTCGACAGGACTCAGGGCCTTACCGGCGTCAATTCCAGAAATAATTATACTGTCGGTTTTTCTCTTTCCCAGAATATTTTTGACTTTGGCCGGTCTCTTTCCAGTTGGAGAATGAGCAAGAATGAGGCCGAGGCGGTAGCATACGTATTGAATACCACCGGCCAGGAAAAAGTATATCAGGTAATAGAGGCATTTTACGATCATCTCAAGGCATTGAAACTGAAAAAAGTCAACCAGGAATCATTTGCTCTGGCAGAATTTTATCTGAAGCAGATAAGGGGATTTTATAAGACCGGCACCAGGCCGAAAATTGATGTAGCCCGGGCAGAGGTGGATCTGTCAAAGGCAAAGGTAGAGCTTATCAAGGCAAAAAACGGGGTAAGACTTTCCGTGGTCGGCCTGAATAATGCAATGGGGATCGGGATTGACGGGCCGGAATTTTATCAAATAAAGGATGAGCCGGAGTTTGTAAAACAGGATTATAATATAGATGACCTGTTTTTCCTTGCCTGCCGGAACAGACCGGAGCTTTTTGAACTTAATGCCGGACTGAGGGCCGGTGAGCAAAAAATAAAGTTTTTCAAAAGTGAATACCTCCCCAAAATTTCCGGCAAAATGTCTTATGACTGGAAAGGCGATTCATCCCCCCCGGACAGGGAATGGCGGGCCGGGATAACCCTGAATGTACCGTTATTCAGCGGTCTTGATACTTCGTATAAATTAAAGGAGGCCCGCGAAAATCTGATAAGCTTGAAAAGCAGGATTGACAGCTTGAAATTAAAAATAAAAAAAGAAGTGGAGCAGGGGGTTCTAAACCTGAAAGAGGCGGAAGAAAGAGTAATTGCCACAAAATCGGCCGTTAAACAGGCAAAAGAAAACCTGAAGCTGGCCGAAGGGAGATATAAGGTAGGACTTGCAACAATTATCGACCTGACTGATGCGCGGGTACTCTTTCTTGAATCTAATACCGATTCGATAACGGCATTATATGATTACAAGATTGGAGAGGCAACAATTAAAAAGGCTGTCGGAACCATCCCCTTTAAGATTAAAATCAGGACTGAAAATTGAAAAAAAGCATTATTATCAGTATTTCGTTTTTTATTATTACAGCAATATTTTTGGGCGTTTATATACATTTAAAATCAGAGGATCGCTTTACCTTCAAGACCATGAAAGTGGTAAAAGGAGATATTGCGCAGACTATATCTGCCACCGGAACGGTGAATCCTGTAATAATTGTAAATGTAGGAGCCCAGGTAACAGGCAAGGTCTTGAAACTATTTGCCGATTATAATTCTATTGTCAAAAAGGGAGATATAGTCGCAAAGATAGACCCGGAACTGTATCAAAGTGATATAGAGGAAGGAAACGCGAGATTAAAGACTGCCCTGGCAAATCTGGAAAGTATTTCTAAAAATATAAGTTATGCTGAAGCAAAGGTCAAAAACGCGGGCGCTGAAATAAAAAAGGAGACGGCCGGTCTTGCCTATGCCCAAAAAGAGTATAAAAGATATGTTGAACTCTTTCAAAAAGACCTTGTATCAGCAAGCGAAAGAGATCAAAAAGAATTGGCATATAAAGAAGCGCTTGCCCGGCTTGAGAGCGCAAATGCCGAACTGAACGGCCAAAAAGCAAACCTCTCTTCCAAAAAGGCTGATTACGAGGCATCCTTTTCTCAGGTTAAAAGCGCGGAGGCGGCTCTGGACAGGGATAAAACCAATCTCGATTACACAATTATCAGATCCCCGGTGGATGGGACAGTCGTGTCAAGAGAGGTGGATGAAGGCCAGACCCTGACCGCCAGGATGCAGACTCCCCTCCTTTTCAAGATAGCGGAGGATTTAACCAAAATGCAGGTCAATGCCAGTATTGACGAGGCCGACATCGGCCGCATCAAGGCAGGGCAGCAGGCATTATTTACAGTCGATGCTTTTCCATATACCATATTTGAAGGAATTCTGAAGCAGGTGAGAATAGCCCCCATAATAGTGCAGAATGTGGTTACCTATGACGTTATAATAGAAGTTGAAAACAGGGAACTAAAGCTGAAGCCCGGAATGACGGCCAATGTAACCATAATGGTTGAGCATGAGAGCAATGTTATCAAAATACCGAATGAGGCCTTGAGATTTATCCCGCCTGGAAATTTAAAACCGGAAGATAGAAAACCAAAAGATAGAAAACCAGGCAAAAAGGCCGGGAAAAAGCCTGGAAGCAAGCATTCAAGATATGTATGGCGGATGAACAAAAATGGAAGCCTGGAGTCTGTTGCGATAAAAACCGGAATATCGGATGGAGAATATACCGGACTTGTCCGGGGGGCTGTGCAGGAAGGAGATGCACTGGCGACAGGGGCGCTGGACAAAAACGGCAAACCGGTTATATCCAAAAAAGCGGGGGCGTTACCTGGAGCCGGGCCTCCACTTAAAGTCAGATTCAGAGGATTTCGTCCATAAATGCCGGACAGGAATAAACAGATTGTTGTAAAAGACCTTTGCAAAACCTATTTTCTTGGCGGTGTTGAGGTCTCAGCAATTAAAGGGATATCTCTTGCTGTCTCAGGCGGTGAGTTTATCGCCCTGATGGGCGCTTCAGGTTCCGGAAAATCTTCGCTTATGAACATACTCGGATGCCTTGACAGGCCCACTGCGGGAATGTACATGCTGGAAGATGTTGATGTGGGGCATCTGACACGGGATGAAATGGCAGGAATCCGAAACAAAAAAATAGGCTTTGTATTTCAAAACTTCAATCTTCTCCCCCGGACAACAGCCCTGGAGAATGTGGAGCTGCCTCTTTATTACATGGAAAACATATCCTCAAGGCAGAGGCAGGAGTCGGCAAAAGAGATGCTCAAAATGGTCGGCCTGCAAGGAAGGGAAAAACACCATCCCAGCCAGCTTTCAGGGGGAGAGCAGCAGCGGGTGGCCATAGCAAGAGCGCTGGTAAACAAACCCTCCATCATCATGGCGGATGAACCTACAGGCAACCTGGACAGCAGGACCGGCGGAGAAATCATGGAGATTTTTCAAAACCTGAATCAAAATCTAAAAAAAACCATTATCTTTGTTACCCATGACCAGGATACCGCCTGTTTTGCTGAAAGGCGGATCAAATTAAAAGATGGTGTAATCATTGAGGATAATTCCTTAAACAAGGTGAATTCATGAATCTCATTGCCGGCCTTAAGATCTCCTGCCGGGCCTTGTTGAGAAACAAGATCCGGTCATTATTGACCATGCTCGGCATCATCATCGGGGTGAGCGCTGTAATTGTCATGGTCGGAATAGGTCAGGGGGCAAGGATCAGTATCACGGACAAGATTGCCGGAATGGGCAGTAATATGCTTCATGTCGAGCCGGGCAGTCTGACCCGGGGAGGGATCAGGGGCGGAAGGGGAACTATAAATACCCTTGTGCCGGAAGATGCCCTGGCCATAGTTGAAAAATGCCCCTCGGTGGCATTGGCGTCTCCGGCAGCACGTATTACTGCCCAGGTGGTTTATGGGAACCTGAACTGGTCCACCCGCGTCCAGGGCACAACTCCTGATTATATGACTATCAGGAAATGGGAAAAGGCATCAGGAAATTTTTTTTACGATACGGATGTGAGGTACGCAACCAAAGTAGCGATAATTGGAAAAACAGTGGCCGAAAACCTGTTTCAACTAACATCTCCCATTGGAGAAATTATCAGGATAAAACGGGTTCCCTTTAAGGTGATCGGTCTTTTAAAGGAAAAGGGGCAATCAGCTCTTGGAACTGACCAGGATGATGTAATTCTGGTCCCTTTTACAACCGCCAAAAAGCGGCTCTTCGGCAAGCACAGCCGACTGGGGAGGATCGTTATTTCAGCTAAAGACGAAACGCTGATGAAGAGCGCCCAGGAGGAGATCACCCTGCTCTTGCGCGAAAGGCATCGCATCAGGGGAGGAAAAGATGATGATTTTATCATCAGGAATATGGCCGACATCCAGGATGCCGCTGCATCCAGCATGAAGATAATGACCATTGTCCTGGCAAGTATCGCTTCGGTCTCCCTTGTTGTCGGCGGAATAGGGATAATGAACATAATGCTCGTCTCGGTAACTGAACGAACCAGGGAGATCGGGATCAGGATGGCGGTGGGGGCAAGGACCAGGGACATTCTTTTTCAGTTCCTGATCGAGTCCCTGGTACTCTGCTCGGCCGGCGGTATTCTGGGTATTCTTTCAGGGGTTACCGTATCGGAACTTATATCGATATTTGCAAAATGGCCCTCGGTGGTCTCTATTCAATCAATATTTTTATCCTTCTTTTTTTCCATGATGATTGGCGTGATATTCGGCCTGTATCCGGCGAGAAAGGCCTCTATGCTGAATCCGATAGAGGCGCTGAGATATGAATAGAAAAAGGTGAGGGCACGCGGGTCAGTATTGAAACCGTGAGATCTAAGAGAAAATTCTGGTTGTTTCTTGCAGTACGGAAGTAGTATAATATTAATAATATAGGAATTTTCATTTTTTGATCAATATTATTAATAGGTTAGATGGCATTAGGGGCAATCCTTGTGTTCGCCCTAATCAGGGCGATTACAAGGATCGTCCCTACAAAAAACAATATATTTACAGCCTGAAAGCTCGCCCGAATGGCGCTAATTCAAAAAGAAGGGAGGAATATAAAGATGCGATTTTTCAACACAGCAGGCCCTGTTAATTGCGATGACCATTACTCTCTTTCTCCGCTTGATCGGTTTGATCTGGAAGAAATTCTCTCCTTGATTGCGCAAAAGAAATATTTTGTTCTCCATGCCCCAAGACAAACCGGCAAAACAACCTGCCTGCTGGCATTAATGGATTATCTGAACAAAAAAGGAGAATATAAGTGCCTCTACATCAATGTGGAATCAGCCCAGGGTGCAAGGGAGAATGTGTACAGGGGGATCCAGGCGATCTTCAGCGAGCTTGCTGATGGGGCTCAACTCTTTTTGAAAGATGATTTTCTCGAGAAGATTTTTGCTCAAGTCCTGGAGGAGAGAGGGGAGGATCATGCCCTTAACAGCCTTTTGAGGCAATGGTGTGAAAGGAGTGAAAAACCGGTTATCCTTCTTATTGATGAAATTGATAGTCTGGTAGGAGATACTCTCATTTCAGTTCTTCGACAGATTCGTTCGGGATATATCAAACGTCCTCATGCCTTTCCTCAATCTATTATACTATGCGGTATCAGGGATGTCCGTGATTACAGGATTCATTCGTCACGAGAAAAAGTGATAATCACAGGCGGAAGCGCCTTTAACATAAAGGCCAAATCTCTTCGTTTGGATAATTTCACCAAAAATGAAATCAGAAACTTATATAACCAGCATACAGTGGAAACAGGCCAGAAGTTTGAATCCGGATGTATTGATTTTATCTGGGAGCTTACCTCCGGGCAACCCTGGCTCGTAAATGCACTCGGTTATGAAGTTTGCTTTGAAATGAAAAATGGCCGGGATCGAAAAAATCATATCACATCTTCCATGATTGAGCAGGCAAAGGAAAACATTATCATAAGACGTGAAACACATATTGATCAGCTTACGGACAAGCTGAAAGAAAATCGCGTCAAACGGGTTGTAGAGCCGATTTTAACAGGCAAAAGAGTAGAAACAGGATTCTGTTCCGATGATGTTCAATATGTGGTTGACCTTGGTCTGATATCCCTTGAGCAAAATGGCGAGCTTAATATAGCCAACAGGATATATCATGAAGTAATTCCAAGGGAACTCACCTGGAACGCTCAAATGGGGATTCAGGAGAAAACCGCCTGGTATATTACCCCTTATGGTTTGCTTGATATGAATAAGCTTTTATCCTCTTTTCAGGAATTTTTCCGTGAGCATTCAGAGCATTGGATAGAAAGGTTTCAGTACAAGGAGGCCGGGCCACAGCTTTTGCTTCAGGCATTTCTGCAAAGGATAGTAAACAGCGGAGGAAGAGTTGAACGGGAATACGGATTGGGCCGGATGAGAACGGATCTCCTTGTGATATGGCCGGTAAAAGCTCAAAGCCTTGAGGCAAAAGAAACACAAAAAATAGTTATTGAACTTAAAGTATTACACAAGAGCCTTGAGGCGACTATAAAAGATGGCGCTTTTCAAACCGCTGAATATATGGATCGATGCGGAACATCGGATGGTCATCTGGTTATATTTGATAAAAGAAAAGATATAAGTTGGGATAAAAAGATATTTCGGCGTTCAGAAATATATAAAGACAAAGAAATTGTTGTATGGGGTATGTAGTCCATTATCATGAAAAACAATTTTATCAACCAGGTGAATGTGTTATTAATTTTTTTATTTGCTGATTATAATTCTATTGTCAAAAAGGGAGATATAGTCGCAAAAATAGAACCGGAACTGTATAAAAGTGATTTGGAAGAAGGAAACGCGAGATTAAAGACTGCCCTGGCAAACTAGGAAAAAACAGGCTTGCGGGTCCTGAGCGACGGCGCCAAATACTGGTGCAAGCCCAGAAATTGTGTGCCAAAAAGGGCTTTGCCGGAACAACTCTGGATGAAATCGCCCGGGAGGCAGGGGTGAGCCGGGCCCTGATTGTTCAGCATTTTGGAGGAATACATCTCAAAAAGAATCGAGGAGGGTGTTTTTATAGAGATTAATCCATACCATGCAGCGGTTGGTTTTGGAGCCATGTTAACCCAACTGCTGCTTCAGGAGGTAACTGTCGAGGATATTCCTGACAGAAATACGTTCATGTCCACCATTGAAACCATGATTCAATTGTTGGTTAATGGTCTTAAAAAATAAATTTTTTATCAGTTCTAATGAACCTTATGGAAGGAGGAAGGATGATCATTTATTCAGAAGACTATAAAAAACTAATAAGGTTTCATGGGCATTCTTGTCCCGGGCTTGCTATTGGTTATCGGGTAGTCGAGGTAGCAATTGAAAAAGGTGGTTTTAAAAAAGCCAGAAATGAGGAATTGATTGCCATTGTAGAAAATAACTCCTGTAGTGTCGATGCTATCCAGTTCTTTCTGAGCTGTACATTTGGAAAAGGGAATCTCCTTTTTAAGGATTACGGAAAGCAGGTTTTCACCTTTGTAGAGAGAACCACAGGAAAGGGCCTGAGAGTGAGTTTGCGCCCGGGAATATGGAACAGTTTTTTGAACATTTAAGGTTTTCGGTGTTGGGAGAATGGTACATTGTGGGAGAATTTAGAGGGAACGAGGTTCTTTCTACCCAGGGGACATTGGGAGATATCAAGGGAAGGCCTGACGAAAATGATCTTTTGAATGTGGAGACAAAAGTAAAAAATCTTCTCCAAAAGATAAAATCGGTTGGGGAGAACAAATATCCATCTGAATTTACACCAAATGCCCTAAAATTTATGTCAGAAAATACTGATTTTCTCGGCGCGTTTAAAAAGCTAAAGGAAATTCAGGGGAAAACAAGTTCTCTCGAGGATGGAACAAAAGCGCTTATAGGGATAGCTCTTTCATCCGCTTATAAGGGCTCGCTCAAAAATAACTTTACATTTTAAGCGCCGATGCATCCCACCTGGCTACGTTCCGAAAACGCAGAAATATCTTGATATTCCTGCGTTTTCGCGCCTTGCCAGCCAAGCGCCTCAACACTTAAAATTGCTAATTTATTTTTGAGCGAACCCTAAGTGCAGAGATTGCTTAAAGTTTCATATTTTGGAAGCATTGGAGAGAGGAATGACTGAAGTGGAGATAAAAGACGCTTTATTTGCCGGAGGGATTATTGGAGGCACCCCATTTTTTTCCTTTGCTTTTGATGTGTTGAAAGAACTTGATCTTATAGAGAATTGAAATGGAATATTTAGACAATCAAGGAGGAATTTATGGAACTAAAACCGGAAATGTTTAAAAGATTTTTGCCGTTGCCCGTTACACTCATCACCACCGTTGACCAGAAAGGTATACCCAATGCTGCTCCTTACAGTTGCGTAATGCCAATACTGAGGCCACTTGATCTTATTGCTCTGGCTTCGGCCCTGCCTCGCGATACGTTGAGAAACATCCGGGAAACAAATGAGTTTGTGGTCAATGTGATAGGAAATCCTTCTTTTAGAAAAGCGATTAAGTGTGCTAAAAGCTACCCGCCGGAGATCAATGAACTTGAGGAGGTGGATCTCGAAACTATTTCTTCAAAGAAGGTATCTCCTCCTCGGGTTAAAGACGCTATTGGCTGGATTGAGGCGAGGGTGGAAAAGGAAGTCACTGGAGAGAGATATTCTCTTATCATTGGAAAAGTACTCTGCTCAGAGATAAACGACCTCTATTTAGATGGGGAAAGACTTATCGACCCCCCCATGGTATTGCTTATCCCCGATTTCAGGTTAATAGGAGAAAGGGTGGCAAAAAGGGAAGAATTTGAGGAAGAAACCGCTTCGATAAAGTTTTAAAGGATTCTTTCCATCTTAGCCTTGAACATAAACTTGAAACTAATCCAGATAGATAAAGCTATAAATATGGTTGAAAAATCTCCTGTATTTGAAAAAATTTATAGAGAATATTTGGCTCAGGTTGCCATGATAGATTTTAAATCTAAAACTGAAAAACTTGGAGTGCAGATAAATGGAGATGAAGTTATAATCCCTTTTTTTGGCAGACCACACAAAGTCTCTGCAAATGGCATTATTGATCCATACGGAAATAAGCCGAATCACTCTGTAATTGTTGTTATTTGTAAATACCTTCTTTTATGCCCGGATGATTACCCAAAGGAGGACGATTGGGTTTCTTATAAAAATTTCAGAGATGCAGCCCCTTTTGTGGGTGGATTTGTGAATAACGTAGAGGCTCCAATCGCCAGGAATTTTGCATGCAGGCTTGATGAACTTGAGCAAGCGTGTAAAGGGCTTGGGGGCCGCCCTGCCGGTATTGAGCTTCCCTATCAGCTCTCAATAAAGTTTTCCCCTCTACCGAAAGTTCCAATCCTTTTGCTTTTCAACGATGAAGATGACGAATTTCCGGCCCAATGCTCTGTGCTTTTTGAAAGACGTGCAGAAAATTATCTTGATATGGAATGTCTGGCTATCGTTGGAATGCTTCTTTCTGACTATTTGAAGAAGGTTGGGGAGGATTTATATACTTAAACCTAACTGTTTTGATTTGACAACTTGAGCAATTTTCTTTTAACAAAGCAAGCAATCGGCTGAACTTAAGTGTTAATGCTGAAAGCGACTTTAAAAAGGAGAATAATATGAGCTTACGCGACAAATTAATCAACCTTTTCTATCAGGGAGCGACAAGCAGTAGAAAAGCCCGAACTCTCCTTACTCCAATAGGAGGCTTTTTCTTTTTTATTTTTGTGGGGCTATTTATTTTGGTTTCCTTTCAAATAGATAACATTCTGAAGCTTCCTCAGTTTCTCCATAACCCATTGAATGTAATGATATCTCTTCCTGTTCTTACTGTGGGGCTGTTCCTGGCGCTATGGTCAATTCTTCATTTTTTTAGGGTAAAAGGAACACCCGTACCTTTCAATCCGCCATCAACGTTAGTTAAAACCGGTCCCTATGCTCATGCTAGAAATCCTATGCTCACTGGTGTATTCATCTTACTGCTTGGGCTCGGGACTTTATTGAAATCTATTTCTCTTACTTTTATATTTACTCCACTTTTTATTCTGTTAAGCGTGCTGGAGTTAAAAGCAATTGAGGAGCCAGAACTCGAAAAGCGTCTTGGTAAAGAATATCTTGAATACAAGAAAGGAACGCCTATGTTTGTCCCATGGCTAAGGGCAAAGAGTAAAATGACGGAGGTAACCAAAAAATATTGGTCAAAAAATTGATTTTTAATTGTTCAAAAAACCTTAAATTACTTATCCAGGTAAAGATTTTCATTGAGCCAGGAGGTTGAGAAATGGAATGTGAGAGGTGTAAAGCTAAGATAGAAGAGGGAGAAGAAAGGGAATTGCACGGGCAGATCTTATGCGAGGATTGCTACATGGATGCCCTTTCCCAGGCGCGCGCCTGTGATCCATGGGCAGTGTACAGTGCCAAGTCCTTATTAAAAAAGGGGGCTGCTGGCCCTGAAATCAATGAGATCCAGGCGAAGATACTCAAAATATTGGAGGAGACCGGAGGGACAGAGCTAAAGGTCATCTCTGAGAAGCTTCAAATAAAACCATCGGATCTTGAAAGGGAAATTGCAGCCCTCCGACACATGGAGAAGATAAGAGGTGAACTTAAAGACGGGAAAAGAATCATCCGGCTGTGGTGATGGTCAAACAATTCCGGTTCTCCCGGAAAATGAGTGCTTGGGATTTTAAGATTGGAAGTGGATATGAACATGATATTATATGCTATTCAGAATTTGAAAATAAAAACCAGTGGCATGAGCAAATACCAGAAAGGGGGCAAGAAATGACACGATTGATCCTATTCCATACGGGATGGTGTCACATCTCATACGGGATGGTGTCACATCTTGCATAGTGAATATATGCGCTTGTATTTAGCCCGCAAATCATGCTCTTTTTGCATTCTGCCTCGCATGGATTTTAAAATGTGACTTACAGCTGAATAGGTAATACCAAACAACCGACCTGTTTCTTCGTTGGGCAGCATGCATTCTTTCCAAACCAGATAGACCAGCAAATAGCGGTCGTCCTTTATTGACTTGGATATTCTTCGTGAACGGCGGATCTCATCAAGGCCACAATTCAAAATCCCGGCTGCTTTTTCCAACACCTTTTCCGGATGAAAAATGTCCTTTCGTTCATTTCCACGAGATAACACATGATACAATCCGCCCTCATATTCTATTCGCCATGCTCTTCCCATGAGGACAAATTTATAAGAAATGCAGATCAAAATCAACTATTTTATTCACTATGCAAGATGTGACACCAGATGCTTATCCTTCTTTTTTTCCATGATGATTGGCGTGATATTCGGTCTGTATCCGGCAGGAAAGGCATCTCTGCTTAATCCGAAAAATTAATTTTTTATTGACAAAATAACGATAATATAAGTATATAAATATAAATATATAATATGAAATTATATAATCATATCACATGAAGTGGCGTATTTAAATTTATTCAACTAAAAGTTATTATTTTTAAATAATCACTTTCAGTATAAGCTGTAAAATAAAAAAGCCAGGAAGGTTTTAAAAGGTACAAATACCTTTAAAATTTTTCTGGCTTTTTTTATTTTTAAGTGAGCCCTAAGGAGCAAAAAGAATGAAGCAACGATGCAGTATTAAAAAAAGAAGGTTATCGATTATAATCACAGGGATAGTCTGGCTGTTTTTTGCATATGCAGGCCATGCGGAAGAAGAAAAGAAGAATGCTTTGATGGCTGGCGATAAAAAAAGTGATGTATATGTATTGGAAGACATTACAGTTACCGGCAAATTGATCCGTCCAACCAAACAAACGGGGGATTCTCTTTATACAGGAACATCTGTAACCAAAAAAGGAATCGAGCTTATGGGCACACCTGCCAAAACAAGCGTTTATAATGTGTTGGATATTATCCAGGGTCTTAATGTGGAAAGTAAAGACCCTTACGGGCTAAGCGGCACAGACATACGTATACGGGGGGCAAAAGGATATTATATCGGCATGACAGTTGAAGGTATTCCGAATTATGGGATCATGCCTATTGGAGCGAGAGAAGATATATATGATATGGAGAATATGGAAAGCGTCAGCCTTTATAAGGGAGCAAGCCCTGCTGATTTGGGTACAGGCTCCGGTAATAGAGGCGGCTCAATAGAATTGCAATTAAGAAGACCCGAAAATAAGGCAGGAATTGAGCTGGGTCAAAGTTTTGGTTCTAAAGACTTTGTCAGAACATTTTTAAGGATTGATTCAGGAGAATTACCAACAAAAACAAAATTTTTCGGATCATATTCTTATACAGATGCAGATAAATGGAAAGGGAAAGGGGATCTTGGGGGAAGAGATCATGTAACATTGGGACTAAATCAGCAATTTGGTGATGCGGTGAATATAGACCTGTTTTACAATTTCAATGAAAGTGAGAGACATTTTTTAAAAAATCTTAGTTACGAGCAGGCTGATCATATAAACCGTGACGATAATTTTTATCACCATTACAATAATGAACTTACGTCAGACCCTAAGAAAGATATAAATTATTATGATTACAATCGCGGAAAATTTATAAACAGAGACTTTATGTCAATTATTGATATAAATATTTCCGAAAAATTTAATTTGTCTTTGAAACCTTACTATTCCAGTGAAGACGCAAATTTTTGGGAAGGGAGAAAAGGCTTCCCGGTGATGGGATATACCCAACCAAAGAAGCCTGGTGTATTAAAGAAAATTAGAGAATTAGAACGATATGGCGTCATACCTGAAATAAATTTTGATATTTCAGGATTTGGAATAACAGCCGGTTACTGGTTTGAATCTCACGATTTAGAAAAATACGTTAAAAGATATGTCACTACTCCCTCTGGATTGGAATACAATGGGTATATGTACTATGCAAAAAATGACGGGCACGGGGAAATTCACAGTCCTTACGCCAAGGTATCTTACGAACTGAACAAATTCAAATTTCAGGCAGGGCTGAAATATTTTTATTATGAGGAGCCGGCAAGCACCGGATACACTTCAGATGCAGCGCTTAACCTGAAAGAAGACCCTGACATCAGTTTAAAAGAAACAGATTACGATGAAGTTTTGCCTACGCTTGGCATCGGCTATGAGTTTACTGAAAACACCAGAATGTATTTTAATTATGGCAGAAATTACATGAGACCTTATGCGTACGTCCCCACTACAAATCTATACGCTATGAAGAAAAAACTGTTTAAGAAGGCCAATATGACATTGCAGGATATATTTGATGATTGGGAAATGGAGACATCCGACAATTTTGACTTGAGTTTTAGATACAGTCATAAATATTTTTCCATAGCTCCTGTCTTTTTCTACAGCAAACATAATGACTTATTGGCCAGCATTGATGACCCAAGAATAATTAAAAACAATAAGCCGGTTGCTTATTATCAGAATGTCGGCGATGCCACCTCATATGGATTTGAATTGGAGCTGAATTTTTATCCATCAAAAAATTTGATTGTCTATTTTAATCCCAGTTACACGGATATGAGTTTTGACGATGACTTTAAGAGAGATGATAATATCCTGAAAATTGAAGACAACCAGATTCCCGATACCCCGGAATGGATTGTTAAGTCAGGCTTGATCTACACGATTAACAATTTTGAGATCAGCCCCACAGTCAAATGGATTGGCAGCAGATATGGCGATGCCTTGAACAAAGAAAGAATTGATGATTATGCGGTTGTTGACTTGAATTTCGGATATAGAATAGATGATTTTGGGGGATTAAGAGAAGCAAAGGTTGGCCTTGAACTGAGTAATTTATTTGATGAAAGATACGTTGGCGCAATTGAAGCAAGTGATACCGGAACAGGTGCAGACTACTTTGCCGGATCGCCTTTTACGGCGATATTCACAGTAAGCGGAAAGTTTTAGATGACGTGGTTTTAAAAATTAAATAAAATTTTGACATCCTTCATATCACTTCAAAAGTACTTTACACTTTTTTTAACAAATAAACCTATCTGTGTTTATCTGTGTGCATCTATGTTCCATTGTTGTTTCAAAAGTGTCAAGAACAAATAAAGGATGCCAAAATTTTCATGATTTCTTAAAAAAGGAGAACAAAAATGAAAACAGAAAAAGAGAAAAGAAGATGGTTGCAAGGGTATATATTAATCCTTTCATTGTTAATATTTGCGCCACAGGCAAACGCGCACGACCTGTGGTTGGGGCTTGATCATTATGATCAAAAGGTTGGAGATACCGCAAAGGTCTTTTTGCATATGGGACACTCCCTTCCCTTTTCCGATTTTTCAAGGCCTGAAAAAATGAAGGACTTTTTTTATCTGGAGCCGACCGGAAAAAAGAAAAATTTTATATTAAAAAAATATGATCCAGAATCCTTTTTTAATGAGGTGGGAGTCGATTTGAACATCCGCAAAGAGGGGACTTATCTTGCTGTTGCGGCCATGAAGCCTATATTTGTCAGCAAAACTACGGAAGGCAAGAAAAGAAAAAGTAAAAAAGAGCTTTCAAACGCGATATCTTGCCGGCACGTGGAATTTTTTACCAAAGCAATTTTTTATGCGGGAAAGCCGGGCGGCTCCGCCTATAACAAAGTTTTGGGACATGCCATTGAAATGATTCCGCAAAAAGATCCCTGCCTGCTTAAAGCCGGCGATTATTTTCCGCTAAAAGTGCTTTTTAAGGGAAAACCCCTGGCAGGGGAGCTTGTTTATGCCACTTATGTCGGGTTTTCAACAAGGGCGGAATACCCGTTCACTGCCAAAACAGACACGGATGGAATAGTGAACATCCGTATCACACAGCCGGGTATCTGGTGGGTAAAAATTCCGTTAAAAAAAGTGCGCGAAGAGACATCAGAGTGTGATGTTGATCAATATGCCGCCATTTTGACCTTTGAGGTAAAATAATTTCAGGAGAAAAATGATTAAGTCAAAATTTATAGCAGTTTTACTTTTTGCGATATTTATCTTTGTTTATTCTTTGGCGCCTCCGGCTCATGCAAAAGAGGAGGGAAAACTTTACGTAATAGGGATGGGGCCGTCAGGGCCTGATCTCACGGCCCCAAGGGGGCTGGCGGTTCTTGAAAAGGCGGATATTTTTTTATGTCCGCCTTATATTCAGAAAAATTTTCCACAGTATATCAATCCCGCAAAAGTTGCTTTCGACCCCTGGAAAGGCATTCATGACGAAGAAGCAATAAAGCTGCGTAAAACCGATCACGGCAAATGGCTGCAAAGGGTGGAAAAACGAAAGAAAAAGGTTTTCAACTTTGTAATGGATGCCATTAACAAGAAAAAAACCGTGGTTATGCTGGACAGCGGAGACCCTTGTGTTTACGGCCCCTCCCTTTACTGGCTCTTAAAAGGGTTTGATTATCAATATCTTGAAGTGATTCCCGGAATAAGCGCATTTAATGCGGCAAGCGCCGCCCTGAAAAAACCGATGATAGGGGAAGGGATTAACTTTGTCATGCTTACCGCTCCCCACTCCATATTCGGAAGATCATTTGAAAAGGGCGATGAGCTTTTAAAGGATCTTTCCAAATATAATGTTACCATGGTTTTTTACATGGCCATTTCATCAATGGACAGGCTTGTGGAAAAATTCAGCAAATATTATCCGGCTGAGCTTCCCATGGCTATTGTCTATTATGCGGGGTATTCGGAAAAAGAAAAGGTTTTAAAGAGCTCATTGGGCAAGATTTTGGATGATCTGAAAAAGACTGATGAAAAATGGATGGGGCTTTTGATAATCGGCAAGGCCGTTAAATAAAGCAATGGCTTGAAATGTTTAAATTTTTTACGAGAATACAGTTTGTAAAATTTCCAGGAAAACAAGCAGGTCTTTTTATTATCTTGTTTTTTTTCCTCTTCCCGTGTTTTGCGCATTCACACACTTATAAAATTTCCGTTATTGTTGATACTGACGCTGCTCTTGATGATATTCGGGCGGTTATAATGCTGATTAATTCCGGTATGGCTGATATCCCGCTGATTGTCACATCCGACGGAGCGGCGTCACCAATGGCAGGAGCCGTAAATTTGCGCCGGCTCCTTGATCAGTTTGAGATAAATAATACAAAAATCGTTGCGGGACGGATTTTGGAAAAGAGCGCTCCGCAATGGCGCACCTTATCAGAGGATATTTGCCTGCCCGAAAAGACCAGGCGCTCTGTTTTGAATTCTGTACCGGCCAATGGCGCTCATCAGATTGCAAAATGCTTGAAAGCAGGAAATAGCGATGTGGTTTACCTGTGTCTCGGTCCGTTGACAAATCTTGCTGACGCGCTCTTGATAGAGCCTGAGATTAAAAGCAGAATATCGAGGATCATCTATTTTGGCGCTTCTCCTGAAAGCCCATATCTCGGCTGGAATACAATCAGGGATATGAACTCGGCCAGTGTAGTATTTAATTCAGGTCTGCAAATCTACTGTTTCGGTCTTCAGAATAAAAAATTGCCGCACTTTAACTCAAAACTTTATAAACAGATTGGGGCATTGAACACACCGGCTTCCAGGCTTGTAACGAGTATTCATAAAACCGCTGCCGCACAAAAGCTGCTGACTGAAAATCATTTTTACGTGTGGGACGAATTGGCGGTAATTTTCATGAACCGGCCACCTTTGTTCAAATTTATCCCGGCAGAAAAAAATCCCCTGATAATGTATCTTTCATCCTATGACAGAAAAGGTGTCCATAGCGCCTATCTGAAGCTTTTGGGATTTGCGGCTGACTCTCATATACTCTCCCGACATCCGGTGCTCTTAAAGGAGATTCCGTCTGATCCTTCTTTTTTTAGAGAGGATATCCAGCCCTTTGTAAAAAAAATTATAAAAAAACATGGTCTTGAAGAATGGAAAGCCGCTCTTTTAACAAATGAGTTTCACCGGCATCTGGGGATATATTCAATCATAGGCGCCAAGATGGGAATAAGGGCCAGAGAGATCCTGCATGCGCCTATGGACGGCATCCATGTTGTTTCAAAGGCTGGCAACAGACCGCCCTTAAGCTGCATGAATGACGGACTCCAGGTTGCAACCGGCGCCAGCCTTGGAAGGGGAGCAATCCGGATTTTAGACACAGCAGTTTTCCCTGCTGCCGAGTTTGTATATCAAGGCAGAAAATTGACATTAAAGATAAAAAAAGAAGTATCTGAAATGATAAAAAAGGATATTGACTCGGCTGTTTTAGAATTCGGCGGAGTAAATCGGGAATATTTTGTCCATATTCGAAAACTATCCATTGATTACTGGCTGGAGCTCAACCGCAAGAAGATTTTTGAAGAAATTTTAGTAAGGGATTGGTGAAGCGAAAAAGGTGTAATGTATGAAAAAAAAATTCTGTTTATTGACGATGATGAATCTCAAAGGCAAATGATTAATGATATAATTAAAAGGTTTGGATATGCTGTAAAGACTGCCGCTGATTCCGGAGAAGCGATGCAAATCCTGGAAAGTGAAAAATACTCGCTTATAATAATGGATTTAAATATGCCGGGAGTAGACGGCATGGCGTTGTGTAAACGTATCAGGAAAACCGATTCTAAATCTGTAATCTATGCATTATCAGGACATGCTGCTGAATTTAAGCCTGAAAGATTTGAGGAGATCGGGTTTAACGGTTACCTGTTTAAACCTGTAAAAATCAAGGTGCTGAAAATGGCGATAAAGGGCGCTTTTGAACGGGCAGCTATAAGAAAAGAGGAAGCAACGCTATGAAATATAAAAAATTAACGATTTATTTGTGGGCCATATTTTTTTTGCTCCCGGTTTTAGCGCGCGCTCACGGCGTAAAAGGAAAAATAAGCTCCGGCGGCATCGTAGTTACGGCCGAATACGACACAGGAGAACCTATGAGCTATGCCACGGTAAAAATTTCAGCCCCTGCCGCAAAATTAACCTTTCAGTCGGGGAGAACAGATCGAAACGGCCGATTCTGTTTTTTTCCGGATATGCCGGGAGAGTGGAAAGTCGTGGTGGATGATGAGATGGGACACAGGCTCGATGTCCCTGTTTCTGTGAATGAGGCAATGGAATTGAAAACAAATGAGCAGACAGGAAGATCATCAGGCAGCTCCTTGTCGAAATATAAAAAGGCTCTTATGGGTATCTGTATCATTTTTGGAATTTCCGGGGTTTTATTTCTATGGAGAGGAAAAAGGGAAAAGAACCCTTCCGCTTGATGAGATAGAGTATCATTATCCTCTTATTATGATCAGGAAAATTCATCTTTTAAGACCAAAAAAAGAGGAAAAATTTTATAAATACCCTTATCCCCACAGGTATTATCCGCCATGGTATTATTACCCGTATTGCCATCTGTGGTAAACGTGAGAATAGATAAAACGGTTTTCATCTGCTGCTGATAAAGACCAGGGGGAGTGGCGGATCTTTTAATGAAAAATATTATGAATATTACCGTGCTCCGGGACGTTTCTGGCTGTATAATATAACTCTTTCTTTTTAAGGAAAATATACTCTTTATGGAAAAAATAAAAACTTCGATTAAAAAATACTGGAACTGGAGAAGCCGGAGCTATGGCTTTGATAAGGATAAATCAATTAAAACAGCAGAAAGCTGGGAATCGGTATTAAAGGGTCTGGTTCCTGGCGATCCGGGAAAACGTGCTATCGACATAGGTACCGGGCGGGGACAGTTTGCGATATATCTTGCGCGGCTCGGTTTCTGTGTAACAGGAATTGATCTTTCCGAAAATATGATATCCCAGGCAATGGAACATGCAAAAAAGAATGCCCTTGCTATAGATTTTAAAATTCAGGATGCGGAAGATCTGCAATTTAAGGACAACACTTTTGATGTTGTAGTATCAAGAAATCTTTTGTGGACACTCCCTGATCCGAATAAGGCTGTCAAAGAATGGCGCAGAATTCTGAAACCCGGAGGCGTTCTTGTAGTATCAGACGGATTCTGGATGAATTATACATGGAAACGGCTCCATCATCTTGTTTTGAACCTGGCTAAAAATATATTCAGAAACGATAGTATGATTTCCGCGCGTTTTTTCTTAAGTTATGCTGCTTTTCAAAAGCGCCTTCCTTTTTATGAGGGGATATGTTTTGAAGATGCTGACTCGCTTTTGCAGGAGGCCCGGTTTAAAGAGATCAAAGTGCATGACACATCCTGCTTTGGCACAAATCCTTATCTTAAAAAGAAACGGATGAACAATATTGAGCCGTTATTTTTTATTGCATCTGCAAAAGCATAAAATTTTATTTTTAGTGGTTTTGTTTGTCTCTTTACCCGTGTATGCACAGGATTTAGCGAATGAACTGGTTATAGCCATGCCTTTCGGGCCTTCAGTAAAAGCTGTTGATCCGGCCAAGGGTTATAACGGGTGGTATACCAATGAGGCGGGAGTTACGGAAACCCTTTTTATTCTCGACTTTGACTTAAACCTGGCGCCGTGGCTGGCCGAGTCATATAAAAACGTAACTCCCCTGGCCTGGGAGATTAAATTAAAACAAGGGGTGCGGTTTCACGACAACAGCTCTTTTGATGCAACTGCCGTTAAATGGACTTTTGACAGAATAACGGATAAAAACAGCCCTGTATTCAACAAACGGCTGCATGGTTTGCTGGATATCAAAAAAATTACGGTTCTTGGTAAACATACCATCCTGTTTGAAACAAACAGGCCGAATGGATCATTTTTATATAATTTGTAACCGTTCACGGGTATAAATGCCCCCTTTAAATATTGGAATGGCAGAAAATGGTCGAGCCTATAAATAAACGGTATATCGTATCGCTGTCTTCAAGGATGAAAAAATTTTAGAGATATACTACTATGCCTACCGATTCATCTTTAATGAGGATGTTGGATTATAAGGAGACAAAAAAAATTCTTGGATTTGATCACTACTTAGGAAATCGCGTTCTCATTTCATGATCAGTGTAAGAATAAGCGCATCACCTATGTCCTCTGCGAAATACACACGAAATATTTGAATTCAGTGGCCAGTCGATCACGCAGTGGCGGAATGTCAAATCAACTCCAGGTTTTTTAATAGACTGATTCCGAGGGATTCCTATCGTAAATTCACTATGAGGTATCAGGTATAAGGGATGGGGCGGGATCATTCTTGAAGTACGCCTTAACTGCTTCCAATATAAAATTGAATGCTGATCGGCCTTGTAATGCGCATGTTGCAATTACAGTCCATAACCGTTCGCAACTTTTTCGTCCTTTGATACTGCGTGTACCGTGAGTTACGTAACGATCTATTACGATAAATCGGATTGCCTGTTCTGCCACATTGTTGGTAGGGCCTATTTCGGGAGTTGTGATAAATTCAAAATATTCTTTACCATGCTTGCGGAATCGGTTGGCCATATTTTTGGCTTCCCGTTTTTCTTCTTTACCGTCTTTATTCAGTCGACTCGGAACATCCTCCAAGGCTGCTGTAATAATTCTTGCCTTAGCCTTTTCAAGAGCATTGGTGAAGTCTTCCGGGATTATATTGTCACGATCATGAATAACCTTGAACATATTTCGGACTTCATCCAGAAGTTTTTCGCCATATGCTTTTGTTTCTTTATCTGGCAAAGTTGTTAAAAACCGGATGTCCCGAATCAAGTGGGCGATACAAAACTGTATAGTAACGTTAAAATCCTTCATATACTTGCGATACGCCGAAAAATAATCACAACCCAGTACTCCGTTGAACTCTTTACCCAAAACATCAATTAAAATTTTTGATCCACGGGACTTGTCGATTTTGAACAGCACATACATTTCAGCCTTGAAAACCCATGTCCAAAACTTGTCTTTGTTTTCCTTATGGCCGGTTTCATCGACATTTACTGCTTCCTCGAAAGGTAAACGATTGAGCAATTCACTGTATGGCGCTTCCAGGGACTGACTTACTTTTTCAATTACTTTTCGCAGATATCCACGGGAAACATTTTCTCCAAGGACGTCTCGGATAAATTTTCTGATTGTGGAAAACGATGCATGACAGACATTTTTCATATAGGCAACCAAGGCTGTCAAGCGCTCTTTGAAGAGCCCTTCCTTGACTATATTAGCAGGAAAAGGCATGTAATGAATTTGCTGACATTTCTCGCACCATACCGGATACGAACGATGTTCTTCTTTGATTATCGGCAGCTCCGGCAGTTCCATTTGTTGGATAATACGAGGAGGCGCATCAATTATATGAACTTCCCCATCGCATACAGGGCAAACAGTTAGTATGTATGGATGAGTTTTGTTTATCTCATCCTCGGTGAAGGGAGTACGAAGATGCCTCTCATGTCCGGGTTGGCCTCCGATCTTACGATTTCCTTCTTTTTGATTTTTTGGCTTTGTGATCTCATCAGAAGAAGGGCGTTTGCTGGAATTAGATGAGTTTTTTGAAAGCTTGGCAACCTTGACCTCCAAAGCCTTTATCTGCTCTTCCTGAAATTCAATAGTATTGCTTAAATCACACAGGATTTTGACCGTAACTTTCAGCCCGGCATTATACAAAGCCAATGCTTCATCATGCGTCATGACATAACTCCCTGCGAAAGTTTTTAGTCAAGGGATAAACATAAACAGCCTTTTTGGAAAGTAGTGGTTGCTTTGATTTGCTGAGCTTGCCCTGACCGGTTGTCTGCCCCACACAGATCCAATTATCCGCTTTATAACAGGTACCGCGGTAGCGCTCTGTGTCAACAAAGGTTTCAAGCAGATAAACCGGATGATGATATAAAGTTTTCCAATCTTGTAACAAGCGATGACGGTTCAATGCCAATAAATATGATGCCAAACAAGGGACTTGAACCCATGGCAGGATCAAAAAACGGAGATTGTTGGCGATTAGATGAAGATTGTTCTCTCTAATCTTTTTGCTCCAGCCAATGAAACGATCTCGTGCTCCAATATACCATGGCGCTGACCCCCATGCCAAACACGCAATAGGGCGATTATGAGAAAATGCAATATATTTGAGATGCTCCCCAACTGGTTGAGTATAACCAAGATAATGGTACTCACTTACAAGACCATTGAATATCTTCTCAAAAGAAGTTCTGCGAACCTGGTCAAGTTTTATAGGAAACAGGTCTTCGACAGAACAATGAACAGGAGTTTTATCGACTATTACCCAGGATGTTTTTTTTCGCTTTGCAAGAGGGTTGGGAGGGGTACATTTTCGGGCAGGCAGTTTAATAAAACCCTTTGATTCCAAAAGAAGCAGCAGGCTTCGGCAGATCATATCTTTAAGAACACCATTAGACTGTCTCCAGTTCCATTCCCTGCAGACTTCTTGAGAAATGAAGCGTCTGCTTTTGTCAGGATGTGATTCAATAATCCGCCTGACGGTCGCTATATTTTGCCTGGTGACTGATCGCCTCCGATATGTTATGACTGATTCCATTCCTGACACTATAAACCATCAGGCACTGGAACGCAAAATTTTTCTTAAAAAAATTTGCGGTTAGATATTAAATTTTAAACTCAAAACGATTATTGCCCGTGAACGGTTACGACATATTTTCCATGGAAGATGAAATTCCAAAACTCCTTAATCTGAATCTTTTTGACGATGTCCGCCTTAAAGCCATTTTAAGTCAAATCGAAAGAAGTCCGTCCGGTGGTTTTGCCTGGATCGGATTTCTTGACGGGGTAGGGGAGAGCCAGGTGACAATCGTTGTTGAAGGAGAAAAGATTTCAGGTACAATAATAATGCTTGGACTTTATTATCAGATACGCCATGCCGAAAATGATTTACATCTTATCCGCGAAATTGATTCATCTGTTTTTTCCCAGGCGGCCTCAAAACATCTATCTGCAACCGGGCTGCTCTCCATGGAATCCGCCCCTACGGGCTGATAATCGAATAACTTTTTCATATTGCACCCGTTAATAACGTCCCTAAAGATGTGAGAGGTGGGGATGGGTATGCTGATGAATATGGAATTCCTTGTCGGTAATGATGCGGCCATTTTCAAGATTAATAATGGAATCGGTTATCCTTTCAAGAAGATCGCTTTCATGTGATATCATTATCAGGGAGAGTGGTAGTTTTTCAAGCAGGTCTACAATGCGAGCCTTTGTTGCATCGTCAAGACCTGTTGTCGGCTCATCCAGGAGCAGGATTTCCGGCTCCATGGCAAGGACGGTGGCCAGGGATACAAGCCTTTTTTCGCCACCGGAGAGTTTGTAGGTTACCCGATCTTCAAAACCGGATAACCCAAGAAAATTTAAGGTTTTTTTGGCTGTTTCCACAGCTTCTTCTTTGGTTTTTCCCAAGTTTAGGGGGCCGAAGGCAACATCTTCTAAAACTGTGGGTGAGAACAACTGGTCGTCGGAATCCTGGAAAAGAAGTCCTGTTTTTTGACGTATTTTTTTGAAATCTTTTTCATCAACAACCGGTTGGCCGAAAATTTCAATACTGCCTGAGGAAGGCTTCAGCAGACCCATGATAATATGCAACAGGGTTGTTTTGCCTCCTCCGTTCGGCCCGACCAGTCCCAGTTTCCGGCCTTGGCATAATTCAAGATTAAGATTGTCGAGAACCTTTTTCCCGCCCGGATATGAGTAGCAGATATCGGTAAGATTGATTACAAGATTGTTCCGGTCCACTCCATTACACCCAAGATAATAATAAAAGAGATTATTAATAGAAAAGCGAATAAGTCTTTTTTTGTCATGGAAAAAGTGCTCAAGCTGTAAAAGCGCCCGTTAAAACCGCGACAAAGCATGGCATTGTGAACTCTTTTGGCACGATCCGAGCTTTTTACCAGCAGCATACCCACAAGATAGGCAAATGTTTTATAAGTATGTAGATTTGTGCGGGGTGCAAATCCACGAATTTTCATGGCATTTACAAGCCGTAAATATTCTCGGTAAATTACGTGAATATAGCGGAAAGTAAAAAAAAAGAGCTGCACCAGCTTTGTTGGAACGCCCAGTTTATGCATGGCATGTCCGATAGTAAATATCCTGGTTGAGGCTATAACGGCTATAAACATGAGCATCATGGCATTAGATTTAATAGTGATCTGCGCGGCATAAAGCACTCCGGCCTTTGTTGCGGCCAGGGGGCCCATGAAAAAAATGGGATCACCCTTAACGGTAAAAGGGAGCGTCAGCCATAATAATATAATTAGTATATTTACCGGGATCAGTCTTTTGCAGATCTCCTTCAGGGAAACCCCGGCCGGCAGTAGAATTATAAGGCTGCCAAACAGTGCTGTAACCAGGGTTGCAAACTTGTATGAGACAGCTACAACAATCGAAAAAACCAATAGACCAATAAACTTAACACGCGGATCAACACGTTGTAAAAAGGAGTCCGGTATTAGTAATTCTTCAATCATTTTTATTCTTTTTTCCATTGCTGAAATAGAGTGCAACGCCTGCAAGCCCAAAGATATAGCCCAGGCCGCCGATTACATCTTTTATTTCCGGTCCCTTTGTATATGAGTCTTCCAGCATTTTAATCACAGGATCAAGCTTACGGTCTAATGTTTTTTCGATAATATCTCTGATTTCTTCCTTTGTGAAAGATGTAGAGCGGTGTTGCAAATCAGATCCGTTATAAACAAAACTGTCGGCAGAAGGTTCACCACCTGAATGTTCAGACTTTTTTTGGTCCGGA
Source organism: Desulfosarcina sp. BuS5 (assembly GCF_028752835.1). NCBI lineage: Bacteria > Pseudomonadati > Thermodesulfobacteriota > Desulfobacteria > Desulfobacterales > Desulfosarcinaceae > Desulfosarcina > Desulfosarcina sp. BuS5. The sequence goes on from NZ_CP087952.1 coordinate 1,673,079, forward strand.
GCCGGAGCGCCTGTTATTTCATCAGATAATATTTTCCATTCCGCCTTATGTCCCATGGAGGCATTTAAGACAATCCGCAGGTCTGTCCGGGCAGGTATCTGAAAAGAGAATTCTCCTTTTTGATCTGTTTTACCCTGCAGGAGCAACTCATTATCCTTGTTATAGACCAGGATATCTGCGTTGATTGCTTTTTTGCCGCCGCTGAACTTGCTCCGGGTATGGATTGTGTCTCCATCGACCCACGCAAATACCATAACCTTGTGCGCAAATACGGTGGCGCTGAAACAGGGCAGCATCAACAGCCCGATGGCAGTAAAGTTAAGGATAAGTTTTTTGTTGAAAAGATTAAAGTTAAAATACATCAGTCCTACCCTCCAGAAGTTCGGGTTTTACGCTTTTAAGGAATAAAGTACATATGGAGGTTAATCCGCCTTCGATAAACATTACCGGCAGATGAGCGGCAAGTATCAGTTTCGATGTCGGTAAAAATGCTTCGCCTGTAAGATAAAGAGACAGGGCTACGAGTATAGCGGAAAAGAAAACAGCGAAAAAACCTGACCCGAATGAAGCCATAATAAATAAAGTCCTGTTTCTGTTACTTTTGATACACCATCCGAACATATAAAAACAGACTATCGCAGGAAAAGCCATATTAAAAGTATTCACTCCGAGAGATGTGATTCCTCCAAATTGAAAAAGGAGGGCCTGGAGCAGTAAACCTGTCATAATGGCCGGGAAGGCCTGCCATCCGAGAATAAGACCCAGCAGTCCGTTCAGGATTAAGTGCACAGAAGCAGGTCCTATGGGAACATGTACCAGGGATGCTACAAAAAAAGCGGCGGACATGATTCCAACTGAAGGAATCTCCTGGGTATCAATTTTTTTTAACCCGATAATCACACCGACGGCAGTAAGTACAGCTCCTGCCGCCAGTATGCCGGGGGATAATACGCCTTCTGAAATATGCATTGAGTTACTTTACCATTATTTCATATCGTGAAATTTGACCCAGATAACAGCGCCTATCTCGACATCCTTTTCAACACCCTTGAATAACATCTTTTTATCCGAGGTGTTTAACGCGGCAAAACCCCACCATCCCCCTTTTGGAGCAGCATAGGTGAAGACTCCGTTTTTATCGGCCTTGATAGTCTGGGTTACCATATAATCCGTTGGGGCTGTTATTTTGCCGTCTTTATTATAATATTCTACTTCTACTTCTGCATACGGCACAGGTTTCCCGTCTAATTTTACTATGCCCTGAAAGATATTGCCGGTATAAAGTCCGAAAGGTTTTGAAAGGGGTATAATCTCCGTTTTAAGGCCAATCTCTTCGTCCCAGCCCTCATCATCGCCGAATGCGGTTACTACAGTCTTGGTGTAATGGATGATATAGCAATCCTCAGCCGGTTCCCAGTAAGGCTTGGGCGTCATGTAAAACATGTAGACCCCCGGCATTTTTACACTATAATCAATAATCCAGGCGGTATGGCCCATCACCTCGGTTTTTTTAAGTTCGTTTATTAGATCAATCTTTTTTCCATTAGCCATTACCTTGCAGATATCCGGCTTAACCAGTTCCATACCGGATAATTCAAAAGGATGCGAAAAAGAAAGTCTGATTTTTATATTTTTATTATCATCCTGCATTACCATTGAGTCGGAAGGAATAATCATTCCGAAATGAGCAAGGCCGGTTCCTGCAAAAAAGAAAGATAATGCGCAAAAAATAGTAATCAAAGCCACCTGTTTTTTTATCATAAGAGCCTCCCTATAGAGCAAAAAAGAGCAAAAAAAAACCACGAGCCTGTGGCATCTTTGTGATACCCATTCCTTCGTGGTCTGGTTTTATTTATTGTAAAAAATATTGAAAACTAAAACAGGCTTCAGCCAGTCATTATTTTTTTAATATACTAAATAAGGCAGACAAGTCAACGAATTTAAAAATTTTTATCCGGACAATAATAAACTTCATTCGCTATCAATGAATTATATCAGACCGTTAAAAGCCTTGACATGGCTATGCTGGATATGTGTATACTAAACACGGGTAGTGAGTAATAATATGAGGCACTTGGCTGGCAAGGCGCGAGCCCTTAAGTTGTTTTAAATAATCAAAAAAGATTTGAGATTAATAAGTTATGAGGGAGTAGAAAATGAAAAAAATTTATATTTTTACGATTGTGGTTATACTATCCTTTGCCGGCATTGCCCAAGCCGGATTGTTTGATTTTATTTTTAAAGGAGTAGTGGGCAAATCCAGTCAGGAAACAGATACAAATACCACTCCAATAGATAATAGCAAAATAATTCCGGGCTTAAAAGAAGCTCTTACAATAGGAACACGCAACGCAATCGATACTGTTTCAAAAACAGACGGTTATTTCGGCAACAAGGATATTGAGATTCTGATGCCCGAAAAGATTCAGATGGTAGCTAATATTTTAAAACAAGCCGGATTTAAGGACCATGTCGACAATTTCATACTCAGCATGAACCGGGCCGCAGAAAAGGCAGGTCCAAAGGCAGCCCCTTTGTTTGTTGATGCCATAAAAGAGATGTCCGTTAAAGATGCCGGGAATATCCTTAACGGAGGAGATACCGCAGCGACAGACTATTTTAAAAATAAAACCTCGGACAAACTTTATGAGGCATTTAAACCAACAGTTTCATCCAGCATGAATACAGTTGGTGTGACACGCTCATACAAAGAGATGATGAATAAGTATCAATCCATCATCACCACCACCATGCCTTTTATCAAAAAAGACTCTCTTGACCTGGATGACTATGTAACCGACAAGGCCATAAGCGGGCTTTTCTACATGGTAGGCCAGGAAGAAAAGAAAATCAGGACCGATCCTGCTGCACGGGTCACTGATCTGCTTAAGACAGTCTTTGCCAAATAAGGGCTCGCGCAAAAATAACTCCAACGCTACAAAAAATGGGGTCAAGTCTATGTTTGACCCTTGATGATAAAAGAGAAGGATTAAACATTGATTTTGTCTTATCAAAAGAGAGTTTCGAGGCTTAAAAATATAACTGGAAAACTAAAACCATACATGTAAAAAGCAGATCAATATTAATAAGGGTCAAAAGTAGACTTGACCCCTTTCGTCCTCCACTTATACCGTTTTTATCTCTGTGCCGGCATCACCGGCAACGGCGGCGTCAATCTCTTGAACGGAACATATAACAGCCCTCTTCCCCTGATTAATGATAAACTGCACGGCCGCCTCAATTTTAGGCCCCATTGAGCCGGCAGGGAAATGTCCCTCCTGCATATATTTATCCGCTTTTTCCGGGGTTAGTTTGCGAAGAAATTTTTCATTGGCCCGGCCGTAATTCAGCGCTGCGCCTCTGACATCAGTGGCAATTATAAAAATATCCACTCCCACCTCATCGGCAAGTTTGGCGCTGGCCAGGTCTTTATCGATAACTGCGTCAACACCACAAAAAGTGCGGCCTTCACGTATCACCGGGATACCCCCGCCCCCGCAGCAGATAACGATGAAACCCATTTGAATAAGTTTTTTTATTTCATTTTTTTCTACTATGCTTACCGGCCTGGGTGAGACAACAACCCGGCGGTACCCTTTTGCTGTTTTGCGAGTAGTATAAGGGGTTGAGGCCGCCTCCTCCCTGGAGTATACCGGGCCGATCGGCTTGGATGGATTCTGAAAAGCAGGATCTTTCTCGTCAACCACCACATAACTGATCAGACTGACCAGGGGCTGAGCATGAATACCCAGTTTCATAAGCTGACTGTCGAGGGTCGATTCTATCATATAACCGAGCTGGCCCTGGGTTTGTGCAACCAGGATTTCCAAAGGCAAAGGCCGGACTTCTGCACAAGATTCCTGCTGTAACAACAGATTGCCGACCTGGGGACCGTTCCCGTGGGTTATTATGATCCTGAACTTTTTTGAAAGCCCGGCAATCTGGCGCACAGGTATCTTTAAATTATCAAACTGCTGTTCTATGCTGCCTTCCTGACCTTTGCCTATCAAGGCGTTGCCGCCAAGTGCAATCAGCAGAATTTTTTGTTTGTTTTTAATATTCATGGCAATCTCATCATGATATTCAGTTGACCGATAAGCGCCTCTTCCAGGGTTGGAAAACCATGATCCCTGTATTCATAACGGACACGCAGAGCAGGCTTTTTTATATCCAGGATCCGGCGCAGGTGGATCGGTGTGGCAAAAATAACAAGATCGCACTCAGCCTTGTCAATGGTACGTTCCAGGTCGTGAATCTGTTCCGGATTGTATCCCATGGCCGGCAGGACGGAATCAATATGCGGATATTTTTTGAAAGTATCTTTAATAGTGCCGACGGCATAAGGCCTGGGATCAACAATTTTTGAAGCTTTATGCATTTTGGCGGCAATATAGCCTGCTCCGAATTTCATTTCACCATGGGTCAGGGTTGGACCGTCTTCCACTACCAGAACCTTTTTATCACGGATCATTTCGGGCCGCTTAACCAGTACTGGTGATTCAGCCAGGACTATTTCAGCTTCCGGCGCATGAATCTTGATGTTTTTCATAACCTGCCGCACCCCTTCCTCGGGGGCGGTGTCCACTTTGTTTATTATTGCTATATCGGCCATGATCATGTTGGTCTCACCAGGGTAATATAGAAGTTCGTGGCCGGCCCGGTGAGGGTCAAAGAGTACAATATGCACAGCGGGTGCGTAAAAGGGGGTATCATTGTTCCCTCCGTCCCATACAATTATATCAGCCTCTTTTTCCGCAGCTTTGAGAATTTTTTCGTAATCTATACCTGAATAAACCACAATTCCCTGTTCCACCAGGGGTTCATACTCTTCTCTTTCTTCAATTGTGCATCTATGTTTTTCAAAATCGCTGTATTCGGAAAATCGCTGAACTTCCTGGAGCCTTAAATCTCCATACGGCATGGGATGCCTGACGGTTACAACATTTTTGCCCTTTCTTTGCAGTATTTCGCAGACTTTGCGCGAGGTCTGTGATTTACCGCATCCGGTTCTCACAGCGCAAACCGACACAACCGGTCTGTTTGATTTAAGCATGGTGTAGGCGGCCCCGATCATGGTGAAATCAGCGCCTTCAGCCATAACAATAGAAGCCTTGTGCATTACATCCTCATGCGTAACATCGGAATAGGAAAATACAACCAGATCTACTTTATGTTTCCGTATCAGCCCGGCCAGCTTTTCTTCAGGATATATCGGAATCCCTTTGGGATATAAGTCGCCTGCCAGTTCCGGAGGATAAAGTCTTCCTTCAATATCCGGAATCTGGGCTGCTGTGAAACATATGACCCTGTAGCGGGGATTATCCCTGAAATATACATTAAAATTGTGGAAATCTCTGCCGGCCGCTCCCATGATGATCGCTTTTTCTATCATATTTATCCCTTTCCGGATATCCTTTACAAAACTGAATTTTCTGTTATCTTTAATGTTATCATAATGAAACTACACTTTCAATATACCCGGATTTGATTTTTTTTGGGAATCAATATAGATTTCTACATTATCCATAGCGCATTGAAATTATATTCATAAGATTAAAGAAACAATGTTTTTGAATTTATAAATTCCTGATTAACAGGAGGTCAAAATAATGGGAGCAAATATAGGTGATAACTTATTTTCAATTTTCAATTCTATGACCGAATATATGATTGACGCAGGTCAACGGTCGGTTTTGTACTGGGATATAATGCGCCGGCGTGGGAACCAGTATTTGGAGCACATGGCGAAAAATATTCCGGATGTGCTGAAATTTGACTATGAACTGCTTATTAACGGACGATCACTACCTGAACCGGTTAACTACGGTTTGCTTAAAATACTTCCTCCCAAGGGCGTCGCTATCGACAATCGTAAGCGTCCGTTTGTGGTGATTGATCCGCGCGCCGGCCACGGTCCCGGTATTGCCGGCTTTAAGGCGGATAGCGAAATAGGTGTGGCTTTATCGGAAGGGTATCCCTGTTATTTTATAGGGTTTACACCGATGCCTGAACCGAATCAGACCATTGAAGCGGTTATACGCGGCGAGGCCCATTTTTTAGCGCATGTGAACGAACTGCACCCTAAAGCGGATGGCAAACCGGTTGTTATAGGCAACTGTCAGGCGGGCTGGGCGGTTATGCTGCTGGCGGCGACGCGGCCGGAGCTTTGCGGCCCGATAATTGTGGCCGGGGCTCCGCTTTCTTATTGGGAAGGCGTGCACGGTCAAAATCCCATGCGGTACACCGGCGGCATGATGGGCGGAAGCTGGATGGCTGCATTATTAAGTGATCTGGGACATGGCAATTTCGACGGCGCCTGGCTAGTGCAAAATTTTGAGGGGCTGAATCCGGCCAACACGCTCTGGAAAAAACAATATAATCTTTATTCCCGGATCGACACCGAAGCAAAGCGCTACCTGGAATTTGAGTGCTGGTGGGGCGACCACGTCTTTTTGAGCGCTGCGGAGATCCAGTATATAGTTGACAATCTTTTTCTGGGCAACAAACTCAGCGGTTCTGAGATCGTCACTTCCGATAACATAAGCGTCGATCTGCGCAAAATTAGTTCGCCAATCGTTTGTTTTTGCTCTAAAGGCGACGATATAACCCCGCCCCAACAAGCTCTCGGATGGATTTTAGACCTGTATCAGAGTGTTGATGATATTTACGCCTCCAATCAGACCATCGTCTACTGCGTGCATGAACATACCGGCCATCTGGGCATCTTCGTATCCAGCAACGTAGCTCGCAAGGAATATTTTGAGTTTGCCTCCAATATTGATCTCATCGACTGTTTGCCACCCGGTCTGTACGAGGCGGTGATCGAAAAAATAAACTATGACACCGTCAATCCGGATCTGGTGACAGGCAACTACATCTCACGCTTTGAAAAACGAACGTTGGACGATATTCACTCTTTGGGTTGCAACACTTTGGAAGATAATCGTTGTTTCGCCACAGTTAAGCGGCTCTCGGATGTCAATTATGGTCTGTACCGAATAATGGTACAGCCGATGGTGCGTGCAATGACCACTGAAGAAAATGCCAAACTGATGCGTCGTCTGCATCCGCTGCGTCTGGGATATGAACTACTATCAGATCATAATCCTATGATGAAACCGCTGGAATGGGCTGCAAAGTGGGTGAGTGAGCATCGTCAGCCGGTTAAACCGGATAACCACTTTCTTCAGTGGCAGACGCTATATTCCGATCTTTTGGCGACAAGTCTCAACATTTTTCGGGACTGGCGTGATATGATGACTGAACAGATGTTTTTTGGCATCTACAGCCAAGACTGGCTGCAAGCCCTCATGGGGTTGCGCGCATCGGACGCTCCGCCCCGCAAACATCCAGGACACGATCCGGTTCATCTGGCGTTTATTGAGCAGCGCAAAAAAGAGATTTTGGCCGGTATGGACAAGGGAGGTCCGCGAGAGGCTTTGATTCGCGGATTTATTTATGTGCGTATACCGGAGGGCGCATGCGACGAACGCGGTTTTGAAATGATCCGCCGCATCCGCGCCGAGCATCATGATAACCATCTGTCCGAATTCAAAAAAACCTGCCGTGAACAGTTTTTTATGATCCTGCTGGATGCACGTCGTGCTGTTGAAGCCATCCCGCAACTGCTTGTGGGAAGAGAAGAAGCGGGGCAGAAATTTTTTGAAATTATCCGTAAAGTCGCCACTGCCCCCGGCCCTTTGGGTAAAGAGGCGGATATGCGCCTGGCGGAGATAAAAGCATTATTTATTCCTGTAAGGCCTGAACAAGATGAAAAATAGCTATAGATGTTCACATAAGTAATTTCAAGAACAAGGCAAGGGGTATATATATCTCATCCGGCAGGAAATTGCAGCCATGAATTGGGGTGGTATAAATTGTTTTCTTGACATTTTATTTTAATTTCGGTATATAATTTTTTATAATTCAGGTGCTTTTTTAAAGATTAAAAGGGAACTCCGTTAAAGTCGGAGACGAGCCCGTCGCTGTAATCGGGGACGAACACCGTATTAATGCCACTGTCGCAATTTGATGGGAAGGCGCGGTTAGTAGGATGATCCGTAAGTCAGAAGACCTGCCTGGTAATATACGCCAAACTTCGTGGACAGAAGTGCCTGGCAGGATCTATAAGGATAAAAAAGGGAATCCCCGGATCGATATTATATCGGTTCGGGTTTTTTTTTGCATTATTAACATTGTTTATTTCACAAAACATTTTTCAAATCGCAGTATTTTTTTATGCCGCAAGTTCTTTTCCGGCAATAATGCAGCAAAAAAAATCTGCTCTATTTCTTTTAGGGGTTGGACTTGCAGCGAATTTATCAGCCTGCCTTGGCAAGTATTACCATGCCTGGCCCATGCTTCCCCTAAATACCGGCATGTATCTGCTTCCGCTCTGTCTGGGTGTGATATTGTTTTTGACAAAGCTCAAGAATGAGCAGTGGTCAGCCATGCTGCCTGTTCTGATCTGTCTGATGTCACTTGCGGCGCTCTTTTTCCCCAAGGACTACTACCTTCCTTTTATCATGTCCAAGACCATTTTTTCGTATATTTTTTTTGTCAGCGGAGTTATCGGCCGGAGTTTTTTTTTTATCGCTGCCCTGAAAGCATTGCAGGCGCTGATCTCTGCCAACAAGCAGGCAAAGGAGAATGGCCCGGGACGCGATGCCGGAACGGTAGAGTTTGTAGTTTGGGGCTTTGTATTCTGGACAATTTCCATGTTTGCGGGCGGAATCTGGTCATATCTGGGATGGGGCAGCCCCGTGGTTTGGGAAGATCCCGCAATTACTACTACTATGGCCACCTGGTTTTATTATACCTGCTTTCTGCATCTCTACCTGCGCCGGGTCTGGAATCTGAACAAGAGGCTTATCTTTGCTGCTGCCGGCGGAATTTTAGTTTTTATTCTTAATTGTTACCCTGAAATGGGGATATTCAGGATGCCCGATTTAAAATGGCTAAGATGGTTAATTTTTTAAAAGCAGTATGGAAGCTGGCTGGTGGCATTAATCTGACAATCGCCTTGCTTATACTCCTCGTTGTTGATTTGTCGGCCGGTTTTATCTGTCTGGAATCTAATATCAGCATCTTTATTCCGCTCAACGATGTAGGGCTGATAGCATGGCTCGATACTTACGGAATAAATTATTTGCAATATACAGCCTGGTTTTTTTTGCTTCTATTTTTGCTGTTTTTACTGGCAGTCAATACTTTTGTGTGTACTACCGATAAAGTTATAACCCTTTTTGGAAACAGATCCTGTTATCGAAGCCAAATCAAGTTTATATTGAATTTTGCGCCCCACATTATTCATTATTCTTTTGTCGTTATCCTGGCAGGTTATCTTGTGAGCTATATCTTTGCCGTTAATCTGCCCGCCAATATCCTGTTGCCCGAAAAAAGCATACCTATTCCCGGTACGGGATATAAAATAAAACTGAATAAATTAAATATAGAATATTATAAAGGGCAGCGGCTCGATTTTTTTCAGGATCGCGCAATCAATCCTGAAGCTGAAATATTACTGACGGATAAAAATGGAATTACCATTAAAAAAACTGTTTCTGTTAACAGGCCGGCACGGTTTAAAGGTTACAGTATCCATTTAGATGATTTTGCCCCTAAATCACGTACAGGTATGCAAAAACAGGAATATGTAAACCTTATTATTCATAGCGATCCAGGCATCCATCTTTACTTTTGCGGGATGATTATGTTTGCGGTTGGTATGCTGATGTATCTTTACCGTTTATATAGACCTTAAGTCTATATAAAACTTGAATGGAAAATAATAATGAAAATACTACTAATTTATAAAAATATTGCGGCAGCCTTTTTGGCCTTGGTGACGATTATCCTTTTTTCAGGATGCAGCCCTTCGTTTCAATCTTTTGGTGAATTTTCAGTAAAAGAAACAGGTGAAGGTATCCATGAAATAAGAGACGGAGACGGGAGCATATTTGTGCTGGTCAGAAGAGGTAAAAAAGCTCCTGCGGGTTATAATAAAAACCGGATTATCCAGGTGCCGGTAAGACGGGTAATAGCTTATTCCACCTATAATATTGCCATGCTGAAGGTCCTGGGTGTTCTGGATGATACACTTGTCGGGGTTACCAGGGAATATAAGGACTGGGTAATGCCTGAAGTCAGAGAAGGGTTCGAAGCCGGTAGAATCACTTATGTGGGGGAAGCCGGCGCGGTTGATTATGAAAAAATCAAGGAAATATCACCGGAGCTTGTCCTGACCTGGGACAGAGCTGCAATTCCGATGCTTAATGAACTGGAAATTCCAGCTATTATAACCACATCCGGCACTGCCATGAATCTTGAGACCCGTTTAGGCTTTACAAGGTTTTTGGCCTATCTGTTTGGCCGGGAAAAAGAAGCGGATGCATTCATTGCACGGGTTAATAAAACAGTGGATCAGATAAGTCAAATAACGGCTTCGGTCAGCCGGCGCCCCAAAGTTATCTGGGGCGATATTTATGAAAAAAGGGTTTTGATTGAACCTGGAAATTCATGGGTGGCGGAAATTATTCGGCATGCCGGCGGTGAATATATTTTTGATGATGTTTCAGGGGCGGCCTGAATTGAGATTACACTGGAAAAGTTTATTTCCAGCGGAATGGATGCGGATTGCCTTATCACCTACCGTTCTCCGGAAGCAGGCGCAACCTCCAAGGCTGCCATTGCACGGATAAATCCCCTTGTCGGCAAGATCAGGCCTTTAAACTCCGGGAAAGTATTTTCTCCATTGAAAAATTATTCCCAGTCAGCCGACCGGCTGGATGAAATTATAATGGAAGTGGCGGCCATGCTCCATCCTGAACTTTTTAGGGGTTTTGACTATAAATTTTTTAAAAAACTGCCGCAAGATGCTGAAACAAATGGATAATATGACACGGGAAATAATTTTTTATAACAGGAAGAGACTCTATCTCTTTTTTTCTCTCCTGCTTTTTTTCTTGATTGCTGCCGGTGGAATTAACATGACAACCGGTTCAATGAATATAAGCCTGCCTGATTTTTTTAATATTATTTTTAAACATTTTACAGGGACAACAGAGGGGTTCATTGTCTGGAAAATAAGAATTCCAAGGGCCCTGGCATCAATCCTGGGCGGCGCTTACCTCGCTGTTGCCGGGTTGCTGCTCCAGGTTTTTTTCCGTAATCCGATTGTCGGGCCGTTTATCCTGGGGATATCATCCGGTGCGACCCTGGTTGTGTCACTTGTAATGCTGACGGCACTGGGATTTGGTATACCGGGGTTGAACCCGTTTCTTATTACCATGGCGGCCTTTATCGGCGCAGGAGGCGCAATGCTTATTATTATGAGCATCGCCTCCAAAGTAAAAAGCGGGGTGACTTTGCTCATCGCAGGTTTGATGATCGGGTATCTTTGCCATGCTGTTACAAGTGTAATTATCGCCTTTGCGGAGGCTGAAAACGTTAAAGGCTTTACTCTGTGGCAGCTCGGCAGCTTTTCAGGATTCAAAGGATCGGAACTTAATATTATGATCTTTGCCGGAGGGATACTGCTGATTTTAGCCTTTGGATTAAGCAAGCCTTTAAACGCTTTTCTTCTGGGTGAAGAGTATGCTTGCTCCATGGGCGTTAATATAAAGCTGTTTCGGATTTTAATCCTGTTATGCTCCTGCGGGCTGGCTGGCCTTGTAACATCCTTTGCCGGACCGGTTGCATTTATCGGACTGGCGGTTCCGCATATAACCCGCCTGATTTTTTCCACTTCCGATAACAGGATTCTTATTCCGGGCGCAGTACTATTGGGAGGGGCCATAACCTGCTTCTGTGATCTGATAGCCAGATCTCTTTTTGCTCCGGTTGAACTTCCAATAAGCGCAATTACATCTTTTTTCGGGGCGCCTATTGTCATTATCCTGCTCTTGAAAAGGAGTTCCTCCCTATGAAGAATAGCGCCCCTGTCCTTGATATTCAGAATCTGTCTGTTGGTTATAAAAATATTCCGGTTCTTAATTCGGTCAACCTGTCTTTTGGGAAAGGCATCTTTATTTCCCTTTTGGGACCTAATGGAGCCGGCAAGACCACCCTGCTTAAAACTCTGGCCGGCTTATTGGCCCCGGTGAGAGGAAGAGTCCTGGTAAACGGAAAAGATATTGCCGACTTCAAGAGAACCGAGCTGGCCGGAATCATAGCCGTGGTTCTGACGGAAAAAGTCTCACCCGGGCTTTTCAGTGTTGTTGAATTCGTTGCTCAGGGACGCTACCCGCATACGGATTTTTTCGGGAGGCTGCAAAAAAAAGATCTGGACGTGGTCAGTTCCGCCCTGGAGATGGTTAACGCCGCAGATCTTGCTGATCGGCAGTTGGGCAGCTTAAGTGACGGTGAGCGCCAAAAAACATATCTTGCCAGGGCGCTGGCCCAGGAGCCTGAGGTGATAATTCTCGATGAACCGACCATGCATCTCGATTTAAAGCACCGTATGGATGTGATGAGTATCCTGCGAAGAATGTGCCAAAAAAAAGGGATTACGATTATTGCCTCACTGCATGATGTCGATATTGCTTCCAAGATTTCGGATTGTGTGGCCCTGGTAAAAAACGGAGCTGTAACAGGCTGGGGTCCCCCTGAAAAGATGCTTAGCGGCAATGCCGTAGCAGATCTGTATGATTTTGACGATGCTGATTTTAATCCTGCTTTGGGGAGTATCGAAATCCGCGGCAACGGCCGGCGGGGCAAAGTCTTTGTGGCTGCCGGCATGGGAACCGGAGCAGTATTGTACAGGCTGCTGGCCAAAAAAGGTTTCAGGATTGCAACCGGGGTCCTGCATACCAATGATCTTGATTATTACGTGGCCGGATCATTAGGAGCGGAATGTGTGGTCCAGGCCCCCATGGAACCGGTCTCCGAAGATCAGTTTAATATGGCCGCAGCATTGGTAAAGCAGGCTGATTTTATAATTGATACAGGATTCGCGGCCGGAGATTTGAATCAAAGGAATATAGAACTTTTTAAATATGCCCTGGTGCAGAGTAAAAGGGTTATTACAATGCGCCGGCAAAGCAATGGTTTGTTTGAGGGCTTTAATTGCGAAGAATTGATTAAATGCTTCGGTGAAACTGAAATTTTGGAAAAGATGGAGCTTTTATTGTAAGAAATTATTTCGTCCCCGTTCCTAAGGAGAAAAAAGTATTATGGAAAAGTATTATAATAAAATTTTAGTATTAATGTTCAGTCTTTTATTTGTATTGATATTTAACTGCTCTTTGTATGCCGAAGATCAAACAGGAAGGCAGGATACAGAAACTGTAAAAATGGAAGAAATGGTTGTCACATCCACCCGTACCGAACATAGCATGCTCGATACACCATCCAATATATCCGTTATTACCTCAAAGGATATTGCATCCATGGACGCCAAAACACTTCCTGAAGTAATAAAAAAACTCCCGGGCGCTTTTTATTCAAATGCATCCGGTCTTGAGCCCCACTTGTCCCTGCGCGGCACACGAATAGGGATGAGCGGAGGCGCTATGGTGATCCTTAACGGCATTCCGGTATCCATGGGTAAATTCGGTTATACCGACTGGGAAAGCATTCCTGTGGAAAATATCGAGCGGGTTGAAGTTGTGAAAGGACCGCTCTCGTCCCTGTATGGCGGTGATTCGGCTCGCGGTGTTATAAACATCGTAACCAAAAAAAGTGATAAATCTGTTGCCGGAAAGGTAAGCTTTGCTGCCGGAGATTTCCATGACAGGCGTTATAATGCTTTGATCTACGGCAGCCGGGACAAATTTTTTTATAATCTTAACGCTAAAACAAGAAGATCACGCGCATACTCCAATAAATCTCAGGTGGACAATGATTACTATAATGGTGAGTTCGGTGTTTATCTGGCGGATACTGTCAGTCTTGCGTTTAATTTCAACGTGGCTGACAAGGAGCGAACCCTTGCCAGGAGACTGACTGAAGCTGAAGTAAAGGAGGATCGCAATCAGGCCACGGATTACAGTTATACTGAAAATACTGATGTTATCACAGGTCTGAATCTTAAGGTAAACCAGGATATTTTTGATTTAACCACAACCCTTTATTACAAAAATAGGGATAAAGATTACGAAAACTATAAAATGGCAACAAAGACTCCTTACAAGGAAGAGCTGGATGAAGATGTTTTTGGCGCCAAATTTATATTTACCTTAAAACAACCCGTTGCAGGCAAACCAAACCTGCTATCCGCAGGATTTGATTATGATAATGATCAGATAGACATTGAAAATAAAAAAGCGGCTTCAAAAACTGTCGGGTTGCCATATACAATCGCTGATCCAAAAAAATCGGGTGATTTTAAAAGGGAAGAATTCGGAATCTTTTTACAGAATGAGTTTTCCGTTATTGAAAATTTAACCTTAACGGCCGGCATCCGTTATGATTATTTTGAGTATGATAATGATTCGGATTATGATTTTAGTAAAGGTGGCGCCCTGAATTATGAGGATACTCCGCATTATGACAAATGGAATCCGAGATTCGCAATAAATTACAGACCGTTAAATAATTTTAGTATTTATGGAAGCTATAATAAATCCTATCGCGCTCCCAATGTATATGATTATTATTACAGTGCGTCATATTCAGCAAAAAGCGCCTATACATTAAAGCCCGAGAAATTTGCTCAATATGAAATCGGATATAGATGGTTTTTCACAGAATGGTTCAATCTGGATATGAGTCTTTTCAGAATCGAAATTGATGACATGCTTGATACGGTTTATGATCAGGGCGGCACATATCAGGGTAAACAGAATATCAGTGAAGTCACTATCAAAGGTTTTGAAGCGGCAATTACAGGAGCGCCCTTAAAATGGCTCAGTTACAAGCTTGCCTATACCTATACGGATGCGCGTTATAAAAGTGATACTCTTGTGAAAGATGCCAATAAAAATGTGGTTTCCATTCGTGATAACAGGCTTACAAAAATCCCGTTTAATAGAGTGAGCGCTGATCTGGATACAACTTTATTTAATATTAACGGTTACAAGTTGCTCTGGAATGTCAACATGCAGTACCAGGACAAGTATAAAATGGATAAAGCCAATGATTCGGAATATAAGGACTATACATTGTTTAATTCCAAATTAAATTTGAGCCATAAGCATTTTGATATTTTTGTTGCTGCTGAAAATTTGTTTGACTATCAATATGACAATTATTCATATGCCAGCTATGGCAAGGATTATTTCTATCCTGCCGCCGGAGTAACCTGGTTTTGGGGAGTGGCGTACAAGTTTTAGTTGCTCATGAGATGGTAGTCAGTCCAAGAGTTTTAAAATCTTTATCAAAAGAGATGGCAGGGATGTCTGCGAGTTTAGCCTTTATAAGGATATATGAAAGGGCATCTACAAAAGAAATTTTTTTATCACCGGCAAAGAGATCGAATAATGCAATGGCCTTATGATGCTGACTTTCACTTGAGTTGAGTATTCTGTAAAGATCAATCGACTGGTTGAACGTCAGGGCTTCAGTGTAACCGTATCTATAAAGAAGAACGGTCATGGTCTCTGAAATAATAAACCATGACGTATAGATCAGTATTCGATATTCTTTGATCTCTTTAAAAAGTTCTAAAGCGCGTTTGTGTTTTGAGTCTTTTTTTGAAAACAGTGCAACAAAGAAGCTGGCGTCACAAAAGACAGAGTTAAAACCTTGTAATGTTTTCATCATTGTTTCCATAGAGGAGGGATTTATAATTTTCAGCAACTGATTGTGTTTTTTCTTCCGGCTCCGGCAGAGCATCAATGGATTTTAAAACAGAATCGAAATGGTCTGTGTCACCCACCAATTCGATGTTGGCGTACGGTTTGCCCCTTTTGGTAATTTGCAAAATCTGGCCGGGCTCAAGCAGATTGTGCAACCGGGTCAGTTTGGAGCGAGTCTCGCTCATACTAAGTTTTATTAAAGACTGTTTCATTGGAACCTCCTTTATGATGTACAGATTTTAATAAAAAATATTTTGTTTTGTACATATTGTCAAGAAAAAAAGAAGAAGGAACACAGATGCACACAGATAAACACAGATAGGTTTATTTGTTAATGAGAAAAAGTGTAAAGCGGCCGTGACTATATCGGGTTAAAAGGATTGGTGGCAGTAAAACCGCTGATCTAAAAAAGGCAGAGCCTTGTGGTATGCATTCCCAGGCAGAGCCTGGAAACGAGGGAAACGGCACGATTGATCCGTGCAAACAAACAGTGGGTGATCCTTGTTTTGCTTGTGGAACCGTTGATCTGCTGAATAAAGAAAGGTTTGATGTCTACGTATACCTGGGGTAAATATCCCCGATATCTTGTGCTTTTGCTGACAACGGAATGTAATCTTCACTGTGTATATTGCTACAGGGAAGAACGCGGCCCTGTTCAGAGCATGACCCGGGAGGTCGCTGAAAAAGGTTTGCGTCTTGCCGCTGCAACCGGACATACTTTTCATGTGCAGTTGACAGGCGGTGAGCCCACCCTTGAACCGGAATTAATCGAATGGATTGCATCGTTTATCCGAAAAAAGAGCCTGCCCGCCACCATCGGAATCCAAACCAATGGAACCATTCTGGATGCCTCGCTGATAAGAATGTTCAAGCGTTACGACATTCAGGTGGGAGTCAGTCTGGACGGGCCCCCGGATTTTCATGAAAAACTCCGGGGGAAATCAGGCCCAACCATAAAGGGATTAAAACTTTTGTCGGATCATGATCTCCCCTTTCGGGTGACGTGCGTAGTAACAGGGCAAAATGTAGCTGTAATGGATCGACTGGCGCTGCTTCTCGGTTTTTTTCCTACTGCCAGGGGCATTGCGTTAGATCTTCTGGTTTGCAAAGGGCATGCACTTAAAGGTGATTGTGTAAGCCCTCCGTCTCCCGCAGAACTGAAAAACGGATTAAAAAAACTGGTGCAAACATTGGGCTGGATCAATGTAAACCGTTCCCATCAGATCAAGCTGCGGGAACTGGAATCACTAAAGCAGGCTGCCCATAAAGATAATCAGTTCCATTTCTGTCATGCGTCTAAAGGAGAAGCAATGGCAGTTCATCCGGACGGCACGATTTATCCGTGCGCGCAGACAGTGGGTGATCCCTGTTTTGCCTGCGGAACCGTTGAGGCGCCGAATAAAGAAAGTTTTGATGTATTGGGAAAATACAGCTTGCGGAGCGAACAATGTAATGATTGTTCTGTTTCCGGATTTTGTCCCGGTGATTGCCTCAGCAGGCTTTATTATAATGACGAGCAAACCCGGGGTCTGGCATGTGTTATGTATCAGACCCTATGGAAAAAATGTATCACCTGGGATTAGCTTTTAGCCATTAGCGTTTAGCCGTTAGCATTGAAAAGTGGTGGAAATGAAACATATATAGAACTTAATCAACAGGTCAATAAGGCTAACTGCTAATAGCTCAATTTAGGCATCAAGGAGTTTTAAATGAAACCTTTTACCCTTTGTTATTTTACGGCTCATTCCATGGAGATTCCATCTTTGAGCGCCGGTGTGCGGCAATATGAAAAACAGTGCGGCAAAATCAGGGTTATTGCCAGGACAGGCCGGCAGCTTTTTGATGAATCGCGCATAAAAGCCTTTGTAAAAGATGCCCTTGCGTCCGACGTTGTTCTGATCATTCTTCATGGCGGCAAGGCATCCTGCCCTGCTTTTGATCCTTTGATGGAAGCTGTTTTGAAAAAGAAAAATAACGGCGAGAAAATACCTTATTTTCATATTTATCCCCAGGGAAGTGATGAAGACGGCCTTATTGCTGCAAAAGAGTATGACCATGATTTCGGCACAGACAGATGGGATACCTTGAACCGTTACCTGATGCACGGCGGGCGGATGAACTTTTATAACCTCTTTTGCTATCTTTATAATTTACTGTTCCAGGATAAAGCTCCTTGTAATCCTCCGGAAACTCTTCCTCAGGAGGGGATTTATCATCCTGATTTCCAGGAAATTCCGGATCTGAAAGAGTATCTTAAAGAGAAAATAGATCCAAAAAAGATCACGGTCGGTCTCTGGTTTTATCAATCCTACTGGCTTAATGATAACCTGCGCTACATAGACGCTGTTATCCGTGAGGTAGAACGCTGCGGAGCCAACGTTATATGCGTGTTTCATCTCAGGTATAAGGATGCTGATCGTGGTAATCGGGGAGCTGACTATGTTGTGGAACAATTTTTTATGGAAAACGGAAAATCTGTTATAGATGTTCTGATCAGTCCCATGATGTTTTCCCTGACCCTGTCTGCGCCCGAGTATAAAGACCTGCTGCCGTGGCTGAATGTTCCTTTTATCCAGGCCATAACCACCATGAATCCTTATGCGGAATGGAAAGAGAGCCTGCAAGGGATATCCACCATGGATGTTTCCTATTCAGTGGCCCAGCCTGAATTTGACGGAGCGCTTATTACCGTGCCCGTTGCCACGCGTGAAGAAGAAGAGATTGATCCGCTCACCGGCGCTCTTCTGTCGAAAAATATGCCGATACCCGACCGTGTTGAAAAGATGGTTTCTCTTTCTTTGAACTGGGCAAAATTACGTAAAATAAAAAATCAGGATAAGCGGATTGCCATAATTTTTCATCATTATCCACCAAGGAACGACAGGATCGGCTGCGCCGCGGGTCTGGACAGTTTTGAGAGTGTAAAGCTTCTTTTGGACAGGATGAAAAAAGAAGGCTTTCAGGTCGATCAAACCTATGAAACCGGCGATGAGCTGGCAAAGGATCTGCTCGACAGGATGACCTGTGATCAGCGCTGGCTGACATCCGACCGTATGGCAGAAAAGGCTGAAGCCCACGCGGGAAGAGATTTGTTTTTGCCATGGCACGAGGCTCTGCCTCCATCCATAAGAAAAAAAATGACGGCAGACTGGGGCGAAATTCCCGGAGATCTTTTTGTGCATGAAGAAAAGATGCATTTTGCAGGTTTGATCAACGGCAATCTTTTTATTACCATCCAGCCACCCCGCGGTTATTTTGAAAATATAGAAAAGATTTATCATGATATGTATCTTTCCACGCCCCATCATTACCTTGCCCAATATCGGTGGATCAAGGATGTTTTTAGAGCGGATGCCGTAATGCACGTGGGCAAACACGGCTCCCTGGAATGGCTTCCCGGAAAGGCGCTGGGGCTTTCCGATGAGTGTTATCCTGATCTTGCCATCATGGATCTGCCGAATATTTATCCTTATATCATCAACGACCCGAGTGAAGGAACCCAGGCCAAACGCCGGTCTTATTGCTGCATAATCGATCATCTTACCCCTGTCTTTACCAATGCCGATCTTTATGAAGATCTGGCAAAGGTGGAAAATGTCTTGAAAGAATATGCCGACGCAAAAATAGAGGATCCGGGGAAAATATCGATTCTTCGTTCCATGATCTGGGAGGCGGTCTGCCAGGCGGATCTTGATAAAGATCTGGAACTGGATGAAAAAGAGGCATTTTCAGATTTTGACCTGTTTCTGGAAAAACTTCACTCTTACCTGTCTGAACTTGGGGACACCATGATCAACGATGGCCTGCATATTATGGGTAAGGCTCCGGAAAATGACCGGCTGGTGGAGTTTCTTGTGCAGCTCACCCGTCTTTCCAGCGGAGACGTCCCTTCTTTACGTGAATCTGTTCTGGGCGCTTTGGGGTATGACTATGATGAACTTCTGGTCAATAAGGGCAGGGTACTTCCCCATTTTAAAGAACAAACCGGAGGCCGGATTATACAGAGCGCCCATGAAGCATGCCTGGAGATGGTAAAAAAGCTGGAAGAAAACCGGTTTGACACTGCCTTTATTGATACGATTGTTGAATCCTGCCTGGGCCGCAGTAATATAAATGTGGCCGCATCTTTGAGCTACATTTGTGAAGTATTGACGCCCAATATCAGGCTGGTTACCGAGGAAATTGATTCAAGCCTTACCGGGTTTAACGGCGGGTTTGTTTTACCTGGACCATCAGGAGCGCCTACCCGTGGTCAGGCCGACATTCTGCCGACCGGGAGAAATTTTTATTCTGTCGATCCCAACAAGATTCCCACACCTGGAGCATGGGATGTGGGTAAAAGACTTGGCAACGCCCTGATTGAAAGGTGTCTAAAAGAGACCGGAAAATATCCGGAAAACATCGGGATCATTGTCTGGGGCGGTTCCACCATGCGGAGCAAAGGTGATGATATTGCAGAAATTTACTACCTCATGGGAGTAAAGCCTGTCTGGGCCGGGGGAAGCGGAAATGTAACCGGTCTTGAGGTGATCCCCTTATCTGAACTGGGCCGCCCCCGCCTTGATGTGACGCCAAGGATCTCGGGATTTTTCCGGGATTCGTTTCCAAACCTCGTGGAGCGGATTGATGAGGCTGTCAGAATGGTGGCCGCGTTAAAGGAATCGCCGGAGTCGAATATTCTGCGGCGCAATGTTTTGCGGGATGTTAACAGCTATATAAAAGAGGGAATGACGGAAAAAGAGGCTATGCGAGAGGCCACATTCAGGGTATTCGGCTGTCCGCCGGGCACATACGGAGCAGGAGTCTCAGAGCTGGTTGAATCCAAAAACTGGAAGACCCGGGAAGATCTGGGGAATAACTACATCCGCTATACAGCCCACGCATACGGCAAGGGGAGCTACGGCAAGCAGAAACCGGCTGCGTTCCGCAACCTCCTTTCCCGTATGGATCTGACTGTTAAAAACGAGGATTCCCGGGAATACGACATGATGTCATGCACCGATTTTTACAACTACTACGGCGGTCTTATCGTGGCGTCAAAAACCGTGCGCGGCAAACTCCCCTTTGCCATGGTGGGCGACAGCGCCGACCCCAAAAGGGTAAAGATGCGCACCACATTTGAAGAGGCAAAGCATGTTCTGCGCTCCCGCCTTGTCAATCCCAAGTGGCTGGAGGGAATGAAACGCCACGGTTACAAAGGCGCCGGGGATATTTCCCATATGATGGATGTGGTTCTCGGCTGGGATGCCACAGCAGAAGTAATAGACGACTGGATGTACAAGAAAATTGCGGAAAAATATGCCCTTGATCCGGAAATGCAGGAATGGATGAAGGAAGTAAATCCGTATGCTTTGCAAAACATACTGGACAAACTCCTGGAGGCGATCAGCCGGGGCATGTGGGATGCTGACAAGGAGATGGAAAACGAGCTGCGGGAGGCATACCTGGAGATGGAAGGGGAGATTGAAGAACTTACGGAATAAAACAGGAAAAAGGGGACAGGCGAATTATACCTGTTCCTTCCAGATAGTCCGGACATGTTGGTAATCAAGAATTTTATCATCCCTGGTGACAAGAGGCAATCCCATAGTCATCGCGGTTGCTGTGATAATGCGATCCGCGGGGTCGGTATGGAATTGGCCCGGCAGAGTTACGGAACGCAGGCTTATAGTGTTGTCAACCGGTATGAAATTAACGAAAGGCAGGCCCTCTGTTTTGCGCACCCAATCACGGACATCAATCGAAAGTTCTAATCTTCCCTTATCAACCAGGAGGGCAACCTCCCATGTTGATATGGATGATATGATAATGCCTTTTTCTGTAACGGCCTTATCAATAGCTTGACTAGCACAGGTTGAAAGATTTTCCGGGTTGCTGATCCACCAGAGCCAAACATGGGTGTCCAGCACAATCATTTCAGGGCCTCCCAGTCATCCTGGCCGACTGGTTTGAATGGATCATCATAACGTATTATGGAATTTCGTAATTCCTTTAAAATGACATGTGGTTCTTCCCTGAAAGGAATTATTTTAATCACTGGTTTTGCATGGTCAGTGATGATTAATTCCCGGCCATCTTCTTGAATTTGACGAAAATATTTAAGAGCCTGGGGTTTGAAAGAAGATTTAGAAATAAAATTTGCCATAATTTCTCCTGTTTTATTTGTGTCATTTTATCTGTGTCAAATTGAAATTATGACCATAATATCATAGTCATAAATAACGTGTCAAAGAAAAGTTTTACCCAATAGGGCATGATAGATGCTGATAAAGGAGATGGAAAACGAGCTGCGTGAGGCATATCTAGAGATGGAAGGTGAAATTGAAGAGCTTACCGAATGACAGTATATGAAAGATAAATTAAAAACGTATTGCATTACATTAATTATAGGGTAATAATAGTACTGTGTTACTATTATTTTTTATTTATTATAGTATGATAGTCCTATTGATCGGTTTAGGAAAAACTTCAGGACCCAAAAATGTTAGATGATGTTTTCAAACTTAGCAGAAATTTTTTAAAAATTTTCAACAAGCCTTACAAACGGTATTTTATTGAAAAATATCCGCTTGCGAGCAGGTTTTCCATTATTATCGGACAGAGAGGCGTCGGCAAAACCACAGCAATGATTCAAAAAATATTATCAGCAAATAATGATGATATTTTTACCAAAAATGCGCTTTATGTTCCTGTCGATCATTTTATTGTAGGAGGCAGAAGTCTTTATGAAATTGCTGAAGAGTTTTATAACCTTGGCGGTAAAATGATATGTTTTGATGAAATTCATAAATATGCAGGCTGGTCAGGTGAATTGAAAAGTGTTTATGACAGCTTTCAAAAATTGATTATTCTTGCTTCAGGAAGTTCCGCCATGGAAATTCAGAAGGGCAGCCACGATTTGAGCAGAAGAGCCGTAGTTTATTCAATGACAGGGCTTTCCTTCAGAGAATACATAGACCTGGCAACAGGCATTAAAATTGAAGCGTTTGTTTTAAAAAGCATATTAGAAGAGCATGAAAAATTTTCATACGATATTATTGAAGCAGTGGAAAGCAAAAAGAAAAAAATTTTAGCGCTTTTCAAAGAGTATCTTCAGTTTGGATATTTTCCCTATTTCACGGAATTTGACGATATTTCGCTATATTATATAACTTTGGAACAAAGTATCCGCACAACAATAGAAAGCGATCTTTTATCCATATACCCGACATTAAATGGAAGCAGTATAAAAAAAATCAAAAGACTCCTTGCCGTTATCGCAGAATCCGTTCCATTTACACCTGATTTAAAACGACTCAAAAGAATCGTCGAAATTGGAGATGAACGTACTCTCAAAAATTATCTTAAGTACCTTGAAGACGGAGGAGTAATTTTATCTCTTACAAAAAAAGGGACTAGACTTGGAGCGTTGGAAAAACCGGAAAAAATATATCTTAACAACCCGAATCAGATATATGCAATAAGCGGCAAAGATAAAGAAAACAGGGGAACCATACGCGAAACATTTTTTATCAATATGCTTTCAGTTATGCATAAAGTTTCAATGCCCCCAAAGGGAGATTTTTATATTGACAATAAATATACCTTTGAAATCGGGGGCAAAAATAAAAGCTTTAAGCAGATAAAAAATATAAACGATTCTTTTCTTGCAATTGATGACATAGAAGCAGGAATCGGCAATAAAATTCCGTTATGGTTGTTTGGTTTTTTGTATTAGGACAATAAAGGTGCGAGGCATATCTAAAGATGGAAGGGGAGATTGAAGAACTTGCGGAACAGGAGATGGAACTATCAGCCCGGCCGTGTGTCATGTGCGTTTGCAGTTGTTTTTTTTGGGATTTTTTCATGGAGTTGCATGCCGGTTTTTGCGCTTGAGCATACGGACTCTATTGTCATAACTGCCGATGAGATAAAAAAAATGAATGTACGCAAGATTTCCGACGTACTCAACCAGGTTTCCGGGTTAAAGGCCGGGGATACTTCCGTGTCGATCCGCGGTTCCTATAAAGTAAAGGTTATGCTTGACGGCAGGCCGATTAATGACCCCACTTCCAGTCACGGCTCTGTTAAATTCGACCTTGTATCTATTGAAACCATAGAAAAAATTGAAATTCACAAAGGAAAAGGCGCTTTAAAATATGGTGATGATGCAAGCGGCGGCGTTATTTTGATTACTACAGGAAAAATTGATACCCTCCATGGAAATGTAAAGTCATACCGGGGGAATTATGACACCTCCAGCTACAGTGGTAATTGCCGGGCAAGGAAGGGCGCTTTCGGAGTTGCCCTATCCTCGGGATATGATTACACCAAAGGATATCAGGATAATGGTGATCGGAAAAAAAAACGGGCCGGCGGCAAACTTGAATATACCCCGGGAAATGAATTCAGCCTGGCGCTTTCAGCCGATTATCTGAAAGATGACCGCGGCCTGAGCGGCCGTCCTGAATACCCTACCCCCCATTCACGAAAAAAAAGTAAAATGTTCTCTTATGCCTTGATTGCAAAAGTAAAAGAGATAGCGAGCGAAACTTTTTATAATAAGGCTGAAAACAAAAACCGGGATCCGGACAGGGCAGTTGACAACACCATAACCGTTAAAAAATTTGGTGAAGATATTTCCACTTCGATTCGGTTCGACAAACTGGGAACTGTAAATTACGGCGCTGCTTTTAGATGGGGAGAAGCGGAAAGCAGCCGTTTTGCCACCACAAATGAGCATTCGGCTTCCCTGTTTGCCACAGATGCTGTTTCATTTGAAACGCTGCCGGTAACCTTTTCTTTCGGACTTCGGGGAAGCGTCTATTCGGAATTTGATAATACCGTCAATCCGGAAGCAAAAATTTCATATAAAAAAGATAAATGGTCTCTTTCATTTATCTACAGCCGGACCAATAACATCCCTTCTTTTTACCAGCGCTATGATAAAACCGCCACCAAGGAACCTAATCCGGGTCTTGACATGGAAATCGCCGACAATTTCAGCCTTTCGTTTTTTACCGAAATATCACCCCGCCTCTCCTTCGGAACGTCTTTGTTTAATAACCGGATTACAGATCGAATCGCCTATGTGCTGGGAGACGACGGCATCGGCAGGTATGAAAATTTCGGGGAGGTGACTTACAAGGGCGGAGATATTTTTTTGAATGTAAAGATTATGGAGAATCTGTATTTAAAAACGACATATACATATCTTAAAGCCATAAACGAGGATACCGGGCTTTGGATGCCCTGTAAGCCAAGACACCGGGTGTATACAGACTTGTCTTATAGACCGGTAAAGGAACTCTCCATAATTTTTAACCTGAAGTATGAAACAAAACAGTACACCCGCACTGACAATAAAAATTCGGTGCCGGAACGGACTATCGGAAACATCAGGATTGAGTACAGCCCGGTCAGGGCTGCGGGCAGGTACGGTCAGGTGGAATTTTTTGGAGAGGTCAGGAATATCGGGGACAAAACATACCTTTACGGCGACGGCTGGCTTGCGCCGCCCCTAACCTGGATTTGCGGTCTTAATTATAGGTTTTAAATGTTAAAGGAAAAATAGAACATTTTTAGAGCTAATATCTAACGCATAAAAGCTAATCGCTTTAAATCTTCGTTTAGAAAAAAAGCTGGAAATAGTTATTTTATCAACGTGATAGATAGTTTTCCTTCAGGCAATAGTTAAGAGAAGGGATTGCTGAATTAATCAATTATTAAAAGGAGAAAAGAAATGTGTGGTAACTGGTTGAAAAAAAGTTTTTTGGTAAATGTTTTTGTCATATTTGTGCTATTTTCATTTTTGGGTGTCAACGGGTTGTTTGGAGGGGAAACAACACTGGATGAGATTGTGGTGACTGCAACCCGGATAAAAGAAAAAAGCTTTGATGTATCAGCCCCGGTGGAAGTAGTGACACCCCGGACATTGGAGATTAACAACCCGGCAACGGCAGCTCAACCTCTTGAAGATCTGCCTGGCGTATCCCTTTCCAGTGCCGGAATGTGGGAGGTGGTTCCGGTAATCCGGGGGCTGGGTGGTAATCGGGTTTTGGTTTTAATTGATGGTGACCGGGAAAATAATCTTTGGGCCGGCCGTGCTCCATTAACACCTTTCGTTGATGTTGGCAATATTGAACGGATCGAGGTTATTAAAGGCCCGGCATCGGTGCTTTACGGCACAGATGCTCTGGGTGGAGTAATCAATATTATTACCAAAATACCAGATTTTGCTCAAGAAGATAAATGGACTTTTCTGAATTCTACGGAAGGCCGTTATTCATCTGTTGATGATGGCCGGTTTGGCCGTTACAGCCTCAGTGGGGGTGGTTATGGTTTTGATTTTGGACTGGCTGTATCAGGGCGGGACGCCGATGACTATGAGAATGGTGACGGTCACGATATTGATAACAGTCAATATGAAGCCGTTAACATAGATTTCAAGGGCCGTTATTTTATTAACGATAATAACGACTTAAGCTTTTCCGTAAGGAGTAATAATATAGATGATATGGGAGTGCCGTTCAAACAAGGGGCTGAGTATTCACACTTTACCCAATTTGACACAGATACTTACAAATTGGCTTATCATGGTCGTAATCTGGGCTTGATTGATGATTTGCAGTTGCGTACCTGGTATGTTGATCAGAAACGAAAATATAAGGGTAAAATGTTTAGCTCAAGCAAACCCATGCATACCTTAAAAAGCAATGATATTGATTCATCCGCTCTGGGTTCGAGTTTACAGACACGTATTGATTTGGGGAAAAATAATCGTTTGATCACTGGAGTCGAGTATGTCCATGAAGACTGTGATGGTGATGAAGAGCAGATCAAGAAAAAAAATAACAAAGATATTACCGCTAAAATTTTAACTTTTAAGCCCTTGCCCGATGCCAAGCGTGACCATTTTGGTGTTTTTGCCCAGGATGAGCTGGATTTGGGTGATTCATTTACAATTCTGGCCGGTTTGCGTTATGATTATTTTTCCGCTGATGCTGATGATGTAATTTTTAAAACCGAATCGTATAATCCGACTGGGCAAACCGTTAAAAAAGTCAAAAGTGATCCCAACCATTTTAAGAGTAAAAGCGATGATGCTGTCACTTTCAATCTGGGTATGCTCTATGCTTTGAACGAAAATATTCATTTGACTACGAATTTTTCCTCAGGTTTCCGGGCCCCCGATATTTTTGAACTCTATTCTACCAGGGGAGGATCTTATATCTTGTTGGGAGATCCGAATTTGGATCCGGAATACTCCTATAATGTCGATACAGGGTTTAAACTGAATTATCTCCGTTTGCGGGGTTCTTTCAGCGCTTTTTACAACCGCGTCAATGACTATATTGATTTGGTAAATCGGGGGGCAACATTTGCCGGCCTGGAAGCTCATGAATATGTCAATATTTCTGATGCCGAACTTTATGGCGCCGACGGTTCCCTTGAGTTCGATATTCTGAAACAACTAACTCTTTTCGGCAATCTGGCTTATGTTGAAGGTCGGGAACGTCATACCCATAGCCGTCTCAACAAGATTCCTCCGCTGAACGGACTTTTGGGACTCCGCTGGAAGGGTGTATCCAGGGGACTGAAATACTGGTTTGAATTCAGCAGCAATATGTATGATTCCCAAGATCATCCAGCAGATGGTGAAGAAAAAACCCCGGGTTATACCCTTTTTAATCTGCGTAGTGGAATCAAATTTGATTATGCCGGTATGAAAGATATTACTTTGTCACTGAATGTGGAAAATTTTTTCGATAAAAAATATCGCAGTCATTTAAACTATAAGGACTTTCTTACTGAACCGGGACTTAATGTAATCACTTCGTTAAAAATATATTTTTAAATCAAATAAAATCGAATAATGGAGGTTTTTTAAATGTTGATATCCAGGTTTAAATCTGTCTGGTTCAGTGTTTTGCTGATATGGGCAATGATGATAATTTTTTCTGTGGTACCTGTTATGGCTAAGACCGTTACGGATCTTGCTGGAAGAACCATTAAGGTTCCGGACAACGTGGGGCAGATTATCGCCCTGCGTGGAGCTTTGAGTATTGTATGCTATCTTGATCTGGTCGACCGGGTTGTCGGGGTTGAACATCATGAAGCGGTCTCTAACCGGTGGGTTGGATCCCAGGGCCGTCCTTACCGCATGGCCAACCCGCAACTGGGGAATCTCCCGGTTATCGGCTCCCGTAATAAACCCCAACCCGAGAAGATAATCAAGCTGCATCCTGATATAATTTTTATCGGCAGCGGGGCGGTGCGAATGGCGAAACAATTGCAGCGTCAGACTGGAATTCCTGTGGTTGTGCTTGATCTTGGTGATTTGGGCGCGGGTCGTAAACGATTTCTCAAATCATTGCAACTGGTTGGAGAGCTTTGCGGAAAAGAGAAGCGCGCTAACTCCTTGACAGGAAAAATTAAGGAATGTCTGGTTGATCTTGAACAGCGGACTGGTGGTATTGCTCTGGGAAAGAGAAAGAAGGTTTATCTTGGGGGTATCCAGTTTAAGGTGGCGCACGGCATTCTGGGCACCAGCCGGGAGTATCCTCCTTTTCAACTGATCCATGCCGATAATGTTGTTGATGCTCTACCGATTACAAAAAAACTGGTTAAAGGACGTTTGTCAATCAAACGAGAGATTTTTATCAACCTCGCTCCCGAGGTGGTTTTTATCTGTGAAAGCGGCATTGAGCTTGTTTCCCGGGAGTTGAAAGAGCCTTTATACCGGGAACTTCCTGCGATCAGGGCCGGAAAGGTCTACGGTCTCATGCCCCATTATTATGCTACCGCTCCGGCCACTGTATTGGCAGAAACCTACTATATCGGCAAGACCTTATACCCTGATCGTTTTCAGGATATCGGGATCCCGGCGTTGTCTGATGCACTCTATACTTTTTTTGTCGGATGTCCGCTTTACAAAAAAATGGCAAAGATCTTTGGCGGATTTAAACCTCTGGCGGAACTTCAATGAACTCGATAAGAATTGCCTATCATTCTAACCGTCGGCGCCTTGTAATGATTGTAGTGGCTGGTGCAGTGCTTTTGCTGCCTGCTTTTGCTATGGTAATCTTGAGCGGAACTACCGATATTTCTGTAAATAGAATTTTCAATATTCTGTTTTTTGAAGATTCCGGCTCGGCCTTTTTGGTTGTCTGGCAGATCCGTCTGCCTCGTCTAATAGGGGCGTTGCTGGGGGGAACCGGTCTGGCCTTGGCCGGGGCCGTGCTCCAGGCGGTTCTGCATAATCCACTGGCTGCACCAACGACTTTAGGGATTGCCCAGGGGGCAGCTTTCGGGGCATCTCTGGGCATTACTTTAATAGGTACTGTTTCCGGATTACCGGGTTATCTCAATTTTCTGGATTCTACGACATTTATCAACCTGTCGGCTTTTGTTTTTTCCCTGCTGACAACCTTTGCCATTATCCTGCTGGCCCGGCTCCGCCGGGCCGGGCCGGAATCAATTATCCTGGCCGGGGTGGCTTTAAGCTCTCTGTTCATGGCCTGTACTACTTTCCTTCAATATTTTGCCGATGAAACCCAATTGGCTTTAATTGTTCATTGGACCTTTGGTGACCTGGCCCGGGCTTCCTGGTCCGATCTGCGATTGATGGCTGGTGTAATTTTTCTAACCTCTATCTATTTTTTCTTTAACCGCCATAATTATAATGCTTTGCTGGCTGGTGGTGATGTCGCCCGGAGTCTTGGGGTCAATGTTAACCGGCTGCGACTGATCAGCATGTTTATGGCTTCCCTGACAACTGCGGTAATCGTTACGTTTTTCGGCATCCTGGGTTTTGTCGGTCTGGTTGCTCCTCATATTGGACGCCGCCTGATCGGTTCTGATAATCGTTTGCTTTTTCCTCTGGCCGCCGTTTCAGGGGTTGTAATGTTGCTGGCCGCCGACCTGCTCGGCCAGTTTGTTCTTGACCCTGTGGCGCTGCCGGCCGGGGTTGTAACTTCCTTTTTTGGAACGCCTGTTTTTCTCTTTCTGCTTTTTGGCAAAGGGAATAACTGATGAGAATTGAAATCGATAGTCTTGCTTATAGATATGAGCAGAAGGTAGTTTTGGAAGATTTGACCTGTTGCTTAAATGCAGGTCAGGTACATATTATCCTGGGGGTCAATGGAGCAGGAAAATCGACTTTGATGAAATTGTTAAACCGTTTATTGAAACCCCGATCCGGTAGCATTCTGATGGCAGGTAAAGACTTGGCCGATCTAACTTTGAATCAGATTGCCAAGCGCATAAGCTATGTCGCGCAGCAACAGCAAAGATGTGAATTAACGGTTACGGATTATGTTTTGCTTGGCCGTAAACCCCATCTGAAATGGAACTTCGGAATTAAGGATGAAAAAATTGTCTTTGCCGTTATGAAAAAACTGGATCTTGGGGACCTGGCCCTTCGGCCTCTGGCTCACTTGAGTGGTGGAGAACTGCAGAAAACGATTATTGCCCGGGCATTGGTCCAAAAGCCGGAGATTCTGCTCCTGGACGAACCCACCAGTAATCTGGATCTGAAAAATCAAATTGAAGTTATGGAGATTATACGGCAGGAAACCGCCGAGTACGCACTGACCACTGTCATTGCTATGCATGATATCAATCTGGCCCTGCGCTATGCTTCCAGTTTTACCTTATTGAAGGGCAACCGGGTCATGGCTTCCGGCGGGATGGAGGTGATTACCCCGGATAACTTGTCAGCCCTTTTTGGTATCCGGATCAAACTTTACAGGCTAGATGGATATGTAACGGCAATTCCGGAATAAAAACTGTTAGGGACACGGAAAAAAATGATTATGAGATCGAAAGTTAAAAAAACATATCCATTTGCAGCCATTGTCGGACAGGAAGATTTAAAGCTTGCGTTGCTGCTGAATGCGATTAACCCGAAGATTGGCGGTCTACTGATCCGTGGAGAAAAGGGTACTGCAAAGTCGACTGCGGTCCGGGCGCTGGCAGCGTTGCTGCCCGATATCAGGGTGGTTGCGGGATGCCCCTGTTTTTGCGATCCGGATGACCGGGACAAAATGTGTGAAAAATGCAGGGAACAAGAATCCGAACATAAAATTCAACACCGTAAAGTCAGGGTGGTAACCCTGCCCCTTAATGCCACGGAAGACAGGGTTGTCGGTGGAATTGATTTCAGCCTGGCGGTCAGGAAAGGGAAACGTTCTGTTCTTCCTGGACTTCTGGCTGAAGCCAATCGGTCGATCCTTTACGTGGATGAGGTAAATCTTTTAGACGATCATATCGTGGACATCATTCTGGATGCGGCTGCTTCCGGAGAAAACCGGATTGAGCGGGAAGGAATCTCATTTAAACATCCGTCTTCATTTGTTCTGATAGGAACGATGAATCCTGAAGAGGGAGATCTGCGGCCCCAGCTTCTCGACAGATTCGGCCTTTGCGTTGATGTTGCAGGGGAACCGGAAATTGAAAAACGGGTTGAGCTGATCCAGAGGCGTGAGAGCTTTGATCTTGATTTTAAAGGGTTTATGAATCGGTTTAAAAAAGAAAATCATCAGGTCGCAAAGCAGATCGCAACGGCGATGGAATCTCTTGCCGGAGTCAGGTGTCCTAAACACTTAAGAACTTTTATTTCCGAGCTGTGCACAAAAAATATGGTGGCAGGCCATAGGGCAGATCTTGTCATGGAGCAGGCGGCCAGGGCCTATGCCGCATTGCAGGGGCATTTTGAAATCACCACGGATGATATTGTAAAGATTGCCCCTTTTGTGCTTGTCCATCGGACACGGGATGCGCAACAGTCTCCTCCTCCGCCGCCTCCACCGGATCAGTCTGAAGAAAAATCGTCTGAAGAGACGAATGCCGATACTGATGAAAATGAACGGAAACAGGATCAGATGCCTGAAACTGACGAATCGGATAGCGAACAGAATGAGCAGTCTGAAACAGGAAGAAATGAAGAACTGCAATCTTCCGGCGAACAGCCGGACGACCCGGATAAAACAGATGATCATGAGCAGCCTGGAGAAACAACATCTCCAGAGCAGATATTTGAAGTAGGCTCTACCTTTGCGGTAAAAAAAATTGTATCCCCAAGGGACAGGGTTTCCCGCCGTGGGTCAGGACGACGATCCCGTACCCGTGTTTCCTTAAAACAGGGGCGTTACATCAAGAGTGTATCCGGAAACAGGAACGATGATATTGCTCTCGATGCCACGCTGCGCGCTGCTGCTCCGCATCAGCTTGCAAGAAAAAAGGAAAACGGATTGGCAGTAGTTTTAAAAAAAGAGGATATCCAGGAAAAGGTCAGAGAAAAGCGGATCGGAAATTTTCTTCTTTTTGCCGTGGATGCCAGCGGTTCCATGGGGGCAAGGGGAAGGATGGCGGCCTCTAAGGGCGCAATTATGTCTTTGCTTCTCGATGCCTACCAGAAACGGGACAAGGTGGCAATGATCTCTTTTCGTAAAAACGAGGCTTTTGTCAATTTACCGCCCACTTCTTCCGTGGAGCTTGCAGGAAAACTTCTGGCGGAAATGCCCGTGGGCGGCAGGACGCCACTTTCAGCGGGATTGGCCGCAGCCCATGAACAGGTCAGGAACTATCTTTTACGGGATCCTTCTGCCCGGCCGATTGTAATTATCATCACAGACGGCAAAAGCAATGCGGCCATAGGGGATCAAAAACCGGTTGAAGAGACCTTTGACTTTGCCGTTAAAATGGCCGCGGATAAGCGTGTGGTCTATATTGTAGTCGATACCGAGGAACCCGGACTCGTTAATTTTGGTTTGGCCGGTCGTCTTGCCGGAGCGCTGGGGGCACGGTATTTTAGAATCGAAGAGCTTAAGGCTGACCAACTGGTTAATATTATCAAGGAGAAATAATGGGAAAAAACAAACTGGTTTATCCATTTGCAGCGATTGTCGGACAGGAAAACATGAAACTTGCCCTGATTTTAAATGTTATAAATCCAACCCTTTCAGGAGTTTTGATCCGTGGAGAAAAGGGGACTGCAAAGTCGACTGCGGTGCGGGCGCTGGCAGATGTTTTGCCGGAGATCGAGGTCTTTGAAAATGATCCGTTCCAATTTGCCCCAGAGGATGAATCCGATCTATACAGGGAATGTATGCTGGCCGCGTACGGCAAAAATATTTCTTCGCTGGAATCGATAAAAAAAGTGAAACGCAAAGTGCGCGTGGTGGAGCTGCCGGTTGGCGCCACCGAAGACAGGGTCGTAGGGACCCTGGATCTGGAGCAGGCCCTTAAAAAAGGTGAAAAACAGATTGAACCGGGTATTCTCGCAGCAGCCCACAGGGGAATCCTCTATGTGGATGAAGTAAACCTTCTGGATGATCACGTGGTGGATGTGCTGTTAGATTCTGCGGCCATGGGGGTCAACACCATTGAACGGGAGGGGGTCTCATTTTCTCATCCCGCACGCTTTACCTTGGTGGGAACCATGAATCCTGAAGAAGGAGAGCTGCGGCCCCAGCTTCTGGACCGGTTCGGGCTGTGCGTATTGATCGAAGGAGCCAGGGAACCCGAAGACCGGGTGGCTATTATGGAGAGGCGGGCGGCCTTTGATGAAGAACCTGCTGCTTTTTGTAAAGAGTGGGAGACCGCTTCAAAAGAACTGACCAAAAAGATTGAGCAGGCAATTACACTCTATCCAAAGGTAACCATTGAACGCCGGCTTTTGTTTGAAATCACTTCTTTTTGCCTTGACGTGGGTGTCGACGGTCATCGGGGAGACATCATCATGCTGAAAACAGCCAAGACACTTTCCGCCTGGAATGGCCGAAGGGAAGTAGTTTCCGCAGACATCGAGCTTGCAGCGGAACTGGTTTTGCCGCACAGGGTGCGGCGTCAGCCGCTCCAGGAGATTGGAGAAAATGTGAAAAACCTGCGGGGAACAAAATGATCCGGATAGAAAATTTGAAAAAATCATACAAAAATATTCATGCTTTAAAAGGGGTTAGCTTCAGGGTTCCTCCAGGTGAACTATTTGCATATCTTGGTCCTAACGGGGCCGGCAAAACAACAACCATCCGGATTTTAAGCGGACTTACCAGGCGCTCTGGAGGCGATGCCTGGCTGGGCGGTTTTCATATTGAAAAAGAAAGCCTCAAGGCCAAAAAACATTTCGGTATGGTCATGCAGTCGATTAATTTGGACCAGGAACTCACGATTTTTGAAAACCTGGATATTCACGGTCGGCTTTTTAATATGTCTTCTGCTAAACGGAGAAAAAAAATAGACGAACTCCTGGCCTATGTAGACCTTATTGACCGTAAAAAGAGTCTTGTAAAACAGCTTTCCGGAGGTATGAAGCGGCGCTTGATGATTGCAAGAGCGATGGTTCATTCCCCACGGATTCTTTTTTTAGATGAGCCTACAGTAGGATTGGATGCCGAAATCCGCAGGCGGATCTGGGGATTGATAAAAAAAATTCAAAATAGAGGTACCACCATCCTTTTAACGACCCATCAGCAATTCCCGACCAAAAGTAAGATAATATATTTAAATTATTAGTATTTTCTGATTAGGACTCGCAAAAATTTTTTTGAAAAAAAGCAATAATATCAAGTAGCTATGACCTCATCGGGAATTGCTGACGACCCATTATATTGAAGAGGCGGAATTTTTAGCAGATAGGGTCGCTTTTCTTGAACCAGGCAAGGGATTGAGAGCCGATAAGAAAAGGAGGTGATAAACAGGGTAGTATAAAAAAATATCATTATATCAGAAAAGATGCCGGCGCCGTTAAGGAACGGGGACGAAATAACTTCCACAAGTAGGCGCACAGATTTAGGTTAGGTTTGTTCGATCTAAAAGTATAAAAGTTGCAGGAATAGCAAGCTATTTCAAGATTTTTATACTTTATACGAAATGGAGGGTAAATTTGAGTCAGCGGGTCTAGAGGCAAAAGAGCCATGCGGCACAATTAACACTATTCTCTGCATAAATATGGAACTAACCCCAGGCGCCATGGTTCGGTCTGTTATGATGGCCACCGAAGCCAAAACTGCGGCACTTCAGGATCTTAATGTTAATTCCTGCTATTCGGACGGTCTTGCCACCGGTACCGGCACAGATCAGATAGCGGTGGCCTCCCGGCTGACCGGAAAAACACCTCTTACCGGAGCCGGCAAACATACAAAACTGGGTGAATTGATCGGAAGAACTGTAAAAATGGCGGTGGCCGGCGCCCTGGAGCTTCAAAATGGAATTACTCCTTTAAACCGTAGATCAGTACTGGTACATATTGAGAGGTTCGGCGCTGATGAAAAAGGTATAAAAGAAGGGATGTCCGTATTTCTTTCCAAAGAGCAGGCTGCGCTTTTAATGAATAATTTTGATTGCATTAATTCTGATCCCATAACCGTAGCGGCTGCGGCCGCTCTCGTGCATATGCGGGACAAGTTTATCCAGCGGATTCTGCCGGTAACCTGCCTTGTGGAAATATTTACCACTTACGGAGCACACCTGGCAGCAGCGGTATCAGGAAAATACGACCGGTTCATCTTGTATAAAAACAGGTTGCCTAACAAAAAAATAAGGCTGGAAAAGTCGGCTTTCCTGGAGTTTATTTATTGCTGCATGGCTATGGGGTTTGAGGAAAAATGGAAAAAAAATGAGAAACCATCCGGATTTAGACAAGTGCGCCGGTCAGGCAATTCGGGAGGCATCATAGATATTCCTTTGAATTAATCCATTTTTTCTTGACTTAAATAGACTTTTCTTTCATGATGAACGTATCTATACAATGTAGCGTACGTACCTTTCGTAAGGAGGATAGCGATGAAAACAATTACAGCAACTGAATTAAGAGGAAATATATACAATCTGCTTGATGAAGTATTAAACACGGGCATCCCGATTGAAATTAATAAGGGAGGCAGAAAACTGAGAATCGTGCCCGCAGGCAAGACAAACAAACTGCAAAATTTAGTTTCAAGGCCAAATGTGATTAAAGGAAATCCGAACGATCTTGTAAGTATTAGTTGGGAAAAGGAGATAAATCTTGATTTACCTTGATACTCACATAGTCGTATGGCTGTATGCAGGAAAAGTAGAAAAGTTAAGTGAACCGGCCAAGGAACTGATAAATGACCATGAAGTCTTTATTTCATCTGTAGTACGTTTGGAGTTACAATATTTGTTTGAAATTCAACGTATCACAGATGAGGCCAATGAAATCGTATTTGATCTATCAGATCGAATCGGACTTAAAATATGCGACAAAAGCTTTAATACCATTGTAAGCAGCGCTTTAAATTTTTCCTGGACCCGTGATCCATTTGACCGCATTATTGTTGCTAATGCAATGATAAATCAAAATATTTTGGTGACAAAAGATCAAAATATTTTAAAAAATTATGAAAAAGCAATATGGTAAGCCTTTTGACCCCTATTTCAAAAATAAAGTTGGTAATATTTATAATTTTTATTCTTGCCGGTGGCTGCATGCAAAGCAAGTCCAAGGTTGAGGCTATTGATCATGATTCGAAAAAACAACGGACTGAAAATAAGTTGAAAATTGCCTTTATCCATTTGAATGTCCGGCACAAGAATTTGGAGGCAAACCGCCAAAATATTATTGAGTTGAATCGGAAAGCAGCCAACCGGGGCGCTGATCTGATTTTAAATCCTGAACTGGCGGTTTCCGGATATTCTTTTTCATCCAGGGATGATATTGCCGAATATGCAATATCAAAAGACGATTGCCTGCTGACCTCTTTATCTGAGATAGCAAAGGCGCATAGCGCCTATATTATAATCGGCCTGGCAGAACGTGATGACGCAACATGGATTTATTACAACAGCGCCATTGTTATTGATCCGGCCGGCCGCCGGATATGCACCTATAGAAAGATAAATGCTGAATCACGCTGGTCATGTCCTGGCCGCGCGGACCAGAAGGGTTTTTTTGATACACGCTGGGGCAGGGTAGGGCTGCTGATTTGCTCTGATACTTATTATGGCCTGTTGCCCCGTTCCATGGCTTTAAAAGGTGTTGACCTGCTGCTGGTACCTGCTAACTGGCCGCCGGGTGATCTTGATCCCGGAGATTTATGGCGTGCCAGAGCTATGGAAAACGGATTTTTCCTGGCTGCATGCAACCGCACCGGGCAAGATCTTGTAATGGATTGCCGTAAATCGGCCTCATATCTTTTTGATCCGGCAGGTGATCTTCTTTTTGAAGGGAGGCATGAAGATTCCCGTTTATTTATGGCTGAAATTCCTCTTGATAAAAACGGAAAACTTGCAGGAATTAAACGGCAAACTATTCTGGCAAAGCGGAACCTATTGTTTTACCGGTCAATCTATCTTGACCGCCGGCTTGTCAGTGATCTGACGGATTATTATGAACTTCCGCAGCCCGGAACCTTGAATCTTGAACTTGTTGTGCCTGAAGATGGAAAATTTGACGCGGCATCGATTGAAAAGAATATGGTAAAATATAGAAATAAAGGCCCGATTTTTTATCTGCTGCCGGAAATGAACGCCGGTGATTTTAATTTGAGCAAAGTGAAAAGACTGGCTGAAAAATATCAAACCGGCTTTGCAGTTGCAGTAAAACGCAGCAAGGGTTTGGTAGATTATATCCTGGTTACCTATGATGAAATCCTGAAATATACTATTGGAGATTCCGGGCAGAATACCGAAATTCCTTTTCCTGTTATTAAATCCGGAACAGCCAAAATTGC
This sequence comes from Desulfosarcina sp. BuS5, assembly GCF_028752835.1. Taxonomy (NCBI): domain Bacteria; kingdom Pseudomonadati; phylum Thermodesulfobacteriota; class Desulfobacteria; order Desulfobacterales; family Desulfosarcinaceae; genus Desulfosarcina; species Desulfosarcina sp. BuS5. Next base: position 1,710,490 of record NZ_CP087952.1, read on the forward strand.
AATAGTCCCTTTTGAATATTTTAAACATCCGGAGCTTGCCCTTGCGCTGGCCAAGACCGGGTGTGATCTGGTTCTCTTGCCCCTGGATCAGCTTGATTTTAAAAAGAGACTTTCAGCAAGAATTAAAACCACCGAAAATATTGCCGTGGCTGTTTGCGCCAATAACGGGGCAGCGTTTTATATGCCGCCAGAGGGGCACCTGCTATGGAAAAAAAAATTATTCAAGGGTACTGGAATATTTTCATGCGAAATTGATACGGTCAAAACCAGGAAAAAAAGTTTTCAGGACAGGGTCGATTTTGAGCTGATTTTAGGCGCCGGCGGGTGAAGTTGGGATGCAAAGATGCAAAAATGCCAAGTTATTTTTTATCGAGCCCTATGGGAGATTCCTTAAATCGCGCCTGGCTGATAAACTTGACTTAAGTTAAGGACTTAATTTAATTTTGATGCACTCGTAAAAAGCTGCTTTATGCCGCTTAGCCGCATCCTATTAAATTATTTTACAAAATTACAGATATTTGTTATAAAAATATTGTAAAATATATAGCCTATAATATTTGGGCGTTTTTTTATCTTGAGTTTCGTGTTGAATTAATAGGGAACCTCGTGTGAATCGGGGACGGACCCACCTCTGTAACCGGGAACGAAACCTGCAATCGGCCACTGGATAAATTCCGGGAAGGCGCAGGAAGTAGGATGATCCGGAAGTCAGAAGACCTGCTCATGATATACAGAATATAGGTTTGGTTTTTAAGGGGAATAGTAAGAACCGAACATAAGCTATCGGGTAAAGATGGGAATCCCGAAGCCTGGTTTATTAACCGGACTTCGGGATTTTTTGTTTCAGGGTACAGGTTTAATTTTTCACAATTATTAAGGAGGCAAGTATGTGTGGTAATTGGTTGAAAATTTTATATTTCAGCGGAGTCATCAGTACCATGATAATTGCTGACGTCTTTGCGGGTGAGCAGGCTTATGTCATGGACGAAATGGTGGTAAGCGCCACCAAAGATGAAAAAAAAGTATTTGATGTGGCAGCGCCTATGGAGGTGGTTACATCAGGGGAAATTGAGAAAAACACACCAACAACTCCGGGACAGGTTTTACAAAGACTGCCAGGTGTTTCCATGTCAACATCGGGGATATGGACAACCATTCCCACCGTCAGGGGATTAGGTCTGAGCCGGACACTTGTTTTGATTGATGGAGTTCGGGAAAGCAATAATATCTGGAGGCAATCAGATCCGATGGCTCCTATTATTGATATGGGAGAAATTGAAAGAATAGAAGTAATAAAAGGCCCTGCTTCGGTCTTGTATGGCACCGATGCTTTAGGGGGCGTGATAAATATCATTACCAAAAAGCCCTCTTTTGCGCTTAAGGATGAATGGACTTTCAGCAATTCAGCGGAAGGCCTCTATTCTTCAGTTAACGAAGGCTGGTACGGCAGATACCGCTTGAGCGGAGGCGGATACGGATTTGATTTTATGCTGAGCGCTGCGGGCCGGGACAATGATAATTATGAGGATGGCAATAGAGATGATGTAAATAATTCACAATTTAAAAACCAGTCTTTTGATTTGAAATCCCATTATTATTTTAATCCGGATCATTTTGTAACCTTGACCATAAGGGATAATGAGATTGATGATATGGGAGTTACGTTTAAACCGGATTCTCCTTATTTCCGTTATACCGAATATGATAACCAGACCTATAAATTAGCCTATGATGGAAAAAATATAGGTTTTTTTGATTCCATCCATTTTGATGCTTTCCATACAGAGCAGGAAAGAAGAGTTGAGGGAAAGGCCTTTTCAGATGCCAAGCCGATGTATTCTTTGAAAACAAGCCATGTTAATACACACTCAAGCGGTGTCAACATGCATAACTTTATTAATATAAAGGGAAACCAAAGGCTGCTTACAGGTTTTACTTATTCACATGAAACATCAAACTCAGACGAAACCTTAAAGAGCTTTAAAATTGCAAATGATGCGCAAGCACTAAATCTGGATTTTGAACCGATACCCGATGCAGAAACTGATTTGTATGGCATTTTTGCCCAGGATGAAATTTTCATTGGTGATAAAACCACCCTGACCCTTGCAGTTAGATATGATCATATTGAAACGTCCAGCAAGGACTTGCCGTTTAAAGTTGTAAAATATACCCCGGGAGGGCCTGTAGAAACATTGGATAATATTGAGGTGTCGGATGAAAAATTCGATGCATTTACTTATAATCTTGGGCTGTTATACGCATTGACCCCCAATATTCATCTTACGGCCAATGCCAACTCAGGATTCAGGGCGCCTACGATTATGGAGCTGTATGCCATCCGCTGGGGAGCAACAACGGCTTATTATGGAAACCCGGAGCTTGATCCGGAACAATCATATAATTTTGACCTTGGCGTTAAACTGAATTATCAGAGATTCAGAGGCATGTTTAATATTTATTACAATCAGGTCAAAGACCTTATAAGTGCAAAAATATTTCCCAATGACTTCTGGATGGGCAAGAAAAAAGAAATCTATATCAATATAGCCGATGCGGAACTCTATGGTTTTGAAGCTTCCTCCGAATATGATCTTCTCGAATGGATGACGCTTTTCGGCAACCTGGCCTACGTTACAGGTGAAGATACTGAGAACGATGACTATTTAATAGATATTCCGCCTTTAAATGGTTTGGCAGGTGTAAGGTTTCATTTGGAGAATGGCAAGAAAAAATACTGGCTGGAACTGGAAGCACAGATTTTTGACAAGCAGGATCACACGGCTCCCTGGGAGGATGATACAGCAGGCTATTCCGTTTTCAATATAAGAAGCGGAATGAAACTCCCTGCCGGTTATTTTGAAAATATTACCCTTACCTTAAATGTTGAAAATCTTTTTAATAAACAATATCATGAGCATCTGAAAGTGAAAGATAACCATAGTCCTTGCCCCGGCCTGAATATCCTGGCCGGCCTCAAGATTGAATTTTAAAAGGATTTATTATGTTAAAAAAATGTCTATTAACAATAATTGCAATTGCGTTATCAGCAATATCAACAACTGTTTATTCCATGGCTGCCAATCCATGGCCTGAATTTTACAGTCAGGCGCCTGAAATTCTGATCATTGATCCCATGGCCGTGATGGCAGGTTCAATGCCCGAAGGGGCAAACATGCTTACCATTAAATTGACAGATGTGGCTCTTTACAGTGGTCGTATCTGTCCCAGCATGGCTGCCGGATATATGCTTACAAAAAAGGCCATGGATGCTCTTTATCCGAACAGCATCCCTCAACGTGGGCAAATCCGTGTTTCCGCAACGGCTGCTGCCACTGAGCTTATGGAGGTTACCTCATACATCACAGGAGTACGTCCGCTTTACGGCCGTGGTGAAATCAATGCTTGCGACCTGGTGATTGATCCTTCTTTAAAACCAAAAAAATACGGTCAATATGTAATGGTGTTTCAACGCAAAGATACAGGAAAAGCAGTAAAAGGAGTTTATAATAAATTTAAACTCATTCCTGAAAAAAAAATAAAAAAAATAAAAAAAATTTCAAAAAAAATATTACAAGGCAATGCTTCACCCCGGGAAAAAGAAAAAAACTGGAGCATACTTAATACCATGGTAGAAAAAGTCCTGATGGAAACTCCTGAGGGCGTAATAGAAATTATACCCATGGAAGGGTACCAATTCCCTGAGTCTCCTGAAAAATGACACAATTGAGGTAAAAAAAATAGAACATAATGAAAAAAAGAGATTGTTATTTAACAAACACTAGAGCCAAGGCATGCCTTGTCTTTAAGGTGATTTTTTTATTTTTGTTTTTCTTAAATCCTGCCGGGATATCTAAATTTGCCATGGCTTCTTCCTTGCAGGCTCCATTACACCTGAAAATTGCCGCAGTTGACGGACACAGCACCATAAGCATGATCAAAATGTTTGTGGAACACCCAACGTTGGGAAAAAATGTTGTTGCTGAATATGAATCTGTCAGATCCCCGGACCTGATCGCGGCCAAAGCCATCTCGGGCGAGGTTGATTTTATAATTATGCCCACCAATATGGGGGCAAAATTATATAATAAAGGGGTTCCTTGATGCAGTTTGAGATTTGTTCCAACCCTGGCTGCCAAAAAGGATTTGGAGACCTTTTTTCAGATTCTATTTGAATTTTCTCCGGAAACCATCGGCGGCAGGATACCTGATGCGGATTTCTATTTACAAAAATAATCTTACTGTTGCTTTTTCTCTGCTGGTTTTACTTGCGCTATGGAAAATACTCTCTTTATTGGTGGATGCAGCGATTATCATACCCTCACCGGAAGAGACACTTAAAGCCTGTTTTACGCTGCTGGTTCAACCCGATTTTCTTACCAGGGTTTGGCATACGGTTGCAAGAAGCCTGACCGGATTTTTTGTTGCTCTTTTTTCAGCGCTCTTTCTGGGAATTATCGGGGGTGCTTGCAGACCCGCGTTTATTCTTTTCAAGCCGCTGGTGAGTATCACCAAGGCTACGCCGACCATGTCGATTATTCTCCTGGCACTGATCTGGCTGCATACTGAAATTGCGCCGATCCTGGTGGGCTTTTTGGTTATTTTCCCCCTGCTCTATACCAACATTGTGGAGGGTATCAGAAACGTGGATGGTAAATTACTTGAAATGGCAAGGATGTATCAGGTTAAAAAGAAAAGAATTATAGCTGAACTTTACCTGCCCTCGCTTTCATCCTATCTGACTGCGGGTGCGGCTACGGCTCTTGGATTGAATCTTAAAGTCATTATCGCAGCGGAAGTATTAAGCCAGCCCAAAAACTGTATCGGAACCAGCCTGCATATGGAGCAGATCAACCTGAATACGGCCGGAGTATTTGCCTGGACGATTATTGCTATTCTGATATCCTCCTTTTTTGATTACTCGTTAAATTTTTTGCGACAAAAAATCAGTAGTGTCCGGTTAAGTTTTTGCATATAGCATTTGCTCTTTGATAATCAGATTATTAGACCATACGTTTTTTTCGTCAGTACGTAATTCGTTCTGGATGGTATTTCTAAGCTGACGAATCCTCTTTATTGATACAGGTTCATTAAACTGTTCATGGCAGTATATGGCCATAAGCAGGTAGGTTATTAACCCCGCAAGGATTTGAACCATCAGGCCATATCTACTGTGAGCAATCAAGTGGTACACTTTTAAATGTTTCTTCCACCATTTGAAAAAAGTTTCGATATCCCATCTAAGCTTATAAACGGTTGCAACCTGCTCGGCTGTAAGATCATAACGATCAGTTGCCACAAAATATTTGACACCGGCAATTTTATAACCAACCAGTCGAACCGGCTTTCTGGTCTGGTTTACCCCAGGAGTGCCAAGAAGAACCACAGCATCATAAAAAATATAGCTGTCGGGATCAACAGGCTGCTCTTTGATAATAGTTCTTGTTGTTTTCGCTTTGATGCGGCAAACAAAATGTTTTTTTTCATCCTGAAGAAGATCAAAATCCTTATGTGATTGATACCCCCGATCCATGATTCCTGTTTGGCCTTTTGTAAGGATAGACCTGACAAAGGGGCGTTCAGCGCCATTTCCATTTGTCAGATGAATTTTTATAGGAATCTTGCGATTGACATCAAAGCCGAAATGGCCTTTTGCTTTTTTAGCGCCTTTTCTGTAATCAGCCCAGTACATGGACAGAACTGCATCAATTAAAGATCCATCAATGGAAACGAGTTCACCGAGATCTGAATAATTTGATGGTAAAGCATTTTGTGCCTGGCTGCAAAGAGCTTGAAAAACATATTCAAGCTGTTCAAGCCCTCGAGAATTGATAATTTCGGAAAAACTGCTACGACTGATCCCTCCATCTGGAGCGACACATTCTTTGGCAAAATCGTCTTCTTTAAGGTGTTGAATAAGATCACGAGCTGATTCATGTTCTTGTAGATGGAAAAATATCAGTGCGTGAAGCTGATCTTCAAAAGTCATTTTCAATGGCCTGTGACCTCGGGATTTAAGCTGTGGCGTGTCAGGAAAAATCTTTTGCAAAGGTTTGAGAAATCGAGCATGAGATTGGGGATTAAAATTCTTTTTTGGGATATTGAATATGTCCATTTTTGTCTTAACTCCTTGTTATAATTATATTTTATAACAAAACGATAAAAAATTTTTATTTGGTTTGTCAAGTAAAAAATGAACATTTTTCTAATTTTTTTATCCCATATAACATGCAAAAACCTAACCGGACACTACTGACAAAAAATAGAAAAATGGAAATAATCAGGACAAATCAATAATGCCTTTTACTGTAAATAAAATAAGCAAGCGTTATGACGAGCTTGAAGTGCTGGCAGATATTTCATTTGATGTAGACGATAACAAAATTGTCTGTTTGCTGGGGCCGTCAGGCTGCGGCAAGACCACCCTGCTCAATATTTTTTCAGGAATTACAACACCAGATGCCGGCAGCCTGACCGGGTTTACGCCGGATAATACCTGCTATCTTTTTCAGGAACCGCGGCTCTTGAAATGGAAGACCGTTGAGGAAAATATTGATTTTGTATTAAAGGATAAAATGACACCGGAACAAAGAAGGGATGTTATCAGAAAAAACCTTGAAATTGTAGGACTATGGGAGTACCGGGATTTTTATATTTCCAAATTAAGCGGCGGCATGAAACAAAGGGTTGCAATTGCGCGGGCATTTGCCTTTCCTGCCGGAATAATGTTGATGGATGAGCCTTTCAAGTCCCTGGACCTTGATCTGAAAGCATCCCTGATTAAATCTTTTACCGCACTTTGGGGCATAAACCAGCGCTCTGTTTTTTTTGTAACCCATGACATCCACGCTGCCTTGATACTGGGAGATGACATTTTTGTTTTAAGTGAAAAGCCGGCCCGGATTCAAAAATATATTCAAAACAGGGTGCCCCTCGGCGAACGTAATTTGCGTAACCCCGATATCCTGGAAATAGAAAAACAATTATACGATCATTTTTCATACTTCAGGTAATACTGAAAAATAGAAAAAATTGTTGATACTTGCAGGGGCAACCCTTGTGGTTGCCCCTTATCGCATGATTAATTTATAAAGGGCAACCACAAGGGTTGCCCCTACTGACCATACAAGGTGGTAAATAAAATATGGATAATTTTATCAAGATGGCAAACAAATCAATTATGGAGGCTCTTGACAAACTGGGATCGAAAAAAGGCGATTCCGGAATGCTTGTTATTACCAATGCAGTATATGGACAGATTGATAATAATCGATCTGTTCCGTTAATAGATACAGTCTCGGAGTTAACCGGCTGCACCCCGGGCAGAGGCTCTCTGCTGGGGGCATTGACTGACTGTGATACACCGGTCTGGTTTTCCATCCGAAAGAATACCGGCAACACGATTTTTATCAAATGGGAAAATACGGAATTCAAAAGCCAGATTTTTGATGCCTCTCCGGCCGCACTTCTGGAGTACGAAAACTGGAAAAACATTGCCAAAGGACTGATCGGCCCCAAGACTTTAAACCAGGTCGGCAGCATTGGTTCTCTCTGGTTCCGGAAGGTGCCCTGGTATGTGCTGAAAGGAGCCGAACTGCACGGCGGCGCCTGTCCCGGAAATTTTGCAGGTTTTTTTGTTCATCAATATCTGGAACAAAATTTACCGCTGGGCAATAGTGATCATTACCTCTTTGTTTTTGCTCCTCCCACATGCGGGATGGATATCCTCCAACTGATCTATGCCTCATCTGCCGGACAAAAACAGATGTTTTCCATGCAGTTCGGGGCAGATAAACTTGCAGATTATATCTCTGAAGATGTTGTCACTTTTGCCACCGTAATTCGCGTTAACCAGGTTCAGGATACCTGTGAAGGGGTCATTTTGGGATTTGATATAAAAAAAGCATCCAGGGATGCCGGGGTCGATTTTGAAACATTCTTTCCAATGGGACTCAAATCCAGTCCTCTTTTCGGTTTTTCCAGAACCAAAGTTTCTCATTATCTGGCCGGCCTCGGTTTTGATGAACAGATGAGCTACATCTCGGAACTTAAAAAGTTTGCAGGCAAATCATCCATGGCGCAGCAAATTACAGGAGCGGGAAGTGATCCATACAAAGTGATATTTTCTATCTGATATATCAAAAGGATCATGCCCCATTTCATCCCCTGTTTAAAATTTTATGGAGGCAGCCCCTATAGTAAGGGGCAGGGAGATTCAATGAACAAAGACATCTTAATGGTCATTACTATAATGTGCGGTTTTCTGTTGTCTGTTTTTGCACAGGATGTCGCGTGGGCAGGCATTGCTGACAAAATAGAAAAGCCGGTTAAAAAATCGATAGAGATAAGGCAGAAAACTCAAAAAAAAGAAGATCAATGGGCAGACAAAAAGGCGGAACTTATAACTGAATATAAAAATCTTTGCCTGGAAAACGAAAACCTGATTATTGAAAACGGAAACCTTAAAAAAGAGTTCAAGGCCTGCCAGGAGGATATCGCCTCCCTTAAAGCAAAGATAGCGGCTATAGAGGTAATCTCGAATGAACTTGAACCATACCTGGCAAAGGCCCTGGAACGACTTGAAACATCAGTCCGGACCAGCCTCCCTTTTTTGGCGCAGGAGCGTAAAACACGGCTGCAAACGCTCAGAAAACTTATAGAAAAACATGATGCTTCGGGCGCCGAATTGTTCAGGCGCATAATGGAAGCAATACTGGTTGAAGCGGAGTACGGTAATACAGTGGAAGTATACCGTGAAAAAATTGATATAAATGAAAAACAGATTATGGCCTGTATATTCAGGCTGGGCAGGGTGTCTCTTTTTTTCAAAACCCCCGATAACAGGCTGACAGGATATTTTGATCCCGGCGCAGGCAAATGGGTGGAACTTCCTGAAAAGTATAACCGGGAAATAGGCAATGCTATTGAGATTGCAGCCAGAAGAAGATCAATAGAACTGGTAACATTGCCGGTTGGAAGGATTATAGCCAAATGAAGATTTTTATCGGTATTATTAAATTCATATTAGTGGTTTTTGTACTATTCATTTATGCAGCGCCGTCTTATGCAGAAGATTTACGTATTGATGTCATGGAGGCTGAAAAAAAAAGAGCGGAAGTGCTGCAAAAGGCAAAACTTGAGAAAGAAAACGCCGCCAAAGAGGCTGAGGAAAGCAGAAAAAAAATCCTGGCGGATAAAAATGAACTCCTGAAAAAAATTGCTGAAATTAAAGCCGCGAACAGAGCCCTGGAAAAGGATAATTCTGATTTTGAAAAAAAAAATACCAGACTTGAGCCAATCAGGGCTGATTTGAATGAAAAATTTTCCGGCATGGAAGCCATGATATATGAACTTACAGGACAGACCCGTATTGCAGCCAAGGATCTGGATGACCTGTTGAGCCGGAGTCTGCATTCCGCTCTGACGCCCGGAATTTTTGAAAAAATAAAACCTGTTCTGAATAAAACCATATTTCCGGGGATGAATGATATAAAAAACATGACGGATATTCTCTTTGATGAAATAAAACAATCAGGGGAAGTGAATATACAGGAAGGTACAATTATTAACAGATCCGGAGAAGAGGTCAAGGCGGATATCCTTACACTGGGAAACTTTACGGCCGCATACCGGCTTAAAGGGAAAGAAAAGGAAACCGGTTTTCTCATATTTTCAGACAAGAGCCGCCGCCTGTTTGCCCTTTCAAAACTCCCAGGTTTTTCCTTAACTTCAAAAATAAAAAAATATATGGAAGGAAAATCAGATGCGGTTCCCATAGACATGTCCCATGGAGCGGCCTTAAGGCAGTTGACCCACAAGGCAGACCTTAAACAGCAGATTATGAGCGGCGGTCCCATTGTCTGGCCTATATTGGGAATAGGGGTGTTGGCATTTATGATTATCATTGAGCGTTTTATCTTTTTAAAGCGAGTCCATATAAATGCCGACAAAATGATGACAAAGGTCAACAACCTGGCAAGTCAAAAAAAATGGGACGAATGCATTAACCTGTGTGAAAAAGGACAAAACAGACCTGTGCCGAGAGTCCTTCTGGCCGGTATAAATTCAAGAGACGCAGGCCGTGAAGATATGGAAAATGTCTTGCAGGAAGCAATTTTGCGGGAGATACCGAGGATCGAAAAATTCATGTCGACCCTGGGTATGCTGGCGGCTATCGCGCCCCTTCTTGGATTATTAGGCACGGTAACCGGAATGATCAATACCTTTCACGCCATAACTTTTTACGGAACCGGGGATCCCAAAATGATGTCCGGCGGCATTTCAGAAGCCTTGACAACAACCATGCTGGGCCTGGGGGTTGCTATTCCGATTATGCTGTTTCATACTTTTTTAGGTCGCAATGCAGAGATCATAATCGGGCAGATGGAAGAAAAGGCGGTTGCGCTTACAAATATCGTTTGTAAGGGCCGGGTACAAACCAATTCCTGAGGAGGATAGATTGATACTGATTATCAGGGAACAATTGCTGGATACTCTGAATTATTTTCATGACGGCGGGATTGTAATGCTTCCACTGTTATTATCATCCGTAGTGATGTGGGCCATGATAATCAACAGGATGCTCTATCTTGGGGCTCTTGAAAAATACGATATCATACGTCATGAAGCCAAAGAGTACATCCTGCACGACAGGCTGCCGGATACCGGGAAATACAGAGGATTAAGAGCGCGTTTTGTCTCAATGTTTTTAAAAAAGCGGTGCGGGAAATCCGAAATAGACCAATATATTCTTGATGAAACCGTCATGTCGGTAAATACAATGCTCGATCAATACCTTGCCTATATCGGTGTTCTGGCTGCCGTATCACCCTTTTTTGGTCTTTTGGGCACAGTAACGGGAATGATGGCTACTTTTGACATAATTTCCGTGTTCGGCACAGGCAACGCCAAGGCCATGGCCGGCGGTATTTCCGAAGCCCTGATCTCAACCCAGACCGGCCTGCTTGTGGCTATCCCCGGGTTATATATGCATAACCTTCTTGTACGCAAGGCCGGCCGGCTAAAACAGAGGGCAGCTTCCACAGGTTATTATTTAAGGAGATTTGTTTGATGTTAAACATAAGCGCGGCAAGAAAAGGAAGAATTAAATCCGCGGAGCTTAACATGGCTCCATTAATAGATATGGTATTTATTCTGCTGATATTTTTTCTGGTTACCACCAGCTTTGTAAAGGAAACCGGTGTCGATATTAACAGACCCACCGCCGGCTCCGCCGTCAGCAAGGAAAAAGCCGGCATCATGGTCGCTGTAACTGCCGACGGACGGGTTTATATTGATAAACACGAAATTGATGTGCGGGCTGTGCGGGCCAACGTGGAAAGAGCGCTTGCTGAAAATCCTGAAAGCCAGGTGCTGGTCATCGCAGATAAGGAGAGCCTGACAGGCACGGTTATAATGGTTATGGACGGGTGCCGGCTTGCCGGAGCTGAGAATGTAAGTTTGGCAGCAGCTCTGCCGGGGGACTGATGGAGTATATTTTATCAAAAAAGAGATCGCTTTTTTTATGGTTTGCCGGGATTGCGGGATCTCTGGTTTTTAATATTTTTCTGTTTAGCATCATGCCTTCCCTGGTTGGTAAATCTTCATTGAAAAGGGTTCAGGATGATATGTATCTATCCGTAAACATGGTCAGGATAAAGCCGCCAAGGAAACCGCCTCCTGAAAAACAAAAGAAAAAAATTGAACCGAAAACAAAGCTTCTAAGCGTACAAAAGCCTTTATTTCACAAAAAAATAAAAATTGAAAAGATTCCTTTTGAAATTAATGCCAAAATTCCATCCGGTCCGGTAACATTAACCTCGCCGCCGGCTGTGCAGTTTGATTTTTCTGACATAGGCCTGAAAGATTTTTATGAAATTGGAGAAATAGACGGAACCCTGGTGCCGATAGTTCAGGTTCAGCCGGTTTATCCCATGCGTGCCAAAAGTATGGGGATTGAAGGATGGGTTAAGGTAAAATTCCTGGTAAACCGGAAAGGCCTTGTCGAAAATATAAAAATAGTAAAAGCTGTGCCTGAAGGTGTTTTTGAAAAATGCGTTAAACGCTGCCTGGCCGCATGGCGTTTCTCTCCTGGAACGGTTGAAGGAGAAACTGTTAATACACAGGTTATTACTACTATCAGATTTAGTCTGGAATAATAACAGATGGTACGTTTTTTTAAACTTGCTTATATTATACTCTTTTACACTATATTCTTTTACATAACGCAGAGTATAACTGTATATGCCGGTAAAGATGCAGGTAAAATTCCGTATTCCGTAAGCAGTATTCTTTTTAAAACACAGCAGTTGCTGGCAAAGGATAAAACCTCCGAAGCGCTTAAACTGCTTGAGGATTTTCAGGCAAAACAGCCGGCTGATTTAAAACCGGGCGGCAAGGATCCAAAAGGTTACCAGCATTATTATATTAATTTTAACATCGGTAACTGCTGGCTCACTCTGGGTAATATAAAAAAAGCATCGACATTCTACAGGGCTGCTGTAATAAATAACCCGGAATTTACACCTGCCTGGCTGAACCTTGCAAAATGTTACTATGACCTGGAAGATTATAATGAGGCCGGAAATTGTTTTCTCAAAGGTTATGAAACAGCAGAAGATAAAACTCCTGAAGTACTCTATTACAGCGCTGTTTCATTTATGGCGGCCGGAAACAACAAAAAATCCCTGGAAATATTTGAAAACCTTTTTGCAACGTATAATGAGAAAATCAAGCTTGAATGGAAGCAGGCCCTGGCGCAGCTTTACCTGTCAACCGGCCAGGCACTCAAAGCCCTGCCGTATCTCGAAGAGATTGCCGCAGAAGTTTCCGGTAAAAGCAGGAAAGAGTGGCAGAAGATTCTTCTTTATCAGTATATATCATTAAACATGAAATCAAAATCCCTGAAGTATGCAACTTTCCTGATAAACGAAGACCCGGTAGAACCGGAGTGGTGGAAGATATTACTCCATATTCACCTGACGGATGAGCGCTACCGGGATGCGCTCTCCACATTAACAATTTTAAGTTATATCCGGGAATTGACAGTACAGGAAAAAAAGTTGCTGGCTGATCTTAATCTTAATCTCGGCATACCGGTAAAGGCTGTTAATTATTACGAAGAACTGATTGCAAAAAAAAAGGATTCCAAAATATATGAAAAACTGATTTCAGCCTGCCTGGCGCTCCATAAACCCTACAAAGCCCTTGAAATAATTGATCATGCCCTGAAATATAAAAGAGAGAAAAAAATATGCATGCTTAAAGGCCGGATTCTCTTTGAACAGGAAAAGTATAAAGAATCGTATCAGCTTTATCAAAGGGTAGCAAAAGAAATGCCGCACCCGGGCTATCCCTGGTTAATGGCCGGTTATTCCGCATGGTATCTGGAAGATATGACCAAAGCCGCTTATGCCTTTAAATCTGCTGCCAAGTATCCAAAATATAAAAAAAAGGCCGAAAAAGTGATAAAAAGTATCGAGCACAGGGGCAAATTTTAATTATAAAACATTTTTAGAGCTAATACCATAGCTAATCGCTCCGTTATCGTTCAAAACCTGCGTAGGGGCACGATGCATCGTGCCCATATCAGTACGCCTCCATCAGATTTTTTCCTATTACCCATTACACCCATTACACCCATTATACTATGCAGTTTACTATATAAAAAGATAATTTTTTTCATAATTTGGATAATAAACCTCACACTGCGCTTATTCTGTAAAAGATGATTATTTTTGTCATGGATATAAAAATACTATAAATACAATTAATTATATCTATTTACTAAAAAATAGTATGCTGGTGCTAAGATTCAAATAGTGTAACGCCTTACCCCCGAATCAATGACAAAATAATGTAACGCCTTGGCTGGATTTTATCCCGCCGCTTATCCAGCTGAAATTTAAAAAGTACCCAGCTTATCCCGCCGCATTACCCGGCTTTTGAAATTATATTTGCAACGATCAAAATAACATGTTATATAAGGGTGTTGCAAAGTAAAAAAACTTTTATAATAAAATCAATTAGTTAACCTAGAAAAACCCCATTTTTCCATTATGACATAACTATTTGTTTTAACTACCGATAATAACAATCTTTGCAACACCCTTTATATGTCGAAAAAATTCGAAAAAGCTAAATTTACAGGATTTGCACTTTGTCTCCAATTGGAGACATTTTCTTTTTGTAGCCGCATTAATTACGCCTAAGTATTTTATTTCAGATGATAGTCACTTTTTTTACTCTCAAAATGATCATGGATATTTTTAAAATTACGATGGTCAATATCAGAAAGTTGTAAATTTTTATCCGCCAACAATTTACGTCCAACCAGCATGGAAATATAGTGGGATGCGTATGGAAGAAAAATCGGAGGATTGGCCATACTTGGGCGCTTTCGTTCGTTTTCAACATGTCTGAATATCATGGTTGCCAAAAGCGCCTGGGCAGCGTTTAGCTCATTGAAAATAACGTTGTAGAGCTTTCCAAAATGTTCTTTTCTGCGAAATTTTGCCTGCTGCGGCCTTTTTCGCCAGATGGCAAGCACCGACTCGGCAACAATGGAACTGGTGATAACAGACGAACCGCCGCCACCTTCTTCGCGTTTGCGTTTGTAAGTGAATCCAAGGTCTTTGATGCCTATTTCAAGTTGTTTCTGAATTTCGTCATTAGACCGCAGATCCCGCAAATCCACAGGATTCTGGCTGTTGGTTGCGTAAGTGATATCACGAACAAAGTCTTGATCATCCTCTGACAGTTCATAAATATGAAGCAATACATATACATTTTCAAACGATTCATCAAACAACTGTTTCTGAGAAGGATAGAGCGTTTGTTGGATTGTTTTACATGTTTGTCCACCATTAATAATCTGCATGCCTTCCAGTTTTAGTTGATAGTTTTCTCCTTGCAGCGCATTATGACGGAATTTTTTGCATATCATCGTAATTCCATTATTCAAAAAGTAAAAATTCCCCTTTTTTTCTTTATTAACAAGAGTTTCATGAATAGCCGAGTTGACGCGATTGGAATGTAACCCGAGATAACGTCGAACATTTCGTTCCAATAACAGATCGCTGTGTCGGTTAAAAAATTCAGCAATCTCAGTCACAGCTACTTTCCCAACCAGAACCCGACGGAAATTGAAGTCTTCAATAACAGCTTTACCCTGCAAATAAACAGAATCATCTACCGTTTTTTTGCGTTGCAGGACATCGACAATACTGTCATGATTGTAATGAATCCAAATTACCTGATCATCAGCAAAGCCTGATTGATCAATCCAGTTTTGCGCCTGATCGTTCCACTTTGCACCATTATTGCAAAAAACAACGCGCACAGTTGGAATATAACCGTCACGTACAAGAGAACGAATTTCTTCTACCCTGGGAGCTATTCTGTCATTCAACTCAATTTTTTTTGCCGGATCAAAAAGAGTTGCCACTGTGTTAACAGCCTTTTGGACTCCATTTTCCGGGAAATTAGCAACCCCTCTCAGGTCTTTGACCTTATATTTTCCCTGAAAAATTGTTACTGCAAATTCTCCGTCATCAACTTCACTGATGTGAATACCATCTACTCCTGCGTCGTTTCCGCCTTCAGTGAGTAGTGTTAAGTTGCACATTATTCTGGCATTAATTTCCTAATTAAATTGACCAGACTTAGATTTTTCCATTTTATTTGAGATAAGTTTTGTTATATTTTTTACTGTTTTTAAAACTTTTTAAAAGACACACGCTCCCCCTTCCAAGGGGTAGAGGGGAAAGAGTCATAGATTTTGGAATTCTCACACTAATTGATATATTTAGGTTCAATTAAGTTTACATAATAATGCACTTTGCAGCAAAAACGAACGGCATGCCAAAATATATTAAGCTTTTTTTCTTTCTTTTATCAGAGAATTCGGGGTTGAATTACTCCAAATTATGAGCCAAATAAAATGAAAAATTTTCAAACTGGTCAAATTAATTTGAAAATTTTCCCCTTTTTCTGTTCAATTTATCGTGGAACTTAACAAAAGGTGTCAGACTCCTAAATGAAAGAGGATTTTCAAGTTTCTCCATTGATGATATTTTTCATGTTGTTGCCAATCTATTAAAAAAAGAATATACAAAACATCCTTCGTATGACTGTTTTATCTCTGCTTGCGGACAAGCCTCAAAAAAATTTAAGCAAACAGTACTTGCATTTTTTGCACCCCCAAAGGTTTCGACAAAAGCTCGATTCATGAATATTCATCGAATGGTGAAATGGGCTGAAATGGTTCTTAAGCACTCACCACGGGGGCGAGTTTCAAAGGGCTCTGTAGTTTCAAAACTTAGGAATTATCTTGGTAAACTTCCTGAATATAAACAGTTTATCAAGCGATTTCTTCGTGATGCATCTCCTCTTTTAAAAAGCCAGGAAATTCTTAAAGCTCAAGGCTTGAATATGAAAACCTACAAAGAGTGCAAAGAACTTTTAAAAAATATCCCTCAAAGCTCTCAAGTACGTATCGGTTTTATTACCTGGATGGAAAAACAATTAATAGTCGCTGAATCATTGGGCATGGGCAATACTGGAATGCCTATTTGTTCTGATAATATTGAATCCCTGTTTGGACTTGGTAAAACACATGGTACAGGAGAAGTAAAAGATGCAAACCGAATTGCACTTCGTTTACCGGCTTTTTGCGGATCTGTGAATAGAGAATCCGTTCGGATGGCAATGGGCGTTACAGTAAAGGAACAACAGGAAGTTGAAAATAAGTTGTTGTCTTTAACTCGGCAGCGCCGAAAAATTTTACCAACCCCCGGAAGCCTTACAGATAGTTTGTCAACTGAGTTTGACTGTGGTTTAACTCTTCTACCGGTGCCAAAAAATGATGAAAAATCAAAAGATGTAACTGATATTACAGCAAATTTTGAACAATTAGGTGGGCCCGTAAATAAGTTTACAAAACAACCTTATGCGCCCAATAATGCCGAATATAATAACCGTGCCGCAGCTTAATAAGCATTTGTTTAACCACATTCAAATATAAATAATGGGTATTATCAACATGTTAATGCTTTGTTTATAAATGGAGCAAATTGACATACATAACTTATATTCTGAAGGGGGGGGCAAATCCTGAGCAAGCTAATTATGGGGATTTAGACACCCCAGTCCTAATTCTCTGTCATAACCATGCTGGATATCATCAATGAAAATTTCTGCTGTATTTTTGTCTTTTATTGCTTTTTTAAATTTACCTACCTGCTCTCTAACTGAACCCCATTTTCCTTCCGTCTGAATTTTTTTTTCAATTTTATCAGCATAAGCAATGAGTTGAGAATCATATTCAAACAAACTCTGTTGACCAAATAATCGTTCCTTTACTATACTGGCAACTTCCCGGCGTTTTTCTTTTGGAATTTTGAGATATGTTCCGAGAGATACAACAAGTCGTTGCCTGGGACCTTTTTCAGTACGAATATTTTCGACTAATTGCAATACGGGTGATTTAGAATTTTTAGATTTTGCTTCTCTGAAAAACATTGCTCCACCTCTGATATTATTAATATCAGCTAACCATAGAGCAATAGATTATGTTAAGATATATTTTTATTTCGCAGCTTTTTATACAGGCACTACATTTGAAATCAAAATTTTTTTCCTTTATTATCAATAGGTTATTTTTAAAGAAAAATATCGATTTTTCATAACTAATTGAAACTATTGCTAATCATAGCATTCTTGTTCCCTCCGGCTTCGAACCTCCATTGCTGGTTTTGCCCTCGGAGTTCACTACAAATCTGCCGGCTAAGCTTTGATTTGATGGGATTTGTTCTTAATTCCAACGCTAAGGCAAGCCTTGCAGGGGAAAGATGTTCGCTGAAAACACGAACTACCCATTAGTGTAATAATCACCAATTTCAAAAGATCGTTGGATCTTTATCCCAAGGTCTCGAATTTATCTTGGCACGAGAATGTAATTGCCCAGTTTTAGGATAGTGATTCGAGCATACTTAAAAATTCTGTAGCAGTGTATGCTGGAATTTTGGATTTTTTAAAGTCCTTAATATTTCTTGTAATAATATACTCTGCTCCTGCATGTCTTGCTGACTCATGCAAAACAGAGTCTTCAAAGTCGGAAAATTTTGACTTTAATGCATTTTCAATAACTAATCGATTGACTGAAGCTATTTCAAATAGTGCCATTATAGAATTAATGCTATCAATGGCTTTTTCTTTGTCGAGGTACTTTGACAAGAGGTAGTGAATTGTTGTTACCGTAGTGGCACAAAGAAATCCGTTAATTTCTGAGCGTTCTACTCTGGACATTAAATATGAAGCATGTTCAGAAAAAGGCTTACGATCAAGAAGAACATCTATGATGATATTGGTATCAAAAAGCACTTTCATAAATATTTTTCTTCTAGATAGTTTTTGTAGTCTTTCTCTGAAAACTCAGAATGTTTCAAAACGCCTTTCAAAGATTGGACAGTTGGTGTGATTGAACAACTCTTTTTTAATTTTTCGTTTTTAATAATTACAAAAAAATCTGAGACAATTTTTGAGACTGATTTGCCAGTTTTTGCGGAATATTCTTTTGCTGATTCGATTAAATGATCATCAAGTCTTAATGTGAGTTTCGTATTCATTGCTTTCCTCCATTTTTACAGTGACGGGTAATTTATTAAATATAATACGGCACGAGCGGGTTGGTGTCAAATTAATAATAGTGGGAAAATGTAGGAATCTTTATATCTATTTGATATGTCATGAAATTTTTTTAGGGCTAATAACGCGGCTGTTGAGCCGCGAGAATCGCAGGCACTGGCTGAAAAAGGCATTTTTTTTTCAGCCAGTGCTGAGAATCGCAGTCGGCTCCAACGTCCTTGATAGGTGGAGCGTGAGCGGGAACCTATCAAGGACGTTGGAGGAACTCGACAGCCGCGATAAGTGTAAAAAAGCACATGTTATTTTCGCATATAGGTCGCACTTTTTTACGCATATTGTTATATTAAATAATAAAATCTGTATAAAATATATATTTAGTACACATATAAGGCCGTCCTCAGCAAAACCCATAGGGCCTTGCTGAAATAAGATTGAGTTGTCCCCATTTTTTTATTTATTATTTATTGTATGGTACTGGCAATACCATTTTGAATTGCGGGAACAACTCAATTAAGAGATACATCCGGGCAGGTCATAATTACCCTGTTCAACATCCGCAGGTATAGACCGTCAGATAATAAATTTCACAAGGCCAGAGGGAGGAAGGCGTATTATAATATTCCGACGACCGATAACGCAGTGAAATTATTTATGTGACGGTCTATAGCTCTCATATCTCGTTTCCTCCGGTTATATTAACCCTCCGCTGACTTTTCCCCTGCGGTCAGAACAGGTCGCCCTGTCCTTAGCAGGGCTACTGCTTTCCGAAGTACCGTAACCGATATCCCATTGTAATACCGTTACACACTTAGCCTCTATATGGATAAGCCTAAGACTTGTCAAACGATTTACTAAATGATACGTTTGACTCACTTTGAAGAATATGTGCCGTGCCCGGCGCGTAACAAGGCAAAATCAGCCAACCGTTAAAGAAGCGTCGGCTGATCAATGTTTGTTATAATGGAGGCCATAACATGCAACAGACAAACAAAAATCCTGATTACTATATGCTAAAAGCGTCTGAAGCCTTTAGAAAAAAAATTATGATAATCTCCCCGGAATTTAAAATCCTTTCCGCGGGCGGAAAAGATTTTGATAAGCATGAACCTGATCCTTAATGCTGCCGATGCGATGGATGGCCGGGGAAAACTTACTATTAATTCTTGCCGGGTATTTCAATCTCATGGAACCTGCCAGGTCCGCGGCAGTGTAACCTCAGAAATTGCAGCAAAACGCTATAATTACAGGATCAAAACTACTCATAAAACCCCCTCCAGCAAGGCTTCAACCTCGCACAATATTTGATCGTCCTCGTACCAGTTTAATTCAATAGCCTTGGCCGGACATTCAGATGCACAAACGCCGCACCCGTGGTACAGGGCCTGATCTATTTCACTAACACCTTTATCATTTATTACAGGCACACCGTACGGACAAGATCTGACGCAGACATGACAGGCTGCGCACTTTTCTTCTTCAACCTTGGCCGTTACAGCCGACAGGGTAAGGTGCGGTTGAGATAAAAATGTGGATGCCCTTGATGCGGCGGCAAATGCCTGGGATATCGATTCGGAAATTAACAAGGGGCTGTGTGCGGTTCCGCATACAAAAAACACCTTCCGTAGGCATATCCACAGGTCTCAGCTTTACGTGAGCTTCAATGAAATGTCCTTCCGGATTACGGGCAAGTTTTATTATGGAAGCCACTTCTTCTGTATCTTCAGCGCGCATTCCAGCACTGAGCGCCAGAAGGTCTGCGGAAACAAGAAGCCGTTTTCCAAGGAGATGATCTTTAAAAGTTACCTCAACCCCGTCCTCGGAAGATTTCACTTGCGGCGGGTCATCCAGCGTGTATCTAAAAAAGATAACTCCAAGACGTCTGGCCATGGTGTAGTATTCTTCCAAAAGACCGTACATTCTGACGTCGCTGTACAAAATATAAACATCTGTTTCAGGGTTATCCTCCTTTATATGTATTGCATTTTTAACCGCGCTCTGGCAGCAAATTCTAGAGCAGTTCGGGTTATCATCATTTCTAGAGCCCACGCACTGAATCATGACAACCTGGTTAAGATCTTTTGTGTCATTATTTTCCAGATGCTCCGAGAGTTCTATCTGTGTCATAATACGGCTGTCCTGGCCGTATAAAAATTCATGGGGCTTATATTCATTTGCGCCTGTTGCCAGGATGATAACCCCATGCTCGATCTTTCTTTCATACATCCCAGGCCCCACCAGCACTTCTGTGGTAAAATTACCCTTGAACCCTTCAAATCCGACGATAAGAGACTGAACCAGCATCTGGATTTTTGGATGATTAGCAACTTTATGGGTCAGATCATCCAGGTATTCTCCGATATTGGCTCCTTCAATGGTAGTGGTCAGCCGGTTTGCAAGACCCCCGAGTCTGGTCTCTTTTTCCACCAGAACAACTTCAAACCCCTGGTCTCCTCGTGCCAAGATAAATCCGAATCGTTGGGATAAGACACAAGGTCTTTGAAACTCGATATTGTTACCAAGTGGGTGCTCGGGAAACGGTTTGTTTCCTTCATCTCTGCAGGGCTTGCTCTGGCATTGATGTTAAGATAGTCCCATCTGACTAAAGACTAACCAGCAGGTCAGTAGCGAAGTCCACAGGTAAACCCGGTAACGGGAGTCTGGAGCTGGACGGAGCAAGATTGCAGGCTCTGTATTGAGCCCCGAAAAATGTATGGTTGTGGTCATTGTGATAATCCTGCTTGCAGGAAAAAGCCGACGCTTTGGAGACAGCGGAAGGCAGCAGTCCTGAATATGCTAAGGCAAGTATTCAGGACACCACCGGGGTCTTAGACCAGGGCATGTACTCAAAGGGGTAGCTCGGGAACTTGGGAGACCCGGATGTTTCCTTGGGTAAAAAGAACGGTAACAGGAAATCCAGCGCAAGCGAAATCCCGGCGTTGCATAGGAATGTCCCGCCTTGCAACGAGTCTGCCATTGGCAGAAACACAAACATTAAAAGATGGGCGATACAAGGTATCAGGGGAGGATAGCGAAGAGCGAACGAACCTGAGATAAACATTCGGAAGTCTTAGCAGATCATAGTACCGATGATTAAGAATTGAACTATCTTGATCGGAAAGGTGGGGAAGTGATGCCCAAGCGACCCACTGCAGGGAAGGTGAAGCAGGGTATAACGTTTTTTTGGCAGGAATTATGGGAGATACACAGATGTCACAAACCATATCAACAAAAAGCCGAGAAATTGCAAGAACGGTCGCTTGCAATTCCAGACCGATAGAATGGGGACAACCACCGGTGTTAACAGGTGGGTCATCCCTTATCAAAATCGAGCTGCTTGCTCAAAGTAATCCTGAACTGGTATTTACATCAGTAGTCCATCGGATAGACTTTGATTTACTGAAACAATCCTTTCGTAAAATTCGGAAAAGCAAATCTGCAGGAGTGGACAAGGTTACGGCAAAGGAGTATGCCGAAAATCTTGATCAAAACCTCTATAATCTGTATGAACGACTGCGGAGAGGACAGTACGTTGCGTCTCCTGTAAAGCGTATCTGGATAGACAAGGAAGGAGGGAAAAAGCGTCCAATTGGCATACCTGTACTTGAGGATAAAATTGTCCAGAAAGCAGCAGCAGCCATATTGAATGTCATATTTGACAGGAATTTTTACAATTTTTCCCATGCATTCAGAAAAGGTCGGAGCCAACACATGGCAATCAAAGATTTACGTGAGCAATGCTTGAAGCAGAATATCAGCTGGATAGTAAGCGCAGATATTACAGGACTATTTGACAATATTAATCACGAGTTACTTAAAGACATGATACGTCGGAGAGTAAGTGACGGCGGAATGATTCGCCTGATAGGGAAGTGGTTGAATGCAGGCGTAATGGAGGAAGGCAACCTGACGTACTCTGAAACGGGCACTCCACAGGGAGGAGTAATTTCCCCTGTGCTCAGTAATATCTTTCTTCATTATGTTTTAGATGACTGGTACGTGAAAGAAGTGATCCCCCGGATGAAAGGGAGATGCTCCATCATACGCTGGGCGGATGATTTCATCCTCGGGTTCGAGTATGAAAAAGACGCATTGCGTGTCATGGATGTATTACCCAGGCGGTTCGAACAGTTCGAGCTGTCACTTCACCCGGAAAAGACAAAACTGATTCGATTTTCCAAACGCATTAGCGGAAAGGGAAACGGGACGTTTGATTTTTTAGGGTTTACATTTTACTGGTCAAAATCATTAAAAGGGTACATGGTAATAAAGAAAAAGACGGCAAGAAAGCGTTCAAGCCGTTTTATGAAGAGAATATGGATATGGTGCAAGGATAACCGTCATAAGCCAATGGCCGAGCAGTATGAGATTCTTTGCAGTAAACTGCGAGGTTTTTACCAGTACTTTGGAGTAATAAGTAACTACAAAGTGCTGGAAGTTGTGTTTGAATATACTGAGAAAGCATGGCGTCGATGGTTAAGCCGAAGAAGTCACAAGGGCGAAGTAATGTTCGAGGACTTGCGCACAACATACCCACTGCCATTACCCAGAATAGTCCATAATATTTGATGCCGTAAGGGCTGCAAAGTTATACGCCAAACGGGGTGTCGCCTGTTTGGTTGATAATCCGGTAAAAAGGATTTGAACCGAGGAACCGTATGAGGGAAATCTTCACGTACGGGTCTGTAGGGGGGGCGTCGGGTAACCGATGCTCCTACCTGGAAAGACCAAGAGCGGCATTCATGCCTGCCACGCCGCCTCCCATAATCAAAGCCCGCCGGGTAACCGGAATTATCTTTTCATGGAGCGGATGGAGTGTGGCAACGCGTGCAACCGCCATCTTGACAAGACTTTTTGCTTTTTCAATGGCCTCTTCAGGCAGATCTGAATGAATCCATGCATTCTGGTTTCTGATATTGGCCATTTCAAAAAGGTATTTATTGAGCCCGCAAGCCTGGAGGGTATCCATAAAAATACCCTCATGGGTCTTGGGAGTACATGACGCGACCACAATCCGGTTAAGCTTATGTTCGGCAATAACTTCTTTCATCTGCTCCTGGGTATCCTGGGAACATGTAAAAAGGTTTTGACCGACATACTCCACATTGGGTAATGTTTTTGTGTATTCTTCCACTGCTGCCGCATCCACAACCCCGGCAATATTAATCCCGCATTTACACACAAAAACTCCTATCCTCGGTTTTTGCCCGGCGATATCGATTTCTTCGGGAATTTCTACGCTTTTAGTAAGGGTATCACGTGCATCCGACAAAAAAGATCCGGCAGCTCCTGCCGCAGCGCTTGCTTCAATCACCGAAGTCGGAATGTCTTTGGGTCCCTGAAATACTCCGCAGGCATAAACACCGGGGCGTGATGTCTTAACCGGCATAAACGGTTCTGAAACTGCAAATTTGTATTTATCAAGATCCACATCAAGACGTCCGGCCAATTCGGCGGTATATTTCGAGATAGCAAGGCCCACGGAAAGAACCACCATATCGAAACAAACAGCCAGACTTTTGGATATAGGAATAAACACCCTTAGAAGAAAACTAAAAACTTACGGGGTAAAGTCTTTTTGATGCAATCGTCCTTGCATATTTCCCTTGAAACTTTAAAAAAGCGGGTATACTAATCAATATTAAAACAACCCCGTTTCTATTTTTCGGTAACGGGGTAAAAACAGCCGAATCGATACCTTATGCACGATATAAATTATTCACACAAGCATGAGCTGGGTGAACATGATTTTTCAGGCTGCTGCAAGGATTGCCATACAAGCGTGCTTATCATTAAACCGCATATCATGGCGTTTGCCGCCCGGATAAAGCGTTATACCAGGGAGATGCTTTCGGCCCTTCAACCGGATGAAGTTTACAGGCTTTATCAGATTTTAGATGATCTTGCTCACATGGATACCGGGACCCATCTTGCCGGGCTAATTCTTGAAGAACCTGATATCAATAAAGCGCTTCCGATAATCCGTTCCTATTACAGCACGTTTTTCGACATTCATGAGACGTACCTGGCACAAGAGCTGCTCAAGTCCGACAACCCGTGGGAAATCCTTAAAGCATTTCCGCTTTATCCACGCTATGAGACATTGATAAGAAACCAGGTAAAGGCCAGGCATATTACAAATAAAAGCAGACTGGTCTTCATCGGGTGCGGTGCTGTTCCCATGAGCCTGATCCTGTTGAGCCGTTTATACGGCATCCGCTCAATCGGTCTGGAGTCTTCTAAAGAAACAGCAAAACTGTCAACAAAGGTGATTCAAGCTCTTGGCCTGGAAAAAGAGGTTGAAATCATACACAGCGACGATTTGGATCTTGAAAAACTAGATTGGGACATAGCTCTTGTCGCTGCCCTGGCGGAACCTAAGGCGCGTATTTTTAAAAGCCTTGGCAGGGTCCTGGAAGAGAGGAAAGATGCTTTTGTTATTTTTCGAACTTATACAGGTATGCGCGCTGTTCTGTATGAGCCTGTGCAGCCCGCTGATATCAAAGGCTTTAAAATAGTCAAAGAGATTCTTCCCACCGGGCGGGTAAATAACACCACCGTTTTTGCGGAATTAGAGGGATGAAAAAAAACAGTCTATATTACGTTAAAGATGAATTTTTAGATAGTTATTCTTCAATTTGTAATCTTACGGATGAAGAAATACTTTGCAAACCTGACGATGATTTCCGCTTGCATTTTGAAAGACTGAACCGCCTGGCCGCGATGGATGTTGATGATCAGGATGTTGAAGAAATGCTTTACGATAAAAAACTTCAGCCGGTCATAAAACATATCTCCTATCTGAAAAAAATATACGGTCTTAAAATGGAGATTGAGTTCGCCCGATCGATTATTGACGCTCCGGATCCCTGGAGATTGCTTAAGCGTTTTAAGTTTTATCCCAATTATCTTGAGCTGGCACGTATGGAATATCAGGGAGGGGATCTGAAACCGGACGACAAAGTCGTTTTTATAGGAAGCGGGCCTTTGCCGATGAGTCTTGTCTCTCTCTACAAACAATACGGGGTTAAAGGCATCGGCATTGAACAAGTTCCGGAATATGCAAATCTTTCCCAAAAACTTGTCAAAGCCCTTGAACTCACCGACTATATTCGTATCATTTCAGGAAACCATTTATCTTTACCTGCGCACGAAAAGGTTCAACTGATCATGGTCGGCGCTGATGCCTGCCCAAAAGATGAAATTTTTAAACATCTCGCAAAAACCCTTGAGAATGGAACAAAGCTTTCCTACAGGATCTATGAAAAAGGCTTAAGACGCCTTCTGGATGACAAACCGGTTTTGGATATTCCCCATGAATTGAGGGAATATGCACACATACGTCCTAAACCGCCGGTTAATAATACTCCTGTCTTTCTGGTCAAAGATATCGGCAGGCAAGATAAGGGAGATTAAGTGACGGAAAAATTATTAGATAGCAGTAAATCGATTCCGACTCCTTTTCTCCTTGTAGAAGAAAAAATTATAAAAAAAAACATAAACCGCATTTATAATTATGCAAGACTGCATGGATTTGCGGTAAGACCCCACATTAAAACCCACAAATCCCTTTATCTTGCCCGCCTGCAGATTGATACGGGAGCTGTCGGCATTGCAGTCGCAAAAGTCGGGGAAGCAGAAAAAATGGCGGAACTTGGGTGGCTGGATATTACCATAGCCTACCCGGCCATAGGAAACGAACGTGCGCTGCGATTGGCCGGGCTTTCTTGTAAACAAAAAATAAGAGTTGCGGTCGATTCCGAATATGGAATCGACGAGCTTGCAAAAGCAGCGGCCATGCATAAGACTGTCATCGGCATTCATATAATGTTCGACGCCGGACTTCACAGGTGCGGAGTTTCCGATCAGGAACAAATTATAAGGCTTGCTCAACATATAGAAAAACATGCAGGACTTCGCTATGAAGGCATCCAGATCTACCTGGGACATTTGTACGGAGATGCTGCCGGGAATCCGCAAAGTTTCAAGCAGATTAATCGGTTATGGGAGCCGGTCTATGAAGCTTTGTGCTCTGCCGGATTCTGTCCGCAAACGGTTTCATCCGGTTCCACGCCTTCCCTGGAAAAGACCCATCTTGTCTCGCACGTTAATGAAATAAGGGTGGGAACAGCTTTTTTAAACGATTATTTTGTTGTAAAGTTTGGACACTGCGCCCTGGAAAATTGTGCCGCCAGGGTAGTGGCAACCGTTGTTTCTGATGTTACTCCAGGCCAGGTTATAATTGACGCCGGTTCAAAAGGGCTTTCTGCAAAACAGTTGCTGCGCCGGGATAACCTTGAAATGGGATATATCCCGGCCTATCCCGAGGCCCGGATTTTTCGCCTTCATGAAGAACACGGCTGGCTTGATGTAAGTCATTGCAAGAATCCCCCCGGGATCGGACAGCGGCTGAGCATTATCCCTGTAAATGTAAGTCTTTGTTTTAACCTGTATGATTATTTTTATCTGCTGAGCAGCGACGGTACTTTGCAAAAAGAGCGCATTGACGCCAGGGGCTTATATATTTAACCGGTATTGCTTTGTCGAAATATTCTTATTTACAAACAAGTATTAATATAATATATAAAGTTTCAGTAGTGTCCGGTTAGGTTTTTGCATGTTATATGGGATAAAAAAATTAGAAAAATGTTCATTTTTTACTTGACAAACCAAATAAAAATTTTTTATCGTTTTGTTATAAAATATAATTATAACAAGGAGTTAAGACAAAAATGGACATATTCAATATCCCAAAAAAGAATTTTAATCCCCAATCTCATGCTCGATTTCTCAAACCTTTGCAAAAGATTTTTCCTGACACGCCACAGCTTAAATCCCGAGGTCACAGGCCATTGAAAATGACTTTTGAAGATCAGCTTCACGCACTGATATTTTTCCATCTACAAGAACATGAATCAGCTCGTGATCTTATTCAACACCTTAAAGAAGACGATTTTGCCAAAGAATGTGTCGCTCCAGATGGAGGGATCAGTCGTAGCAGTTTTTCCGAAATTATCAATTCTCGAGGGCTTGAACAGCTTGAATATGTTTTTCAAGCTCTTTGCAGCCAGGCACAAAATGCTTTACCATCAAATTATTCAGATCTCGGTGAACTCGTTTCCATTGATGGATCTTTAATTGATGCAGTTCTGTCCATGTACTGGGCTGATTACAGAAAAGGCGCTAAAAAAGCAAAAGGCCATTTCGGCTTTGATGTCAATCGCAAGATTCCTATAAAAATTCATCTGACAAATGGAAATGGCGCTGAACGCCCCTTTGTCAGGTCTATCCTTACAAAAGGCCAAACAGGAATCATGGATCGGGGGTATCAATCACATAAGGATTTTGATCTTCTTCAGGATGAAAAAAAACATTTTGTTTGCCGCATCAAAGCGAAAACAACAAGAACTATTATCAAAGAGCAGCCTGTTGATCCCGACAGCTATATTTTTTATGATGCTGTGGTTCTTCTTGGCACTCCTGGGGTAAACCAGACCAGAAAGCCGGTTCGACTGGTTGGTTATAAAATTGCCGGTGTCAAATATTTTGTGGCAACTGATCGTTATGATCTTACAGCCGAGCAGGTTGCAACCGTTTATAAGCTTAGATGGGATATCGAAACTTTTTTCAAATGGTGGAAGAAACATTTAAAAGTGTACCACTTGATTGCTCACAGTAGATATGGCCTGATGGTTCAAATCCTTGCGGGGTTAATAACCTACCTGCTTATGGCCATATACTGCCATGAACAGTTTAATGAACCTGTATCAATAAAGAGGATTCGTCAGCTTAGAAATACCATCCAGAACGAATTACGTACTGACGAAAAAAACGTATGGTCTAATAATCTGATTATCAAAGAGCAAATGCTATATGCAAAAACTTAACCGGACACTACTGATAAAGTTTGATATATAATACGAAATTATAGATGAAGCCACATGAAGTGGTGTATTTAATTTATTCAGCCGAAAATAATTTTTTTTTAACGGTCTCATATCAGTTTATAATATATAAGCTGTAAAATATAAATAAATAAAAAAGCCAGGAAGGTTTTAAAGGGCAAAAATGCCTTGCAATCTTTCTGGCTTTTTTTTTGGAGGAGCGGGTAATATTCTGAAATAATCTTTTAACATACTGTTTTATTTATTTTTTTTGTCATTTATAATGATTGGCGGTTTATTTTTATCAGCAGGAAGGTATCTCTAAGTGCCTCAAGTGAGCTAAGGAACGTGCCTGAAATTAATATATAGATTGTCACATAAATAATTTCACTGCGTTATCGGTCGTCGGAGTATTACAATACGTCTTCCTCCCTCTGGCCTTGTGAAATTTATTATCTGACAATCTATAGTTATAGCAATTTTATATCAAAAGGATAGAGCGAAGCGATTCATTAACTTTAGACACTTTAGCTCACTTTACGGACTTTAGGCACTTTTTAAAAGGAGGTGATGTGATTTTAAAAAACCGGAAGGAGGTTCCAGGCCATGGAGATATCCCCCTTCCGGCGGAGAACAGGTTCGGCATAAAACAAACCGGGCCTCCATTTTCTGTTTAACAGATATGGATGCCCGGTGTCAAAGATAGTTAGTGCCCATCCATAAATGGCTATTTTGCCCGATATCTGCGTTGCGCTAAAATTTTAATCCTCAAAATACTCAATGTATTCCTGTGGTTAAAATTTTAGAGCGCCTTGATCTCGAACAAACTATCCTATTTATGGATGGACACTAGTTAAAAAACAGCAAAATTTTCAAAAAAGGAAACAGATAAAATGAAAAATTTTTTGTTATGGGCATTTATATTCGCTCTGTTTTTTACCCTCCACGGCCTTGCCATTGCGGAAGATAATAACGAAGGCGAGGTAATCAAGCTTGGCAAAGTGGTGGTCACGGCAACAAGAACAGAAAAGGATGTAGACAGCGCACCTGGCAGCATTACCGTAATCACAAGTGAGGATATTCAAAAACATAAGATTTATGCCCTGGATGAAGCTATAAAATATGAAGCCGGTGTTTTTGCCAAACGCGTCAAGGGACTTTCCGAATCGATGGCCAAGGTTCAACTCAGGGGGCTGCACGGACAGGATATGACCCTTGTTTTGCTGGACGGGCTGCCGCTGAATGATGGGTACAACGGAAGTGTTGACTGGAACACTATCAGCACGGAAAATGTGGAGCGGATCGAGATTATCAGGGGGCCTTCATCCGCTCTTTACGGCGGCAACGCCATGGGCGGCGTAATTAACATTATTACCAAAACACCGGATAAGTTTTACGCAAATACAAAGCTGGGATACGGCCGTTCCGATACATACCATGATGACACATACCGGTACAGCATTAATATAGGCGACAGGTTCATGGACAAACTTAGCGTGGGCCTTGGTTTTGAACGTGAAGAGACAAACGGTTATCCGACCTGTTTAATAACAAGCTCGATCAGTTCCGGAGCAGGAACCCTTACAGGCGGCTGGGAAACTGAAAACACCTCGGGAACCCGCAAATGGGTGGTCGGCGACAGGGGTGATAATTCAGCCAAACGATGGAACTTGAATCTGAAAACAAAATACGATCTTACGGATACCGGAAGTCTTGCTTTTAATTTTCAGAGGGGACTCCACCGGTATGACTATGACAGTCCTCATACTTATTTGCGGGATGAAAACGGGAACCCGGCATTCACCGGAAGCGTTGATGTTGGCGGAGGCCAGTATGCCACTGTAACGCCGTTAATTTATGCCAACTATTCCGGAATAAGCGAAAAAGAGAATTCCAACTATTCCCTGGTATACAAAGAGATGTTTGGACCGTTTGCCTTTAACGGTAAAGCCGGATATCAAAAAAGGGAGAAATGGTACACCTCAGCCAAGCCATCATTAACACAAAGCTATGATAATGCCAGGGGCACATTATCCGAAAGCGATTCTGATTCCTGGTTTACTGATCTGCAGGCCAGCCTGCCTTTGGGAGCTGAACATCTTTTAACATTCGGTTTATATTTCCGGCATGATGATATTGAAACTGACAACTATAATATTTCTTTTTTTCGGGATGAGCACAGCAAAACGGAAAAAACCACAATCATCGAAGGGAACGACCGATTTTATGCGGTCTATCTTCAGGATGAATGGCAGATTATAGACAAGCTTACCCTTTTTACGGGTATCCGTCTTGATTACTGGGAGGCGTTTGACGGAGAATCGGGCAATGTCGGTGATGTGGAAAAATTCGATGAGCCGGAAGACTCCGCTTTCAGCCCCAAGGTTGCGCTTGTATTTAAACCTGTTGCCGACACCATAATTAAGGGATCTGTTGGCAAGGCTTTTCGCGCTCCTAATATCTATGATCTTTACAGCTCATGGTCGTCAGGCAGTAAAACCTATCATTTTAACCCTGATCTTGATCCTGAAACCTTGTGGAATTATGAAATCGGCGTTGATCAGTATCTTTTTTCAAGGCGGATAAAACTCTTCGCCACCTATTTTCATACAGATATTGATGATCTGATTTACAAACATTCTGAGAAAATTGGTGGACACACTCATTACTACAAAGAGAACGCAAGCGAAGCTGAAATCGATGGAATTGAGCTGGGGATCAGCGCAAAACCTGTTAACTGGCTCAAGCTCTGGGGCAACTATACCTATAATGATTCTGAAATCAAAAAACACGATTATAAGCCAGAATTCGAGGGTAAAAAAATAGAAGATATGCCTTTAAGAACCGGTAATGTCGGCGTTGACATCACTTATAAATGGATTACCGCGAGCTTGGAAGGCCAGTATATGGGGAAGTTTTATAGCGGTGCGCTGAATGATGATGTAAAAGACGTGTACGGCGGCTATACTGAAAAATACTGGCTATGGGATACAAAGATCAGCATGGCGCCTGTTGATAATCTTGAACTCTCCTTTTCCGTAGAGAACCTTTTTGACAGGGAATATTATGAATATTATGTGGGCAGCGAGCGTAGTTATTTTGTAGAGGTAAGCCTGAAGTGGTAATTTCTATAATAAAATTTAACGTAACCGTTCACGGTTTATGGTAGGGGCACGATGCATCGTGCCCTAAAAGATAAATATCATGGAAATAGTTTTAATAATGATACGCACAAAATGCTTTAAATTATTTAAGTTCTTATTTGCCGTAATTTATATATTTTTAATAGCCGGTATTTTTGGTGGAACAGCAGCGATAGTAAGTGCGGGGGGAGAACCATCTCACCCGCGCCGGATTGTCTGCCTGGAGACCTATCCCGCGGAAATAATCTGTGATCTGGGAGAGATGGACAGAATTGCAGCTGTTTCAAAGTTCCAAAAACATAACTCATACTATACTTTTTTAAAAAATAAACCCGTTGTAGGGGGTGGTGTCGGCAGTAATATCAATCTGGAGATGATTCTGGGTGTCAATCCTGATCTGGTTTTTTGCTCGTACGGGCAGGCGGATATTTTAAAAACCAGAGGATTAAATGTATACTGCACAAAAACCTATAACATCGAAGGTATTATGGAACTTATAACGGATATAGGAAAGATAGCAGGGAAGGAGAAGGAAGCAAAAAAGATTGTCGCTGAAATGAAAGCCAGAATACAAAGGGTTGAAGTGAAAGTAAAAGAAGTGAAAAAAAGGCCTTTGGTATATTTTGAACAAAGCTCATTAGGGAAGACAAGGTCAAAAGGTTCTTTGACCCATGAGTTGATCACCAGGGCCGGCGGGATAAATATAGCAAAAGACGAGCCGGTGCCTTTTCCTCTTCTTTCCCAGGAATTTATAATTAAAAAGAATCCTGACATCATCATTCTGGAAGAATGGGGCACCAAACCTTCCAGTGTTAAAGAAAGAGACGGCTGGAAAAATATTAAGGCCGTAAAATCAGGCAAGATATTTCAAAGCAAATCATATTATACCGGATACACTCAGCGCTGCCTGGACGGACTGGAAGAGTATGCAAAATCCTTTTATCCGGAGTTGTTCAATAAATGAAGAAAAAATTATTTTTAATATTTCTCGGGCTTGGCCTTTTGCTGACACTGCTGATAACTTTAACCATAGGCCCGGTCCGGATAAATGTTCTGACAGTAGTAAAAATACTATGTTCCGGAATTATTGATATACATAGAACATGGCCGGATAATTTTCAGGAGATTATACTGAATGTAAGACTGCCGCGGATACTGCTGGGAATTCTTGTGGGGTGTGCATTAAGCGTTTCAGGATGTTCCATGCAGGCGCTGTTTAAAAATCCGATGGCATCTCCGTATGTATGCGGCGTGGCTTCCGGCGGCGCATTCGGAGCTTCTTTAGTTATAGTTTTTAATGTTTCACAGAGCCTTATAATGCCGGTTGCGTTTTTCTTTTCCCTGCTTACGATATTTGTTGTTTATTATGTTGCAAAAACAGGCAGCAAGGTTTCAAGCGAAACGCTTTTACTGTCAGGCATCGCCCTGTCGCTTTTTTTCTCAGCGGCTACTTCATTTCTACAATATTTGGCGGAAGAAGGCGAACTGCGTCAGATAATATTCTGGCTTATGGGCGGATTGTGGGCAAGCAGCTGGAGTAAAGTGAAGATTGTTATCCCTGTAATCTTATTTGGAACAATATGCCTGCTCTTTTTCTATAAAGAGATGAATATCCTTCTTCTCGGTGAAGAACAGGCGCAGGATGTAGGTGTGAATGTTGAGAAAACAAGAAAAATTATCCTTGTGCTTGCCGCCCTGGTAACCGCGGGCGCTGTTGCTGCCTGCGGAGTTATCGGGTTTATCGGATTAATTATTCCGCATATAATGAGAATAGTTGTAGGCCCTGATCACAGGATTCTTCTCCCTGCATCCTGTTTATGCGGCAGTATATTTCTTGTATGGATAGATACTTTTGCAAGAACACTTATCTCCCCCACTGAACTGCCGGTGGGAATTATTACAGCTATGATCGGGGTGCCGTTTTTTCTGCTTTTGCTGCGCAAGAGAAAAAAGTTATCGGGATTTTAAACAATGGAACTGGAAATACTTGATTTAAGCTTTTCATATAACAGCGCAAAAACCCTGGATGGTATAGCCCTGAAAATTAAGGGAAGAGATATCCTGTGCATTATCGGACCAAATGGTTCCGGGAAAACAACCCTTCTTAAATGCATGAACAAAAAATTGAAACCGACAACCGGCACCGTACTGGTCAATGATATGGATATTTTGCGGATGAACAGAAAAGAAGTGGCAAAAAACATAGGTGTTGTACCGCAGGTTTCAACTGTTTCTTTCCCCTTTACGGTTTATGACCTTGTTATGATGGGGAGGTATTCCCACATGGGAAGATTTAACACAGAAAATGAAAATGACAGGGCTGTTGTGCATCAATGCCTTGCCCGTATCGGGCTTGCACACATGGCAGATAAACTTATAACCGAGATTTCGGGTGGTGAATACCAAAAAGCTATCATAGCCCGCGCTCTGGCTCAACAGCCAAAGATTCTTCTTTTAGATGAAGTGACTTTGCATCTTGATATAAACCATCAAATCGAAATCCTGGAACTTGTTAAGACTTTGAGTGAGGAAGAGAATCTTGCAATAGTAATGGTGCTTCACGATCTGAGTCTTGCCGCAAGATACAGCACAAAAACAATAATGCTTCAAAAAGGCAGGATTTTTGCCGGCGGCAGGCCGGAAGATGTGATCAGTATTGAAAATATCAGGGATATTTATGGTATAGAAGTTGAGATAGGACGCAGCAGTAAAGGTAATTGTTTGAACGTTATTCCGCTTTCAATAATAAACAGAGAGCAGTAAATATTCTCCTGAGAGATTAGGAACGAGGACGAAAGGAGTTATAAAATCATGACCCGGGATTTGCCATATACAGGATTTTATCATCCGGACAGCAAGGTTATACATAAAGATATCGCCGGATATATTGATTGGTACGAAAAAAATAAACTAAAAGACCCGGAAAAGAAAAAACGCCATAGAGCAGGTATCTTTTTTTCACGGCACCAGATTGAAAAAAAAAATTTATGCGGTATAGACGCCTTGATTAAAGAGGTTGAAAAATACAATATAATTCCGGTGCCGGTCTTTTCGCAGCAAAAGGAACATGCAAGCGAAGATTGTCTGGGGTATAATGTAGATTTAAACCAATTGAAAAACACCGACGTTATAATCAATTGTGTTTCATCTTTCCTGTTTCAAACAGACATGACAGCCGATAACAACAAAACAGTGCTTGATTTAATTGACGCGCCGGTTTTTCAGGCGATCTCTTCAAGCGGCAGAAGTGAAGCGGAATGGCGTGGCAGTCCCCAGGGAATAACTGCAATGAACCAGATTTACTGGGTTGCTCAGCCTGAATTTAACGGCACAATAGAGCCTACTGTTATCTTCGCAAAGGACAGGGAAAGCAAAGACAGATACGCCTCATTGTTGCCTGTAAAAGAGCGGATAGAGTTTTTTACGCGGCGTATAAAAAACTGGCTGAAATTGAAAGAACTGCCGAAAAATAAAAGAAAAATTACTATTCTGCTTCATAACAACCCCTGTGCGGGAACCGAGGCTTCGCTTGGTGGAGCCAACGGGCTTGATTCGTTTGAAAGCGTGGTAAAACTAATGAAGCATCTCGCTGACCAGGGCTATCATATAGAAAATATGCCGGAAAACGGCAAAGCTTTGACAGATGAATTTTTAGACAAAAAAGCTGTCAGCGAATTCAGGTGGACTACAGTCGAAGAGATAGTTGATAAAGGCGGAGCCGCGTTTTTTATAGATCCTGATAAATATGCTTACTATTTCAATCAATTATCCGAAATAAACAGGAAAAAAATGATTGAAAACTGGGGAGAGCCGCCAGGCAAGGGTATGGTGTACGGTGATAGAATTGTAGTTACAGGTTTAACTTTCGGCAATATAAAAGTGATGGCTGAACCCAAGCGCGGCTGCTACGGAGCGCGCTGTGACGGCGAAGTGTGCAAAATACTGCATAACCCCGAAATACCGCCTACGCACCAGTGTTACGCAGTGTTCAAATGGATACAGGAAAATTCGGATATTATTATTTCAACCGGTACACACGGGTATATAGAGTTTCTCCCGGGCAAGGCAAGCGGCATGAGTTCCGACTGTTTTCCCGAGATAATCACAGGGGATGTGCCGCACATATATATCTATACAAGCAAAAACCCCAACGAGGCGATCATAGCAAAGCGCCGCGCGTACGCTGTTATAACAGACCACATTATCCCGTACATGCAGTCTGCAAAATTGTATGATGAACTCTGTGAAATGGATGACCTGCTTTTACAATATAATAATGCGGCCCTTTTAAATGAAAGCGGCAGGAAAAAGATATTATGCGACGATATACGCAATCTCGCGGTAAAATTAAAGCTGTTGACTGCCTCCGAAAAACACCCCCTCGAAAATATGAAGGACGACGAGGTGGTTGAGAAGGTTCATGATAAATTGTTTTTGCTGCGCGATTCAAGCATAAACGACGGGCTGCATATATTGAGCAAAACCAATGATAATGAAAAAACAGCCAGGATGATAGTGGCGATACTCAAATATGATGGAAGCCTGCCGTCAATCAGGAGATGTATCCTTGATATCATGGATTTAAACTATGATGAGATTATCAAAAACCCCCGGGAAACACAGCTCCTTGATAAATGCGAAAAAATCGCGTTCTTGCTTGTGGAAAATCTATTAAGGAATAACCGGGTTGATGAAGACTTTATTGCCCTTCAATTCAAAAATATTAAATTCAATCGATCAAAGATTAACAGGTTGCTTATTCTGCTGACATGGATAAAAGATAAACTATATCCGGACTTGATGAAAACGGATCGAGAGATACCGCAGATAGAAAATGCCATGGACAAACGCTATATCAGTCCCGGCCCCGG
This sequence comes from Desulfosarcina sp. BuS5, assembly GCF_028752835.1. Taxonomy (NCBI): domain Bacteria; kingdom Pseudomonadati; phylum Thermodesulfobacteriota; class Desulfobacteria; order Desulfobacterales; family Desulfosarcinaceae; genus Desulfosarcina; species Desulfosarcina sp. BuS5. The sequence goes on from NZ_CP087952.1 coordinate 1,747,030, forward strand.
CGGAACACTGACGCACGGCAAAACAGATGTCCTGCCTACAGGTAGAAATATCTACAGTATTGACCCGAGAAAAATTCCTACAAAAGCAGCTTATAAAATCGGCGTAAAACTGGCGGATGAAATACTGAACAAGTACATCAAGGAAGAAAATAAATATCCGGAAAAGATAGGCATGGTATTGTGGAGTCTGGATGCATACATGGCGGATGGTGAGCAGTTAGCCCAGATACTGCATTTGATTGGCGCGCGGCCTCTCTGGAACGAAAGCGGCATAGTGACAGGGGTTGAACCCGTACCCTTGCAGGAGTTAAACCGGCCGCGTATCGATGTTACCATCAGGACAAGCGAAATATTCAGGGACACATTGCCGAACCTGGTTGAACTGCTCGACAGCGCTGTTGTAATGATAGCAAATCTTAAAGAAGATGCTGCGAAAAATTATATTCTTAAAAATGCAAATGAATACAAAAAAATCGCAAAAAAAGAAAATAAGTCAAAACTGGCGAATGAAGCGCTGAACCGCGCTGCAACTTTCAGGATATTTGCTGCAAAGCCCGGCGCTTACGGCAACGGTATAAAACTAATGATAGCGGCAAGCGCGTGGAAAACGATAAAAGATTTAGCCGAGACTTTTATAGATCACGGAGGATTTGCTTACGGCCAAGATCTGTTTGGTCAAAAGGCTCACGGCGAGTTCGCCCATAATCTAAAGACTATAACAACAGTATTTCATAAAACAGAAACCGATGAAACCGACCCTCTCGGCTGTTGTTACAACGATTTCCAGGGCGGTATGACAGCTGCTGTCAGAGCGCTTTCAAATTCAACACCAAAAGTGCTCTGGGGTGATACCAAAGATCCCGCTAACCCGAAAGTGCGTGAGTTAAGCGAGGAGATAGAACGGGTTATCAGGGTTAAACTGCTTAATCCCCAGTGGATCGACGGCATGAAAAAGCACGGCTACAAAGGCGCGCAGGACATGGCGCATAAGGCGGCAGCGGTTTACGGGTGGGATGCCACATCAGATGTCGTAGATGACTGGATTTTCGATGAGCTGACAAAAAAACATCTCCTTGATAAAGAGATGCGGGAGTTTTACGAGCAAAACAATCCCTGGGCGCTTGAAGAGCTTGCACGCAGATTTTTGGAGGCGGAACAGCGTGGTCTGTGGAAAGCCGACCCGCAGGTGTTAAAGGATTTAAAGGAGATCTATCTTGAAATTGAAGGCTGGATAGAAGAAAAAATGGGAGATGTTGAAGGCGATTTTCAGGGCGGCTCAGTCGATATTTTCACATCTGAGGACGTAAAGAACTGGGGAGAAAAGATGAAAGAGGTGAGAAATGAAAAATAAAAATTTAACGTATCCTTTTACGGCCATTGTTGGTCAGGGAATAATGAAAAAGGCCCTTATTTTAAACGCTGTCAATCCGAAACTCGGCGGGGTTTTAATCCGGGGTGAAAAGGGCACCGCAAAGTCAACCGCAGTGCGGGCGCTGGCAGCCCTTTTGCCGGAAATAGAGGTGGTGGCCGACTGCAAATTCGGATGCGATCCTCACAAGAAAGGAAGCATGTGCATGGAATGTATAACCCGGCAGGATGGCGGGGAAGAGCTTTCCGTAAAAAAGAGAAAAACACGGGTGGTCGAACTTCCTGTAGGTTCAACGGAAGACAGGGTTGTCGGTTCCCTTGATATAGAGCGCGCAATAAAAAAGGGGGAAAAACGGTTCGAGCCAGGGATCCTGGCGGAGGCAAACCGGGGAATCCTCTATGTGGATGAAGTGAATCTCCTTGACGACCATATCGTCGATGTTCTCCTCGATTCTGCTGCAATGGGTGTAAACACCATAGAAAGAGAAGGCGTTTCATACTCTCACCCTGCTGAATTTATCCTTATCGGGACAATGAACCCTGAAGAAGGGGAATTGCGGCCCCAGCTTCTTGACCGCTTTGGTTTGTGTGTTCATATTGAAGGGATAGCGGATATTGAGCAGAGAATGGAGGTTGTAAAAAGAAGAACATCTTATGAAAATGATCCTGCCGGATTTCAGGATGCCTGGAAAGAGGAGGAGGAAAAACTCAGAAATTCCGTTATCCGGGCCAAAGAACTTTTGGAAAAGACAGCCGTTTCCGATGATATGCTGCGTCTGATCGTACACATCGCCATTGAAATGAATGTGGACGGTCATCGTGCGGATATTATAATGATGAAGGCAGCCAGGACGCTGGCCGCATTAAATGGACGAAAAGATGTCCTAAAAGAGGATGTGCAGACAGCGGCGGACATGGCCCTTCAGCATAGGATGCGTAGAAAACCGTTTCAAAAACAGGGCGTGGAAGAAGAAAAAATAGCTGGAATTATTTCTCATGAAAAAAGTGCCTAAAATGCCTAAAGTTAATGAATCGCTTCGCTCTATTTTTTTAAATAGGATTGGCAGAATACCTTAACTTCAGGCACGTTACGGACTTTAGCGCACTTATAACTTCAAAAAAGCCTAAAGTTGAAATGTCCAAAAATGAAGAATAAGGAATTTGCGAAAGAACTGGAAAAACGGACACGAAAATTTGCGGTGAGTATCATACAGTTATCTTCACAGTCGCCGAATACCCCTGAGGGGAATGTGATACGCAATCAAATTACTAAATCGGGCACTTCTATTGGCGCTAATTATCGAGAGGCAAATCGTGCCTGAAGCAATGCTGACTTTAAAAACAAAATTAAGATTTGTGAAAGTGAAGCCAGTGAAACCCAATACTGGCTTGAAGTAATTGTAGAATCCGAAATATTATTATGGGAGCAGGTAAAAGGAACCCACGACGAATGTAGTCAGCTATTGGCTATCTTCACTTCCATTGCAAACAAACTTTAGGCATTTTACGGACTTCACGGACTTCACGGACTTCACGGACTTTAGGCACTTTAGGCACTTTAAAAAGAGGTAATATCTTGGACTGGACAAAAAGAGAAATCTATCCATTTGCGGCCATTGTGGGTCAGGAAAAAATGACCCGGGCTCTTATTCTAAACGCGGTCTGCCCCTCTATCGGGGGACTGCTGATCAGGGGGGAAAAGGGAACTGCAAAATCAACCGCTGTCCGCGGCCTGGCTGCCATTTTACCGGAGATTGAAATCGTTGCCGGATGTCCGTTTAATTGCGATCCCGATAAATATGAATACCTGTGCGCCGAATGCAGAAAAAAAGTGAAACAGGGCATCAATCTTCCTGTAATGAAGAAAAAGATAAAGGTTGTCGATCTTCCCCTTGGCGCTACCGAGGACAGGGTATTGGGGAGTCTCGATTTTGAACATGCGGTAAAAAAGGGGGAAACGTTTTTTACACCCGGCCTGCTGGCGGCAGCCCATAGGGGAATTCTTTATATTGATGAAGTCAATCTGTTGGATGATCATATAGTGGATATTATTCTTGATGCCGCGGGTATGGGAATGAATATTGTCGAGCGGGAAGGCGTTTCCTGCATGCACAGGGCAGAGTTTATCCTGATCGGAACCATGAATCCCGAAGAGGGGGAACTGCGGCCGCAACTCCTTGACAGGTTCGGGATGTGCATTCAGGTTGAAGGAATAAAAGACCCGGTTGAAAGAATCCGGCTGATCAAACAAAGAGACCGTTTTGATAAAAACAGCTCTGATTTTATAGCAGAGTATCAAAATTCTCAAGACAGGCTTTGTCAGAAAATTATACATGCAGGGAAACGCTTTCCCCATGTAAAAATTTCAGAAGAAATGGTGAAGCTCTGCTCAAAACTTGCGCTGGATGCTTTTGTGGCCGGTCACCGGGCGGATATTATTATGAGAAAAACAGCCATCACCATAGCATCCTGTGAAAATAGAAAAGAGGTAACCGAAAAAGAGGTTAATGAAGCCGCTGATCTTGTGCTGCTTCATCGTGTAAGGATGCCGCCTTCTCCACCGCAGCATCAGCCTGAAGAAAAAAAAGAAGATCCGCCGGCTCCACCCGATGAAGAAAAAGAGGAAGAAAAAGAACCTGAAAAAGAAGAAGAAAAACCGGAAACCCAAAATCAGCAAAAGACTGAAGAAGGAAAGAAGGCAGATGAGGGGGAGGGAGAAAAAAAAGATAAAGAAAAACCGGAAAAAGGCCGGCCCCTTGAAATGGTCTTCCCTGTGGGGGAGATTTTTAAAACAAAAAGAATTCAGATGGAAAGGGACAGGGTACTCCGGAAAGGTTCGGGCAGAAGAAGCCGGACAAGGTCGTCCTCAAAGGCCGGCAGATATATCATGAGCAGAATGCAGCGCAAGACCAGTGATCTGGCCCTGGATGCCACTATAAGGGCCGCCGCCCCTTATCAGAAACAAAGAAGAAGAGAAGATGTAGCCATTGCCATTGAAGAAAGCGATATTCGTGAAAAGGTAAGAGAGAAAAGGATCGGAAATTTTATTGTCTTTGTTGTGGATGCCAGCGGCTCCATGGGAGCCGGAAAACGGATGATTGAAACAAAAGGGGCTATTCTCTCTCTTCTTCTCGATGCTTATCAGAAAAGGGACAAGATATCAATGATAGCATTCAGGGGAGATCATGCCGAGGTTCTTCTTCCACCCACCGGCAGCGTGGAGCTTGCCCATAAACTTTTGGAAGAGCTCCCCACCGGGGGGAAGACCCCGCTCTGCCATGGGATATCCCTCGGCTATCAAATTATTCAAGGCCATTTCCGGAAAGACCCTGACACGTATCCATTGCTGATACTTATCTCCGATGGAAAGGCCAATGTTAGTCAATATGGCGGAAAACCTTTTGCCGAGGCTATGGAAATGGCCGAGGAGGTGAAAAATGACACCCGGGTCAATACAGTAGTGGTTGACGTTGAAAAACCCGGGCTGATCTCCTTTGGACTGTCTCATCAATTATCCGTCGGAATGGGGGCCGGATATTTCAAGATTGAAGATCTCAAGGCGGATACATTGGTAGAAGTTCTACGGGAAAATTTATTATGGTGAGCATGATTCATTCGGACTTCAAAAAACCAATTTCTTATTGACAATAACAACTATAATATAATATATAAATTCAAGTATATAATATGAAATTATATAAAAAATTAAGTTACACGTTTAAAGTTCAGTCAGCCGAAAATAAATTTTTTTAGCGGTCTAATAACAGTTTATAATATATAAGCTGTAAAATATAAACAAAAAAGCCAGGAAGGTTTTAAAGGGCAAAAATGCCTTGTAATCTTTCTGGCTTTTTTTTTGGAGGAACGGATAATATTTTAAAACAAGCTTTTAATACACGGTTTTATTTATCTTTTTTTGTTTTTATCGTGATTGCTGGTTTCTTTTTATCAACCGCCTTTTCGTGTAGCTTAGGCACATTCGATGATTGATCTTTTTATACAAAGCCTGTTCGATACATGGCGGATTGTTCCGAGGGTATTAATTATCATGTTTATATCCCTGTATGTTTCTCAGGTATTGATAGAATTGGGTCTGTTCAAAAAACTTGAATTTATCGGGAAGCCATTGGCAAGCCTTTCCAATCTGCCCCGTGAGGCCGGCATAACGTTCGTGGCCTCATTCGGCTCTGTCCTTGCCGGAAATGCCATGATAGCAAAGCTTTATCAGGACAAAAAAATAGACAGCAGCCAGACACTGCTGACCGCCCTCCTCAACACAACCCCTGTCTATCTGAAAGAGACTTTTACATATCAGATTCCGGTAATGATCCCCTTGCTCGGCATCAGGGCAGGGCTCCTTTATTTTTTGACATTTATCGTATCAGGAATAGTCAAGGTTCTTTTTGTTATTATTTATGGAAGAATCAGGCTGCAAAGCAATAACCCGGGGACAGATAGATTCGATCCTGATTGTGTAGATTCGGGTCGCGTAGATACGAATACTATAACACGAAGCAAGCTTGGCAAAACTCTTGTTTCATCTTTTGCACGGCAGAAAAAGATCTTTTTTAAGATAAGCATCATCTTTGTATCAACGACTTTTTTCATATTTCTGTTGATCAATAATGGCATTATAAAAGGATTGGCAGATTATGTCCTGCCGTTAACGGAATTTTTTAAACTCCCCCCGGCCTCTGTTCTTCCTGTCGGAACTTATATGTTCAGCCCGCTGGTAGGCGCCGGCTTAATCGGAGCCATGATTAAAGACGGCATCCTGAGCGATTTGCAGGGGTTTACAGCCTGTCTTCTTGGAAGTCTGCTGATGCTCCCGATTTTTGCGGTCAGGTATTCCTTTGCCAAGTATGCATCGCTTTTCGGGTTTTTAATGGGATCGAAAATCCTGTTTGTTTCAACCGGTCTGGGAATGCTCAACCGTGTGGTTTTTCTTATGTTTCTTTTAATTATAATTGAATAGAAAGTGCCTAAAGTGCCTAAAGTGCCTAAAGTGCCTAAAGTGCCTAAAGTTTAAAGTGCCTAAAATTAGAGCACCATCGCTTCCAGCTAATTGGAATGATGGAGACTATTAGCACATTTGAAAAACGTATAGATGAAATAAATGAGAGATTGGATTTACTTACAAAAGAACATCAGAGTTTATTGGATCGATTAGATGCAATTCCAGGAATAAATAAAAAATCAGCTCAAGCTATTTTAAGCGAAATTGGTGTTACACTGGATGAATTCATCTGCATGTCAGCTTTTGTGTCTTGGGCTGGCTTATGCCCTGGGAATAATGAAAGCGCAGGAAAGCGTAAAAATGGTAGAAATGGTGTCAGAAATCATCCTTTGAAAACCATTTTAGTCCAAGTCGCATGGGCGGCGATAAAGACCAAGGGCTCCTACTACAAGGCCAAATACTATAAACTGAAAGCGAGACGTGGTGCAAAAAAGGCCATAGTGGCCATAGCGCATAAGATTGGAAAGGCAGTTTTTAACATTATAAAATATGGAGACACCTATCGAGATCTTGGCGAAGATTATCTAATAGCTCCAAACAAACAAAAAGTGTTGAGAAATTTAAACAAAAGAGCCAAAGAAATGGGACTTAAACTGGTTCCTTGTGAAATTTAATTTTGCCATAAGCAATTTATAAAATCGTTTGAGTGGATTACAGTAATCTGATTTGCTTTGAATTGGAAAATGAAGTCGAGAGTACAACTGAAGCCTTTGAGCGCGAATATAACATGACTGGTCGGCCTTTTGCACAACTAACTGTTAGTCCTTCAGAGAAGGAACTACGCATATAAAACTTTTTTGATATAGGCCGACATTTCTAAATTCATTGAAAAGCTGATTACCGCAATCTTATTATTAACCAAGGAACTGATTTTATTTATACAACATTGATAACTTACTAATAATATTAATAATTTTAAGATTACCTTAAAATCAATGGTACCCCTACGCTTTTTTTAGGGGAGTGTGTTTCATATAAAAAATTGGCAGAATACTTTAACTTTAGGCACTTTAGCTCACTTTAGGCACTTTAGCTCACTTTAGCTCACTTTACGGACTTTAGGCACTTTTTTAAAAAGGAGAATTATTATGAAAATAGTTTCAATAATGTGGAGCTCTTATGCCAACATGCTTGTCCGCGCGGCAAAAAATGTGGCCGATATTCTGGAGGTTTCGGCCTATTCTTCAAAGGTTCTTGAAGAAGACCCGGAAAAGGTTGACGCTGTATTGAAAGAGGCTGCGGATGCGGACATCATCTTTCTTTACCGCTCATCCGAGGGATTCTGGGAGGTTATCGAAAATCAGCTAAAGGAACTGGGCAAAAATATTCCTGTTATCTGCTGCGGGTATGATCCTTCATACTGGACGCTTTCCACTGTCCGGCCGGAGATAGTGGCGGAGGTCAACTCATACGTTGTCATCAACGGCGAGGAGAACTTTATCAACATGCTCCGCTACATTGCCAGCGAGGCCGGTGGACTCGATATAGAGGCAGAGGAACCCAGGCCCGTTCCCTGGGAAGGTCTTTATCATCCTGAAGCGCCGACCGGGTATTTTGCTACTGTGGATGAATATCTTGAATGGTACGAAGAATACAGAGGTCTGAGCTCGGAGGTCAGAGGTCAGAAGTCGGAGGTCGGAAGTCAGAGATCCACTGTGGGCATTCTTTTTACCCGGCATCAATGGGTAAATGACAATCTGGAGGTGGAAGATACCCTGATCCGTGAACTGGAACGGCTTGGGCTGGATGTTATCCCTGTTTTTTCTTATTCGGTCAAGGATGAGGAGCGGGGATGCAAGGGGAGCGGGGAGGCGGTCTGCGAGACATTTTTGCGGCCGGACGGAACTTCGCGCATAGATATTATGATAAAACTCCAGAACTTTCCTTTGCAAAGCAGCCGGGAAAAAGGCCACGACAATAAAGAGATCGCGGCGGAAGGCATAGAGATTTTAAAAAAAATCGGCGTGCCTGTCATATCTCCTGTAACTTCATACTACAAGACCATAGATGAGTGGGAAAACGAGATGGACGGAATAGGCAGCAGCGTAGGGTGGTCAATGGCCATGCCTGAATTTGAAGGGGTGATTGAGCCCTTTATTGTCGGGGCCGCGAATAAAACCGGAGAGGGGCTTCAAGTGCGGATGCCGATAGAAGAGAGATGCCGCAAGGTTGCCGGGCGGGTTGCAAAATGGGTGCAGTTAAAGAAGAAACCTCCGGCAGAGCGAAAGATCGCGTTTATCCTGCACAATAATCCCTGCGCCTCGGTTGAGGCCACGGTCGGCGGCGGCGCGCATCTTGACACCCTCGAGAGCGCTGCCATGATAATGGGCCGGATGAAAGAAGCCGGTTATCGGGTTGATCCTCCTGAAAACGGCAAGGAACTTATCAATACGATTATGGAGAGAAAGGCTGTTTCTGAATTCAGGTGGACTACTGTAGATGAGATCGTCAAAAAAGGAGGCGTCTTAGCACATGTTTCGGTTGATGAGTACAGAAGATGGTTCGACACGTTTCCGGAAAAAGTAAGAGACAGGATATCCGGGGCATGGGGAAATCCTCCGGGCGAGGAAGTAAACGGAGTCCCCGCCGCCATGGTATATAATGGCAAAATTCTGGTTACAGGGGTTGAATACGGCAATGCAGTGGTCTGCGTCCAGCCCAAACGGGGCTGCGCCGGGCCGAGATGCGACGGCCGGGTATGCAAAATTCTTCATGATCCTGATGTGCCGCCGCCTCACCAGTATATAGCCACCTATCGTTATCTACAAGATATATGGGGAGCTGATGCCATTGTTCATATAGGAACACATGGCAACCTTGAGTTTTTGCCCGGTAAATCGACCGCTCTTTCCGAATCCTGTCTTCCTGATATAGCCATTGGAGATATGCCCCACCTCTATATCTATAATGCAGATAACCCGCCTGAAGGAACAATCGCCAAGCGCCGCAGTTATGCAACGCTTGTTGATCACATGCAGACCGTGATGACCCAGGGCGGGCTTTATGACGATCTGGAGGAACTTGATCGATTCCTGGGTGAATATGAGCAGGTAAAAAATATTGATAAAGGCCGCGCCCATGCCCTGGAGCATCTGATCGACGATTCCTTGCAAAAGACCAACCTTCTCGAAGGGGCAAAGCTTTTACCTGATGCTCCCTTTGAAGAAAAGGCCAGGGCCGCGCACGATGTGCTGAGTCTGACAAGAAACACCAAAATACAGGATGGAATGCACATCTTCGGCGAGCTGCCGCAGGGTGAACGCCGGGTTGATTTTATCAACTCCATCCTCTCTTATGATGCAGGCGAAGAAATCTCTCTCCGTAAGCTTATTTGCAGGCTTATCGGTACGGAGTTAGGCGATCTTTTGAGCGACAGGGGAGCGTATTCCTGTTTCTACAAAAAAAGCCATGGTGAGCTGCTTGAGGAGATTGATATTTTGAGCAAAAAATTTATCAGCCAGGTTCTTGCCGGCGGCGATGATGATGCAGGCACAAAACTTAAAAATATTCTGGATGGCTTGCTGAAAGATGAGACTCATCTAAACAAAATTCATCTGATTGAAGACAAAATTTGGGATCTAAATACAAGGCTGAATGCCTCAAAGGAAGTTGAGGCCTTGCTTTCAGGTTTTGAAGCAAAATATATTCCGGCCGGACCCTCCGGCCTGATTACAAGAGGAAGGGATGATATACTGCCAACCGGAAGAAATTTCTACTCCCTTGACCCTCATCGGGTCCCGACCAAGGCTTCCTGGAAAGTGGGAATGAGACTGGCTGATGCCGTGATTGAGAAACATGAAAAAGAAGAAGGAAAAACTCCGGAAAATGTGGCAATTTTCTGGATGTGCTCCGATATTATGTGGGCCGACGGCGAGGGTATGGCCCAGATCATGTACCTTATGGGAGTCAAACCGGTCTGGCTCTCCAATGGAAGGTTAAAAGGGTTTGAAATTATTCCTTTGGAGGCTCTTGGCAGGCCGCGCATCGACGTGACGATCCGGGTTTCCGGCATCACCAGGGATAACTTCCCAAACTGTATCGATGTCATAGACGAGGCTGTCCAGGCAGTAGCGGCTCTGGACGAACCTGATGAAATGAACTTTGTCAGAAAACATACCCTGGCCCAAATTGCGGAATCAGGTGCGGAATCGGGCAATGATCCGACCTCGGAAAAGACCTGGCGCGATGCCACGTTCCGTCTGTTTGCCTCAAAACCAGGCACTTATCAGGCAGGCACAAATCTGGCGGTATATGCCTCGGCCTGGAAAGACGAAAAAGATCTCTCCGATATTTTTGTATACTGGAACGGCTATGCTTACGGCAAGGGGGTGTTCGGCGAAGAAAAACAGAGCCAGTTGGCCGGCAGTTTGAAAACAGTCGATGTTACTTACAACAAGGTGGTTTCGGATGAATACGACCTGTTCGGCTGCTGCTGTTATTTTGGTACCCACGGTGGAATGACCGCTGCAGCGAGAAGCATCTCCGGAAAAAAGGTAAAGACCTACTATGGAGATACACGGGAACCGGAGCATGTGGAAGTAAGGGATATGGCCGATGAGGTCAGGCGGGTCGTACGCACCAAGCTTTTAAATCCCAAATGGATCGAAGGGATGAAGCGTCATGGATATAAAGGAGCCGGGGATATATCAAAAAGGGTCGGCCGGGTTTACGGCTGGGAAGCAACCACCCAGGAGGTGGACGACTGGATATTCGACGATATAACCAGGACATTTGTTTTAAACGAGGAAAACCGCAAATTCTTTGAAGAGAATAATCCCTGGGCTCTTGAGGAGATCGGCCGCAGGCTGCTTGAAGCCGAAAGCAGAGGTCTCTGGGATGCAGACCCGCAGGTACTGGAAGGTCTCAAGGAACAGTATCTGGAGGTCGAAGGCTGGATAGAAAAAAAAATGGGAGATGTTGAAGGAGACTTCCAGGGCGGCTCAGTCGATATCCTCACGTCTGAGGACGTGGAGAACTGGGGGGAGATGATGAAAGAGGTAAAGGCAAAAATTCAAGCTGCAAAGCCCGAATAAAAGAGCCCTAATCCGTGAAATCCGTGAAATCCGTGTCATAAATAAATATAATAAAGAATTATAGGGATTTTTTCCTGAACGGTTCATTTTCATATTCCAAAGATGAAAAAGGGAGCGCCATCTGGAGCTATGACACGCCGGAAAAGACGCGCCCCGCAAAAAGCGATGATTATTATCCTGATCCGTCCAAACCCCGTTACAGAAAGAAGCGTGAATCGTATGGAGGGGTGATTAATTTTGGTCAAGGTGATTTTTATACTGAATTTTTCACCAATGACCACTGGAAGGAGAACAAAGCTACAGGAATTCGCAGGGACAAAGAAGGGAACATTATTTATCAAAAGGACGACGCTGGAAATGTCAGCGCTATTCCATATCAAGGGCGCAACGAAGTGAATGTCAAAGAGTATGGAGGGAAAGTCGGGATCAAAAAGAAGGACTATGATTATGGACTCCGCTCTATTTTATATACCGCTGATTTCTCCAAAACCGGCAGTACGGGTGAAACCGTGAAAGGTGACGCGGATGAATATCTGCTGGATCTATTTAGCGGGTGGCGCCGGCGGGGTTTTGCCCTTTCCGCCAATATATTCTATCATGAAGAATACGGCTTTGATTTGTTTCCAAAGATAGCTTACAGTAAACAATTCAAGCCCTTTTTTTTCGATATATCCTTTACTTCCACAAAAAAATATCTGAGTTTTTTTCAAAAATATTTTTCTACAAGCTATAGCCGGGCCAACCCGGATCTTGATCCCCAGACCAACCTTTGCGTTACCTTGAAGATCGGCGGAGAACACCATCTGGGCTCAAATCGGTTCAACTGGCAGGTGGCCCCATTTTTCAATAAGGCCTATAATCGCTTTTATACCCACACCTGTTTTAAGCTTGATTCTGATGGAAAGCCGATAGTCGATCCTGATACGAACAAAAAAAAGGTGGATTACACCCGGTACGAAAATCTGGACGAGGCTTATTGGGCCGGCGGCGATCTTATTTTCAAGTATATCTATGGCAGATGGACCGGCTTTGATGCGCGCTTTACAATCAAGTATACCCGCGATGAGGTGCATGACAGCTCTTTCGCCTACTTTGCGCCCTATAACTTTAAGGGCCGCTTTTTTTTAAAGCCTGTTGAATTTTTATATCTTCAACTATGGTATACCTACTACGCGGATCGGTATGCGGACCAGGCGGAAACGTATAAAATGTTATGGTACCATTATTGGGATCTCAAGGCGACATATCGCGCGAAAAAAAATGTCGATATACACCTGGAGGTGAAAAATCTAACCGATTTTGATTATTATATCTACCGGGGTTATCCGGGCAATTGCCGGCGCTGGTGGCTCGGCATGGAAATCAGGTTTTAGATAAAAATCCTGTTTAAAAAAGGTGAAGCATTGATAAAAATAGATGGTCTCAAAAAAAATTACAAAAATATTCAGGCGCTGAAAGGGATCACCCTCCATATTCCTCGAGGCGAGTTGTTTGCTTATCTCGGCCCTAACGGCTCCGGCAAGACAACAACCATAAATATTCTAACGGGACTGTCAGGTTTTTCCGCAGGGAATGCATATTTGAACAATTTTCATATACAAAAAAAACCTGTAAGGGCAAAAATGCAGGCCGGGCTTGTGCCCCAGAGGATAAACCTTGATAATGAGCTCACCATCAATGAAAACCTGGATATCCACGGCAGGCTCTTTCACATGTCCGGGAAAAAGAGAAAAAAAAGGATTGACGAATTGCTCGATTATATCGAAATGAGAGACCGTAAAAATAGTCTTGTAAAACATCTGTCCGGAGGTTTGAAGAGGCGGGTCGTGATAGTAAGGGCCATGATGCATTTCCCCGGAATCCTTTTTCTTGACGAACCTACTGTGGGGCTCGACCCGAATATAAGACGAAGGATATGGTCGTTGATCAAAAGAATCCGGCAGGATGGCGCAACTATTTTTTTAACCACCCACTATATAGAAGAGGCGGAGTTTTTAGCGGAGCGGGTCGCATTTCTTGATAACGGGGAGATCGTGAAAATTGATGCCCCGCAAAACTTTATGGATCAAACAGGAAAATGGGCGCTCGATGATATGGTGAACGATAAGATTAAAACTATCTATTTCAAAAACAGGGATGAAGCGGCTAATCATATTAGAAATCGGGAAGGAAATTTTACATTAAGAAGGGTTAATCTGGAAGACGCCTTTCTTTCACTGACAGGTAAAAAGGTGGAAAATAAATGATAAAAGGCTGGTTTGCCGTCTATTACAGGGAACTTTTGATCTTGAGACGGAAATTTTTCAGGCAGGCTGCCTCCATGTCGATTGCTCCCCTGCTTTATCTGATTGCGTTTGGGTTGGGTATGGGGCGGAACATTACTGTAGACGGTCATTCTTACATGGAATTTCTGGTGCCGGGACTTGTGGCCATGACCAGCATGACCCAGGCGTTTGCCATCGGTGTTGAGATTAATGTGGCCAGGTTTTACTGGCACATCTTTGATGAGTTTCAATCGGCTCCTGTCTCCAATCTCGCTTATGTAATCGGTGAAACGCTGGCGGGCATTACGAGGGCATTGCTCTCTTCGGCCATTATTCTGGTGATAGCAGCCCTGTTCGGAATAGTTCTGCATTACAGCCTGTTTTTCTGGTTAATCATAATTCTGAACAGTTTTATCTTCGCCTCCATTGCCATCTGTTCGGCGATGCTGGTTAAGTCTCATGCCGACCAGTCGCTGTTTTCAAATTTTATTATAACTCCCATGGCGTTTCTTGGGGGAACCTTTTTTCCTGTTGAAAATTTGCCTTTCCGGGCTCAAAAATTGTTAAATCTTTTGCCCCTTACGCATGCATCCCATGCCATAAGAGATGCTTCTTACGGCAATATGCCGAATATATTCCCTTATCTTCTTCTCTCAGGAATAGGGGTAATCTTTTTCATAGCAGGGGTCTTTTGCGTTAACAAAGCCAAAAGCTGATTGGAAATATTGCCGGGAGCGATCCAAACTAACAGGAAATTTATTCAAAGCCATTTTTTGCTTCTTTCGCGGTTGTGGATTTAACTGTGTGGGTATAAATCATGATTCCCGGCGCTGACTTCGTCACCGCGATTAGCCCAATGAATAACATAGAAATATTAACGAAGAAAACAGCTTTACAATATTTTTTCTACCTGATAATAATAGTTACATGGTTAAGAAGAAAAGAAAGAAGATAAAATTTAAAAAAGTTGTTTCTGAGCAATTCCCCGTTAATCCCAAAAGAGGTGGCGGTCTCCTCAAAATTGAGGCCTGGGAGAATGAAAAAGGAAAAATTGTCAAATACAGCATGGCGTATATTAACCACCTCATATTTTCAGGAGATAATGGTCGGGTTCTTGGCTATGACAATACCCATGATTTTCATCACAAACACTATTTTGGTGAAATATCAGAGGTCCTCGATTTCACAACCTATCAGGATTTAGTGGAACGTTTTGAAAATGAAGTAAAGGAGTTCATAAAATGAGTGTCGAACTAAAAGCAGGCTCACTTTCAGATTTTTTCTCTTCGGCTAAGGAAACGGCAAAAGAGATTGATGAGAAACGTAAAGTAACAAGAAAAAATATAATTTGGGTCGATCCTGTTGACTTAATGTCAATTCTCAAGCCGGAAAGAACAAAGCTTGTTCAATATTTACGCAAAAAAAGAAGGGTTGTTTTCTCTGAATTGATGTCCGATATGAATCGCACGCCTGTAAGTCTGAATAATGATCTAAAAATATTATCAAAATATCAATTGGTAAATATTTTTAAAGAGGCCAATCCTGGACATGGCGTACAGAAAGTGATTGAGCCAACATTTGGCAGCGAGAAGATAGAATTTAAAGCAGAAATATAAGTTTTTTGTAGTTAGTTACGTCGTCAAGAGGAGCTACCAAATCACTTCATTGGAATTTTACTCCGCTGCGCTCCGTAAAAACCAGTGAGTTCAGTCATTATGGTGCATAAAACAATAAGGAGATCAATGAACCTGACAGATCAGTATTTTGACAGAGCTCATGAGATAATTGGTGAGCGAACCCCGGAAGAAAAAAAATATGACAACGAAGTCCTTCTTTGGCTCGAAAAGACAGGTAAGATAAGAAAAGCAATTAACACGGCAAATAAGAAACACCCAAATGAGATGCTGCAATACAACGAAGACAACATTGCCGACATCCAAGAACACTACGAGTATCTCGTTAAACCACATGAAGATCATAAGGAAATTGGGTAATTAAGAAATTAACACCTATTCGGCGGTGTGGCAAACGTCGCTATCTAAATTTTGGTTTTCAGAAACAAAGTGATGAATAAAGGATAAAAGTAAAAATGACAGGCTCTGCCTGGGACATTTGTACGGAGATGCTGCCGGGAATCCGCAAAGTTTCAAGCAGATTAATCGGTTATGGGAGCCGGTCTATGAAGCTCTGTACTCTGCCGGATTCTGTCCGCAAATTGTTTCATCCGGTTCCACGCCTTCCCTGGAAAAGACGCATCTTGTCTCGCACGTTAATGACATAAGGGTGGGAACAGCTTTTTTAAACGATTATTTTGTTGTAAAGTTTGGACACTGCGCCCTGGAAAATTGTGCCGCCAGGGTAGTAACAACCGTTGTTTCGGATGTGACTCCAGGTCAGGTTATCATTGACGTCGGTTCAAAAGGGTTTTCCGCAAAACAGTTGCTGCGCCGGGATAACCTTGAAATGGGATATATCCCGGCCTATTCCGAGGCCCGGATTTTTCGCCTTCACAAAGAATATGGCTGGCTTGATGTAAGTCATTGCAAGAATCCCCCCCGGGATCGGACAGCGGCTGAACATTATCCCTGTAAATGTAAGTCTTTGTTTTAACCTGTATGATTATTTTTATCTGCTGAGCAGCGACGGTACTTTGCAAAAAGAGCGCATTGACGCCAAGGGCTTATATGTTTAACCGGCATGTAAAGGGTTATGTTGCGGGTTTTGAACTATTTGATTTGATGATCTCAATTGGGTATGCTATTTTACTGGGTGAGTAAACTTAAATTAAAAACTACGTCCCATTAAATATTTTGCAGGCCCGAGCTTCCCGATTTCCTGGATTACATTGTTTGCCACCTCGGCAAACTTTACACCTTCGGCAGATGATATCCATGAAAAATGGATTCTGCCTGGTTCCAGGCCTGTGTATTCAAGCATATTTTTTAAAAGTATAAATTTTCTCCTTGCGTAATAATTGCCTGTCAAATAATGGCAGTCTCCTGGATGACACCCTGACACCCATACGCCGTCTATGCCGCGTCTAAAGGCTGCCAGTATCATCTTGGGAGTAATACGTCCTGAACAGGGCACACGGATTATCCTCATATTCGGCGGATACTGGAATCTGCTGACTCCGGCAAGATCCGCTGCTCCATAACTGCACCAGTTACACAAAAAAGTGATAATTTTAGGTTCAAAACTTTCCATGGTTTTTCCTTTTTATTAATTATGCCATTATATATTTTTTATTCGAAAAAATATTACTTGCTTCTGAAAGCTCCTCTTGTGTCACGCTCCTGCGGATGGTTTCCATCCTTTTCATGGTCTCGGCAAAGAGCGTTCCTTCTGCGGCGCTGATCCATTCAAGTTGAAGCCGCTCCGGGTTGATGCTGAATTTCTCCATTTTTTTATGCATCTTTTTAACCCGTTTTTCCGTCCAGTGGTTTGCATTTATATAGTGGCAGTCTCCGATATGACACCCGCTTATAAGAACAACAGGGACTCTCCCGGCAAAGGCGCGCCAGACAAATTTTTCATCCACCCGGCCCGAACACATCACCCTGATAAGCCGTGCATTGGGAGGATACTGAAGCCGGGATACACCGGCATAATCGGCTCCCGCATAAGAGCACCAGTTGCAGGCAAAAGCGAGAATTTTTTCCTCCGGCTTATCTTCCAGCAGAGCGTCGATCTGACTTGCGATCTGGATATCGGTGAAATGGTTCATGATTATGGCTCCAAAAGGGCATTCGGCAGCGCATGTTCCGCATCCTGAACAAGCCGCCTTGTTTACAACCGCTGGAGTCTTTTTTTTAACATCTACTGTAATTGCGTTATACGGGCAGACTTCCGCACATTTTCCGCATGCTTTGCAATGATCTGTCAAAATTTCAGCGGTAATCGGCTCTGTTGTAATTTCTCCCTTGTGCATCAAACCGATAGCCCGCGCGGCAGCCGCCGAAGCCTGGGTTACACTCTCCTTGATATCTTTTGGTCCTTCCGCGCACCCTGCAAAATATATCCCCCTGGTAGCTGCATCCACAGGTTG
The DNA here is from genome assembly GCF_028752835.1 of Desulfosarcina sp. BuS5. Lineage (NCBI taxonomy): Bacteria > Pseudomonadati > Thermodesulfobacteriota > Desulfobacteria > Desulfobacterales > Desulfosarcinaceae > Desulfosarcina > Desulfosarcina sp. BuS5. The sequence goes on from NZ_CP087952.1 coordinate 1,764,760, forward strand.
AAGCTTTGGATGAGCTTCCAGAAAAAAACCGTCCGGGCTGAGCTGAAGCCCTAACATTTTTTGGAGCTTTCTGGTCGCCGGAGCAGGTTTGATCCCAATCGCGAGAACAAGCATATCCAGATGAAAAAACTCAAGCCCGCCGGAAACCGTGTTCTCAACGGCTGCCGTTATGCTCCCGTCATCTTCCTGCTGAACGGTTCCGGGCAATCCTCTTATGTATCGGACTCCCATTTTTTTGCTTCGCATATACAGGTCTTCAAAACCTTTGCCGAACGCCCTGATATCAATATAAAAGACTTTTATATCGATATCGGGATAATGTTCCTTAATCATGAAGGTGCTTTTCACCGTATTCATACAACAAATGTTGGAGCAGTATTTGCCCCCCTTGCCGGTCGAACGGGAGCCGACGCACTGTATAAAGCCTACGGATTCAGGCCGCCTTCTGTCTGAGGGACGTATCAGCTCCCCTTTTGTAGGCCCGCCGGCGTTCATTAAACGCTCAAATTCAATGCTGGTTAAAACATTTTCAAATCGTGTATATCCATACTCGTCCATTTCAGTCGGGTCATAGGCTTCAAGACCGGTGGCAACCACAATTGAACCTGCTTTTTCCACAAATTCTTCGTCAGACATATGAAAATCGATGCACCCTTTTTCGCAGGCATCAATACATTTGGCGCAGACCGCCGGGTTATGCCCAAGGCATTCGTTGATATTAACAAGATATGCAGAAGGAACAGACTGGGGAAAAGGGGTATAAATCGCCCTTCGCGATGAAAGCCCCTGATTAAACTCATCCGGCCGGATCACAGGACAAACTTTGGCGCATTCGCCGCAGGCAGTGCATTCGTTTTCATTCACATAACGGGCCTTTTTCAGAATTTTTACCTCAAAATTGCCCACATACCCTTTAACATCAACCACTTCGCTCATTGTGTAAAGCTTGATCATCGGATGCCTGTTTACATCAGACATTTTAGGGCCGAGTATGCAGATGGAACAGTCCATGGTGGGGAAGGTTTTGTCCAGTTGCGCCATGATGCCGCCTATGGAAGGTTCTTTTTCCACTAAAGCCACACTTATACCGGCATTTGCCAGATCCATGGCTGTTTGTATGCCGGCTACCCCTCCTCCGATAACCAGTGTCCTTTTTGTAACCGGAATAGTCTCTTCTTCCAAAGGCCATATGAGCCGCGCCCGCGCTATCGACATTTTAACCAGATCTATTGCTTTTTCCGTTGCAGCGTCAGGCTCATTCATGTGAACCCAACTGCATTGCTCACGGAGATTGGCCATTTCCAGAAGATACGGGTTTAATCCCGCGTCCTTTAACATCTGCCGGAACGTCGGTTCATGCAGCCTGGGCGAACAGGAAGCAATAACTATCCGGTTTAATCCGTTTTCAAGTATATCATCTTTAATCTGCTGCTGCCCCTGCTCGGAACAAACATAGATTAAATCTTTTGAAACAGTAACATCATCAAGATTTGAAGCGTATAAAGCCACCTCACTGCAGTTTACGGTTTGCGCAATATTCAAACCGCAGTGGCATATATAAACACCGATGCGGGCATCTTCCCTGTGGTCCAGGTCTTTTATATCAATCATTTTATTCTACTTTATGCTAAATTAAAATTAATTTTTAATTCATAAAAATTTTAGTTTGATTGCGCATGAATTTTTTGCCTCATCTTTGCCTTGATATTGCCGTAAACACTGATTTTAATCTGCGGTTTGATTTTACTGTCGGTTTCCAGATAAATATAATCGTGGTACCGGCCTTTTTCTTTTTTCAGATTTTTAATTAAAAGCTTATATCCGGACCTGCCGGATTTTTTAATTTCCTTTAATTTGAAACTAAAGTTTTTCCCGTTTTTTGCGCCGGTTTCAACTATAGTAAACGGATATTTTTTTTCAGGAATAATGAAAACTTCCGCTTTTACAGATTCACCGGCAAATCCGGCCAGCATTACTCTTGGTGGTTCTATGACCGCAAATCTTTCAACCTTGCCGGAAATAGTTAAATTGATTTCCGGCCTGTTATTATCATTTGTATATAATGTAATATATTTATGGGCGCTTCTTCCGCCATAGCCTCTTGTATTAAACTTGACAGTAACTTTTCCAGCGCCGCCCGGCGGAATCGACTTTGAATATGAAGCGGTTGTGCATCCGCATGAAGTTCTGATTTTTTTTATCTGTAAAGGCGCGCCGCCGTTATTTTGTATAACAAAATCATGTGTGACTGTAACGCCTTCCACAACAGGTGCAAATCTGCCGATGACCGACGGTAAAAAAATTGACGCAAATTTTTCGCTTTTATTTTCAACTGCCAAAGAAACATCCGCCAGAAAAATAATGTAAAAAAAAGATAAAATCCAAATAGATATCCTGATTTTCATAACCGAACTCCTTCACACAGATTTTCAGACAATTAATTTCACAAGACCATATGTTTGTTCCTGAAAACCTTCAGCCTTTCACCTTCAACTACAGCATGAACCCTTCGTGCCGCAGGCTGAGCAGCCTCCGCCCAAATCCAGGTTTGACGTGATTGCAAAGCCTCCTTCTTTATAATCTATCTCAATCGGCCTGGCATCTGACATAAGCTCTTTATTTACAATATACTTAACGCTCCCTATATCATAACAAATATCATTCTCTTTTAATTCATCTACCGCCAGCCCTATTGAAGGCCCCCCACATCCCTGGTTTGCTAAAAAAATCCTGACCGGTTTAACCTCTTTTCCTTTAAAATAATCATCAAACTCTTTTTGTGCTGTTGCAGTTACTTTAAGCATTTTAACCTCCTGAAAAAAATATTGATATTGAAAATACGTTCAAGGACAACCGTGCCTATGCAGCGGCTATCATTGCCATTATCTGTGATTCCTCAAAACCTTTAAGATGAAGCGCTCCTGATCTGCAGGATGCCACACAAGCACCGCATCCTTTGCATAAAACAGGATTGATCTCGGCTTTTTCTGCATTTACTCCCTCTGTTTTAATAAAAGGCGCATTATAAGGACAAACAGATACGCAAACACCGCAGCCGCTGCAAAAAGAAGTATCCACATAAGCAACAGTTCCTATGGTATTTATGGTTTTTTGGGCAAGCAGCCTTGTGGCGCTGGATGCTGCGGCCTGGGCCTGGGCAATTGCCTCGTCTATCGGTTTCGGATAATGCGCCAGGCCGCACAAAAAAACACCATCAACTGCAAAATCAGACGGAGCAAGTTTTACATGCGCTTCTGCAAAGAATCCTTCATCATTGACTGGAATTTTGAAAAACTGCGCAAGCTTATCGTCTTTATACGGCACAACCGCTGCTGCCAGATTTAAAATATCCGCTGTAATCGTTATCGGCATATTTAACACATGATCAATAACTTCGATCTCAAGGCCATGGTCATAAGCCGTCACCTTTGGCTTCTTCTCCATGTTGAACCTGATAAAAATTATACCTTTTTCGCGTGCTTTCGTGTAAAGTTCTTCACGCTCTCCATAGGTTCTTATATCCCTGTACAAAACAAAGATTTTCATTTCAGGATTAAGCTCCTTTAAATGCAGGGCTGAAACAATGGAATGGGTACAGCAAATCCTTGAGCAATACGGCCTGTCAGGTTCACGCGATCCAACGCACTGGATAAACACGGCTGTTTTAATCTCTTTCAGCGACGGTTCGTTATTAATAAACCTTTTATCGAGTTCAATGCCTGTCAATACTCTTGGATCCTTGCCGTACAGGTATTCGTCAGGTTTATGTTCACGGGCGCCGGTGGCAATAATCGTAATTCCGTGATGAATGGTTGTCGATTTTTCACCGGTTTTTACAACAGAGTCAAAATTGCCTACAAAACCGTCAACCGTTTCAAGCTCAGAGTTCAGATATATGGTGATATTATCATGATCCTGCACGGATTTTACCATGCGGGCAAGACCGTCCTGAACAGATTCTCCCTTTGAGGTTAAATACAAATTGTTTGCATTGCCTCCGAGTTTCACATTCCTTTCAACCATACTAACTTTATATCCCTGATCTGCAAGCGACTTTGCCGCGGCCATTCCCGAAATGCCTCCGCCTATAACCAGTGCATTCTGATCCACCTCAAGCTGCGCTTCCCTGAGAGGTTCAAACAGAGCTACTTTGGCGACTGCCATTTTTATGAGATCTTTTGCCTTTTTCGTGGCCATTTCAGGATAATTTTTATGCACCCAGGAATCATGATTGCGTATGTTGACCATTTCAAAAAGATATTTATTTAAACCGGCATTCATTAAAGTTTCCTGGAAAAGTGGATCGTGGGTGCGCGGGGTACAGGCTGCCACAACCACCCTGTTCAGGTTTTGCTCTTTGATAATGTTGGCAATGGCATCCTGTGTATCCTGTGAACAGGAATAAAGATTATCATCAGAAAATTCAACAAAAGGAAGATCTTTCGCAAAATCACGCACAGCAGGCACATCCACAACGCCGCCGATATTTATTCCGCAATGACATATAAAGACCCCTATCCTTGGTCTTTCACCGAAAACGTCGATTTCAGGAGGCATTATTAAAGCTTTGGTAAGACTGTTTCTGGCTTTAATAAGCGCAGAACCTGCGCAAAGAGCGGCTGAACCTGCTTCAATAACCGACTGTGGAATATCCTTTGGGCCCTGAAAAACTCCGCACACATAAATTCCATCTCTTGATGTGGATACAGGGTTAAATGAACCGGTTTCGCAAAAGCCGCCGGGAGTAAGTCTTATTCCTGTTTTTTTTGCAAGGGCTTTTACTTCATTATCTATCTCCATGCCCACTGACAGTACAACAATATCATATACTTCTCTGATTGTTTTACCTGTCTGTTCATCAAAATAATCGATAATCTGCCCTTTTTCTTCACCGGTTTGAGAGAAGACGGAATGTACCCTGCACCTGATAAATCTGATGCCATGTTTATCTTTTGCTTCATTATAGCAGCTTTCAAAACCTTTTCCGTGTGTGCGCATATCCATGTAAAAAATAGAACAGTCAAGGTCGGCGTCATGTTCTTTGGCTATTATAGCCTGTTTTATGGCATACATACAGCAGACACCCGAGCAATATCCATGGCTGTCTTTATGCATATCACGCGATCCCACACACTGGAGCCAGGCAATTTTTCGTGGAGGCGATTTGTCCGAAAGACATTCTATATGTCCTTCGAAGGGACCGGAAGCGCTTAGAATCCTTTCAAACTCCAGGCTGGTAATAACATCAGGAAGATTTTTATATCCGTAGTTTTCAAGATTTTTCGGATCATAACTTTTAAAACCAGGAGCCAATATCAGAGCGCCCACATTAATTACAGGATGTTCTGTCTGCCAGGCGTGTGTCTCTTCGTGCCAAGATAAATCCGAATCGTTGGGATAAGACACAAGGTCTTTGAAACTCGATATTGTTACCAAGTGGGTGCTCGGGAAACGGTTTGTTTCCTTCATCTCTGCAGGGCTTGCTCTGGCATTGATGTTAAGATAGTCCCACCTGACTAAAGACTAACCAGCAGGTCAGTAGCGAAGTCCACAGGTAAACCCGGTAACGGGAGTCTGGAGCTGGACGGAGCAAGATTGCAGGCTCTGTATTGAGCCCCGAAAAATGTATGGTTGTGGTCATTGTGATAATCCTGCTTGCAGGAAAAAGCCGACGCTTTGGAGACAGCGGAAGGCAGCAGTCCTGAATATGCTAAGGCAAGTATTCAGGACACCACCGGGGTCTTAGACCAGGGCATGTACTCAAAGGGGTAGCTCGGGAACTTGGGAGACCCGGATGTTTCCTTGGGTAAAAAGAACGGTAACAGGAAATCCAGCGCAAGCGAAATCCCGGCGTTGCATAGGAATGTCCCGCCTTGCAACGAGTCTGCCATTGGCAGAAACACAAACATTAAAAGATGGGCGATACAAGGTATCAGGGGAGGATAGCGAAGAGCGAACGAACCTGAGATAAACATTCGGAAGTCTTAGCAGATCATAGTACCGATGATTAAGAATTGAACTATCTTGATCGGAAAGGTGGGGAAGTGATGCCCAAGCGACCCACTGCAGGGAAGGTGAAGCAGGGTATAACGTTTTTTTGGCAGGAATTATGGGAGATACACAGATGTCACAAACCATATCAACAAAAAGCCGAGAAATTGCAAGAACGGTCGCTTGCAATTCCAGACCGATAGAATGGGGACAACCACCGGTGTTAACAGGTGGGTCATCCCTTATCAAAATCGAGCTGCTTGCTCAAAGTAATCCTGAACTGGTATTTACATCAGTAGTCCATCGGATAGACTTTGATTTACTGAAACAATCCTTTCGTAAAATTCGGAAAAGCAAATCTGCAGGAGTGGACAAGGTTACGGCAAAGGAGTATGCCGAAAATCTTGATCAAAACCTCTATAATCTGTATGAACGACTGCGGAGAGGACAGTACGTTGCGTCTCCTGTAAAGCGTATCTGGATAGACAAGGAAGGAGGGAAAAAGCGTCCAATTGGCATACCTGTACTTGAGGATAAAATTGTCCAGAAAGCAGCAGCAGCCATATTGAATGTCATATTTGACAGGAATTTTTACAATTTTTCCCATGCATTCAGAAAAGGTCGGAGCCAACACATGGCAATCAAAGATTTACGTGAGCAATGCTTGAAGCAGAATATCAGCTGGATAGTAAGCGCAGATATTACAGGACTATTTGACAATATTAATCACGAGTTACTTAAAGACATGATACGTCGGAGAGTAAGTGACGGCGGAATGATTCGCCTGATAGGGAAGTGGTTGAATGCAGGCGTAATGGAGGAAGGCAACCTGACGTACTCTGAAACGGGCACTCCACAGGGAGGAGTAATTTCCCCTGTGCTCAGTAATATCTTTCTTCATTATGTTTTAGATGACTGGTACGTGAAAGAAGTGATCCCCCGGATGAAAGGGAGATGCTCCATCATACGCTGGGCGGATGATTTCATCCTCGGGTTCGAGTATGAAAAAGACGCATTGCGTGTCATGGATGTATTACCCAGGCGGTTCGAACAGTTCGAGCTGTCACTTCACCCGGAAAAGACAAAACTGATTCGATTTTCCAAACGCATTAGCGGAAAGGGAAACGGGACGTTTGATTTTTTAGGGTTTACATTTTACTGGTCAAAATCATTAAAAGGGTACATGGTAATAAAGAAAAAGACGGCAAGAAAGCGTTCAAGCCGTTTTATGAAGAGAATATGGATATGGTGCAAGGATAACCGTCATAAGCCAATGGCCGAGCAGTATGAGATTCTTTGCAGTAAACTGCGAGGTTTTTACCAGTACTTTGGAGTAATAAGTAACTACAAAGTGCTGGAAGTTGTGTTTGAATATACTGAGAAAGCATGGCGTCGATGGTTAAGCCGAAGAAGTCACAAGGGCGAAGTAATGTTCGAGGACTTGCGCACAACATACCCACTGCCATTACCCAGAATAGTCCATAATATTTGATGCCGTAAGGGCTGCAAAGTTATACGCCAAACGGGGTGTCGCCTGTTTGGTTGATAATCCGGTAAAAAGGATTTGAACCGAGGAACCGTATGAGGGAAATCTTCACGTACGGGTCTGTAGGGGGGGCGTCGGGTAACCGATGCTCCTACCTGGAAATGTGACTGCATTCGCCTTGCAGGCATCAACGCACTGATAACATTCACAACAGCCTCCGCAGTCAAGACAGCGGGCTGCTTCAGCCTGAGCGTCCTTTTCATCTGAGCGGAGATTTACTTCATCAAATCCTGATAGTCTTTTTTCAAAACTCAGGGTCGATATATCAAGTCGGTTTTTGACAGGCTCATTGTCCGGTACCTGTGTCCAGTTTTTAGTAATCGGAAACTCATCTATCCACTTTTCGGGCAGCTTTTCACCCCGCAAATACCGGGCAATATATTTTGCCGAGCGTTTCCCGGCCTCAACCGCTTCTATAACTGTTGTCGGACCTGTAACTACATCTCCTCCTGCAAAAATTCCGGGTATGCTGGTTTGCAGTGTCTCTTTATTTACTTCGAGCAGGTTCCATTTCGACACTTTAATACCGGTATCAGTACCCAAAAAATCGAGTTCAGGTTCCTGGCCGATAGCCGGAATTACCCAATCGGTCTCAATAATAAAATTTGATCCTTTAATCGGGACAGGTTTTCTTCTTCCTGTTGAATCAGGCTGGGTCAGTTTGGTCTTAATGCATTCAATACCTGAAACCTTGCCGTTTTCAGCCAGGATATGAACAGGCGCTGCAAGAAAATGAATTTTAACGCCTTCATTTTCAGCTTCCTGCACTTCTTCAGTTTCTGCCGGCATTTCATTGCCGGACCGCCTGTACACGATATGAGCCTCGCTCGCGCCAAGACGCAGAGCAACCCGCGCACCGTCCAAAGCAGAGTGCCCTCCACCGATAACAACAATCTTTCCTCTGATTTTTTTCAGGCTGCCAAGGTGAACTTTACGCAAAAATGAGGTAACATCCAGAACACCTTCAGATACATTTTCACCGGAAATTTCCAGTTTCAAGCTTTTCCACGCTCCTGCAGCCAGATAGACAGCCTTTGCGCCACTATCCTGAAGTTCCTTTATCGTAATATCCTTGCCAATGGCTGTATTTGTATGGATTACAATTCCATACCGTTCAAGATTTTTAATTTCAGCGTTAAGCACCCGCCTTGGCAGGCGATGCTCAGGGATGCCGTATCTCATCATTCCGCCGGCTTCCGGCATTGATTCATATACATTTACCCTATATCCTTCCAGGGCAAGAAAGTATGCGCAGGTCAAACCCGAAGGACCGGAACCTATGACAGCAACAGTTTTATCTTTCCGTTTTATATCAGGAACGGAAATATCATTTAAATCTACCTGATCTGCGGCAAAACGTTTTAACTCCCTAATGGAAATCGCTGAATCTACCTCAAGCCGGCGGCAGTTTTGCTCACAGCTATGAGGACAAATACGGCCGAGAACGCCTGGAAACGGAAGGTCTTTCATGATGATTTCAATCGCTTCCCTGTATTTGCCCTGCTTTACCATGGCAACATAACCCTGAATGTTCAGGTTTGCCGGGCAAGCCATGCTGCAGGGCGCCCGATCAAGCTTTTCAATGGCAAAACCATTGGGAACTGCCTGGGCATACGATTTAAAAGCTGCCTTGCGAATTACAAGATTCATATTATACTCATCCGGCCTTTCAACAGGACAGGCTTCAGCGCAATCACCGCATGCAGTGCATTTATCAGAATCAATATATCCCGGAGTCGTATTAAGGGTTACCTGGTAATTACCTTTTTCCCCTTCTATTTTTTCTATCTCCGAAGAGGTATGAAGCTTAATATTTATATTCCGGCCAACCTCAACCAGCTTTGGAGACATAATGCACATGGAGCAGTCGTTGGTAGGAAAGGTTTTATCGAGTTGAGCCATAACTCCGCCGATTGACGAGGTTTTTTCAACCATATGCACATAATATCCCGAATTTGCCAGATCCAGGGCTGCCTGTATCCCTGCAATGCCGCCGCCTGCTACAATAACGGCCCCGATCACTTTATTTGTCATTTTTTATTCCTTGTTACTTAATTTTCCGGCAAATTTACTTCCAAAAGATCTTCGCCAAGATATTCCCTTTCGTTTTCACCAAGAATTCCCAGCGAAAGACAAATCAGCGTCCACATATGAATTGTGTGATAGTCTGCCTTGTTATGTTCGGCCAGGTCATGAATTTGCGCATGGCAGTTATGGCATGGAGTAATACAATAATCGGCGCCTGTAGCAATAATCTGGTCATATTTAAGCTTTCCATACTGCCATCTTTCGTTGTTATAGCCGGACTGAAGATATCCTCCTCCTCCTCCACAGCAAAAATTATTTGAATAGTTCGGAGTCATATCTATAAAATTTTCTTCGCCGACGCATGATTTTATTATAAAACGCAAATCATCGGCCAATGGATCTCCAAAACTTTTCCGCACCTGCTGGCACGGATCCTGAACTGTAAACTTTATCTTTAAATCCTTGTTCCAGTCTGAATTTACCTTAAGTTTGCCTTCTCTTATCCATTTTGCGTAATATGGCACAATCGGAGCTATTTCAAGATCGGTTTTAATGCCGAATTTTTTTACTCCCTGCCATACCGCATAGGTAGCATGCCCGCATTCAGTGTTAAGATAAACCTCGCAGCCGAGTTCTTCTGCTTTGCGGATTGAATACTCGGTGGTTTTCTTCCAGTTTTCATCATCAGCTAAAAACATGCAGTAGTTTTCTCCTCCCCAGCCTGTGCTTCCGTATGTCCAGTCGGCACCGACTATATTGAGAATTTTCCATAGAGGAATCATCTCGTCAGGCTCGGTAACAGGCTCCCTTGAATTCTGGGTCAGAAAAAAACGAGCGCCTTTTTTGTCCATTGGGGCATGGAGGTTTTCCCACCCGGGCTGTGTTTCGCGCACTTCTTCAGCCACGTCTTCAACAACAAAAATAAAATCGTCAGGAGGCGCCCCCATCGCGCTGCAACTGTCGTTTCTCAAGGCCATGTCACAAGAACCGAGAATTCCTTTGGGTCTTTTATCCCTGGGCCAGAGTTTTCTCGCCTCATGAACCATTCCCGGAATATTGATTTCCATGGGGCAAACATGGATGCACCGCTGGCACAGAGAGCACATCCAGACCCAGGGATTGCCTGCGATTTTTTCATCCATCCCCAGGACAACCATGCGCAGAAATTTTCTCGGATCCATGTTTGCAAGACCTGTAGCCGGACAGCCTGAAGAGCAGGCTCCACAGGTCAGGCAGAGATTAAGGTTTCCGCCTTCGGGCAGCATTTTTTTTACTTTTTCAAAAAAAATGGATTTGTTTTTATCTGTAATTGTAATCTTGAATGCTTCAGCCATAAAAAACTCCTTTCAAATATATTTATTTATGAGCCGGTTTCAAAATGTTCAATTTTGTTCGAGGTCAAGAAAGGCAAAAATTTTAACCACAGGAATACATTAAGTATTTCGAGGATTAAAATTTTTGTCTGACGCAGAGATCGGACAAAAGGGGGCGTTTTGAAATTGGCTCTTATGCTTGAGGATACGCTTATTTCCCATGCGCATGGTAAATCCTGTATGGTCGAGATATTCAAAAACCGGCACCCCCTCGTGCCAAGATAAATCCGAATCGTTGGGATAAGACACAAGGTCTTTGAAACTCGATATTGTTACCAAGTGGGTGCTCGGGAAACGGTTTGTTTCCTTCATCTCTGCAGGGCTTGCTCTGGCATTGATGTTAAGATAGTCCCACCTGACTAAAGACTAACCAGCAGGTCAGTAGCGAAGTCCACAGGTAAACCCGGTAACGGGAGTCTGGAGCTGGACGGAGCAAGATTGCAGGCTCTGTATTGAGCCCCGAAAAATGTATGGTTGTGGTCATTGTGATAATCCTGCTTGCAGGAAAAAGCCGACGCTTTGGAGACAGCGGAAGGCAGCAGTCCTGAATATGCTAAGGCAAGTATTCAGGACACCACCGGGGTCTTAGACCAGGGCATGTACTCAAAGGGGTAGCTCGGGAACTTGGGAGACCCGGATGTTTCCTTGGGTAAAAAGAACGGTAACAGGAAATCCAGCGCAAGCGAAATCCCGGCGTTGCATAGGAATGTCCCGCCTTGCAACGAGTCTGCCATTGGCAGAAACACAAACATTAAAAGATGGGCGATACAAGGTATCAGGGGAGGATAGCGAAGAGCGAACGAACCTGAGATAAACATTCGGAAGTCTTAGCAGATCATAGTACCGATGATTAAGAATTGAACTATCTTGATCGGAAAGGTGGGGAAGTGATGCCCAAGCGACCCACTGCAGGGAAGGTGAAGCAGGGTATAACGTTTTTTTGGCAGGAATTATGGGAGATACACAGATGTCACAAACCATATCAACAAAAAGCCGAGAAATTGCAAGAACGGTCGCTTGCAATTCCAGACCGATAGAATGGGGACAACCACCGGTGTTAACAGGTGGGTCATCCCTTATCAAAATCGAGCTGCTTGCTCAAAGTAATCCTGAACTGGTATTTACATCAGTAGTCCATCGGATAGACTTTGATTTACTGAAACAATCCTTTCGTAAAATTCGGAAAAGCAAATCTGCAGGAGTGGACAAGGTTACGGCAAAGGAGTATGCCGAAAATCTTGATCAAAACCTCTATAATCTGTATGAACGACTGCGGAGAGGACAGTACGTTGCGTCTCCTGTAAAGCGTATCTGGATAGACAAGGAAGGAGGGAAAAAGCGTCCAATTGGCATACCTGTACTTGAGGATAAAATTGTCCAGAAAGCAGCAGCAGCCATATTGAATGTCATATTTGACAGGAATTTTTACAATTTTTCCCATGCATTCAGAAAAGGTCGGAGCCAACACATGGCAATCAAAGATTTACGTGAGCAATGCTTGAAGCAGAATATCAGCTGGATAGTAAGCGCAGATATTACAGGACTATTTGACAATATTAATCACGAGTTACTTAAAGACATGATACGTCGGAGAGTAAGTGACGGCGGAATGATTCGCCTGATAGGGAAGTGGTTGAATGCAGGCGTAATGGAGGAAGGCAACCTGACGTACTCTGAAACGGGCACTCCACAGGGAGGAGTAATTTCCCCTGTGCTCAGTAATATCTTTCTTCATTATGTTTTAGATGACTGGTACGTGAAAGAAGTGATCCCCCGGATGAAAGGGAGATGCTCCATCATACGCTGGGCGGATGATTTCATCCTCGGGTTCGAGTATGAAAAAGACGCATTGCGTGTCATGGATGTATTACCCAGGCGGTTCGAACAGTTCGAGCTGTCACTTCACCCGGAAAAGACAAAACTGATTCGATTTTCCAAACGCATTAGCGGAAAGGGAAACGGGACGTTTGATTTTTTAGGGTTTACATTTTACTGGTCAAAATCATTAAAAGGGTACATGGTAATAAAGAAAAAGACGGCAAGAAAGCGTTCAAGCCGTTTTATGAAGAGAATATGGATATGGTGCAAGGATAACCGTCATAAGCCAATGGCCGAGCAGTATGAGATTCTTTGCAGTAAACTGCGAGGTTTTTACCAGTACTTTGGAGTAATAAGTAACTACAAAGTGCTGGAAGTTGTGTTTGAATATACTGAGAAAGCATGGCGTCGATGGTTAAGCCGAAGAAGTCACAAGGGCGAAGTAATGTTCGAGGACTTGCGCACAACATACCCACTGCCATTACCCAGAATAGTCCATAATATTTGATGCCGTAAGGGCTGCAAAGTTATACGCCAAACGGGGTGTCGCCTGTTTGGTTGATAATCCGGTAAAAAGGATTTGAACCGAGGAACCGTATGAGGGAAATCTTCACGTACGGGTCTGTAGGGGGGGCGTCGGGTAACCGATGCTCCTACCTGGAACTGTTCTTCCATATCCCAGAATCTCCTTACAGTTTGCAATTGTAATGCTTCCGTTTTTTTTAATTATTTGTTCAACCCTGTTTTTTATTTGCTCCATGGCCTGGGGAGTTAAAAAACGCCTGTTATTCAGGCAAATCAGCCTTTTCCTGATATGCAGGTAGTCAAGTAATCTTTGTATCTCATTTTTATTGAATTTTCTTTTATGGAGTTTCCAGAACGTATGCGCATTGAAAGGGACAAAATCCGATTCCCGTGCATAATCAAGCAACATGGTGATCAGTCTCTCACGCTCAGCAGAGAGTTTAACTGAAAAATTCCGGATTCGAAAGGCTCCGCCGGTCTTTATCAGCTTCCTTTCGTTACAAAGTTCAGCAAGTATCTTTTGAAAAGGCGCTTCATCAAGAGATGGCGCCAACTGTTGTTTGATTTCTTCGGGAGTTGCAGTCATTTTTAATGGATTTTCAGTCAAAATTTTTTCAACAACTTCCGGCAACTTTCTTTTCAGGGTCTGATAGCGTGTTTTCCCAAAAAAACCATGGCCTTCAAAGGAAAGTATCTCTCTATTTTCAACCATTGATCTGATTGCCGTCTCAACCTCTTCATCAGGTAAAGCGGTCAGTTGGGCGATTTCAGCTCCGGTTACCGGATGATTAAGGTTCATATTGAAAAAATGATCAATGACTACCCTCATGTTACCCTCTTGCAGCGCCTGCAAATATTGAACAGTATTTTTCGCTTTGACTGTCCGATATTTTTCCAGGGGGATCTCCAGGATGGCGCCGCCACCGATTACGGCCGGTATGTTCAGAAGACAAATCACGAATGTATCTCCTGGAAGGGCCGGCGCATGCTTCAACAACCGGAACTGAACCAGACCATTTTCACCAGGCCCAAGTTGTTCTTTTTCCATTATAACCACCAGAGCGTTTACGATCGACGTTCCTATATAAAGCTTCACCCTCTGACGGTTTTTGATCGGTTTGTATGCGCTTTTGAGCAAATGCAGCTCTACATTGAGAAGCTTGGTGGGTCTGACCGATTCCGGCTTTGCCAGGGCCATTCCCCTTTGCACTTCATTCAGAGTGACCTTGTGGAGATTAATTCCGACCCTCTGACCTGCAACGGCCTGGGATACCTTTTGGTGGTGAACCTCTATAAATCGTGCCCTTGTCTCTTTTCCGGATGGCAGGAGATGAATAAGATCATTCTGCCTGATGATTCCCGAAAGAACTGTTCCGTTGACAACTGTTCCAAAACCGGTAATACTCCTTACCTGATCAATCCATAACCGGAAAGAAGACTGAATCGCCTTGCCGGCAATTTTTTTCTCCTCCTCCTCCATGGTCAGACGGATTTCATTCAGGCCTCTCAGATCAATCGCTGAAAATGGAATAATCGGTTTGCCTTCGAAAAAGGTGCCGCTTATCATATCCTCAATTTCCAGTTCAGCCAGTTCCAGTGTTTCATCATCCACCAGGTCAGCCTTGCTCAACACAACAAATCCGTTTTTGACCTTATAAAAATTAAGTATTTCCAGATGTTCCAGGGTCTGTGGCATGATACCGTCATCTGCCGCGACCACCAGGACAGCCATATCTATACTGCTTAAACCACGTATGGTGTTTTTGAAAAAATCAATATGACCCGGCACATCCACCAGGGCAATTTGTTTGCCGGAAGAGAGTTCCAGCGGCGCAATGCCCGGGACAATCGACAGGCCGCGGCGCTTTTCTTCCTGAAGCCGATCCGTATCAATACCTGTCAGAGAGAGCGACAGAGAGGTCTTCCCATGATCCACATGTCCGGCTATTCCGATAGTAATAAATTTTTTCATTACTTCATTGCCGGGTTAAGCTTTAAAGAAGCATTTTTAGTGTAAATCAAGGCCATTGGCTCCGATTGATCATTTTTTATTATAATTTGGAGGGGGCAAGGGGAATCGAACCTCCTCCCGGTTTTGCAGACCGGGCCAGTGGTTTTGAAGACCATGGGGCGCCCAGCGCCATTGCCCCCAATAAAAATAATTATGTACTGGAAAAATACGGGGAGGACTAAAAAAGATATAAAAACAAGGGAATGGAAACTATGAAGTATTTCAATTTCCAGGCCAAACCCCGTGCCTGCCAAATCCTGGCAGAACGTAGTAACTTTACTCATGTAAAGCCGAAAAATTGAAACATATTGTGAACCTTTAGATAGAATTTATTAAAAAATTATAAACTGACTTAATGATAAAAAATATTATTAACAAGGTATTTCCGATTTGTCAATTAAAATTTTCCTATAGGAAGGAACAGGTCACTGTGAAAATGATAAAATTCGACATACCTTTTGATTTATCCGGGTCAGGCTATATATTTTTTATGTAAGATTTCCTTGTTTTGTTATCGTAATTTCCTGTTTGACATTAAAAAATATCCTATATAAAAATAAAATTTATAAGTTCATAATATAAAATCATTTGTAAAGGGTGTTGCAAAGTAAAAAAACTTTGATAATAAAATCAATTGGTTAACCCAGAAAAACCCCATTTTTCCATTATGGCGTAACTATTTGTTTTAACTACCGATAATAGCAATCTTTGCAACACCCTTTTGTAATAGGGTTATTGTTTTATGGTCACAATGTAGTGGCGATCCTTGTGATCGCCCTGATTAGGGCAATTACAAGATTCGCCCCTATGGAAAATAATATAATTACAGCCTGAAATTTAAAATATTTGTAACCGTTCACGGGCAATAATCGTTTTGAGTTTAAAATTTAATATCTAACCGCAAATTTTTTTAAGAAAAATTTTGCGTTCCAGTGCCTGATGGTTTATAGTGTCAGGAATGGAATCAGTCATAACATATCGGAGGCGATCAGTCACCAGGCAAAATATAGCGACCGTCAGGCGGATTATTGAATCACATCCTGACAAAAGCAGACGCTTCATTTCTCAAGAAGTCTGCAGGGAATGGAACTGGAGACAGTCTAATGGTGTTCTTAAAGATATGATCTGCCGAAGCCTGCTGCTTCTTTTGGAATCAAAGGGTTTTATTAAACTGCCTGCCCGAAAATGTACCCCTCCCAACCCTCTTGCAAAGCGAAAAAAAACATCCTGGGTAATAGTCGATAAAACTCCTGTTCATTGTTCTGTCGAAGACCTGTTTCCTATAAAACTTGACCAGGTTCGCAGAACTTCTTTTGAGAAGATATTCAATGGTCTTGTAAGTGAGTACCATTATCTTGGTTATACTCAACCAGTTGGGGAGCATCTCAAATATATTGCATTTTCTCATAATCGCCCTATTGCGTGTTTGGCATGGGGGTCAGCGCCATGGTATATTGGAGCACGAGATCGTTTCATTGGCTGGAGCAAAAAGATTAGAGAGAACAATCTTCATCTAATCGCCAACAATCTCCGTTTTTTGATCCTGCCATGGGTTCAAGTCCCTTGTTTGGCATCATATTTATTGGCATTGAACCGTCATCGCTTGTTACAAGATTGGAAAACTTTATATCATCATCCGGTTTATCTGCTTGAAACCTTTGTTGACACAGAGCGCTACCGCGGTACCTGTTATAAAGCGGATAATTGGATCTGTGTGGGGCAGACAACCGGTCAGGGCAAGCTCAGCAAATCAAAGCAACCACTACTTTCCAAAAAGGCTGTTTATGTTTATCCCTTGACTAAAAACTTTCGCAGGGAGTTATGTCATGACGCATGATGAAGCATTGGCTTTGTATAATGCCGGGCTGAAAGTTACGGTCAAAATCCTGTGTGATTTAAGCAATACTATTGAATTTCAGGAAGAACAGATAAAGGCTTTGGAGGTCAAGGTTGCCAAGCTTTCAAAAAACTCATCCATACATACTAACTGTTTGCCCTGTATGCGATGGGGAAGTTCATATAATTGATGCGCCTCCTCGTATTATCCAACAAATGGAACTGCCGGAGCTGCCGATAATCAAAGAAGAACATCGTTCGTATCCGGTATGGTGCGAGAAATGTCAGCAAATTCATTACATGCCTTTTCCTGCTAATATAGTCAAGGAAGGGCTCTTCAAAGAGCGCTTGACAGCCTTGGTTGCCTATATGAAAAATGTCTGTCATGCATCGTTTTCCACAATCAGAAAATTTATCCGAGACGTCCTTGGAGAAAATGTTTCCCGTGGATATCTGCGAAAAGTAATTGAAAAAGTAAGTCAGTCCCTGGAAGCGCCATACAGTGAATTGCTCAATCGTTTACCTTTCGAGGAAGCAGTAAATGTCGATGAAACCGGCCATAAGGAAAACAAAGACAAGTTTTGGACATGGGTTTTCAAGGCTGAAATGTATGTGCTGTTCAAAATCGACAAGTCCCGTGGATCAAAAATTTTAATTGATGTTTTGGGTAAAGAGTTCAACGGAGTACTGGGTTGTGATTATTTTTCGGCGTATCGCAAGTATATGAAGGATTTTAACGTTACTATACAGTTTTGTATCGCCCACTTGATTCGGGACATCCGGTTTTTAACAACTTTGCCAGATAAAGAAACAAAAGCATATGGCGAAAAACTTCTGGATGAAGTCCGAAATATGTTCAAGGTTATTCATGATCGTGACAATATAATCCCGGAAGACTTCACCAATGCTCTTGAAAAGGCTAAGGCAAGAATTATTACAGCAGCCTTGGAGGATGTTCCGAGTCGACTGAATAAAGACGGTAAAGAAGAAAAACGGGAAGCCAAAAATATGGCCAACCGATTCCGCAAGCATGGTAAAGAATATTTTGAATTTATCACAACTCCCGAAATAGGCCCTACCAACAATGTGGCAGAACAGGCAATCCGATTTATCGTAATAGATCGTTACGTAACTCACGGTACACGCAGTATCAAAGGACGAAAAAGTTGCGAACGGTTATGGACTGTAATTGCAACATGCGCATTACAAGGCCGATCAGCATTCAATTTTATATTGGAAGCAGTTAAGGCGTACTTCAAGAATGATCCCGCCCCATCCCTTATACCTGATACCTCATAGTGAATTTACGATAGGAATCCCTCGGAATCAGTCTATTAAAAAACCTGGAGTTGATTTGACATTCCGCCACTGCGTGATCGACTGGCCACTGATTTCGAATATTCCGTGTATATTTCGCAGAGGACAATCATAGGTGATGCGCTTATTCTTACACTGATCATGAAATGAGAACGAGATTTCCTAAGTAGTGATCAAATGCAAGAATTTCTTTTTTTGTCTCTTTATAATCCAACATCCTCATCAAAGATGAATCGGTAGGCGTAGTAGTATATCCCTAAGATTTTTTCATCCTTGAAGACAGCGATACTATATACCGTTTATTCATAGGCCCAACCATTTCCTGCCATTCCAATATTTGAAGGGGGCATTTATACCCGTGAACGGTTACTAAACTTTTTTATACAAAGTAAATATAAATTGAAAAATCAAGATTTAGCAAAATTAATAAACTCGTAAAAAGTAAAACCGAAATATTATTTGAAGACCCCGGCAAAATGACTGAAGCTGGAAAGGGGAAAATGTTGACGTGGCAACATTTTATGTGTACATTAATAATATAGGCAGCCTTCATTTGTCAGTTTACACTTTTGGAACAACAACGGGACACTGATGGACATAAATAAATTTATTTTTAAAAAATAATGTAAAGTACTTTTAAAACGATATAAAGGATGTCGTAATATATAATATTTTTCACAGGTGAAAAACAATGCAAAGAGTAAATGTACGTGAAGCAAGACAACAGATCAGCCGTCTGCTGGATGCGGTGGCGGCTGGAGAAGAAATTGTTATCATGCGCCGCGGTAAACCGGCAGCTCGCTTACTCCCGGCGTCAAAGATTGAAACAGGAAAGATGCGTTTCCCTGACCGCAGCAGTTTGAGGGCAATGCTTCCTCCGGCAAAATTGCCGGCAGAAGAATTAATACGGGAGATGCGTGATGAACGAGGATAGTGGCGGCTACTATCTGGATACCAGCGCACTGCTCCCTTATTATAGAGAGGAGAAAACAAGCCTGGCAATACAGAATTTTTTGTCGTCTCTCAGGGTTCCTGTCGGCATCAGCGATCTTACCGGATTGGAGTTTGCTTCCGCTCTTTCCCGTTGGATTCGCATGAAGGAAATCACTGAGGCGCAGGCCGGTCTTGTGGAAAACGCCTTTGCAGAGGATATCCGTTCAGGTTTATTCAGGCGGCTTTCCATCACTACGAAACACTATCGACAGGCGCAAAAATGGATTTCTTCCAGAAAAACAGCTTTTCGCACCCTCGATGCCCTGCACCTGGCATGCTGTTTCGGAGCCGGGATAAACATGGTGACTTGTGATGAAGTGCTGGCAAATTTGGCGGATGTTCTGGGTATGCCCTGCCGATTTGTCGCTGACGGCAAAATATAATGGGCCAAAGATGACATGTAAAGTCAACAGGCTGTTACAAAACGCTAATTTATCCAATTTCTGCGTTGAAAAATAAATTTAATCCTCGGAATACAATGGGTATGCCTGCGGTTAAATTAATTTTTCGCCTTGAACTTAGAATAAATTTTCATTCCGTAACAACCTGTCGGACAGGCTAAATGTAAAAAAGGAAAAATTAAGACAAAGAATCATGCAGTTTAATGTTTTTTTCGCACATTTCGATAACCCCTTCCCCTGCAAGCATGTGCAGGAGCCGTTAAAGTGTTTCAGGTGTTATTCCTAACAGCAGGGCTATATGTTTCTTGGGAACAGGCAGTAAAAAATTTCTGGACCCGCTGGTTTCGGCAAGATAATCAAGATAGTTTAACAGACGTATGCGGGGGGTGGAAATCGCCAGGTCTTTAATGCTGTTGATATAAAATTTGTGCCGGGAGGCGAGGTATTTAAACATTCGTAGTGCAAATCCGGGGTATTTTTGTAGCATTTCATCAAATTCACGGGTGGTAAATGATAAAATTTCTATCTTCTCTAAAGCCACGGCGCTGACTGAATAACGGCCTTCGAACAATAAAACAAGCGCCCCGAATATTTGTCCGGGCCTTATAAAATTGATAGCCACTTCCCTGCCTTCAACATCGGTTTTAAAAAGTTTGACCATGCCGGAAGCAAGAAAATAAGCTGTATTACCCGTCTGTCCTTCATTGAATATAATTCCTTTTTTTTTGATTATTTTAAATCTGCAAACTTTTTCAAGATGACAGAGCGCTATTTTATCAACACTGCCAAAATAAGAACGTACAAACAACAATATTGATTCCTTCTTACCCATTGTGATCTTTTGATGTCTCTGTCGCAAAAAGGGTTTTTTCAATATTTAAAGAAAAAAGAAGAGACGACAGGCAGATAAAAGAACCGCCTGTTAACACAAATAATTTAAAAGGGGTCTCCAGTTCTCTGAATTCGGGGCTTCCGGGCGCATAACCTGATTTGAGTCCGGTCATTCCAATTAGATGAAACCCGACGCAAAACAGCAATATTCCAAAAACATGAAGCCAAAAATTAGCATAACACGCCCATTTGCTATACCTTTCCCGGCCTTTTGCCTGATCTTTTATTTGGGGAACTATAAAATATAATATGCCCATGAGCGCTGAGGTTACCCAGCCGACGAGGCTGATATGCGTATGAATTTTAACAACAAAATGAGAAAAAAAACTTTTCAGATGTTCAGGAGGAATATGCATAAAGGCTGCATAGAAAAATTGGAATCTGAATTTTGTCGGAAACATGATCCCTTCAAAGCATCCTGCTATAAAAAACAGGATCGCAACTGTAATAAAGTATTTTGCCATTTTTCTTGCCATGCCGGCTCTCCTTTTTGTAACGTCTTTAAGCTTAGAAACCGGCTGAAAGCCCGCAATAGAAAAATGCGCCTCTGAAGGCGCTGTAGGGCATTTCCCTGTTAAACATATTGTCAATTCCGGCAAACAGACTTAAATTTTGACCTATATTTTTTTCAACATAAATATTCCACACTGTATAGCCCCCTGTTTCATCCTTATTTCCATCTTCAAATTTCGGAGCTATCAATTGCTTGCCGGTATAGTTGGCACGTATATTAGTCCTAAAACCCAAATCAGGATTATCATAACAAAGCCGGATATTAAGCTTTACTTCGGGAACCTCTAAAAGGTCTTCATCCGTATCGTCATTTTTGGAATCGATAAAAGTGGAATTGGCGAAAACACTAAAATAACATGGAAGCGCCAGGCCGGCTTCAATCTCTATACCTTGCGTGTAAGCTTCATCAAGATTGATTTTTTGATATTCCAGCACCCTCTTTTTTCCCTGCATCCGGAAATTTCCTGTCGGCTTTTTATAAATCATATCGTCGATATCGTTTCTAAAAGCCATGATTTTACCATTTAACTTTTTGTATTCTCCCTCAAAACCTATTTCGTAGCTTTTTGATGTTTCGGAATCGAGATCAGGATTCGGGATAACATCTCCTTTTGAATTTTCAGTGTATACATAGAGTTCATATACGGACGGCGCGCGAAAACCCTCTCCGTAAGAAGTTTTGAAACGAAAATTATCCAAAATATTGTAGATAAGGCTGACCCTGGGATTAACCTCGGAGCCGAAATCCGAATGATCATCCAGCCTGACTCCTGCGGTAATCATCAGACAGTCAAAAAGGGGAAAATCATCCTGCAAAAAAAGCGCCCTGTTATGAATAGTTTTGTCGATATCGGTTTCGCCGCGGTTTTCTATGCCTGATCTTTTTTCTTCTCTATATTCCATCCCTAATGTAAGCAGGTGGCTGTCGGCAAACATGCGGCTGGCCCTGGTTTCTATCTGGTAAAGTTTGTTTTCAATATCAAAGTCTTCCCTGTCCTCCATAGTGTTGGCTTTTTGTTGCAAAGCAGGATTACTGTAAGGATCTCCAATATCAATATAGGAACGGTCGAACTCAAAATCAGAATAATAACCGCGTGTCATAATCCTGGCCCCGGCGATTGTTCCGTCATACTGCAAAAATGCGCTGGTGCGGTCTGAATCAGCGTCCCTGTCCCAGTTAAGGCCGTATTTATTGCGTAACCCCTCGCGGGAGGCATCGCTGTGAAAAACTCCGGCCCCAAGGGTATGCATATCCAGGAAATCATAACTGAGTTTCAGCATTCCCGAATATTTTTTCACATCATCTATATCCGTATAAAAATCATCCTTGTGCGGTCGTATTCATCCGTAATATTTGCATGGCCGGATGCAATAATGCCGAAATTGTTCAGCGTATTCCCAAGGGAAGCTTTGATGATATGATTTTCCGCATCTCCATAGGTATTCATGCCGTAACGCGTAGTGCAGTTTCCCGAAAGTTGTTCGGGCGCTTTTTTTGTTATGATATTAATTACTCCTCCGATTGCCTCACTGCCATAAAGCGCAGAGGTCGGGCCCCGCACAATTTCTATCCGTTTAATTATCTCGACTGGAAACTCGGTTAAATCCACGCTTGTATCCCTAAAACCGGTGGAAAACCTCATGCCGTCTATAAGAATTAGAGTGCGTTTATTGGTAAGTCCTCTTATTTGCGGAATTAACCCTCTTCCCGCCACATGATCCAAATCAATACTAACCGCGTCCTTAAGAGCCTCAGCCGCAGTTTCAGCGCCCATAACCCTGATCTGATTTTCAGTTATCACTTCAAAAGCGCCTAGGACTTCTTTAAGCTCTTTTGAAGTTAAGGTAGCGGTAACAACCGTTTTTTCAATTTTTACTTCTTCTTGTGCTTCTGCTGTATAAACAAAAAAAATCAAAAGGGCCAATAAACAGAATACCATTTTAAAACACTTCATCTTACTTTTTCCTTTTCACCAAAAAATGACAATGACGTGTAGCGAAACTCCTTCAGGATTCGTATTCACAAAATAATTTAGGGAAACCTAATAAAAATAGAATACACTGTCAAGATTTTTATTTCAAACTTTGTTTGAAATTGGAGCGAATAGAAGGGCCATTTAGTGCCTGAAACCTCGTTCAGGCATGGTCTTGAGTTAAAAAAAGAAAACCACTATAGTGTTCACCTAAACTGATATACTTGTACCCAGATAAATTGATACATCCAACATTTTTTCCGCATTATTTTTTCAAATTTCATTTTTCATAAATACCATCCATTTGGGCATCCAACTGGATAGAGCTGGGAGAGACTACCGGTCGTGGGCGAATGGACAGAGCCAACAAACCTAACCTAAATCTGTGCGCCTACTTGTGGAAGTTATTTCGCCCACGTTCCTTAGGCAGGGCAATAAATGAGCATGAATGCAGCCCTGACCCTATCTTTTGTGGAGCATTTCTATGATCAGGGGCAGGAATACTATGATGGTATCAAAATTCAAGCAGACCATATCGGATGGAATGAGGCGCTGACGGAAAAATCTCTTTCCTTGCAGGAGATAGATCTCCTTCCATATCGAGAAGCAAAGGTTAAAATTATGGAGCAGTTTAATACAGCTTATATTGCCAAACTGCTAAGCAAAACAGGCGGCAATGTAACCCGGGCAGCCCGTTTGTGCGGCATGGAAAGGCAGTTATTACAATAGGTTATGAAAAAATATGGCGTACGTTCAGATGAGTTCAGGGAAAGTGCAAAAAAATGATTGCACCGCAATAAAAACCAGCGGCAACACTAATCCTGTTGAAATCACAGGCAATCTATTCTCCCCGTCCTTCCCTTACATCTGCCGGCCGCGATTTTTTTTCCTTAATCAATTTTAAGTTTCACACTGGTTTGTAAAAAAAATTAGGCAATAAAGCATCTCCCTCTCTTTTCTCAAGATAACCATTTAAAATTTAAATATATTTTTACAGCATAGCCCCATCTCTGCGCTGTGCGGGCAGCGATAGTGAATTTTTACAGTGAGCGAACCAACAACCAATGGCATGTTTTTTGAGTGGTATTGAAGAAACCCAAAAATTAAGTGAGGAAACCAGGTGGCAGCAATAATACTAATATCATTTATGGGTAGTATTGGTTAATATAAAAATATAATATAATCCCATAAAAAATTATTGACTTATAATTACAGAAATACTTATAAAATTCCTGAAATCCGCTTCAGTCACGTCATTATATCCCCGTTTTGTGATAACTTTCCACAAAAATGGGCTAACACAATTTTAACATTATATTAATATAATGCTAGCAATATCATTATACTTAAATAAAAAACAGGCAATTAAAAGAGTATCCATCCATTAATATGCAGCTTCTGGATGGCTAAAAAATGTAATTTTATACTTTAATTTTATCAAGGAGGTTGTATGAGAAACAAAATTTTAATTTCGATTTTAATATTTTTTATTTTAATTTCTTTTGCAGGAACAGCAGCAGCAATAGATGTAAAATTCCATGGCAACATGTGGCAAACCATCGGAACCACCGATTACGCTTCCACGCTGCAGGGTGGGCATAAGAGTGGTAAAACAGATTTTTTCAGTTATAATAATATGTTAAATATTGAGGGGGATAAAGGAGGATATAATTTTCTTGACTCCAAAAAAAATGTCTCTACATTTTTCGGCCTGACCAAAGCCAGGCTCCGCTGTGAAGCCACGACTGATGACGGACTGGCCAAATTTGTTTATGGCCTGGAAGTTGGAACTATGAACTGGGGTGATAAAAAGGAGAATAAAGGATTCGGTCTTTCAGGTGATGGGGTTAACCAGGAGACACGGTTTGCATATCTACAACTGGCTATTCCAGGATTAGGGGATAATCAGTTGGTAAGAGCAGGTTTGCAGCCGACAAAAATAAATCAGTGGGTCTGGTCCGAAACAGCGGCCGGATTGACATATCACGGCAAGCATGAAGAAGCCAGGTGGATGCTGGGATGGTACCGGGGTGACGAAGATCGTGCCGGTAACAGCAAGGACGATGATTATTATGTGGCCAAAATAGAGGGCAAAGTGCTGCCTGATTTAACCCTGGGGCTGTTTGCTATTTGGGCTGAGCTGGGAGATAACAATATAGCAGGCAACAATATAGCAAGCGCTGATTGGACCGATACCGATGTTATCGAGGATACTAGAGAATATGATGCCCAATACTACTATATAGGAACTACCAGTAACTTTGACAATGGTATGCTTTTTGGAAATTATGACTTTATTTACCAGGGCGGCGACATAGAGTTTATACACGACGCCGGTTTAGCCGAGGCTCACGATCTTGACCGTAAGGCCTGGCTGGGGAATTTAACACTCGGATATAAGTTTAATAATAAATTTAAACTTTACGGTAATGTACTTTATGTGAGCGGTGACGATGACCCGAACGATAATGACGCGGAAAATTTTGATTCCATCGATGTTGATGTAAAAGTCGGGATTATATTCTTCAAGGACAGTCTCCTGGCAGATTGTGACCGGTACGTCTCGGATGCGCCCTACCTCCAGGACAAAGGTCTGATCAACTACGCCCTCACAGGCGAGTATAAAATAGATAAAAATCACCATCTCAGGGGAGCTGCACGGTATCTGCAAACAGCGGAAGACATGAAAAGATTTGACAAAAAAGAGAAGGACCTCGGAACAGAATTTGACATATGGTACACATATAAATATAATAAATATGTTAAGATTAAAGTGGAAGGTGCTTATCTTGCAGCCGGAAAAGGAGCCGACCTTCTTGCCGCCAGCAGCGATGGGGGCAATGTGTTCAAACTAGCCGCAGGCGTTCAATTTAAATTCTAACACATACAGGAATATTATGGTCTTGTAACTCCTTTTTACAAGACCATAATGATTTAACTTTATGGATAAATATTTGACGATTCTATTGACTATTCTAAAAACAAAACGATTACGCGTAATATCTTTAATGATATTTTTAAGCGCTCTTTTTATTTTCCCGGCTTATGCCGGCACAATTCCGGTTGACAAGCTTGTTGAGAATCTCAAGGTGGTGGATGCCGCTTTGATCAGCTTTCCCAATGGCCTTTTTATGATTAATAAAGGCTCATCAGCCGGGGTTCGCAAGGGAGAATTCTGGACTGTATTCAGCGCAGGGGAGGCTGTTAAAGATCCTGCCACCGGTAAAAAGCTGGGGTTCCTGCAAGTTCCGGTTGCAGAAGCAAAAGTGACCAGTGTTGCTGAAAATTTTTCTCAAATATCGATTAAACTGCAAGACAAATCAAAAAAGCTAAAATCCGGGATGGCTGTAAAGCGTTTTGACAAGGTCGATACCATATTTCAGGATTCAAACGGATCAAATTTTGCAGACTATGAAATTCTCAGAACAAAATTGCCCCATTTGAACTGGAAAGCTTACCTGGAAGATAAAAATGAATTTAAAGACGCCGGCACATACAACGGTATCCTGATTACCGTGCTGAAAGAGAGGTTAACCGTCTGGTGCGGCGGTGAAGTGCTTGGCATCTATAAACTTGAAACAGACACCTTAGCCGGCCCGGCCCGGGATTCGGGAGCTGCTCAAAGAGCCACGGCGCATATGAGACCGGAGCGGCTTTTGCTGCCCGGAATCAGGACTCCGAGTTTAAACAGGGAGGTAGCGCTGCAATCCTACACTTTTGTTAAAACATTTGATAACTTAATCTATAATATCAAAATATGCAAGATCGACGGCAAACCTTATTATATTTATTTAACCGAGCAAGGCCTTTACGCCCAGGCAACAGATGCCTCAGAGCGGTTTCAATATGATTATGAAGGATTCGGCGATGTGGTGGGCGCTTATATAAGGCAGGATGGATTAATCGCTCTTAACATTATGGTGCAATATAAGGGGATGGAATCTCAAGTTCTTAGATTCAAGGATAATAAATTTAATCTTGTCGCCGATAACATCCATTATATCCTTGGCTTTTTTGACCTGAACGGCAATGGAGACCCCGAATCCCTGATAGGTCAGGAATATAACCAGGAAAATTTTTATGGTATTAATACCTATCTTCTTGAAGTAAAAAAAAATAGCATAAAAAAAAGAAAAAAGCTCTCATTGCCTTCAGGCTTTGAACTCTTCGGCTCTTTCCGGGCTGACCTGGACGGCAACGGCAAGGATGAAACCGGATTTTACAACCTGGGCCGTAAACTTAATATTTATGAAAAAGAAAAAAAGAAATGGAGCTTTTTATCACCCATGGGAGGCTCCCTGCAATCCTTCTATATAAGCCTTTCAGACAATGAGGCTATTTTAAGGAATATTGTTGTATGGAGCGAACCTGCTGTAATTAACCTGGGCAATCAAAAAGGAGTTGCGCTGGCAACCAACAAATCCAACATCATAAGCAGGGTGGTGGATATCAATCCTAATGATGGAGGGGTCGCTATTCTGCTGGCAGACAAGGCCGGAAGATTTTTTTTAAGTTCCATCGATGTTGATTTCCAGGGCCCGGTTCAGTCTGTTTTTCTATATAATGATATGCTTTACTGCCTTGTCATAGAAGGTAATTATTTTACCAGGATGGCAAAAAGCCACCTGATTAAATTTTCATTGGATGAATTTATATCGGCCTTAAATCAGAAACCTTGATTGCGTTGATAAAAGATCATGTTTAATTTTTGATATATCGTCCTTTTTTCTTAACAGGGATAAAAAAAATGGGGTCAAGTCTACGTTTGACCCATGAGCTATCTATTTTCTCTTCTTTCAATATTTTTTCTGATTTTTTATCTTTATCCCTAAACTTCTATGCCCCCTTGAATCTTGCATAATCAACAACATGGGTCAATAGTAGACTTGACCCCATTTTCTTGACCCCTTCATTTTCTTTCACTTATGCCGAAGTCAGCACCGCGATTCTCGGCGGCGCAGCCGCCGAGAACGTTGCTAATCAGCCGCGCGGCTTTTTGCGTCGGCTGAATTAGCTTTGTTAGCCCGTGTTACATCAGCTTGTAGAATGGTTTTTTTCAATATCTTCCCACAAAAATTGTTTAAACTTTGATCGGCCTGCATTGCTTTAATAGCAAGGGCTTTATGCAAATCACTGTCAATTCTTAGCTGAAACTTACCGGAATATTTTTTTGCCACAATACTTGGTGGTAAAGGAATTCTATCTTCTTCATAAATTTCGATCCATTCTTCGAGTATCTGACCCAGTTGATGATAAACTTCTACCTCATTATCGCCATGGCAACATTTTCCAATCCAACCAGGAATAGAACCGACATAACATTGATCTTCATCTGACCATTCAACAATTTTTAAATAACGATCTTTCTTTCTCATTTTTTAGACCTCTTAATTTTGATCTCAACTTCTTTTTTTTGATAATGCTTTGCGTCATCCCCAAGTTTACCTGAAACTGTAATAGCAGTTCCTTTGGGATGGATAAAATTCCGATGGCTCCCCTTGCCACCTCGATTAATAAATCCTGCTTTTTCAAGCTCTTTTATAAGTTGTCTAATCTTTCGTGGCATAACTAGTATAGTACCATTGTGATATCAAAGTGTCAATATATTTTTTTAATCCATTGATATAAAAATGGCATGGAGTAATACTCGGCGGTCGATTTTAACCATGGCCGCCATTGCTTTTGCCTGTTTGCTCCTTGTTTTCATGCTGTCATGGCAGTTCGGCTCCTATGACACTATGATTAATTCCGCAGTGAAGATTCACACAGGCCATTTGCAAATACAGGCAAAAGGATATCAGGACAGAAGGAGTATCCGCCTGGTTGTCCCTGACCCGGCGCGGGTAGGTGAGGTTCAGGAGGGAATTCCCGGGGTGGATGAATATACTTTTCGTGCAAATGCCTTTTCTCTGGTTTCATCCAGGGATCGAACCTATGGGATTATGGTGACCGGTATCGACCCAGGCAGGGAGGCAAAGGTGTCGACGATTAAATATTTGATTCGAAAGGGGAAATATCTTTCGGACAGTGATATCAACAAGGCTTTGATCGGAGAGCTCCTTGCAAAAATTCTGAAGGTAACCCTGGGTGATGAATTGGTTGTACTGGGCCAGGGGCGGGATGGTTCTGTTGCAGCAACGGTCATGACGGTTGAGGGAATTTTCAGTTCCGGGCAGGACGCTTTCGATCGTTCATCAATCCAGATTAACATAGCTGATGAACCGACTGCCAATCTGGATTCGAAGACCGGAAATGGTCTTCTGGAAATGATGAGTAAAATGAATGAGGAGAAAAAAGTTACCCTCATCTTTTCGACTCATGATCGTATGATAATGGATTATGCCCGTCGTCTGATCCTCATCAGGGACGGCCTGGTTGCCGATGATGACATCAGGAAAGCATAAATCAGAAACAGCAATAAACAGTCAGTGAAAAAAAAATAGAAGTCAGGCTCCTGACTTCACCGTTATGATACGAGACTTTCTATAGATTTTCAGATAATTAGGGAACTGGAAGGAAATAATCTACGCATATCGTGCAGAATTTTTGTTCGTCTTCAAGGCGTGGTAACAGTTGCATAGTGAACTATACAACTGTTACCGCAACGTAGAAGACGGACAAAAGGGCAAGCAGGATGCGTAGATTATTTTCTGTAAGTTCCCTTACCTGATTTTAAAATTTGGCACAAGGTCAGAGGTGGTAGAGACGCAAAATTTTGCGTCTCTACTATTTTTAGGTTCATGGGGCGATTTCGTGACACATTATGAAGCGGTTTTTGCCGGCGGAGATACACGACGCAGGACAAAATTCCTTGAGCAGTCATATCCGGGTCTTTTCAGCGGTGTTTTAAAAAGCGGCGTCTCGCCTGATGACAGCCGCCGCGTTCAATCTGTATCTCACTGTAATCAATAATGTAGAAGACCCTTCAGGAGTATTTCAACCCCGGGCTGCATGGGATATCACCCAGAATGTACAAAATACGGCGAGAGGCAACATTTATTATGGCGGAAGGAATACGGAATACGGTGGATACAAAATAGAGGGCACCGATTTTCTTAATCTACCCTTTGATAGCGCTTTTCCCTGGCTCTCTTATTATTATTAGTCAATTTTTATTGGATCATAGCGAATTATTGTGAAGATTCTATTTATTGAGCGTATACTAATTAGTATCCGCTGAATTTCGATAATAACATAGTATATCAGCATTGTTCATATATTAATCATAGAGAATTTTAATCTAAAATTTTAAGCTCATTTGTGGTATTTTAATTGAATTTTGGTAAAAAACGGCAAATTGTTAACACCTATAGACGCACCTCTCCTATCCGCATATTTTTTAAAATCAACTATTTTTGATAAAATCCTTGTTCGGCTTATGCCAGCCCGAGTTTCATCAGTTTTTTTTCTTCAATCTTTTCTCCCATTAGAAGCTGAATAAACTTTTTAAGATTATAAGCGGTTTGACAAAGCAATGACCATATACGGTCTCCTTCAAATCCTCTATAAAGACTGCATCCAAAACCTCTAATATTTTTTGCAATAGCTATGAAACCTTCTGTTGCTGAACGGGCTTTACAGCAAAAACTCTGTTTTTCTTCGGATACATCTTTTTTACGCCCCAAAAAAACGTTACTGATATTGTCTGCAATTTTAAAATTACCATTGCTTCTGTAACCAAGGTCGGTAATAATATTTTCCGGTTCGCCTTTCATCCGTTTTTTGAACTGTTCGAGTGTTCCAGCAAAAAGCGTTTTATCATTTGGATTACCGATAAAATTTTCAATGGTAATCATGAATCCTTCCCTATTGAAAGTCATTTCCATTGTTGTGCCGAATTCACACTTCGGATGCTCTTTTCCTTTTACAATCGGGCGGGCATCCGGTTCATCAATGGATACAATCCGGTTTTTTATCTGTTTTTTACCTTCGAGTTTTTCTAAGGTTTGTGCTTCAAGAATAGTAAGAATAGCAAACATATTGTCAGCTTTTATTTGTTTTTTCTTTGTGGTCTTTAATGATTCAACTTTTTTATCAAATATTTTTAGAGCAGGAATAAATAATATATTAAATTTGAGTAACCATTCCAAACGGTTTTGTTTTTTGTTCAAAAAAAATTCTCGCCATAATTTTTTTACTTCATTATTGTCCCACCACAAGGAGATTTGATGCAAAACGGCAAATTGTTTCATTTTGTCAAAAGCTTTAAAAATTAAATGTACATCATTTGGATAGATAACGTTATTTTTCAATACGCTTGAATCTATCATAGCATTATCACCCTGTATTATCCCAGCTTTGCGTAGAACCTCAAAAACTTCTTTTTCTATAATTTCAACACCTTCTTCACCTATACGTTTTCGAAATACACATATAGAACTCGGATCCAGGCATGTTTGCAATTCCTCATTTGTGATGTTACAAAAATATTGAATATAGTGGTTTTCTTTTATATGCTTAACCATTTGCCTATCACTTAATTGATAGTATTTTATACAAATCAAAATCGCTGTCATCATCCTGAGAGATTTTCCAAAAGCACCCTGACTGGTGTTATAAAATTTACACAACTTTGTAATCATTTTTTGCCATGGAATTATCCCACGGATAATAACCAATTCCTGAACTGGATTGGTTATATTTGCTTTCACCCATTCATCAGAAAGAACTTCTTCAAAAGTATTTTTTATCATCAGAATACCTCCTATCCTTTTTAGAGTGCTTAAAATACCATTTAGCTGCAATTTAAAAAATGGCATATACTGCTATGGATAGCAAAGCATTTCTTTCATAAAAAAGAAATTCAGCAGATACTAATTAAACTTATGCCATCAGGTATTAGCTTTTAGCTGTCAGCAGTTAAGACCTAATAGCTGTTCATCATGGATTACCACGCTAATCCGTGATGAACCTTTTTATTTTTACGACTTTAATGAACCAAAATTGATCTGGTTTGTCATAAAAGTTGACCCTGGATTTTGTACTGTTCTACAATTTTTCTGAATTATTATTCAATTTTACTTGACACCTTACTTTGTTTGTATTAACAAACAATAAAAGTTTTACCAAATAAGTAGGCAAGCCTAATAAATATGTTACTATAAAAAAATGTCTGTGCTGAACGCAGCCGTGGTTTGCGAGAACCCTTAAAGCCCATAAAACTCATTTTTTCGGAGGTATTTGTTATGTCGGGGAGAATTCCAAAAAAAAGTTTTGAAAATTTGTTAACCTGTGAAACTGAGCAGTTAAAGAGAATCTGGGAAATACAGAATAACTTTAAATGCCCTGTCATAGGCTCGTGCCTGAAAATCGAAGAACAGGGAAGAATACTTAAAAAAAACGGCTACAAGATAAAAAGAATGAAGTCCCATGAAATTCACAGGGCGGTTATGGGATATATAAATGATGAGAACCCGGTTTCAATGAAGATTGAACGGTATCTTAATCACAAGTATTGTAAAGTTATATCTGCATTCAGCCATATGGAGCAGGAATCCTTTTTTGCGGAATGGAAAAAAGGATTCCGCAATGGAGAAATGGACGGTCTTTTCTATGTGGCTGCCATCCGGAAGGATCTTTCAGAAAAATTTATTGAAGAAATTTTCGGCGATACACATATGCTCTGCCATGCAAATCTGGAAAAGGTAATGAAGTCCCGGCGAGCTTTGTCGATGCAGGAAAATGCAGCGCGAAAATTGGCCAGGATGCTGCAGCAGGAGAGGGGACGCGCAGGAGGGCTTAAACAAAAGTGTGCCATTACGGTACAAGAATTAAAAAATGCGGAGAACAGCCTGCAAAAAATTAAAAAATCCCAGGCAGTTGATGCAACATGTGATGAAGTTTTGAAACTGAAAACGGAAATTTTTCAATTAAAAGATGAAAACACAAGTCATAAAGAGAGAGATTCGAAGCAGGTTGCGGCGATGCGGATGATGCAAAGCGAAAAGAGTTATCTCCAGACGGAACTGTTCAATTTGCAGTCAGCAAATCAGCAGCTTGCTGAAGAAGTAAGCGGTCTTATTTCAAAACTGACTTCTTTTGTCGAAAAAGAGGATCAATGCAGGGATAAATGCGCAAGGTATCAGCTTTGCTCAAAAAGGATTCTGATTGTAGGCGGAATAACCAAAATCAAACATCTGTACAAACAGCTTGTTGAATCCAGCGGAGGCGAGTTTGACTATCATGATGGATATATGAACAACGGAAAGATAAATATTGAAGCACGTGTAATGAGAGCTGATCTTGTGATTTGCCCTGTAAACTGTAACAGTCACACTGCCTGCGAGAGGGTAAAAAATTTGTGTCGCAAGTTTGACAGACCTGTAAAGATGCTTGCTAATTCAAGCCTGAGCAGTATTTCCGATGCTCTTTTAAAGGAAAACGCTTTGCTGAACTGATTACGCGTACTTATAGATTGTCAGATAATTACCTGATTTTAAAATTTGGCACAAGGCCAGAGGTGGTAGAGACGCAAAATTTTGCATCTCTACTCCGACGACCGATAACGCAGTGAAATTATTTATGTGGAAATCTATAGGTGAAGTGATTTTGTCCTCCTTCCTTATTAAAAGGTGTGGATGGATGACGGCCGGATGGCGATATATACATCTTTTTTTTCGGCAAGATCCATTGCAATCAGGTCACCTTTGCTTAAAAATGCGCTTAAAGCCGTGTTTCCAATCATAGCTGAGACTTCACAGTATGGCCCATGATCCGCAAAGCTTGAGATCCTGCCCTGGAAAATATTCATTCCGTTTCCGGAAAAATTTTTATTTCTGATCATTATATCTTCAGGCCGGATCGCGATATACTGCTTTTCTGCTCCGGGAGCTGATTCCAGATTTATTTCTATTTGATTCACTGTAGCCGTGGTCTTTTTGAAGGCTGCCGGGAATATATTCTTCATTCCCACAAATTCAGCCACAAAAGGTGTAGCCGGTCTTCTGAAAACTTCAGAGACTGTGCCAATCTGTTCAGTTACGCCATTATTGAGGATGGCAGTCCTGGTGCCAAGGGATAAAGCTTCCGTAAAATTGTGGGTCACCATCAGGAAGGTTATGCCCGATTCCCCGTGGAGTCTTTTCAGGATATTCCTGATCCCTTCCCGAAAACAGGGATCAAGTGCAGATAGAGGTTCATCCAGCAGCAGCAGGTCCGGCCTCACGGCAAGAGCGCGGGCAAGAGCTGTTCTCTGTTTTTCTCCGCCGCTTAAATTATTAATGTATCGTTGCGCAATGTGGCTGATGCCAAGTTGTTCCATGAGCCTTTCAATCCATTGGACGGATTTTTTATTTTTGGATTTTTGATAGCGTAATCCGAATCTGATATTTTCAAGGACAGTCAGATGAGGGAAAAGTGCGTAATCCTGGTACATTATGCCGATGCCTCTCCGTCCCGGCGGCAGCCTGGTAATATCTTTTTCATTGACCTTTATGCAGCCGCTGCTAATGGGCAGCATGCCTGCGATGGCCTCCAGCAATAGGGTCTTCCCTGCGCCGGTGGGTCCCAGGAAGATAAAGAATTCGCCCTTTTGAACATAAAGGGAAATATCCTGTAATCTGAAATTCGGCAACTCTATGCACAGCTTCTCAATTTTGATCATATCTGCTTCCTTCTCGGCAATGAGACTATTCGGAGTAGAACAAAGAGCAGCAAAGATATTAATATGAGCCAGACCGCCACAGGCTGTGAATATTTCAGACCGTAGGCTGTGAAACGTTCATAAATCATAACAGGGGCCAGCATGGGGTGATAGGCCACAATCACGATAGCTCCGAATTCACTGATGGCCCTGGCGCAGCACATTATGATTCCGGCAAGCATGGAGCGCCAGGCCAGGGGAAATGTTACCCGCAGGAATGTTGCCCAGCCGGAGGCACCGAGACTTCTGGACACATTTTCCAGGCGCACAGGAATGGCCTCAAAGCCGGTTTTGACAGTATTGACATAAAAAGGAAGGCCGACAAAGGTCAGCACGGTGACAATGCCGGTAACCGTTCCCATGATCTGGATTCCAAGGTTCTGTATAATTTGTCCAAACCAATGGTTTCGGCCGGCCAACCCAAGAATTGCAATGCCGACCACAGGATGGGGAATCATTATGGGAAGATCGATTATGCTTTCAACAAAATTTTTCCCCCAAAAGGTTTTTCTGGCAAGCAGCCAGGCAAAAGGAGTGCCTATTATAAAGGATATTAAGGCAGCCAGACCGGCTGTGTAGATACTCAGCCGGATTGAAGCAAAAACATCAGTGTCCTGGATGGTCTCTTTCATGTCCTGCAGGGATGGCTGTACAACCATCTCGATCAATGGCAGGAGTATAAATAGAAGTACTGTAAGGGTTGATAAAACAGCCAGGCAAAAAAACGGATCTATCTGCACTCTGGTTTTCATCAATTTTTGATTTCAACAAGCTTTTTTAATGCTCCAGGCAGTTTTGACTCCATAGCCTCTGAAGCAACCCGGCATGGAATAAAAGGGGGCTGTCCCATCTCCTTTAAGACTTTCAGTCCGCCTTTGGGATCCATCAGGTATTCCATGAAAGCCCCGGCTGCTTCCGGATTCGGGCATCCCTTGAGAATGGTGATTCCGTAAGTACATGATTTGCCTGTTCTGGTAATCGATTGCCCCGGTTTTTTGCCTGTTACCTTAACTTTGGCCTGTTTGTAAAAAACATCATTTTTATAATCTCCCAGATTGATTTCAGCCGGAAGTTTTATATATTTCAAGCCGTGCTGAACCGCAACGGATAGATATTCCCAGGCATAATCCATGTTTCCGGTTTTAAGGAGTGAAACCAGCTCCACCGATTTGGGGCGGATATTTTTTTTGGGCCGGTTTGCAATTAAGCGGTCATACAGGCCGTCTATTTTATAATAGCTTTCAGCCAGTTGTATCACCATCAGACTTCGGTAGCCGCAAGGATCCAGATTAGGGTCGGAATGCCCCCAGATTACCCCTTGCCGTTCCAGGATTTTATACCAGTTTTCAGCGTTAATCTTTTTTGCAAAACGGCTTTGGTCTGTATAACATAGAACCAACTGGTTGGATGCAAAGCGTATATTCCAATCAGCATATTGTGGAATCAGGGTTTTGTCTATGATTTTGAAATCGGCCGAAGCCATGATATCCGCCGGTTTATGCAATTCTGAAATCGTGCGCGCCATCTTGGTGCTGCCTCCTCCTTCACGGAGAAGATCGACCTTGGGATATTTTGCCTCAAAAATTTTTTCCATTTTTGCAAAGGGAACCGTAAGGCTGCCGGCATGGAAAATGATCAGCTTGCCTTTCGGTTCCGCCATTGCATGTATAGGCATTGATATGAAAATAGTTAGTAAAACGGCAGATAGAAATTTTAGTGGGTTTTCATAGGTTTTCATTTTTATTTTCCCTTTTTTTATTTTTATGACCGTCTACGAATTCGGGGGACACCATACCTGTTTATTGTTGACTATAAATTGCAATTATCCTCTGCAAAGTAAAAATATAATATCACAAGAGGTTATAATTACAAGTCAATACTAAAAATCAGGAAAAAGATTGACACCTCCTTATCCATAGTAAAACTATGGAAGCAGAATATTAATTCAAATAGGATTGCGGAGGTGTCAGATGAAAACATACGCTGGAATAGATTTACATTCAAGTAATAATTATATTGTTGTTATCAATGAGAATGATAAACGGCTCTTTGAAAAACGATTACCAAACACTCTATATCACTCAAAGAGGGAACAGACGGTTACAAACCTTTTTTTCTGATACGGACTATATTGCCTATATCGATTTGATGAAGGAATGGTGCGATGCACGTGGAGTAGAAATATGGTCATACTGCCTGATGCCTAATCAAATTGCTGTCCCTGAAACTAAAGAATCGTTAATGCTTGCAATTGGAGAGGCTCATAGGCGGTATTCGCGAATGATCAATTTTCGTGGAGGCTGGAGGGACATTTGTGGCAATGCAGGTTTGCTTCTTATGTTTTGGATGAAATTTATTGGTTGGCATGTGCCCGTTATACCCTATATTGAAATGAATCCAGCCAGGGCAAAGCTTGTAAAAGATCCAACGCATTGGACTGGACATGGAGCAGTGCTTTCGCTCATACTAATGGTGGCGAAGATAAGCTTACGAAAACACAATCTTTAATTCAATTGGTAAATAAGGATTGGGCTCAATTTTTGTCGGAAAATATTACAGCAAAAATGTGGAGTCGATTGCAAAAACATGAGAGAACCGGTCGGCCAGCCGGGGATATCCAATTTATTGAAAAATTGGAAAAATCGTTGGGTGTGACGCTAAAACTTAAAAAACCGGGGCGAAAACCGAAGAAATAGGTATGGTGTCCCCTGAATTCCATATAAAGGCTATATGTTTTGTTTTATCGCTACCAATATATAAAGATCCTCCTGATCAATATATTTATTTACGTTTAACCCATGAGGAGCAAGCATAATTTTTGCTTCGGGCTCATGGGGAAAATCATCAAGTGGAAACGGAGATTTTTCTCTTAAAAGATCTATAAATCCCCTTCCCATGGGATGGCTTATAACCATCCGTCCCCCGGCTTTCATCATCCTGCTGATATTGATAAGGAAACCTTTCTTATCCACGAGATTCGAGTAACATGCATTTACAAAGACCAGATCGATACTGCCGTCCGGAAGGGTTAAATCACGCGCGTCCGATCTGATTGTAATCGCATAAGGGTGCTGTTTTTTCAAGCTCTCCAGCATTTCTTTAGAGAGATCGCATGCAAAAATTTTTTCCGGTTTATATTTATGGATCAAAGGCAGCAGTATGCCGGTACCTGAGCCGACATCCAGGATGCAATCCCCTTTTTTGATTTCGGCGCAGGCAACAATCTGATCAAGACGTCCAGGAACTCCTTCAGGCAGAGGAGGATCAAAAACATGGGTGATTTTGCCAAAAAATTTCCGCTGAATTTTATTAATTCTTTGTATTTTTTTTTCATCCGGGCTTTTTTTGTTTCTCATAAGTTTTCTGTTTTCCGTATTATTCTAAGGTATAAAATTATTCTTTCAATAGACCACGTTCCAC
Source organism: Desulfosarcina sp. BuS5 (assembly GCF_028752835.1). Lineage (NCBI taxonomy): Bacteria > Pseudomonadati > Thermodesulfobacteriota > Desulfobacteria > Desulfobacterales > Desulfosarcinaceae > Desulfosarcina > Desulfosarcina sp. BuS5. The sequence continues at coordinate 1,803,037 of NZ_CP087952.1, forward strand.
AGTTACTACAAAGTCCTGAACATTTGTAAGAATTGATCGCGCCGTAAGGGAACCCCTGTCTGCCAACTTGCTTGCAGCAAATTCAGACATATCCACCGTATAAAAAAAGACCGGCCTAACTATATTTTTTCCTTCCACCTTATAAGAAGGCGTCATGTTACCGGTGGCGATTGCGTGAAGCTGGGTTGATAGCGCTATTACAGTTGTTGCGCGGCGGGTCAACCTGCGCATATTGTCCTGCGCGCGATAGGCATCCCCTATAACTTCCGGCATGGGACCGTCATCCCGAATCGAGCCTGCCAGCACATATGGGATTCGATTCTCTATTAAAGCACGCATTACACCATCTTTAATCAGACCTTCTTGGATTGAAGCTTTAATTGAACCTGTTTTGCGTATTATGTTCAGGGCGTCCAGGTGATTGTAGTGTCCGAGTTCAGCGCTTCGCTTGGAATAAAGTTTCTGCCCCAGGGCGGTTCCGAATAGAGCGCCCTCCAAATCATGTGTTGCAAGAGCGTTTCCCGCCAGCAGCCCATGGACAAATCCTTTTTTGATTAAACTTGTAAAGGCTTTTCTTGAATCATGATCAAAAACAACCGCAGGGCCCAGCACCCACAAGATAAAACCATTAACCCGATCATATTTCAGCAGATCATATAACTCGTCATAGTCTATTGAGAATGATGTCTCACGGGTAAGGTGAGACCTGAAGGCAAATTTTTCCGCCTCATAATCTGCAAAATCGAAAGCATGAGAATGAACAAAGATTCCGTCTTTGCCGTTTTCCTCACGTCCACATGCAACAAGATCACCTGTTTTTAAATTTCTACACTCTATTACAGAAAGCTTGCCGGCGGGAGTTTTTACTACTACGCAATCCATCCGTGATTCTTCGATGAGACACCATACATCTTTGCTGATCTTAAAGTATTCCGGGTAGATTGAGGTTGCGTGATAATTGTCGGGAGCGATACCTGACTGCTTAACAGGTTTGCAAACCACTACGGGTGCATCTTTGAAAATTTGTTGATTAAAATCAGGGGGATTGTAATCAGGAAGAATAAAGGTCATTTTAACACCTCGGTTTTTTAGCGCAAGCCCTAAGGGCTCGCGCAAAAATAACTTTACATTTTAAGCGTCGATGCATCCTGTCTGGCTGCGTTACGAACGCGTAGAAATATCTTGATATTCCTACGCGTTCGCGCCTTGCCAGCCAAGCGCCTCAACACTTAAAATTGCTAACTTATTTTTGTGCGAACCCTAAGAATATCTTCGCTGCCTGAGCGCTTCATACATTACAACCGCGCCTGCTGCAGACGCGTTTAAGGAATCTATCTGCCCTAAGTTAGGTATGGAAACCAAATGGTCACACTCTTTTTTAACAAGGGGGCGGATCCCTTTCTCTTCACCACCAATAATAATTGCAATATTACAGGATAGATCGATAGAAAAAACGGATTTACCGGCTTCCCCTTCCATCCCGATAATCCAGAATTCTTTTTTTTTAAGTTCCTTTACAAATTTCACCATATTCGTCACACGGACAAGGGGTAAATGTTCAAGTGCTCCGGCTGATGCTTTACAGGCGGCAGGAGTTGGACCGGCGGATCTGTCCTTTGTGATGATAATGCCTTCCACGCCGGCGCAAAGGGCTGTTCTGGCAAGAGCTCCAAGATTATGCGGATCCTGGATATTATCAAGCAATAGTAAAAAATTATTATATCCGGATTTTTTTGGGTTGTCTATAATTTCAGAAATATCAGAAAACGGATATAGACTCACTCTGGCCGCAACACCTTGGTGACGGGAGGTTTTTGCTAAAGATTTAAGAAAAGAGGCTTTGACTTTTGTTACTGGTATTTTTAAAGATATGGCGAGAAATTCTATTGTTTTAAGGGGGGGTGACAACTTCTCTTTTACAAAATATATCTCAAAAAAAACTCTTTGCCGGGCATTAAGGGCTTCCTTCACAGAATGAATACCATAAAGTATTTCCATTTTGTCGTTTTTATTATAAATAAATTTGTCCTTTCATTTTGCCAGCCTCCCTCATCCCTTTGAGAGGGCTATACTTTAAGATATATATAGACTAATAATCGAGATCAATTCTTCCACAGCTTTTGAAAGATCGTCATTCATTACAGTATGATGATATAGATGTTTTTTTTCCATCTCTTTTTCGGCTGCAGCCATGCGGTTATTTATTGTCTCCTCTGAATCAGTGCCTCTTTTTTTTAGCCTGGATCGTAAAGCATCTATTGATGGAGGTTGAATAAAAATAGTTACTGAATCAGGATATGATCGGAGCATAATTGCGGCCCCTTGTACATCAATATCTATCAGAAGATTTTTACCTTCCGAAATTGTGTTTTTTAAAAAAAATGCGGAAGTGCCGTAGTAATTGCCGTGAACCTCGGCCCATTCAGCCCACATTCCTTTTTTGATGCCGCTGCAAAAATCTTCTTTTGTAATGAAATTATAATCCTTCCCATTCGTTTCTCCCTGCCGCGGCTGCCTGGTTGTAAATGATACGGAGTAGAGCAGGTCGGGAAACCTGTCCAGTACGATTTTGCAAAGAGTGGTTTTGCCGGCGCCTGAGGGAGCGGAAATAATGAACAGATGTCCTGGAGTTATAATTTTTTTTTTTGTATTTTCAAAAATTTTTACTGGTTTGGAGATATTCATTGTTAAAGGCTTTGTCACTACTGAATAGCTTCATAACGCTGGGATATTGTTTCCGGCTGTACAGCGGAAAGTATTACATGATTGCTGTCTGTTATTATGATTGAGCGTGTTTTACGCCCGTGCGTGGCGTCTACAAGATATCGGTTATCCCTTGCTTCATCTTTCAAACGCTTAATCGGCGCAGAATTGGGAGAAATAATCGTGACTATCCTTTCAGCAACAACTGTATTCCCAAAACCGATATTCAATAGATTTTTTTCCATGTAATAAGCTCCTGATTTTTTATTCTACATTCTGGACTTGTTCTCTTAATTTTTCAAGCTCTGATTTTACTTCAACAATAATATGTGATATTTTTGAATTATATGCCTTTGACCCCATTGTATTAAATTCCCTGTTAAGCTCCTGTAAGAGGAAATTAAGCTTTCTACCTGCCGGGTCATCAGAATCCATAATTGTAATGAACTGTTCGATATGGCTTTTTGCCCTGACAATCTCTTCGGAAATATCACTTTTATCAGCAAGGAAGGAAGCTTCCTGGGCTATACGGCCAGGATCGATTTCAACCACTCCTTTTGTTAAAATAGCTATTCGTTCTTTAAGACGTTCCTGGTAAAAGGGGATTAAATCGACGGATTCATTCTCTATTTTATCTATAAAGTCGCTTAAATATTGGAGCCGCTTTTTAAAATCATCGGCAATAAAATCTCCTTCTCTTTGCCGCATTATATCAATATCCAAAAGCGCCCCATTGACAGCTTTGTCTATAATTATCCCTTCTTCCGCCAGATCTGTTTCTACCTCGGAGGGCTTTATCATCTCACCGGTACCGAGCAGAATTTCCAGTGATATTTCGCCTGGAAGGTCAAGAAGGTTTTTTAATTTAACAAGCGCTGCATGATATGACTTTGCCTTACCGGTATTAACATCAAAATCATAAATGTTCTCCGACGTGTTGATAACCCGTAAATTGATTTCTATACGTCCCCTTGATATCTTTTTTGAAATAAGGTCTTTAATTTTGCTTTCAAAACGTCTGTGTAAATATGAGGTTCTCAGAGCCATATCGAGGTGCTTGCTGTTGTAGGACCGTATCTCCACGAAGACGGATATATCCTTAGCATCAATCTTGTAATCGGCAAAGCCTGTCATGCTTTTAATCATTCAATTTTTCCTGAAAATTTATTTTTGTAATCAGATATATATTTTTTGCGTACCATTAAAAGATAGGCGAGCATATGTTTAGCGGCATAATCCGGGTATGTCCAGGGTAATGTTGTGAACCCGCCTTTTGTATAGATTAGCGTCAGATCTGCATAGATTCCCTTTCCAATATAGATTCTATGAGAATAATTTTTTCCCGTTGCCAGAACAAAACGTGAAGGTAGCATATAGCCTGGATCAATATTTACAAGGCGTTTATTGTTGGCGTAGTATTTCTCTTCGATTGAATTTGTGACTGTTTTTATATCTGCAAGAGCGCCCTGATCAATCAGCTCCTTGAAGGAAAACATTCTTCTGAAAAGGGGCGCGCCCATTTCAGATTGGTAGTAGTCTGTGTAATCGAATGGAAGCCACGAACTTATAACATCAATGGCACCGAATTGTTGTATAAGCCCCTCTGCGACTTGTTCATCAAGTTCTTTATCCTTCATGAAGAGTCCGATTATCAGTTTTGCGGGCTGAGGAGGGCTTGGAATGCTCATTTTTTTATAATCAAGGGGTTACAGGCCTGGCCTTTTCAATCAGCATGATCGGAATGTCATCTTTGATTTCATAGATCAGTTTGCATTTGTCACATATAAGACCGTTGCCTGCGTCATCAAGATATATATCGCCCTTGCACTTGGGGCAGGCCAGGATATCAAGGAGTTCCTTGTTGATTGACATGATTTGATCCTTATTTTAAACGCATAATTGTTATATAAGGATCGGAGATTAAATAATATTGTTCAAGTTATTTAATTTGCGATCCTAAGCATATAAAATTCCACAGTAGGTGCGCGATGCATCTATAGATTGCCACATCAATAATTTCACTGCGTTACCGGTCGTCGAAGTAGGGGTTCAAGATTTTGAACCCCTACCCCCTCCGGCCTTGTGCTAAATTTTAAAATCGGGTAATTATCTGAAAATTTATATATGGATTTTATTCTATTATTATTCTTCTCTCTTCACTTATGGTATCTACCACATAATGAACTGTTGCTATTTCGTTTAATTTATGAATGAGCTTGGTAGCAACATCATCCTTTATATCATATACGCGTATATAAACATCCCTTGAACCTGCCGGCACCCCATGGTAACTAATTAAAAGACTTGCAAAACGGCACCCATGATCACGCATTACATGAACTATTTGAGAAATAGATTCTGGTTGATCCTTAACTCTCAAGGCATACTGAAAACTTTTTTTATTAATTCCCGTAAGTAATATCATAACCCTCAAGACATCACTCCGGGTCAGAACGCCTATTACATGGCCGTCCGTGTCCAGCACAGGGGCTCCGGCTATCTTGTTGCGCAATAAAATTTTCGCGGCCTCTCCCACAGTATAATCTTGTGGTATGGTAATAGGGTTTGGTGTCATAACCTCTCTTACCGGTACCTTTGAAACAATATCTATTGCTTCATGAGTATCAAGTGGTATTTTGTCTGAAATCGAAGCTCTTTGAATATCATGATCAGTTAGAACTCCCACAAGTTTACCTTTATCAAGAACCGGAAACATGTTTACCTGACACTTTTGTTGAAGCGTGATCGCTTTTGATAGAGAAGACTTAGCACTAATGGAAAATACCATTTTACTCATAGATTTAGAAACTAACATATATAAACCTCCTTATCCTAATGATTTAATATTTCATAAAGGGCTTAATCCTTTTTTTTTAAATTATGTCATGAAATATTTTTCGTCCCCTTATTCAAAAAGGAACATCCGCACATACTTGGGATCAAGATCTTTTGTTGCTATCCTGCCGTATTCGGCTTCTATTTCAGAGAAGAGTTTCTCCAGGATCAGGCCGAATCCGGTATAAAGATCGTATTTTTCCATTCCTGTTCTTCCTGAGAGCCAGTTCAGGAATGATTCTTTTGCTTTGAGTTTTATTTGTTTCTGTTTATTATTAGTTTCTTGCGTATCTTCCCACAAATCATCAAAAAAGGGTTTGAATTTATCGAAATCGACAGGCAAAAATTTTCCCTGCGTATTTATTGAATCAATTTGATCATTGCACCATAGGGTTAGAATTAAATTTTTATAGTCAAGCTGTTCGTAAGCTTCAGCCGATTTTATTATAACATCCATTTTTGAAAAAATATCATCAAAGTTTGTGATCATGCTTAATATTTCAGCGGTTGCCGCGATTTCTTCGGTTGAGAAAAATTCCCTGTAAAGCACGCCGGATTTATAATTATCATAAAAAAGTGGTTTTTTTATCAGTAGTCCACCCAGCAGACCTGTCCATTCTTCTCCCCAGAATGGGAGTGGTAAATTTTGACCGGCAAACCAGCTTTTTTCCAACCATCTATCCACCCGCCATTTTAATTCCAAGGCTGAACTGTACCCGATTCTGAAGATAAGCGCCAGGGGATATTTTTTTATATATGCGGCAATATTTTTTTTGCCGGTTACGGAAAACTCCCTGGATAAACTTTCCAGGCCAATATTTATATAACCGCATGCTTTCTCTACGACCTTACGCAGATCAGCCCTGCTTTTAACCGGTTTTTGGTCTGCGGAGATTATTTGATTAGCAAGTCCCGCAAATTCCTGCTGAATGTGCTCTATAATTTCATCAATCTCGATGGTTTGAAGAGCCTGGGTAAATATATTTTTAATTTTCAGATTTGGCAAGGGATATTGCGGGGCTGAACGGAATGGGTTCTTGTCAGAAGCAGCCGCAAAAATTTTTTGGCCGAGTTTTTCAATGTTTTTTGGTTTTAATGGGATATATATACCTATGGCATCTTCAAAAGGAAGAAAACCTTTTTCAGCAAGTCTTACGTTCCGTAACCTGTATTGCTCTTCTTCGACCTCTGCCGGCAGGATAGCGGCAGATTCCAGAAGGATCTGCTGATACAGGATATGATCATAGGCTGAAAGGTGTTTAATTAATTCCAGGAGAGTTTGTGACCGTTCCATCTCCTCATGTTCCGAAGGTATCGATTCGGAATCATATCCCCGGGCATACATTGCAGAGGCAGAGATCTCTCCGTAAGGATTAAAGCGCGGCTTAACATAAAAGGTGTCATCATCAGTGAAAAAACCATCCCCCAGTTCGGACGGCTCCTGATCATGCTCCCTTATCTTTAGCTCGAGATTTTTAAAAAGATAGAATTCAATCAATTCCTTCTTTTTATCCCTTAACCACTGGATTAAACGTTTTGGCGCGGCTGTAAGGAGAACGTGGATCCATTGCGTGACGGATTTGAGGTCAATCCTGTCCCTGTCCCATGTCTCTATATCCAGAATATATTCCCACTGTCGTGTGGATGCCAGGGAGAGAAGTTCTACGGCATCGTTCAATCCGATGTCATTAATTAAAAAATAAAAGTCATCTTCCTGGAATGATTGGACAACAGCAGAAGGCTGCTCCGACTCCAGGATGGCATCAAGGGCTTTTTCAGGGGGTAGGGCAAGAATTTTTTCCCTGATCTTATGTAGGTCTTTACCTTTTTGTAAGAGTATTCCGTTTTCCTGATCCATTTGCTAAATTCCAGGGGGCAATTTTTGGTAAAAGCAGCATTCCCGGCGCTGCCACCAGCATACATATTATAAAAAAAAATTCCCAGCCCGCACTTTGGGCCATAAATCCGGTTGGAGCCGAGGCCAGAACCCTGGGAAAGGCCATAAGGCTGCTCAAAAGGGCATATTGTGTGGCTGTAAATCTTTTATCCGTAATACTTGCCATAAAAGCCACAAAGGCGGCGGTTCCCATGCCGCTGCTCAGATTTTCAAAGGATATGACAAAGGATAAAGCTATTATGCTGGGACCTGTTTTAACCAGAAGGGCAAAGCATCCGGTGGAGATCGCCTGTAAAAAACCGAAAATCCATAAACTTCGTCTTATTCCAAGGCGGAGCATAAGAAAGCCTCCTGTAATCGCGCCGACAATAACAGCCCATGTTCCGAATAATTTGACGACCGTGCCGATTTCGGTTTTCGAAAATCCCACATCAAGATAAAAGGGTATGGTCATGGCGCCGGCCATGGTATCGCCTATTTTATAGAGCAGTATAAAGGCCAGCATCAGCAAAGCGCTCCGTCTGCTGAAGTATTCCATTAGAGGGGCAATTACCGCCTCTCTTAATGTTTTCGGCGTATTTCCCGGCACAACCGGTTCCGGTGCAAATAGCGTGGTAAATATACATGGGAGCATGCAGGCCGCCATGATAAGATAAACATAAGCAAAAGGGATATGATCCGCCAGGATAAGACCGCCTCCTGAAGCGAGCAGGGTACCCATTCTGTACCCGTATATATATAAAGAGGAGCCGAGTCCCAGTTCCTTGTCGGGAAGGTCTTCACGACGGTAGGCATCAATTACAATATCCTGGGAAGCGCTCAAAAAGGATATAAGCAGAGCAGTAAATATCATCATTCGGAAATGATGCACAGGATCGGTAAACCCTAAACCTGCTATGGCACATACCAGGGCAATCTGTATTAAAAAGAGCCATCCTCTTCTGCGGCCGAGAAAAGGCGGAATAAAACGGTCCAGCAGAGGCGCCCACAGGAATTTCCAGGTATATGGAATCTGTACCAGGGTGATGAGTCCGATAAGAGACAGATCAATATTTTCTTCCTTCATCCATGCCTGCAGAACAGACAGGGTCAACAGGAGCGGCAGACCGGACGCAAAACCCATTATAAGGGTTACAAGCATCCGGCCGCTGCAGATTACCCTGAAGCTATCTTTTAGCTGGATGCAGCGCCTGTGCGATTCATCACTCACAACTCATCACTTATCGTTTTCCTCAAGCTGATACGGTGTTACAACTGCTCCGTATTTATCTTTAAGTTTAAAAAGTTCTTCTTTTTGTTCATCCATAATTTCAAAAATCCTTTCAGGAATGTGTGTTCCTTTTCTGTAGGCATCAACCTGTAAATCTATTCTTTTCAATATGTTATCAAGATACAGGGAAAATTGCTTATTATAGAGATCAATTGTATATTCCTTATTAATTTTCGTTTCAAAGATCTTTTGCAGATCTTTGAACTTTGGAATGTTGCCTATGGGAGTTTTGATAACATCAATATCCCTATGAACTAGTTTTGCAAGCCAGTTCAGCCAGACTTTGACATCTCTTTTTTCGCCGAGCAGTTTCTTTGAAGAGCCGCCTCTTGCTTCTTCCGTAAGAAAATAGTTCAGGCCTGCCATTACAGGCTGTTTATTGGCAGCAATCAGTTTGTTGCCGTAAAATTTGAATTGTGAATCCATATAATCGCCCAAAACACCTGGTATAAAAGGAGCATTGGCCCATGGAGCCCGCTTGACTCCGGTTGCTCCGATTTCGGCTGTGGTTGCTTCCGATACCAAGCAGGCACCGATTACCACACCGTGATCAGAATCTTTTGCAACCCGGATAGGCGGCATGGTATCACTGTCCCGACCGCTGTATGTTATAACCCCGATTACAACACCATCAGGATCTTCAATCCTTTCAGAACAGTTTGAAAGAGCGCTTGCATTTAAAGTGCAGCGTGCATTCGGGTGAGATATGGGAAGCTCATTACCATTTTTGTCCAGCATCCCTTTTTCCCAGGGACCGTAAAATGTAAAACCTTTATCCGGTATATCTTCTCCGCAGCCGGTCCAGTAGGGCACGCCGTTATCATCTATCAGTACATTAGACCAGATTACTTCAGTGCCGGGTTTTCGTAGGCAGTCCATCAAAACAGGATCGCCTTCCCTGTTGACATCCTCAAGAATACCGAAAATACCCTTTTCAGGGTTAATCGATCTGATTGAACCATCTTCGGCTATCCGCATTTGAGCAAGATCGTCACCTATAAAATGGTCGCCGGCCATGGCCGTGGTCGTTTTCCCGCACCCACTCGGTGCAGCTCCGGTAAACCATGTTATTCGGCCTTCCGGTTCTTCAATTCCGGTAATAAACATGTGCTCGGCAAGCTGGGTTCCCCTGTACTCATATACCGACCTGTCAACGACAAACCTGTGATTCCCTTTTTTCAGCAAAAGCGTGTTACCAGCATAAGTGCAAAGGAAACTGTATGTTGTCTGCTTTTTTCGATCCATAAAGACTCTTGCGTGGGGCAGGTCTTCAGGCCGGTTCAACCCCTCACTATGTATATTTGTAAAAAAATGACCTGACCGTTCAATCTCTTTGTCAAAAACCGAAAATGCGTTTCTATAAAGGATTTCAGCGCTGTGACCGACATAAGCCGAGCTGGTGATTTCCAGGGCAGGATTTGCAACCGGTGAACCAACAGGCCCGCGCATATAAAATCCTATGAACATCTTATGCCCGCGCATAAGACCTTTCATATTGTTTTGAATATATTCAAGGGCATCCGGTCGGTCTATCCTGTTTGCAAGAGAGCTGATAAACTCTTCAGGGTCGGTAATATAATATGTTTTATCTATAATTCTGCCCTGTTCCTCCCTAAGATCATAATGGATGGTATGATCCTCCATCGTCAGTTTTTTCTCTTCCCCTTTTTTTAAACTGAATTCCCTGACAAAACGATTATCCTCTTCGGTATCGGTTACTATAAAAATTGTATCAGGATCACACATTGCTATGGCGTTTGCTATCTTGATCAAAACTTCGGTGGTTTCGATTTTTTCGATTTTTGAAAGATTCTCCTTATCCATTTTTTCTTTAAAAACTTGCCTTGCCGCTTCTATTGTTCTGAACCCACCTATTTCCTGTACGATATCTATAGGTTTTTTTATATCAGTCATAGGAATTTCTCCTTTAGAACAGCAACTGTTTTTATACAATATAAACAGTCCAAAGGCGGGTTAAACACCCACAATTCAACTCATTGTATTTACCAAATATCAAGTTAACCACCTACAAAATTTGTAGCTAATTTTTTTATTATAATATTTTTGTTTTTTATAAGGGTTTTAGGAGTAAGGTACTAAAAAGATCAACTATAACTCGATGTTCAAGTTTTTGATGATGAACTTGCCAAAAGCACTTAGCAAGGACAATATTTACGTGATAGAGAAGGTGTTGGCCCCAATCTACCTATAGTTCTTCCGCTCATATGTTTTCCCGATGGCATAAGTCGGAAAACTTTTTTGATAACTTGGCCCATTTCTTTAAGTTTTTCACCGGGATCTTGTTGTTGCAGCAAAGATTTGACACATTCCATCAAAACATCCATTTGAGTTTTTCTTTGCAGACTTCCCACGGTAAACACGGGAGTTTTGTTCTCTATGCAGGCCTCCTGCTCAGGGTGAAGGAGGAGGCAATGGTCTAGCAACAGACTCAAGATCAGGCCTCGGCTTGATCCTTCTTCGTCATATTGTTTGGCCTCTTGTCCCCATCCTTCATAAAGCTTCCAGTCTTCAAAAAAAACCTCTACAAGCCATCTCAAAGAATATGCTTGAATAATGTCAACTGTGCGCCAACTCACATCAGTGGCAGCTAAGTAACGGTATTCATCTTCCCCTTCATATTTAAGAGCTATCACAAAAAGCACATTGCCATCGTGTGCATCAACCTTAAGGCGGGCACTGCTCACTGTTGCATTGACTTTTTCACCGCCTCGCACACGAATGGTGCAATTTACACCTTTGTTAATCATGTTGAAATAATCCGTAATTGTCTTTTTTTTACCTTTGTATCGTATATTTTGATTTGACTTTAATTGGCTGATAATTTGCACTCCTCCCAAAATATTAGAGGCTCCATTCATAAATTCTTTTGAACCGTATAAAGCGTCAGCCAATACACATTTAACAGTAATTTTAGGATAATATTTTTTAAAATTCTCAAGTAAGAGCAGGGCTAATTGAATTTTTTTCGGATACTCAGGGTTAAATGCTGGTTTGACAGGACGCTTACTCTTCGGGAGTCCCTTTTTTTTCAATCTCTCTTCTTCTTTTTTCCAGGCACTAACAACTGGATCAGGCATGTAAAACTTAAAACCAATAGGTACGGTTATAGAGTCTGTGACCAAAAGAAGCAAAACAACTGTTTGCCCATTAACATAACCTCCGCTTGCTTTGTGTTTTTGCTTATGAGCCTTGTATATTCGCTTTGTATTCTTAGAACGGGCACGATCAGACTCATCAAAAACAATTACACCATTTGTGATACCATATTTTTTCAAAATACGCCTGACGCTTCCAACAAGTAAATTGTCCCATGAAATCTTACCCTTACGAAACATCCAAGATAGAGCTGCTAATTTATAATTGCCCAGACTCGCCCGTTCAAATTTTGCCCAACATACAGCATTTACCATTAATATACCGGTAAGACAAAAGCTTAGCCATGCTTTCTGGGTAAATGTTAATCCCGCACCAGGTTTGTATTGCTCCAGGCTATTGTTGAGATCTTCAATGTACTGTTTGATAAATGGTGCAGATTCAGTTAATAGCATTATGAATGGACTCTTTCAAAATTATTAATATTTTTCAATGGCCGTGATTATACTCTCAAGCTTAAAATTTAGCTAATCATAAAAACTTGATCATCGAGTATAACTTTTAATAATTATATCTTGTAATCCTCTTTTTGGGATATGGTGAATTTGATTTTCATCGCGCCAGTATTTTATATCACCATCAGCTCCGAGCTTTTCTATTGCGGCTTCTTCTTTCGGTTTCCCGATTGCCAGAACCAGCATGATTCTATATTTTGATTCTATAGAGAGTATTTTTCTTAATTTTTCCTTGTTAATCAGACCGATCATGCAGCCTGCGAGCCCTTTTTCCCTGGCCCCCAAAAGAATACTCTGAGCGGCGATACCGTGATCGCACCAAAAATCTTTGGTCAGCTCAGTATCACCCAGTATTATAATATAAGCCGAGGGACGTTCTCCTTCCACTGGACCGGCCCAGTCTTTTAGATAAGCCGCCCAGGTCAGGCATGAGAATATTTCAGAATTAGTTGATGCATCGCAGGAGAGTATGTATCTCAAAGGTTGCAGATTGGCTGCTGAAGCCGATAACCTCGCCAGGTTCACCAATTGATTTAACATCTCTATATTTATGGAATGGTTTTGATAGAACCTTCTGCAACTTCTGTTTTTTTTTATAAGATCTTCTATCATATTACTACAATCCATTACACTGAAATTTTTCAAAAATCGGCATATTCTGTTCTATCCATATTAGAACCTTGTCGAATTCATCCCTGACTTCACGCATAGCCTTGCCCCTGTGACTGACGTAACTTTTTTCTGCCCTGGTTATTTCAGCAAAAGTTTTGTCAAACGAAGGATAGTAAAATATCGGGTCATATCCGAAGCCGTTTATTCCCGATGGATGCTCTGCTATCAGGCCTTCGCAGCGTGCTTCATAAGTAAGAGCGGCGCCCGTAGGTACAGCTATGGAGATAACACATTCAAAAGCGGCTTTTCGATTCTCTTTACCTTCAAGTTCTTTCAGCATCCTGGTGCACCTCTCTTCATCTGTTGCATCTGTGCCGCCATAACGTGCCGAATATATACCCGGCGCTCCTCCAAGGGCTTCGACAACAATCCCGGAATCATCAGCAATCGTAGGCAGACCGAGAATTTTTGCCGTAAAACTCGCTTTTTTATAAGCATTTTCTTCAAAAGTATTTCCATCCTCTTCTACTTCAGGTATCGGCCCAAAATCATCAAGGTTTTTGATTATAACAGGAAATTTTTTTAATAAATCTGATATTTCAAGTATTTTTCCATTGTTCCTGGTTGCAAGAACAATGGTAGGTAAATTTTTCATAATAATTTTATCTCTGATATAATGGTATGTGTTGTTGCGTATAAATTTTTTGATTATAATTCATTTGTTGTAATTGTAAAGTTTTTTAAGAGGTTTCAAGTCTGCTGTTGAATTGCAGAATTATATGGCGCACCGGGTTTCTATATTTGTATAATTTGTAAACAATATGCCCTGTTTTTTTAAAATTCTTTTTTAAGAATATCGTCGGGTATTATCTCGAGAAAGCGGCTCGGGTTGCATAAAAAGCTGTTTGAGCTTTTGTCGTAGACATTTTGCGGGTAAATAAAAAAGAGATTTTCCTTTGCGCGTGTTGCGGCAACATACATTAGCCTCAGTTCTTCTTCAAGGTCTTTGTCATTATTTAAAGCATAGGCCGACGGAAAACGTCCGTCAAGGGTCCAGATAACAAATACAGTATTCCACTCTAACCCTTTGGCTGAGTGCACTGTGGAAAGAACCAGCCTGCCTTTATCTGAAGGATTTGTCGTAAAGGAGTCATCTTTCACTGTATTTGGAGGCTCCAGGGCCATATCTGTTAAAAATTCTCCCATATTCCTGTATCGTTCCATAATCCCAACAAGATGCTCAAGGTGTTTTCTGCGTTTGTGATGATCATCATACATTGTTTCCAAGAGCGGTGTATAATATTCTATTACAGCTTCTCCCATGTCGGCGACAGTTACTGATTGTGAATCCATTTTAGCGAAAAGCCCCTTAAGCTTCATAATGCCCTCGGCTGCCTTTCCCTTAAGTTTTATGCCCGACAGGCCGGCATCGATTCCTTTTTCTGAAACAGATTTGAAAATTTTTCGTGCCGCGGCGGGACCGATTTTATTAAGAAGCATAAGAATTCTATACCAGCTTATTCTGTCAACCCGACTGGAGAAAGCCCTTAAATGAGCTATTACATCCTTTATATGAGCGGAATCCATGAATTTGAAACCACCCATTTTTATAAAAGAAATGTTATTTCTGGTCAGTTCTATCTCAAGTCCGAATGAATGAAAGCCGGACCTGAAAAGTACTGCTATCTCATTTACGGGTATACCTTTTTCAGCAAGGTTTTTTATTTTTTTTACTACAATTTCTGATTGAGCATATTCATCCTCAGCGTTTATGATAATGGGCATGGTTTCGCCGTGTAAATTTGTAAATAGTTTTTTTGAATATTTTGTTGCTGCATTTTCAATCATCTTGTTTGTAAGGTCAAGAATGGGTTGAGCACTGCGATAGTTCTCTTCCAGCTTGATTATCCTTGTGGAAGGAAAAACATCGGGAAATCTCATTATATTCATGAAGTCTGCTCCCCTGAAAGAATATATGCTCTGGGAATCATCGCCTACAACCATAATATTCTTTTCATCGCCGGCAAGGAAGTATACTATTTCTGCCTGTACAGGGTTTGTGTCCTGATATTCGTCTACCATGATGTAACGATACAGCGACGTAAGCTTGTTGCGAATTTCCGGGTGTTTTTTTAAAAGCAGATGTAAAAATATCAGAAGATCGTCATAGTCAAGGGCATTATTTATTCTTTTTTGATTTGCGTATTCTTTATTCAGCTCAATAATTGCTTCCAGGTCATTGAAGAAATGCGGGTAATCACGGGAAACTACATCTTCCAGGGATAGAACCTTATTGACAGCCCTGCTGAAAATATTGGCAAGAGTCTGTTTCCTTGGGAATGAGCGGTTTTTTGAGCCGTAGCCGGACTCTTTTCTTATAATATTTATTAAACTTTCGGTGTCTGACCGGTCCATAATATAGAAGTCATGCCCAAACCCGATTTTTTTTGCGTAGGTTCGCAGCACACTGTTTGCAAAAGAATGAAAAGTTCCTCCTGAAACCATGGCGCATCTTGCACCTACCAGCTGTGAGGCACGATGCAGCATTTCCTGGGATGCTTTTCTTGTAAATGTGAGAAGTAGAATAGATTGAGGAGGGATGCCTTTTTCCACAAGGTAGGCAACCCTGTAAGTAAGAGTCCTGGTCTTTCCACTTCCAGCACCCGCAATAATCAGGAGCGGTCCTTCAGCACTTGTTACAGCATCAAGTTGAGAGGGATTAAGTTCCTTCTCATAATTAATATTAAATTGCCCGGAATTGTCCGCTGGTTTTATTTGTTCTTTTATTTTCATAGCAGTGGCTTAACGAAAACAGCTCATAATTAGCAGTGCCTGAACGAAAACTATCTATCATGTTGATAAAATAAGGTTAGCCGACACCTCCAACGTATTTAGTTATCAAGCATTGTAAACATTATTTAGAGAGGATGCAATTATTTTTTTGAAGCAATAAAAACATAACAACCTTTTAAACTAATTGCCAAATAATAGAGTTATCCATAATTTTTTATCTGTAATTTTCAACAAGCTTGTTGATCATGGCCTTGATTATTTTATGGTCAGGACTGACAATTTCTTCACAGAGCAACGGTTGCATGCTGAGTAGGATAGTTTTGTACCAGCCTGTTTTTAACATTTTTAGGTGGTAAAATCTACTCTTGATCCCCCTGGATTAAAAGCGATATAATTTCTTTTGAAGAATGTCGGGATATTTTTTTGTTATGAAAGATATGTTGCGGCACAGCAAAAGCGAAGGAATCTGTGGATGATTAATCAAAAACAAATAGCTCTAAATAAATTGAATGACCGTATAAGGAGTTGTATTAACTGCCGGTTATCCTTAACAAAGCAGAATATAATTTGTGGCGAAGGAACTTTAAATGCCCGTTTGATGCTCATAGCCCTATCTCCTGGAGAGAATGAGGATAGAGAGTGCAAAATGTTTATTGGACCATCAGGTAAAATATTAGATAAGCTTTTACATATCGCTGTCATTAGCAGGGATTCAATCTATATGACAAATTTGATTAAGTGTAAGCTGCCCAAAAACAGGAGGCCCAAACAGGATGAGATAGAGGCTTGCAGCCATTTTTTAGATGAGGAGATAGCTATATTGTCGGCTAAAATAATTGTTCCGTTAGGTTATTACGCGGCAAGATATATTTTTAAAAAGTATGCTTCGGATCCTCCCCCGGCGCGTGCAGATTACCGTGCGCTTTACGGTAGACTAATTCTTTTAAATGAAAAAAAAGTATTTCCATTACCACATCCGGCTTCTTTACTTTACAATCCATCTTATAAGGCGGAGACTGCTATAAAATATCATAAATTGCAAATTCTTTCCCATAATTGTAAATGGTATTCTATGTGCCCGATGAAATGTTATTTTGAACATGGACGTTTGGAAAAAAAATGGATAGAATTATATTGTAAAGGTGATTGGGAAGATTGTGTCCGTTATCAGAAAGAAGAAAAGGGAGCTTATCATCCGGATTGGATGCTGCCGGACGGAAGCATCGATGAGAGTTTGCGGTATAGATGAAGCAAAATATTTTTTTTATGGACCTGACAAGGAATTTTAAATGGATATGAAATCTTTGAATGCGCTCCTCAGGGCGGTTTCAAGCGGCAAAACAAGTGTTGAAAATGCGGCGGAAAAACTGAAAAATTTATCTATGGAAGATATTGAATATGCCCACATCGACCATAATCGTTCCCTGCGGAAGGGGTTTCCCGAAGTTATCTTCGGTGAGGGGAAAACAGCAGATCAGATAATAGGCATAATGGAGAAAATACTTGTGCAGGAGCATGTTTTACTTGTGACTCGTGTCAGCCCGAATAAAGCCGACAAGATTCTTGCACACTTCCCGGAAGCTAAATTTTATAATGATGCCGGAATGATAATCTGGAAAAAGGATACAATTTCTATACTGGGAAAAGGTGAAATACTTGTTATTTCAGCCGGTACTTCGGATATCCCGGTGGCCAGGGAAGCCTATCTTACTGCCAAAGCCATGGGCAATGAAGCCGGCTATCTGTACGATGTGGGAGTAGCCGGGATTCACAGGTTGTTTAAGCATAAAGAATTAATCAGCAATGCCGCAGTGCTTGTCGTGGCTGCCGGAATGGAGGGCGCCTTGCCCAGCGTTGTGGCCGGGATGGTGGACAAGCCTGTCATAGCAGTGCCGACCAGTATAGGTTATGGAGCAAGCCTGGGTGGTTTGACGGCTCTTTTTGCAATGCTGAACAGTTGCAGTTCCAATGTGGCTGTTGTAAATATTGATAATGGTTTCGGAGCCGGGTATATGGCATCTATGATTAACAGGGTTTAAGATTACCAATGAAGACCAAAAAAATAAAAATTAGCGCTGGATGGTTGATTGACGGGACTGGCGCACCGGCGCGCAGGAATGTAATTCTCGAAATTGAAAACGGCATAATCCAAAGCCTGTCTGATTCACAATTTTATAATGTTGATCAGGACGACATTGCGGATTTTTCAGCTTCCACTATTATTCCCGGTTTGATAGACAGCCATCTTCATCTATGTATGTCCGGCACAGATGATCAAAAAATAAGGCAAAAGCAGCTCAAGTCGACATTTGCCGATGCAGAGCATGTAATTTCAGCGCATCTGCGCCAGTTGCTTTTATCCGGCGTGATTGCCGTGAGGGACGGAGGTGATTACGGGGCCTATGCTTTACGCTATAAAAAAAAACGATATGATAAAAAAAAGGGCATTGTTGATATAAAAACAGCGGGGCGGGCATGGCGTAATCATGGAAGATATGGAAAGCTTATCGGGAGACCGCTATCCCGGGATAAAACTCTTGCGGAGGAAATACTTTATAATGATGAAAGCATAGATCATGTAAAAATTGTTAACTCCGGCCTTAATAGTCTAAAAAAATTCGGCAAGGAGACTCCGCCACAGTTTAATTTGAATGATTTAAAAGATGCTGTAAATGCTGCATCATCATTAGGACTTAAAGTTATGGTGCATGCTAACGGCCGGCTTCCGGTAGAAAATGCGATTGAGGCGGGCTGCGCCTCGATTGAGCACGGTTTTTTTATGGGGAAAAAAAATCTTGGCCGAATGGCTGAAAAAAAGATTACCTGGGTTCCCACAGCCTGCACAATGAAAGCCTATGCAGAGTATCTATCCCAGGATAGCATTGAAGCCAAAATCTCAAGAAAAACCCTGGAAGATCAGCTCGGGCAGCTTGTCAGGGCAAGAGCACTTGGTGTTACTGTTGCGGTTGGTACGGATTCAGGCAGCTTGGGCGTGCACCACGGCAGTTCCATTATTGAAGAATTAAAATTATTTATGCAGGCAGGTTTCTCTTTGGAAGAGACTCTCAAGGCATCGGTTCTGAATGGTTCCGCACTTATCGGACTAAATAAAACAGGACCGATTATCAAGGGAAACAAGGCATCTTTTATAGTTGTGGACGGGCCTCCCGCAGGTTTACCGGGAAGCCTGAAAAATATTAAAGCCGTTTATAAGGAGGAAGCATGGCATTAGAAATATTTGATGATCCTTCCAGCATGAAGGTTCCCATTAAATCATGGTGTGCAAATATTGAGGCCGGAGCCAGGGCACAGGCCCTCAATGTCGCTAATCATCCTGCTGTTTTTCACCATTTTGCCTTAATGCCGGACTGCCACCAGGGGTATGGAATGCCCATCGGCGGTGTTGCGGCTTTAATGGATGCTATCAGTCCCAATATGGTTGGTGTTGATATAGGCTGCGGCATGATTGCGGTTCAAACCGATATACCGGTAAAATATCTTCTAAAACAACAGATCAGAGAGATCCTTGAGCAGATTAAACGGACGGTGCCGGTAGGTTTTAACAGGCATAAAAAATGCAGACCTGGGATGGTTTTAAAGCAGGGCCGCCCAAATGGATGGATACAAAAAAATGGGATACTGCGAAAAAGAGTCTCGGCACACTGGGCGGCGGGAATCATTTTATAGAAATTCAGGTAGATGAGAGCGACTGCGTCTGGCTTATGCTTCATTCCGGTTCCAGGAATCCGGGCAAGACAATAGCCGATTTTCATAACCGGATCGCCATAAAATTAAATAAAAAAATGAATATCAGTGCTGCAAACAAAGATCTTGCTTTTCTTCATTCCGATTCAAACGAAGGAAAAGCTTACCAAAAAGATATGAATTTCGCCCTTGCGTATGCCCTTGAAAATCGTAAACGGATGATGATCCGGTTTAAACAAATTTTTGCCGAAACTTTAAAAAAATTTCATCAAACAGAAGTTAACTTTATGCAGGAAATCAATATTCATCATAATTTTGCAGCTCTGGAAAAACACTTCGGCAGACAGGTCTGGGTCCATCGCAAGGGCGCTACATCCGCCTTAAAAAACGAAATGGGCATCATTCCAGGCTCAATGGGCACTCCTTCTTATATTGTCAAGGGGCTCGGTAATCCGGAATCTTTCATGTCATGTTCACATGGCGCCGGTCGTATTATGGGAAGGGGGCAGGCCTCTAAAACGCTTTCAAAGGAAAAATGCGATAAAGCTATGGAAGGTATTCTGTTCGACAGGTGGAACAAAATTTCACGGGGCAAAAAAAAGGGACTTTTTGATTTGGGAGAAGCCCCGGGCGCATACAAGAATATAGACTCGGTTATCGAAGCGCAACTTGATCTTGTAAAGCCTGTGGTAAAGCTTAAACCATTAGGTGTTGTTAAAGGTTAATTAGTGCCTGACGAAAAAGCTAAAATTGTCATATTTCCGGTAGATTAAGGATGCTTTTCAACTCGAAGTTTTTTAGCCATTAGCATTTAGCGATTAGCTTTTATCTTTTCAAATCAAACAGATAGTTCCTTGAGCCAATAGCTAAATGCTAGCAGCTTTTCGAAAATCTTCGTTTCTTGAATAATGTTTAACTATCCGAAATAGTACCTGTTTTAGTTTTCGTTCAAGTACTAATTAAGTCCCATTCCGATCAAAAATTTTTCATTAAATGATCTGTAAATTTATTTTGGATTGAGCTATTTTTTTAATCGCCTTCAGATATTCTTTTGAATAATCAAGGTAGAAAGATAGAGGCTTGGAAAAATTGTTGCCGATGAGTCCATCAACGAACAAAAGACTAATTTCCCTTTGCTGATTCAGGATAAATTGAGATTTCATCAGGATTTGGCGCTCTTCGTTAGAAAGGGTTCGCAGGATTCTGTGCAGGGCAATCCTGGCACGAGGCTGATACATCCAGAAATAAAGCAGATCAAGAGCATTAATGATCATGATCTTTTCAAGATCGAGCACTTCAGCGTTTCTATTTTGCCGGAGCAATTCCGGAGATTCAAGTAGCTGCAAAACCTTGACTTCAGGAAAAAGGAGTTCCAGTTGGGCATAGATATCGAATAATTGTTTTATCTTGGTATCATATTCCCGCAAGCGTTCGCAGATGTTATGGTAACGATCTGCTGATCCCTCAATGATGCCTGCAATAAAATCCGAGGCGGCTTTGGAGATTATAGCTGCCCACTTCTGAAGAATATCGTCAATTCCTGCAAAGCCGATATAGGCCAGAATCCCTCCTGTTGCAGCGTTTAATCCTATGGCAATCGGTATAGACAAGATACTGCGAAAAAAATTTCCCAAAACAGCGCCTCTTGGCAGACCACGAAAAGCATTATGTGTGGAGATATATATTCCATTTGCGAGAGCCATAAATCCATAGAGCGCTGCAGGATTAGTGGCAGTGGTAATTCCCAGAAATCTATCCAGGACAACGGTTTTGACAACATAATCGAGTAAAGGGACGGAAAACCCTGTAAAAAAAAGTGAATCAGTAATCCGTGTCCAGCTTACATAATCATTCCATCTCAATAAAGGAGAACGCCGGATACCTCCGCCGCCTAGAACGGATTGCAGGACATTACGTAATCCGGTAATGCCGAACCATATAAAAGCCCCAAAATAGGCCAACAGCCACCAGTCTTTGGTCAGGGCAAAAGTTGCAAAGGCAGGAATAAAGCCGATAAGCACTTTTAATCCGTTTTTTAGGCCGCTGTTGAGATATTTCAAAGAAATTTTTTTGGCATTCTCTTTTGTTTCCGGACTATCAAGGGATAATCCGTTGTCGCTCTCTGTTTGAATACCTCCCAGGGTTACGATGTTGCCCGGGCTTTCCATGTGAATGGAAGACTCCTGAATGACCCAATCCTCATGGCGCTCTTCTCCCATCATTTTCAATATGGGAACACGACGAATCAAGTTATAAAATGCGTTTCCAGAGGCATTTGGACTTATTCGGGGAATACAGGTTGTTCGCCGAAAAGCCTTGATCCTTATCGGAACGATTTTCCGAACGGGAGCAACGGAGCTTTTAATTTTTTTTTGCGCCCTTTGCGGAAGGGTCTCTTTGATTGCCAGCCCCATTCCGTGTACACGCGCTGAACGGCCGGTTGAATCGCTTCCGATGCGGGCTTTCAGGATAGTCCCTTTGTACAGATCTTTTAATGTGGTAATATCATGCAGGATATTTAAAAGCTTTCCAATCCTGTTATTTTTTTGAGCATCATCCGATGCCTCCAGCCGGGCAATAATTTTACGGATGAGCTGTTTCAGACTAATGACATTGCCATCATTGATGGCTTGTTGCAGTCGATTTATTTCTGCAACGTGGGTGGTCTTTCCGGCGGCATAGTCTTTAAGATTAAAAATTTCAAGCCGGGTTATCATGCCATTGCAATCATAGAGGATCTCAAGTACATCATCGACCTTTAGATTACTCAGGTTAAGCGTGATGTGGAAGGCGGAATGAAGCCGGGTTAATTTTTCGATCAGCTCACATGGTGACAGTTTAAGCATATCCGGTACACCAGGGAGGTCGCAAGGAATATTTGGGTCATCTATTTCCGGATTTTCGGCTGGCTGAAGGTAACGCTCCAGGATAGCATCCGAGTCCAGCTTGTTCATATTTTTTACTGTATTTTCAATCTGTCGGCGTTCTTCAGGATTAGCCTGGGCATAACGATCTCGAAGCACTGTAACACGGGCATCCATGGCGGGCAGTATCTCTGCATGGATAAATTTCGCAAGGTGAAGGAGCGAGGCCTGACCAGTACCCACAAAGGACAAGAATGCAGATTTATCGAGCGGGCACAGATTAATCCCATAAGTCTCATTAATATCATGACAATGTTTTTCATTGAATTCCTGAAACATTGCCATGACAAAACGCTGCTGATATTCAGAAACTTTCCGGCCATCTGCCATAAATGCGGCGACAGATTTTTCCGCCAAAAAAGATAAAAAAGCCTTAGAGTCCGGAAAGCCTCTTGGTACCCAGATCAGTTGGGCATACTTCATATAAAATGTTGCGGGAAACTCTACCCCGATTCGTATAGTAATCCCTATAATTTCTCCAGCTTCCAGGAGTTCAACAACAAATCTGGGTTCAAGGTAGTTGTAGTAGACCACCCGCAGACGTTTAATCCCCTTAATCCAGGCGTCCATTATTAAATGGCTGGAAGACTTTCGCCCTTTTGTATTTGCATCATGAACATGGTCGTCGAAAGTTATTTGATTCCATTCTTCAGGCATTTCCAGAAGATGGTAACGGCGCAGCTGTGCCCGAATAATCCGTGGATTACCGGTTGCGGTTGTCCTGAAATCATGTGCGAGTTCAAGTTGACGCCGGTAGTTGCCGTGGGCCCGGACCAATTCTTTCATAATCTGCAAGAGAACCCGGGCAGTATTTTTTGGTAAAGTACCACCTGTGGCATTCAAAATTTCATCTCTCAAGGATCGCAATGCGCTTAAGCGGTCATTAATCCCGCCCACATCCAGAAATTCCAGTAAATGGATTATGGCATGTGCAATACGCAACCCTCTTGATTCTGCCATCTCTTTGATTCCGTGCGGATGAAGATAAGGGTAGACTATTTTTTTTGTATATTTACGGGCACTGTTCCTGGTGAGTACATCATTGACAATATTCAACAATTGATGATCTCGTTTATCAAAAAAAATCTTGCGCATGAGTTACTCTTGGAAAGTTTTGGTATTTCCTTTTGTATACTTTTAAATGTTTTTTTCAGCCAATGCTGTCATTTCTGTTATTCTTTTTTAGTTTGATACTTGAAAGGAAGTATGTCTTATAAATATAATCTCAACTTTCGGAGTAGTGAATTCATCTCTATTTCCCCTCCAATTGAGGCGTTCAATAAGTAGCAAGGCAGCAAAGGCAATAAGTCAGACAGTACGCAGTTGGAACTGGCAGTTACGGCCAGGTGACATGATTGAGGTTTACGTCCGGTTCTGATAGAGCCTGAAGGGGAAGTTCCTTTGGGCTACTTACCCGGGGGCTGGGGGAGAGGCTACCCGATTGGGCTATTTTATTTTGTTGATATAAATTCATTCAGGTCTGAATTCAGTATGTTTTTAAGTTCAATAAAATTGTCTTCCCTGGTTTCCGTGAACAGGAAACCAAAGACGGGATATTTTTGAAAATCAATTTTTCTAAGCTCTATTGGCTTTTCAAATTTTGAAAGTAATTTTTCATAATTAAAGGATGTAATCTCATCTGCATCTACGCCAGTCGAGTTGTTCAACACGATAACACAAAAGAGTTTTCCTTCTTTGCCTTTGAGAACCTCAGACCAATTTGGTTTTTTTTGTGAGTAATAATATAAGTAAGGGTTAAATCCATAGGCAAGGAAGGCTATATCCGGGGTAGTACACCAACCACCAAAGCGCATCGGATTAACCTCGATAGGTAATAAAGTACCATCATTATCTCTTCTAAGCTCAATATGTACAGGAAAGTTTTTTACTCTAGCTAAATTCCCAATTTTTTCTGCAAACCCTGTAAATTCTTCAAGATTACTTTCGATAATTTTTTTGGATGAAATGTAAACTCTGTCACTAACATCGGTATCTGAAGAAAAAGTATGGTTCAGTATGTTTAGAATAACCGGTTCACCAATCGAATTATAGTATACATCAACAGCAAATTCATCTCCATTAATACATTGTTCAATAATAAATAAACTGGTGTCTAACACCTCAGCGGGGTATAAATCCTTAATTTGATCTATTTCTGCAATTATTGAATCAATTGTATTAGTCCACTCCTCAAAATTGGAAACCTTATAAACCCCCATGCTCATAAAACCAACAGCCGGTTTGATGATAAATGGGACAGGCAATTCGCTAAATTGAATCTGTTTTAAGTCTTCGACACCAACACTTTTGAAATAGAAGTTAGGAAAAATTGATTTTGTCAGCTCACGAAATTTCAATTTGTTTTTAAATAACTCTATTTTTCCAGGAAGATTACTGAAAGCTAAATTCTTCGATATCCAACCTATTGAATTTTCAGATGTAGTATAGATGGCAGGATTATCTGACTCGCGAGTCATTTTAATAGCTTTATCTTCACTAACTATTTTCGTCCCACTGTAAAGGTCCAACTCTTTAGTTATATCTGTATCGACTACAGGTATGGCATTGTCTCTGACAGTCATTTTGAAAAAATCCGAGACGTATGGCTTATCTACAAAAAACATTATTACCTATCCCTGATTGTGTGCCGGGCACGGCACATATTTTAAACATATCATGTAGTAAATCGTTTGACAAGTCTTAGACCCTGCCGGCCGGATGGAGGCGAAGGGTATAGCGATATTACAGTACTTTCTTGTCAGCGGTAACTTGAAAATGCCGGAAATACAGGAAAAATCGATAGAATTTTTTAATATTTGACATTATAATATACTATACTATACTATATTATAACATAATAAAAAGTGCCTTATTCGCAATACTTACGGCTATTCACGCTGATGTAGTGGATATTGCCACTTTGCAAAGAGTCCATTTATGGTGCGAATATTCAAATAGTTTAGAAGAAACAAGATCAAAGTGAATCGCCGCGGAGGTGAGGAGTGAAAGCTGCTTGCCTGCGGCTTTTTTCTGTTTGCGCGTGTGCCTGGCGTATACCAAAAAAGGAGACAGGATCATGGCAGTCGAAGAATTAATCCGAACTGGAGGAACGTTATATAATCGTTATATTGATGACTGGAAAAAAGACGGGGGAAAAGTCATAGGTTACACTTGCAGTTATGCGCCTGAAGAGATTTTGATAGCTGCGGGCTTTTTGCCCGTCAGGCTTAATGCAACAGGTTCCACTGAAACCAATAAGGCAGATGTTTATATGCCGAAATTTCACTGCTTGTTTTCGAAGCATCTCCTGGATCAAGGTCTGTCTAAAGCATTTGATTTTATGGATGGGGTTGTTTTCGTAAATACCTGCGATCAATTGAGACGCATGTATGATGTCTGGATCAAGCTCATAAAATTTCCCTATCAAACCATTATGGTGGTGCCCTATTCTTACGACAAAGAAGATTTTGAATGGTATCTGGAGAATGAGGTAAAAAAACTCAGGGACGATCTGGAAAAAGCCTATGACGTAAAAATTACGGACAAAGCCCTGGCTGATGCAATAAATGTCTGCAATGAAACCAGGGACCTTCAAGCCAAATTATATGACTTCAGAGGAGGTGCGGAGCCTATGATTAATGGGGCTGATACCCACAAGATCATCCTTGCCGGAACCTCCATGCCCAAGAAAAAGTATAACGAATTGCTCAAGGAGTCCCTGGACGAACTGGAGAAGAGAGATCCTATTACAGATTACAGGGCCCGAATTCTCATTGGAGGAAGCGTCATAGATCAGCCCGAAGTGATACGTGTTATCGAAGATGCCGGAGGTCTTGTGGTTACAGATGTTCTTTGTACCGGCACACGATGGATCATGGACAAGGTGGAAGTGAATGAGGATCCCCTTTACGCCATTGCCAAGCGATATTACGATCACCAGCCCTGTCCAAGGATGACCTTTGTTTATGAGCGAAAACGTGATTTTGTGTTAGATATGGCCAAAAAATATGATGTGGACGGGGCCATTTTTTTCAAAATAGCCTTTTGCGACCATCATTCGGGAGACAACCCCTTGTACAAGGAAGATCTGGAAGATATTGGCGTGCCGGCTCTGCTTCTGGACAGGGATTACAGGATAACGGATATAGGCAGATTCACGACGAGGATCGAGGCTTTTTTTGAAAAACTCGGGAAATAATGGAGGATAAACTATGGAAACGGTTCCTAAAGAGTTAGAAGGAATAGAGTTGTTTCAAAGATATTTGACTACTTTTGAGCTGGTTAAAACAGCATTAACCAGTTTTGAAACCGTAGAAGATCTTATGGCCGCAGCGCCGGAAATATTAAAGACCTTGCCGGAGTATGCGGTTAAAGTGTTTCAGTCATTAAGACCGGATCTTGTTGTTGCGGCCTTTCATCCAAAAAACAGGGGCGCTATACTGAAATGTGCGGAAGCTCAGATTCCGTTTTGGCAGGGTATCATTGATGACATCAAGGCGGATAAGCCACAGCTGGATTTCTGGTTTGCGCAGGGGCCGGAATTATTTCGTGCCCTGGGGTTTTCTCCGCTCTGCAGCGAGGCCACCATGGTTGCCTCTGCCATGTATAAAGAAGGATGTGAAGATGCCATTGATAAATTCAGGATGAGAGGATTTGCCGATCATCTTTGCACGGCCAATGTGGCTTACCCCGGTTATGTGATGAATGGGAACTGGAAGCCTCCCCACGTCATGGTAAAACCGGGGACACCTTGCCCTTCGAGTAACCTGGCATACCAGGCCATTAAGAAATGGTATGGCAATGAATATGTTATGTATGATTCAACCTACTACTTAGACAAAGATGGCCTGATGCATCAGAGCGATGCCATTAAAAGGGCCATACCAAAACTTGAGAAGATATCGGGACAAAAACTTGATGAAGATCTATTCAGACAGCAGATGGAGGAAAGTAACAAGACCTATGCCCTTTGCGGTGAACTGCTTGAACTTAGAAAGAATAAGCCCAATCCCGATCCGGGTATGCATCGTCTCCTGGATCTGCTTATGATGGTCACCCTCCTCGGGAAGCCGTCATGTACCGAGTATTTTCAATTTATCGTAGATGAGGCTAAAGAGAGGTTATCCAATAAGGGTACCCCCGTAATTCCGGAAGGGAAAAAAGAGATCAGGGCACTCCACACCTGGGCTATGAACGCATATACTCCCGAGCTGTATCACTGGCTTGAAGAGACCTATGGGATGACCTACATTACTTGTGGGCTCTCTTATTTCATTGATCATCAGGTGGACACTTCATCGGTAGATTCAATGATCGAGGGATGGGCACAGAGAATCATGAATTTTGCCATGGAAAGACAGAGCATGAGCTTCGGTGATGTGTGGCTTGATGACATGATCTATCTGGCAAAAGACTGGGATGCTGATTGCGGCATATTTGGGGGAAACTTGTCATGCAAACAGGGTTGGGCCATCAGCAAACTTCTGGCGGATAGACTGGAAGATGAGTTGAATATCCCTTCAACACGATTTGAAATCGAATTGTGTGATAAACGGACATGTCCCCCGGATGAGTTCAAACACCGCATTGGAAGTTTTGTAGAAACCGTTTTGGCAGACTAATTGATAGACCAATTTAGTCTCCGTTCCGCTTACAATAAAGCGAGGTCAGCAATGATAGTTGCAGGAGTAGATGTTGGATCCCTTTCCGCTGAAGCAGTAATTATGAAAGATGGTGAGATTGTTGCGTTTGAGATTATAACCGTCAGGCCCATGCCAATACAATCATCAACAGAGGCCATGGAAAAGGCCCTTGCAAAGGCCGGGCTTAAAATGGAAGATATAGATTATTGTGTTAGCACAGGTTATGGGCGTGATGAAATACCCTTTTCTAAAAAAACCATCTCTGAAATCTCCTGTCATGGAAGAGGCGCTCACTGGTGTCAACCCTCTGTAAGGGGAATTATTGACATCGGCGGGCAAGATTGTAAGGCCATTATTGTGAATAAAGATGGCGGGTTGGTCGATTTTGTCATGAATGACAAATGCGCAGCGGGAACAGGAAGGTTTCTGGAAATTATGTCAAAGGTCCTGGACGTTGATGTCTCCGATTTGGGGCAGATGACCTTCCAATCGGATAATCCAATAAAAATTTCAAGCAGATGCAGCGTTTTTGCAGAATATGAGGCCATGTTTTTACTCGCCGAGGATAAAAATGCCATTGATATAGGCGCGGGAGTCAATAAGGCTATGGCTGAAAGGGCATTTTCTTTGGCAGGCAGAATCAAGTTGAATGGTAAAATTGATGGGGATGTGACTGTCACGGGCGGTGTTGCAAAGAATGTGGGGGTCATCAAAAATTTGGGAAATCTTTTTGGGCGTGAAATTACCGGGTTATCTCTGGACCCCCAGATCATGGGAGCCTTGGGGGCGGCGTTGTTTGCTCAAATGCATTATGATAAGGAGAAAGAATAGATGCCATTTGTAATAGGGATGGATGTGGGGCTGGTTGCCATAAAAGGGGTAATTTTAGAAAATGATAATATTATTGCGCAGGTTATAAAAGATACAGGCGTAAAGCCTGCTTTGGCAGCAAAGGCCTGTTATGATGAATTACTCGCAAAGGCCAACCTGGGTCATGGCGAGATTAAAGGTTTTGGGGTAACGGGATGGGGCGCAAAAAGGGTATCGCTCGGTCCGGAACTGAACGGTCCGGATCTGAAAATTAAATCTGAGGTTGTTTGCCTTGCTAAAGGAGCAAGGTGGGTTTTGCCTACTTCAAGAACGGTGGTGGATATCGGGGCCCAAATTGTAAAGGTGGCCCGTTTTTCTGAGAATGCAAAGGTAAAGAGATTCGACCAGAGTGACAAATGCGCTGCAGGGGCGGGACGATTCCTGGATATAATGTCAGCGGCCCTGGAATTGGATGTAGCGCGTCTGGGAAAGATAGGTGCCTCTGCATCCAAAATGGTTGAAATTTCGTCCCAGTGCAGTGTTTTTGGCGAGAGTGAAATTGTAAGCTATTTGAATACAGGAGAAAAGATAGAGGATATTGCAAATGGCATTAACTACTCCATCGCGAAAAGGGTTTCAACAATCGTTATGAGACTCGGTTTAGAGGAGGATATCATTGTAACAGGCGGGGTTGCGCAAAATCCCGAGGTCATCAGATATTTAGAGGATATGCTCGGGACTGAATTTAAAAGATATAGTGCAAACCCCCAGGTGATCGGCGCCATAGGTGCGGCCTTATTTGCCCAGGAAATATTATAGAAAGGATAGTTAGTGAAAAAAATAATAGCCGTCAGTGGTAAAGGTGGTATCGGAAAATCAACTCTGGCAGCATTGATTACCAGGGTTCTTTCTGATAGAGCAGATCACAAAATTCTTCTCGTGGATGCTGATCCGTCAATTAACCTGACTCTCATGCTCGGGCTGGATGCAAGCAAGACCCTGAACAACCTGAGGGAACGCTTTGTCAAAAGCGCCGAGGCTGCCCAGGAAGCCATGTTCGGTGATAAACATATACGGGATACAATTTTCGAGGAATGTTTGCAGGATGCGGGAACATTCAAGCTCCTTACAATGGGAAGGCCGGAAGGGCCGGGATGTTTTTGCTCAGTCAATGTATTGTTGAGATACGGTATTGAAAGTATTTCAAAGGAGTTTGACGTAACCATTATCGACTGTGAGGCTGGTCCTGAACAGATCAACCGAAGAGTTACAAAAGATATAGATGATCTGATACTTGTCATCGAACCGACCCTAAGGAGTGTCCAAACAGCATTATATATTAAAGACGTTGCAGAAAGTTATGGTGTACAAAAATCATTTGGTTGCAACATTATTTTGAATAAGGCAGATAAAAAGGACAGAATAGAAAAAATAAGATCGGTTTTAAAAAAAGAAGGCACAGAAATTTCCGGAATCGTACCCATGGACGAAAATATTGCTAAATACGACGTTATTGGAAAATCCATATTTGATCTGCCTGGGGAATCGCCGAGTGTAAAAGCTGTTAAGAAAATTATGAAAACACTATATACATAGAACGGACATTCCGCATCCCTTGACAACAATTTTCCTGATTTCAGGACTCCCCTTACCTCTGGATACCCGATCGTCTCATTTCCCAGTGAAAATGTCATAAAATCTCTATTTTAAAAATGTGGTTCATCACGGATTAGTGTGGTAATCCATGATGAACAGCTAAAAGCTAATACCTGATGGCATAAGTTTAATTAGTATATGCTCAAGAAATAGAATCTCCACAATAATCCGCTATGATCCAAAAATGTATAATAAAAAAAGTCAGCCGGTCATGATTTTTGTGCCGACTTATTTTTTTGTTGTTTTTTAGACATCCACCATATAACTTCAAAAGTACTTTACACTTTTTTGACAAATAAATCTATCTGTGTTTATGCTATAATTGAACAATTTTCTGAATTAGTTCCTGCTGAAAGGAGTGGTAATTCAGAGCAATAAAATACTCTTCGAAAAGGAGGTGTATTAAGATTATTTTGTAAACCGTCAATTTTTGTCTCATTTTGGGAATATGATGCAATTGTTTTTTGGAACAAGAAAAGGAGAAGAATAAAATGAACGAAGTGGCTAATGTAAAAAATGGTGTTAATGTTGATCAGTTAGTCGGCACAATTAACGCTATCAAGAGCGATCCGGATATCGCCAGGTTTCAATTCAGGGCGGAAACCAAGTGGGTGAATGGTGGGCATTGCCGGACTGAGTTCAAAAATTTTTACGGGGCCAAGGCGGAAGATACCTCCCGGACAAAATCACTTGTGATAGAAGGAGATGAGCCTTCCGTTTTGTTGGGAGAAGACCATGGAGCAAATGCAGTCGAAGCGGTGTTGCATGCAATGGGGTCTTGCTTATGTGTAGGATTTATTTACAACGCCTCAGCTCAAGGCATTTCCATTGAATCGTTGGATTTTAGTTTGGAAGGTAACATTGATCTACATGCTTTCCTTGGCCTGTCCGAGACGATACGACCTGGATATGAGAATATAAAAGTGAAGTTCAGAGTCAAGGCTGATGCATCCAAAGAAAAATTATTAGAACTATGCGCCTATGTTCAGAAAACCTCGCCGCTTTTAGATATCATCCGCAACCCGGTGCCGGTCACGATAGAAATGGAATAGTTTGCAAAAAATACGGCTACCACTTAGGAACTGTCCAGAATTAAGTTGAACATTAACGAACATTTTTCCGAATTTTGGAGGTATTTACAATGGTTTCTCAAGAACTTGCGAAGTTTGTTTTGAAGACCGACTATCAAAATATTCCAAATGCTGCTTTACAAAAAGCAAAGGCCAGTCTGATTGACTCTGTTGGTACAATGCTGGCAGGTGCGAAGGAAGATGCAGGTAGCATAATAGTAAGATATGTTGAAAAAACAGGAGGAGCGCCGGCAGCAAGTCTTGTCGGGCATAAAATTAAAAGTTCGGTTTATAATGCTGCAATGGCTAACGGCACCATGGGACATGTTCAGGATTATGACGATATGAGTCCTACCTTGATTGGCCATCCCAGCATATCTGTATTACCGGCGGTTTTGGCTTTGGGAGAAGAACAAAAAATCAGCGGAGAAGAAATGCTTTCGGCTTTTACCATCGGGATTGAAGTAGAATGCAAAATTGGCCGGGGTACGATTCCTCAACATTATGAAAATGGCTGGCACCCTACTGCTACTATTGGTATATTTGGCGCTGCTGCTGCATCTGCCAAAATTTTGGGATTAAGTGAACAGGAAATTATTTATGCCCTGGGTATCGCGGGGAGTGAGTCTTCCGGTTTAAGGGAAAATTTCGGTACAATGACAAAACCTTTTCATGCCGGGCGGGCTGCCGCCAAGGGAACAATGTCTGCTATGCTGGCAAAGGAGGGCTTTACCAGTACCCCCAAAATATTTGAGGGCAAAGCCGGTTTCTGTAAGGTAATGGCAGTTGAATATGATGAAAATAAAATCATCGACCGGTTAGGCAATCCCTTTGATGTTGAAGATCCCGGCTTTACAATTAAGCCCTATCCTACATGCGGGGCTGCTCATCCGGCTATTGATGCCGTTATTTCTCTAAGCAGGGAACATGATTTAAAAGCAGATGAAATTAAACAGATTAAATGCGGGACGGTTCCGATTGGCAGGGATGTTCTTGTATATCCAAAACCTGCAACACCCCTTGAAGCGAAATTCAGCATGGAATATTGTTTGGCTGTCGCTTTGATTGAAAAAAAGGTCGGCTTCTCTCAATTTTCCGATAAAAAGATTAATGCTCCTGAAATCAAACAGCTTCTTGAAAAAGTGGATATGTATCTTTCTCCGGAAATGTCGGATTTGGGTTACCGTGGTACCTTTAACGCTGATATTAAAATAGTTTTAAAAGACGGAAAAGAATATAGCAAAAGGGTTGATCATGGCCGGGGAGATCCTGCAAATCCCTTGACTGAAGAGGAGCTTTTGGAAAAATATTCTGATTGTGCAGCCTTGGCACTCGATTCTGAAAAAATCAAAAGATCAAAGGAGATGCTCTCCGGTCTTGAACAATTATCAGATATCAGCCTTTTGATGGATATATTGAGAGGCTAACTAGTACCTGAACGAAAACAGCTATTTTTCGTTCGGGCACTACACACAAAAAGGAGAAAAGTTATGAAATTGCTTGAACCTTGTAAAATAGGAAACATGGAATTGAAAAACAGGGTAGTTCTTGCGCCGATGTCAAACAATTTAATGAAGGACGGATTTATTACGGAAAGAGCAATTAGATTTTATGAAAACATTGCAAAAGGCGGTGTAGGCTTAATAACCTGTGAAGACGGAATCGTTGATTTTCCATTAGGAAATAATGTCAAGTTTCCTGCTGCGATTGATGATGACAAGTATATTCCCATGTTAAAAAAATTCAATGACACGATTCATCTCCATGGCGTAAAAACAATTATGCAGTTGGCTCATGGCGGCCGGCGAGCTGGTCGGGTGGCAAAAAAATCGGGTTGTCTCGATGTAACCAGGGGGCTTATTCCTGTGGGTCCATCAGAGGTCGCCCACCCGGCACCCGGCTATGTTGTTCCCCAAGAGTTGAGTGTTGATCAGATCAAACATGTGGTGGAACAATTTGGCCAGGGAGCCGGAAGGGCTATGGAAGCAGGCTTTGACGCTATAGGACTTCACTGTGCCCATATGTATTTATGCGGCGAGTTTTTATCACCCTGGGCAAACAAAAGAACAGACGCCTACGGCGGAACTTTTGAAAAACGATTAACATTTGTATTGGAAGTTATTGA
The DNA here is from genome assembly GCF_028752835.1 of Desulfosarcina sp. BuS5. Lineage (NCBI taxonomy): Bacteria > Pseudomonadati > Thermodesulfobacteriota > Desulfobacteria > Desulfobacterales > Desulfosarcinaceae > Desulfosarcina > Desulfosarcina sp. BuS5. The sequence continues at coordinate 1,836,708 of NZ_CP087952.1, forward strand.
ACGGATCAGAAAAGAAGCCGGCAACGACCATCCAATTATTGTAAGAATGAACGGCATGGAACCTGGGGGAGGTAATTCCCTTGCAGACATTCGTAAAATAGGGCAGGCTTTTGAAAAAGCAGGAATAGATGCTATTCATGTTTCGGTCGGTTTTGCTGCCACGATCAAGGATCCGGCATTTATTCCTTCCATTCCTTCAATGCGTCTTGATGACGGCCCCATTGTTCATCTGGCGGAAAATATTAAAAAGGGTGTTCAAATACCGGTTATCGCAGTTAACAAGATCAGAACCCCGCAATTTGCCGAAAAGATTCTGCAGGAAGGAAAAGCCGACCTGATCGCTTTGGGCCGGACGCTTGTAGCTGACCCGAATTTTGTCAATAAAACCATTGAAGAAAAATATGATGATATTCGTCCTTGTATTTCCTGCTGCCAGGGATGTATTCAAAATGTTGTGGAAAAAGATCTGCCCATGACATGCACGGTAAATCCCATGGCTGGAAGAGAAGGAGAATTCAAACTTGAAAAGGCTGACAAGCAGAAAAAGGTTTTGATTGCAGGGGGCGGCCCGGGAGGATTGGAAACGGCAATTGTTGCTGCTAAAAGAGGACATGCTGTAACGATCTATGAAAAACGTAACAAGCTAGGGGGGCTGTTGATAGAGGCGGCTATCCCTCCCCACAAAACCGATATTAACCGGTTGACTGATTATTTTACCAAACAGGTTGATAAATTGGGTATCAAGGTAGTTTTAAATACCGAGATTACCCCGGCCATTGTTAATGATGAAAAGCCGGAGGCATTAATTATTGCTGTGGGAGGCGATAATCTAATACCTCCAATTCCTGGAGTAGAAAATGAAATTGTAGTTTCGGCTTTGGATGTTCTTAACCAAAAGGTTACGCTGGGTAAAAATATTGTTATTATCGGCGGCGGTCAAACTGGACTGGAACTGGCTGAATTTTTGGGAGAAAATGGCAAAAAACCAATAGTTATTGAAATGCAGGACAATGTCGGCGCCGGCATGCCTTCCCAGGTAAAAACACCGCTTATGTTCAGCCTTGAAGATTTTGGCGTAAATATTATAACAATGGCAGAAGCAAAAGAGATTACAAAAGATGGCGTTATGATTACTCAAGGGGGGCAGGAAAGACTTATTGAAGCAGATACCGTTATCCTGGCAAGCGGGTTTAAGGGAAAGCCTGAATTCAATGAAAGTTTCAAAGATGCGGCTCCTGAAGTTTTTTCCATCGGCAATTGTGTTAAACAGGGAAATATCCTGGATGCAATTCAAAAAGGTTTTTTAACGGCAATTAAACTTTAAAACATCGGTCAGAGGTATACCTCGGAAGGTTATCTATTGTGAGCCTAATCTTGTGATCTGTTCATGGCCATTGGAAAAATGCAATTTATGGCCTTTCGAGGTATATATAAGGAGGATATACAATGGCTCCAACTAAAGAATTGGCAATCTTTCTCGCAGAAAAAGAATTTGGCGATATTCCTGAAGAGGTGATTGAACAGTCTAAACTGCTGATTATTGATGCCATAGGGTGTGGATTAGGCGGATTTACCGAGGCTTCAGAAGAGGCGGACTGGATTGTAGAGCTTGTTAAAGAACAGGGCGGAAATGACGAGGCTACTGTTTTTTGCGACGGTTTTAAAACATCTGCTGCAAATGCAGCCCTTGCAAATGCTACAATTGCCCATACCATTGATTTTGATGATACTCATATGGGATCTTTGACTCATTTAGGAGCTTCGCTGATTCCAACTATTTTTGCTATGGGCGAACGTGCCCATGCCGGCGGTTCCGATATAATAACAGCATTTGTTTTAGGATTTGAAGCAGCAGCCCGAATCGGACGTTCAGTAATGCCCACCCATTACAAATACTGGCATCCGACAGGAACATCAGGTATATTTGGATCAGCAGTTGCGGCCGGAAAAATCCTGAATTTTAATGCCCAACAGATGGAGATGGTCATAGGACACGCCGCAGATCAAACCGGAGGACTTCGATATGGTGTGGACAAGGGGGATTTTTCAAAAAGTCTTCACCCGGGGTTTGCGGCAATGAAAGGAGTCCTTCTTTCTCTTTTGGTCGCAAAAGGGGCCACCGGACCTAAAGGTATCCTGGAATACCCTACCGGTTTTTGCCGGGCATATTGCCCGGATGAGCCTGATCTTGAATCCATTGGAGCAAACCTTGGGTCAGATTATCTGGTTATGGAAGATGGTATAAAGGCTTATCCGACTATCTTGTGCAGCCATTCTCCTATCCAGGCCACATTGGAAATAATCAGTAAGAAAAATATAGATCCGGCTGATATCAAAGAAATTCACATCCGGCAAAACGATCTTGCAAAAGGACAGGGGTGTAATTATGCTCCGGATACAGTACTGGCCGCCCGGCTCTCCATACCTTATTGTGTTGCAATGGCAGCATCTCAAGGTAATGTTTCATTATCCCAGTTTACAAATGAAAAACTAAATGATAATAAAATCAAAGAGATAATGAGTAAGATTAAAATACAGGGAGATCCTGAATTAAATAAAAAATACCCGGATACAATTGCTGCCTTTGTTGACCTTAAAACCCAGGATGGTACCCTCTTTGAACAATCAGTTATCTATCCAAAGGGAAATCCCAAAAATAAAATGAGCAAAAATGAAGTTCAGGCGAAATTCCGGGATCTTGCCCTGTTGAGCCTGGATAAATCAAAAGTCGGCAACCTTTTCAAGAAACTTATGGAGCTGGAAAAAATAAATGATATAATAGAAGTCATTCCTTTACTGATAAAGTAAAGCATACTGATCTAAAGGACTCGAACAAAAGTTGAAAAGGCAAGGAACAATGTTTGAATGATTCAAAACAAAAATAATATATCTATTAAATCCTTGATCGACAAGATCCCCGGGCGGGACACAGGCATTGACTGCGCCGGCTTGTCCGGGTCGGAAAAAGGTTATCTTGTTTCCAGATTGTACGACAAGCTCAAATCGCCGATTGTCGTAGTTGTTGCTTCTCAAAAGGAAGCCGGGAAGTTTGTTGAGGACCTTGATTTTTTTTTTAGTGACATCAAACCCCCGGTTATCCTTTTTCCGTCGTACAATATTCTTCCTTTTAAAGATATCGCCTACCATAATCAGACCGCTGCATTGCGTATCAGCACTCTTTACCGGTTGATCCATTATGATATTCCGCCGATCGTAGTTACAACCCCTGACGCTTTACTTCAGAAAATTATTCCGAAAAAGGAGCTTGGCGATTTTGTCGAGCTTGTTATGGCTGGAGAAGAATGTGATCGGGATCTTCTTATGGAAAACCTGATTGCGGGAGGATATACACGTTCCGTTATTGTGGAGGAGCCCGGGGATTTTTGTGTAAGAGGCGGGATATTGGATCTCTTTTCGCCAGGTTATGATGACCCGGTAAGAATAGAATGGTTCGGAGATACAGTCGATTCTCTTAGATTCTTTTCAGCAGCAAGTCAGAGAAAGCTTAAGGAAATACCGGAAGCTGTGATACTGCCTGCCAGAGAAGTGATACTTAAAAAAGTATCACTAAAAAGTCTGTTCAGAAGGATAAGGGAGCAGGCTGCTTCTCTTAATATCCCGGCAACTGTAGCTAAGGATATTATAGATAAAATCAGCAGCGAGGGCTTGTTCCAGGGTATTGAGAGTCTGGCTTCGATAATTTATACGGAACTCGGCACTTTTTTTGATTATGTCCCTGAAAAAGCTCTTTTTATTTTGTCTGATCCGGGAGAACTGGAAAAGAGCGCTGAAGAGTTCCGGGAACTTGTATCGAAAAATTATCTTGAAGCATCCGGTGAACAAAAATTTTGTGTGGCGCCGGAAAAAATTTACCTGGAATGGGTAGAGGCCAGGGATTTCCTTCTGAATAATAATCCCGTTAATTTATCGATGCTTCCTGTTTCGGATTTTGAGCTGGATCAGGGTGAAGAGAAACGCCCTGTTGTTATAAAATTGGAAAGATGGGATTTTGAAATAAAAAATAACACCTACATGAGGTCTGAATTGAAAGATTGTCAGGAAAAAGATAATCTTCTCTTACCTCTTGCAGACTGGATCAAAGATAATCAGTCTGAAGGCAATGCCGTATTCATAGTCTGCAGCACAAAATCACAGTCCGACAGGCTCACGGCTCTTATCAGTCCATACGGGCTTCAGCCGGCCATAATCGATAAACTGCCTGGGATAAAAAACTCGCGCGGCTCTTTTTATATCTGTATCGGCAGCCTTTCCTCAGGCTTTACATGGTCTTTTGAGTCTCTTGCAATAATTACGGAAGATGAAATTTTCGGCCCCAAGCGGCATAAACGCAAAAAGGTTAAACCTTCGGTTAAAACAAAGCTCCTTGAATTTGCCGATTTAAAAACAGATGACCTTGTGGTTCATATTGAACACGGCATCGGCAGATATAAGGGCCTGGTCAAGTTGAAGATGCCGGGAACAACCAGTGACTTCCTGTTATTAGAATATAAAGATGACGACAAGCTTTATCTTCCCGTAGATAGAATGGGTATGGTAGATAAATACATGGGAGTGGAGGGTATTAATCCGCTTCTTGACAAGATGGGTGGAAAATCCTGGAATCGTGTCAAAAAAAAGGTTAAAAAGTCGGTTGAAAAAATAGCGGGAGAACTGCTTAAGATCTATTCTGAGCGCAAGATAAAGAAGGGTTATGCTTTCTCGGGTGCAGACAGTCATTTCAGGGAATTTGAGGCCGGTTTTGCTTTTGAAGAGACGGACGATCAATCGCAGGCAATTGAAGATGTTTTAAATGACATGGAACAGCCGTTACCTATGGACCGGCTGGTATGCGGCGATGTGGGGTACGGAAAAACGGAGGTGGCCCTGCGCGCATCTTTTAAGGCTGTGTGTGACGGCAAGCAGGCGGCTATCCTGGTTCCCACAACGGTTCTTGCGGAGCAGCATTTTAATACATTTTCAGATCGTTTTAAAGATTATCCAGTCAGGATCGAATGTCTGAACCGGTTCCGTTCCCAAAAAAAACAGCATGAAATTGTTGAGGGTCTTAAATCCGGAAAAGTGGATATTGTTATCGGCACTCATCGGCTTGTCCAAAAGGATGTCAGTTTTAAAGACCTTGGGCTCTTTGTGCTTGATGAAGAGCAGCGTTTTGGAGTAAAACATAAAGAGAGGCTTAAAAAATTACGTAAAACAGTTGATGTTTTAGCCTTGACCGCAACCCCAATACCAAGAACCTTGCACATGTCGCTCATGGGGGTGCGTGACATAAGTATTATTTCGACTCCACCGGAGGAAAGACGCGGCATTATCACATATATCTGTAAATTCGATTTCAGGGTAATCGCAGATGCAATCCGTAAGGAATTGAAAAGAGGCGGTCAGATTTTCTTTGTCCATAATAATATTCATAGTATATGGGCAATCTCGAAAAAAATAAAGGAGGCTGTTCCGGAAGTAAGGCTTGATGTTGCTCATGGCCGTCTTCCCAAAAATGATCTGGAAAAAGTAATGCTCCGTTTTATGAAAAAGGAGATTGATCTGCTGGTCTGCACAACTATTGTTGAATCCGGTCTCGATATACCTTCGGCTAATACAATACTTGTAAGCCGGGCAGACAAATTTGGACTGGCCCAGATGTATCAGCTCAGGGGACGGGTTGGTCGTTCTGATGAACAGGCCTATGCGTATCTCTTTATACCTGATGAGAGCGTTCTTCCCGTAAACGCCCAGAAACGACTCAAGATCTTGATGGAGCACAGCGATCTTGGTTCGGGTTTTCAGATTGCCATGAATGATCTTAAACTTCGCGGCGGCGGGACGATTCTAGGAGCTTCCCAGTCGGGCCATATCGCAGCGGTCGGTTATGATATGTTTCTTCAGCTCATGGAAAAGTCGATGTCGGAGTTGAAGGGAGAAACCTTTGTTGAAAATCTTGATCCCGAGATTAATGTCAACATATCCTGTTATATCCCTGAGTCGTATATACAGGATATTGATTTGAGGCTGTCAATATATCGCCGACTGGCCAGGATGGATGATATCGGGGAGATTCCCGAGTTCCGGAATGACATGAAAGACAGATTCGGCAAACTGCCGAATGAAGTGAATAATCTTCTAGTAAAGATCATCATTAAGATTATGTCTGTTCAGGCTGGTGTCAGGCGTCTCGATTTGGCTGGTGAGAATCTCGTCCTCAATTTTTCTGAAGTTCATCAGGCCAATCCCCTAGGTATTATCGGTATGATCGACTCCGGGGACAACAGATACAGGTTTACCCCTGATCATGCTTTTCATGCCAGGCTGTTAAAGGGGAGCGCCCTGAGTCCGATGGTTCAGACTAAAAATATATTGAAGGAAATTGCTCAACGTGTTAACGGCTAAACGGTTTTTTTGAGATATGAGAATGAAGGCCTGTTGCATAATATTGTGTATGGTGTTGGCGGCAAATATTTTTTGGTTTTTGTCAGGTTGTAGCTGCTCTGACAATGCTTTGCAAATAGAGTCCACAGATGAATATTTGATTAAGGTCAATGACAGGGTTATCAACGTGCGTGATTTTAACTCTGATTTTGAAATGATTGAATCCTTGTACCCCTATAATTCGATGCAGACCCCGGCTATTTTAAATGATGCGAAGATTATGTTTTTAAATCAGCTTATAGAAGAGATGGTTCTGGCTGAAAGGGCTGAAGAATTGAATATTAATATTACTGATAATAATGTAGAAAAGGTTGTCTCTGATATAAAAAAAGATTATCCTGATGATGAATTTAAAAAAAATTTTCTTGAAAATGCTGTTCCATATAATTTCTGGAGAAATGGGATCAGGAAACGTCTGATTATGGAAAGGGTCATTGAAAAAGATCTGGGAGAGAGGATAGCGATAATACCTGAAGACATAATAAAGTATTACGAAGGGTATAATGAAGGTAGAAATGAAAATTCGGATTCAACAATAGGGCCCGATGATATAAACAAAAAAATAATAAAACATTTGCGCAGGGAAAAATCGGAAAAGATGTATGGTCCCTGGCTGGGTGATCTGAAAAAAAAATATAATATTAAAGTGAACATGACTGAATGGAATAAAATAATAAAAGGCTGATTCAATTAAAAATGAAAGTATACTTTTACTCAATATTTAAGATCTCGGAGTTTAATTCTGTTTATATAATTTTTTTCTTGTTATCGTTTTTTTTTGTAAATTGTAGTTTGAGCAGCGCTGAAGTGGTTGATAGAATTATTGCAATTGTTAATGACAAGATAATAACGCTTTCCGAACTTAATCTTGCGTTGAAACCTTATCTGGCTCGAATCAAGTCAATGGGGCGTACCCCTGAAGATGAACGGCAATTTTTGTATACCGTTCGGGAAAAAGTACTCAATGATCTCATTAATGATAAACTGACTTATCTGGAAGCAAAGCATTATAAAGTTACAATAACAGATGATGAAATTGATAAAACAATAGAACGTATTAAAGAGGCTAATTATCATACTGATGAGGATTTCAGGGAAATATTGGCAAAGGAAGGCGTGACAATTGAGGAGTATCGCCGGGATCTTAAAGAACAGATGCTCAGATCAAGGGTTGTTGATTATGAAGTACGTTCCAAGGTTGTTATAACTAAAGAAGATATAATGGCATATTATGAAGCTAACCAGGAAAAATACGCCGCCGAAAAGAGATATCATCTTCGTAATATTTTAATGCGCCCTTCTTCTTTTTCGGGTGAAGAAACCAGGCAAAATCTTTTGAACAAGATGGCGGATATCCTGGTAAAATTAGAAGAGGGGAAGTCTTTTTCAGATTTGGCGCGTGTTTACAGTCAATCACCATTTGCCGGAGAAGGCGGCGATCTTGGATTTTGCAAGTTTGATGATCTTGCACCGGAAATACAGGATGCTTTAAAAGGATTAATAGCGGGTGAGTGGACCGGAATCCTTGATACCGACCAGGGGTTTCAGATTTTTTATATTGAAGATATTGAAGATATTGAAGATACGCCAGGCAGGTCCCTTGAGGAGGCGTCAAAGGAAATAGAAGAAACTCTTTATACTGAAAGGGTAAATCAAAGGTTTAAGGTGTGGGTTGAGGGGATGCGTGCAAAGTCGCACATCAAAATAATACAGTAAATATAGATTGTCACATAAATAATTTCACTGCGTTATCGGTCGTCGGAGTATTACAATACGCCTTCCTCCCTCTGGCCTTGTGCCAATTTTTAAAATCAGGTTATTATCTGACAATTTATAGCTCTGCATGGAGTGGTGATATGAATATCGATCAAGAAAATCTTTCCTTTGGCAGGCTCCTTCGGTCATTAAGACGTGAGAAAAACATGACCCTGGACGATCTTTTTGAGATAACCAGGGTATCGAAGACGATGCTGGAGCTTATTGAAAAGGAAGATCATGAGAGACTGCCGGCAGCGGTGCTTGTAAAAAATTTTTTACGCTCCTATGCGGATGCTGTCGGCGCTGATAGAGATGAGATTGTAAGGTTATACCTCCGTAGTAATAAAAATGCCGGCAGGAATCTCCGCCTTGAAGCATCCCGGGCCGAACCTGGTACAAGATTTTGGCCCAGATTTTTGCTGGCTGTTTCAGCTTTGGCGGTGATTATCGGTTTGACTGTTTTTATGATGAAAAAAGGGGCTGACGAACCGATTGGAAACATAGAGCCTCAGGCAGCTTCTATAGAACAGGGCGCTGCCGAGGAACCGCAAGCTGATCTTTTAAATGAACAGAATCCGCCTGAGCAGAGAGTGACAGAGGCGGAAGAGTTGCCTGAAGCGGAGGAAGCGCCGGTGGCGGTTGTGCTTGAAAAATTACTTTTGAAAATTGTATCTGTTGAAGAAACCTGGCTTAAAGTGATTATAGATAGCCATGATTCGACTGAATACACTGTTAAGCCAGGAGATAGTCTGGAATTTGAAGCTTTTTCCGGTTATAATATCCTCATCGGCAATGCTACAGGGGTTAAACTTTTTTTAAATGATAAGCCCATAGAAGTGCCCGGCAGGACCGGCCAGGTTGTGAATATACAGATTCCGTAGTGGCAGGCCCCCTGTGCCTGCCCGATTACAAATTGACCATGCAGTGCCGGGCAACCACAGGGGGTTGCCCCTACGGTTAACGGTACGTTTTTTTATGAAAAATGATAGACACAATATATTGCTGAAGAGCGTCAAGAGACTGCTTAGACGTGATGCCGTAATACATCTGCGCAAGATAGCAAATAAGACCCATGGCGCGGATCTTTCTATGCTGTTTCGTTCACTTTCCGTAAACCAGCAGCATATTATTTTTAATTTAATTGAGGATACGGAACAGAAGGGGATTCTTTTAAGCCAGCTCGATGAGAATGATTTTCTTGCTTTGAGCGAAGGCCTGGAGATTGAGAGTTTTGTTAAAGTGCTTGAATGCATGGCGTCGGATGATGCTGCGGACTTGATAGGACGGCTTCCGGAGGAACAGGCTGCAATACTCCTCGAAAAAATGAAAAACGAGGATTCTGATGAAGTCGAAGAGCTGCTGAATTATGAAGATGATACAGCCGGTGGTATCATGGTTACCGATTTCATTGCTTTAAAGGATGATACAACGGCAGAAAAGGCAATCAGGTCATTACAAAAGGAACATATGGATGTTGAGATGCCTTTTTATCTTTATGTTGTGGATGAATACGGGAATCTTATGGGTGTCTGTTCCTTGAGGCAGCTTGTTGTTGTTCCTCCTGAAACTCCGTTAAAGGAATTCATGACCACTGAAGTTTTCTCTGTAACTACTGATACAGACCAGGAGGAGGTTGCAAAAATAGTCGCCCGATATGATATTCTGGCGGTGCCTGTTGTGGATGAAACCAACAAGCTGGCAGGTATCGTTACAGTGGATGATGTAATTGATATTTTCCGGGAGGAAGCAACTGAAGATATCCTGAAAATGGCGGGAGTAGGTGAAGAATTCGTAGAGACACAATCTGTAATCAGAAGCACCCGCAAACGACTGCCGTGGCTCTTTGCAAGCTGCCTGGGCGGAGTAATAGCCTCCATCGTTATCGGTAGTTTTGAGGCCAGTTTAAGCCAGGTGGCATATCTTGCGGCTTTTATTCCGGTTATCATGGGTATGGGAGGCAACGTCGGCATCCAGTCATCAACTATTGTGGTTCGCGGTCTCGCGACAGGCCGTTTCAATGTAAGAGATGTTTGGGCCGTAGTTTCCAAGGAATTGGTTATAGGATTGATTCTCGGTACAGGTTACGGGGTCCTTATAGGCACTGTTGCCCAATTCAGATATAACACGGCAGCGGTAGCCTTATCCGCTGGACTGGGAACCCTAAGTTCCATGTCCATAGCCTCTCTTATGGGTTCCATAATGCCTATGTTGTTCGTAAGGATCAACATAGATCCTGCCGTTGCAACAGGTCCTTTTGTAACATCCTCAATTGATTTCATAAGTGTTTTTTTTTATCTTTATATCGCAACCCGTCTTCTTGGTATTTGAAGGGATGCCGAGTTTGATGACATCAGCTATTTTGCTGCGCCGAATTGATTTTGGCGATTATGATCTTATTATTACTTTTTTCTCTCTAAAAAGCGGTAAGATTTCTTTAATCGCAAAATCAGCAAAAAAAAGCGTCAAAAGATTCGGCGGTATGCTGGAATTATTTTCTGTTCTGGATATAGTCTATAGCAGGGGGCGCAAAAAAAGCCTCCCCGTTCTGCAGGAAGCCTCACTTATAAAGCCGTTCAGTGAAATAAGAAAGGATATAACAAAGACGGCTTATGCAAGTTACTGGGCGGAATTGATCAATAAATGGATTGAGGAAGGCGCTGTTCAGAAAGAAATCTTTTTCCTTTTCCAGTATGTTTTGTGCGAACTTGATGCCGGGATTATTCCTGATGCCGCACTTTCGATTCTTTTTCAGTTGAGGTTTATGTTAATATCAGGGCTGCTGCCGAATTTGTCGCGCTGCAGTATCTGCAATACAGGAATAGATCAAACCAAAGAGGATGAATTTACTTGTGATCTTGCAAGTGGCGGCATTCTGTGCGGTCGATGCGGTAAAACATCAGGCAAAAGCTTAAAGCTTGCCAGGGGTACAATCAAACAGCTCCTTTGGATGGAACATAAGGATCTGGCAACAGCAGCAAGAATCAGAATCGCATCAGGATCCATGAAAGAAGGACTCCTGTTTCTCGAATCCTTTGTACAATATCATCTTGGCAAAGAGTTGAAGAGTTTGAATTTTCTAAAACAGATACGCTGAGGGTTCGCATTGGCTACCGACCTGAGGCAACTACTTCTATTAGCCACAGACGCACACAAACATCTTGCTCTGCCGACATGTGGCAGTACGCTCAAAGGTCGTCGATAATTTATTGGTTAATTAGTATCTGCTGAATTTCTTTTTTATGAAAGAAATGCTTTGCTATCCATAGCAGTATATGCCATTTTTTAAATTGCAGCTAAATGGTATTTTAAGCACTCTAAAAAGGATAGGAGGTATTCTGATGATAAAAAATACTTTTGAAGAAGTTCTTTCTGATGAATGGGTGAAAGCAAATATAACCAATCCAGTTCAGGAATTGGTTATTATCCGTGGGATAATTCCATGGCAAAAAATGATTACAAAGTTGTGTAAATTTTATAACACCAGTCAGGGTGCTTTTGGAAAATCTCTCAGGATGATGACAGCGATTTTGATTTGTATAAAATACTATCAATTAAGTGATAGGCAAATGGTTAAGCATATAAAAGAAAACCACTATATTCAATATTTTTGTAACATCACAAATGAGGAATTGCAAACATGCCTGGATCCGAGTTCTATATGTGTATTTCGAAAACGTATAGGTGAAGAAGGTGTTGAAATTATAGAAAAAGAAGTTTTTGAGGTTCTACGCAAAGCTGGGATAATACAGGGTGATAATGCTATGATAGATTCAAGCGTATTGAAAAATAACGTTATCTATCCAAATGATGTACATTTAATTTTTAAAGCTTTTGACAAAATGAAACAATTTGCCGTTTTGCATCAAATCTCCTTGTGGTGGGACAATAATGAAGTAAAAAAATTATGGCGAGAATTTTTTTTGAACAAAAAACAAAACCGTTTGGAATGGTTACTCAAATTTAATATATTATTTATTCCTGCTCTAAAAATATTTGATAAAAAAGTTGAATCATTAAAGACCACAAAGAAAAAACAAATAAAAGCTGACAATATGTTTGCTATTCTTACTATTCTTGAAGCACAAACCTTAGAAAAACTCGAAGGTAAAAAACAGATAAAAAACCGGATTGTATCCATTGATGAACCGGATGCCCGCCCGATTGTAAAAGGAAAAGAGCATCCGAAGTGTGAATTCGGCACAACAATGGAAATGACTTTCAATAGGGAAGGATTCATGATTACCATTGAAAATTTTATCGGTAATCCAAATGATAAAACGCTTTTTGCTGGAACACTCGAACAGTTCAAAAAACGGATGAAAGGCGAACCGGAAAATATTATTACCGACCTTGGTTACAGAAGCAATGGTAATTTTAAAATTGCAGACAATATCAGTAACGTTTTTTTGGGGCGTAAAAAAGATGTATCCGAAGAAAAACAGAGTTTTTGCTGTAAAGCCCGTTCAGCAACAGAAGGTTTCATAGCTATTGCAAAAAATATTAGAGGTTTTGGATGCAGTCTTTATAGAGGATTTGAAGGAGACCGTATATGGTCATTGCTTTGTCAAACCGCTTATAATCTTAAAAAGTTTATTCAGCTTCTAATGGGAGAAAAGATTGAAGAAAAAAAACTGATGAAACTCGGGCTGGCATAAGCCGAACAAGGATTTTATCAAAAATAGTTGATTTTAAAAAATATGCGGATAGGAGAGGTGCGTCTATAGGTGTTAACAATTTGCCGTTTTTTACCAAAATTCAATTAAAATACCACAAATGAGCTTAAAATTTTAGATTAAAATTCTCTATGATTAATATATGAACAATGCTGATATACTATGTTATTATCGAAATTCAGCGGATACTAATTAGTGCACCGGCAAATATGGTGTTTTGTCCGTGTGAGTTTGTGTGGGTCGAGCGAGCATAGCGAGCGGGTGGCTAATTATTTTCACGAATAGGGTGACGAAATCATTTTAACCATGAGCAGTTATAGGTTTGCAATAGTTCGTAATAGAGGCATAATATGACCGGCAGTTTGATGGAAATACTGGAATTCGGGGTAATGGAAGCATCGGCTCCCTGCCGGATAGATCTGGGCGGAACCCTTGATATCAGTACTTTTTATTACCCTCTCAGGCACCTGTCTCCATGTACATTTAATATTGCAATCAATTTGCGAACCAGCGTAAAGCTTATGCCGTTAAAAAAGAATGTAGTAAGAATATCTTCACGTGGATTTGAAAGCGCTGAATATCCGGTTGACAAAGCGCCTTTTAATCATCCATTGGGACTGATGTTTGCGGTTGCGGCATATTTCAGGGCTGAAAATGTTCATATTATAATCGATTCCTCATCACCGCCGCGCAGTGCCCTTGGGGGGTCATCTTCTGCGGCGGTTGCTCTTGTTGCGGCTTTTTCAAATGCATTTGCAAAAAGGGGAGGGGACGCGCTTGCCAAAGATGAAACAGCGATTCTCGCCCATGCCCTGGAGGAGAGTGTGGCAGGGGTGCCGTGCGGGCTTCAGGATCAGCTTGCAGCAGCTTACGGCGGGATTAATACCTGGCGCTGGCAGCGGGAATGCAAGGAGCCTCTTTTTAATAAAGAGACCATATTGCCCGGGGTGGAGCATAAATCTTTGAAGAATAATATTCTGCTTGCTTATTGCGGCATGCCGCATGAATCAAAGAACATTAACAGCAGGTGGGTGGAAGGTTTTTTATCAGGAAATAATCGTGATCTTTGGGCTGAAATAATAGAGTGTACGGACAGGTTTGGATCCTTGTTTAAAAACAGAAAATTCAATGAAGCCGCTGAAGTGATGAACAGGGAGACTGCAATCAGGGCCCGAATGACACCCGATGTGCTTGATGACATGGGTAAAAGGCTTGTTAATGCGGCCATGGAAAACGGATGCGGAGCAAGATTTACAGGCGCCGGGGGCGGAGGATGCGTCTGGGCCTTGGGCGAAGCGGATAAAATAAACAGGCTTGGCAGTATCTGGAGTAGTATACTGACAACTCTAAAAGATGCCTGCCTCCTCGATTTCGGAATAGATTCAAAAGGATTAGAAGTGATTGGATAAATATGAATAATATGTATTTTCAAGATGTTATATTATCGTTACAGAAATTTTGGGCACGTAAGGGGTGCGTACTTTTGCAGCCTTATGATATAGAGGTGGGCGCCGGAACTTTTCATCCGGCCACCCTGTTACGGGTATTGGGCCCGGAACCGTGGAAAACGGCCTATGTGCAGCCATCACGACGCCCGACTGACGGCAGATACGGTGAAAATCCGAACAGGCTGCAGCATTATTACCAGTTCCAGGTAATACTTAAACCTTCTCCGATGGATGTTCAAAAATTATATTTGCAGAGCCTTAAAACCCTGGGCATAGATTCACTGGAGCATGATATAAGATTTGTTGAAGATGACTGGGAATCTCCCACCCTGGGGGCCTCCGGTCTGGGCTGGGAAGTATGGCTGGACGGAATGGAAATAACCCAGTTTACATATTTTCAACAAGCCGGAAGCATAGAGCTAAGCCCTATATCAGTGGAGATTACTTATGGCCTGGAACGTATTTCCATGTATCTCCAGGGTATAGACAATGTTTTTGATTTGCAGTGGAACGACTCAACAACCTATAGGGATGTGTTTCACCAGCAGGAGGTCGAACAGTCCACCTATAATTTTGAACAGGCGGATGTGAATATGCTCCTCGAACTTTTCAATAAATATGAAGCTGAAGCTGCAAGAATCATAAAGGAGTCGCTGGCTATACCTGCTTATGAATATTGCCTTAAATGCTCTCACACTTTTAATATCCTAGATGCCCGCGGCGCAATCAGCGTGACCGAAAGAACAGGTTATATAGCAAGGATACGAAAAATTGCCAGGGCCTGCGCAAAAGTATATCTCGGCCGGAAGGAAGCCAGGGGAAAGGATCAAGATGAATAGTTTATTACTTGAAATAGGAACCGAAGAAATTCCGGCCGGATATATTGAGCCTGCCCTTAAGTCTCTTTCCACAATACTTTCGGAAAAATTAACCGGATCCAGAATTGAATTTGGTACTGTCAGGGTATTCGGAACACCGAAAAGACTTGCAATAGAAATAGCCGATGTGGCTGAAAAACAGGAATCACTGGTAACCGAAATCACAGGGCCTCCGGCACGGATAGGTTTTGATGAAAATGGCAAACCGACAATTGCTGCAGAAAAATTTGCGCAAAAAGCAGGAATTCCTGTTGAACAGCTTAAGCTGAAAAAGACAAAAAAAGGTGAATACTTATCTGCTGAAAAAAAAAATAGCGGCCTTCAAACAAGGATTCTTCTCAAAAGCATCCTCCCCGAATCAATTCTTGCGATTACGTTTCCTAAAACGATGAAATGGGCGGATCTGGATGTTCTGTTTGCCAGGCCTATACAATCGATTATGGCTCTGTTCGGGGAAAATATGATTTCCTTTACTTTGGGCGGTATTAAAAGCGGCAGATATGTTTTCGGACACCGTTTTATGCATCCCGGCAAAATCAGGATTAATGATTCTGCCGAATATATCAATGCTTTACGCACAGCATCGGTATTTGCAAAGATTGATGAGCGCAAGGCGATTATAGAAAAAGAGATTAAAGAAACCGCCGCAGAGCTTGGCGGTTCAATTTTCAGTGATTCCGAACTGGTGGATATTGTCACAAATCTTGTTGAATATCCGGCTGTTGTCGCAGGAAGATTCGACACAAAGTTTCTCGAACTTCCGGACATAGTTCTGATAACGTCCATGCGTGAACATCAGAAATATTTCAGCGTTGTGGATCAGAACAACAACCTTATGCCATGTTTTATTGCAGTGAACAATACAAAAGCAAAAGATATGGAGCTGGTATCGAAAGGACATGAAAGGGTGCTTCGTTCCCGCCTTGAAGATGCCATGTTTTTTTACAGGGCAGATCTGGAATCTTCTTTTGACGTATGGATAGACAAGTTAAAGGGGGTTCTTTTTCAGGCCAGGCTCGGTTCTGTATACGAAAAGGTTGAAAGGGTTAAAAATGTTGCTGAATTCATAGCAGATCTTCTTGAAGTGGATGCAGATACAAAAAATGATGTTTCCAGGGCTGCTCAACTCTGCAAAACAGACCTTGTCACCCATATTGTGGTTGAGTTTCCCAAACTTCAAGGGATTATGGGCCGGGTTTACGCGCTTGAGGCCGGAGAGAATGAAAACGTTGCCGCTGCCATTGAAGAACATTACAAGCCTGCCTATTCAGGGGGGCCACTGCCCGAGTCACTGACAGGATCGATACTTGGCATAGCTGAGAAGATAGATTCAATTTGTGGATGTTTTTGCGTCAATCTTCTCCCCACCGGAGCTTCCGATCCTTATGCCTTGAGACGCCAGGGAATAGGTATTATCCAGATAATGCTTAAGAATAATTTCTCTTTTTCTTTGAAAAAAATTATTAATCAGAGCCTCTCCTTTTTTCAGGATAAAAGCACACAGCCGCTTCAAAAAACATCCGGCAAAATTGTTTCATTTTTAACGAGTCGTATGACAAATATTCTTCTTGAAGAAGGATTCTCAAAGGACACAGTCGCTGCAATAGTAAGTGTATCGTCGGATATAGTTCCGGATGTTCTTGACAGGGTGCGGGCACTGGAAGATCTTAAAAAAGAACCCGATTTTGAGCCTATTGCAACGGCATTCAAAAGGGTAGTCAATATAATTAAAAAGTCGGCCGGATTGGAGGCTGATTCCGGCCTGGGCGATGTGGATCAATCTCTGTTCCAGGATGAATGCGAGAGATCCCTTTATAACGCATTGAATCAGAGTGCCGGCCGGATTAATGATTATATTAATAAAGGGATTTATGATAAGGCATTGCATGAAATCGCATTAATGCGTGTTCCTGTGGATGTTTTTTTTGATGAAGTCCTGGTAATGTCTGACGACCTGAAGATTCGCAACAACAGACTCGCGTTATTAGGAAAAATTGCCGAACTCTTTAATAACTTTGCTGACTTTTCCAGAATTTCAACGTAAACCAGGTAATAAGGAGCGGGGACAAAATAACTTCCACAAGTATGCATCACAGCATTTTCGTTTATCTATTTGCGCCCCCGTGCGACAGCTTTTCCATCCTTGTTAGCCAATCATTAAAATGCGGACATTGATTCCGCATTTTTTTAATCCCGATTGAATCGGCAATTATTTTGCCCATAGCTACTTTTCGATAGGTAGAGTTAAGTGCTTCAAGTCGTTTAGATGGCGCCTTTAAGGGATCATCATTGATTTCTTCCGGTCCATTATACTCAGCAAGGATGTTGTTAACTTTGTCCACTTCGATCTCAAGTTTTTGTGCAAGGATATCAGGGTTACTGAATAATAACGCCTCAAATTCATGCATTTCGATATATGGGACAAAACGGCCTTCAGCATTGCAGTTCGGGAATAATTTTTTGATCCTGGTTAGTGTCGCGTTTTCCAAAGCATTTGCTTTTTCAGCAGCGGAAAGAGTAGCCCCGCTTTTAATTTGTTGTATGACGAAATCTCGTCCCGGCCAATTATCATCGATTCTAAAATAATCAAACATGGTCGATACATATATATCAGAACGTTCCTTTAAAAAATTACCAATATCAATTGTTGCCCGATCAAAGATGATATTGCCCCCCTTGTGCCCTGGTTTGCCGATTAACGCCGCGTGAAGAAAAAAACCTTTACCTGCCATATCCGGTGCAAGGATATGACGCACAAAAGTCTGCTCCGTTTGCCCCTCGACAACGATATAAATTTCAACATTATTCATGAGAAGGGCCTCCGGAAATAATATTTTTTCGCCAGAGGTCACCCAGTGTATAATCTTTCAGCCATGAAGAAAGTGCATCCGGGTTCAATCGTTCAAAATCAGACGCTCCATCCCTGCGATTCACGACAACAACATCCTGAGAATCAAAACAATCGACGAGTGACGGTGACTGGGTTGAAACTATTACCTGCATACGCTTTGATGCCGCCCGTAAAAGCTCCGCCAGGATTTCAATTGCGTAAGGGTGTAAGCCCAATTCCGGCTCATCAATAATGATCGTTGATGGCGGCTCAGGTTGTAACAAAGCGGTTGTCAGGCAAATAAACCGTATAGCTCCGTCGGATAATTGACCTGGCCGCATCGGATAGTCCTGCAGACCTTTTTGCCTCCAATCCAGACGTAACATTTCCTGTGTATTGAATTCGAGTATAAAATCGTCAAAAAAAGGAAGAACCAATTGAACAGTTTCTATGATTCTTTGATAGTCTCCAAAATAGTCTTTTTTCAGACGAAATAAGAATGGTGCAATATTAGAGGCATCTGTGAATAGAGCTTCTTTATGTCCCATATCATGGTAGCGGCGTATTCCCGATTCTTTAGTGGTGTCATGAAAATGATAAATTTTCCAGGAGCATATAGCCTTGTAGGTATACCATGAAGCGCTAAGGGGCGACTTGAACCCCGTACTCTCTTTATCGAACAATAGTTGCGGATTGAAATTGCCGCTTCCCAAATTTCTGGTTGTTTTCCCTGGAAAATAATGCCTTTGCTCATTGTTAATCAGAAAAAATCCTTCTTCCGTTGGAGCTAGTTCAAAATTATATCCATTTTGACTAAAAATCATTTTGACAGTGATTCTTTTCGTTTCTTTTGGGCCGGCGAAAAGATATACATCTGCATTCCCGGCAATGAATTCTTTAAGTCCGTCAAGTTTCATCATGGCGGAAATCATGCGGAAAAAGTCTATAAAATTGCTTTTCCCAGCTCCATTACTGCCGATGAGAACATTAAGATTCGTCAGTTCAAAGTTTTCAAGAAACTTGATTGATTTGAATCCTTTTATCGTCAATTTATCCAAGGCTTTGCCCATAATCACACCGTTTTGTTTTTTTATAACTAAAATTGATCCACCTTATAAAAAAAATAAAATTTAAAACTATATAATTCGGGCCGGCAGATATGGAATTGGCTCTATCGTTAGTTTGAAACCCAAGGCACTAATGTGTTCTTATCTTTCCACCAGTTATCGAAAAGTGAAGGCAATATCCGGTCAAGGTAAATTGCAAAGGCCCCAGTAGTTCTTTTAGTCAATTGTAAAAATTATTTTTTCTGTGACGTCGTGGCAGACCTTGATTAACCATCAAAAAAAGTAAACAACCTCGTTGACCTTGTAAAATCAGAGTGGTAAATTACTTGTAGGGAACAAAGACTATTATCAAGGAGTTATTCCGTTTCCGTTTCTAAGCAATATGGCACAAGGCATTCTTACTTTCAAGTATGAATCTGAATAAAACACAACAGGGATGATATAGATTGTCAGATAATAAATTTCACAAGGCCAGAGGGAGGAAGGCGTATTGTAATACTCCGACGACCGATAACGCAGTGAAATTATTTATGTGACAATCTATACGGCACGCTCGGGGACACTGTCTTGCAGTAACAGGCCGAAACATCGCACAAACGAGGTAAAAAAATGGCCCCATTAGCTAAAAAGTTAAATGAAAAATTTAGTTATGCGGATTATCTTTCCTGGCCTGATGATGAGAGGTTGGAAATAATAGAAGGCGTGGTCTATGGTATGTCTCCTGCGCCTTCGAGAGAGCATCAAAGAGTGTCTGCAATTATTTTTGCTAAAATATATAATTTTTTATCCGGCAAGGAATGTGAAGTTTATTTTGCTCCTTTTGATGTGCGACTTGCAGAGACTGAAGATGCGCTTGATGAAGAGATAGAAACCGTTGTGCAGCCGGATATTATTGTCGTATGTGACCAAAACAAGCTTGATAAACGAGGATGCCTTGGCGCGCCGGATATTACGGTCGAGATATTGTCCCCCTCTACATCATATAAAGATCAGACCGAAAAACTGCTGCTTTATGAAAAACATTGCGTCAAAGAATATTGGATTGTTAATCCTGATGCAAAGTATGTCATGATATACCACCTTGAGGGAGTAAAATATTGGAAGCCGGAATATCTGACTGAAAATGATACCCTTGAAAGCAGGATTCTTGATGGGCTGAATATAGATTTATCCGAGGTATGGCGTAGGTGAGGGACAGGACGTTTATGATGCCTGCTTGTGGAAGTTGTTTCGTCCCCGTCTCCCACTCCTCCCCCTTTTTTTTTATTTCTATTAAAATTTGAGCCTGCAATTTTAAATTTGGCGAAAGGGAGCAGTTTCGCGAAAGCCTAAAAATGACAAAATATTTTTACAACAGAAATCTTTAATTGCGGTGTTGTTGTGCCTGATGATTATTGCCATTGGCACGGCAGGCTATATGTTGATAGAAGATTATAGCCTGTTTGACGGCATTTATATGTCTATTATTACAATTACGACTGTTGGTTATGGTGAAATTAAGCCTTTATCAGATTTAGGTCGCGTATTCACTTCTTTTTTGATACTGGCAGGTTTTGCAAGCTTTGCATTTGCCGGGCATACTTTTGTAGAAACCATGCTTGAAAAAGTCTGGGGTGATAAGTTGGAGAAAAATAAAATAAAAAAGAAGATATCGGCATTGAAGTCTCATTTTATTATTTGTGGTTTTGGCAGAGTTGGCGCGGCAGCTGCTGAGATTTTTAAAAATGCACTTACTGATTTTATTATAATTGAGTCAGACCGTGAACATTGTGAAAAGATAAGGCAACAGGGTTATCTGTTTATTGAAGGAGATGCTACGCGGGAAAAGTTTCTCCTTGCAGCTAAAATCAAGACATCAAAAGGCCTTATCGCTTTGCTTAATTCAGATCCAGGCAATCTTTTTATAGCTCTTAGTGCACGCGAACTTAATCCAACCCTTCATATCATTGCACGAGCTGAAGATTCATCTTCTGAGAAAAAAATTTTACGTGCAGGCGCTGATAGCGTAATCTCTCCTTTTATAAATGCAGGAAAACAGATTGCAAATAATATGCTTGAAATTAAAGGTAATTTCAAGTCATTGGATAAGTTGTGCAAGCAAAATGATGTTTCGTTTGAATGGATTGATATTGTAGAAGGTTCGGAGATGACTGGCGAGACAATAGAGGCTGTTTCAAAGCAAATGTGCAGTGAAATTATCGGTATTCGCAGGCATGGTAAAGATTCTATTCTGCCTGGTCATGGAACCGTCATTGAGGTTGAAGATTCTATTTTAGTAATTAGTGGAAAAAAAGATTATGTTGACCATCTGTTCCAACAACCCCTTGGACAGAGAAAGATAGTTATTGTGGATGATA
The DNA here is from genome assembly GCF_028752835.1 of Desulfosarcina sp. BuS5. Lineage (NCBI taxonomy): Bacteria > Pseudomonadati > Thermodesulfobacteriota > Desulfobacteria > Desulfobacterales > Desulfosarcinaceae > Desulfosarcina > Desulfosarcina sp. BuS5. Next base: position 1,858,160 of record NZ_CP087952.1, read on the forward strand.
ATCCTGTGATACTGAGTCTTTATAATCGTCTTTTTCAAAAAGCCGGTTTTTATCCACTGACTGCAGTTAACGGACGTGATGCCCTGGAGCTGATTATTAAAGAAAAACCACCAGTTGCAGTGATAGATGTTATGCTCCCTGTTTTTTCCGGCATAGAGGTTTGTAAAAAAATTCGTGGGTTTGATGAACTTAAAAATATGAAAATAGTTCTTTTTACTGCTGACAAAGATTCCATGACCAGAAAAAGAGCTATTGAAGCAGGGGCAGATGCTGTGGTTGTCAAAAGTGCTGAAGCCTCTGAAGTTATAGAAAAAGTTATAGAAGTGCTTGAGGTTTAAGTTGAAACCTTTCTACTCGAGTATATATTTTCAGATAATTACCCGATTTTAAAATTGGGCACAAGGCCAGAGGTTGTAGAGACGCAAAATTTTGCGTCTCTACTTCGACGACCGATAACGCAGTGAAATTATTTATGTTAAAATCTATAGATATGCATAGTTAATGAAAAGGATTGCAGGTATGGCAGCGCATCACCTTATATTAGGGAAGTTGGAAGACTTTATAACCGAAGAGACTCTGGCTGATACACTTGATGAACGGATTCGCCAGAAGATTGCACGTATCCTGGTAGAGGATAAGGGCTACGCCAAAGAGGAGATCGAAGTCCGGCGGAATATTCATTTGGTTGTGGACGGTAAGATGGGAATCTCCCGGGTCGATTTTTTATTGAAAATCGCTAATAGGGTATTTGGCATAATCATTTTCGGCCCAGGTTCCCTGGTGAGCAGGGAACGTTCAACCATTGCGGCCGCCAGGCTTGTTGAAGATTATGAGGTACCTGTTGCCATAATAACAAACGGCGAAGACGCGGAAATAATGGAAACAAAATCCGGCCGTATAATCGCAAGGGGAGTTGATGTCATACCGTCCAAAGAGGATGCCCGGAAGATAATTTCCAATACTGAATTTAATAAAATTTCCGAAGAGCGACTGGATAAGGAGCGGAGAATCCTCTATGTTTTTGACGTTCTTACCCAAAAAGAATGTGATGATTTTACCTGCAGTATGCCTCTGCCCCCAGGAACAGGGGAATAGGGGACGTCCATTTGTAAATAAATAACTTGATATTGCGTGTCTGTTTTATATTTGTTTTACTACTTCAAATGATTGAATAATTACTGAATTACAAATGGACGTCCCCTATGGACAATCAATAAAAGCAAAGTAAACAGGCAGCCTTGATTCCCTGGTTTACACTTTTTAGATTTTGGTTCTTGCCTGGTTTCCATGCTGTAACATGTAAACGAGAAAGCGAGAAACACTAAAACTATAAACTACTTTTTGAGCTTGCTGAAGAATGCCAGTCAACAAACTGATTTTTTTATAGCGCACCTCTTAATTATTCAAGTGAAAAATTTAAATATAAGGAATAGAATCAGGGCAATAAAGGATGCAGCTACTCCTACCTTTAGTACAAATTTGGTTACTCTAATTATCAGTACGATCAGCATCAGCACGATAAAGGTTATTATGAAAACCCCTGCCAATTCCATATTCCAGAGCCCTAAGAAACAAAAAATATTGCGATGGCCACGATAATAATTAAACAATAAACAAGTAAATTTGTTGCCAATGAATTGGATTTCAGTTTAAGGGCCGTGCCCGAGGATCTTTTCAGCCACGGTATGAAGCCAAACTTCAAGGTGAATGAATTTAGCTCGTCAAGCACGAGGTGTGTTAGGCACCCGGCAAGCACAGCCAGTCCCGCAATAGTAGCTATTACCTTTCCTGACGAAGCAAAAAGGAGATATCCGATGCCGCCGCAAAACAGCGCGAACGGCACGCTATGCATTATACCACGGTGTACTGTAAGCCTTTTTATTACGGTACAGGCAACATAATTAATAAAGAGGTAGGAAAAAGTGAAGTAGCATACCAAAAATTCAGGCGAAATCCATTCCTGACGTACGAAACTCATAAAAAGCAGAGCAGGTATTAGAACGGATATAAGTTCGAACAACAGTGATAGGGGCTTGCCGGAGTCACTGTCGAGATCGGGCAATACCCCCCCCACAGAGCCTATAACGAATACGGCACAGGCCTGGGTCAGGTTGAGCCCATAAGTGAAAAGACCAAGTACCGATACGCCGGCTCCAGCAACCATCCCGCCTGCAAGATGTGTCTTGAACTGTGCCATAATCAATTACCTATATACTGTCAAAACAACATCACCCCTACCGATTAATTCCGGTACCTGTAAACGGCCAAGTGATTTGTCCTGGGCATGGGGACGTCTATGATATTATGCGTTTTTACCCTATCAACTCAAATCTGTTTTCTCTTTCAATTTTTTCACCTCTTATGGATGAACGACTTACCGCTGATTGGCATATATCCAGCTTTTTTCTAATTTCAATGGTTGTCATGCCGAGTTTTCGATGAGCCCAAAAACATAAAAGACTTCGCGCTTTAACTGTTGGCGGTGATTTCCCGAAAGCCGTTACCTGCTCAATCTCCATGCCCATCACTTCGGCAACCCGCTGTATTACCCGATTGAAATCATAACCTTTGGCTCTTAATTCATATTTCTGCTCAAATTCTTCTTCGGCGGCCTTTAAAACATTTTCAACAAAATCACTGTCACCTAAAATGCGTTCATCTCCCTTAACACGTATGCCTGCTTTGCGAAAATCTTTGAGAACCGACCAGCCGCCTATACTCCTTAATAATCCACCATCGGTAAGATCCTGCCGTTTACCTGCGCTTATACCTTTTTCAATAAACGCTCGATACCCTTTTTTTGTCAATCTTTTTTTGCCGGAAAACAGTTTATAAACATAATCGATATTCTGCCATTCCTCACTGGCTTTATTCATCAGAACACTGTGACCGCACCACTTATATTTATCCAGGCTTTTCATATCTTCCACAAGACCCGCCCTCAACGGGTTTAAGTGGATATAACGCACCAATTCCTTTAGATAGTATCCGCTGAATTTCGATAATAACATAGTATATCAGCATTGTTCATATATTAATCATAGAGAATTTTAATCTAAAATTTTAAGCTCATTTGTGGTATTTTAATTGAATTTTGGTAAAAAACGGCAAATTGTTAACACCTATAGACGCACCTCTCCTATCCGCATATTTTTTAAAATCAACTATTTTTGATAAAATCCTTGTTCGGCTTATGCCAGCCCGAGTTTCATCAGTTTTTTTTCTTCAATCTTTTCTCCCATTAGAAGCTGAATAAACTTTTTAAGATTATAAGCGGTTTGACAAAGCAATGACCATATACGGTCTCCTTCAAATCCTCTATAAAGACTGCATCCAAAACCTCTAATATTTTTTGCAATAGCTATGAAACCTTCTGTTGCTGAACGGGCTTTACAGCAAAAACTCTGTTTTTCTTCGGATACATCTTTTTTACGCCCCAAAAAAACGTTACTGATATTGTCTGCAATTTTAAAATTACCATTGCTTCTGTAACCAAGGTCGGTAATAATATTTTCCGGTTCGCCTTTCATCCGTTTTTTGAACTGTTCGAGTGTTCCAGCAAAAAGCGTTTTATCATTTGGATTACCGATAAAATTTTCAATGGTAATCATGAATCCTTCCCTATTGAAAGTCATTTCCATTGTTGTGCCGAATTCACACTTCGGATGCTCTTTTCCTTTTACAATCGGGCGGGCATCCGGTTCATCAATGGATACAATCCGGTTTTTTATCTGTTTTTTACCTTCGAGTTTTTCTAAGGTTTGTGCTTCAAGAATAGTAAGAATAGCAAACATATTGTCAGCTTTTATTTGTTTTTTCTTTGTGGTCTTTAATGATTCAACTTTTTTATCAAATATTTTTAGAGCAGGAATAAATAATATATTAAATTTGAGTAACCATTCCAAACGGTTTTGTTTTTTGTTCAAAAAAAATTCTCGCCATAATTTTTTTACTTCATTATTGTCCCACCACAAGGAGATTTGATGCAAAACGGCAAATTGTTTCATTTTGTCAAAAGCTTTAAAAATTAAATGTACATCATTTGGATAGATAACGTTATTTTTCAATACGCTTGAATCTATCATAGCATTATCACCCTGTATTATCCCAGCTTTGCGTAGAACCTCAAAAACTTCTTTTTCTATAATTTCAACACCTTCTTCACCTATACGTTTTCGAAATACACATATAGAACTCGGATCCAGGCATGTTTGCAATTCCTCATTTGTGATGTTACAAAAATATTGAATATAGTGGTTTTCTTTTATATGCTTAACCATTTGCCTATCACTTAATTGATAGTATTTTATACAAATCAAAATCGCTGTCATCATCCTGAGAGATTTTCCAAAAGCACCCTGACTGGTGTTATAAAATTTACACAACTTTGTAATCATTTTTTGCCATGGAATTATCCCACGGATAATAACCAATTCCTGAACTGGATTGGTTATATTTGCTTTCACCCATTCATCAGAAAGAACTTCTTCAAAAGTATTTTTTATCATCAGAATACCTCCTATCCTTTTTAGAGTGCTTAAAATACCATTTAGCTGCAATTTAAAAAATGGCATATACTGCTATGGATAGCAAAGCATTTCTTTCATAAAAAAGAAATTCAGCAGATACTAGATATATATCTTCCTGGCATAAAATCGACTTGTACCTGTTTTGAAAAAGTTGACCGTGGCGAGAGTATTTCTTATTGAACCATACCGCGTATCCGGTGAGCAAACGACTCATTAACACAGAAACCGGAATCAATCCGGTTTTTAATAATAAGTGGACGTGGTTTGGAATCAATACCCATGCAAAACACTCGGTTTGTGTTTCAGGAATCAAATTATTGAGCCGATTTAAAAAGTTTCTCCGATCATAATCTGATCTGAAAATTTTCTTACGTTCTATCCCCCTGACAATTATATGATGCAGTGCTCCAGGTGCATCTATTCTCGCTTTTCGTGCCATGTTTAAGATGTATTATATAATTATTTCTAAGTAAAGCATAATATCATAGACGTCCCTATACTTGTCCCCAAATTTTACTGAAAATATTGAAGGTGCCTGAATGACATATGATAGATTGCAAGCAAAAATAATCCCTGGCAAACATTGTAGCTTTTGTGGAAACGATTCTGTTTCTTTAATAAAAACAAAATGTTGTGATCAATGGATTTGCTGTGACACTTCTTTTGCATCTATAAAAGGTGGAGATTATTGCCAATATCATCACGAGCACGAGAGTCTCTGTCATTTTCATTACAATAACAGCCATTCAGGGATATGGCAGGAGTGCAAAGAATGCCGGGATTTGGTTGGGGAAGATAATTTTAATGCTGCATTTCATGACCCCAACAATGTGCCAAGATATTAATCGCACTCATGATAGGGCCAAAAGTTGAGCAAAAAAAGTAGCCACAAAACTGAGTTTTTGGACACCCCAGCTATAGACTAAAAGCAATATATTTTGTAGAGCACGGTTAAAACTCTATTCAAAGGATCGCAATCATGCAAAATACAGCAAATACAGCCCTAACACTTTTTTGTCCCAGGAAAAGCTGCAAATGTTATCAATCAACCGAGAACAAAATCACCAAGGATGGAGTTTACATAACAAAATCCGATTTTGAGCCAAGACAAATGTTTTACTGCAATGGTGGCAAACATAGATTCTCAGAAACAGGATATTCCGATCTTTTTGGAAAGCATGGCAGCTTTAAAGAGTATGATCAAACGGCAAAGCTAAACTCTTACGGCCTTGGCACTGATGCAATTGCCGATGTACTTCAAAAAGATCGAAGGACAATTGAACAATGGCAAAAAGCTATTGGACAAAAAGGCCAGCAATTTCACCTATTTCTTTGTTTTACTATCGGACTTACCATTGTATTTCTCCAAATGGATGAACTATGGTCTTACCTTAAAAATAAAAGTCAACAATTATGGGTTTTTATCGCTCTTGAATCAACAACAAAATTCTGGATCGGTTTCGAGTTGGGTTCAAGAACAACTTACACTGCAAACCGTTTAGTAAAGGGCGTTAAAAAGTTGGGCAAATGGGGAAAAGATAATATATTAAAGGTCGCTACAGATAAATTAGCGGCTTACAAAAATGCGCTCGAAAACATTATGCCTGAGATTCCTTATGCTTACCTGCAAATTGTTAAGCGCCGAATAAAGCGTCGGCTTGTAACAGTTAAAAAATATTTTGTGAAAGGTACTGTAAAAGATTTCCCCGGAAAAAGCCAAAACACCTCATTTATTGAGAGACTGAACCTTACCCTAAGGCAACATATCTCCTATCTTCAGAGAAAAACCCTGGGGTATTGCAAGAACAAGCTGAATTTTAGTAATGTAATGTAATGTGGATTAACTTATTCAACTATAATTACATACAATTTCATAAGAGCTTACGAATACGAATTAACAATGAAAACGAGAAATTTATAAAAAAGTATAACCATAATACACCGGCAATGCAGATGGGACTTACGAATTCTCCACTAAACTGGAGATATCTCATTACAGTCCCAACACCTTTTAAGTAGCTGATTTTTCGAACCTGCATTGTTTTGTAGGGACTACCTGAATTTCCTTCGCTTTAAGTTTGTAGCCCAAAATAAAAGGATTCATCCGGAAAAGGATGAATCCTTTTTTTTTGTTCAGGTTTCAGGCTCAGGCTTCAACTTCCTGTTCTACGGAAATTGCGATTTTGAAAAGAATAGTTAATATAAAGAAACCCGTCGCCCATACGCCCAAGGAGATTATTATCTCAAGAATCGTGGGAACATATTCATTTACATGATGCAACGGTGACGGAACAAATCCGCCGGAAATCATTCCGAGTCCCTTGTCAATCCAGGTGCCGATAAAGATCAAGATGCAGGATACCATCAGAATAGACTCATTCTGGCGGGTAACAGGATTTACAAGAAGGATAATTGCCACAGTCATGAAGATAACCGATGCCCACATCCATGGCACAAGGACTCCGTGTCCGTGCAGACCGACAAAAAGATATTTCAGATGGACGGTATGGCCGGGTATGTTACTGTAAAAAGCAACAAAGACTTCGCAAAGAAAAAAGAAGACATTGGCGATGATCGCGTATGTGATAATCTTGGCAAGTGCTTGAATCGCCTGTTTGCCAGGATCAAAATTTGTTACCTTTCTTATTATGAAGCATAATAGGAGCAGCAGCGACGGGCCTGCTGCAAACGCGGAGGCCAGAAATCTCGGCGCCAGTATAGCGGTTAACCAATAGTGCCTGCCAGGCAGACCACAGAAAAGATATGCCGTTACCGTATGGATTCCAAAAGCCCAGGGAATGGATATGTATATAAAGGGTTTTATCCATTGTGGGGGCGGAACTGAATTCCTTTCAGCCTCAAGGACGTTCCACCCCACAATTATATTTAAAAACAGGTATCCATTTAAGACTATCATGTCCCAGAATAGAACAGAGTGGGGAGTAGGGTGCAGGAGAACATTCAGTGCTCTCTGAACTTGCCCGAGATCGGCAAGAATAAACAGAAGACACATGGAAACCGACGCAATAGCCAAAAACTCACCTAAAATAGTAATTTTTCCGAAAGCTTTATAATTATGAAGATAATAGGGAAGAGCAACCATAACTCCTCCGGCTGCGACTCCAACGAGAAAGGTAAACTGGGCAATATAAAATCCCCATGAAACATCACGGCTCATGCCTGTTATTCCAAGGCCGAAGGTGAACTGTTTAAGATAACAGAGTCCCGCTACGCCCATTATGACAAGCAGCACTATTATTAATGTCCAGTACCCCTTGTTTCCTTTTAAAGCATTTTCAAGCATAACCACCTCTTTAGCTTTAGTTATAAATTTAAATTAATTATCCTATACAATATAAAATACAGACGGATGTGTGCCCAAGCTGGGCTTGCGTCTTATCGTATAATTTTCTTTTAATAATTTTCTGACGGTTGAGTCCGGATCATCAAGATCGCCGAAAGCAATGGCGCCGTTTGATACTTCCACACACTTGGGCATTTTTCCCACAGCCAGCCTCTCGGCACAGAAATTACACTTTTCTACAACACCTTTCGTCCTGGTTGGGTAATCAGGGTTTTGATGTTCTATGCCGGGTCGTGGATCTCTAAAATTAAAGCTCCGTGATCCGTAGGGACATGCCGCCATACAGAACCTGCAGCCTATGCACCTGTGAAAGTCCATCAGCACTATTCCGTCCTCGCGTTTAAAGGTCGCCTTGGTGGGGCAGGCCCTTACACAGGGAGGGTCATCACAGTGGTTGCAAAGTACCAGAAATGGGAGGTGTTTCACCCTCTCATTAACATATTCATTTTCCGAGTCGGTAAAGGCATGTTCGTATTCATCCTCCCAGATCCACTTGATCTCATGGTTTTTAACTTTGAGATCAGGAATATTGTGGATTGAGTTGCAGGCATCTATGATCGGTTTAAGATCCTCTTCTGATTGAAATTTACGTGTATCTATTACCATGCCCCATCTTTTTCCCGTAAGGGCATTGTTCTTTTTTGAAAAATCTGGTTTGAGATGCTCAGCATGCTCTTCCGATGATGCGAATGTATTAAAAACCGGCTTAATCACAAGTCCCAAGGCTGAAACTCCGGCTATCTTCAAGAAGCTTCTTCTGCTGTTTTTCATTACTTCTTCTCCTCCTTAGGATCAATATGACAATCCCAGCAATAAGGGTTAACCGAAGCATAATCATGACATTTGTCGCAAAATTCAGCCTTGTCGGTATGGCATCCGAGGCATGACTCTTCGCCGCTGGAAAGACTGATATTATACTCCTTTCCTGTACTGCTCTTGTAGGTTCTATTCCCTTTTCGCACAACTTCGTTTCTCCAGTTATCCAGAATATGCATATGTTCGGCTTTCATATATTCCTTCGGTTCCACACATACTTTGGCGGCTTTGGCCTTATCCGAAAGTTTGGGTTCCGGCGCAGAAGTAGCTTTCCCCATATTATACCAAAAAGGGAAGGTTATAATTGCAAGAAATATAATCAATCCGATGACGATTTTACTTTTATCATTCATCAGCTTCATCCTCCATTCCGAGTAACGGTTCACCGCGTAAATCAGTAGTTCTCTTTGATTCTCCAGGCATGATCAAGGCATTGGCGACCATTTCATGAAGTCCGATTACATCGACTTCAGGCACCCAGTACTCCATCAGCGCCGGAAATGCAGCCCTGTCGATTGCACAAATACAGGCCAGCATGTTTACACCATGTTTTTCGTGAACATGTTTAACTGCGTTAGCCCTTGGCAAACCGCCTGCCATTCTTAATTCAATATTTTCTCCGGCATTAAGACCTGCCCCGCTTCCGCAGCAGAAGGTCTGTTCCCTGATAGTGCCTGGGGGCATTTCATAAAAATTATTGCAGACATTATTAATAACATACCTGGGCTCATCCAGCAGCCCCATTCCCCTGGCTGGATTGCAGGAATCATGAAAAGTAACTTTCAGGTGGTCATTTCTGTTTTTATCAAGTTCGAGCTTGTTGTGTTTGATCAAATCAGCCGTAAACTCGGCAATATGAACCATTTTTGTCGATTTTGCGTTTTCGAATTTTGTGCCCGTAATAGGAGAAACGGGTTCTTCCATGAAGTCTGCCGGTCCGTTCATGGTGTCCATATATTGATGAACTACCCGCCACATATGCCCGCATTCGCCGCCAAGAATCCATTTAACGCCCAGCCTCCTGGCTTCGGCATACATTTTGGAGTTGAGTCTTTTCATGGTTTCATGGGATGTGAAAAAACCGAAATTTCCGCCTTCTGAGGCATAGGTGCTCCAGGTAACGTCGAGTCCGTATTTTTCTTTCAGATAATGAAAGAGCATTATATAACCCATACATGTATAGGTTCCGGGATCGGCAAAGTAATCTCCGGAGGGAGTTATAAAGAGGATGTCCGCCCCTTTTTTGTTAAACTGGGGCTCCACCAGGACACCGGTAACCTCTTCGATATCTTCGACAAAAAAATCGAACATACCCTTAAGCGCATGTGGCTGAATTCCAAGATGGTTGCCTGTTCTGTAACAGTTCGCAACCGGAGTTGCAACCCAGTCTATGTTCAGGCCGATCAGGTTCAGGAGTTCCCGGCCCATAATAGTAATTTCGGCAGTGTCTATGCCGTAAGGACAAAAAACAGAGCAGCGCCGGCATTCAGTACACTGGAAAAAATAGTACCACCACTCTTTCAGCACATCCAGGGTCAGCTTCCTGGCTCCTCCAAATTTGCCGAGAATCTTTCCAAAGGTTGTGAAGTCATTCCTGTAAACGGAACGAAGCAGTTCTGCGCGCAGAACCGGCATATTCTTTGGGTCCCCGGTTCCGATAAAAAAATGGCATTTATCAGCACATGCTCCGCACCTGACACATATATCCATAAAGATTTTAAATGTGCGGAATCTTTCCAGTCTCTCCCTAAAACCCTTGTGCAGTATTTCCTGCCAATTTTCAGGCAGTTTCCAGTCTTCTTCGAGAGGATTCCATTTTCTGACATTCGGAAGACCGACGTATTCAACACTTTTAGGGTTGGAAGCGTAGCAGTATATACCCTTTTTGATATTAATCGGTGTATCCATCCATCCTGAAGCAGGTGGATTTCGATCTATTTTTGCTAATAGTTCATCAGGTTTCAGATCTGTCATTTTAACTCCTTTTCTACCGGGAGCCCGGCTTCTATCATTTTTTCCCTGAATTCATCCTCATACTCTTCGTATGTGTGTAAGGGCACATCATAGTTCCAGGGGTTTACATGTCTTACGGCGCGGGTATTATTTACCAGGTTTCTGGTCGGGCTAAGGAATATTCCTCCGGCATGCATGAGTTTGCTGAAGGGAAAATATGCCAGGAGAATACTTACCAGGAACAGGTGAATATAAAATACACCTCCGACACTTTCAGGAATTACCGGGTGAAATTTTACTAAACCCATTGTGAATCCCTTGATTCCAATTACATCGACTTTGGTAAAATAACGCATAAAAATACCGCTGCAGGCAATTCCCATAATCAGGAAAAGAGGAAAATAATCAGCGGCAAGGGAAATATAGTTTACCTGGGGTATAAAAATACGTCTTAAAAAAAGGAAAACAACCGCTGCCAGGAGAACTATACCGGAGATCATTATTGCCGGCAAACCGATCTGTATAAAGGTGTCCACAAATTCCAGGCGCAGAAATCCGTCAAAAAATTCAATAAGTTTAACGCAGCCCGGAACCGGGTCAAGAAAAAATCTTAGATGCCTCATAATAACAACCAGGAAGGAATAATGAAATGCCAGTGCTGCAACCCACAGCCATATTTCCCAAGAATAAGTCAGTTTTGATCCGTTATAAAGTTCATTTTTGGTATTCCTGAATAATGAACGAAAGCAGCAGATTTCAAAAAACATTCGCAGAATAACACCCAGGGTTGAACTCGGGTTGTCTATTTTATTCTGTTTTATCCAGGGAAGCGATTTTTGCTGACCGCATGTTGTGGGAATGCGGAAAGGGACGGCGGAGCTCGCCCAGCCCAAAATACGCCGGATAAATCCAACAATAAAAATTATTGCGGCCAGGTAGGGTATTACGATTCCGAAAAATATCGCTAACCCGCCGGCCTCGGCGCCCACATATGCAAGCAGCATTAAAATGACAACTGCAATGAGGGAGAACCAGTATTTACCGTTCATTTAACAACACCTCGCTTTCTGCGCTTTTAAAGTATCAAGAATTTTTTTTAATGCCCTCAGTACCTAATCATACTCAGGACCTGTCATAAGATGCCGGGATAACTTAATATTGTAAAAAAAATCTTGTGCCTTAAAGCCCGATTAATAATTATACCTAAAATTATATCTAAATTATATTGGGGACCCGGCTTTTTTATGTATTATCTTTCACCAATCCAGCTCTTTCAAATGCGCTGAATGTTCTTTTTTTCATTTCCGTAGCTTTAATCTCATACAGCTTTGTTATACATTCCATGTAGATATCAAAGCCTAACCGAATAAGTTGATCAATTTTTGTTTCTAATATGAACCAATCATCCATGCTTTGTTTATCTTTAACAATTTCGTTTCCTAAAACCTCTTTTATAATTGTTTTCAGGGAGAATAAAAAATTTGTCGCCTGGGAGGGTGTAAAACTTTGAATCGCTCTGATCCGCAGAACCGGGTCAAGAAGTGACCTTGCCGAATCCGGTTCTGCTCCTTTGAGGAGAAGTTCAAACAAAGCGGCCAAACCGGTTGAAATGGTATTGCCGACCGGGTTTGAAAACGGATCATTTTGTGCTTTAAGAAATCGAGCGGTTTCGGATGAATATGAATCTTTTACAATCTGAATCCACTTGGCGACAATTGTAGCTTTGTGCTGCTCCAAAAGATTAGTTAACATAGTTTTATCAGCAACTCCTTAAGCTATAGATTGAGTGGAATTATTTATGTGACAATCTATATCAATTGTTTGAAACCTATATACCCCTGTATACCATAGAGATGGAAGGGGATAAAAATTGAATATTGCACAATAAATTTAATTTATTTTTATATGCAATAAGCGAAATTATGTCAAGGAGAAATGAAAAACGGCAGCGTTTTTGCTAACGTCCCTTACTGCACAAATAGCTTGACATTTATAGTTTTTTTTGTTTGAGGATGATAGATTGTATCCGGGACTGACTGTTTCCGGTTTATATGGATTTTAGATAATTAATTGCACAAGGCTGGAGGGAGGAAGGCGTATTGTAATACTTCGACGACCGATAACGCAGTGAAATTATTTATGTGGAAATCTATAGAGTAAACAAGGAGGAATCTATGGAAACTCAAGACAAATGCTGTACGATCGTACCCTACTTCAAGATTCAGAACGGCAAACTTGAGGCTTTTAAGGAGTTGTGCGAAAAGTTAATTCAAAAAACCTTTAAGGAACCTGAATGCCTTTATTATGGATTTAGTTTTGACGGATACGAGGCTCATTGCCGTGAAGGCTATGCTGATGCGGAAGGACTGCTGACTCATCTCGAAAATGTGGGCTCTCTGTTGGAAGAAGTTCTTAAAATTGCCGACATTACCCGTCTGGAAATTCACAGCACGGAAGAAGAACTGGCCAAGCTCCGCGAACCCCTGGCTGACTTGAAGCCGCAGTTTTTTACGATGGAGTATGGGTTTCGTCGTTAGGCCCCGCTTAAAATTAAATTCGCAGAATTGGCGCTCCGATTTTACTTCATGGTTGTCGTACCGGCAATAATTAGCGCGTCTCGTTTTTGTTTAAAACCAAAAAAAACAGTTTTCCACCTTGCTGCATATGGCCTGCTGCAATTTCCGCATATGTCCCGTTCCCCCAAAACATATCAATTCGCGCCGGTCCTTTTATCGCTCCCCCGGTATCATGATTTAAGACAAATCGTTTGCAATCCGCCCAGGCATGAATTTTACCTGAATCGTCTATTAACGGTTTTTCGGTTTCAATAAAGGCCATAGCCCCCAAAGGAAATATGTTCCGGTCCGATGCAATCGACCTGCCCGGAATCAGTTTAACTCCCAGATAGCCGATAGGAGCCGTTTCTTCAGTTTTAAAAAATACATAATTAGGGTTATAGGTTAAAACCTCATCGAGTTCTTCCGGGTGCTGATGCAGGTATTCACGGATTTTCTGCATAGACATCTCGGATTTAGGAATTTTACCTTTTTCGATAAGTAATTTGCCTATGCTCCTATAAGGTCTGCCGTTAGTGGTATGGTAATGCACATTAATTGTATCTCCGTTATCAAGATGAATTTTTCCGGAACCTTGAATATGCAGAAAAAAAAGATCGACTCGGTCATTAACCCAGGCTATGATTTTTGCCTTTTTTTCCATCATATTTCCCCCATCTATTTTCTTACGGTTATAATAAGGTAAGACAGTGTCATCCGCAAACCGGCCTACAATTTTTTTCCCTCTAAATTTAGAAGAAAAGAGGGAGAGGTTAATTGTTACAAGATCATCGGGTCTGGAGTAGATCGGGAATCTATATTCCCGGCTCTTCTTAAGGCTTCCATCCAAAATCGGTTCATAGTAGCCTGTAACCAGAATTTTTCCTTCTGCTGCAGATCCTGAGGATTTATAAACGGAATAATGCCGCTTAATAAACTCCCTGAGTTTATTTTCAGATGGTTTTGTTTTTATAAATGAAAGGAAATCTTGAAAAGATTTGATCATATGGGCGGCGTTGAATTTTTCGTTTCCTAATCTAAAATTCCTGTCCGGAGGTATCCTTCTGAGATATGACAGGCTCTGTTCAATCCCGCTTTCCAAACCCGCATAATCCAGATCATCAGTAAAATCAGGGTAATTTGATAAAGAAAGCTTTTGCAGGAAAGGTTTTCTTGAAATATCCTTTTCCCTGTCCACGGACCTGCATCCTGAAATAACCCCTGAAATAACCAAGGATACAATCATGGTAAACCCAAAAAAAATCGCTGCTTTTAATAATTTTTTTCGTTTTTTATTGAATAACATTTTTTTCCTGTTTCTCCGCCTGTTTCTTCGATAGTCCGGACAGGCATTCAGCCTGCCGCACAGCCATTTGTATTGCCGCTATAAGGCTCCCCGGGTCTGCCTTGCCCGTTCCGGCTATGTCGTACGCAGTACCGTGATCAACAGATGTCCTTATAATAGGAAGACCGAGGGTCGTATTAACCCCGTCGTTAAAATGCATAAGTTTAAATGGAATAAGTCCCTGATCATGATACATGCATACGACTGCATGATAATCGCCTTTTGCTGCATGATAAAAAATTGTATCCGGCGGAAAAGGTCCTGCTGCATTAAACCCCTCATTTAAGGCCGCTTCAACGGCAGGCAGGATAATGTTTTTTTCCTCATCACCAAACATCCCCCCTTCTCCGGCATGGGGATTTAAGCCGGCTACTGCTATACGGGGATTATCGATTCCAAAATTTTGCTGCAGCGATTGCCATGTTATTCTAATGGTTTTGAGTATATTCCCAGGTGATAAAATTAACGGGACACTCTTAAGGGGAGTATGAATGGTTACAAGTACAACACGCAGCCTGTCACCGGCAAGCATCATCGCATAATCTAAGGAATTAGTCCGTTCGGCAAGAAGTTCCGTATGCCCGTGAAACTTTGACCCTGATAGCTGCATTGCCGTTTTATTTACAGGACATGTTACAATTGCAGATATCCTCTTTTGCATAGCCATATCTGTGGCTTCATTAATATAGAATATCAAAGCCCGGCCTGTTTCTGCAGAGGGCCTGCCTAAAGCTGTTTTTGCAGGATCAAGTCCGGATAAATTTATAACATCGATTCTCCCGCATTTAAATAGCCCGGCATCAGGTTCCTCAATAACAGAAATATCCAGATTACTATTTGTAAATTCTTTTGCAGCATGAAGGATTTTTGCATCACCAAATACAACCGGCCTGCAAATTTCGTAAATCGAAGGCTTGCATAACGATAAATGGATGATCTCAGGTCCAATGCCTGCAGGATCTCCCATTGTAATACCTATTATAGGACGTTGTTTATTCATTTATAATTTTCTCAAGTTTCAGACTTTTTGATGGATATAGGTCCTGATTACAGACCTCGGAAATCATAGGTTTAATAAAAATGCAAAAAGCCTTACTGTTCAAGTCGTTCGGCCATTACACAATGATTTATTGGACAGAACCAAGCAAAAAGATTGATTAAAAAACATATACCGCATAGTGGTCTATAATTTCAGGGCAACCACAAGGGATTGCCCCTACGAAAAACCAAATGCACGGTGAAAACAATAGTATGGGCAGGCCTTGTGCCTGCCCGCAGGAAAATGAAATCTTGAACACTGAACCTTTGAACCCGTGAACTGTTACGAAAAAAAAGATAGACAGTTATATTCAAATAGTCAATAATAATCTTGTGTTGATAAAAAAAAAGGGACCTGAGTTGGAAATGCTTTTTTTCGTGGACTATATAGTATCCGCTGAATTTCGATAATAACATAGTATATCAGCATTGTTCATATATTAATCATAGAGAATTTTAATCTAAAATTTTAAGCTCATTTGTGGTATTTTAATTGAATTTTGGTAAAAAACGGCAAATTGTTAACACCTATAGACGCACCTCTCCTATCCGCATATTTTTTAAAATCAACTATTTTTGATAAAATCCTTGTTCGGCTTATGCCAGCCCGAGTTTCATCAGTTTTTTTTCTTCAATCTTTTCTCCCATTAGAAGCTGAATAAACTTTTTAAGATTATAAGCGGTTTGACAAAGCAATGACCATATACGGTCTCCTTCAAATCCTCTATAAAGACTGCATCCAAAACCTCTAATATTTTTTGCAATAGCTATGAAACCTTCTGTTGCTGAACGGGCTTTACAGCAAAAACTCTGTTTTTCTTCGGATACATCTTTTTTACGCCCCAAAAAAACGTTACTGATATTGTCTGCAATTTTAAAATTACCATTGCTTCTGTAACCAAGGTCGGTAATAATATTTTCCGGTTCGCCTTTCATCCGTTTTTTGAACTGTTCGAGTGTTCCAGCAAAAAGCGTTTTATCATTTGGATTACCGATAAAATTTTCAATGGTAATCATGAATCCTTCCCTATTGAAAGTCATTTCCATTGTTGTGCCGAATTCACACTTCGGATGCTCTTTTCCTTTTACAATCGGGCGGGCATCCGGTTCATCAATGGATACAATCCGGTTTTTTATCTGTTTTTTACCTTCGAGTTTTTCTAAGGTTTGTGCTTCAAGAATAGTAAGAATAGCAAACATATTGTCAGCTTTTATTTGTTTTTTCTTTGTGGTCTTTAATGATTCAACTTTTTTATCAAATATTTTTAGAGCAGGAATAAATAATATATTAAATTTGAGTAACCATTCCAAACGGTTTTGTTTTTTGTTCAAAAAAAATTCTCGCCATAATTTTTTTACTTCATTATTGTCCCACCACAAGGAGATTTGATGCAAAACGGCAAATTGTTTCATTTTGTCAAAAGCTTTAAAAATTAAATGTACATCATTTGGATAGATAACGTTATTTTTCAATACGCTTGAATCTATCATAGCATTATCACCCTGTATTATCCCAGCTTTGCGTAGAACCTCAAAAACTTCTTTTTCTATAATTTCAACACCTTCTTCACCTATACGTTTTCGAAATACACATATAGAACTCGGATCCAGGCATGTTTGCAATTCCTCATTTGTGATGTTACAAAAATATTGAATATAGTGGTTTTCTTTTATATGCTTAACCATTTGCCTATCACTTAATTGATAGTATTTTATACAAATCAAAATCGCTGTCATCATCCTGAGAGATTTTCCAAAAGCACCCTGACTGGTGTTATAAAATTTACACAACTTTGTAATCATTTTTTGCCATGGAATTATCCCACGGATAATAACCAATTCCTGAACTGGATTGGTTATATTTGCTTTCACCCATTCATCAGAAAGAACTTCTTCAAAAGTATTTTTTATCATCAGAATACCTCCTATCCTTTTTAGAGTGCTTAAAATACCATTTAGCTGCAATTTAAAAAATGGCATATACTGCTATGGATAGCAAAGCATTTCTTTCATAAAAAAGAAATTCAGCAGATACTAAATATTTTTTTCTATTTTTTTTACAGGAATTGGCCGCCACAATGGTGCAACATGAGCCTTTACAGGATTACCGTTCCAGATCAGAAGCTGCAGTTCATGAACGGCCAGAGGCCTGACCGCCTCACCGGATTTGTTTGGCCACCAGTTGAAACGTCCCTTAGACAGCCTTTTCTGACACATCCAGAATCCTTGGCCATCATACATAATGATCTTTATGGCAGTTGCCTTTTTATTACGAAAAATAAAAACATACCCTGAAAATGGATCGGAGCGCAGCACCTGCCGACAAACAGCATTTAGACCGTCGATACCTTTTCTGAAATCCACCGGGTCTATGGCCAGCAGGATACGCATTTGCGGAGTTATCTGAATCATGGCTGACTCCAAAACTGTTGGGTTATATTGATCAAGTCAGAACTGTCCGCAATTTGCATTGTCATCCTGGCACCGTTCTGATGTTGCATCTCGATAATGCCCTTGAAAGGCAAAGGGGCTTGGGCTACATCAAGTTCGATGAAAGATGCCGTCGGCACGGACGGATTTGGTGATATATTCTGGACGTAATGCTTTAGCTTGGTATGGTTGAGGCTCAAGGCTTTTGATATACGGTGCAGAGAATAGGCAGGGTATAACGAGGCAGCGGCTTCCCATAATGCTTCCGGAATGGCTTTACCTCTATCCCGGCTGTTACGCCATTGTTTAAATTTTTCCCGTACTTCATCCAGACTGTACTCGCCTGAAGGCTGCATAAGATTCATCGGTCATCCTCCTTATATAATATTACGTGATTTGAATGACCGATACTACCTTATTTGAATTTGTTTTTCATGCACGCTTGCCGAAAGGACACGGTTTATGGCTTCGCCGATGAACTGAAAATTATTGGCAAAAAAACCATTCAGGATGTTATAAAGTCAAGAGCTGAAGGTGGTATTTTTTCTGCACTTGCTAAAGATGAGAAAAAAGAAAGTTGTGCAACTATAAAGAAAAGTTCCTCCGAAAGCCATTACTCAGATAAAATGAGATTGATGGAAGAAAAAATTCATAATATTGACAATTTGCTGGTTAATTTAGACAAAAGGCTGTTAAGCTTAACTGAAAAAAAGGAGGACCGGGACATTGTCGTTGTTGAACTCTTTAAAATGCTAAAAAAGAGTATGGAAGACCGATTCGACGCACAAATAAAATTTGGCGATTATTTAAAGGAAGAACAACCGAACGAGCAGAAAGAATCAGAGCTGAATTCACCTAAAAAATTTTATAAATTTACCAAGCTTTTTGAAAAAGTGGAAAATGAATCAATTTAACCATGATACCTTTGCAACAGGTTTATTGCAAAGGTGTCATGGTGGGCTCTTTTTGCATAATTATTCTATTTTAAAACTTTGCGGTGGACAAGGCGGTGTTTTGTCCGGTGCTTGCCAGGAAACAGGATTTGAAAAGGAAGATTCTACTTCTTTATTATATGCGGTAACAGCCAAATAACTGGTGGCCTTTTCCCTTAAATTAAGATTGCTCAGCGGGTATTGGTTCACATTGCCTACATTCAGACTGTTGGTAAAATTATTTATGCTTTCACCGTAATAAATTTTGAATCCGGAAATATTTTCTGCGTTAGATTCCCAGGACAGCATATCCTGCCCAAATACACATTGGCTATTAAATGCAATAAAAATGTTTAGAATACAAAAAAATAGAATAGGATTGTTCTTTACCATAGCGTTACCTCATTGAATATCAATATTGATTTATCCATTTTAAACTCAGCACCTTTAAAAGTTTTAATTTTTCTTTTATAGAGTTTTCTTGATCCCCAAAAATACCCCCTTTCTTTTGGCATCCTGCCGATAATTTCATTTCCCCTAATTTCATTTCCCCTAATTTCATTTCCTCTTATTAGCAAGAATACTGCCAGGAACTGAAGAGCCCTTTGCTACAGATGTTTTACATTTTTGCATGAAAAAAGTTGTATGATTATGTATACAGATCGATGCACGAATGGCTATTTTTTCAATTTGTCCTTTGTTGCCGTGAATAGAAATTTCCTAATGACCCTGGATATTTGCTATTGACTTTTTTGTGTGGTGATCGTTATTCTATAAAGATAGATGGAAAAATGGAAAAAAAGCTGGATTAAACAAAGCATCGTGGTTTGGTGATATCGGGGTTCGTCTTGCAATAAAAGATCATTATAAAATCTGAAAGTGATACTGAAACGACCCTATCTTTTTGGTGTCGATATTACCCTGGAAAAGTCTGGATCTAAAGTCTGGATCTAAAGTCTGGGTCTAAAGTCTGGGTCTATAGATTTGGGGAACGAATTGTTTTAAAAAAGGAAAAATGAATAGCGGAGTTATTAATAGTGATGAAAAATATGCGATCATAAGCGGATTCTGGAATAGAATACTTGCCTTTCTTATTGATGGCGTCATTCTTTCGTTCGTAGGTCTGATTCTGGGTAAATCAGCATTCGATTTGCTTGCGAGACTGGGAGGTTGGGGATGCCTGTTAGGTTTCTGTATAGCCCTGTTATATTTTGGGTTGTTGAACAGTTGCTTGGGCAAGGGCCAAACAATCGGTAAGCGGATTGTTAAAATTAAGGTGATCGACAGATATGGTAAGGAAACTTCCATAGGCAGATCGTTTGTTAGATATGTAATTCTTGGAGCGCCATTTTTCTTCAACCAGGCTGTTATACCGCAATCTGCAGCTTTGACGCCTATGGGATATCCTGTCTGTTTTATAATTTTTGGAATAGGCGGAGCCATTATTTATCTTTATATTTTTAATCGAAAGACAAGGCAGTCGCTTCATGACCTGGTAGTGGGTACTTTTGTCGTTAAAGCTCCTAATGCGGCGCCTGTTGGGTTTACGTCTATATGGAGAGGTCATTTAAAAGTTATAGGAATATGGTCAGTTCTTGTAATCTGTTTTTCAATATTATCACCCATACTTAGCAATCAAGGTTTATTTCTTGAAATGCTTGAAGTTCAGAAACATATCCAATCCACCGGCCAGGTTCATGCGGCTACAACAATTGTAGGAAAAAAACGGATTACCGGTAACGGGGAAAATACTTTTTTTCAGGCCCATGCAATATGGAAAAACAGGTTGGATGATCCTGATGCTGAGGCAGCAGAAGTAGCCTTTATTGTATTATCGAAATACCGGGATATAATGAAAAAAGATTTTTTAATAATTACAGTCTCATATGGATATGACATTGGGATTTCGAGAGCCTGGACCAGTCATCATGTGCGGCATACGCCTGAAGAATGGATTGAGATATTGAATCATAAGAATATGTAATGAAAGATTTTTTTAAAGTTACCGACCTTGATCGGATTTTTGAATATATACCTGATTTTACTGTTGTCGACTCCGAAATCATTTCACTTCCGGACACAACAGACCGAATAGTTGCTGCTGATATCATTTCAGGTGTTGATCTGCCCGGTTTCGAAAGGTCTACAATGGATGGATATGCAGTAAACGCAGCTTCTACCTTTGGCGCTTCCGGGGGAAATCCTGCTTATTTAACTATCAAAGGTTCTGTTGTAATGGGTGAAAGTCCGGATTTTTCGATCGAACCCGACGAAGCAGCCCTTATTGCCACCGGCGGTATGCTGCCTGACGGTGCAGACAGCGTCATTATGGTTGAGTATACCGAACAGATTGATGAAACTACCATAGAGGTATACAAAAGCGTAGCGCCGGGCGGCAACATGGTCGAAACCGGAGAGGATGTAGCCAGGGGCTCCATTATCCTTAGCCGCGGACAGAAGATAAGGCCCCAGGAGGCCGGCCTGCTGGCTGCCTTCGGTAATGAAGCAGTCGCTGTTTATAAAAAACCGATTGTCGGTATAATATCTACGGGTGATGAACTCTGTCCTGCAGGCAGAACTCCAAAGCCCGGAAAGATTCGTGATATCAATAGCTATACTTTATCTGCAATGGTTGAAAAGGCCGGAGGCATTCCCCGGGTTTTTGGAATTGTTAAGGATGACTTTGATTCTTTGCTTGCTGTATGCACAAAAGCCCTTGCAGGGTCGGATATGGTTCTGATTTCAGGTGGCAGTTCAGTCGGTGTACGGGATTTAACCATAGAGGTATTATCTTCCATGCCGGATTCCAGCATACTTGCGCACGGTATTTCCATCAGCCCAGGTAAACCGACGATCCTTGCAAAAATTGGAAACAAAGCTTTTTGGGGTATGCCTGGCCATGTGGTTTCAGCAATGATCGTATTTGCCATTGTTGCAAAGCCTTTTGTGGAACATATCGGTGGACTTGCACCCGAATACAGACGCTCTTGGAGACTTCCGGCAATACTCAGGAGAAATATATCATCATCCCAGGGACGCACGGAATTTGTCCGCGCCCGATTAGTGGAGGAGGATGGTGCGCTATGGGCAGAACCGCTTCTTGGCAAATCTACCCTTATAAATACCATGGTAAAAGCAGATGCCTTGATAGAGCTGGGACTGAATGCCGAGGGCCTTGATAAAGGTTCCGAAGTTTCGGTAATTATTTTATAGGCATTAACCGAAAGATTTTGGGTGTGTTACAGGTCGTCAGAGCCACATAGGGTGATTCACTGCCACCAAAACATCCCATCAAGATGTGGAAAGAAATTTTGAACAATCAGATCCGCAAGAGAATATACTGACTTGCTCTGATTTTATTAATAGTTTTTATGTATAAATATAGAAGGTTACATATATTTTGGAGAAAAGAACAGTTTTCAAAATAGTGTAACGCAATCAAAATTTCTCCAGAATGATAGCAAATTGAAAAATATTAGGGCTTTTTCAACGCTATAACGGCATCATGAAAACAAAGATGGATAATCGGTTTGCGATGGTATCACGCGAATCGACCATCTGCCGGTGAATCGGCAAAGATGGTCGACATGAGGCTGTTCGGGTGGTTTATGGGTTACTGGGGAGGCAGGTCTGATATGAATTCAAGTGCAAGATTGATGTCCACAAACTGATATTTCAATTCTTTTGCTTTGTCCCGGCACTCTGTACAGACTTCTTTGAATTTGCACTGATAAAATCCTCTTTCGTTTTTGGTTCATTGCGGAATAGTGTGGAAAAATATATGAAAAAATTAAAAAAAAAGTAGATAAAGTCAATTATTTTCAATAGTTAACAATGGAAAAAATCCTAACAAGGAGGAATTTCCAGATGTTATTTTTGCCAATTTCATTTATTAAGGATGCTCTTCGATCAGTGAAACGTATTTGTAAAGCAGAATTTAGAAAAGCTCTAAATTGTAAAATAAATTTGAGTGATGCCAAAATGATCTTATTTTATATACTCATCCCATTCCATGGGGAGGAGGTTTTTTTTATTATTATTGCACTCCTTGCAGGCCGTGACCAGATTGCCCTTGGTGCTTTTACCTCCACGGGCCAGGGGTACAATATGATCCATGGTCAGCTCTTTAACCGGAGTATTACGTCCGCAGTAATGGCATAGTCCCTTGGCAATTCGTCGTTTCCACCATTGCGTTGCCCTGAGTTCACGCGCTTTGCGTTTCTCTCTTTTAATATCAGCTTCATCAAGAAATTGTGCGTAGGGATCCATTTATTTTTTATTTAGTATCCGCTGAATTTCGATAATAACATAGTATATCAGCATTGTTCATATATTAATCATAGAGAATTTTAATCTAAAATTTTAAGCTCATTTGTGGTATTTTAATTGAATTTTGGTAAAAAACGGCAAATTGTTAACACCTATAGACGCACCTCTCCTATCCGCATATTTTTTAAAATCAACTATTTTTGATAAAATCCTTGTTCGGCTTATGCCAGCCCGAGTTTCATCAGTTTTTTTTCTTCAATCTTTTCTCCCATTAGAAGCTGAATAAACTTTTTAAGATTATAAGCGGTTTGACAAAGCAATGACCATATACGGTCTCCTTCAAATCCTCTATAAAGACTGCATCCAAAACCTCTAATATTTTTTGCAATAGCTATGAAACCTTCTGTTGCTGAACGGGCTTTACAGCAAAAACTCTGTTTTTCTTCGGATACATCTTTTTTACGCCCCAAAAAAACGTTACTGATATTGTCTGCAATTTTAAAATTACCATTGCTTCTGTAACCAAGGTCGGTAATAATATTTTCCGGTTCGCCTTTCATCCGTTTTTTGAACTGTTCGAGTGTTCCAGCAAAAAGCGTTTTATCATTTGGATTACCGATAAAATTTTCAATGGTAATCATGAATCCTTCCCTATTGAAAGTCATTTCCATTGTTGTGCCGAATTCACACTTCGGATGCTCTTTTCCTTTTACAATCGGGCGGGCATCCGGTTCATCAATGGATACAATCCGGTTTTTTATCTGTTTTTTACCTTCGAGTTTTTCTAAGGTTTGTGCTTCAAGAATAGTAAGAATAGCAAACATATTGTCAGCTTTTATTTGTTTTTTCTTTGTGGTCTTTAATGATTCAACTTTTTTATCAAATATTTTTAGAGCAGGAATAAATAATATATTAAATTTGAGTAACCATTCCAAACGGTTTTGTTTTTTGTTCAAAAAAAATTCTCGCCATAATTTTTTTACTTCATTATTGTCCCACCACAAGGAGATTTGATGCAAAACGGCAAATTGTTTCATTTTGTCAAAAGCTTTAAAAATTAAATGTACATCATTTGGATAGATAACGTTATTTTTCAATACGCTTGAATCTATCATAGCATTATCACCCTGTATTATCCCAGCTTTGCGTAGAACCTCAAAAACTTCTTTTTCTATAATTTCAACACCTTCTTCACCTATACGTTTTCGAAATACACATATAGAACTCGGATCCAGGCATGTTTGCAATTCCTCATTTGTGATGTTACAAAAATATTGAATATAGTGGTTTTCTTTTATATGCTTAACCATTTGCCTATCACTTAATTGATAGTATTTTATACAAATCAAAATCGCTGTCATCATCCTGAGAGATTTTCCAAAAGCACCCTGACTGGTGTTATAAAATTTACACAACTTTGTAATCATTTTTTGCCATGGAATTATCCCACGGATAATAACCAATTCCTGAACTGGATTGGTTATATTTGCTTTCACCCATTCATCAGAAAGAACTTCTTCAAAAGTATTTTTTATCATCAGAATACCTCCTATCCTTTTTAGAGTGCTTAAAATACCATTTAGCTGCAATTTAAAAAATGGCATATACTGCTATGGATAGCAAAGCATTTCTTTCATAAAAAAGAAATTCAGCAGATACTATTTACTTTCAGCCCGATGCTGTTGAGCCATTTTTTTATCTCTTTAACCAGTATGTTATAATAGTTCCCTGATCCTCCCAAACCTTTTCTCCCAAAGAAATAATTTATTTCCAGGAAAAAAGGGATGTCTCTTATATTTTTTGAAGAGAAGAGGAAATCGAAACCGGCAAGGTTTATACATGTATCTTTGCAAAAAAGTTTTGCCGCCGTGCACGCGGCATGCTGCAGATCAGAATCTGAGGAATGGTCTATCTGAGCCCCTTTTTTAATGGATGTGCAAAACAGATCGTCATTGTTCTGTATACGCCAGTAAGAGATGATTTTCTGTCCTATAATAACGACACGCAATGACCTGTTTAGAGAAGGTATAAATTCCTGAATCATAAATCCCGTCTGGCCGGTTTTTTCATATTCAACAGCTTTTTTCAGCATAGAATCAAGCTGTTCCATTGTCTTCACAAGAAAAACATTGTCACCATCTCCACCCCAGTCGAATTTAAAGACAAAAGGCGGTTGTATCGGAAGCTTTGGAAAAGCGCGGCTGAATTTGTCCGTAAAGTTTTTTACTTTGTTAAAACTTTCTGTTTGCGGATATTTTATTTTTGCTTTTTTGAATAGTTTAATCTGTCCAATTTTGCCTGGGTATTTGAATCTTGCGTCATAGTCAGGAAATATATTCGACGTGTTATCGCTGATTATTTTGTAAAGGGATTCTTTGCACCCCTGGGGCAGAATAACGGCATCGGCCTTTTTTATGGCGTTAAGATCTTCCGCGTCCGGTTCCCGGCCGGCGCAGATGATGTTTTTATCTCCGACAAAACAGGGATGAAATGACAAAATCATCAGTAACCTAATTTCCTTAAGGCTTTTGTGTCACTACTCCAGTTTTTCTGGACTCTTACAAAGAGTTTAAGAAAAACTTTTGCTTGAAGCATACGTTCGATCTCTTTCCTGGCATCCTGTCCGATCTGTTTGAGTTTGCTTCCTTTTTTTCCAATAATCATGCCTTTCTGGGAATTACGTTCAACATGAATAACAGCCTCAATTTTAACCAGGCTGCCTTTTTTTTCTTCAGAAAAAGTGTCTATGGTAACTGCCGTTGAATAGGGTATCTCCTGGCCGGTTAAACGGAAAACCTTCTCACGTATCATTTCAGCCACAATAAATCGTTCAGGCTGATCAGTAAGAGAGTCTTCAGGAAATAAAGGCGGGCCTTCCGGCAGCAGTTGTTCCATAACTGCAATCAGTTCCTCTACCTGGTTTCCGTGTTTTGCTGAAACAGGGAGTATAGATTTAAAAGGATATACCCTTGACCAATTATCAATAAGTCTGAGGACCTTTTCTCCTTTTACAAGATCCGTCTTGTTCAGAGCTAGAACTACTGGCCGGTTCTCTTTTTTAAGCTTCTCTACAGCAAATTCTTCTGATTCCTTGTCATGCCTGGAAAGATCCACAACAATCAATATAATATCAACATCAGCAATTGTCGAGACCGCGGTCTCTACAATTATCTCGTTGAGTTTTCCCTTTGCCTTGTGCATACCGGGAGTATCTACAAAAATTATTTGTGATGACGACCTGTGATGAATTCCCAAAATTCGATTACGGGTTGTTTGCGGTTTTTTGGAAGTAATGGAAATTTTTTCACCAAGTATCCTGTTCAATAAAGTCGATTTGCCCACGTTGGGCGCTCCGATAATTGCCGCAAAACCGGATCTGAAACCCTTATGTTTAAAATTGTCAAGTTTATCTGTCATATTTTTACGAATCACACATTAAATGTTGGCGAATAAAAGAAGCAATCCTATTGTTGCCAATGCTGCTCCTGCAAATGTTTCAATAGAGTGCTCCACAAGAATTGCCGTCTTGTTTTTTTGGGCTATGTTAAATGAGGCAAGTTTGCCTGATATAGCGATTAAAACAACAATTGACATGGTAAGAGCCATGCCCATAGAAATCATTATCCCTAGTATTATCCCTAAAGCGATTAAATCGAGTGATAAGGCAAATAACATGACCATCACTACGCCCGGACACGGGATGCATCCGACTACAAAAGCAGATAAGATAGGGTTAACATACTGTCTGTTTTGTCTATTATCAAAATTGCGTTGGTTTTTTCCATCATTTTTTATTAGTTTGTAAAGACTGTTACCTAAGTTGAGCGATTAGCTGTTAGTAATTAGCTGTTAGCCTTGAAAAATCAAGGTATTACATCAGTAAAAAATAACATCCAATGAGTGAAAATGCGTAATCGCAAAACATCTTGTAATTATTAAGCTAAGAGCTAACAGCTAAAGGCTAACCGCTTAGTTTAGGTGTTAATAAAAATTCCTAAACCTAAACAAGATATAATGCTGTAACTGATGATTTGGGTTATGAGTGTAACATGTTCAAGATTATTTATGATACTCGCGTTTAGAACAACTCGTATCAAAAGTACAAAAACAATGCCTGAAACGCCATAAAACAGCGCTATGAAATTACCGAACAGTATACCATGTTTATATGATGGTTGTTGAGATAATACATATGACAAGGTTATGGCTTTGCCATGCCCTGGACCGGCTGAATGGATTACTCCATAAATAAATGCAGCCATAATAAGAAAAAATAATGGCCGGATACTATCAGTAACTTTGGCTTGCCGAATTAGATATGTTATTTTTTCTTTCAACTGATATTGCCATGTAATGATTTTGACGAAAAGTTTATTTTTAAAAGCAGGCCCGGGCGCGGTATGCTGTTTTTCCGGTTGTACGGTAAACGGGTTGGAGGCGCTTGCCAAAGGAATCGGTGGAAAGGGGAGTAATGCAATCGGAAGCAGTAATAAAACCAGAATGGTGATAGATTTTTTCATTGCTTTATGCGAAAATTTAAAAACAAGGCCCAAGGATTAATCATATCATAGTATATTGATGTTGATTCGTCTTCTTTAATAGCAGTTCTTACTTCAAATGCTTCAGAATTATCTAATGCCGCCGGATTTTTTTCTGCAAAGAAAATAGCACTATAATAAGATGGATCATAAACGGCAACAGTAATATTTTTAAAATTATTTGTGGCAGTTACATGGCAAGGCACAAAAAACTTGTAACTCAACTTGTTATTATTTAAAATAGCTGAAAAATTTTGAATAAATTTGACCTTAAAAGGTTTTTCGCCAATTTTTATAAAAGTAAAGTAGTTGTAGTTGGCAAGATATGAAAAAGCCTCTTTTTCTATTAGCACAATCTCATTTTTTTCTAAAAATCCATTTTGATTTTTATCATAATCACCAGCGATCATACCGGCAAACATCTCATCAAATTTCCAATGAATATTAAAGCCTGCAAGCCCTTTATCATCAAAAACAATTTTTATCCGATTAACAATAAATACATGCGGGTGAGATCTGGAAACACCGCAGAATATTGATAGAATAGTAAGGCTTATAACGGAAATAATTATAAGGTTTGTTTTTTTTGGCACAATGCTGTTCATTGTTTGAGAGTAGTTCTTATCATTTACATTGCCTTAAAATTTCACTTAAAATCTTACACGGTTTTACTGGGTAACATGATTTGGATAAGAGAGGGGCATCTGATATAATCTTTATAGAAAATTATTAATAAAAGCAATAAAAGTGTACGGGACGTTCTTTTTAAAATTATTTCAACCCAATTCGCACCCAAGGATTACATTTGAAATTGTCATTCCTTGTTTAAAGTGAATTGACATAAAGTTTACAACTAGGTATTAAAATATATCCGGTGGAACGGGGGAAGGCTCTGCCGTGATGAACCTGCAAGGGATAACCGGTGAAAATACACGCTTTCCATGAACTTGAAAAAAAATTTTCATAAATATCTTACAGGAGGAAAATGATAATGAGCATTACGATGGTACTCCCCGGCTCTTTAAAAAAGTGGATGGGGAATAATTCCGAAGCCGAGTGCGAGGGCGCTACGGTGCTTGAGTGTGTTGAGTTTCTGGAAAACAAGTTTAACGGGTTTAAAAAAAATATTGTAGATGAAAACGGTAATCTAAGAGATGAGGTACTTGTATTTAAAAACGGAACCAATATTATGAATCTAGAAGGGCCGGCTACCTCTATTGTAGATGGAGACGATATCAGCGTAATACCATTTGCAGCAGGGGGTTAGCTGGACATTAGGTAGGACCGCTTAAGTTTCCATGCGAAATACCAAGGATTATCCTTCAGTGAGAGTAATTCTG
The DNA here is from genome assembly GCF_028752835.1 of Desulfosarcina sp. BuS5. Lineage (NCBI taxonomy): Bacteria > Pseudomonadati > Thermodesulfobacteriota > Desulfobacteria > Desulfobacterales > Desulfosarcinaceae > Desulfosarcina > Desulfosarcina sp. BuS5. Next base: position 1,887,269 of record NZ_CP087952.1, read on the forward strand.
ATCGATAATCCGCATACTATCTCGCCAAGAGCGGTAGAGAGAATCGACAAGCAAAAAGATGGCCATGATGAACAAGACTATTTTAGATCTCATCCGCCGTTTTCTTTTTTCGACTTCACGTTCTTTCGAGAAAAGTCGAACCGTGAACATCGTAGCTAATCCGGTTATCATGCCGATGGACAGCAACAATAGCGAAAATGAATATTTTTCCCTATGACCGCGCGCAGCTTCCTCGTAGAAGCTGTTTGATAAGCCTTGATATAAGATTTCACCTACCCAAACAAAAAATTGACCCAGATAGCTAAGTATGGGCTGAACAAAAATTATGACTAAGATAGATGCTATTATACTCGTGTATCTTTTATCATCAAGGGTCAAACATAATGACCCCATTTTTTTCGGTTGATCGTAAGTACATCATCTTCTATAGGCTCCAAATAAAGCTCAATTGCCTCTCGGATATTTCTGATTGCTTCTTCTTTAGTTTCACCTTATGAGATGCAACCCGGCAAAGATGGAACGATAGCCGTGTATCCACCTTCTTCGCTTGGTTCAAGATAAATTTTGATTTTCATATCTTCCTTCATTCGTATTCAGCACCGCGATTCACGGCGGCGGAGCCGCCGTGAACGTAAAGCTGAGGGGCTGGGCAACGATAAGCGAAAAACTTGATAAATGCATAAAGTGTCGATTAAAAACAGCCTTTCAAAACGGCACGGCTTTGCCCAGTCCCTCTCAAGTGCCTGGTTGGGCTTTATTTTTTTCAGCTTTAATTTGAGCGATGGCATTATCAAGGGTTATACCACCCAGCCAATTCTCACGCTCTTTTGTATAATCACCTCGGCCTACCGAAAACTGATTCAGAAACCGAATGGTGTCAACTATGCCCATTTCTTTGAATAGAATATGAGTAGCCTGACGACTAATTTCAGATATCGGTCTTGTTTCCGTATTCATATCTCTAACTCCATCACTAATTCGGTGGGGGATACCACCTTGGTATTTAATCCATCGAAGCTCTTAGCTTTTTTCAAAAATTTATCATCACACGTACAGAAATAATCAACTTTTGAAGCGGATGCAGATACCAAATGCAAAGCGTCCAGCGGTTTCAGGCCTAAAGCGCCAAACCGTCTGGCCAGAGATTCTATTTTTGTTGTCAACCCAACAGTTTCCATTGCTATTTTCATAATTGCCAAAGCATCGTCCTTACGCTCCTGATCAGGAATGCGATTAATTTCGAATAGCAACGCGTCGGACGAGATGAACTGCAAATGATTTGACTCACACAATGCGAGAATAACGAGTACTGCTTCAGCCTCAACAGCTATCCTTGGTTGTGTGCCGGGCACGGCACATGTTCTTAAAAGTGAGTCAAACGTATCATGCAGTAAATCGTTTGACAAGTCTTAGACCCAGCCGGATGGAGGCGAAGGGTATAGCGGTATTACAACGGGGTATCGGTGACGGTGCTTCGGAAGGCAGTAGCCCTGCTGAGGCAGGGTACCGCGAAAGTACGGGGTGACGAACAGAAATCGAGTCAGGCGTGCATGAGTGGGACGAGCCTGCAACACAAGGCAAAGTCCTCTATCCATTATAAGCTCTGTCCGTATACTCGGCGCCCACGTATTGAAAGACATGTGTTTACCCCGGGAGGTCTTCCATATGCCTTTTGAGAAGTCGCGTGCGACGGAATTTTGGCTGAGAACAGGGCAACCTGCTCTGACCGCATGTGAGAAGTCAGCAGAGGGCATAGTAGCCGTAGGAGAAACGAGCCGTGGATACCACGAAGGACTCACCCCGGCGAAGGCCTGAACGGTGCCCGCACCGAATGGTACGGGTAAATGGTTGTGGTGAGAGTATGGATGAATTACTTATTTGCATACTGCAGCAGGAGCTGAAATGCCAATAACGTACGAATTCTGAAAACCCGGTAAAATCGGTGGGATTTCTCACACCCGATTTTATCTTTACCAGCCGAACCGCCGTATACGCGATCCGTATGTACGGTGCTGTGGGAGGGGCGCTTAGTAATGGGCGTCCCTATCCCTATATGTGACTTTTTTTGTTTTCCTTCTGCAAGTTACAGCCAATAATCTTTTCTGGGCTATATCCAAATATTCTGCATTATTATCAATACCAACAAAACTTCTACTTAATTTTTTACACACAACTCCTGTTGTACCACTGCCGCAAAACGGATCAAAAACCAAATCACCAATATTACTTGATGCAACTACAGCTCTCTTAATAATTTCTTCTGGTTTTTGTGTCGGGTGTTTACCGAATACTTTTTCAGAACGATCTACTGCTGGCAATTTCCATATATCTCTCCATACTGATTTCATTGGCTCTCTATTTGAAATCATTTTAAGCATATCATGATTAAATATATGTTTAGAGGATTTTGTTTTTGATGCCCAAATAAGATGTTCAGAAGCATGAACAAAATATTTTTTACTTAAATTAGGCGGAGGATTTTTCTTTTCCCAAACTATGTTATTTAATATTTTAAAACCCAACTCTTGCAAAGCAAATCCAACAGAAAAAATATTATGAAATGTTCCACAAACCCAAATTGTGGCATTCTTTTTCAAGATACGTTGACACTCGGATAACCATTTTTTGTTATACGCATGAATTTCATTAATTTTTTTTGATTTATCCCATTCTCCTTTATTTACATTTTGCATTTTTCCACTATGACAAGTTATACCGCCTGAAGATAAAAAGTATGGGGGGTCAGCAAAAATTAGATCCACACAATTATCAGGTATGTTATTAAAGAATGAGAATGTGTCTAAGTTATAGAGCTTTATTTTGTTTGTTACATCATAGTAAAATGGTGAAACTGAACTCTCCGCAACCATATTTTGTTGCTCAAAATCAATTATATTATCAGATATATAGTATCTCATAAGATATTACCATAATCTATATGGGTAAAGCGAATGTATGGTTGTCCATAATGAAATTTGTGTGGATTTCACCCCGTTTTAACTTTCGTAAACGGAACAACTTTTGCTACTTGAGAATGGTTTGAATAGGTTTCCCAATCAGGTGAATATTCTTCTGCTTGATTACCCCATGTTGTCCACCCTTCTCTTGTTCCTCTACCAAAAAGCTCTAAAAAAGGACCCCAACTACAAGACTCTATTAAGTCGTATTGTTCATCTGGTTTTCTACTGTGCTCTCTTTTACGTGAAGAGATAATATTTTCTTGACTTCTCCCCGGTTGCAATGTTCTGATATTTTTACCACGAACACCAAAGAGAATCATTTCAGTCACGTTTCTAAAATAAAAACCAACTCCTCTTCTATCAGGGCCACCATCTTTTCTGATCTTATACCAAATAAGATTTGTTTTATATTTGAATCCCCAATGTTCCATAACTTGCATACCCTCTGCTAAAAGTGCATTTGGAACCCACAGATAAAGGTGTGCTCTATCTTCTGCAATAGCCTCAACAGGCAAATCTTTGATTTCTTGTAATTTCAATGTTGGGTAACGGGACAATCTCTTATGCTCTGGCGCCATTTTACCTGTACGATTTTGAAACTGCCACGGTGGATCGGCAAGTATTGTTGAAAATTTTCTTTTACCAATGAAGTTTAATAAATCATCTGATGCATTCATTTTTCTATCTCCTTTTATTTCTTCCAATCTGTAACAACAGTTGGATTAATTCCAAATACCAAAACAGGACAACCTCCATTACGACCAGCGTTTAAGCGATATAACAATTTCCCCATCCATGTAGTACTTGCTCCATATTTTTGTTTACATAATTTTTCATTTCCATCTTTATCGTAGTCAATACTGCCATTCTTTTTTAACAATGGAGTAATATCAAATATTTCATTAAGCTTTTCACTGCGAGTTATTAAAACAGCTACGCTAATAACACCACATTCATGAAACATTCGAAAAGCATATAAATCGCGATCATATGTCTGATCTTTACTATTCCATTCCATGTCAAGAGCAACTCTATCTTTGACATAATCAATTTTATGGCCATCAATATAGTTTTTCAATACAATAGCAGGCTTTTCAGGTAATTTATGTTTTTTAAGTTTCCCAGAAGGTAAAACCTCTTCACTTTGTTCTGAAACCTGAATAATCAGATCGCCTTGAATGCGAGTCTCAAACCAATTGTAAGGGCGTAAATATTCAGAAAATTGTTTTGGTATGACAGATTCATTCCCACCAGGAGAAGCTATATCTTTTAATGTTATTCTAAATTTTGTTAAAGCTTGTTCAATTTCCTTCAGTTCATTCGGAAATGAATTTTTTAAAATAGCGGCAGCATGCCTATAGCTATAAACATCATACATTTCTAAAATTTTGGAACTTATATTTTTAGAAACCTCTTTGATGTTATCTGCATTGTGATTGGGTTTAAGCTCAACCTCCTCTTTGCCTGCTTTTGATCTCATTTTCTTTGCTGTCCTTTTATTTAAAATATTTGCTTACTTTATTACATATAACGGCACGGCTCAGGGGCGGCAAACATGCGGAGCAACCAACTGAAGATTACCACCGGATTTCATGCGGGGCATTGACTTTGAAAATCCGCCGCGCTGTTTGCCGTCCCTTGAAGCCGATTGTTGTGCGATTATTGCTGTTATTTCAACCTATTTAAGCCCCCATAAGTTGGTTAATCTTTGCATGGCATCTTGCTGCCTCTTTTCAATAATATCTTCTGTCCATTCTTTTTCTTGGAGTACTTGTGTGGTTAACGCAAAATTGGAAATTCCATCTCTTGACTTGAAATACTTTTCTTTCTTTTTATCAAAGTCGTAGTTACGAGCCTGACTATTTTTTCGATGAGACAGTAAGACCAAATTACCTATACGATGCGTATATTTCTCCCTTTCATCTGGGGTTGGGAACCATTTTACCCAAATGCTGTTGTTTCTTGGCGTTTGAGGCAGAACATGCTCAACCGATATAACTGAGTAATCATAATAAGACGTACCTTCGGATAAATTGGAGTCTAATCGCAGTAGCACATAGCGTGGAACGTAACGGATTTGATAAATATTACCATTAAGCTGATTAATAATGCTTTGTTTTTCTTCTTTTGTAAGTTCTAAAGGAGAATCAGAAGAAAATATATTATCTCCATTTTCTATAGCAGTTAATAAGCGGCCATAACGCTCCAAACGTTGATTAATATTAGCCCGATAAATCATCATACCCGCAGCAAGACGTTCGAGTTTTGTAAAATATTTCACGAGATCATCATGATTGGCGTTGTGAATTGAATAAAATAGAATAGCAGGAGGAAGCCAGTCAAAATTATCGATACGATTAAGCCAACGGAAAAGAATATTTAATTCTTCAGCATCACGTGTAGTTTGATAAGAGGCATTAATGATGTCATAATAAGCGTCTGCTAGTGGGTATAATATCTCGTCAATGAAATGCTTGGGATTGGCTGTAGGATTTACATATTCCCGAAATCCTTTTAACAGGCTCTCTCGTGGTTTTGATTTTCTATAAATCATGCGAATATGAGCAAATAAATCTTGAAAAGCATCTCGCCCGAGCATATCTTCAATATCTTCCCAATCTTTTGTGTATTTTTCCTGCTCATTTTCCGGAATTTTACCAACAATTTCAGCTTTAAGAATATCGGTATGAGAAAGATCCATACCTCGATCATTCAATACTGAAAAAATACGATAAGCAGAATCAAGATCTGGTGTTGAAACGATTATCAGGTAACAACGATTAATGATAAATTGAGCAAGGCGTTGCAGCCTTTCTTTCGGCAGTGCACTTAACCGTTGTAAGTAAAGGAGTGCGTTATCTCGTATATTTTTCTTTGCATCTGGCAACTTTTGTTGTTGGATCTCTCGTAACTGTTCTATTCCCCCTTCCGTTTGAATGTATTTCTGAAAAAAATCTTTATCTCGTTCTCGCAGGATAAGACGATAACGATCCGGTGTACCTTTAACAGCATTTCCTTTTTCATAAATAAATGTATTCAAATCTGCCGAAAAACTCTTGGACGTTAAAGAACGGATTGCTGCTAACAAAATAGAAAAAGTCGTTAAACGTTGTTGACCATCAACAATTTGGGAGTCAGGATTATCGCCTTTAATGAGGACCACGCTTCCCAAAAAATAAGGATTTATTTCATTTATTGCCTCGTCTCCATCGCCCATAAAATCAATCAAATCGTCAAGCAGCTCTTGTGCCTGCTCAGTTTCCCAAGCATAAGGGCGCTGATAATGAGGTATCATGAAGGCAAAATCATCACTGAATACTTTACCGATTGGAAATTCTGCTCCAGTTATGTTTAGTCTTGGCATTATAAAGTCCTTGTAGCTTGATTATAGAATCACAACGTTATTGTTACGCACAATCGCGGTGCTGACCGGCACCGCGATTCCAGGCGGCGCAGCCGCCTGGAACAAGTTGTTGTATGGTTTATATATAAGCTCACACAAAAAATAAAAATTGACAATAAAAATCATATAAATTAGGATTAATCTAACTGCATAAACATGTATTATAAAGATTACGCAGAAAGCAGTATAATTATGAAACAGATCCCAACTCAGATAAATGCGCTCTATGAAACGCAGCTAAATCAAAAAGCAATCCCCAAAAAATATGCCCTTATTATAAAAAATGGTTACGGTATTATCTGGATTTTTGCCATAAATATAATCATGAGTCTTCTGTCAAAAAAAGTCTTGCCCACTACATTAGTCTATACATAATTCATTATTCATTTAATATCATGAGGTAATTGAATGGAGCTCCGCATAACTACGATCAGTGAAAACACAGCAATGGCAGGAGGCCTGCTAAGTGAATGGGGTTTGAGTATACTGATTGAAACAAAAAACCTGAATATACTCTTTGACACAGGGCAGTCTATTTCAGCGGCATATAACACGGATGCACTGGGGATTGACCTTTCTTTAACGGATAAAATTGTGCTGAGCCATGGTCATTTTGATCATACCGGCGGGCTCCTTGATGTTTTGAAAAAAATCGGCAAAAAGATACAGGTGTTAGCTCATCCCGATGCCTGGAGTCCTAAATACGCTCTTTTCCCTGCAATGGGTATCCCCAGGTATATCGGCATACCTTACAAAAAGGAAAAACTGGAAAGTTTAGGCGCAGATTTTATTTTAAGCAAGGAACCTGTTTGGCTTACCGACCATATTCTTATTACAGGTGAAGTCCCTATGAGAACAGAATATGAGCAGATCGATCAGGGCTTGTTTGTTAAGCATGGCGATCAGTTTTTGCCTGATCAACTTCTTGATGACAGATCTATTATCTTAAAGACCACAAAAGGTTTGCTGGTTATTGCCGGATGCGCTCATCGCGGGATAATAAACACTTTGCAATATGCTCGTGAACTTACAGGGGAAGAGCGGATTTATGCTGTAATAGGCGGGATTCATCTTTTTCGTGCTTCAATAGAACAGCGCGAAAGAACCATTGAAGCTTTTAAAGAGATGGAAATTGAAAAAATCGGCGTTTCCCATTGCACGGGACTGGAGGCATCATCTAGGTTCGCGCATGAATTTAAGGAAAAATTTTTCTTTAACAATACAGGTAACATATTGTATCAAGAGAAGGGGGCAGATCTTCATTCTTGAAGGAATTATGAATTTTACACATAAAATTAATTTATCTGTCAAGAATGAAGACCTGCCCCCTCTTGGAAGAGGGAGTTATGTAATTGTTTCTGAGTTAAAGAACAAACAGAAAATTAGTGTCGGCCGGCTGGGATCTTTTTTTTTTCAGCAATGGTTTTTATGCTTATGTAGGATCGGCAATGGGCGGGTTAACAGCCAGGATTAACCGTCATTTGCGAAAAGAAAAAAAATTCCACTGGCATATTGATTATTTATTAAAATATTCATCCATCATTGATATTATTACAGGCGAAAATAACGACGGATCAAAATATCAGTGCCGTATTGCCCGGATCCTGATAAAGAATCTTGATTGCATTAAGGGGTTTGGGTGCAGTGACTGTAAATGCAGCAGCCATCTTTTTTTTTCCCCTAAAAAAAAGATAATTCTCAAGCATGTTTTAACGGCATTTAATAATGCATAAATTGTCAGATAATTAGGGAACTTACAGAAAATAATCTACGCATCCTGCTTGCCCTTTTGTCCGTCTTCTACGTTGCGGTAACAGTTGTATAGTTCACTATGCAACTGTTACTACGCCTTGAAGACGAACAAAAATTCTGCACGATATACGTAGATTATTTCCTTCCAGTTCCCTTACCCGATTTTAAAATTTGGCGCAAGACCAGAGGGGGGAGGGGGCCAAAATCTTGAACCCCTACTTCTCATGACACCGCTGCACTCATCTCTTTACGTTTCGTCTCTTCCGCATCTTCAATAGAAGTATATCCAAGCTGCTTTACCATATCCAGATAATTTTTCATCATCATATTTTCATTTTTCTCAAAATAATTTTTAACATCTTTAAGAAGAAACGTGAGCGTCGTGTCGGAATAAGTTTCCAACTCACCTCTCAGGTATGTTTCAAATGAGGTCGCCGAAGGTGTATCCTCAGAACTTCTCAAAGCACGAGCACTGCTCATGAGGCAGGGAAATTTTTCAAACATTTCTTTTTGCCATTCAATTTCAATGTCTACAATTTCATCCATTGCAGGATTTTCTTTTATTTTATTTATGAGATTGTCCATTCTTGCGTATTTTTTTGTCATGAGATTGATCTTGTTCTTTTCGGCAGATTTAAGATCTTGCAGGTAGCTTTCCAGTGTCTCCATGGACCATGAAACAAACTGTGAAGATCTGACAATCCTGAACATTTCCGGGTCTTCCTGGCATGATGCTTTCTGCAGAGTGGGAACTGTGAGGAACATATCAAGTTCTCTCTTTAATATTCTGTTGATTAAGGTCTCGTTCTCATCCATGCTTTCCTCCTTTAGGATAAAATCATATAAAACAGCCGCTAAATGTCATATTATTATTATTACATTCAAAGCCAATATAAACTTGAACTTTATAATAATCAAGTTTATACTTTAAAAAATAAAGTATAATTCTTGTTGTTTTTTTATAATTTGGTATAATTATCAGTAGTTATATAATCAAACAAATAAGGTGGTTCAATGAAGATTAAAAAAAAATCCATCGTAATACTACATTATTCCCTGTCAAATAGTGAAGGTAAATTGCTCGAAACAACCCACAACGGCCCGCCTGCCCAGTTTGTATGCGGCACAGGCCTCTTTATGCCTGGTTTTGAGGATGAGCTGATCGGCCTTAAAGCCGGAGATAAAAAAACTATTATTATCGGTCCTGAGAAGGGTTACGGTATGGTAAATGAAAATCTTGTATTGAAAGTTCACCGGAGTGAACTTCCTGAAGTAGATATAAAGGTGGGGGGCACATTATGGAGAGAATCCTCCAATGGCGATAAAATCCCTTTTAAAATCAACGGATTTCTTGATGATTGGGTTTTTCTTGACGGGAACCATCCTTGGGCAGGCTATGAACTCCACTATCATGTAACCATTTTATCCGTCATAGATAACGGGGATTTGAACATAAGAGTTACATAAAAAAGGGCAGGCACTATTCCATCGCCTACCCTTTAAACTTTTTCGCATTATTTAATTACAAAATATCGAACAGCTTACTTCCCGCCAAAGGCTGAATCCGTCATATCCGCTATAGCCGAATCAAGCGTATTAACCGCATCCATCTTACCGCAGGCAACCGGAAGAATGTCATTTATAAAATAAGAGGCTGTCTTGACCTGACCATGATAAAAGGGTGCATCCTTGTGTTTTGCCACTTTTTCTTTTTTCTTATCCTCATCCAGATTCTTGAGGATTTTGGCCAGTTTTGGCGCTGCAATAGAGGCTCTCCAGAGCAACATCCAGGCAATACAGAGATCGCCGGTTATTTCCAGAATAGGACATGCCTGCGCAAAAGCGTTAAGGACTTTCTCAGAGGCGGTAGCCTTGACAAGCTCCATTACGGTATTCTGATACTTGCCAAGGGCTTCTTCAACCTTGACTGCCAGACCGTTAATCTCCGGAATATCCTTGGCAACTGCTATGGTCTTGTTGATTTCATCAAGCAAGCTCTTGAAGGCGGCTCCTTTTTTCATCCCAAGTTTTCTGCCGAGAAAATCAAGGCCTTGTATACCGGTTGTACCTTCATAGATAGTGGCGATCTGGACATCCCGCAGAAGCTGCTCTACCGGATATTCGCGGCAGGCGCCTGCGCCGCCGTAAACCTGAATACCCATTGTGCACATTTCACACCCGCGCTCGGTTGTATGGGCTTTACATACCGGGATGAGCATTGCGATTATATATCCCAAACGCGTTTTTTCTTCTTCGCTGATATCCGGATTTCCCACCTGATCCATGCACAATCCGACATAATAATTAAGGCTTCTGAGGCCTTCAACATTGGCTTTCATCCACATGAGCATCCTTCTCACGTCAGGATGTTCAACAATTGCAACCTGATTGGCATCCGGGTTGCGAAGCTCAGTTATGCGTCTACCCTGTACTCTTTCACGGGCATAGTTCAGTGCATAAAGAAACGAAGTGCTGGAAAGGCCCAGAGCCTGGATGGCAACAAAAAGCCGTGCTTCATTCATCATATGGAACATGGTTCTGATCCCGTCATGTTCCTTGCCAAGCAGAAATCCGACACACTTCCCTTTGCTTCCGAAGGTCAGGCTGCAGGTAGAACTTCCGTGAATCCCGATTTTTTCTTCAATGCCGGTGCAAACGTAATCATTTCTTTCACCCAGAGAACCATCCTCATTAACCAGAAATTTAGGTACTATAAAAACTGATATACCCCTGGTGCCCTCGGCAGCGCCTTCAATTCTCGCCAGAACCGGGTTAATTATATTCTCTGTGAGATTACCCTCGGCCTGGCTGATGAATACCTTGTTGCCGGTTAAATAATATGTGCCGTCGTCATTCTTTACAGCCGTAGTGGTAATTGCACCTACCTCAGATCCGGCATCCGGCTCTGTCAGGGCCATTGTTCCGGCCCATTCGCCTGAATAGATTTTTCCCAGGTATAATTTTTTTTGTTCATCAGTACCGAAAACTTCTATGAGTTTACCTGCTCCATGGGTAAGGCCCATGGCAAGGGCCAAACAGGTGTTGGCGCCCTGAAAAAGTTCATCAACAGCCATTTTAACGACCTGGGGCATACCTTGGCCTCCGACATCGAGATCGTCTGCAAGGGCTATCCATTCGCCTTCTTTTATCAGTTTATAAGCATGGTGATATGACTCGGGAACCTTGACTTCACCGGCTTCAAAAGTACATCCCTCCTGATCGCCTTCAATGGAGCTTGGAACCAGCTCTTTGACAGCCAGGGTCCTGGCCTCGGAAATAACCATATCAAAGGTTTTTTTGTTAAGATCTGCGAACCTGGGATCTTTGGTCAATGATTCGATGTTCAACTGATCGTGGAGGACAAATTGGACATCTCTTCGATCATTCAGTAATTGTGCCATGTTATTATTGCTCCTTTCACCAATTTTTCAAATTATAAAAAGCATTCAATTTTGTTAACCCTTCGTTAACATAGATAATTATTGAAATCAAGCGGCAATTAATTTTTTGATAAAATATAGATGTTCATATAAATAATTTTACTGCGTTATAGGTAGCCCTATATGGTTAGCGAACTGTATATGCGCAAAAGTTTATCCGGAAGTTCATTAACATTTGAAATAACATTATGGTGCGTATCACCGTACAGGTCATCCAGCATGGGGTCGCCCGGGATGTTAACGGTTATCGCCTTGGCATAAATATTTTTCGAGCGTGCTTCCTGCATAGCCTTGCGCGTATCCGCTATTGCATATTTCTGTTTGTAACCAACATCATTCGGGAAACCATCTCCAATAATCAGCAGCAAACGAATTTTTGAAGAAATTTGTTCCAACCTGCTGACAGCATGCCGGATTGCTGCTCCCATACGGGTGCTTCGCTGGGGTGCCATGGCATTGATTCTATTCTTGATTTCCGGTCCCATGCATTCATCAAAACCCTTAACATTAAAATAATCCACACCAAACCTTCCCGTACCTGAAAAACCGGCTATGGCAAATGAATCACCAACAACATCAAGAGCCTCACAAAATAGCACAATGGCCTCTTTCTCAACATCCAGAACCCGTTTTTTTGATCCTGCAACCCTATTGGCGGTGGAGCGCGACAGATCGACAAGAAGCAGAACCGCCACATCTCTATCCTGTTTTATACGTTTTATATAAAGGCGGTCGTCCGGAGTCAGACCCGCTTTTTTATCAATTGCAAAATCAAGCAGCGCTCTGTAATCGAATTCATCCCCCTCGATCCACTGTCTTAATATTTTTAGGCTTTCAGGCTTAAGGAGTTCGAATGAATAACGGATCATCTTTACAAGCCCTTCATGCTGCTTTAGAATATTATCGTAAAAAGTACTCTCTTCCCAGGGTACGGTTTTGTGGCGCACCATGACATGATCCTTGAGATAATCACCCAGGCTGTAATCCCACTCCGCATACCTTGAAACGGGGCCGGCGAATTCATCCGCATTAACAGGATTAATAGCTGATTTCCCTAAAAGCCCCTCAATATCTATCCCGGAAAGGTCTACAGGGACTCGGTCATGCTTTATGTCCGACAATATATCGGGATCAGATGATATGATTATATCCTCTATATCATCCGGGGACAAAGCGCCATTATTATTGACAAGACGTTTGCGTATTTCGGATTTATAAACATTGAATCCGTTTTCCTTAAGTAAAAGTTTGACCTTTGCAGCGGTTTTTTCAAAATCCAGGTGTTTGGAAAAAAAAAGATCAGGCCTTATGCCGCGGCCAAAAGGTATTTGTATCGGCTTGTAAAAATCCTCCAACCTGCCTGGAGGCAGCCCGGCTTTTAAAAAATTTTCCATTTCAGCATATATCTTTGCCGCAAACCCCGCAGATTTTTCCACACCATCGCTTTCATTGAACTCCTCTCCCCAAAACCCGGCAACCCGTGTCACAAAACCGGTTAACACGGTTTTCGAACTTATAAACCGCTCGCAGGGCATATCCAGCGCTATTAAAGCATAAAGCAGAAATACAGGAGCAAAGGGATCATCTTTTCTGAATATTCGCGTTGCTTCAGCCTGTATCAGTGGCATAGTGCGTTTAATCAAACCCGGATAACGGTTTTTTAAAAGCGCATTTAAACGGCCATGCTCCATTATTGTAAAGAGGTCTGCGGCCAAGTCTTTGACAGGGAATGATGAAAAAAATAATTCAAGCTCTGAAATATTCTCATGGCCGTCTTTTGAAGCAGGTATAGAGATTCCGCATAGATCCCTTAACCTGTCCGGATCAAAATCGAATGTGTCGAATTCATAGTATCCGGCTTCAAGTTTTGTTAAGGCTTTATATAAGTTGAGGTTTTCATCCCTGCTCGGAAAAAAATCAATTTCTTCCGAAAGATAAATTAACCTCCCGTCTGAACAGACCATAATCTCTTTTTCCGAAGCCTTCAGAAGCGGGGCAGGCAGACCGGATATGGAATGTACGGATATAGAAAGCCCTGTTCTGGCCTTTAGATACCTGTTTAACTTATGTCTTATGGTTTCAAGAGAGACGGTGATCTGCAATTCAACACAGGCATCTATTCCTGCCCTGGATTCTAAAGATAAAAATTTTTCCCCAAGCCTCCAATTATTTCTATTTTTTTTCAGACCTATGGATACAAAACTATCGAGCGCCTCTTGAGATAAAAGATAAAGGCCCCTTTCCATCCCCTCCAGGAAGTTATCGGCCAAATGGGGATTTTGCCTGACAACCCGCCCCAGTTCTTTTATCTGCCAGTGCCTCCTTGGCGCAGGGAAGGAGAGTACTGCTTTTGGTATGGCATCTGAAAAATGGCGGCACCTATTATAAGTAAGGTCCTGGGCAAAAATATCACAAAGTAAATCAGAATAAACAGCGGCCGCCTCAAGGTCGCGGCATTCAAGCAAATTATACAAAGATTCAAGGGGGCTGTTTAATATATGTTCTCCCTTGTTACGCATAACCTTGACGGCGCATAAAAATTTTTCCAGAATAATTCGATTGCCTCGCAATAGCACCTGGGCAAGATATGTTGCCATTATCTTGCCGAAAGTAGGTCCGCGCAAGCCCGCATCCCGTACCATGCCCCGGTACAGGTAAATATCCCCCGGGTCGACCTCGCCTATAAGCTTTAGATAACCTTCCGCAACAGCATAGCCAAAATAAATCTCCCGGGAAAGCCCCCATAGAGTCTCATCCACCAGTATTCCTGCTGAATCAGAAGATACTGGCTTCTCTTTCCCTTCAAGGCGCGCCAAAACATTATCGGCAAGTTCCGGGTCCACCAAAGCAAGCTGTTTAATCGCATTTTTCATATTATCTGATTCCTGTTTATGCAGGAATAGTGATTTAGTTGATATGTTATTTCTTTCAAATCGTTACAGGAAATAAGGTCACAATACAGTGGCGCGGAACGTTTGAGTGAAATTGCAGTGAAATTGCTTTGTTGTGTGACGTACACGGCACATGTTATTAATAGTGAGCCTATACTTTTCAATTATGGAAGTCAAGGCAAGTCCAAGCCCGGCCCAGGGCGATTGCATCAAAAAGTCAGATTTACTTGTATATCATAAAGGAGAAATGGTTCCTGTGTGCAGGTTCATGGAATAGCGATATTTCAAGGTTTTTCATAACAAGGCTATAGATGGGCAAATGAGTTGACAGTAAAGCTTTTTTTACGCTATTTTGTAATGATATTATCTATATCATGGATTCTGATTAAAACACGTAAAGGTGAATCAATGAAAAAAATTCTGGTGATCCACGGGCCGAACCTCAATATGCTGGGGAAACGGGAGCCTGAGATATACGGCCGAAAAACTCTCGAAGATATAAATACTGCTTTAAAAGATCGGGGCCGGGAACTGGGGCTTGGGGTGGAGACATTTCAGTCTAATTTTGAAGGTGAAATTGTAGAGAAGATCCAGCAGGCGCTCGGGCAGGCTGATGGTGTTATAATTAACCCTGCAGCTTATACTCATACCAGCGTAGCTGTGAGGGATGCGCTTCTATTGTTGGATGTTCCGATTATAGAAGTGCATCTTTCGAATATATACAAGCGCGAGCCGTTCCGCCACAAGTCGATGGTATCGGATATTGCCGCCGCCCAGCTTGCCGGGTTTGGCGATTACGGCTATATTATGGCTTTGGAGGCGTTGCCGAGGCTTTATTCTTGATAACAGGATATTGTGTCTATCAGTTCGCTGTTTGGCAAATATGCGCGCAAGTGTTGTTTTACCGCATTGCCTGGGGCCAAGCAGGGCGGTAGCGGGAGATTTTTCTGTTGCGGTTGCAAGAGATGTTGAATAGTAGTTGTCAGATAATAACCCTATTGTAAAAATTGGCAAAAGGCCGAAGGGGGGTAGGGGGTCAAAATTTTGAATCCCTACTCCAACGACCGATAACGCAGTGAAATTATTTATGTGATGGTCTATATATATTATGGCTCTGGCGCGGATGCTTCAATAAAGGTAATAGCTTTTTTCAGCCTTGATATAACGACATCCTTGCCCAGGACATGTATAATTTCAAATATACCAGGACTCACTGTTTTGCCGGTTAGCGCCACCCTGACCGGCTGGGCTATTTTACCAAGTTTGATTTCGCAGCTTTGCATTACTTTTTTAAATGCATCCTCAAGATTGGCTTCGTTGAAATCTTTAATCGCCTCTATTTGGCCGCAAAGGATTCTTAATGGTTCAAGGGCGGCAGGTTTAAAATTTTTTCGGGCCGCTTTTTCTTCATAAGAGATTTCGTCCTGGAAATAGAAAAGGGCTCCTTCGGTCAAATCTATCAAGTTTTTGCTTCTTGTGTTCAGGGTCTCGATTATTTTTTCCAGGTATTGGTTATTATCATTATTGATCCTGCGTTCTTTTAAAAAAGGCTTCCAGTATTTAATAAGTTTACGCGGTGGGGAGGCTTTGATATGGTCTGCATTAAGGGATAAAAGTTTTTCCTGATCAAAAATACCGGCTGACCGGCCGATATTATCGAGTGTAAATTTTTCTATCAGCTCGTCTATCAAAAAAAACTCCTGGTCTCCGTATGACCAGCCCAGCCGTACAAGATAATTTAGCAAAGCCTCCGGCAGGTATCCCATATCCCGATATGCCGTGACGGACATGGCGCCGTGCCGTTTGCTCAAACGGCTTCGATCATTGCCAAGCACCATGGGTACATGACCGTAAACCGGGAGTTCGATCCCAAGGGCTTTGTATATCTGTATCTGCCTGGGGGTGTTGTTAACATGGTCATCCCCTCTTATGACCGTATTTACGCCCATTGTTATATCATCAACCACTACGGCCAGATTATAAGTCGGTACCCCGTCGCTTCTTACTATTATAAAGTCATCGAGCTCGGTATTCTGAAACCGGATATTGCCCTTGATACTATCTTTCAATACCGTTGTACCGGCGGAAGCGGATGCAAAGCGCACAACCGCATTGTCGGTTTTGTCGATTCCCTTGTTTCTGCACCGGCCATTATATTTTGGCTTGTCGCCGGAAGCCATGGCTTTTTTTCTCATTTCCTCGATTTCTTCAGAAGTACATGTGCAATAGTAAGCATTTCCGGAATCCAATAGTTTTTGTACGTATTCCTTATAAATATCAAACCGTTCGGATTGAAAATGAGGCCCTTCATCCCAGTCTATTCCCAGCCATTCAAGACTGTCAAGGATAGCATCCACAGAAGCCCTGGTGGAACGTTCCCGATCAGTGTCTTCGATTCTAAGTATAAATTTTCCTTTCATATGACGTGCATAAAGCCAATTGAACAGGGCCGTTCTGGCGCCTCCTACATGCAGATAACCTGTGGGGCTGGGTGGAAAGCGGGTTATAACAGTTTTCATTTTACAGTATCCTTAACATACTTTTTACCGGGCTTGGTTTTTTGTGAGCTCCGGTGGAAGAGATTGATATGTGAAAATCTATAGTCTGAAGGGATGTCATTTTCAAAGCAAATAAAAGGTAAGAATGTGATCAGGCATGGCAAGGTAATGAAGCCGGCGATTATTTGAGGTAAAAATGTTTAATTTAAGGCCCTGGGGCTGCAGGGCCTTAAACTTACAATCGAGTATTTACATCAAGTTTAATGGTTACTTGCCACCAAAAGATGCTTCGGAAATTTCCACAGCAGATCCGTCTGATGCTGAAATAGCATCCAGCTTCCCGGCAGTAACCGGAAGCATTGTGTTGATAAAGAATTGAGCTGTTTTGACCTGCCCTTCATAAAAGGCTGTATCCTTTTTACTTTTACCTATTTTAGGTGCTGCAATTGATGCGCGCCATAAAAGCATCCAGGCCATCACGATATCTCCTGTAGCTTCCATAAAGGGATGGGAAAATGCATATGCATTGAGTGCTTTATCTGACCTTGATGCTTTTCCTATTTCAACTGCAACTACTTGATATTTAGCATAAATTGTCTCCATATTGGCGACAATCTGCTCCAGTCCTGGAACTTGTTTGGCTTTTTCAATGGTTTTTTTGATTTCTTCCAGAAAATTATTAAAGGGTTTTCCGCCTTTCATGCCAAGCTTGCGTCCGAGGAGATCCATAGACTGGATACCATTTGTCCCTTCATAAATCTGGAAAATTTTGCTGTCCCTTAGAAGCTGGGCCACAGGATACTCTTCAACAAATCCATAGCCGCCATAAACCTGGATACCATGACTGCAGACTTCAAAAGCTTTGTCTGTAATATAGCCTTTGATGATCGGCGTTAATACGGCAATAAGGTCGTCATTTTTTTCCTTTTCTTCCTCACTATCTGCAATTGCAATTCTATCATAACAGAGTCCTCCAAAATAGATAAGACTTCTCATTCCTTCAACGTAGGACTTCATAATCATGAGCTGCCGCCGAACATCCGGATGCTGAATAATCGCAACCGGCGGTGAATCCGGGGGAGCTGTAAGATGCTTGGTTTGAATTCTTTCCCTGGCATAATTAAGCGCATATAAAAATGATGTGGTGGCATTGGCAAAGCCCTGAAGCCCAACCATCTGACGAGCTTCGTTCATCATCTGAAACATGGCGCTCATACCTTTGTTCTCTTTGCCCAGCAGTGTACCGATGCATTGTCCCTTGCCGCCGAGTGCAAGTGAAGCCGTGCTGTTTCCATGAATTCCCATTTTTTCTTCAATGGCTGTGCAAACCACATCGTTGAATTCGCCAAGACTCCCGTCATCATTAATCCTGAATTTGGGGACAAGAAACAGGGATATTCCCCTGGTTCCGGGAGGGGCGCCTTCAATTCTGGCCAAAGTAGGATGGATGATGTTTTCCACCATGTCTTGCTCGCCGCCTGAAATAAATATTTTATTGCCGGTTATAGAATAGGTGCCGTCATCATTTTTTGTCGCAACTGTGGTCAGAGCACCGACATCGGATCCAGCTTCCGGTTCTGTAAGTAGCATTGTACCGGACCATTCACCTGAAAGCATTTTTTTCAAGCAGAGTTTTTTCTGTGTTTCAGTTCCAAATATTTCCACCAGCCTGGCTGCACCATGGGTTAACATGTTATAAAGCATAAATGAGTTGCAGGCACCGTAAAGATATTCATTTGCCGCCATTGAAACAGTCTTGGGCATTCCCTGGCCGCCCCACTCCGGGTCGTCCGACATGGCCAGCCATTCCCCTTCTTTATACAGCTTGTTGGCCCTGTGAAATTCTTCCGGAACCTTTACCCGGCCCGCATCAAATACACAACCTTCATCACTTACTTTCTGCAGCGGAAGGATTTCTTTAATCGCCAGGTTTCTTGCTTCAGAAATAATCAGGTCAACGGTCTTTTTGTTGAATTCTGCAAATTTTTCATGTTTGGCGAGTTCACCAACTTCCAACTGTTCGTGAAGAACAAAATCGACATCCCTTCGATCAGAAATTACCTGAGCCATAATTTAGATTCTCCTTTTTTAAATTTAAGTATATGCAGCTTTAATATTTGGTCATTAGGGGACTGTACAAGAACTTTATTATTTATCATATAATAATGTTCATCGCAAGTAGTTTAAGGGATATTTCATCAATACCAAAAACCTTGTAAGAATATTTCCAGACCTGAATTTAATTTTTCTTAATCCGGCCCTTTTTTTTATGCGCTTCATTTTTTTGAATCTTTGCCCAGGAATCACGAAGGGTCACTGTCCTGTTAAATACGAGCCGCTCTTCAGTGGAATCCTTTGAGTCGACACAAAAATACCCTATCCTTTCAAACTGATATCTGCTTTCAGGCTTGGCTGCCGCCAAATAAGGCTCTACCCGGCTATCCTTTAAAGTTTCAAGAGAACCGGGATTAAGCGAAGCCATAAATGCGGAATCGTCTGTTATTATAGCTTTTGGTATAGCTTCGGGTACATCTCCAGGTAAATCTCCGGGATTCTCTTTTAAAAAAAGTCTGTCGTAAAGTCGTATTTCAGCCTTTAAAGAATGCGCTGCAGATACCCAGTGAATAGTTCCTTTTACTCTGCGGCCGTCAGGAGATGATCCTCCCCGTGATTCAGGATCGTATGTGCAATGCACCTCAATCACAGCGCCTGTCTTTTCGTCTTTAACCAGATCAACACATTTTATATAATATGCGTACCGTAGCCTTACTTCACGTCCAGGCACCAGGCGGTAAAACTTTTTTGGAGCTTCTTCGCGAAAATCATCCCGTTCAATATAGATTACACGGGAAAAAGGGAGTTTTCTCGTTCCCATGTCGGCATCTTCCGGGTGGAGCGGCCCGTCAAGTTCCTCAACAAGGTCTTCAGGGTAGTTATCTATGACAACCTTTAATGGGCGTATAACCCCCATAACACGCGGCGTCCATCTGTTAAGATCTTCTCGAATACAATACTCCAGGAGAGCAATGTCGACGGTACTCTCTTTTTTGCCTACACCGATACGTTCACAGAAGTTTCGTATCGCTTCAGGAGTATATCCTCGTCTTCGCATACCGCTGATAGTCGGCATTCGGGGATCATCCCATCCGCTCACAACCCCGTTTTCCACAATCTTTAGAAGTTTTCTTTTGCTCATAATAGTATAACTTAGATTAAGACGCGCGAATTCTATTTGCTGGGGATGACAGTCAACCTCAAGTTGATCAAGAAACCAGTCGTATAAAGGTCTGTGGTCTTCATATTCCAGGGTGCATAATGAATGCGTTATGCATTCTATGGAATCGGAAAGGCAGTGTGTAAAATCATACATGGGATATATGCACCACTTGTCACCGGTTCTGTGATGTGAAACATGCTTAATCCTGTAAATAACAGGATCGCGCATGTTGAGATTGGGTGATGCCATATCAATTTTAGCCCGCAGCACATGGGCTCCGTCTTCGAATTCTCCGGCCCGCATCCGCACAAAGAGATCGAGATTCTCTTCGATCGAGCGTGTGCGATATGGACTCTCTTTACCTGGCGCCTTTAATGTTCCTCTGTATTCTCTAATCTGATCTGCACCCAGGCTGCACACATAAGCCTTGTCTTTTTTAATCAACTGCACCGCATAATTATACAGTTGTTCAAAATAATCGGATGCATGCCGCAATCTGTTTCCCCAATTGAACCCAAGCCACCGCACGTCTGATTTGATTGCCTCGGTATATTCGATATCCTCCTTGCTGGGATTGGTATCATCAAATCTTAGATAACAGATTCCTCCTTCATGCTCTGCCGCAATGCCGAAATTAAGGCATATTGATTTAGCATGTCCCGTGTGCAGGTATCCATTCGGTTCAGGAGGGAATCTTGTCGCCACACGGCTATTATTTTTATTTTTTTCAAGATCCTTTTCTATGATGTTACGAATAAAATTTGACGGTGATGATTCAGTTTTAGACATATTGTGATACCCTTTTTTATAACGGTTTAGAGATAATCATCTTATTTATAATTTTTAAATAATAATTCTCCATTAAATATTTTGCAATATGTAAAGTTGAGAATAATATGTTCGGCAATTTCTGAATGCGGTTTTATTTGTTTACATTCTTTTCTATCTTATATAAAAAACATTCCATTAAATTACAGGATCTGCAATGAATAAAAATAACAAAAATTCAAATAATATTATAAACAGGTTATGGAGTTTTTTTGTTTCTGTAAAACTTACGGTTTTTTTACTGCTGACCCTTGCAGCAACTTCAATCATAGGGACCTTTATACCCCAAAACCAATCTCCCGCAGCATATATAAATACATATGATGAAACAGTTTACAGGATATTCAGCTTTATAGATATTTTTGACATGTACCATTCATGGTGGTTCCGCTGCTTGCTGCTTCTTCTTGTAATTAATATTATAATCTGTTCAATCGACAAGCTGTCTTCCGTATGGAAGATAGTATTTGTGAAAAATCCAAAATTTAACATTTCAAAATTCAGGAACCTGTCTTCAAAAAAGGAGTTTGTTACAAGCTCGGCCACCGAAACGCTGCTGAATAAATACAAAAAAAATATTTCAAAAAATTTCAAGTATATAAAGGTCAATAGAACTGAAAAAGGGTTTTATATTTTTGCGGAAAAAGGAAGATGGACACGCCTGGGAGTTTATATTGTACACTTTAGTGTTCTATTGCTGCTCCTTGGAGGTTTGATCGGTTCAATTTTTGGGTTTGAAGGATATATCAATATAACCGAAGGAGAGACCAAACAAATAATAAGACTGAAAACTGCCGGGGAGGTGTATAAACTAAACTTTGGAATCAGGTGCGATTTCTTTAAAGTCAGCTTTTACGATTCAGGCGCACCCAAAGAATACCGTTCCGGTTTAACCCTGATAGAGCAGGATAAACCGGTTTTACAGCAGGATATAAAGGTTAACGTCCCTTTACGGTACAAGGGGATAAATATCTTTCAGTCAAGCTATGGTGCCGTGCCCCCCCGGTATGCGGCATTAAACTTTTTAAGTAATGAATCCGGAATGAAGTACCAGGAAAAAGCAGAATTCGGCCAGGAGATCAATCTGCCAGAAAACTCCGGCAAACTGATTATAAAAAAATTCACTCGATCGTCCAATTTTATGGGACATAATATGGGAGAAGCCTTTTTAGCGACCCTGATGCTTAAAGATAAGAGCCCGGTAGAAATAATTTTGCCTGTACGTTTTTCGAATTTTGACAAAATGAGAAAGGGCGCTTTAATTATTTCTGCAAATTCTCCCCCATATTATACTGGACTTCAGGTTACGCACGATCCTGGAGTATGGTTGGTTTATGCCGGATTTATTGCTATGATTATAGGCTGTTGCATAACCTTTTTTATGTCTCATCAAAGTATTTGCCTGGAGGTGACGTGGAAAGGAAAAGAAAATATTGTCATGGTCGCCGGAACAGCAAATAAAAACAGACTCGGGATGAAAAATAAAATTAAAAAGCTGGCCCAAAGATTTGAAGCAATTAAGGAGAAGCCATGAACAGTTCCAATCTGCTTTCTATAACGACCTTTATTTACGGGCTGGCGGCATTCTTGTATATTGCGGCAATGGTTTTTAAAAAACCATCGATTTTTAAGCCGGCCGTATGGACGGCAATAATAGGTTGCGCCGTAAACGCCGCCGGCATCAGCATGCGATGGATAGAATCATACAAACTCGGGATAGGTCATGCACCCCTTACCAACCTTTATGAATCTCTTATTTTTTTTGCGCTGGTTATTGTTATTATCTACTTGATCATCGAGCATAAATACAAATATAATCTGCTCGGGGCCTTTATAACTCCCTTTGCTTGTCTGGCTATGGCCTATGCCTCATTGTCTCCGAATATCAATGATCGTATCCAGCCTTTAATTCCCGCCCTGCAAAGCAATTGGCTGATTGCGCATGTTGTCGCCTGTTTTATCGGATATGCCGCATTTGCCATTTCATTCGGAATCAGCCTCGCCTATCTTTTAAAAAAAAAAAAACAGGGTTCAAAAACATTTTTTAATCATTTTCCTGCGGCGGATATACTCAATGAATTAAATCATCAGTTGATAATATTCGGATTTCTTTTTTTAACTATAGGAATAATCACCGGCGCAGTTTGGGCCAACTCAGCCTGGGGCCGTTACTGGGGATGGGATCCAAAAGAAACATGGTCACTTGTCACATGGTTTGTATATGCAACATTACTGCATGCCAGAATGACGCGTGGATGGACAGGCAAACGCATAGCCCTACTTTCCATGGTCGGTTTTCTTGCAGTTCTGTTTACATATTTCGGCGTTAATTACCTGCCGGGTCTGCATAGTTACGGAATCTTGGAGAAAACGATTTTTCCTTGACAAAAAAGTACTTTCAGGGTAAAAAACGTAAATTATGCGTGGAAAGCTATAAATTTTTAGATAATTACCCTATTTTGAAATTTGGCACAAGGTTAGAGGGAGTAGGGGTTCAAAATCTTGAACCCCTACTCCGATGACCGATAACTCAGTGAAATTATTTATGTGACAATCTATATATGGTTTTGTATAGATCTCGTAAAATCATCAACAACAGATGAGGTTTTAATGGAGAGTCATAAAGATCAAGACGGTAAAGTTTCAACAGGTATTGGGGCGTCTGAAGCCGCACAAAAAAAGGATGACGGATCCAGCGGGTTCATCATCCTTTTTTTTATTGTAGGATTTTTGGCAAGTCTTGTCATAGGGTGGGTGGTTTTCCCGAAATTGCTCTATTCCCAAAAAAAGCAACCTTTCGATTTCAGCCATGCAGTCCATATGGAGGAGGTTGATGATGGTTGTGAAAGCTGTCATTTTTTCCGTGATGACGGAAGCTTTGCCGGAGTTCCCAAACTCGAGCAATGTGTCGACTGTCATGAAGAGGCACAGGGGGAGAGTGAGGATGAGGCTGTGTTTCTAAATAAATATGTTGCCAAAGGAAAGGAAGTGTCATGGCTGATATA
The DNA here is from genome assembly GCF_028752835.1 of Desulfosarcina sp. BuS5. Lineage (NCBI taxonomy): Bacteria > Pseudomonadati > Thermodesulfobacteriota > Desulfobacteria > Desulfobacterales > Desulfosarcinaceae > Desulfosarcina > Desulfosarcina sp. BuS5. The sequence goes on from NZ_CP087952.1 coordinate 1,911,263, forward strand.
TTCAAAACAGCCTGACTGCGTCTTCTTCTCGCATGCGGCCCATGTAAAAATGAGTAAAATGGAATGTTCCGAATGTCATGGTAATATTGGCGAATCCGAACATTTAAGGGTTTATGAAGAGAATCGGATTACCGGTGTCAGCCGGGATATATGGGGAAAAAATATCGGTGGATTTAAGAAAAACACCTGGGACAGAATGAAGATGGATGACTGCTCGGAATGTCATGTAAGGGAGAATGTAAAACAGACAAGCGTTCAGACAAAAAAAGGCGGATGTTTTGTGTGTCATAAGTAGCGCCCGTCCATAATTTTTTCTTTTTGAGGTTATATTTATGAAAATTGGCAGAAGAAGTTTCTTGTCATTAATTATCGGGGGAGCGGCAGGCACGGCTTTGTCTCCTCTTCCGTGGAAATTGATGGATGACAGTTCCATCTGGACCCAGAACTGGCCGTGGACCCCGGTCCCTGACGTCGGGGAAGTTACTCATGTAAATTCCGTGTGTACATTATGCCCCGGTAGTTGTGGCATTTCTGTACGAAAAGTCGACAACAGGGTTGTCAAGATAGAAGGGAATTCTGATTTTCCTGTTAACAAGGGTGGAATCTGTAGCCTCGGTTTAGCCGGCCCCCAGCTTCTTTATGGACATACAAGGGTTAAAACACCCCTTAAACGTGTTGGCAAACGGGGTGAAAACAGATGGGAAAAGATTTCCTGGGATAACGCCGTCAAGGAGGTTGCGGTAAAACTGGGCCGATTGAGATCCAATGGCCAAGCCTCATCGGTAGGCACGATCCTGGGACGGGACAGGGGAACAATGCATGGTCTCTTCGATAGGTTTTTAACAGTCTACGGTTCAGCCAATCTGATGAATATGCCGTCGATGGATGAGGCGTATAATCTCTCTACTCATTTTATGAACGGTGTTCAGGGCTTGACCGGATTCGACTTGGAAAATTCCGACTTTATATTAAGTCTGGGCAGCGGTCTGCTTGACGGCTGGGGTTCTCCTGTTCGCATGCTTAAGGCACACAGCTTATGGAAAGAAAATAATGCCATGGTTGTTCAGGTAGAACCGCGTCTTTCCCGTACAGCGGCTAAAGCAGATAAGTGGATACCGATAAAACCCGGAACAGAAGCTGCTTTGGCCCTGGGGTTTGCAAATGTCATCATTAATGAGTCGCTTTTCAATAAAGAATTTGTTGAAGATTATTCATTTGGTTTTGAGGACTGGGGGGATGACTACGGCAATTCTCATAAGGGCTTTAAAAATTTGGTAACAGAAGGATACAGCCCTGAAAAAGTTTCTGAAATTACCGGCGTCAATAAAACGGATATCATATATTTGGCTCGGCAGTTTGCCTGCGCTTCCAGACCTTTGGCCTTATGCGGCCAGGGCAGGGGATGCGCGCCCGGCAGTCTGAATCTCTATATGTCGGTGCATGCCTTAAACGCTCTGACAGGCAGAATTAACAAAAAAGGGGGCGTCTGGTCGGTTCCCGAACTCGATTATATTAAATGGCCTGAATTGAAAACCGATGCTGTCGCCAAAGCGGGGCTGTCTGCCGGACGAATAGACGGAGCCGGAACTTCTGCATATCCTTATACAAAGTCTCTTTTAAGCGGATTGCCTGAAAAAATCAATTCTTCCAAGGAAACTCCTGTCCAGGCCCTTATAGTCTGCGAAGCTAATCCTGTATATTCGCTGCCTGATACCATAGAGGTTCAAAAAGCTTTTGATGCTGTTCCGTTTATAGTGAGCCTCTCTTCATACATGGATGAAACAGCTTTAAATGCAGATATAATTTTACCCAATCACATGTATCTTGAGAGATATGAAGATATCCCAGCTCCTTTTGGTGTGCTTGACCAGGTGATCGGATTGGCAAAACCGGTTGTGGAGCCATTATACAACACCCAACATGCCGGTGATACAATTATTATGCTGGCTAAAGCCCTGGGCGGTTCCATAGCAGAATCTTTTCCATGGGATAATTACCAGGAATGCATTGAGTCGGTGCTTGGGGATAAATGGGATAGTTTAAAAGAAGAAAGTTTTTTTATCGGTTCAGAATATTCACCCCGAAAATGGAGTAAGGCTTTTGAAACCCCATCTTCCAAATTTGAATTTTTTGGAAGCGCTGTTTATGATGCTGAAAACAGGGCAAACGAGTCTATTCCGCTCTTCACACCTCTAAAACCGGAAGGTGATGATTCCAGGTTCCCGTTAACCCTGATTCCGTATGAATCGATGAGACTGGCCAACGGCTTTATAGGGGATCCTCCGTTTTTAATGAAAATCATCCCTGATACAGTGCTTAAAGGAAATTTAAGCTGTGTGGAAGTAAATCCCGTTACTGCCCGTTCTCTCGGCCTTCCCAATGATAAGCCGGCTTTATTAAGCACTCCCAGGGGGAGCGTAAAGGTTAAAATTTGTCATTCTGAAGGCATTATGCCGGGACTCGTAGCGTTGCCCATGGGACTTGGGCATGAATGCAAGGATGAATATCTGGCAGGAAAGGGTGTTAATTTTAACAGCCTGATAAGTCCTGTTCCGGATAATAGAACAGGAATGGATACAGTCTGGGGAATAAAGGCCGGACTTGTTAAAGCTTAACATTGGTTTCCACATAAAATAATTAATCCTTCAGGCGCTATTTAGCAAGAGGTTCTGATGAGTAAAGATCTCAAACATGTAAAAACAAAAAAATATGGGATGGTAATTGATCTCGATAAATGTACCGGCTGCGCTTCCTGTATGGTGGCCTGCATGTCGGAAAATAATGTTCCTTTTAAAAAAGACGAATCCAATAAACTTGATTCCATAACCTGGATGAGGGTTTATAAATTAACAAACAACAAACCTTTTCCGGAAGCGGATGAATGTTATCTCCCAAGGCCCTGCATGCATTGTGAAGGGCAGCACGGCCATTCCCCGTGCGTATCGGTCTGCCCTGCAACCGCAACCGATTATAATATGGATACCGGAATTGTAAGCCAGATATATACAAGGTGTTTTGGATGCAGGTACTGTATGGCGGCATGCCCCTACCATGCCAGATATTTTAACTGGTGGGATCCGGTATGGCCTGCTGATATGACAAAATATCTGAACCCGAATGTTTCTACGCGGATGAGAGGAGTTGTGGAAAAATGCAGCTTCTGTTTTCATAGGTACCAGGCGGCAACGGATAAGGCCTATGCTGAAGGAAGGCGCGAGCTCGAAGAGGATGAATATCAAACCGCATGCACCCAGGCCTGCCCGGCAGGTGCCATTACGTTCGGTGATTTGAACAATCCGGATCATAAGGTTCATAAACTGGTTGAACCTGACTCTCATCACGGCGGACGTCCCAAAAATCCAAAAGCATTCAGGCTGCTTGAAAGACTCGGCACAAACCCCAAAGTATACTATCTTTCCAGCAGGGAATGGGTCAGAAAAGCCGGGGACAATTATATTAACAATGAAACAAAAAAATATCACAGTTAGGAATGAAGACGAAATAATTTCCTCATTTCTTAAACCCAGGTTGAACGATTTAGGTTAAATTTTTATCTTTATATTTTTTAAGGAGCACATAAATTATGGATTCTGCGTTAATACCCACCGGAGTCAAGCGATGTTCAACAGGTAAGTTTGCCTTTTGGCTCTTTATCGGTTTGATTGTGCTTTTGTGGGGCGTTTATGCCATGCTGCTATGCTGGTTTAAAGGGCTTAACCAAACAAATATGAATGATTCCTATGGATTTGCCTTATGGATCTGGGCTGATCTTGCTGTAATTGCCATAGGCGGCGGCGCTTTTTTTACCGGATTATTAAGGTATGTTTTCGGGCTGGATGAATTGAAAAATATTCTCAATTATGCCGTCCTGATAGGTTTTATCTGTTACAGTTCCGCTTTGCTGATTCTTGCCATAGATGTAGGACAACCATTAAGAGCATGGTTTATTTTCTGGCATGCAAATGTTCATTCCATGCTTACGGAAGTAGCTTTTTGTCTTTCATGCTACTTTGCAGTGCTTACCATAGAATATATTCCGCTTATCCTGGAAAATCGACAGGTAGATAAAGTTCCTTTTTTCCATTATCTGGGTCACAACATGCATTCAGCAATGGCAGTCTTTGCCGCCACAGGCGCCTTTCTCTCCTTTTTTCATCAGGGATCACTCGGCGGCGTTGCCGGAGTTCTTTATGGCCGACCATTCGCTTACAGGGAGGGCATTGCAATCTGGCCCTGGACTTTTTTCCTCTTTACCTGGTCAGCCGCTGCATATGGTCCATGTTTTACGCTGTTTATTACACGAATAACCGAAATAGTATCAAAAAAGAAGCTTGTTAAACAGAATGTAATCGATCTTCTGGCTAAAATTTCAGGATGGATGATAGCTTCATACATAATCGTCAAAATTATCGATACCCTTTACTGGGCACTTGTTACAGCACCGGCCAAAGGATTTAATGTATCATTCTTCTATTCCAACAATGCTTTTTATGGATATTGGATACTTTTTCTTGAAATTATTATCTGCGGTATTTTGCCGGCTGCTATACTGCTGACCAAAAAAGGGAGAGACAACCCCAAAATATTGATGACGGCATTAATCCTGGGGGTATTAGGACCATGCGTTAACAGATGGGTAATGGTACTACAGGTTATGGCAGTCCCTGTACTCTCTTTTGAAAATTGGGTACTTTATTATCCCAGCTGGCAGGAAGTTGCGACAACAATTCTGCCTGTGGCATACGGTTTTCTGTTAATTCTGGTATCATATCGCTATCTTCCGATATTTCCACAGGAAACGGAACTTAATCCCATAGTGGAAACTGAGATGAAATCTGAAACAGAAACCGAAGAAACAATAGAGCCTGCCGGGGATCAGGCATTAAGTCCAGCAACGGCATAACGAAATAGTGCCTGAACAAAAACTGCTAATTTTCGTTCGGGCACTAAATAGATCCCATCCGGGAAAATTTTATTTCCGGATGGAGTCTTTGGAGGAGTAAAAATGTTACCGTTTTCATTTGAATGGGTTTGGGATGCAGGGCATATGCTTTTTATGGGCGGCCTTTGGTACGCGTTAGCTATCCTTGGACTTGGCATGACTTTTTGTGTTGTAAAATCTGCCATTGATGTTTGCAAGGGAGATGCTCATAAAGAACACTAATCAAAATTCAAATATTTTAGGGAATATTAATGAAAATTAAGAATTATTCTGATGTCAGTCCGACATTATTTGATGATGAGCCTGCAAAAGGTGTTAAGGCTCGTGTGCTCATAGGAAATGCCGACGGCGCTGAAAATTTTTGCATGCGTATTTTTGAAATTGATAAAAACGGGTATACTCCGCGGCATTCACATGACTGGGAACACGAAGTCTTTATCCCTTCAGGCAGTGGACAGCTTTATAGCGAAGGTGAGTGGGTACCTGTGAAATCAGGACAAGCTGTTTTTATACCCGGCAACGAGGAACATCAATTTAAAAATACAGGCGATGAGCCTTTCATAATGATCTGTCTGGTTCCGTCCAGCGCCCCGGAATTATGAATTTATCCGGGAACAGGGAGGAAGATGTAGCGCAATACTCCGACGACCGATAATATCTTGAAATTATTCATATTAAAACCTATAATATGTTAATTCCGTTAATGTAGATGGCGAGCCGTTGCTTTTCATATGACAAGGTTACATCATCAGTGCTATTACCAGACAGCTCTGTATACGTACCCCTCAGTTGGGCGAAATCCAATTCTTTGAGTGCAACCTCAAGCGCTTCAATTTTCTTTTCCAGTTTTGTTCTATCATCAGTAGCTTTGAAATACTGATAAATCATCTGGTTGTGTAATCTTTTTGTTTCCGTTTCAATGCAATGCTTGCTTAGATCGAGTTTAATACACATTGTTATCTCATTTAGTTTGAATGTTAAATTAAATTATACAAATATTATTCAACAACCCTTAATGATACATCCCCGAATACTATCTTCTTTCTTTTTCCGTTCAGATCTCTGAAAATAAGACAGCCGTCAGCATCCACGGATTCAGCCACGCCATCCTCGGTTGAGTTGAATGATGTTATTCTTACAGGCTCGCCGGTTATAAGGGAATAGCTGTTCCATTCTTTATGTATTTGATATATTTTATCGATTTTAATTAAATCATAATACTTGTCTATCTCTTTTAAAATTTCACGGAGCAGTTTCACCCTTGAAATTTTTTTCCCAAGCTCTCTTGAAAGACTCGTTGCGCCATTTTGAATATCGTCTGATAAAGACGGATCAAAATTAACATTTAATCCTATACCCACAACTACAAAATTAATTCGATCCTGTTCCCCGTCAAATTCCGTAAGTATTCCCCCTGCCTTTAACCTGTTGATATAAATATCATTCGGCCATTTTATCATTGGCTTAAGTCCGGATGACTTTGTAATGGCCTTGACTACAGATAAGGATGTCAGCATGGTCAAAGAAAAAAGCTGCGCCAGGAGAATTTGGGGGCGGAATATTATCGAAAAAAGAATGTTTTTATTTGGCGGCGAAATCCATTGTCTGTTCAACCTGCCACGGCCCTTGGTCTGTTCTTCAGCGATAACAATTGTTCCTTCAACTGCTCCGTCCCCAGCCATTTTTTTTGCGATAAGATTGGTCGAATCGATTGTCTTGTAGTAGATAATATTCCCGGAGAACATTGATTCTTGATCAATTTCGCTTTCGATCTCTTCGGGAATCAGCGCGTCGGGGGATGATGTCAGGCTATATCCCGATCTAGGCTGGGCATCTATTTTAAAGCCTTCGTCTCTTAGCTTCTCAATCCTTTTCCAGACCGCTGCCCTGGAAATATTTAACTCTTGCGCTATTTTTTCTCCGGAAAGGCGGGTATCCGCATCTTTCAGGATTTGCAGCACAGTTTTTGGATTCTGAGTATTCTTCATTGTTCAACCATGATTCTTTTTGAATAATTTATTATTAATCTGAATAGTTCTAGTTTTGGTAACCTAAAACAGTGACCCACTATAGTATTAAATTACAACCTAAAATTGACCCACCTGTAACTGACTTCTGATAACATGAATTTCAGTATAATGAAAACCTATTATCAGAGGAGCAAGGAGAATGCTAACAATGGATCAATATGGGTACATTCGGATTGCAGACAGGGTTTTATGGCAATACAATCAGAAAACAGCAAGTGAAAGGGGACATTTAAGGATGAGAACCGCATTTGTATTTTTAGGATCAAGTCAAATGGAGACAAAAAAGCATTAAGATATCGTAACCGTTCACGGTTGCCGGTTTACGGCTGACATTTTTTGTCAGAGTTTCCGTTTCCGTTCCCATTGTTGAGTTAAGGTTTAGTTCCCCTAAGAATGGTGTCATAAATCGCTAACCCGTGACGTTGGCCTTGACAATGAATAAAAATGATGTATAGTACTAATGTATACACCATTGGAGGTGCCACATGATACGAACACAAATATACCTAACAGCGCGCCAACGTGCTGAATTAATAGTTATTTCAAAAATTCTTGGAAAAAAACAAAGTGAACTCATACGAGAAGCTGTTGATCGACTCATTGATCAAGCGGGACACAGCCAGCGTGAGGTAGTATTACGCGAGGCTGCCGGGATATGGAAGGATCGTACTGATCTTCCTGATTTCAAGAAAATTCGTACTGAATGGGACAGGATTTAGCCATGGAGAGATCATTTCTCATCGACACAGATGTTTTAATTGATTTTTTCCGAGGTTACAACAAGGCGGTGAGTTTTGTAAACAGGTACTCATCACGAATTATCCTTTCGTCCATCGGTGTTGCAGAGGTGTATGCTGGAGCTAAAGAAGGAGCAGAACAAACTTTATTGGAGAATTTCGTTTCGCTTTTTCGTGTTGTACCTGTAACTGCTGAAATTGCAAAGGCTGGAGGATTCTACAAGCGTGATTATGGAAAATCTCATGGCATTGGGCTTGCAGATGCAATAATAGCCGCTACATCTGAAGCCGAGGATGCAGAGTTGAAGACCCTAAATATTAAGTATTACCCAATGATAAAGGGTCTAACACCTGCTTACAAAAAGTAGGAGGCCAACCAGCAGGTCAACTTCACCAGCGAGTACAGCAGGAAGGAATCGGACTGCGATCGAAAAAAAATCTAAGAAACTTTGAAAGGAAGCTGCGGTTCTTTTGTTTTCAAAACAAATGTGCATCATCCTGCAGATATTAATTTGCTTTTTGATGCAGTTCTGGTAGTAAGAATGAGGACGATATAACTTCCCAGACTATGCATCATAGCTCCACTTGTTCTATTAAAGTATATTTGGTATTGATTTTTGTCTCGTTCCTACGCTCCAGCGTGGGAATGCATACCATACTGGTTCCCACGCTGGAGCATGGGAACCAGATAAAAAGAAACATCTGAAAAGTGTGGTTCATCACGGATTAGTGTGGTAATCCATGATGAACAGCTAAAAGCTAATACCTGATGGCATAAGTTTAATTAGTATATGCTCAACAAGAAATAGAATCTTCACAATAATCCGCTATGATCCAAAAATGTAAACTAAATTTGAAGGATGACGAAATCATCATATAAAATCCGACCCTAAATCCGCTGTTAAATTACAACCCTTATGAAACTGAATGAGTCTAGAATGCAACACAACAAGCCTGTGGCTATTATAGGCATGGGGTGTCTATTCCCCAAAGCCGCTTCATTGAAGGATTATTGGCGTTTGATCTTTAACGGTATTGACGGGATTTCCGATGTCCCGGAGACACACTGGTCTCCTGCTGATTTTTTTGATGCGAATCCAGAGAAGCCGGATCATACATACTGCAAACGGGGTGGGTTTTTACCGAAAATTCCTTTTGATCCTATGGAATTCGGCATTCCCCCATCATCCCTGGAAGCAACGGATACTTCACAGCTCCTGGGGCTGGTGGCCGCAAAAATGGCGCTTGATGATTCCGGTTATGGCAAAGGCCGCGAGTTTAACCGGGAGAAGACCAGTGTGATTCTTGGTGTAACCGGTACCCAGGAGCTTGTTATTCCCCTGGGGGCTAGACTCGGATTTCCAAAATGGCGCGCTGCTTTAGAAAATTCAGGGATTCCCCCGGAAAAGGCTGATGAGGTAATAAGCAGGATTTCAGACTCCTATGTGGCGTGGCAGGAAAATTCTTTTCCTGGTCTGCTGGGAAATGTTGTGGCCGGCAGAATCAGCAACCGCCTGGATCTGGGCGGAACAAACTGTGTTGTAGATGCTGCCTGCGCAAGCTCAATGGGCGCCATCAATCTTGCCGTCATGGAGCTTCAGTCCGGCAGGAGCGATATGGCCGTGACAGGCGGTGTGGACACATTAAACGATATATTTATGCACATGTGTTTTTCCAAAACCATGACATTGTCATCTACCGGTGATGCCAGACCTTTTTCCAAACACGCGGACGGCACTGTCCTGGGCGAAGGCATAGGTATCATGATTCTGAAAAGACTTGAAGATGCGGAGAAAGATAATGACAGAATATATGCTGTTATCAAATCGATAGGTTCCTCAAGTGACGGCAAATCCCAGAGTATATATGCTCCCAGGCCTGAAGGACAGGAAAAAGCCCTGGAAATGGCTTATGAGCTTGCCGGCGTAAAACCCTCCAGTATTGAACTGATAGAGGCGCATGGAACCGGAACCAAGGTGGGGGATGAGGCTGAATTCAAGGCTCTTTCCAAGGTGTTTTCGTTGTCGTCCGGGAACGGGCACAAGTGCGCATTAGGTTCGATAAAATCGATGATAGGTCATACCAAGGCTGCTTCCGGTGCGGCAGGAATAATAAAAGCGGCTCTTTCTCTTTACGGCAAGACACTGCCGCCCACTTTAAAAGCGGATGAACCCGATCCGGAACTTGATTTTGGCAGTACACCTTTTTACCTGAACAGCAAGAAAAGGCCCTGGCTTTCTAAAGATGGGCACCCCAGGAGAAGCGGAATCAGTGCTTTTGGATTCGGAGGCAGCAACTTTCATCTGGTTCTCGAAGAGTATAAGAAAAAAAAAGAGGTGGTTACCTGGGATGGTTCAGTCGATATATTAGCAATCTCCGCTTCTTCCATTCAAGAGCTGTCCGGCCTGCTGGATGACTTTAAGGATTCTCTTGATCATGACATGCCATTGGCTGACATAATGGCAAAAACAGCTTCTGCAAGAGACAGGTTTTCAAACAAAGCTAAGCACCGTCTTTTGATTACGCTTGAGATACCGGTGGAATTTGACGATTATCTTCCAATGATATCCGACAGGATTGAGACTGCCAAAAAGCAGTTGCGGTCCGGTATGGACAAAGATTTTTGGAGCTTTGAGAATTTTTTTTACGGGAGCGGGGAAAGTAAAGGCGGAACCGCGTTTCTGTTTCCGGGGCAGGGGAGTCAATATCCCGGCATGGGCGCAGATATTGTCTGCACATTTCCTGATGCCATGGATGCCCTTTATTCAGCGGATAAAGCGTTTGGCAAAAATGGCGGAGTCAGTGATTTTATATATCCTTATAACTCGACAAACGGTCAGGCAGGGACAGATCACGGCAAAATTCTCGGGAAAACCGATATTGCGCAGCCGGCCATAGGCGCTGTCAGCTTTGCCATGCTTAGGGCTTTGCAATATTTCGGTTTAAAACCTGATGTAACTGCCGGCCACAGCTTTGGAGAATTGACCGCGTTGCTGGCAGCAGGCCGGATCGATATGGAAACCTTTTTTTCCCTGTCTGTAGCCAGGGGCTCTTTAATGGCCAAAGCCGGAAACAATAAAGACGGGGATAGCGGAGCAATGCTGGCAGTGCAGGCGCCGCTGGAAGAACTTGATATATTAATAAAGGATAATGCTGATATTGTTCTGGCCAACAGGAACAATATGAATCAGGGAGTCTTGTCCGGGGCCACGGAAGCTATAGATAAAATCGGCAAAGTATGCCGGGAAAAAGGGTACCGATCTATAAAGCTTGACGTGTCAGCCGGGTTTCACAGCAGCCGGGTTGCCGATGCAGTTGAGCCCTTTATGGGGATTGTGAATGATATTGACTTAATACCTGCGAAGATACCTGTCTTTTCCAATACAACGGGCGGCCGTTATCCCTCTGATTCTAAAAAAGCAAAGGAACTATTAGGCCGCCATATAGGTTTCCCCGTCGATTTTATCAGTAATATCAAAAATATGTACGCTGAAGGTATTCGTAATTTCATAGAAATCGGTCCCCAAACCGTACTTACCGGTCTTGTTAAATCGATACTTGAAGGCCGTGAATTTAACGCCCTTGCCATGGATATGTCATCCGGGAAGAAGTCTGGAATTGCAGATCTGGCGCGGGTTCTCTGTAATCTTGCAGCTTCCGGATTAAATATGGATTTGACAAAATGGGAACATGTTTCAGTTTCAAATAAAAAACAGTTAATGAACATACCGCTGACAGGGGCCAACTATATTGAAAGTAAAGGTAATAACAGAGCGAATAGAGTCAAAGAAAAAAAGAAGGCCGCTCTTCATGCAGCGCCCCGGAAAGCTGTAATTGACGATGCGCCCCTTGACAGCATCACCAAAGATATGCCTAAGCCTTCTATAATTTCCGGGAGTGGAGATATTGTGAAAAGAGATATTAAGGATAATAGCATAAAAACAGATTCAATATCCGGGGCTTTTCTTGTTGTTCAGGAAGGCCTGAAGTCTATGCAGGCCTTGCAGCTTAAAACCGCTGAAACACACGAAAAATTTCTGGAAACACAGGCCGAGGCGAGCCGTACTTTGCAGAAAATGATGGAGAGCACCGGGCGGCTTGTCGAAGCCTCAGCCGGTTTAAGTCCCGCACCGGCATGTAGTGATAATGTTTCTTCGGCAAGGAATGGGGATTCGTTTATATGCGCTGATGCTAATGTTAAAAGGGTTGCCGACAAAAAACCGGAGCAGGAAAATACGGACGCAGTTAATGCTGAAAAATCAACTCCCCCAAATGAAGCCCGGAAAGATTTCAATGATAAAGATACCGGATCTGTAGTAGATAGGGATATAGAGGAGAATCTGCTCAATGTAGTCACACTGCTCACCGGTTATCCTTCAGAGATGCTGGGGCTGGAAATGGATATAGAATCCGACCTTGGAATAGATTCAATCAAGCGGGTGGAGATATTCTCTACGTTGGAAGAAAAGCTGCCTGATCTTCCGGCTGTATCTCCTGAAAAGATGGCCGGCTTAAAGACCCTGGGGCAAATTGTTGATTATCTTTCCCGGAAAGAGACTTCAGATGTTGAATCAGATATCAATTATGCCGGAGCAACCGGTCTGGCGCATAATGAAATCAAAAATCATCTTTTGAGTGTAGTTACCGACCTCACCGGGTACCCTTCAGAGATGCTGGGATTGGAAATGGATATAGAGTCCGACCTTGGAATAGATTCAATAAAGCGGGTGGAGATATTCTCTACATTGGAAGAAAAGCTGCCCGATCTTCCGGCTGTATCTCCTGAAAAGATGGCCGGCTTAAAGACTTTGGGGCAGATAGCAGATTACCTGGCTCAAGATATTAAACCTGGTGATTCGGAAGATATTATTCCTGTTGGCGCTGATCCTGTTCCTCATGTCGCGAACTCCGACAGAAGCAGAAAAAATAATGTCAAAAGGAGGGTAGTCTCTGTTGTTGAACAGAAGCTTGAAGATAGAAAGAGACTCTCCATACCGTCCGGAAGAAAAATTTATATTACAGACAGCAAAACCGGACTCGCGGAAATAATCGCAGATGAGTTTGCTAAGCATGGCATCAAAGCAGTAATTCTTTCAAAAGTAAATCCTCCCGAATTTTCGGAACTGCAATCCGCGGCCGGTCTTGTTTTGCTCCATGATGAAGGTATGAAAGGTGTGAACAGATCATCCCGGCAGGATGACGGTTTTCTTAAGGATGCTTTTTTACTGTCCAAAAGTTTTGCCAGGCATCTGCTGGATTCGGCAGATAAAGGCGGAGCCTTGTTCGCATCTGTTACTTCCATGGACGGAGCCTTCGGCTTCAGGGGGAAAACGGTTTTCAACCCTCTTTACGGAGGGCTGGCCGGTCTTATAAAAACAGCCGCCATTGAATGGGAAGGAGTTAACTGCCGGGCCATGGATCTTGAACCAGGTTGGACTGATTTAAAAGATATAGCCGGAAAAATAGTCCTTGAACTTTTAAATTGTGCCTCCTCCTCATCCTCCGTGGAAATCGGTATAGCTCCGGCTTCAAGAGTAGTGCTTGAGCTGGAACCGTCTGAGTCTGATTCAGCCGTTGAAATCAGATCGGATATCAATAGTAATGATGTCATACTAATAACAGGAGGCGCAAAAGGTGTAACTGCAGCATCTGCTCTTGCTCTTGCGGAATATGCACAACCGACCCTTGTGCTTCTTGGCCGTTCGCCTGAACCTGAATCTGAACCTGTTTGGCTTGCCTCTATTGATAATGAGGCTGATATGAAAAAAGCGATCCTGGAGCATGAGCAGGCTTTGGCCGGGAATGAAAAGGGGATCTTGACGCCTTCCATGCTTGAGAAGAAATACAGGAAGTATATTTCGAATCGGGAGATTTGCGGGAACCTTGAAAAAATAAAAAGAACAGGGGCGCGTGTATCATATTATTCTGTTGATGTTCGCAATCAAGACGAGGTTAAAGCTGTTTATGATAAAGTCATCTTCGAGTATGGCCCTGCAACTGGTATTATTCACGGGGCCGGAGTTCTTGAAGATCGGTTGATAATAGACAAAACAGGGGAGCAGTTTGAAAAAGTTTTCGATACCAAGGTAAAAGGATTAAACGCGTTGCTGGAAGCTGTAAAAAATAATGATCTGAAATTTATTGTAATATTTTCATCCATAACCGCGCGTTCAGGTAATATTGGTCAGGCTGATTATGCTGTTGCAAATGAGGTTTTAAACAAGATGGCTCAACAGGAGTCTCTTGCACGTCCGGAATGCAGAACAGTCTCCATAAACTGGGGCCCCTGGGACGGCGGCATGGTAACCGAAGCATTGAAAAGGGAGTTTGCAGGGAAGGGGATAGCTTTGATACCTGTTGATAAAGGCGCAGAAAAGATGATTCGTGAGTTGTCCCTGGATCCGGACAGCCATGCTGAAGTGGTAATAGGGGCGGACTTTATCCCGGAACAGGATAATTCAGATGATATGGAAGAACTCTCCCTGACCTTCAAACAAGAGGTTGATGTGCAAAAATTTCCTGTTTTACAGTCACATATGCTTGACGGTAAAGCTGTGGTTCCATTTGCTCTTATGGCCGAATGGTTCGGCCATGGAGCCCTTCACGCGAATCCCGGTCTTTTTCTCCATGGGCTTGATGACATGAGGCTTTTGAATGGGATAAAGCTTGAAAATGATACGAAGATGATACGCCTGATGACAGGGAGTCTACACAAAAACGGCACAATGTTCGAGTTGGATGTTGAACTTAAGGACGGCATTAAGGAGAACGGCAAAGATCTTGTTCATTCCAGGGCCAGGGCTATATTAACATCCGGTTCCGTCCATCCCCCGGTTTACGTAAAGCCTGAGCGGAATGGGGAAAGAGACTATAATCGAACAATTGATGATGTGTACGAACAAGTGCTGTTTCATGGTGAAAAACTCCATGGTATCAAGAAGATAGTCAGCATTTCTTCTTCGGGAATTGTGGCAGAGGTTGCTTCCGCTCCGGCCCCTTCGGACTGGATGATAAAACCGCTGAGGAGCAGATGGATTGCGGATCCCCTTGTGCTTGATTCAGCCTTTCAGGTGGCAACCCTTTGGTGTTATGAGGAACAAGGAGTTGTCTCTTTGCCGAGTTATGCAGCATCTTATCGCCAATATCGAAAGAGTTTTCCTTCGGATGATGTAACAGTCATTCTTAAGGTAAACGATGTTACCGGCCGCAAGATGACCGGAGACTTTACATTTATAGATTCAAAAGAAGAAGTGATTGCAACATTAACAGGATACGAATCCATTATGGATGTTTCACTTTACAAGTCTTTCAAGCCACAGTATGCATCCGGAAAATAATAGACCAGATCTTAATAGACCAGACATTAAAGATCTTTCGTTTGATCAATTAATTGTATGGCTTAAATCCCATGGCCTCGAGTCATACCGGGCTGTGCAGATTTTCAAATGGGTTTATATCCGTCAGGTTGATACCTTTGACGAAATGACAGACCTGCGTAAAGATGTCAGGCAGATGTTGACGGATAATTTTGTAATCAGCCGCCTTGAAAATGTTAAAATGGAAGAATCCGAAGACGGAACTCAAAAAATTTTGTTCCGACTGCATGACGGAAATTTTATAGAGAGCGTACTCATTCCGGAAAAAAATCATTATACTATCTGCATATCCAGCCAGGTCGGATGCGCTCAGGGCTGCAAATTTTGCCTTACCGCAAAGGGCGGGTTTATCCGCAACCTGACGCCCGGGGAAATTATCGCGCAGGTGCGCGATATCAAAAATAATCTCAACAAATCGAAAAAACTGACTAATATCGTTCTGATGGGAATGGGAGAACCTCTGGCTAATTATCAGAATGTTATCAATGCCATAAAAATATTCAGCAACACGGATTACGGCCTGAATTTTTCAAACCGCAGGATCACCATTTCAACCGCAGGCCTGGCGCCGAAATTAGCCGACCTGGGCCGTGACACAGATGCAAGTCTGGCTGTATCATTAAACGCCACGGAAAATTCCACCCGGGATATGCTCATGCCCGTCAACAGGAAATATCCCATAGAAACTCTCCTCAATGCTTGCAGAACATACAAGATGGCTTCAAAGCGCAAGATAACCATCGAATATATTCTCATAAAGGATGTAAACGATTCGGAAGAAGATGCCAGGCGGCTTGTAAAGCTTCTTCGCCCCATTAAAGCAAAAATCAACCTTATTCCCTTTAACGAACATGCAGGAAGTGATTTTGCCTGCCCGGATGAAAATATAATCGACAGATTTTATAATATTCTGATCAGCAGCGGCTATATTACCATGATCCGGCGCAGCAAAGGGCGGGATATTTCCGCTGCCTGCGGCCAGTTGAGACTGAAAATCGGCAAGGAACCGGGACGAAATAACTTCCCCGAGTAGGCTTTTCAGAAAAAATCAATTACCTCTTTAATAATTTTATTGGAAAAAATCTTTAAATTTGTATTACAATCATTTTTATTCCAAATAGCACATTCCTGAAAAAATTTTATCCTTCCCTTTTTGGTTAGTTTGCAGCCATCTGTCATATTGCTCGTAAAGTCTTTAATATTAAGTGAGTTGGAAATTAATTGCAGTACAAATTCATCGAGATGTGGGCGTAGCGGCTCCAAAACATCAAAGACAAGACTCGGTTTTGACCGAGCTTCTTGGCGTTGCAACCATGACAGTCACAATGTTTTGCCTTCGCATAGAGGGAAAACTGGAAGTCCTTCATTTATGGTGCGCTCATCGCGAAGAGGTTGCTATTTGTCCACGATGCGGAATGATATGTGAAAAGGTGCATGAAGAAAAGCAACGCTGTGTTCGCCACTTGGACATTTGGGGGAAAAAGACTTGCTTCCATTTTTATTCCCGCCGTTTTATGTGTGAGCCCTGCGGGAAGCCTTTTACTGAGGAATTACCCTTTGTTGAAGGGTTTCGGAGACAGACCATAGCATTTGAGTACCACATTTATGAGTTGTGTAAAGCCAGTAATCGAAAAAAAGTAGCCCAAAAAGAAGGGCTTTGCCAATCGACGGTCAAGGATATTTTTAATCGATGGGCTCGTCGCAAAACAGATCGGTCTGGAAATATTCTTACAAGGGTTTTGGGTATTGATGAAATATCCCTGAAGAAACGGCATAAACAATTTGCCCTGGTTATTTCGGACATAAGTAACAAGGCTATTCTTGCCGTCCTTCCAGACCGGCACAAGGAAACCTTGGAGAAGTGGTTCGATAACTTAACAGAGCAACAGCGTAAGGCAATTCGCTTTGTGTCTTTTGATTTATTTGAACTCGGGTTGTCGGATGCAGCGGTGGAAAGAATCTTTAATATTCAAAGAGGGGAAATAGATGAATAAAAACAAATTCAGATTTCCTTATGTGATGGTTGCTTAAAAAAATGGTAAATTTGAGGGAGTTGCCGGTTTGTGGCTTGAATCGATCCTAAAGGGGGATCTTGCCGATGACAGTAAGGATGGCTCGGACTTGCAAGGAACAACTGCCGGATTGGATATGTGAGGAAATGATTATTCACCATACATATCAGTTATGAGCTTTCGTAATTGAGCTGCTTTGATATCAGACAATTTATCAATTTTATTTTTTAATCGCTGCTTGCTAATAGTGCGAATTTGATTAACAGCAATTTCAGCCTTTTTATTCAAACATTTAATCTGGAGCCGAGTCCTCCATTGTGGATGCAATTTTGAGGTTAACGGACATACGACAACAGTTTCCAAATATTTATTCATTTCTT
The DNA here is from genome assembly GCF_028752835.1 of Desulfosarcina sp. BuS5. NCBI lineage: Bacteria > Pseudomonadati > Thermodesulfobacteriota > Desulfobacteria > Desulfobacterales > Desulfosarcinaceae > Desulfosarcina > Desulfosarcina sp. BuS5. The sequence goes on from NZ_CP087952.1 coordinate 1,928,740, forward strand.
TTTGACTAATTATGATAACGGGACGTACTTTTTTTATTTCACTTCCTATGGTGGGGTTGAGATCAGCAAAATATATTTCGTACCTTTTAATATTCAAAGTCTTCATCCTCTATACCGTCAAGAAGTGTTGTGTCAAAATCGTCCCAGTCTTCTTTATCATTAGCCATGACTTTATATGTATCTCCCCAAGAAAGTTTATTGTCGTCTTTTTTGCGAAGAAGCAGCCCCCTGTCTGTTTCCTCAATCAACAGGGAATTAGTAAAACCATACTTTTGCAGGAGCACCTTAGGTATGCGAACTCCTTTCGAGTTTCCAATTGGGACAAGTTTAATATCCCTTGAACGTATTTGCTTTTCCATAATGATTGCTCCTTAGGCTTTGGGATCTTTTATGTATGTATTGTAATTACATATTGAGACAATGTCAATACCTGTTCCCTACTCGTCACCTCACCAAAATCCGGTATGATCAGATTTTTTCTAACTGGTGAAGATTATAAATCCAAAAATGAGACACGAAAGGTCTTGACTGCATGATATTTGACATGCATATTGGCAATAACAGATGATATCTGGCGGTATTCATGGCAATTATCATGGAGGTTGGTAATGTATATCAAAAGGCAATTGGATTTATTAAGGATTCTACAAAAAAAATCTTATTTTTTATTCGGACCTCGTCAAACGGGAAAGACATCCTTAATTAAACACACGTTAAATAAATACAGGTATTATAATCTGCTTCAAACGGATGTGTATCTGAAATTAAGCAGGGCGCCCCAAAGGCTTCGCCAGGAAATAACAGACAATGACAAGATTGTTATCATTGATGAGATTCAAAAGTTGCCGATTCTGCTTGATGAAGTACATAACCTGATTGAAGAAAAAGGGATTCATTTCCTTCTTACAGGGTCCAGCACCAGGAAATTAAGAAATAAGGGTGTGAATCTGCTGGGTGGCCGCGCTAGAACCAGGCGGCTGCATCCTTTTATTTTCAAAGAATTAAAGGAGGATTTCCAATTATTGAAAGCCCTGGATACAGGTCTGATCCCTTCTATTTATTTTTCCGATGCACCATTTGAAGATCTGGAGGCATATGCGGGAAATTATTTAAAGGAGGAGATTGCAGCAGAAGCCATCGTTCGGAATGTGCCTGCATTCAGCAGATTTCTTAACGTAGCCGGAGTGTGCAATGGTAAAATGATTAATTATACGAACATAGCAAGCGATGCACAGGTTCCAAGATCAACTGTGCAGGAATATTTTCAGATTCTACGCGACACGCTGCTTGGCGATGATCTGCCTGCATGGCGGAAATCCGTCAAACGAAAACCGGTTTTCACTTCAAAATTTTATTTTTTCGATATAGGAGTCGCCAGATTTCTGCAGGGTCGTCGGGGCCTTGCGATGAGATCCCCGGAATTTGGGGAGGCATTTGAAGCTTATATTCATCATGAGATAAAAACCTGGTGCGATTTTAAAGGAGGTTCTGATTTGTCTTACTGGAGATCAACCTCAGGCTTTGAGGTTGATTTTGTCATCAACGGAAAAACAGCGATTGAAGTAAAAGGGAAGGTAAATACCACAAAAAAAGACCGCAAAGGATTGACTGCGATAAAGGAAGAAGCACTTCTAAAGAATTATATATTAGTCACACTTGAAGAAACCCCCAGGAAAGATGGCGATATATCTATTCTCCCCTGGAAAGATTTTATTGCGAACCTGTGGCAGGATGCGTATGTATGATAAAGAAAGAAAAATAAATGACTTATCATTGTTTAAAGGGGTTTGTTGAATTATGGCATCTGCAATTGAGGCAGTGGTTGAACTGTCCGATTTTCTGCATTCACTAAAAATAACAACAGCCCCAAACAAAGTCCAATCATGAACTGTCAGTCAGCAACTTCCCAAAGTAAATAATTTTATCAAAAAAATCACTTTTTTCAACAAATTCGCTTAGTTTACCTTCATAAATCAAGACGGGGCGAATGGAAATATTTTTAGGCTTTTTCAGGATTGCGATTTTTTTATCAATTTCATTGATCACATTGCGATTTATTTTCTTCTGAAATTTAATTTCACACAGGTAAAGCGTATTAAATTTTGTTTGAATGAGGAGATCAATCTGGCATGCGCCTTTGTTTGTTTTGGTTGGATTTTGAAAATATGGTGACGCACTTATTATACTATTAAAATCTATTCCTATATATTTAACAACCGCAGGTATATTATGCATAACGAGATTTTCAAACTGCAAAGCTATGATACTATTCCAGCCGGGTAAATTTTCGATTCCGGTATATTGAAACAATCCTTGTTCTATTTTAGCTTTAACAGGATCAATATATTTTAAATAAAACCTTAGATAGTTATCCTTTATCCTGTATTTGCTCAGTCTTGATTGTTTGCCTTTAAAATTATATACATAATCTCTTTTGATAAAGCCTGATACTTCCAAATCGTGCAGATATTCACTTATATCACCGTTCCGCGGTCTTCCTGTAAGTTTTGCAATTTCACTAACGGAACAATTTTGTTTTGAGAGAGCTTTTACGATCTCCTTATATATTTTAGCTCGTTTGTTAAAGATATCATTGAATATTTTTTCAAACTCTTTAACAAGAATACCTCCTTTATCAAAACAGATGTTTTTGATATTTTCTTCGGCGCTCTCCTTGATATTGATTTCTTCCAAATATTTAGGAACTCCTCCTGTTACTGAAAGAATCTTTAATTTTTCCATGGATGAAATCAGATTTTTTTTTTTCTGCCAGAATTTATTGCAATCTATTAAAGGCAGCTCTTCAAGATTTATTTCAAGGGAAATTCGTCCTACAAAATCTGTATCCTTCAAGATATTTTTATCAATCCATGATGAAGCAGACCCGCACAATACCAAAACCAGATGGTGGTTTTTTTTAAACCTTGTATCCCATGCAATTTTAAGCTTTCCTGGAAAATCTGCATCCTTGCTAGCCATCCATGAAATTTCATCGAGAAGAATTAAGGTTCTTCCTGTTCGTGTATGGCTTGAAAGATGTGAAAACGCATCATTCCAATTTTCCAGCGGTACTGCTGGAATATCAAAAATATTTTTCATCTGTTCACTGAAATTTTTACGCTGATCTACATCTGTTATAGAATTTCTTGGTGCAAGGCCCTGTATTTCACAAAAAAAATTAAATTTTTTACTGAATTCCTGGATCAGGGTACTTTTTCCTATTCGCCGCCGTCCACCTACCACCACCAAACTTGCTGTTTTTTTTCCCAGAAGCCCATTGAGTTTTTTTAGTTCATTTCTTCGTCCATAAAACATAATTTTCCTCTACAAAATAATTTTTGAGATTTTATAGAGTAATACATTTCATATTATTTACCTCTATACAACATTTTTTATCATTTTGTAGAGGTTTTTGGATAACATTAAGCACCTCTATAAATCGCCTTTTATTTTTTCCCTCTTAATGTTTAAATCTCGATGGAGTAATATGGATTTTTTATAAAATGGCGGTTGCAGTCGATTCGATAAGTCCGGTTGAAGATGCAGTTTTTGAACATTCAAAAATGCTGCTGGATGAACTGAAACGCTTTTTAAAATCTGATGGCTATCTCAAAAATAATGGTCACTTGCCGCTGCACTGGTTTTACAGAAAACAGACATACATATAAGATCAATAAGTTCTATTTTTTTTTTATATTCAGCTATGTTTAGATAAGGTATTCTGACATTTTGCGTCATTAATATTTCAAAATTTTTTTTCTCCAATTGACCCGTTAATGCGGCTGCTTTTTTAATTGAATTGGAAAAAAAAATTTGTTTTTGTACCAAAGCATTAAAAATATCATTATCTTTTGTTAACCCATTAAAAAATTCTATCATAAAATCAAGGCATTCAAAAAAATAAGAACTTGCAGGAAGATTGCTTTTGAAAAATATGCAGAAAAAATTAATTTTGTTTTCTGTTTCATCAAAGCGCCTGTTTCTTAATTTAACCTTTATAAGGCTTTGATCACTTGCGCGCGCATACGTATTAATGGTATCAAGAATTTTATAATCCGTTTTTGTATAAATATTCAACCGGGCGACAAAATTATGAATAATCGACTGAGGAAAAGATACCTTTAAAAATTTTGTGCCGTCTGGAAATAATAGATCGATTTTAGGATTAACGGTTGAAAGATAAGCTTTAACTTTTTCGGTATCATCTTTTTCAAACTTGTTCGATTCTATGATATATTCAAGCTTCATCTGAATTTTTTCATCAGGATAAAAAATTAACTCAAGGAGAGAGTCTATTTCGCAGTTCTCTTTATCAGTGATTATATCCTTTAATTCCTGCAAGGAGGGATATCCGAATGTTGAATCTATATAATGGACTACATCAGCGTTCAGATTAATGCCCTTACAAAGCAAAGAGATTATTTGTTTTGCCAGCAGGTCGCACCTTGAAACATATTCAGTATTCATAACAGCCTTAAATAAACCAAAACCTGCCATATTACCAGGTTTTTTATTTCCGGTTAACCACAAAAAAAAGGAAGGGAGGAGTAAAAGTCATGTCTTTTTCAGCCAATAAAACCAAAATTGTTTGCACTATCGGTCCTGCGTCGGATTCTCCGGAAATTCTGGAAAAAATGATTCTTGCCGGTATGAACGTAGCGCGTCTGAATTTTTCTCATGGCGATTTTTTAAGTCACGGGGAAGTTATAAAAAAAATTCGGGCTGCATCTAAAGCAACCGGACGGAGGATTGCAATTATGGCGGATTTGCCCGGGCCCAAAATGCGCATCGGACAATTGGCGCAAGAACCGGTCGACTTAAAGACCGGCGATAAAATTTCACTTACCACCGAAGAAATTGTCGGCAACGCTGACCAGGTCTCAGTAAGTTTTGCAGGTCTGCCACAGTCCGTTAAACAGGGAGACACGCTTTATATAAATGATGGTTATATCGAACTTAAAGTCGATAGTATAGGAGGAAACAACGTTCAATGCATAGTTATTGTAGGCGGTGAACTTAATTCACGAAAAGGCCTGAATCTGCCAGGCATTGATCTTGGTATAAGCGCATTTACTCCTAACGATCATGAATGCCTTAAATTTGCCATGGAACATGGGGTGGAGGCAGTAAGCCAATCTTTTGTTGAAAATGCCGACGACATAACCGCCGTTCGCGACGCTGCCGCCGCTTTGGGAGGAAATCCGTTTATTATAGCCAAGATAGAACGCTCGGGAGCGCGTAATCACATCAATGAAATCATCGAAGCTGCTGATGGTATCATGATCGCCCGTGGTGATTTGGGAGTTGAAATACCTATAGAACATATCGCCCTTGCTCAAAAGCACCTGACGCAACTGGCAAATCGAAAAGGAAAGCCGATTATCACCGCAACCCAGATGCTGGAGTCTATGACAACGAATAGGCGTCCGACTCGTGCAGAAGCTACGGATGTGGCCAATGCTATTTTAGACGGCACCGATTGTGTGATGCTTTCCGGAGAGTCGGCAAGGGGTTTGTATCCTGTAGATGCCGTGGCCATGTTGGCCGGTATCGCTGCATCCATAGAGCCGCACCGCTCGCTTTATCCCATCCAGGAAGCTATGCGAACCCGTAAAGGAGATGATGAACCGAAACTTGCAGATTTGATTGCATTGAGTGTTGAGACCATTTTAAAACGGATTACTCCGGCGACTGTTATTGTGCCTACTCACGGAGGGGTTACCGCCAGAAGCATTACACGTTTCAGGCTTCCGGTATGGATAACGGCTGTCAGTTCCCAGGTAAAAACATGTCAGGATCTCATGTTTTCTTATGGGGTCTGCCCGGTTCATGAACCGGTTCATCCGGATAACTGGAAAGAATGGTCAGAAAACTGGATAAAATTACAAGGGGAAGATGGCCACCTGGTTGTCCTGACGGAAGGTCCTTCGCGAAAGCGTCCGGATAGAAATAATCGGGTAGAGATTATAGATCTCAGCCGATGCTTGCCGCGTAAAGTGTAAAAAATGGGTTTTTGTTTGAGCACTATGGGCTTTTGTAAATGCAGCCCGGAATTAATTCTGAAGTTTTAGAAAAAATTGGATATCACGTCATGGGGATAAAAAAAGTTTGACAATTAGTTATTTTTTTTATAGCAATGACAAGCTCTTAGAAAATGGTCCCATCGTCTAGCGGTTAGGACGCCGGCCTCTCACGCCGGAAACCGGGGTTCAATTCCCCGTGGGATCACCAATAAAATCAATAAGTTATACCATTGAGAGATGTCTGCCTGTGGGGTTGACGGCTCCACAGACGGCTTTTTATTTCCTATTTCCAAACATCCGGTCAAATTCAATTACCTCTGCCTCCTTCGTAGAACTAGTGGGCAGGTTATCAACCATCTCACGTGTCTCTTCCATACCGATGCTTCGCAAATACCGCTCTGTGGTGCTCGGACTTTTGTGCCTTAATATCGGTTGGATGGCAGCAACTTTATATCCAAGTTGATACTATAATACTCCCCAAAAACTGGACAGTTGTTTAAGGTGTAAAATGAGTATATCCTGATCAACAAAAAGGAGGCTCATCAATGGGTAAAATTCGAAAAAATTACAGTGCATCATTCAAAGCTAAAGTAGCGCTTGAAACGGTTAAAAAGGAAAAGACGATTTCTCAACTATCTAGTGAATATGGAGTTCATTCAAATCAAATAAATCAATGGCGAAAGCGTCTATTAGAAGAATTGCCCGATATATTTTCAAAAAAGCGTCAAAAAAAAGAAAAAGACGCTGAAGAATTCCAGGCGGAGCTTTACCAGCAAATCGGCCAATTAAAGGTCGAATTGGACTGGCTAAAAAAAAAATCTAACCTTCTCAATTGATATAAAGCGTCAATACATTGAGCCGAATCATTCTTTGATACCGGTAATGCGCCAGTGTGATCTTTTGGGAATAAACAGATCAACCTATTACTATCAATCCTGCAAAGATGAGAGCTATAACCTGGCTCTCATGCGATTGATAGACGAAGAATATACCCGATATCCGTTCTACGGTGTTGAAAAAATGACGGCCGTATTAAAGCGACAAGGGCACACTGTTAATCCTAAACGAATAAGACGTTTGATGCGGCTTATGGGACTTGAAGCTATATATCCAAAACCAAATTTGAGCAAAGCATCAAAAGAGCATAAAATTTATCCATACTTGCTGCGAGGCGTTTCCATTGAGCAAGTTGACCAGGTGTGGTCAACGGATATTACCTATATCCGTTTGAATTCAGGTTTTATCTATCTTGTAGCAGTGATAGACTGGTTTAGTCGGTATGTCCTGAGCTACGAATTTTCAACCACATTGGATAAGGATTTTTGTATAAAAGCCTTACAGGGTGCCTTAAAAATTGCAAAACCTAAGATTTTTAACACGGATCAAGGCAGTCAGTTTACCAGTGATGCCTTTACCGGCGTTTTAAAAAAAGCCGATGTGAAGATCAGCATGGACGGCCGGGGCCGTGCTCTGGATAACATTTTCGTAGAGCGCCTTTGGCGTACCGTGAAATATGAACGTGTTTATCTTCACAATTATGAGACCGTCAGGGAGGCTATTCAAAACATTGGAGAATATTTTGGCTTTTACAATAATGAACGACTCCATCAATCTTTGGATTACCAGACCCCGGCAGAGATATATTTTAAAACTTTTCCAGGGTAATTTCAGAACCACTTTGTATAATTAATTAGAATACCATTAAGTCGTATTGATATTATAAAAAATGTTTCCTGCTGCAAACAAGATAAAAGCGTACTATCCAACACATAATCAGTTGGTAGTAGAGTTTGTTTGAATATTGCATAACGCTAATCAAATATATAGCGTATTTTTAGGATGATTTTTTGAATAGCGTTGCACTTAATTCAACATACTATATGTTTTGGAGGTAAAAAAATGAGAGGAGGAAAACGTGCAGGGGCTGGTCGAAAAAAGAAACCAGACCATTTGAAACGAGAGCTTGTGACAATTAGATTACCACAGTGGATGATTTCACAGCTCAAGAGGAATGGTCAAATTGGTTATTTAATTGAGAGTCAATTGGCGAAAAAAGATTTTTTGAATTTGCCGGATGATTACGAAATTGATAGTTAAGATCGGACAAATTAAAGGAAGTAACAGGCAAGATTTATCAGCAATGGTGATCAATGTGAGGTTGTAAAAATAATATATTTTGGTGAATGCCCTATTCAACGTGCGGCATAAGTTATAAACATATTAATATTGAATTTTAACAGTATGTTAATGAGATACAAAAAAGTTATAAACATTTTATCAATAAGTTATGAACATTTTAGAATGGTATTATTATTTATTAAATCAATTAGTTAAGTTGTTTATGAACATTTTTATGATAAACAGAAACATATTTTTTTTATTTACTATTATTTTTTTAATTTTCAGGATTATTTATAGCTCAAAAGCGCACCTTAAAAAACCTTGTTTTTTGTCTTGACAATGGGGAGTACCTTAGATTTGTACTAATTAAAACAATTAGATAAGGGAATATCCCTGCAAAACGAGTGAATTTCCAATCATGAAGGCTCTTAAATGGTTGTTCGTCTTTTGAAACAAGTTGTTCGCCGAATTCAAAATCAAGCTCCTGCTGTTTTTTTTGATTTTCTAATCGTTTAGCTTTTCTCTCTTTAGCGAGAATGACAGCCTTGGTGCCCTGTATGCGTTTGTGCTGCGTGCTCTTGCGATGTTGTTCAAGATTTTTGCCCATTTTGGGATTATATCCACCCAATAAGCCTTCTGTCCCAAATTTTTTTTTGCTCTCAATGTAATTGTGTATCGTTTGTCTGCTAATATTAAGGGCACCAGCCAATAAAGATTTATTCGCACCCAATTCAACGGCATCAACAACAAATATTTTTTTTGCCGGCTTGTCAGAAATATCAACCTTTTTAACAATGATATCGCGGTTTTTAAGGGTAATCATGTGCTTATTTCTTCTGTTAAAAACCAACGACAAATTTGCGCCAATCATTTTGGTGTTATCGTTTTTTTTCTTTGGTATATCTGGAAATAGTTGTTTTTGCATAATTGATACCTTAATGTGGTGTACGCAATGTGAATTTTTAATAAGGTATCACAAAAAAATATTTTTTACAAAATAAATTTACATTAAATAAAAGAAATAGTTAAAATAAAATAGGTTAAACATATGAATGTCCAACATTATGCTTGTCCAATAAATTACTGGAGAATAGTCTAACTACCTGAATAATAAGGCTTTACGCATTTCTATTCACTTTGTACGTTCCGAGGTCTGGGATAAGTATTCTATATCAGATAAGAGTTCGGCATACGGGGGATTCTCTTTTCCTTCGATTTGATTCAGATGCGCCGTAACCATTTCTGTTTCGGTTAATTCTGAGTTTAACTCTTCATAAGGTATCTCGAAGAATACAGCGTACCTGGTATCAATCGCGCCGTGCATATACTTTTGGTTTTTACAGGGTGCATATAATACCACCTCCGTAGGATAGATGCCGCATTGATGGATAAGGGGCAAGGCCGTTGCGGATTACGGCTTTTCGGGAGCTACCCTATCCACCAAGATCGAAAAAATTTCAGAAGCCAATCTTCCTTGTCGGCTTACTCTCTGTTTCTATCAATTGCTTTATGGCATCAAATACTATCCTGAACTGTTCATCATATTTGCTTTCCATGTGCTCTATTTTTCTTTTTAAATCTTCATGTGTTGAAAGCATTCGCCTGATTTGTGTGAATGCTCTCATAATCTGGATGTTGACATGGATAGCTCTTTTGCTGTTAAGTACACTTGAAAGCATGGCAACGCCTTGTTCGGTAAATGCCATAGGTCTATATCTTAACCCCATCTTAACATTGCTATTGGAGGTGCCAATTTGGCATCTCCAATTTTTCAACTCATCTTTTGTCAATTCAAACATGAAGTCTTCAGGAAAACGGTCAATATGTCTTCTTACAGCTCTTTTTAACTGGCTTGTTTCCACACCGTAAAGCTCTGCCAAATCCCTGTCCAGCATTACCTTGATGTTGCGGATAAGATATATTTTTCCGGTTATTTTTTCCATTGGCATAATTTCTGTCATGCTGGCCTATCCTTTATTTTGCGCATCCTTTAAATCGATGACACTACTTTTCCGGTTTACTGACTGGCTGATGATATCACCTGCAAGGTCGGAGGCTTTTCTCAGCGCATCATCTCTTAAATGGGCATATCTTTGGGTCATAACAGGACTTTTATGCGTCAATAATTTTTGCAAGGTGTACAATATCAACCTTGCCGCTTGAAGCCAACATTGATGCGTATACGTGCCTTAAACCGTGAAGAGGCCTGAAGTCCTTCGGTAGTCCGGCACGTTTTTTTATTTTATTTGCAGCACTCCTGACAGTTATCCGCATTCCTCCATTTTGGCCGGGAAATATATACTCGCTGCCGGTTCTCACATGCCCTTCTAATATGGCTCTGGCTTCATTATTTAATGGAATTTTCTGGTCAACCCCACCTTTGGGTGATCTGATATTGATAAAACCCTTCTCGAAGTCAATATCCTTCCACCTAAGCTTGAACAATTCGCCTCTTCGCATTCCTGTAAATAGTGCCATTTTCATCAAGTTAGCAGCTTGGACGTTCGATTCAGTTTCAAGGACTTTTAGTAATCGTGATAGTTGACCAGGTGTTAAATCTTCGGTCTTGATGTTATTCACTACTGGTTTTTGTACATGGAAAGACAGCCCTTTGCATAATCCTTTTTTCACACCAAAGCTGGTAATCCATGTTAAAAGATTCAAAACGTGTTTAACTGTCTGGGGTGCCAACTTTTTTTTTAACCTTAGCCTCAAACGGTCAACTTCAAGCGGCGCTATTTTTTGCGGCTCTTTGTTGCAGAACACAGGCTGTATGTATTTTTTATATCGACCTGCATCTGTCTTACGTGATTTGTTATCAGGCCTGCTTTGTATGTATTCATTAAACAGTTTGTTTATCGTCCATTTGCCTGCTTCAGTTTTCTTTCTGGCTTCTTCGGCTTCCCTTTTTTCACTGTTCGATTTCGCCCCTTGTATCCGTTCCGCCCGTAAATGTGAAGCCCGGGCAGGTGTCATATCGTCCTGGAACTGCCGGCCAGCCTTTTCGTTAATCAATTTGCCTGCTTTGCGATACGTTATGTAGTAAATCTTTTCCGGCTTATTTGCGCCGATAGCTTTTCCATTAATGTAACGTACTCCAGGATAGTTTGTTTTGTATTGTTTTTGTGCGGGCATTTTTTAAAACCTCCTTTCTATACCTAACACTTTTGTTGGAAGTCAAGGTATATTTAAGTAACTTAAGGAATAAAGGATATAAGAAAAGGTCAATAAATCAAGAGGTTTTGGATATGGAAGTAAATAGCGGTAAATATATGTCTACGGCCTCTCACGCCGGAAACCGGGGTTCAATTCCCCGTGGGATCACCACAAATAAGATCAAAGCGTTATGAACATTCCCCAAATCCATTTTCCAATGTTTGAGAACTAAATTCCAACCCTATTCTCTATCCCCAGCTCTAAAAATGATGGAGTCTGTCTGTCCTTTCCCCCATGACCAGCTCAATGAACCCATGCTGTTTGGACGTATAGATGTTTATATAAATAATTTTATTTTGTTATTTTACTGTGTTATCGGTCGTCAGAGTATTATAATACGTCTTCCTCCTAAAAAAAAATATGACTGAATCAGTAAGGTAATAAATATCTGAAGCCATGGCGATGTAAAAAATAGCGTATAATTAGAAATGGATTATAGGAAGAAATAAAGATGAAAAAAAAATAGATTAATTTTCTTTTTTACTTTCATTGGATTATTAGGTAGCATCAATTACAGCTTCAGCAATGAATGGAAAAATTAAGGGTCCAAATCGTGCTCCTGTTGCTGATGCCGGCTTCGACCAGATAGTGGAACCATATTATCAGGTAGTGCTGGATGGAAGCAAAAGTTTTGATCCGGATGGGGATAAATTTATAAAAAGTTATGGAACTATGATCGGCATTAATTTAATAAACTGTTGCGGTAAGTCTAAAACTTCTGAGTTGCACTTTGTTTATGACTGGACGCCATTAAAGTCCGATGGAGAAAACATATTAATACGAAAAAGTGATATCAATCTTAATGTGGGAGAAAAGTACATTAGATTTGATGGGCTCAGAATCCCACGAAAAGAGAAATATAAGAAAAACTATACTATCTTTGCAATTATCAGGCATCATGAAAATGGTTATGATGTTCTATACGAAACTCCTGTGAGAGCAGACTATGTAAAAATTGTTGGAAAGTGATAAGGTAATACAAAATTGAATTCAAACCAACACTCCCAAACTTGAGGGGAAAGGGGAGCTGTTATATTTGTTTTAGCAGGAGCCCATGGTGTCACATGGAAAGGATAATTTTTTGAGCCGGCAAAATATCACGCAAGATTTATGCTTGCCAGTAACTTACAGTAAAACAAAGGATTGTATTATAAACAAGGAATATCAGGCAGTTCTTAAGCGGCATCAATTGGATACCTTTAATTCTGTTTTTATGTTTAAAGGAGGTGAAACCGCAAAGACTCTAAAGGAAAGATCTGTAATCCGTTTTGAAGTAGAGGATATTGATGCAACAAAAACATTTTATTTAAAGAGACATAACTTGAGCTTTATTGGGCCAAAAAGACTGGTTTCTTTATTTTTTCCGAATACGGCTGTCTCTGAAGGCATAAAAGAATTTAAAAATATTTGCAATTTCCGTAAAAAAAACCTGGCAACTGTTGTACCTGTAGCGGCCGGTGAAAAATTTGTTAATTTTTTTTGGGTGGAGTCGTTTCTTTTAACAGAAGACTTTTCGCCTTTTATTCCATTGGAAGACTTTGTCAAAGAGCAACCGGAATTTTTTAAAGGCAGGAAACAAAAATTGTTAAAGGAGATTGCTGTTTTTGCACGCCGCATGCATGCGCAGGGTTTTAATCATCGTGATTTTAACACAACCCATATTCTTGTTAAGTATAGTTCCGCAGATCAAAGTCCTGAGCTGGCGGTCTTTGATCTGCAAAGGGTAAATAAAAACAGGTTGTTTAAATTTCGCTGGATGATCAAGAGCCTTGCGCGGGTAAATTATTCTCTCCCCGATCATCTGTTTACAGTCAAAGATATAATCTATCTTTTCATGTCCTATAAAGGTAAAAAAGAAATTAATTTTCTGGATCGCTGCCAATGGTTCTGGATAAATCGGAAAACCGAAAAAATAAAAAAACATACTGAAAAAAAATAAACTCAAACATAGGATCAGTGGGATATATCCTTGGATAAAAACTTAATAATAAATAAAATAAAAAAATTGCCGGGAAGTCATGGGGGGTTGCTCTTTGTATTATTAACCTCCTTATTTCTTAAATGTGTAATTCTGATTATTACGTATGATAACCCTTTTAATCCTGACGGCATTTTATATATAGCTGCGGCCAAACAACTATCCGCCGGACACTTTAAAGAAGCATTGGCTTTATACCCAATGCCTTTTTATCCTTTTCTTATAGCCCTGGTTCATGCCTGCATTCTCTCCTGGGAGATGGCCGGCAGACTTCTCTCGCTTATGTCCATGGTCTTGGCAATTATACCGTTTTATCTTTTGACCCGGGATTTATTCAGCCGGAAGGCTGCCTTCTGGGGAACACTGGCTTTTGCGCTGGTTCCTGTGGTTAATGAGTGGTCTGTGGAAGTTTTGCGCGGACCGCCTTATATATTCTTTGCAGCCTGGGCTGTTTTTTTTGCGGTACGCTCATTTCAGGTTAAAACGATAAATTACTTTATCCCGGCTGCTGTTTTTTCCTGTTTTCCGTTTTTATGCAGGTTTGAAGGCTTTATTTTTATTCCTCTATATTTCTTTTTTCTGATTCTGCTAACCATTATCAGGCCTACTGAAAGGCGCTGCTACTTAAAAGGAGTTTCTGTATGCCTTGTATTATTTTTGCTGATTGGCGTGCTTTCTTTTGCTGTTTTTAAAACAGAAGAATCGTCCCTGAACAGGCTTGATCAGCTTGCAGAAGAAATCAGTATATTATCGGAGTTTAAATTTCTGAATAATTACCATTTGTTATACGAGCAGCTTAAGGCGCTTGAAGATACGTCGCCATACCCCAACGGCAAACAGAACTTTGCTGAAATTACAAGGCACTATATGTTTGTCATTTATTGGTTCGGTATAATAGAGAGCTATATAAAAATAATTTTTCCTTTGTTTATCATTCCGCTTTTGTGGGGAGTTAAACATAAACTGTCAATAGCACGTGTTTATTTACTGGTTTTAGTTATTTTTTACCTGCTGATGATTTATTATTCCCTTGTTGAAAGGGACTTTATCCAAAAAAGATTTTTATTTGCGGCGGTCTTTTTTTCCTATCCGTGGATAGGCTTGGGAATGGAACGTTTCTTTTTGTTAATTAAGAACCATCCAAAATCACGGCTAATCGGTTGTGCTTTAGCTGTTGTTTTTATTCTGGCGCCTCTTTGCGGTACTGCCGCGTCATTTAAAAAGCAGGATAACAGGATGAAAGAAGCCGGAAAATGGTTGGCTGGAAATATACGCTTAAAAAATGCCGGGATAATATCAACAGATTCAAGAGTTCTTTTTTATGCAGGCAGAGATTGCTATATTGAGCCTGAGAAAGAATGCAAATGTTTTATAAAACATGACCATGACTATTCGGACATAGAGCAGACCGCTATGAGCGGCGGATATGATATAATTATTTTTAGAACATCACTTAAAAGAAAGCATCTGATTCCTGAAATAAAATATTATAAAAAAATAAAATCTTTTTCAGGTAAAAAAAATATTGTCCTATTTTATTGTTCTCCTGATTTTGTAATGACTTCAAATTAATAATAAAAAAATAGATCATTTTTTTGACAGACGTGAATAAAACAACAGAGACTCAAGACAGGGCAGCGCCTGCTATGGATGTGGATCCTGGATCATCCGGATATGCAATTAAAACACCTTTTCGGGTAAGCCTCAATGCCGGCGGGCAGATAGTCGAGCTTGTATGCCACAAGGCTTTGCGAATCTTACCCGGCAAACGATTGGTATGTTGCGGAAAATGGACTGACAAAAAAATCGTTGCGAAATTTTTTCTTGATCCAAACAAGGCTGCAAAACATTGTGAACGTGAGGAGAATGGTTTATCGGCTCTTCGTAAAGCAGGCATCAAGACGCCTGCTTTACTATTTAAAGGCGCTCTTCATCAAGTGGCCTTGCCGGTTTTAATTTTCAAAAAGCTTGATCCGGCAGATAATTTGGAAATACTTTGGAAAAAAGCAGAGTCACACAGCCGGCGCATAGACCTTCTTAAAAAAATTGTCAGGATTATAGCCGTTCAACATGAGGCCGGAATAAAACAGGATGATATCCATTTGGCGAATTTCATGCTGTTTAAAGATCAAATTTATACTCTTGACGGCTCTGCCGTTGATTTCAGGAATCTGGGAAGACCTTTGCCTGCCGCAGCTTCGTTGAATAACCTTGGCTTGTTTCTGGCCCAGTTTTATCCTGAATTTGACGAATTAATAAAAAAAATATTTGCATTATATATATCAAAAAGATCAATATTGTTTAAGCAGAATGACTGCGAACGCTTAATTAAAAAGGTTTTCCTTTACCGCGAATATAAAAAAAAGAGCTACCTTAAAAAAATTTTCAGGGAATGTTCGGCCTTTGCCTGTAAAAAAAATCATAATAGCCTCACGATTTGTGATCGGCAATATCAGTCTGAACTTATGGATACTTTCCTGGCAGATCCTGATAATTTTTTTAAAACAGGCACGTTTTTAAAACAGGGCAACACCTCTACGGTTGCGTTGGTGAAAATCGACGGCCGGCAACTTGTTGTAAAACGATATAATATAAAAAGTTTCCGGCACAGCTTCAGGTACCTGTTCCGAAAAAGCAGGGCTTCAGTTTCATGGAAAAATGCACAAAGATTATTTTACGTGCTAAATATTCCCACCCCCAAACCGGTTGCGTTTCTGGAAAAGCGAGTGGGCTTATTTAAAAAAAAATCGTACTTTATTACGGAATACATTGATGGTATAAATGCTTATAATCTATTCCATTCAAATGAAGTTGAGGATATTGCCGGAAGAAAGCATCTGGTCTGTATGTTCGGAAGGCTTTTGCAGTCACTATCCGATGCCTTGCTTAGTCATGGGGATTTTAAAGCCTCAAACTTTATTATTGCAAATGACAAAATTTTTTTACTCGATCTTGATGCCATGCAGGAGCACAGCTTCAGGTGGATGTTCCGCAAAAAGTTCAGGCGGGACTGCCTGCGGCTGACGCAGAATTTGAAAGATTTACCAGAACTATCGGAGATGTTTAAAAACCGGATAACCGGTTTGCATCTGTAACGAGTTAATCAAATGATCAAAAAAAAGAGAATAACCGTTTTTGTCTCCTCTTTAAAAGGTGGCGGGGCCGAACGTGTTATGCTGAATCTTGCATCCGGGCTTGCGGAGCGAGGGCAGCAGGTCGATCTGCTCCTGGCACGAAAAGAAGGCCCATACTTAAAATATGTGCCTGATTCGGTACGATTGGTTGTTCTGCCGCAGTGTTCAAGATTGAGAGGTCTGTTGACAATCCTGAACAGCAGGCCTTCTCTTTTTTTTAAGCTCTTATCCTTTCATCCTGCCAGAATGCTTAGGTTATTGCCGGGCTTGATACATTATTTGCTGAAAAGAGAACCGGATACAATCATATCAGGCTTGCACAATTGTAACCTAGCAGCTTTATGTGCATGCTTTTGCATTAAAAGCAGGATACAGACCATAGTTGTTGAGCATAACACCCTCAGCAAAATAATTAATTCAGTCCCGGCAAGAAAAAAGCGGCTGCTCCCTTTGATAAATTATTTTTATCCCAAGGCAAATAAAATTGTTGCTATTTCAGATGGCGTCAAAGCTGATTTAATAAAAACAGCAAATCTTCAGTCGGATAATATTGTTAAAATATACAATCCAATAGTGACTGAAGAACTTCGGGAAATGGCAAGGCTGGAACCCGATCACCCCTGGTTCCGAAAAGGAGAGCCGCCTGTTATTATTGGAGTCGGTCGTCTTGTCCCGCAAAAAAAATTTTCGACACTTATCATGGCTTTTGCCAAAATAAGGTCAAAACGGAACTTACGCTTAATGATCCTGGGAGAAGGCAGGCTGCGTAAGGAGCTTGAACAACTGGCCGAACAATTACAAGTAGCTGATGATTTTATAATGCCGGGATTCCAGGATAATCCATTTGCCTGTATTTCCAAGGCATCCGTATTTGTTCTGTCTTCAGTCTGGGAAGGATTAGGCTCTGTTTTAGTTGAAGCGCTTGCAACAGGTTGTGCCGTTGTCAGCGCTGATTGCCCTCACGGTCCTTCAGAAATCCTTGAAAAAGGCAAATACGGACGAATTGTACCTGTAGGCGATTATAAGGCCATGGCCGATGCAATTCTGCAAGCTCTTGATACTCCGGCAGATCGTAATGTCCTGATTGCGCGGGCGGACGATTTTTCAGTTAGTCTTATAGTAGAGCAGTATTTACAATTGATAAATGATTTTTGATGGCGTCGTAAAAAGTCTCCATATACTGCGTTATAGCGTTTGGCCATACGCTTGACATGCTACATGTATGCCTTCACGCATGGCTAAACGCTATGCCTTGTATATGAAGATTTACTTAGCCATCGGTTTTACTTTTTGCGAGTATATCATTTTTAGCGCGAGTTTTTTTTATTATCCGTTTGCATATTTTTTTTACGCGTCCATCCAGCCTGTCCGTATCAAAATAAGCATAAAGAAATCTGATACGGTCTGCAGCGCTCCATCCTTTTGCGCGGCGATGCAAAGATTCCAGATCCCTGCACACTCTGTTTAAAGCAAAAAATCCCTGCTTGCTCTTTTCAAGGTCTATCAACCTTATCAGGAAATCATCCCCATTCCGCTTAATAAAAATATGCTTGGGATACATGGAATTATGCATTAATCCTTTAGCATGCATCCTGCTTATGCATTTCGCAATAACTTTTATTAAATTATTTTTTGTATTGCGCGGCCATTCTGCCTGTTTCCATCTTTTGACAAGATTATCCAGGGAGACAAATCCATCAAGAAATTCAGTAATCAATATAGCCTGCACACCGTTTTTTTTGCGCCTGGCAAAATATACAGGTTTCATAACCGGGATATTTTGCCTGTCATAACGCAGAATGCTGATCATCTCTTTTTCAAAGGTCGGTATGCCTGTACATGGGTGAAGAAGAGTGCGCGAATTATGATTTTGCTGGCGTTTTATTATCAGTTTTTTACATGCGCCATTATCCAGCTCTAAATTAATAGCGCAGACAGAACTCCATCCGTCACGACTTCGCCCTATGTTCGGTGTATCCAGTGAAACCAGATCAAGCCCCCATAAAGCCTCAAAATCTGCCAGGCCCTGCTTTAAAAATACTCCTTTCCATTGAGGATCAAAAAAATATTTCATATCAATTATTTGAAAATTTATGCCTGCGTTGTTCACAAAAATATTGCTTAAGCTCTGTGCCGGGAAAAAGATCAGATTCCAGCGAACAGAGCAGTTTTTTCCATACTTTTATGCGTTTAAAATAAAATATAATCGGAACTCTAAAATACCACGGCCATTTTTTCAGAGGCAGGAACCTCTCAAGGTCAATCAAGGCGATCTCATCACTATCTTTTTTTATAAAAATATGCCATGCGACCCAATCAGGGAAATAATAACCTGCTTTATGAACCTTGCGGATTATGCCGGATATCCTTAAAAAATAGTCATGCCTCCGGGACATAAAAAAATCAATAACCTCTGTCGGAGCGTTGCGCGATATCAAATTGCTCAGCGAATAAAAATTTTTAAGATTGGCATACAAAAGAAAACCCCGCCTCGCCTGATCGTCAAAAGCATGCATATCCAAATCAGCGCTTCGAAGGCCGAAATTCAGAATATGCCTTGCTGCTTCATATTCATTTATTATAGATTCGTATGAAACACCCTGAGCCTGTTTCAAATAAAATATTTCATCATTTACAGTAATCCTGGTCATCTGACGGTTAATATCGTTGGTTTTTTTGTCAATATGCTTACGCATCGACTTAAGTTGCATTGCCGGTTTATTTTTTTCAAGATCCCAAAAATCAGAAAAATCCTTTAAACTAATTTTTGCAAATTTTTGTTCCGCTTTTTTATTGTGCCAATTTATTTTTACCATGCTGTTCATAATACAACATTAAATTTTATGAAATCCATACTTGTTGATCTTCCAGCCCCTGGAGGTGTTTTTATAATCGAATTGCACGATCTTGTCTAACTCCTCCCATGACGCTTTTGTGCCACGTTTTTCTTTGGGCAGCCATTTTCCTGACTTCCAGTTCATGAAATGCAGGTATAGAAATTCTTTGCCATGATCCAGGTTGTTCGTAAGCCGCCCATCATGCCAGTACCATTCATCAGGAAAGTTAAATGTTCCGTCAATCCAGGGTATATTGGAAAAGATGGTGCTGTATCTTTCCTCAAAACAGCATGATCTTTGATATTTGTCGAATACCCCCATCAGTTTTCGCAGTATAGGAGGATATCTTTTATGCCTTAGATAAATCTTGGACAGCTTTGATTCGTCTATACTTAAATGTACCGGATTTTCCATCATGTTTTGCCAGCCTTTTATCCTTTTGAATGCATTTTTATTCATTTCAGTATTTTTGAAAAGGCAGAAATGACCGGAGATCTTATTATAATGGGTTGATATCATATTGTATCTCAAGATATCGTCCGTGTAGAATTTTCTGATATTGCCATAAATAACATCTATATCGCCCCATCCATAATAGTCGTATCCTGATAAATACTGCTCGTTAATAACTCCGTAAGCAGGTTTAATATCGCAAAGCTTATAAGGATCTCCTGTAAAATTTATTTCTAAACTGGATGAAATAAGCTGTCGATATTCGTCAAAACCGGTTTTAACATAGGCAACATTAGGGCATCTGTTTTCAGGTTCAGCACAATCAGTGAAAAAAAGCCAGTCTATGGTAGGGTTCCTTTTGCATGATTCCAGATAAAGGTTAAACCATTCCGGCCACTTGCCGAAATAAGGCATCAGCATGATAATTTTTTTATAACTCATATCCTTTCGTTCACAGGGTGTGGCCAGCCATTAGGGCTTTCCCTGCTATAATTTTTCTATAATATCCGCAATTTTTTCAGGCATGCGGAATATATCCATACCGGCTGCATATTGTTTGCCGTTATTCCTCCAATCCTCTTTTGTTTCGGCGGTTAACATGGATAACAGGATATTATTAAAGGTCTCCTGTTTAAAGGGAGATGGTATAATTTTACCTGCATCGGCGTTTTTGATGTGAAAGCTGTATCCGCAAACTTCTGTTACTATCACCGGCAAGCCGACCGCCAGCGCCTCGATCAGAACCGTGCCGGTATTCTCATGATAAGCCGGATGAAGAAGAATATCCGATGCGACAAGGAGTTTGGGGATATCGTTCCGCCCCCCCAGAAAATTAACCCTTTCTGCAACTCCTGCCTGCACGGCCAGTCTTTTGAACGGTTTTATTTTATCCTCGCCGGCTACCAGTAAAAAAGTTTTGTGATAAATATCAAGCGGCAAGCTTGCAAGCGCCAGGATAGATCTGTCAACACCCTTCCGTTTATACCCGCTGCCGACCATTAAAAGAATGTTTTCATTATGACCGATTGAGAATTCTTTTCTCACTTGATGACGGATTGCGTCAATCTCTCCTGTAATAATGCGATCTTTCGAAATTCCGGGTGAGAGAGTATGAAAGCGTTCCTGATCCGTTCCGTAGTAATTTATATAAAGATCTTGCTGCTGGTGTGAGATAGAAAGGATATGAGTGTGCGAATCTTTTCCGAACACAGCCTGTTCCATTTCAAGATTACTTTTGCAGCGCCCGGTCATGCGATACAAAAAGCTGCGACCGGCGGCTTTGACTGCGTAACAGGGGTCGGCCGCGTAATAAAGATCCAGAAAAGGCATTTTGTTAAATCCCACAATAGCGTTATAGTTTATTTTTTGTAAAAAAGGTTTTATGTTTTTTACGAAATTTTCACGCTGCCTGTGATTGGTAAAACCGGCCGCAGGAATTATGGTAACTTTTATGTTTTCCGGAAGATCTCCCTTCCAGGCCATTGTATATATATCGACATTATGGCCACGGGCGGAACAGGCTTCGGCTATTTGCAGGCAGTCACGTTCCAGGCCGCCGAATGGAAAATACTTAAAAAGGCAGAACGCTATTTTCACTTTATAGTGTCCTGTATGAGCCTTGATTTATTTAGCATCATGCAATCCATTTCAACCACAGACAAATCTTTTTTCCGGTTTATCGGGTAATGTCCCTGAGGTGATAAAATTGTACTGTTTTGAGCTTGGATGTTTACTATATTTTGTCATCTCATAGCCGGCTGCTTTAGCTAATGTTCGATGTAATTTCATTATCATATCCCTTATTTGCAAGCGAAAATATAATTTGTAGTCTTGCGAGGTATATATCTTTTGGCTGCGCATTAAAAAAAAGACAATTTAACTCGATCCGAAATAATTTTTTCCATACGCAAGTATTCAAAAAAAGTATTGAGGCCTTTTATTTGGGAAGAATCAAGGGAATAGAATAATCCATTAAAATATTTTTTGCATATATCCTTGTGAAGAGCAAGCTTGTTTGAGGTATCAATAATAATTTTTTCTATATTTTTCAGGCCTTTTTCTTTTGAGTTAAGTAAAAGATCTATAACCTCTGAAACTGCATCCGGCCGGTCTTCAGCAAATTTTTTCCTTACAGCCCATACCGAGAAAACAAACGGCAGCCCGGTTAAGGTCTGCCACATTTCACCCAGGTCTCTGACATGCACGTACATGGTCTGCCATTCCCAGTTAAGGGCTGTGTCGCCGATAACAAGCGCCGCATCGGCGTCTTGATCAATATCAGCCGGATTATGAATCGTCACACTTTCAAAAACAGGTCGGATATTATTTTTAAGGAAGAGCAGCTTGATTAATTTTGCCGCTGAAGCGGAGTCGTCGGTTAATATTACTTTTCTATTATTGAGTTCTTCAAAAGGGAGTTTGCCGGCAAGCAAGACACTCATGACCTTGCCCAGACAGGAAATTGAAAGATCCGGAAGCAGCAGCCAGTTGTTTTGGTGTAGTGCATACGCAACGGAAGAAACAGGGCTTATATCTATTTCACCCATGGAAAGCATGTTGTTTAATACTGCCGGCGGTGAGCTGACAATTTCGCACCATTCAGGTTTCAGGCTGCCATTCAGCAGATAGTATACCGGCGCAACATTTACATAGCTGATACGGCCTATTTTAACCTTTGGTTTTAAAGAATTATTTGGAGTTGAATACGTCATGATGAAAGTAAAAGAGTATCGCATAAACCATTGAAATCGGCATTGACAATTTTATTGATAAGATCGTCCCGGCCGGCGGCGCAAAAGGGGACATAGGTAAATATACCTTTTTTGCCCGGCAGGAGAGAGCCGGTCAGATTCCCAAGAGCAAGAGCTTTTGCTCCTGCGGAGGTTGCCATTTCTAAAATATCAGCAGGAGCGACCAGGGGAAAATACTCTGAAACAAAAGCCATTTCATCGAATATACTAAGTGTCTCTGCGCTGGCAAGGCTGTCTGTGCCGAGGCATGGTTTTATTCCGGCTGCCAGCATTCTTTCTATGTCGGGCAGCCTTTGATGCAAATTTTGATTGCTTCTTGGGCAAAGGCATACCTGAACCCCGTTTTTTTTAAGTATTTCCAGATCCTTTTTATCAGTATGGAGTAGATGCACGGCTATGGTATGCTCATCCAGCACGCATAGTTTGTCCAGGTATTGCACAGGTGTTGCGGCGGGGAGATCCCATTCAGAAAATTTTATATCCCTTTCCGTCAGAAAATCAGCCCATGCTCCTTTCCCTGTGGTGATAAAGAAGTGTTCATCATCCGATTCCGCCAGGTGAATCGAAAAAGGGAGGTTCATTTGGATCGTCATTTTTTTTAAAGCAATTATCATTTCCGTTGAAGTTGTATGGGGCGCATGGATTGCCAGGGATTGATCAATATGATTTTTTTTATGCGCATCAAATTCATCCTGGGAGCCGTTTGTAATATTACCTATGAACTCTTTAAACCAGATACCGTAGATACTGGACGCGGCCATGGCCTCCCAGGTGAGGCCGAGAGTTGATATCTCACCCACCACCCCGCAGCCTGATTGAATAATTTCCCTTATTCCGTCTGCCGCGCTGTCTCGTAAAGCCTCACCTGCTGATTCACGTTCTTTAATAAGGCTTTTGACCCATGAACTCAATCCTTGATCGAGTGTAACCTTTCCTTTCAATGCTGTCAGTTCAAGATGGGTATGGGTGTTGACAAGGGCAGGCATTATAGCGCCGGGCCCATGGTCAATCATATTAACGCCGCCGGGACCGCGGCCGGAGCCGACATCTTTAATAATCCCATTTTCCATATACAAAAAACCATTTCGAAAAATGGTTTTTGAATCCACTACAATCCAACCTGCTTTGTGTTTTACTGAAACGTTATTTTTATTTTTGCAATCAACCACTTATACACTAAATTTATATCATCTCAATAAGGGTTCGCGCAAATTATGGAGTGGCACGAGCTATCCGAAAGCTGCTACCGGCACTGGTCGCTCTTTCGCGAAGCTTTGGCTGTGTAATTTAATACGTTCAATCTCGTGCAACGTCTCTGCTGTTAAATAGCTTTCCCCACAATGATGGCAACTGACCACAGGAACATTCTCTATGATAAGCAAATCCACACCTTTGCCATAACTTCGGGTTACATGACGAATTTGAGCACCTTTTTCTCCACAAATATCACAAATCATTTTCCACCTCATATTTTGTATACGGTGATAATCACTAATTTACCAGTAATACTCAATTTACCAACCACAACCGCCATACTGGTTGAAATGATTTTACCTTCAACAATGTATTCCCATTCTTTGGTACTTTTGTCTTTTTGTCGTTTAACGATTTTACCTGTAAGAACGACACGTTCGATGTCAAAAATGGACAGATTATCATCAGCCATTTCTTCTTCCGTATGAAAAGTCATTACGTACTTTCGGGTACGAATTCTTTCCCGCATTTGTTTTAAAATGCGTTCATACATGTCATCCTCGCCAGATATATACTCTTTTAATCATACCATTAAATTTATCTATAGATTGTCAGATAATAACCCTATTTTAAAATTTAGCACAAGGCCAGAGGGAGGAAGGCGTATTGTCATACTCCGACGACCGATAACGCAGTGAAATTATTTATGTGACAATCTATATCGTGATATGGGTGCAAACATGCTCAAACAGTCAGAAGTTTGATAATATTATAAAAGCAATCCCTTTGCGCTGCTTTAAAGCCCGCATTTTTTATAAGGCGGATCATTTCTTCTTTCGGCAGCCTGAATTTTATTCCCGCGGCAGCCACAACATTCTCTTCAATCATGGTGCTGCCCAGATCGTTTGCGCCAAAAAAAAGGGCCAGTTGAGCTATTTTGTCTCCCTGAGTTACCCATGAAGCCTGGATATTCGGTATATTATCCAGGAAGAGACGGCTTATTGCGAGCACTTTTAAATATTCTGCGGCCGTTGCAGTTTTTACCTTAATAGCGGTATTGTCCGGCTGAAATGTCCAGGGGATAAATGCGGTAAATCCGCCGGTTTCATCCTGGAGATTGCGTATCCGCACCAGATGCCGGATAATATGTTCTTTTTTCTCAATATGACCGAACATCATTGTGGCCGTTGTTTTAAGGCCGATTTTATGAGCCGAGCGCATGACATCTATCCATTGGTCGGCTGTGCATTTTCCGGGAGATATTTTTTCCCTTATTTGATCAACCAGGATCTCGGCTCCCCCGCCCGGAATTGAATCCAGCCCGGCCTTGATCATCCTTTTTAATGTATCTGCAATGGAAAGGGAAGATTTTTCTGCAATATAACATATTTCAGGGGGCGAAAAGCCATGGATGTGAATCGGAAAATTATCTTTTATATACTGTAGCAAGTCGAGGTAAAAATCGAGATCAAGTCCGGGATGCATTCCTCCCTGGAGCAGTATCTGGGTGCCGCCCAGTTCCAGGGTCTCTTCTATTTTTTGTTTAAGCACGGTTTTTGAAAGTACGTAAGCTTCTTTATGATTTTCAGGCCTGTAAAAGGCGCAAAAAAGGCATCCTGATACGCATACATTGGTATAATTGATATTTCTGTCAATTACAAAGGTGACAAGATTATCCGGGTGGATTTTTTTTCTTTTTCTGTCTGCCAGTTCCGCCAGGGTTAATATAGGAGTGTTATTTAACAGGTCAAAGGCAGTGTCCGGATCTATTCGGTTCTTTAGATTAAGCGGCACCCGATTAGTTTTCATCCAGTTCCGTGACAGGATTATAGAATGAGTCTCTTTCAACAGGTGTAAAACCTGCCGCGCTTATAATCCGTTTCATTTCTTCCCTGCTCATCCCTTTGGCCGAGGTTGCTCCGGCCATGTGGGTGATTTTTTCTTCAATAATGGTTCCGTCCAGATCATCCGCCCCGAAAGAGAGCGCAACCTGGGCAAGTTTCTCGCCGATCATGATCCAGTACGCTTTTATGTGATCAAAATTATCCAGCATCAGGCGGGCTATGGCAATATTTTTAAGATCATCACAAGCGGTTGTATTGTGTAAATGCGACAATTGAGTATTTTGCGGATGAAAAGCAAGGGGAATAAAAGCGGAAAATCCACCTGTCTGATCCTGAAGTTCTCTTAATAGTATAAGGTGGTTGACGCGTTCTTTGTTGGTTTCAATGTGCCCGTACAGCATGGTGGCATTGGAAGTTATACCTGCTTTGTGGGCGGCCGCCATAACTTCAAGCCATCTTTGGGCTGAAATTTTTTTAGGAAAAAGTTTTTCCCTGACCCTGCTGCTCATTATTTCAGCGCCTCCACCCGGCATCATGGAGAGCCCTGCCTTGATAAGCCTTGCCAGTGTTTCATCAAGGGCAAGCCCGGAGGTTTGTGCTATAAAATCTATCTCTACTGCAGTAAAAGCCTTTATCGTGGCGTCAGGGCGCAGTTCTTTAATACTTTTTATTAAATCAATATAATAATTAAAAGGAAGAGCCGGGTTAAGTCCTCCGACTATATGGAATTCGCGTACAGGTTCATCCATCCGTTCCAATACCTTTAAGTTTACATCATTTATATTAAGGGTAAATGAATCCCCGGCTTTTTCATCTCTGGAATAAGCACAGAATTTGCAGCCGTTTATACACAAATTGGTATAATTGATGTGCTGGTTATATACAAAAAAAGTATCATTATCGTGCTGTTGTCTCCTGACAAAATCGGCAATCCGGCCTATGCCCGGAAGGTCATGGCTCTCATACAGAATCAGGCCGTCCTTAAAATCAAGGCGCTGTCCGGCTGCAATCTTTGCCTGGATTTTATCCAGTCTGTTATCTAAAAAAGAAGAGTTAAGCATTTAATATTGATAATATCTCCTCTCCGAATTCTTTTCTTCTCCAGTTTTTCAGACATTCTATTTTTTTCAGGTCGGTTATCGTTTCCGGTTTTTCTTTTATTATTGCATGGATAACAGCATTGCTGATTAAAATGCCGGGATCGATTCCCAGTTTTGCAGAAACTTTATCCCTCCAATCCTTCAAAGCTTTTATCTTTTGTGGAACTGCGATGTCCTGCATAGGAACTTTTTTTTTGGGATAACCAGGCCGGTTCGCAGCGGGTATTTCCAGGGCCGCAACCACAGCATTGATAATGGTTTTACCGTACATTTGAACCTGTTTTTTACTCAAAAGTCCACTTTCTTTTAACTGACGCAAATTACAAGGCTTTTCAGAAGTTATCCTGATAATCGATTTATTGCTGAATATTTTGAATAATGGCCGGTCTTTTTTTTGAGCAATATTTTTCCGTAACTGCAGAAGCGTCTCAAGCACAACTAATGATTCAGGCTCAAGCCGCCCGGCGCCTTTAAACTTAAGATATAACGGCGCTCCGTTATTCGACTCAAACCTGACCTTGCTTAAATACTCACATTCTTCAAAAACCCAGGCAAGTCGTTCTTTTTCCGCGAGTTTTTTTTCAACAGCATAAGCTAACGCAGGCAAATAAGCTGAATCCAGGGCAGCGTAATCCATCATTTCCGGAGGTAACGGTCGCACTGACCAGTCTTTTTTCTGGTATCTTTTATCCAGTGAAACATTAAAGTTGGTTTGCAGGACTGCGTCCAGGCCTGTTGACTTTACCCCTAAAAACATACAGGCCAGTTGAGTATCAAAGAGGTTGTTGATCTTAATCCCAAAATCCCTGTGCAAAGAACGGATATCATAATCTGCTCCGTGAAAAACCTTTTTTATAGCGGAATTTGCAAAAACAGGCTTTAAGGGGGAGAGATCCTGAAGCGGCAAAGGATCTATCACAACATTTTGTTTGTCCGAAGAAATTTGAATCAGGCATACTTTTTCTTTAAAATGATGCAAAGAATCCGCTTCAAGGTCTACACCGATAATTTTTTCATTGCTGAAAAGATTTGCAATCTGTTCCAGATCCGAAGCGGTTTTTACAAATTGATAATTAATTTTTATTCCTTTATCCATTTTTTCATTAATGGAAGTACACTGTGATGCCATTCGCTGGAAAGCCTTAATTTGATAAAATTTTTAAACAGGTTGTCAAGTATGATAAAAATTCTTTCGTAAAAATATGCTTTTTCCATCACAGCGCCTTCAACATCCTTTTTTGATTCTACCGGGCCTGATTCGGGGACTTTGATACCGCTGATGTTGAGGCTTTCCCCTTTTATGCTAAACCGCCATTTTTGATTATTTGATTTTAATAAAAGGTTAAGTTCCGTAACAACAGATCCTTTTCCCAAAGCCAGCATGCCTTCTTCGAGACCGGCGTCATCGCCCTTGATGGTTACACTCTCGTCAATATCATTTATTTTTTTAACAAGTACAATCCTGTTCCCTGTTTCCAGGGATACGGGTTCTTTATCAGGGAAGGAAATTTTCTCCGGTTCTTTTTCGATTATAAACCATAACCAGGTCAGGAATTCATCTCCCAAAAATTTATAACGATTATAAGCAATTGAAATATCAAGCATTATTTATTCCTGTCTTAATACAAGGCTGATGATAAAATAACTTTGGTTTTAAAAAAATCCAGCGGGCTGGAGCTGGTTCAGAGAATCAAGTTCCGAATCGGAAAGGCCGGCCGAAAAATGTGCTACTGTATAGGGAAAGAGTCTGATAATATTGAGCTTAAATGATTTAAAAAAAAGATCTTCCAACTCTTCATTGGCAGCTTTGAGATTTGAAAAAAACCATAAAACAGATTCTTCATAATTCCATACAAGATCATATATGTTAGGCGTAGCCGGAATCCGCAGCGCTAATACATTAATTACATGGTCTTTTGCCATTTTTTGTTCCTGACGAGACAAATATTCACGTCCTGATTCCTTAAGGCGTTTATTCATCTCGATTTCATAATATTTTTTTATAATTTTGGGTGGGATGGTTTTTTTGTCAATTCGCAAAGAAAAGATGAGATAATTCCCTATGGAGAAAGATGAACCTTCAAAATTCGGGTTAAAAGGATTGTCAAACGAAGTCCATCCCACCACTTTTTCCGAAGCATCCTCAATTTCCGGGATCATCTGTTCTTTTAACCCAGTATATATGGTTTCTAAAAGATTACTCTCTATTTTTCCATCTACCCGGTAACGTGTAATGGATGCCGTAGAAGATAACAAACTCATAATTCGCTTAATTCCTTAAGCCAATTTCAAAACGCCACCTTTTGCCCGATCTCTGCGTAAGACAAAAATTTTAATCCTCGAAATACTTAATGTATTCCTGTGGTTAAAATTTTTGCCTTTCTTGACCTCGAACAAAATTGAACATTTTGAAACTGGCTTCCTTATTTGTTTATATCGGCCATGTCTGCGGTAAATATTTTCTCCGCATCAATCCATAGCCCTTCAAGATCGTAAAATTTACGCACAGGCTGATGAAAAACATGAATAATTACGTGCCCGTAATCAAGCACGACCCAGTGGCCTGTCTGTATCCCTTCTATACTTAAGGGCTTAATACCCTGTTTTTTTAGTTCAAAATGGATAAATTCAGCAATAGCCGCAACTTGTCTGTTTGAACGTCCGCTGCAAATAATGAATGCGTCGGCAATGGAGGTTAGCCTGCTTATATCGAGAACAACAAGATTCAGTGCTTTCCTCTCCAAAGCGGCCTTAACAAAAGCATCAAGAAAAGGAGCAGGATTTGAAAATTCGATTGTCATGAATATAATCCTTTTTTCTCTATAAAGGAGCCGACCTCAGGCGGAACCAGGGAACTTATCTTTTTACCTTCTCTGACATAGTTGCGTATCATTGTTGAGGAAATATCAAGCGGTGATACATCAAAAACAAATATTGTCTTTTTGTTGTCATGGATATATCCGCATAGCTTGCTGTTATATCTGTATTGACCGGATATCTTCTTAAACAGGAATTCTTCAACAGCACTACCTTTATCAGTTGTTTTATGATTTCCAGCTTCGGGACGTGTTATAACAATAAAGGGTATTATATCAAAAAAATCCATATATGATTTCCAGGTATTTACTTCAAGAAATGCATCCATGCCGAGTATTAAATAAAAACTGTAATCCGCAGGCATAATCGACTTGTAATGTAAAACAGTATCAATTGTATATGAAGGCCCTGAACGTTTCAGTTCCACATCCGATATCTCAACAAATTCTTTAATTGCAGAGTCATTCTTAACAGCAAGACTAACCATTTCATACCGTTCATCGGCATTGGGCACATCTATTCGATCTTTGTGCGGAGGCATGGCTGAAGGAATAATATATATTTTATCAAGAGGGAATTCTTCCTTAACCTTTTTTATTGCTTTAAGATGTCCAAGGTGAATCGGATTAAATGTGCCCCCAAAAAAACCTATTCGCATGAAAATAATATTATCCGTTCAGAGTTAATCTATGGTTATTCCCTTATCTGGCCGTCTCCAAAAACAACAAACTTGGTTGTCGTAAGCTCTTCCAGGCCCATGGGACCAAAGGCGTGGAGCTTGGAGGTGCTGATCCCCATCTCTGCGCCAAGGCCGAGCTGCCCGCCGTCATTAAATCTTGTTGACGCATTAACCAGGACAACCGAAGAATCTACTTCACGGACAAATCGTCTTGCCCTATTATAGTCGGAAGTTACTATGGCTTCGGTATGGTTGGAGCCGTATTCGGCCATGTGAGCAATAGCCTGATCCATATCTTCAACTACTTTAACAGCCAGAATAAGATCAAGGTACTCAGCCGCCCAGTCCTCTTTCCCTGCTTTTTGAGCGCCTTTTATTATACCACAAGTCTTTTCGCATCCTTTTATTTTAACGCCGGCATCAAAAAACCGTTTTGCCATGTCCGGCAAAAAATTTTCAGCCGTATTTTTATGAACAAGCATGGTCTCCATTGCGTTGCATACACCAGGTCTCTGTACCTTGGCATTAAAGCATATATTATACGCCATATCAAAATCGGCCCCTTCGTCTACATAGACATGGCAAACACCCTTATAGTGTTTTAGGACAGGAATTTTAGAATTTTCCGCAACAAAACGGATAAGCCCTTCACCACCCCGTGGAATAATAAGATCTATAAATTCCGCCTGATTCAAAAGAAAATTAACAGCTTGCCGGTCTCTTACCGGCACCATCTGCACTGCCTTCTCAGGGAGGCCGGCCTTAGCAAGGGTATCCGAGATCAAACCGGCCAGGGCGCGGTTTGAATTAAGGGCTTCAGAGCCTCCGCGCAGGATAACAGCATTTCCTGCCTTTAAACAAAGCGCCGCTGCATCAATAGTAACATTCGGCCTGGATTCGTAGATGATGCCTATTACACCAAGGGGTATGCGCATTCGCGATACCTCCAGTCCATTCGGTCTGATAATGGTTTTGCTTATTGCTCCAACCGGATTTTCAAGAGCCGCAATTTCTCTTAATCCGCCGGCCATAGACTGAATCGTTGCATCAGAGATAGTCAGGCGGTCAAGCATTGCTGCCGAAAGCCCCCGGCCGGCAGCTAATTCCAGATCTTTTCGGTTCTCTTCTTTTAGATATGCTCTATTATTTTCAATGCTGCCGGCAAGTTCCATTAAAATTGTATTTTTTTTTGCGGAAGGAGCTTTTGCGATCACCCGGGAGGCTGCCCGGGCATCTTGCGCAAGATTGATGATCGTTGATTCAAGAAACATTTTTTCTCCGTATCTTTTTATTTTTTTCAAATCTTGGGCATTAATAAAGATCGCCGGGTTTGCCCTTGCCCTTTTTGCCGTGATATGATAGCAGATGCTTTAGATGTATTTTAAATACCAATAAGTTACATTAAGTTGTATAACATATAAAGGACAGGCGGGCAAGTGTTAAATGCACAGGTTTCAGGCTTTAAGTGTTAAATTTTAAAAAATACTCCGCTTAACGCTTATCGTGATTACACAAAGGTTGTTTTGGCATGTTTTATGCATTCAGTTTTACAATTGCGCCAAGCCAAGAAGACGCCAATAAAAATTCAATTGGAGTACGATACAATTTAAACAAGGAGATGCTTTTTTGAGTACAAAAATTATTTATTTATTTATTTTTATTGCTGCTGTTCTTTTTCCTGTTAATTTGCACGCTCAGGAGCAAGAGGCCAAATATCGTTTCATGGTTGTTGATATTCAGGATCAAACAGGACACAAAGGATGGGAAAATCACCTTATTGCCTATGGCATAAAAAGCATTGTGAGCGACGAACTTTATAATACAGGGCAATATATTCCTATTGACGACAATCCGGAGATTGCCATTCGAATCAACGAAATGATTGCTGCGAGCTGGAAAAATAAAAAAGCACATTCTATGCACAAACCATCCTTTGTCGACAACCCTGATTGCGATGCCCTGGTAGCAGTGGTTGTTCAGGATTTCAAGCTTAAACGCCTCCGCAGCATTGGAATATTTGCCGCAGCTAAAACTACTGTTGAAGTTGTTGTCAAGGTAGATGTACAGTACCGTGACGGCAGCATTATTACTGCAACAGGCTCAGGAAAAGGTATAACCAAATCCCTTGGGGTGCTTTTTCAGATACGTGAAGATAAAATATATTTTAATGAAACAACAGTCGGGCAAGCGACCCGGAAAGCTATTCATAATGCAATATCCAAATTTAATTAAAGAGCGATTCCCCGGTAATTTATTTTCTTTGTTTGTGGTAATTTGTTTTATATCTGCATCCGGATGTGCCACCACTTATGTGGAGCGGGATACCGGAACATCTGCCCAAATGGATTCACTCCGTAAAGCAGCAGTATCTCCGGTTTACAGCGGCCCCAAAACGGTTGTGGCGGTATTGCCGTTTGGTTTGTCTGATCGCGCCGCCAAACGTTACCCGCGTCTGCTTGATAAAAATGTTGGGATGGGCCTCCATAATATGCTGACGGAAAAGCTTTATGATACCAGGCGCTACACCTTTGTGGAAGATAAAAAAAATATAATTAAAGACGCTATGGACAGACAGTGGATGAGCGCCAACGGCATGGTTGCCCAGAATCGGGCAATAGAAATGGGTAAAATGCTTGGCGCGGTCAAGGTGATATACGGCGAAGTCTATGATTTTGGGGAAGGAGGTGAAAAAATAAGAGGGTTCAGCTCTCAAAAAAATATTCAAACCAGGATGGGCATCCAGATTCGCTGCGTGGACGTAGAAACCCTGGAGTATATACCTGCCAGTGGAATCGGATTTGGAGCTGATGTCTTCAGCGCCGCAAACCAGGCTATTCAACATGCGGTTGTCAGTTTGCTGCGCAGAACCGGAAATTAATTTTTTTAAATGGAGGGAAAAATAAAATTATGTTCAATATGCTTAAAAAGTCATTTGTTTTGGCAACCTTTATTTTAGCTATAACAACCAGCGCTTTTGCAACACAAATTTCAACATATCATGATGCTTCAAATTTTTATGATCAGCACTGGATACCTGATCATGGTACTCATTTTACGGTCAACGGCAGAACCCTTATATGGCGGCCTGCCGAGCATCACGCCGAGCATCACGTTGATATATATATTGACCATGATTATATCGGCACAGTAGACGAGCATGATAAGGACGGGACCCTGCGGCTTTTATCAAAATATCTGGATTTTGCATTATTGGTAAGTTCTTCACTTGGCGGCACAGGCGGTGGTGACGAAGGGGCTGCCTACCTGTCTGCGGCAGGTAAAACTTCACGTATGGTCTTTCAGCAGCTTGTCACACCTGCGGCCAAAACCCGCAAAGACCAGCAACGAGATGATGTCCGTGCAGCGCTTGGTTTGAGTCGTTCCATGGGTTCTGCGCTCCGTTTTGAACGAGCCGCCTTTGATGAAGGAGACGATGGCAAGCTGTACGGCGCTAATATAGGCATGGCCTGGGATCAGGATAATATTACTTATGGTTTTATGCTCCCTTATGATTATCTTGATTTTGACAGTTTTGACGCTAATCGTATCGGCTTGATAGGATTCGGTCAATACCATATGCCCCTGACCGGTACGCTTGAAGCATCTTTTACCGGGCATCTGAATTATA
This sequence comes from Desulfosarcina sp. BuS5, assembly GCF_028752835.1. Lineage (NCBI taxonomy): Bacteria > Pseudomonadati > Thermodesulfobacteriota > Desulfobacteria > Desulfobacterales > Desulfosarcinaceae > Desulfosarcina > Desulfosarcina sp. BuS5. Next base: position 1,962,514 of record NZ_CP087952.1, read on the forward strand.
CTTATTCAAATATTAATTTTGATGATATTGACAACGAAATTGTAAATGTATTCGGCGGCGGTCTCAGCTCTTCTCTTACATATGATCTGGATACGGTTGTGATCAGCACTGGCGTCTCCTACCTGTATAACAAGGATGACACCAATATGGATGAGGATGAACAGCATTTGCTGAAATTTGGTGTTAATACCGGTATCCGATACGGGAATGACAGTGTTGTTAATTTCTTTGCAATATGGAATGCCGATATAACCAACTACGATAATGACCCTGAGGATGATAATTATTTCGAGCTGGGCGCTGAAGGCTGCTATGCTTTTTCTGATGCCTGGAATCTGACTTTTGGCGGTAAAAAGGTTGTCAGCCTGCAAGCTTTCGACTCTTATGAAGTATATATAGGCACTACATGGAACTTTTAAATTAATAATACGCCGGGCCTTTGGGCCTGGCGTTATGCTTTGCAATTTTACAACAGCAGGGGGGGGGTAGTGGAAAAAACAAACAAGTTAAAGTCAAGGGTTATAATTATTTTTTTTTACCTGCTGTTGATATTTAGCTGGAATATTTCGATAATATGGGCGGCAACCGATAGCTGCACAGTCGAAGCTGAAGGCTCTGCGCCTATTGAGCTTTCATATCAACAGGCACAGCGTGATGCTTTGCACGATGCACAACGGAATGCTGTTGAAAAAGCTTTGGGAACCATTATCAGCAGTGAAACCATTGTTGAAAATTATATTCTTATTAAGGATAAAATATTAACCCGTGTAGATGGGTATGTTAAAAAATATAAAATTTTATCCACATCATCGGAGAATAAGGTTTACACCAATAAAATCAGCGCTGAAGTTGAAAAGATGGCGCTGGCCGATGATGTTGCCGCACTGGCGCAAATTCTTCCCCGCATGAACTATCCCGCCCTTGCTGTTTTTCTTCAGGAACAGTCGCTCACCGCCCAGCTTGGCAAAACCGATCTTAACCTGCAAACAACAGCTAGTCAAACTATAGAAAAACGTCTTAAGCAAAAAGGTTTTACGCTGGTACATATTGATGCGCTTCAGGCCAAAAAGCTGAGGCATGGCCGGCAAGAATCCGGTGGTTATAGAGCTCAGCTGCTCGTTGACGGCACTGCTTCTGTTCAGGACAATGGCGCATCTCCTTACAGTGATCGTTTTCACTCTTACGCTGCCACCATCAGCGCTGATATCTATGAAACGGCCACGGGGCAAATATTGGCTTCGGCCAGTACCCAATCTGTTGTTCCCCATCACAGTTTTGCCATTGGGAGTCAGGCAGCGCTTCAAAAGGCTGCCAATGAGATGGCGGACAAACTGTGCAGCCAGATAGTTAAAACCTGGCTTGATTCCTGTTATAATGAGCATCAGGTGATTTTGATCGTTGACAATGCAACCTTTTCGGATCTCCCCGAACTTACGGGAAAACTTTCTGATTTATCCGGAGTTTCCAGCGTTCAGCAAAAAACTTTTTTAAGGGGCAGGGCGGAACTGGTTATTAAATGGCAAAATTGCAATACCATGAGACTGGCGAAAATCATTGACAATCTGGATTTTGGCAGCAAACACTTTGAAATTATAGAGGTTGGAGGCTATGTTTTAAGAGCGGAATTAAAGGAATGATGGCGTCGTAAAGTGAATTTAGACATTCTGATCTCACTGCAAAATACCCAACAAGCATAATTGATAAAAATACGAGGTCTGTATTAAAAAAAATAAGCCTTAGGTTAATTTCTTTTTTGCCAACCGTGCCGCTGTGCTGCCGGGTGCGGTTGAAACCGCCTTTTGCCAGTAGTTATTGGCCTTATTGATATTTGTGAGTAATTCGGCGTAAATATTTCCCATCTTATAATATATCATCGCTTTCAAATTATTTTTATAACCGGTAGCGGCCGCAGTTTTATAAGCATTCAGAGCTCTTTTCCCAAGTTTGGCAGCGCTTCTTCCCTGTTTCCCCCAAAAATAGTATGCGTCACCTAACAATTCGTGGGCGGCTGAATAGTTTTTATCAAAACGGATAGCTTTTGTTAAGTATTTAACTGCATGTTTATAGAGTCCCTCTGTCATGTAGTATTTTCCATAATAGTAATAAACCACAGGAGATCTGCGATTCTGTTTTAATAGATTTTTTAGTAATCTCGCTGCTTTTTTGGTCTGTTGCTTCCATTGGTAATTGCCGGCCGCCTTTTGCCTGGCCGCTTCTTGCAGGAGCATATCAATTCTTTTTAGCGTTGGCTGGGTGTTAAACTGAACACCACCATAAGCCGGACTTTGCGGCATTTTCCGTCCGGATGGCGGCGGCAATGGCTCTGACGCGCGTATTTTTTTTGGTCTGCGATAACCAGTCTCAACCAGCCTGATATCAATCTCCATGTTCTGGTCAGGCTGCAGATATATCCACTCCTTTTTTGTTTTATGCCCTGGTGCCGACACCTCGATATGATATTTTCCGGCTTTAAGCTCCATACCGCGTCTGTAAGGTGGATTGATATTAAGAATGCGGACCCGGGCATCTTGAGGATCTGTATTTACAAACAGCCTGGGTTTATTTCCGGTTTGAGATTCGACGACACTTATAACCATATGGCCGTATTTTAGGCTGCCGGGCCGCTGTTCCTTTATTATCTTAGCCTCTGATATTTTGCCCCTTACGCTGACAATTTCGACCCTTCCGGTTTCAATCCTTTGAACATCTAATATCTCTCCGGTTTTGGGATGCTTTATCACATTCCCTTCTTTGTATACTATAAACTGCATTCCTTTTTTAACACCAGCCGATCCTCCCAGGTCGATAACAACATTTTTTCCGTCCCTTTGCACTATATAGCCTTTTAGTGGAAAATCGTTAATTATCTTTTCCGCCATTTCATACACCATATCTTCAAGTCTGGTCACACTTGTGCTTTTTACACCTTCGGCGGCTACTACCGAGGCATTCTCTACATCAATAATTCTGGCATTGACCTCCAGTACTTTCTGATATCTCATAATCGAACCGGATATAACGACTTCAACCCCCAGCAATTTGCCTATTTGCGAAGCGCTGCTTTCATTTACAACGCCGGTCATCACCAGCTTTTGCTCCTCGAGTATTTTTTTTAACAAGCTGCGTTCAATTACTTCAAAACGCCCGTTTTTAACAAAAGCGGTGATAAGCCACTCTGCTACGATTTTACCCATATCAGCAGTTTCATGCCCCTCACCCTGTATCTGAAAATCAAGGACTGCAATCCTGGTTTTTTTAAAACCGGCTGACACAGACAATGGAGATATAATCAGAAATGTTAAAGCGATAAATGAGGCGATTATTTTTTGCATGTTTAGTCCACCCCCACCCTGTTTTCCAGTAGAATGCTTACCCTTGAACCTTCTATATCTGTAACTGACAGTTTTCGGTTCCCAAACTGTTTACCATCAACCGCTTCGCTAAAAGAATCCGCATCACCCTTATATATTACAGATAGCGCAAGCCGGCCTTTTCCAAAACTGCGCTTGTTTACTGAAACAACACCAGGAGTTTCAGCAAGCATGCTTTTAATTTTTTTCTGCTCTTTAAAACTATCAACATTTTTGATGGCTATATCAAGCACAATGCCATTGTTGGCTATATCCTGGAAAGAAGAAAGAATTTTTTCAAAAAGTTTTTGATCCATCAGTTTTATGGCTGCTTTTTCCACAGCTTTCATTTTGGCAAGTTCTTCATCGGTATGAACTGCGGCAGCGCTGGCAGATTTTGAGGCAACCACTCGTGCATTAGAGCAGTTAACTACTTTAGCTGTAATGCCGGCCTGGCCGGATTTCATGCCGGCGCTGCTTAAAAAATCACTACTGGCGAGGCTTTTTTTTACTTTACCGACAATTATATATTCAGCGCTGTTCTCAGCTCCAATCCGGGCTGCTGCTACAGGATCACCGTCTGTCGCCCGATGTATAAAATTATCATCTTTTTGAGTCAGGGCTGCTACAACTGCGGCGTCAACCAGATCAAATCCTTTCTCGCTTAAATAATCTACAATTGCGCTTTGAGCATAATCACCATCCTCTTCACGCATAACGACCATCATGCGGGGTCTGTCCATTGATTCAAGCAGGATTTTCAAAGCGATAAGGTCATCTTTGATCTTTGCAAGAGCAACCGTAGCCTCAATCTTTATATAATACACACCATCGGGCTGCTTTTCCTCTTTCAGGACATTGTACTTTTTAACCGCGCCGATCGTTTTGGTCAGAACAACATCTTTTTGAACTTCAAAATTTTTAACTTCGGTTTCTGAAATAATCACCAGGCCGACACCCTGTTCAACTGCATCCCGCTTGGCTTTTAACAGGGCGTCACTTCTTGTTGTTCCGAAGCCCTCAGCCTTAACCAAAGTATCTCCATTGCGGCCTGTGGCGCATGCAAGCTCATGACTTGCAATATGAGCGCTTGTCAATAAAAAAAATAACAAAAAATATAATATTTTTGGCTTCATGTTTTATTGTTCGTTATATTAATAAAATAAAATCAACGGTTATTAGAGAGTTCGTACTTTTAGCAATAGTCCTTATACGTTATGACCGACATCTAAAAAGTGTCCAGGTATGGCCGTGGAAAACCCGTCAAAAATAAATCGCGAACCGTTTTGTACTATGAATACAGGTTTGATCGGGCAACAGGATGAATGGCCCGCGGCTGATCTTTTAAAACTATACAAGAGCCAAATCGGCATTGAAAAGAACTTCAGCTTTCTGAAAGATCCGGCAGTTGTAAACAGCATTTTTCTCAAAAAGGCTGAAAGGATCGAAGCTCCTGGTTTTATCCTTCTGATCTCCCTGCCGACAAAGAAAACGACCTCTTTTATGATGACAAGGCATATGAAAATTTTTACTTAGTGCCCATCGATTTTACTTTTTGTGAGTTTATCAAGAAATAATATATGCTAATTTTTCACAAATTCAATATATACTTTTTTAATATCAAGGACATTATCTATCATGGCGCTTGCTTCAAAGGCGCCTGAACCTCCGGGATTAATAATTTTATGATTATTGACATCTGCTTCAGTTGTACAAACCACGTCATAGTTGCTGTCCAGAAAATATATGATAACGGTTCCTCTTGCAGGATTAAGGCAGGCATTTTTTACTACGCCGCTTACTGTAATTTGTTTTTCAGGGTAGGCTTCTGCTGTAATATTTTCAACAGGATATTCTGATCCGGAGAATGTCGCCGCGCCATAGTTGTGTACACTTTCGCCAAGCACTGATAATGCAGCCACGGTGGTTACAATTTTTAACACCAAACATAAAAGGATTGTTTTTTTGATCATTTTTCGCCACACATCCTAAAGTTATGCTGCAGCAAGCAGCTGTTAGGATAAATTTTTAGATCTATCCGCGCTGATATTATACCTCTGTAGAATCCTGTTGCTTAATTGTTTAACCTTGTTTACTTCAAGGACAATCATATAGCCACGAATGTCTTGAACGATATGATATTTCTTGTTATTTTCTTCAAAAGCTTTTATCAGATCCTTTATTGTGGATATCTTGACCCCGTTTACATAATCAATAATATAATTCTGACAATCATGATATCCGACATTAATTTCATCGGCCAGGACTTTAACCAGGATAATAACTTCTCGTCTTGCTTGCGAAGGTTCGCCGTTAAGATAGAAGTTAAGAAGATCTGTCGGAGCATTCATCATCCAGCTATTATTGTTCATCCCGAATTCAGTAAGATAGTTCAGTGTTAAAGGTTCAAACACCAGTCCGCCCGTTATGTAATATACAGGGGGAGTGTCATATTGCTGGTGCGGAACCAGACGATCACAATCGAGGGATTTGGTTAATTTAATTTTAATGTTTTTATACCTGTTATCTCTTTTTATTGTTAATTGCAGAAAATCATTTATCTGTTTTTGCTGGAATAAATATCCAAAAAAAGTTCTTTCTCCTTTCCTGAACTCTATAGTACCATCATTTGCAATATTAGTGCCATTTATCTTGACAATGATATCACACGGCAGCAGTATTTTTTTTGCCGGGGAATCAGGATAAATTCTGTTTACAAGAACTCCGGTTTCATTTTTCGAAAAAGCAAACTTTTCTCTTATATCCGGATTTTCCATTTTTTGCATGGATATTCCAAGGCCTGGGGTACCATCGTAAACGCCATCTTCAATATCGGTGAGAAAATGCTTAATTATCGGAACAGGAACCATATATCCTATATTCTCAATATTTTCACCGTACATGCCTTGAAATGCAACGCCGATGATCTGATTGTCTTTGATTACAGGCCCTCCGCTGCTGCCGGAATTTATCGGCGCATCAATCTGGCATGCCAGCAGGTAGGCGCTGCTGTGTGTGTATTTGCTATGTTCAATCCTTGAAACAACACCTTCGGTAATACATAATTTGTCGCCTCCTTCAGGGAAACCATAAACAGCGGCTTTATCTCTGAACTTTGCCAGTTTTCCAATTTCAACAGGCTTTACGTCTGCAAAAAAGGAGTTATCCGCAACCGCTAAAATGGCCAGATCGCATTCATGGGCTATTGTTTCAATTCTGGCTGTATATTTTTTTGCTTTTCCGGCCCGCCTTACCTGGATAAAAGTCTGATCGCTCACGACATGGGCATTAGTTAAAATTCTATTGCCTTTGATAATACAGCCGGATCCGTGAAAAGATTTTTGCCCCCATTTTTGCCAGGGTTCGTGATAATTATAACAGTTAAATACAGTGTAAATTTTTACCACTGCATCTTTTACTTCGGTTTTTGCAAAACAATCTCCAGCCTGAACAAGGCAGAGAATTAACACAAATGAAATTTTAAATAAAACCTTGATCTCCTCATATCACGTCAAAGACATTGCTCCTAATCCCTGATCAACTCAGCAACACCGGTAATGTTTTGTGTAATTTCAACGGGATTTCCTGAATAGAACAGGGTTCCCGCCCCGCTGATCTCCACATCTAATTTCTGTGAAGCATATACATGAGCATCACTGGCGCCATTTATTTCAATTCTTACGTTCTCTGCTTTAAAATTTTTGGCATTAAGTTCCGAAGAACCTGATAAAACAGCTGTAAAATCACATGTTATACCTTGCAGATAAATGTCGCCGGACCCGCTTATGTCTAATGAAAAATTATTATTATCAAGATTGCTTATATCAATATCTGCTGCTCCTGATGAACTAACGGTTTCAATGTTTTCAATCGCAACCTTTACAACTAATTGGATTTCAGAGCATATTGCCGCATCGGAATAAATATGCAGTTTATTTCCCTTTACCCGGGTGATGATATGCTTCAGGAGATTGTCGTCGCCTGTAATTTTAAGGCTTTTTTTCTTTTGGCATACAACCACCAGATCAAAAGCGCCATCTATCTCAATAGAATCAAAGCTTAAAATATTACGATTTTCAGTTTTAAGCTTACCGCTTCCTTTAATACAATCATTATAGCTGTCTGCCGGTGATTGAACCACGCCTGCGAGAAAAAAAACAGCAAGAAAAAAAAAGTAGTTCGATGTTTTTTTAAAAAATTTCATCGCTTAATACGAATTAAAATGTTTGTTCAAATTATTTTTAACAACAACGCTATTATTGCTTATACCATATACTCTGGTATAAACATTTTTAGCCTCACCTGAAACCGTGTCAACAACGAAGGCTCCCATACCGCCGGCCTTTTCACCGAAAGTTCCGCCCCATGCGGATATTTGATACCTTCCGTTATTTAATGCCGGCTGATTATCTGCTCCTGTAAGAAAAAGAATTCCTAACACAACAAGCATTCCAAGAAGAAAAAACTTAAGCCTTTCTTTAAATATTTTATTTTTCATGAATCAATCCTCCTTGCGGCGCTGAAAAACTATCCCCTTTACATCCCGCGGCAGGCAATTCAGGATGAAGAAAAGGGGGCTATAATTTTATCAAAACGACTTATTTCTTTTGGGCGGTTTTATAATCGTCTTCCCGCGCTCCTGAGCCTTCTACTTCAATAATTTCATCTTCGCCAACAATCCCCTCACCCATCATGGCTGCGACTTCTTTGGTATTCAATCGCATTTTTACAAAAGCATCACCGGATTCATCCCAGCCATAATCAACAACTTCAGCCAGGTATGTGGTGGCCATTACTTTTGTTTTTACGAGATCGGAGGTCAGCATGTAATTTTTTACGGTTGATTGACTTTCAAGCGTAAAACCGACTATCCGTTTTATTATCTGGGTATAGGCATCCAACTCAGCCGCCCGCAACGCTTTTAACGGGCCGCTCTGGGAGGGAGTTGAGGTTGCAAAGCCGACCCTTCTGAATATTTTATTGTTTAAATCTATTGTTTTGCCGTCAATATTCGTTATAGAGTCTAACTGGATGGAAGCAGTAGCTTTGGCAATATCTTTCTCAGGATCATATACTACATCTTCAATCTTGATCCCCTTTATTTTTGCAGATGTTTTAGATTCTGTACTACCAACAAAGCTGGCTGCTATCATATCCTTTACTTCTTCAGTGGCCCGTAATTTCAAGCCATAAACCGATTCTACAATAGCTCTTTCCGCAATTATTTTAGCAGCTCTTGTCGTCATTATCTTTTTGTTGCCTGCAAAGGCAGTCGGTATGGCTAGTAATAAACATGTTGCTGTTATAAAAATATAGTTAAGGGTTTTTGATATTCTTGGTTGCATCTCCCTCTCCTTCTCCCTCTCTTTTATGAGGAGTATCTATTATTTGCTTACTATCAAAAACAATTCGTCCATTAATATCAGAATTGCTTTTTTTGATATTCGTTTCAAACTTTTCTTCTTTTATATTAACAGCTTTTTTATTATAACCGCCAGTATTGGAGTCGGTTTTATGCTTCTTTATCGGAGATATTTTTTTTCCATAAATATCAAAACGGTATCCCTGGCCATAGGGCCTGGCCTTTGCCTTTATGTCGATTACGGCATTGCCTGGAATGTTTGCAATTTGCTCTATTGCATCTTTATTAAGGTCATTCAGCTCCTGTGTTCTGTTTTCAATCATTCCTTTGTTCCCGGCCAGCGCCGGAGGGTGGATGAAGACTATCAGTCCCGCCCATAATATATAAAACGAACTGTATTTCATTATGGCCTGCCTAAAAGTTCAAGAGAGAAACCGATTTTTTCTGCTTTTACCATTCATCATCACTAAGCATTCGACCGATTCCAGCGTTACCTCGAACAGTATTTTTTTGCTCGGTTTTTCTTTTTGTAACAGTTACCGCTCTTTCAGGCGGCGCAGCTGCTGTCCGCTGTTCCGCTTTTACTGGAGTCGCAGCAGCTTTTTTCTGACTTTTAACATACTTTTGGGCAGGTTCTGCCGTATGCGCGGTAAGAGACGGTTCTATATGCAGCCGTGCAAATTTCTCCCGACGACCCAGTGTCTTTGCATTACAGGGGATATCAATATATAAACGAAGAAAGGTATCAAGGTCTATAGATGTTTTTGATGGATCAAATTTATTATATTTTTGCAATGCCTTTTTGGTTTGTGCGTCAAGCTTGCCGGTCGGGTTCACATCATACCCATGCAGAAACAGCCACTCCTGTGAGCTTAAAATTTTCTCTTGTTCCGTCATTCTGTAAAAACGTTTAGTCAGTCTTCCAATAACCACTTTATCTGCCATGGCGCCATCAAGCAGTTTCCAATACGGCAATCCAAGATATTTGCCTATCAGTTGAATCATACTGGCCTGGACAAGCAGCCTGACAACATTATGTCGTCCCTGAACTTTTTTGATAGACCCTTTCCTTCCAAATGTAGGTCCGAAAATTGAAACAGCAAACTCTTCATTCGCCAGCGCTTTATGAACTACCATGCTGTTGGTAGTGGTCATTTTTTTTATACCGGCAAGTGTCTGAAAATTTTTTAAATTAAAATCAAGTGTTATCCTGGCCTTGCCCTGTTTGCCCGCCTTGTTATATTCAGCAGATACTGTCTGCGAAGGCAGCCATGACCATAATCCGGTAAACGTCGCTTCCGCTCCAACATCAGTGCCGTGCCCCCTGGTTTCAAGCCCGCGATCAAACTCTGTAATCCCTCCGGTTATTACCACATCAGGTATCATTTTATCAGTAAAGCTGGAATAGCCTGTAACCATTTGATTCTGAATATAGGCCGGATCATATTCTATAAACTGGACATTCCCGCCCACAGAATTAAGTGTGCTTTTCATTATCTCGGTTATATCTCTCTGTATTTCTCCACCGGTACTGACGGATGTGCCGGTCTCGTCACCGATCCCCTGGCTTTGAATTTTTAAAGGTCCCGTTGCATAAATCTCGGACATTAATCCCAGAGCATCAAGAGCATCAGAATATGAGGTCACCTTTATCTCAGGCTTTGATTGTTCCAGTTGAACATCAACATTTTTAGGGTCAATGGCGCAAGAAAATAAAAACTGAACCAAAGCCAGGGATACAAAAAACTTAAAGTAGCAACGTGTTGATTTTACAGGAAACAAGTGTTTCATCATGCCTCGCATTTAAAAAATACAATTTATTAAAATAGAGCAGGTTCCAAAAAGTTTAACTTCGTTCGAAGATCAAGGTTGATAAACTCGTAAAGAGTCCGTCGCAGAAAATTTAGACACAATATGTTGTGGAAACTAGCAAAGCTGTCCCTATATACTGATGTAAAATTTTTAATTTTTGACTTTTTACGACGCCATCAAGATTTGTGCCTGACCAGATAGCAGCAGACAGACGCAGGCTTCGTAAAGAAGTGTTTTGAAATCGGTTCAAGTAATTATTTGTCAACAACCTGTGTTTTAGCGCCCCTGCTTTCATCTATTATATAAACATCGCCCTTGATGATACCTCCGGCGCCCAGAACAACGCTGTTCATATTGGCGCCTTTGGACGTGTCCATCGAACCACCGGAATCACTGCCTGATGCCCTGCTTTTTACGTCCGCCCTGCTTTTTGCATTTAATTTTATAAATTTGATGTTTTTTTCCGGATCACCAAGGTCATCATATTTGGTGACGCCGTCATCTGTGTATTTTGATATACCATCATCCAGGTCACCACTAAGACCAGGATTTACCAAAACAAAAAAACAAAAGATCATCATAGTGAAAAAAAAAAAATATTTTTTTCCCATAATTTTTCCTCCACATTTCCAGGAATATAGATTGTCTGACAATTAATTGTACATAATTATTGGTCGTGAGTAATGTGAAGCATAAAACGTCACATTACTCACTTTAGGGCGAGAACCCTCAGGATTCATATTACTTAACTACAACCGAACCCATATTAGCTTCGGCATTTCTTCCAACGGCGACATTAGCAGATTTATTAACAAGAGCTCTATTGCTTACAGAGCCTCTGATGTTGGAATTTTTAAGCTGCACCGAGCCCATGTTGGCTGTAGCGCCCCTTCCAACGGCGACATTAGCAGATTTATTAACAAGAGCTCTATTACTTACAGAGCCCCTGACGTTGGAGTTTTTAAGCTGCACCGAGCCCATGTTGGCTGTAGCGCCCCTTCCAACGGCGACATTAGCAGATTTATTAACAAGAGCTCTATTGCTTACAGAGCCTCTGATGTTGGAATTTTTAAGCTGCACCGAGCCCATGTTGGCTGTAGCGCCCCTTCCAACGGCGACATTAGCAGATTTATTAACAAGAGCTCTATTACTTACAGAGCCCCTGACGTTGGAGTTTTTAAGCTGCACCGAGCCCATGTTGGCCGTAGCACCCCTGCCTACTGCGACATTAGCTGATTTATTAACAAGAGCTCTATTGCTTACAGAGCCCCTGACGTTGGAATTTTTAAGCTGCACCGAGCCCATGTTGGCCGTAGCACCCCTGCCTACTGCGACATTAGCTGATTTATTAACAAGAGACCTGTTGCTCACTGTGCCCCTGACGTTGGAATTCTTGATTTTAACGGAACCGGTGTTTGCCTCAGCCCCTGCTCCGACCGCAACATTGGCGGATTTGTTGACTATAGTCTTATTGGATACCCTGCCTTTAACCTCGGATCCGGCAAAAGAGATAGTTGCTCCCAAAAAAAGAATACCTGTTGCTATTGCGATAGTTTTTTTCATTTTTACCTCCTTAAAAAAAATTAAAAAAGACATCATTATAATGGACAATAGATTATCATACCCCTATATTTCTGCATATAGAGTTAATTAATAAAAAGCAATACTCTTTATTTATTTTTTTGGACTCAGAACAAGACGTAATTTGCAATGATATCATGTACTTTATTTTATATTAACCCAAGCAACTATTATGCCATAAGCGTTTCGCAAAATTTTGGTTTAAAGCCTGATCGGCATAAAAAATGTACCGCATTGTTCTCCGAAAAAAAGTCTGGTCAGGATGCCGGGTTCTTTCCCATTAGCTATAACCATTGGTATCCCGGAACTTGTGGTTTTTTCAGCAGCGTTTATTTTACTCAGCATGCCTCCTGTGCCGAGCGCTCCGGGAATCTCCCCTGCCATTTTTTTGATCTTTTTGTCAATTTTTGTAATTACAGGGATAAGTTCAGCATCGGAATTTATACGGGGATCTTTGGTAAAAAGACCGTCAATATCAGTCAAATTGATAAAAATATCGACATTCATCAACATAGCAATTATGGCTGCAAGGTTATCATTGTCGCCGAATTTGATTTCATCCACAGCGACCGTATCGTTTTCATTGATAATCGGAACAACCTTCCATGACAAAAGCATGTTAAAAGTGTTTTGTGCATTAAGGTATCTTTCAGGATTTGAAAGATCTTCGCCGGTAAGCAGTACCTGGGCCACCTTTTTATTAAACATGGAAAAGGCTTTTTCATATTCTATGATAAGACCGGCCTGGCCGACTGCAGCCGCAGCCTGCCTTTGGGGAATATCATCGGGCCTTTCAGGAAGACCTATCCGTTTTATTCCGGAAGCCATGGCTCCCGAAGTTACCAGGAATACCTCCATCTCATTTTCAATAAGCATGCAGATCTGTTTTGTAATTGATTTTATGACATCTAAATTCAAGCCGTGGTCCATGGTTAAAACACCGCTTCCAACCTTTACAACAACGCGCTTTGCATTATTAAAAAAAAAGATATTATTGTGACTCATCTTCTATTCCCAGTAAATTGATTATTTGCGATTTTAAAGAGTCAATTCCTTTTCCTGTTAAGGCGGAGATAGCGATTATTGTTTTATCCGGTAAAGCAGATTTGAACTTCAACTCGGTATCGGCGGAAGATTGCATGTCGATCTTGTTTAAAACTACTATTTGAGGTTTACCTGCAAGGCTTTGGTTATATAAAAATAATTCAGTATTTATGGTATTATAGGCTTTCAGTGGGGCAGCAGGATCAAGCTCTGAAATGTCTATGAGATGGATAAGAATGCGTGTTCTTTCAATATGCTTTAAAAATCTTATTCCCAGGCCTTGTCCTTTGTGAGCGCCCTCAATAAGTCCGGGTATATCAGCGGCAATAAAAGGTTCGCCCCAGTCTGTATGAATTACTCCCAAGCTGGGAGTCAGTGTGGTAAAAGGATAGCCGGCAATTTTGGGGCGCGCCGAAGAAATTGCGGAAATAAGTGTGGATTTACCGGCATTGGGAAGGCCGATTATACCTACATCGGCAAGTAATTTAAGTTCGAGTTTGATACTGTATGTTTTGCTATGTTCTCCCGGTTGTGCAAATCTTGGAGCCCTGTTTGTTGATGTTTTAAACCTGGCATTACCCTGTCCACCGCGCCCTCCGGCTGCCAGTATAAATTTTTCCCCGGCAGTTGCAAGATCTTTGATCAGGTTACCGGTTTCAGCATCTATGAGCAGAGTGCCGACCGGTATATCTATTACAAGATCTGCTCCCTTTTTGCCGGTCCTGTTTTTGCCCTGACCATGTCCGCCGTTTTTTGCTTTTAAATTTTTTTGACGCTTGAACTGATAAAGAGTTCGTTTACCGGAGACGGCACGGAAAATTACATCTCCACCCTTTCCTCCGTCGCCACCATCCGGTCCTCCGCGGGGAATGAATTTTTCGCGTTTGAAACTTATACAGCCTCTTCCTCCATCACCGGATTTTACGGTAATAATAGCTTCGTCAATAAATTTCACTCTGCATAAACACTTACTTTTTTGCGTGAACGTCCCATACGTTCAAATGTTACTACTCCTTCAGTCAGCGCAAAGATGGTGTAATCCTTTCCCATTCCAACATTATTCCCCGGATGTATTCTTGTTCCAACCTGACGCACAATAATATTCCCGGCGCTGACCCTGTTGCCGCCATAGCGTTTTATACCACGTCTTTGCCCATTACTGTCCCGGCCGTTTCTTGAGCTTCCACCTGCTTTTTTATGTGCCATTTTTCTAACTCCATTTAATACTGTTTATTTTAACAGCGGTATATTCCTGCCGATGTCCCTGTGTACGGCGATATCTTTTCCGTCTTTTATACTTAAAAACAATAATTTTTTTGTCCTTACCCTGTTCAACGATATGTCCCTCTACCTCAACATTATCAAGTGCCGGTTTACCTAGTTGATGGTTTTCACCATCCGAAAACAAAAGGACATTGTTGAATATTACCTGGCTGCCGACTTCTCCGTCTATCTTCTCAACCCGCAATATTTCGCCTTCTGCGACTTTGTACTGTTTTCCACCCGAATTTATTATAGCATACATTATGCAGCCTCCTTTATATCCCAAAAGTCTTTCTTTACCCCAAAGTTTTAAACCTGCTATTTCTATTCTATTTGGGAAATTTGTCAAGAATTATTTTCACCATATCTTGGATACAGGCTTGATAATGGTAAAAATTATTTTCTCACCCCATCAATAAAAGCCTCAAATTGCGCATCAAATAACTGGTGATATGATTTTTATTTTTAAGAGTCTTTAAGATTATATGGGTCATCGTGGAGTAGAAAAGAGTGTAGTTCATTGTTAAAACGTTCCGGATTTTCCCAGAATGGTGTATGTCCCGTATCAGCATATATAGATAATTGGGTGTTGGGTATAACTTTAACATGGTGCTCATACATGTTTGAAAGTACAATCGCATCTTCGGCACCGTGGGTTAACAGCACTGGCCTATGCAGCTCCGACAGTATATCGTCATTATCCAGATTGCGCGAAAATAAACTTTTTCGCACGTAAGGTGGGACTATTATGTTATAACCTAACATAAAGTACAAGTCCCCAGGTGAAGGTTTTTTATAAACACAGCTTTCAATCAATTTGTGGAGCGCCGAGGCAGACTCTTCCGTGTCATTTGAGAATAAACCGGAAATGAGGGCAGTGCAACTTGCACCCATAAACGGCATTGCAGGTTTGCCTATTTTTGAAGTTGCTCCCACAAAGTTAATTCCGCTGATTCTTTCTTCTCCGTAAAAGCGAAGGTAATCGCAAATTATGGCGCCGCCGTAAGACCATCCGACAAGAACAGGCTGCTCAAGCTCAAGGGTGTTAATTACGGCGTTAATATCATCCGCCCAAATTTTTGAGTCTCCATATGCATCTCTGGGCTTATCAGAAAGACCATGCCCCCTGATATCCAGAGCAATAAGTCTGAAATTTTTGTTCAGCTTTGAGTTTATCTGCTTTTTCCAGCATAATCTGCATTGTGAATAACCATGAATAAACAGGGCAGGATTACCTGCAGGGTTTCCCGTCTCTTCCGCGTGAAGCAGGATTCCATCACTGCTTTTGATTTTGTATGTTTTCATTGAACTATTCTCCCAACTCTGGCAAGGCGTCATAAATCAAACAGTTTAACATGGATGCTTCCCAATAGTGCCTGAACGAAAACTAAAAACAGATACTATTTCGGATATTTAAACATTATTCAAGAAACGAAGATTTTCGAAAAGCCGTTAGCATTTAGCCGTTAGCTATTGGCTCAAGGAACTATCTGTTTGATTTTAACAGCTAAAAGCTCAAGGCTCAAAAACCTCGATTTGGAAAATATCCTTAATCTACCGGAAATATGACAATTTCAGCTTTTCGTTCAGGCACAGCTATGAATATAAATATATACAAATTTTTTGTCAAAAAATTTGTTTTTAAGGAAGCTTTACCATTTAAGAAAATAATCAAAAAAACTTGACAGTGCGATAAATAATCATTAGGTTAGGCTAACTTTTTTAGTTATTGTTTGAATTGTGAGTAGGGTTTGCAATTATTTTGTCAACAAATAAAAATAGCACTTAAAAGGTTTTTCTAATCATGACTAATATACAATCAGATGGTAAATATATTATTCCTTTACGTATGGCCGGCGCAGGGGTTCGGTTGAGGATAATCTCCTGGCGGCGAGGTAAAGGGTTTACGCAGAAACTCCTGGGGATAGGGTTAAACGTGGGGTCGGAAATCGAAGTTGTTCAGAATGATATGCATTCTCCTGTTTTGATTTTTCACAATGGAACAAAGCTGTTCCTGGGAGGCGGGATGGCACAGAAGATCAATGTGGCATTAATTTAGGTAGTGCCCTCCATAAATGGCTATTTCGCTCGATATCTACGTTGCGCTAAAATTTTAATCCTCAAAATACTCAATGTATTCCTGCGGTTAAAATTTTAGAGCGCCTTGATCTCGAACGAACTATCCTATTTATGGACGGACACTATGGAGAGTATAAGGGAGAATATAATGGTATTGAGTATTGAAGATTTAAAAACCGGTGAAAAGGGAAGGGTGGCAGGCTATATAAAAGGAGCAACGGTTTACCGTGAAAAGCTTCTTGCCATGGGACTGATCAGGGGTACGGAATTTACCGTGGAGAGAGTAGCTCCACTGGGTGATCCTGTTCAGATACAAGTCAGGGGTTTCGGTTTGAGCTTGAGAAAGGACGAGGCCCGGGCAGTAAAGGTGGAAAGGGAGGAGTAATGGGTTATGAGTGATTTTACTATAGGTGTTGTAGGTAATCCTAATTGCGGCAAAACAACTCTGTTTAATGCTCTTACCGGAGCGAAACAGCGGGTTGGAAACTGGCCTGGAGTTACCGTGGACAGAAAGACCGGCAGATACAAGCATGCAGGAAAGGATATTGAGGTTGTAGATCTTCCGGGGATTTATTCTCTTGCGGCATCATCGCTGGATGAAGAGATCGCGCGTGATTACATCCTGAGCCGGGGAGCCGATCTGATAGTAAATATTATTGATGCATCTAATATTGAGCGAAACCTTTATCTTACGGTTCAACTGCTCGAGATGAAAGCGCCCGTCGTTATTGCGTTGAATATGATGGATATAGCGCGAGCTGAAAATATTGAAATCAAAGTTGCCGAACTTGCCGAACAACTGGGATGTCCTGTTGTACCGATGACCATTGTAAAAGGAGCAGGTGTGGAGAAACTTAAATCAACGATTAATGCGGCGGCGGGAAAAAAGGCGGTCTCCCAGGCTGAAATATCATATCCGGGTGAGATAGAAGCGGCTATTAAAGAACTTTTTCCGGTGATACGGAAGACGGCCGAGGATAATAATATGGATTCCCGCTGGGCGGCCGTAAAACTGCTTGAGGGTGATCAGCTTGTTGCCGATGTTATGGGAAGCTCTGCAAATAAGATTGTCGAAAGGCATAATCGGGAAATTGAAGCAAAACTCAGCGATGAGGCCGATATAATGGTGGCCGACGGCAGGTACGGTTTTATAACAGATGTTACAGGCGCTGCTGTTAAAAAACGCAGAAGGGCGGGCAAAACCCTTTCGGATAGAATAGATGCTGTGATTCTTAACCGGGCTTTGGGGATACCGATATTTCTTGCGGCCATGTATCTTATGTTTATGATCACAATCAATCTTGGCGGCGCATTTATAGATTTTTTTGATGTTTTTGCAGGGACTATTTTTGTTGATGGTTTTGCCGGTCTCCTCTCTTCTTTGGGTGTTCCCGATTGGGTGAACGTAATCCTTTCAGGTGGTCTGGGAGGCAGCATCCAGACAATCGCTACCTTTATTCCTCCCATAGGATTCATGTTTCTCTGTCTTTCATTTCTTGAAGATTCGGGATATATGGCGCGTGCGGCTTTTGTAATGGACCGGTTTATGCGTATTATCGGCCTGCCCGGCAAGTCCTTTGTGCCTATGCTGGTAGGTTTCGGCTGCAATGTGCCGGCCATCATGGCAACCAGGACTCTTGAAAATCAGCGTGACCGCACTCTGACTATAATGATGAATCCGTTCATGTCCTGCGGCGCTCGCTTGCCGGTATATGCCCTTTTTGCCGCTGCTTTTTTCCCTGTGGGAGGTCAAAATATGGTTTTTGGCCTGTATCTGATTGGAATTATGTTTGCAGTTATAACCGGGCTGTTACTAAAGAATACACTCCTGAAGGGAGAAATCACACCTTTTGTTATGGAACTTCCTCCTTATCATATGCCGACAATAACAGGGGTTTTTATGCGTGCCTGGGACCGGCTTCAGGCTTTTATATTAAGGGCAAGCAAGGTGCTGATACCTGTAATAGTTATTTTAAGTTTTTTAAACTCCCTCGGAACAGACGGAACTTTCGGGCATAATGATTCCGAAAAATCAGTCCTAAGCACGATAGGAAAAGCTATTACTCCAATCTTCTCTCCTATGGGGATAAGCAACGACAACTGGCCGGCCACCGTCGGCATCTTTACCGGTATCTTTGCCAAAGAAGCGGTTGTCGGTACGCTTGATGCCATGTACACTGAACTTTCCCTACAAGGAACCGGCAGTGAGGCGGAAGAGGAAGAGGCCTTCGATTTCTGGGGAGGCATAAAGGAATCTTTTGTAACAATTCCCGTAAATCTTGCAGGGGTTGCGGGTACTTTGCTTGATCCTTTGGGGATATCCGTCGGCGACGTGAGTAATGTGGAAACTGCGGCTGAGGGTTTGGAAGTCAGCAGGGGCACATTCGGTTCCATGGTCTCTCTTTTCGCAGGAAAAGTCGGAGCCTTTGCTTACCTCCTTTTTATTTTGTTATATTTTCCGTGCGGCGCTGCCGTTGCCGCTGTATATCGGGAAACGAATCTCAAGTGGACTCTGTTTGCCGGTATCTGGACAACTTTTGTGGCTTACATGGCCGCAACGGTTTTTTTTCAGGCAGCAACAATGGGTGCCCATCCAGGTACATCCATAACATGGATTGCAATTATGGCTTGTTTGCTTGTCGGGGTTTTTATTGTTTTAAGGTTGTCAGGCCATAAAGAGGGTGACGTGGCCGTCTCTTCCGCATACGCCGCATTATAAAAACTTAGGAACGAGCCCTTATTTTTTTTGTTGTAATTCCATTACATAGTTATAGCGATCGGCATGAAAATAATTGCTTGTAACCTCAACAGCAACATTATTGGCTACATAGTAAATTTGTTCCAGCTCCAGTACAGGATCACCTTTGTTTATTTCCAGGTACTTGGCCGTGTGTTCATCTGCTTTGGACGCCTTGATTGTACGATGCACCTTGTTTAGTGATATGCTAATCTCTTTTTCAAGAATAGAAAGCAAAATCTCTGAGTTTAGTCGTTTGCCTTTGAAATGATAAGCATGTTCGCTATAGAAATTCATAATAAAATAACATACAGGTAATTCATTTTGATACCTTGTGCCACGCAAGCAAAATATTTTTTGGCCTTCTTGCAAACCAAGGGTATTCATGAGTTGTATAGAAGGGGAAACCAGCCCTCTATAATGAATTTTTTTTTCAAGTTTTGCATAACTGGAAGCATCTATAAGGCTTCCGGTTGTATTAAAAAAATGCACAACTCTTTTATGTTTCTCCTGTTGGTTTATGAATGTGCCTTTGCCGGGAATTCTTGTTATAAGTCCCTCATTTAACAGCGCTGCAAAGGCCTGCCGAACCGTTGTCCGGCTTACATTGTATTCTTTGCATATGACACTTTCTGTAGGCAAGGCTTTATCAGGAGCGATTTTGCCTGATAAGATTTTTTTTCTTAAAATCTGCTGTAATTGAAAATATAGTGGTATGTGATTTCTGTTTAACTTCATCATTTTTTTTGTTTAAACAGTGCTTAGAGTTCGCGCTTTCGCGGGCATGATAAGCGTTTATTTTCTTTCGCCATTCCTTCGAAAGAGTGAAATTATATGCAGTTACCCCTGTTGATGATATGTTGCATTGCAGACTTCGTAATTTTCAGTGTCGGCTGTTTTAGTTTAAAAACGTATCGGCCGCACAAAAGCACTCTTGCCAGCATACTGGGCGGTGCTGCCTAAATCCGCTTCAATACGCATTAACTGGTTATACTTTTCAACCCGTTCGCCCCGGGCAGGAGCGCCGGTCTTCAGATGGCCCGTATCAAGAGCAACGGTCATATCCGCAATAAAGCTGTCTGTGGTTTCACCACTGCGGTGCGAAACACAAGCTCCCCAGCCTGCCCGCCGGCACATCTTTACTGCTTCAATGGTTTCTGTCAAAGTCCCGATTTGGTTGAGCTTGATCAGGGCTGCGTTTGCAGAGTTCTCGTGAATGCCGCGGGCTATATATTCTACGTTCGTGACAAAGATGTCGTCCCCGACCAGTTCAATTTTATCTCCGATACGGGCATTCAGAATTTTCCATCCATCCCAATCATTTTCGGCCAGGCCGTCTTCTATCAGGCAGATCGGATAGGCGTTAACTAATTTTTCGTAGTAATCCACCATTTCCTCGGAAGAGCAGGTGCGGTTTTCAGTGTGCAGGAGGTAATGGCCATCCTTGAAGAACTCACTTGAGGCAGGGTCCATAGCAATACCGACATCAGCTCCAGGCCTGAAGCCGGCCTTTTCAATGCCCTTAACAATAAATTCCAGAGGCTCATCATTAGAAGATACCTTGGGCGCAAATCCTCCTTCGTCTCCAATACTTACCATTTGACCGGCGTCCATCAGAACCGAGCGCAAGGCATGGTATACCTCGCTGGCCCACCTGAGCGCTTCCCGAAAGCTGCCGGCACCATAAGGACATATCATAAATTCCTGGAAATCAGAACCTTGCCAGCGGGCATGAGCGCCACCATTCATAATATTCAGCAAAGGAACCGGCAAGCGGACAGCGGCTGCTCCGCCGAGATACATGTAAAGAGGAAGGCCCGATGCCATGGCCGCTGCTCTGAATACGGCCAGAGATGTCCCCAGAATGGCATTGGCGCCGAGGTTGGACTTGTGGGCTGTTCCGTCAAGATCGATAAGCATTTTATCGATAACCCCTTGAAGACGGGCATCCTGGCCTTTTAGTGTATCATTGATAATGCCGTTCACGTGTCCTACTGCCTTGAGTACGCCCTTACCCCCAAAACGTTTAGGGTCTCCATCGCGCAGTTCCAGTGCTTCACGGGTACCGGTCGATGCTCCGGAAGGTACCCCAGCCCTGGCCGTGATCCCGCAGGCCAGGGTCACTTCTACTTCAACAGTGGGATTACCACGACTGTCTATAATTTCCCGGGCCATTACGTTTGTGATTTTTTTGTTTTTTCCATTTATCATTTTTTATTCTCCTCAAAAATACAAATTGGCTTCAGGCTAAACAAAAATTAGTATCAATCATTAAAAGTAAGGTCAATATAAAAAATATAGAGAATGTTGAGACACCATTATTTCTGCAGCGCTCTGAAATGTTATAGATTGTCAGATAATAACCTGATTTTAAAATTTGGCACAAGGCCAGAGGGAGGAAGGCGTATTGGAATACTCCGACGACCGATAACGCAGTGAAATTATTTATGTGACAATCTATAGAAAATCGGATTAAAAGTGCAACCCCGTTAGCGCACCAGCACAAGTCTGACATCCATTACATTTGTATTTGTAGGACCGGTCATGAGGAGGTCTTTGGTCTTATTCAAAAAGTGATACGCGTCGTTTCTGTCCAGGAATCTTTCTGCCGGCATACCTGCGTTCTTTCCGCGTGTTACAGTTAAAGGATCTACCATAGCGCCTGCTGCATCTGTTGGGCCGTCATTACCGTCTGTGCCGCCGCTAAGCAATACAACTCGAGGCGGAAGCTCTATAAGATCCAGGGCTGAGGCCAGGCAGAATTCCTGGTTTCTTCCTCCCAGACCATCACCCCGTATGGTTACAGTGGTCTCACCTCCTGAGATAATGCATGCCGGTGGAGGAATCGGACGGCCGGTTTTCAGAATTTCTTTGGCTATAGCAGTGTGAACCCGTGCTATTTCTTTTGTTTCTCCTTCCACCATAGAGGAAAGGATAAGGGTTCTATACCCGAGTTTTTTCGCCATGGCGCTTGCCGCTTCCAAGGCTAATATGTTGCTTCCAACGATATAAGTCAAGACCCGGTCGAATATCTTGTCATTCTCTTTCGGTGTTTCGGGAATTTGCCCTTCCAGGCCCAGCTTGATGTGGTCATGGATAGCAGCTGGAATCCCCTTGAGGTCATACTTTTTGAAGATTCCCCAGGCATCCTTGAAAGTGGAAGTATCCGGTACAAATGGTCCTGAGGCAATTACGTCCATTTTGTCTCCCACTACATCCGAGAGCATCAAGTTTACTATGGAGGCCGGAAAAGCTGCTCTTGCCATCTGTCCGCCTTTAGAGGAAGAGATGTGCTTTCTTATAGCATTTATTTCGTCAATACAGGCCCCGCAGGCCAGTAAATCCCGGGTTATTTTTTGCTTTTCCGATAGAGTGATATTCCTTGCAGGCTGAGGGAGCAGGGCCGAACCTCCACCGGATATAAGTGAAAAAATCAGGTCTTTTTCGTTTGCACGGCGTAAGAAATCAAGAATTTTTTCGGTTCCTTTTACTCCGTTTTTATCCGGCACAGGATGGCCGCTCTCTATGATCCCGGTAAACGCAAGCTTTTCGGTAAAGCCGTATTTGACGTTAATCAGCCCTTTCCGGATTTTTTTTCCAAACAGCTCTTCAATGCCCCTGGCCATAGGGGCGGCGGCCTTGCCGGCGCCAACGAGCGCGATACGATCGAATTCAGCCAGGTCAAGTTCGGCTTCAGGCCTTCCTTCCATTCCGATCAACAGCCGGTCTCCTTCAATGTGTATAAAACGTTTTACCGCCTTGTATGGGTCCACAGCCATAAGAGAGTTCCGAAATATCTCCCTTGCGTCGGAACGTATGGCGTTTAATTCTTTGTTCTGCGTGTTCATTTTAAAGCGTTTTTTTGTCTCCAGGTGCCCCGTGTGTTTACGTTTTAAATCAAAACAGCGGCCTGCCGGTCATTTCTGGCGGTTGATTGATTCTCAGTATTTTAAGCATAGTCGGCGCCAGATCACAAAGCTTGCCGTCCTTTATCAGTTCAACATCGCCGGCACCGCAAAGAATAACAGGAACCGGATTGGTTGTATGAGCGGTCATGGGAGAGCCGTCATCCAACAGCATACACTCGCCATTGCCGTGGTCGGCAGTAATAATAACCGCGCCTCCTTTTGCAAGCACAGCCCCATGGACAGATCCGACACACTCATCAACAACCTCCCCGGCCTTTACGGCCGCATTAAAGACTCCGGTATGCCCCACCATATCGGCATTTGCAAAATTGCAGATAATTACATCATATTTATCAGCTTTAATAGCTTCCAGGATCTTGTCTCTTATCAAATAGGCGCTCATTTCCGGTTGCAGATCGTAGGTTGCCACTTTAGGAGAAGGCACCATGATCCTGTCTTCACCTTCAAAAGGGGTTTCAGTCGAGTCGTTAAAAAAAAAGGTTACGTGTGCATATTTTTCGGTCTCGGCGCATCGTAGCTGTTTAAGACCGTGATCACTTAAAACCTTGCCGAGGATATTTTTATGATTTACCGGAGGAAAGGCTGTTTCAAATTCTCCGTTATCATAGTAATCTGTAAAACCTATATATTTAATATCGAGTCTATCTCTTTTAAAACCGCCAAAATGGGTATCAGTAAAAGCATGGGTAATTTCTCTGGCCCGGTCGAGTCTGAAGTTGAAGTTGATTACCGCATCGCCGTCCTTGATTCCCGGAAATCCTTTGATAATTTTCGGCTTGATAAATTCGTCGGTCTCAGCAGCAGCATAAGCCTGTTCAAGGGCCGTGTGCCGGTCCCGGCATACACTCCCTTCAAGCTTTGTAAGGCCGTCGTACGCGATTTTAATTCTATCCCAGTTCATATCACGGTCCATGGCGTAGTATCTTCCGGTAATAGTGCCGATTTTGCCCAGGCCGGCCTTTTTGATCCCTTCCTCCAGCCCTGCAATATATTCTGCTGCGGATTTGGGTGGAGTATCCCGTCCGTCTGAAAAGATATGCACATAAACGTCATAAAAATCCATTTTACTGCAGAGCATGAGGAGTGCATTGCAGTGACTGGTCACTGCATGAACGCCCTGGTCTTGTATAAGGCCCATAAGGTGAAGGTTTGATCCGTTTTTTTTGCAATGATCAACAGCGCCTTTGAGGACTTTGTTTTCGTAAAAGCTCCCGTTCTCAATGTCGCTGTTAATACGCACAAGCATCTGCTTCATTATTCTGCCGGAGCCTATATTAAGATGGCCGACTTCGGAATTACCCTGATTACCTTCAGGCAGCCCGACATTAAGGCCATCTGCTCTTAAAAGAGCATTAGGATACCTTGAAAAAAAATAATCAAGATTGGGCGTGTCGGCTTTTGCCAAAGCATTTTTTGCATCAGCAGGGGCAATGCCCCAGCCATCCATTATTATCAAGCAGACCGGTCTCTTTGTTTTCATTACAGTTCCTTATACTTAAAATCTATAGACTTTAAGATCTCATCTCCTTAAATGTGTTTATCAACCCGTTTGTTGAAGAATCATGAGAAACGCTTGGGCTTTTCTCCGTCAATTCCGGCAATATTTTTTTTGCCAACTGCTTGCCAAGTTCAACGCCCCACTGGTCAAAGCTGAATATGTTCCAGATAACCCCTTGAACAAAAATTTTATGTTCATACAGAGCGATCAGGCTTCCAAGAACCCTGGGGGTCAATTTTTTGAACAGGATAGAATTTGTCGGCCGGTTGCCCTCAAAAACTTTATATGGCAACAGGCGTTGAATTTCATCCTCGCTTTTGCCGTTTGTTTTTAATTCGTCGACAACTTCCTGCTCTGTTTTTCCGTTTAAAAGAGCTTCAGTTTGAGCGAAAAAATTCGACAGCAGTATATTATGATGCTCACCAATCGGATTATGACTGATCGCGGGCGCCAGGAAATCGGCAGGGATCAGTTTTGTACCCTGATGGATTAATTGATAAAAGGCGTGCTGCCCATTGGTACCAGGTTCTCCCCAGATAATCGATCCTGTCTGATATTCGGTCTTTTGGCCGTTCCGGTCTGCCGACTTACCGTTACTTTCCATATTTCCCTGCTGGAAGTAAGCCGGAAAGCGGTGCATGTATTGATCATAGGGCAGGATAACTTCGCTCTGGGCGTCTAGGAAGTTATTATACCAGATCCCTATTAAAGCCAGAATCACCGGGATATTCTCTTCAAATGGGGCTTCAGTAAAATGCCGATCCATCTCAAACGCGCCCTGTAACAATTCTGCAAAATTTTCGTAGCCGATATAACAGGCGATTGAAAGACCGATTGCGGACCAGAGAGAGTAGCGGCCACCAACCCAGTCCCAGAACCTGAACATATTGTTTTTATCAATTCCAAAGGCTTCGACTTTTTTTGCGTTGGTGGAAATTGCCACAAAATGCCCGGCTATATGTGTTGAATCTTTGGCGGAGGCTAAAAACCAGTCCCTGGCGGAGAAGGCATTGGTCATTGTTTCCTGTGTGGTAAAAGTCTTTGAAGCAATCATAAAAAGAGTAGTGGCAGGATCGAGTCTTTTCAGGGTTTCCGTAATATGGGTTCCATCAATATTCGACACAAAATGAACAGACAGGCCTTTTTTGGCATACGGTTTCAGAGACTCCGTAACCATTACCGGCCCCAGATCCGAACCGCCGATTCCGATATTTACGATATCGGTAACCTTTTTGCCGGTGAAACCCTTCCATTCACCGGAAATGATTCTATTCGAGAAGTCCTTCATCTTTTCCAGAACCGCATTTACTTCCAGCATGACGTCCCGGCCGTCAACATAAATGGGGGCGTTTTCCCTGTTCCTTAATGCGACGTGCAGTACCGGCCTGTTTTCCGTCTCATTTATCCTGTCTCCGGAAAACATTTTGTCGATGGAGTCTTTAAGACCGGTTTTATGGGCTAATCCAAGCAACAGTTCCAGTGTTTCCCCGATTATGATATTTTTAGAGTAATCAACAAGAATATCATTAAATCTGATGGAAAATTTTTTGAATCTTTCCGGATCTTTCGCAAAGAGATCTTTCATGTGAATATGCTTAATTATTTCGGAATGATCTTCAAGCTTTTTCCAGCTGTTTGTTTTTGAAGGATTAATCTTAACCAGCACGTCAGAACCTCCATTTTTGTCAAAAAGAAAGTTAAGGATTAAGTTCTCAATAATTACGGATCATAGCGAATTATTGTGGAAATTCTATTTCTTGAGCATATACTAATTAAACTTATGCCATCAGGTATTAGGTATTAGCTGTTAGCTGTTAGCTTTTGGCGTTACCTAACAGCTAAAAGCTAAGTGCTAATAGCTGTTCATCATGGATTACCACACTAATCCGTGATAAACCATAATTACCGCGGAAATAGATAAATCAACGTAAGATGCGCTCTGTATGTCAGAAGAGTAGAGAACCTTCCGGATAGAGCTTGTCATCTATGCTTTATTTTATAGGGTTTAGAGGGTGTGATATTAAAAAAGAGTTGGCGGAAGTGCATGGGAATCGAACCCACCCGAGACGGTTCTAGCGCCTCACACCGGATTTGAAGTCCGGGAGCCCCACCAGTGAGCTGTGCACTTCCAGAAAACCAGAATCCCTTTCCCAGAATGCCTTCCTTAGTCCTATCCTTTGGATTATCAAGTCCGGCAAGCTGCAAACATCTAATCTTAGTGCCTGAGAACTCTTTTTTCAAGAAAAAAATATAAAACTTGCTTTTTTATATAAAAACATGATTCAAATATAGTTATGTGTCAAGAAAATAAATATAGATTTTCAGATTAGATACGTTCGATTTCAAACCGGATATATGAGGATCCATCTATGATAAAAAAGTCCTGGATAAACAGGCCCGGGATAAATAGATCCAGACTGACTGAAACATTTATGAGGCTTGTTCGAATTGACAGTATTTCAAAAGAAGAAGGCGCAATTTCAGATGAAATTATCAAAATCCTGAAGGGCCTTGGCGCAGAGACAACCATAGACGGCACGGGTGACAAAATTGGCGGTGAAACAGGAAATATTGTTGCCAAATTACAGGGAAATTTGGGTGTGCCAGCTATTCTGTTGAGCGCTCACATGGATACGGTGGAACCGGGCAGAGGTGTCAGGCCGGTTTTTAAAGACGGCCTGTTTCGCAGTGACGGGACTACAATTCTGGGAGCCGATGACAAAAGTGCGCTGGCCATTATTTTAGAAGTCATGAATATAATAAAAGAGAGAAGTCTCCCATGCGGTCCTGTAGAATTGGTAATTACCGTTTGTGAGGAGATAGGGCTTTTAGGCGCAAAGAATCTGGATTTTAGTCTGCTCTCCGCAAAATTTGGTTATGTTCTCGATTCCACAGAGACCTTTGGTATTGTAACGCGCGCTCCGGCTGTAAACAGGTTTGAATTTAAAATCCACGGCAAGGATGCCCATGCCGGGGCGTCTCCTGAAAAAGGTATCAATGCAATCCAGCTTGCAGGTAAGGCGATTTCAAAAATTCATACCGGCCGTATCGATGATGAAACCACCTGCAATATAGGAATGATAAAAGGCGGTGTTGCGACAAATATTGTCCCGAATTTTGTAACAGTTAAAGGTGAAGTGCGGAGTCATAACGAAAAAAAGCTGGATGACCTGACATCTGAAATAGTATCCTGTTTTAAAGATGTAATTGAGGAATATAAAAATGAATCCGGGGAGGATGCTTTACCTGCGCTGGAAGTATTGATAAAGAATGATTTTCCGTTACTTAAAATCCCGGATGACCATATGATGATATCACTGGCATGTACTGCGGCAGAAAATCTTGGTAAAAAGATGTTAACAAAAACAACGGGCGGAGGTTCAGATGCCAATATTTTTTTTAAAAAAGGGCTGATCACCGGTGTGCTGGGAACCGGCATGAGCGATGTTCATACTGTGCGTGAGAATATTCTGCTCGATGACATGGTTGATGCAGCAGATCTTTTACTGGAAATTATCAAACTTCATTCAGAAGCAGGGGCGGTGGGTTAATGCTTGCATATTTTGACTGTTTTTCCGGAATAAGCGGTGATATGACCCTGGGAGCATTGATAGCGCTTGGAGTTCAGGTTGACTGGCTTAAAGACAATTTACATTCCATGCCTTTGGACAGGTTCGATCTATCTGTTACGGATATAGCGCGCAACGGAATTAGCGCTAAAAGTGTATCCGTGCATCTTGTGGATGAAAGTGAATCAAGAAATTATTCCCAAATAAAATCCCTGATTGAGCAAAGCCCTTTTTCTGACAATGTAAAGGTTAACAGCCTTGAGATATTCAAGAGAATAGCAAGAGCTGAATCCAGGATACATAATACTCCTCTATCTAAGGTGCATTTTCATGAGTTAGGCGGCGTTGATGCACTTGTGGATATTGTAGGCGCCGTCCTTTGTCTTGAGTATCTTGATATTACCGATGTGATTTCTTCCCATCTGCCCATGGGAACAGGTTTCACCGTATGCCGGCACGGGAAAATACCTCTGCCGGCGCCTGCAACCGTCCAGATTCTTAAAGGAGTTCCTGTTTACGGGAAAGATATACCCTTTGAACTTTTAACGCCCACAGGCGCTGCCATAATAGCGGTTCTGGCATCTTCTTTCGGGCCTGTACCGAAAATGCAAATAATTGATACCGGGTATGGCGCCGGGCGGCGCGACCTTGAAGCACAGCCTAATCTGTTAAGGGTTATGAAGGGAACAAGGGAAAAAGAATACGACAAAGATGAAGTTATCGTGGTGGAAACTTCCATCGATGATATGAACCCGGAAATTTTCGGATTTTTAATTGACCGTCTTTTTGAAGACGGCGCTCTGGATGTTTTATTAATGCCTGTTTTTATGAAAAAAAACAGGCCAGGTACAATGGTGAAGGCTTTATGCGAAAAACATAATTTACAAACAATTATCGGCAGGATTTTATCAGAAACCACCTCCACGGGTGTGAGGCACTATGAGGTTAAAAGAGCCAAACTTGAACGTAAAACGGTTACCATTAAAACAAGCTTGGGTAATGTTCAGGCAAAAGTTATAACTCATCCCGACGGCACTGAACGGATAGCGCCGGAATATGAGGCCTGCAAAAAGATTGCTCTTGAAAAAAATATCCCCGTAAGGATCGTTTACGATACAGTTATGGCAGAACTATCACCGGGAACAATCCCTTGACAAACAAAAGACCTGATTATAAAAGCGAAACATGAATTTTAAAGAGAGGGTTGTCTTGTTCGTTGCAAGCGGATGTTGTGCAGGATATATTCCTTTTGCCCCGGGTACCATGGGGTCGATTGCCGCTCTTCCCCTCCCTTTTTTTTTGTCCGGGATAAACCTGTATTATACTGTGCCGCTGATATTGATTTTTATTATTTTTTCCGTTGTTATAGCGGATCATGCTGAAAAAATAATAAAAAAAAAAGACCCCGGCCTTATAGTTATCGATGAAATCGCGGGTATAATTATAACATTTGCCGGTATTCCCCTTAATGTGTGGACAGTTATCGCCGGTTTTTTGATTTTCAGATTATTTGATATTTTTAAACCGTTTCCGATTCGTTTGATAGAAAAAAAAATTCCCGGAGGAGCGGGCATTGTTTTGGATGATGTAGCGGCCGGCATCTTGTCCAACATAGTATTAAGAATCGGCATGTTTATAGTGTTACAATACAGCACCCGGTAATTTTTATCCACCAATCATACGATCCTGTTAAAAGCGAGGTATATTATCAACTTGAATTCAAAAGAAAAAGACAACCCGAAAAAAAAAATAGATAAAACAGGGAAGATAAAAAAAAAGAGCCGCCTTAGAGAAAATGTTGAAGCAATTATTGTCGCTATTATCCTGGCGTTGTTTATTAGAACCTTTATTGTTCAGGCTTTTAAAATTCCTTCCGGATCCATGAAGGATACACTTCTTATAGGCGATCATATCCTGGTAAACAAATTTATTTACGGCGTGAAAATCCCATTTATGGAAAAAACGATTATACCATTCAAAAACCCGGAACATGACGATATAGTTGTTTTTAAGTTTCCTCTGGATCCTGAAAAGGACTTTATAAAAAGAGTAGTAGGGGTTGAGGGAGATGTAGTAGAATGCCATGATAAAAAAGTCTATGTAAACGGAAAGCTTCAAAATCATGACTTTGTCAGGCATAAGGATTCGAATATTATTCCAGGAATTTTAAGTAAAAGAGATAATTTCGGACCGGTAACTATACCTTCTGATTCAATTTTTGTAATGGGTGACAACAGGGACAACAGCTATGACGGGCGATTTTGGGGTTTTGTTAACCTTAAAGCTGTCAAAGGCAAGGCTTTTATCATTTACTGGTCATGGGATAAGGAAAATTTTGGAGTGCGCTGGGGGCGGATAGGGGATATACTTCGGTAGGGGGGCGGCCTTGAGGAGCGCTTCGCTTGAGGGTGGTTTTAGGGAATGTTGGATGATTATGGAATTTAACAGAAAAGATATTCTTGATATGGAGTCCCTT
Source organism: Desulfosarcina sp. BuS5 (assembly GCF_028752835.1). Classification (NCBI taxonomy): domain Bacteria; kingdom Pseudomonadati; phylum Thermodesulfobacteriota; class Desulfobacteria; order Desulfobacterales; family Desulfosarcinaceae; genus Desulfosarcina; species Desulfosarcina sp. BuS5. Next base: position 1,993,214 of record NZ_CP087952.1, read on the forward strand.
TCCGCAGATGAAATCAATATGATTCTCGATACTGCGGTGAGTATGAAGGAGATTTCGGGAAGGTCTATCAAGAAGGTTCCCACATTAAGAGGAAAGACGGTTATACTTTTTTTTTACGAACCAAGCACCCGAACACGTGCATCTTTTGATATTGCCGCCAAGAGATTGAGCGCAGACTCAATATCATTGACAGGCAGTTCCAGCAGCATTGTCAAGGGAGAGACCCTTATTGATACGGCAAGGAATCTGGAAGCTATGAAGCCTGATATAATAATTCTGCGGCATGCATGTGCAGGAGCGTCCCATCTGCTGGCAGGACGGCTGAAATCAGCCGTGATTAATGCCGGTGACGGGATGCATGCTCATCCCACCCAATCACTTCTGGATCTCTTCACTGTAAGGGAAAAAAAAGGATCCATAAAAGGTCTGCGCATTGCTATTCTAGGAGATATTTCCCATAGCCGGGTTGCAAGATCGGACTGCATAGGGTTTACAAAACTCGGAGCAGAGGTGGTTTTGTTCGGACCTCCGACCATGATTCCGAAGGGAATAGAAACATTGGGAGTATCTGTTGCCGAAAACATTGAAGATGCTATTTGCGGCGCTGATGTCGTAATGATGCTGAGGATCCAGAAAGAGAGACAAAAGAGTTTTCTCTTCCCTACAGAACGGGAATATTCAAAAGTTTTCGGACTAACAAGAGAAAAATTGAAAAACGTAAAAGATGATATTCTCATCATGCACCCCGGGCCTGTAAACCGCGGCCTGGAACTTGCTTCCGATGTAATGGACGGACCTTATTCCGTTATTCTGGATCAGGTGACAAACGGAGTTGCGGTGCGGATGGCTATTTTGTACCTTGTTGCCGGAGGTGTGCGCAATGCTGATACTGATTAAAGGCGGAAGGGTAATCGATCCGGGCCGCCTGGACGGAATAAATGATATTCTCATAAAAGATGGAAAAATAGCAGAAATATCAAGTGAAGGTTCCACTGCATTCGGGTCGGAATTAAAGGAAATCAATGCTACCGGTAAAATAGTGACGCCCGGATTAATAGACATGCACGTGCATCTCAGGGAACCCGGGCAGGAATATAAAGAGACCATTAAAACCGGATGCGCCGCCGCCGCGCGGGGTGGGTTTACCGCTGTCTGCCCTATGCCGAACACAAATCCTGTCAATGACAACCGGCAGGTAACCGAATATATAATGGGGAAAGCAGCCCTGGAAGGTAAAATTCATGTCTATCCTGTCGGCGCAATCAGTAAAGGACTTGAAGGGAGCGCCTTATCCGAATATGGCGAATTAAAGGATGCAGGCGTTGTTGCCCTTTCCGATGACGGACTGCCGGTGATGAACAGCATGCTGATGCGGCGGGCAATGGAATATGCCGGAGGATTCGGCCTTCCGATTATATCACATTGTGAAGATCTTGATCTTGCCGCAGGCGGTGCCATGAACGAAGGCGAGGTAGCCACCAGCATGGGCCTGCCCGGCATTCCTAATGCATCCGAAAGTATAATGGTGATGAGAGATATCGCAATTTGCGAGTTAACCGGAACCCCACTGCATATTGCCCATGTGAGCACCAAAGAATCAGTCCACGCAATCAGGGATGCCAAAGCAAGAGGGATTCCGGTTACGGCCGAAACCGCTCCCCATTATTTTACCCTAACCCATGATGCCGTAAAGAATTATAATACATCCGCAAAAATGAATCCCCCCCTCCGCGCGGCAGCAGACCGCGAGGCTGTCCGTCAGGGACTGGCCGACGGCACCATAGATGTAATCGCAACCGACCATGCCCCCCATGCTGCCTATGAAAAAGATGTGGAATTCGAACTTGCCGCCAACGGAATTGCCGGCCTTGAAACCTCTCTCCCCTTATCTTTGCAGCTTGTCGAAGACGGCCTGCTATCCCTGACTGATTTAATAGATAGGATGTCAAAAGCTCCCGCCCGCATCCTTGGAATCGACAACAGCCTGAAGCCGGGAGCCCCCGCCGACATTACCATCATTAATCTGGAAAAATCATACATAATTGATGCCCCAAGCTTCGCATCGCTCGGGAAAAATACCCCCTTTGACGGCCTGCAGGTAAAGGGAAAGGCGGTGGTTACAATTGTCGGCGGTGAAATAGTATGGAAGGGGAGGGGGGAGCGCTCCTCAAGGCCGCAGGCCGCTCCGAAAAAGGTGCTTTATGTTAACCCGAAACAATAATATCAAACATACCAAACAACAGCAATCCGGCCGCAAACCACACATCCTGGTAGTTGACGACGAACTGAGTATGCGTGAATTTTTGGAAATCATGCTTAGCCGGGACGGGTATGAGGTCACTACTGCCGGAACAGGCCGTGAAGCCGTCGCCCTGTTGAAAAACAAAAAATTCGATCTTCTGCTTTGTGATATAAGGCTGGGTGACATTTCCGGCCTTGAGGTTCTGAAGGCGTGCAAAGAAAAAAATCACAGCACCGTTGTAATAATGATTTCCGCCTATGCCTCTACAGAAACAGCGGTGGAAGCCATGAATACAGGCGCCTACGATTATTTACCCAAGCCTTTTGACAATAATGAGTTAAGGCAGGCCATAGCAAAGGCCCTTGACCTGAAGACAGTTGAGCATGAAAAAAAATTTCTGGACCAGGAACTGAAAAAAAATCTGCATTTCGGAATCCTGGTGGGAAACAGCTCCAGGATGATGCATATATACGATATGATCAGACAGGTGGCCGCAACCAGGACCAATATAATGATATCCGGTGAAAGCGGAACCGGGAAAGAGCTTGTAGCCAAAGCCATACACGGAGAGAGCAACCGCAATGAAAAGCCTTTTGTCACCATTAATTGCGGCGGCATTTCGGAAAACCTTATTGAGAGTGAACTCTTCGGGCATAAAAAAGGTTCCTTTACCGGGGCGACATACGATAAACAAGGCCTTTTTGAGCTTGCGGACAAGGGAACCCTCTTCCTTGACGAAATAGGCGAACTGACCCTGCAGCTCCAGGTTAAACTTCTCCGGGCGGTGCAGGAAAAAACCTTCAGGGCGGTAGGCGGAACTAGTGATATATCATCCGATATAAGGATAATTTCAGCCACCAACCGGAAACTCGAAGACGAGGTTATTGAAGGACGTTTTAGAGAGGATCTTTTCTACAGGCTGAATGTTATCGAAATCAAGATGCCGCCACTGAGAGAAAGAAAGAGCGATCTGCGTATCCTGGCCCAGCATTTTCTCGAAAAATTTGCAAAAGAGGCAGGTAAAAAAATTTCAAAAATCTCATCCTATGCCATCGACCTGTTGAATAAATATGATTTCCCTGGAAATGTCCGTGAACTTGAAAACCTGATGGAGCGCAGCGTGGCGCTCTCCAGCACCAACATACTCCTGCCCGACAACCTTGCCCTGTCGATACATAAAAACAGATGGATAGAAGGTGTACAAGGAAAGCGCTTCGACCTTGATGAAGTGGAGAACGGGGTTTCCCTGGATAATATTATGGAAGAGATAGAGCGGGCCTACCTGAAAAAAGCCATGAGCTGCGCTGGAAACAGCAAAAATAAAGCCGCCGGCCTCCTCGGAATCAACCTCCGATCAATGCGCTACCGTTGTGACAAGCTGGGGGTTTAGTGGAACTGGAAGGAAATAATCTACGCATATCGTGCAGAAAGGCTGTTGTACGGCATTTATAAATATTGGAGGAGATATGAAAAAACTGCCGATCGGTATCCAGACCTTTTTGCAAATCATAGAAGAGGATTATTGTTATGTTGATAAAACAGAGTTTATAGCTGATCTGATTAAGAGCGATAAATACTACTTTCTTTCCCGTCCCCGCCGTTTTGGAAAGTCCCTTCTGGTCAGCACATTGAAAGCCGCCTTTTCCGGTCAAAAAAAACTCTTTACCGGCCTGTATCTTGAAAAAAATCATGACTGGAGCATTCAGTACCCGGTTATTCATATCAGTTTGGGAAGGGGCGTTATCAATCAGCGTGAAATCCTGGATATGACTATCCATTCCATTCTCAGGGAAAATGCATCTGACTACGGCGTCACGCTTGCAGAAACCCTGCCTCATCTTGCATTCTGCGAATTAATTCAAAAACTTGCCAAAAAATACGGCCACCGGGTGGTTGTGCTTGTTGATGAATATGACAAGCCGATTCTGGATAATATCGATCACCCGGATATCGCCATCGAGATGCGGGAAGGTTTGAAAAATTTTTATACAATAATCAAAGATAGCGATGAGTATATTAAATTCGCATTTCTGACCGGGGTAAGCAAATTCAGCAAGGTCAACCTCTTCAGCGGTTTGAATAATCTTAAAGATATTACCCTGGATAAGCGGTATGCAACTATCTGCGGTTATACTGAAGAAGATATAAAGCAGGTTTTTTTCGAATACCTGGATGGTGTAGATTTTGGAATGCTGCGGGAATGGTATAATGGTTATAATTTCCTCGGCGAAAAAGTATATAATCCCTATGATATTTTGCTTTATTTAGACAGTGGTTTATTCAAAAACTACTGGTTTGAAACCGGCAGCCCCGCATTTCTGATCAAGCTGATCCAGGAGCGCCAATATTCCGTCCCCCGGCTTGACAATATAGTGGCGAGTGAAGTCCTGCTCTCCAGTTTTGACGTAAATGAGATGGCAATAGAAACCCTGCTTTTCCAGACAGGTTATTTAACCATCCGTGAAGTAAAACAGCAGGGAGCTCGCATACTTTACCGGCTGACCTATCCCAACCTGGAAGTCAGGATGAGCCTGGGGGAAAGTTTGCTGAACCATTTCACCAATTTTCCGATACAAAAAGAAGAGAATCTCTCAGCAGTTTATGAAGCCCTTGAAAAAGCGGATATAGATTCATTGCGGTCCATTTTCCACGCTTTTTTTGCATCGATTCCCCACGACTGGTACCGCAAAAACAGACTGGCTGGTTACGAAGGATATTACGCCTCAATTTTTTACTGCTACTTTACCGCTTTGGGACTTGATGTGATTGCCGAAGATACCACCAGCCATGGACGGATCGACCTGACGGTCAGGATGGGCAGCCGGGTTTACATTATTGAATTTAAAGTAACCGGCAAAAAAAATGATTCCCCGAATGCCTTAAAGCAGATCAAGGAAAAAGTTTATCATGATAAATATCGGCAAAAGGGTATTGACATTTACCTGATTGGTGTTGAATTTGAAAAAGTAGAAAGAAACATCATCAATTTTGAATGGGAAAAGATTGTATAACTTCAAAATAAGAATTTACGGCAATCCTGATGAACATCAGCAATTCTAACCGGGCATCCATCAGCGCCGATCCATCAATCACCACCGTAGGGGCGGAGCCCCATCATCCATATACGCCAAAAATGATACAGGGGCAGAAATGGATTCTGCCCCTACGCCTTTTTATAGTATATTGTAACAAATATGGAAGAGTATTTTATTTGAGTTATCCACCCTCCGGATTAAAAATTTCATTCAAATTGATATTTATATCAAAAACAGTGAGTTTCAATGTTTCATCCCAATTCAAAATTTCAGGAATCCCGTATTTCTTATCAACCAGGCTGTATCGTTCAATGTATTTGCTTTCAGGAAATACCAGGATGTATTCTTTAACACCAAAAATTTCATAAAGCCTTTTTTTCTCTCTCTTGTCCTTAACTTCAGTGGATGGAGATATGACTTCAATGATCAAGTCCGGTGCTCCCTGAATATTGGCGTCTGTAATTTTGTTTTGATCGCAAACGATAAAAACATCCGGTTGAACCACGTTAAAGTCATCAAAAACAACATCTGTAGGCGCTATTCCGGTGTAGCATGGATTATTGGAAGCTGTTTTTAGTTGTATATAAAAATTACCTGTAATAGTTTGGTGTTTTATTTTGGGAGCAGGACTCATATTGTATGATAGACCCTTAATTAATTCCCAGCGTTCATCCTCGGGCCAGGTGAGATAATCCCTGTATGTATATTTTGAGTCTTTTTTGATTGAAAGCGACATGATTTTTTATTCCCCAATAAAAAAGTCTATAGAGTTTATTCTGCGGCCTCCCAGTCTGTTTTGGATGGTATTTTTTTCAATTTCATGCCATCCTGTGCGCTCTTTAAGAATTTGAAAAGAATTTGAAGTCAAACAGATTTTTATCCGAACCTCATTTCAAAAGCAGCCACTTTATGTTTTTTTCTTATCATAAACCATCCTTTTATTGCTGGCAACAAGAGAACAGGCTTAAAGCCACTGTAGATGAACAAGAACAGTTTATCCTTAATCTTGCTACAGGAGATATTACACGTAAATCATTTATTAAGTAGTTAAAATATAATCTAATTCAAATATTAAACGGATAAATATGATTATAAGTATACCGGCTTCTGCCTGAGAGAGAGGGAATTAATTTTCTTGACAGAACCGGATTAAATATCTAACGATAAATAAAATTAAATAAATGTTTCCTTTTATAAGGTTTTGACATGTCTGACGAAGAAATTGAAAAAGGTTTAACTCTTGATAAAAAAACCATTGAAGTTTTAGTGGCCCAGGTTATTCCTACATCAAAATATTTTGAAGTCCGGTTTGATCATATGCAGGATCAGATTAATGGATTAAGATATGATCTTAAAGAGTTTAAAGGCGATGTAGGGAAGCGTTTTGATTCAATGAACGCTGATATGAATCAGAGATTTGAACGAGTCGATCAGCGTTTTGATTCAATGAAAGCTGATATGGATCAGAGATTTGAACGAGTCGATCAGCGTTTTGATTCAATGAAAGCTGATATGGATCAGCGGTTTGCACAAGCAGATAAGAGATCTGAACAGATAATCGCCTCCATTGACCGGTTAACGGATAAACTTGATCACCGGGATGAAAAACAAAGGTCTTTTACCTTGCGGATGTTTACTATTTCCATCAGCATTTCGGTTGCAGGCGTGCTGGGTGTTTTTTTGAAAATATTCGGGGTTTTTTAATTTTCTCTGTAGGGGCGAACACAAGGTTCGCCCCTACAATCGCATTCCATAAAAAAAGGTTTTTGCCCTTAAACCTCTACAGGTTCAGTCAGAAGTTTAATACCCTGCAAAATTTGAAAAAAACGATCCTTTGATAAAGTTCCAATTTTTTCGGATAAATCGCTCTTGTTCACTGTGAAAAGTTGAGAAATATTCACAACACTTTTTTTAGGCAGGTTGGCTTCACCTTTTTTTAATGTCACGTTACCAGGCGCACCGGCTCTTTTAAGATTGGATGTTAGAGTACAAATTACAACCGTGTTTATTCGGCTGTGATTAAAGAGATTGTTTTGAATAACGACGTGGGGATGACGATAGCCGGGTTCTGATCCATTTGGTGGGGTAAAGTCTATCCAAAAGATATCACCCTGGTTGATTACCATTGATCCTTCACCATTTTATAATGATTTGAACGCATCATATTAACTATTGGTTCAGATTCAGGTAAATCTTTGTAAGCCTCATTAAGCAATTTAAGAAGCTCAATATTATTGTGGCGCTGAATGAATTCCCGGGCAGCCATCGCAAACAGGCGGCTTCTTGAAACCTTTAAATTTTTTGCAAGAACATCCATCTGTTCAAAAACAGGTTGTTCAATTGATATCGCTGTCTTTACCTGTGGCATTTTATGCACCTCATATGTTATACTATTAATATAACTATTGGTATGCTATGCGTCAATATAAAACCAACAGATTATGAAATAACCATCGCAATAGCTGTAGAGACAAGGCATGCGTTGTCTCTACAGCCCGCCTGCGCAACCATATGTATTGACGGTATCATTACGATAAATATATATTTTCACTATTTTGTTCGGCTGGCAAGCCATTTATCCAGAGCTCAGATTCACTTAAATCAATCTCATCTGACCAGATAACACCATATCCATGTTTGTCGGTTTTTACAGAGCTGAATAAAGCATCATTTAAAAGCGGCCTGAAAGTTTCTTCTTTTAACAATAAAGAACAATCATAGATTTTTTTAGTATTATTAGCAAATGTGACAAAAAGCCTTTTTCCTGACAATGGCTCAACGCGTTTTATTCTTGGATAGTTTTTCATAATTTTTCCATTATTCCAATCCCGGAAACCTCTTAAATTTTTGTGTTTTCCATAATTCCATTAAATCCTTCTGGTACATCATAGCCCATTCCCTTACCATTTTTTGAGCCCTGTTCGATAAATCACCCTCAACCATTTCAAGCGATTCAATTTCAAAAACCCCGTTGTATTCGCCATAAAGGGCGTGGAAATGCGGTACGCCGTGTTCTCTAAAATACATTTTTATCAAAATCCCATAAAACCTTGCTATAACAGGCATAATACATGTTTTCCTTTCATTTTTCAATCAAAGCCCAATAGATGGATTTTTAACAATTTTTAAAATCCGGCGGTTTTTATCGTAATTTTTTTCCTGTGGTAGAGACAAGGCATGCCTTGTCTCTACAGCCCGCCTGTGCAACCATAAGTATTGACGGTATCATTACGATAAATATATATTTTATTTTTAAAATTTCAAAAACTTTTTTATTGCGCTATAATAAAAAATTACCAAATCTTGTCACCCAAACACCAAATTTTGTTAAACAGCAATTTTTTGACTACCCGGATATGCACAACATCCCCGGACGGTGACCGCTATCAAACTAAAATCAAGCATAAATATAAATAGTTACAGATTAATCCAACACCAGATAAAAAAGTGGCACACCCATTGCATCACCCCTTTCTGATTGAAAATATTTTTCCAAAACTTATCGCAGAGAAAAAAGGAGGTGATCACACACCATTGCAGGGAAAACTCTCTTGCAACAAAACAACGCAACAACATGTTTTTTTCTTAACAGCAAACAGGCAAAAAAGGGGATTTAAAATGATTAAAAAACTAAGAAACGATGCAAAAGGTTTTACACTTATCGAACTTATGATCGTTATCGCCATTATCGGTATCCTGGCGGCTATTGCCATCCCTCAATTTATGAGTTACAGGATTAGGGCGAATAATACCTCGGCGGCTGCGTTAAACAAGGTTATTACCAGTTCTGAAGCCGCCCTGAATTCCGATATAGCTGCATATGGTAAAACTGTTGCGGCTACAACATTGACAAATGCTGGCGGTGGTGGAGGAAATGGAACGTTGCAAACTGGTCCTTTGGTTGCTGCTACAGCTATTAATGGTGGTGGCTTGATTACTGGCTCAGGGCCAACTGGCGCTGTCAGCGCGGTAGGTTTTTCAGTGCCAAATGGTTGCATGGCACGGGTTGATGCTGATGCAAATAATCTAACTTACTGTATTTATACTCAAAGTACTGGCGGAAACAGAACATATGGATCAGAAGCCGAACTTAATGATGTAATGTATTTTGCTCAAGATCCTAACTGGAGAAACGCTAGCGCAATTAGTGGTAATCGAGTAGGCCCAACTGCTGAATCTGTCGGGGATGACGGAGCAGATCCCGGTTTGGATTTTACAGGCGTAGATGACGATGGAAATACCGTAGAAAATGTGGACTCAGGTTCAAGTCAAGGTGATGGTTGTTATCATTTAGTAATGTAGAATAAAAAATGAATAAAATTGACAGCAAGGGAAAATATTCTTTGTTGTCAATTTTATTATCAAAAACAGCTTCACAGGTTTTTTCAAATGACCCCAATCTTTTTCAATAATTTAAGCAAAAGTTTTTCATACGGTTTCCGTGGCCGCCAAAAGGTTTTAAAATCAATCTCGCTTGAAGTTGAGCAAGGCGAGGTCTTCGGTTTCCTGGGCCCCAACGGCGCCGGTAAAAGCACGGCCATAAACACGACCCTTGGTTTTATCAAGCCTGATAACGGCGAAGTTTTAATTAATGAAATTTCATCAAGGGAGACATCTGCCAGAAAATATATCGGATACCTCCCGGAGCATCCTGTTTTTTATGAACACCTGAAAGCCTGCGAACTTCTTGAATTCAGCGGGCTCGCCTCCGGTATGCAAAAACAGGAATTAAAAACAAGAATTGATCCGATTCTTGAAAAAATGGAACTGCTCCCTTTTAAAAACAGGCTGGTCAAGACATTCTCAAAAGGGATGAAACAAAGGATCGGGCTGGCTATGGCCATGATTGCCGACCCTCCCATCCTGATTTTGGATGAACCGATGTCCGGGCTTGATCCCATGGGCAGAAAACTTGTCACCGACCTTATCCTGGAGCTGAAAGCGGCCGGAAAAACCATATTCTTTTCCACCCATATCCTGAATGATGTGGAAGTGTTGTGCGACCGAATTGCAGTGCTTCATAAAGGTTCAATTCTCTATTCCGGTTCAACCCGTGATTTTATTTCAGAGAGCGGTAATCTGGAAGATGCTTTTATGGAACTTGTTAAAAAGGATTTAGCTGTTGGCGGTTAGCTGTTAGCGATTAGCTATTAGCGGTTGGCTTTTAGCTAACAGCTAACAGCTAACAGCTAATAGCTAATAGCTTTTAGTAGAATGAAAGATTTTAAAAAACTTAAAGTATGGGAGAAAGCCCATCATCTTACACTACAGGTCTATAGAATTACAAAGAATTTTCCTTCTGATGAACGTTTTGGGCTTACGGTTCAGCTACGCAGGGCTGCGGCATCCGTTCCAACGAACATCGCTGAAGGTTGCGGACGAGATAGTGAGCTAGAACTTGCCAGATTTATGAGCATCGCTGCCGGATCTGCAAGCGAGGTGGAATACCAGCTACTTCTCGCTTGCGCTCTCAGTTATATACAGAATGAAACATATAGAGAACTTAATCAACAAGTCAATGAGGTAAAGAGAATGTTGAACAGTTTCATCCAAAAGCTAACAGCTAACAGCTAACAGCTAAAAACTAACCGCTAAAAAAAAACAGGCAAACCATGAAAAACAACAACATTTGGCTTATTGCAAAAATCACTTTTAAAGAAGGCATCAGGAGCAAGATATTATACGGCATCGCTCTTTTATCAGGACTTCTTTTTATATCCAACCTGTTCATTACCCAGCTTTTTGCCCTTGAAATCGGAAAAGTGGCAGTTGATGTCGGTTTTTCGGTTCTTTCCCTGGCAGGTCTTTCTATAATTTTTTTCCTGGGAATAGGACTTTTAAGCCGTGATTTACACCAGAAAAATATATGCATGATAATTTGTCATCCGATTTCCCGCTTTAAATATGTAGTCGGCAAATTTTCAGGTTTGGCCCTTTTTCTGGTGATTGCGGTGGGCATCCTGGGAGTTTTTGCAATCCTTTCATTATGGCTTGGCACTAACGGCGCAGGGGGAATGGAAACTCTGCGCAATTTTTCATGGAGTATGTTGTGTTGTTCCATTTTTTTTAATTTGCTTTCCCTTTTAATGATCCTTGCTACCGGCTTTCTTTTTACAGCAGTAACAACCAGTGTTTATTTATCAATGCTCCTGACATTTTTTGTTTATATTATCGGAAATACTCTCGACACCATTATAAAGGTATTACTCAAGGGCGAGTTTGTTCAGGTAAACCTGCTGGTTTTAAAAGGACTGAAACTTGTTTCATGGATTTTGCCGAATCTTTCCGCCTTTGATCTCAAAACAAGTCTGGCATATGGGCTGCCACAGGATCCGGTTTATCTTTGCTGGTTGACCGGTTACGGCATTTTATATACCTGTGTTGTACTCTCTGCCGCAACGATAATTTTGCATTTTAAGGATATAAGTTGATAAAAAAAGCATTAATCATCAGGATTGTTTTACTTGTTATCTTAATCGGCGGTTATGTATGCAGCGCCCTTAAGGTAAACCATTTTCGCGACAGTGTCCAGTCATCACAACGGGCATCGGCCTTTATGGTCTCACCTGAACTGCTTGAAGTTGCGGCCGGGGAGTTCAAAGGCATACTGGCTGACTATCTTCTTTTAAAAGCCTCAACTTTTCTGGGCGGACGATACTCCACAACCAAAGAAGACTGGGAAGCGGTTTATACCCTTTTCAGCCAGTCCCTTGCTTTGGATCCTTATTTTTTTCAAACCTGTTACTATATCCAGGCAACCCTGCCCTGGGAAGCCAAAATGCCCCAACGCGCAATCGAACTCCTTGAAATATCAAAGCAGCACCGTCCCTGGGACTGGCAGCCGGGATTTTACATAGGCTTTGATTATTACTATTTTCTTAAAGATAATCTAAGCGGCTCAAAATACCTTATGGAAGCATCGGAAAAGCCCGGAGCATCTCCATTATTAGCCCTGCTGGGCGCGCGTTTATCTCAAAAAGGGGGGCAGGCAAAAGCGGGAATAGTCTTCTTAAAGACCATGTATGAAAATGAAGAAAATGAAGACACAAAAAAACAGATCGAACAAAGGATCCATGCACTTCGCGGTGTTTTGATTATTGAAAAAGCAATAAAAAAATTTACCATAAAATATAACCACCCCCCAAAAAAGCTTGACGAATTAATCACAGCAAAAATTTTGCCCGCCCTGCCTGAAAATCCCTACAAAAAATCTTTTGATTATAAAGACGGCATGATAGGATTTTAAGCCAATCCATGGAACACAGATGCACACAGATAAACACAGATATAGATTGTCACATAAATAATTTCACTGCGTTATATGCATACATGCTTACTGATGGAAAACTTACCGATTTCGCTTATCGTTGCCAGCCCCTCAGCTTAACGTTAGAAGATTAGAAATGATGAAGATGACGAAAAAATATTTTATTTTCTTAGCTCTTATGTTCTGGACTTTTATTTATATTTCGGGATGCGCTTTGTTTTTTCCACCAAAGGGTAATAGATACTATTTTCCTGAATTATATCGTGGCTGGGTATGCATACATTATAATGTTGAAGGCACACCTCAGCTTACCATTGAAGATGGTTATCTCGTACATAAAATACCGGAAAACGGCCTATTGGTTACATCATCTGCACCACGACTGATTGCACCTGTACGTGACGAGTACTACTACTACAGCAATAAAGGCATTCGAAAAGCAAAAGAAATAGAGCATGGCGGCGGTTACACAAAACAACAAAAATTAAAAAAAGAAATCAAACTTTATTTCTGGATAAGTTGTTGCGGGCATATTAAATCGGATTATGATAAATATATAAAAAATCATATGGATATAGATGCAGACCCTGAATGTGGGAGATGGAAGCGATAGAAATTTCTAAGCAAGCTAATGCAGCCAACGCAAAAAAAACGCGCGGCTGATTAGCGCCGTTTAATAGTTAAGACAATTAAGGCCGCTCAAAAATAATATCAGAAAATTCAGGCTTGCAACTGTCTATGACGACGTGTTCAAAATCCCGTAAAGTTTGGTTTCTTACAGACTCCAAAGTATTTTTTATGGTAGCTCCACTATTTAGCGCTGCGGTAAGGATTGTAATAAAAGGAGGGCTGCTTCATTTTTTAAATTTTTTTCTGACGTGCCAGTTTTCCATGCTCAGGCCTTCAAAACACTTAAAATCCGGGGTGTTGTTTGTGACCAGGACAAGACCATTGGTTATGGCAATAGCCGCAATCTGTCCATCCACAAACGGAGGAGTCAGTCCCTTTGAAGTTAAACGTGCCCGTATTTCAGCATGCCATTTTGCTGCATGTTTATCATAAGGAAGGATAGGAATAGTAGTACAAATTACGTTACGAAGGAATAGTTCTATAATCGATCTTTTTTTGGATTTTGGAAGACGGTGACAACCATACTGTAATTCATGCCACACTACAGACGCAGTTGTAATAGTATGCTGATGCAGCTTAATTTTTGTAAGCACAGATTGATTCGGAAATGTTTTAACTAATTCCGATAAAACATTTGTATCTAATAAGTATTTCATTTTGGCCAGTTAATTTTTCGGCCGGTAGTTGTATCACGCAAACCTTTAAAATCATCGTCACTAATAATAACGCTCCTGTTGTTGAATGCGCTAGATCGAAATGTTTGAAATGTCAGCCAAAATGTTTTTTTTGTTTTGCAAGACGTTCATAGTCATAAAGCGATAACAGCACAGCAACAGGTTTACCTCGTCTGGTGAATCTTGCAGAGCTGCCTGATTCTACGTCATGAATAATAGACGGTAATTTATTCTTTGCTTCTGCAATTGAATACTCTTTTTGCATATCCTCTCCTATTTTGAGAGTTAACAATAAATTTGATCTGGCTATTATAATAGCCATAAACATGTCTAAAGTCAAGACCGGAAAATTTGAACCTTCAGCTTTTTCCATTCTTCTATCCAAGGACTTCCCTGTATAATTCAGAATATCGCCTCGCCACCTTACCAGGGGCGCCATCATTGTTGCTGCCCAGTCAAAAGCACCCCGGGTGCTGGCAGATCATGTCCGCATTGCTGCTACTGAAATCTTCTGATTACCTCCGTGATATCTGTAACTGCAGGCAAAGGCCACAACCTTTGTCTGCACCATCTCTTTTATGGAAAAACAGTTCTACAAATTGCGTCGCTTTTTTAATGGTTCCTGTCATCTGGCTGTACTGAATTTGAGCGCCAATTCTGTGAATTTATTTTTGAGTGAGTCCTAAGTTTGCCAATATATTCTTGAACTGAACTACAGGATGATATATTCTCACTGTATCCTTTCAACAATGTGCGCACTCAATTTTGTGTAATTTTTTTCCCACATGCATTGGTACCCTCAGGGATATAGTCGTGAGAATGTTTGGGCGTGTAAGCGGGCGATCCGAACACTTTTCCATGCTTTTTGAATAGGATACCCTCCGGCTTTGCCGGAGGTTGATGACTTGCTGAAGATTGGGAAACAGGGAGACCTTATGCCAAAGTTGGGAACAGAATATAATAAAGAAGCTTTGTTTAATAAACTGAAATCAAAAGGTATTCTCTGGTGTTATTCAAAAATGCTATCATATCAGGAACTAGGTGATGAGTTGCTGATCGAGCATGTCCTGAAATATGGAGATTTTAATGATTTAAAAAGTCTGTTTGATATTTTTAATAAAAAAAGAGTGGAAAAGGTCTGGATCGATACGTTAATTTCAGATAAAAGATTTATTAAATTAAACTATTTTTTGGCAAGATTTTATTTTGATAAAAAGGTAGAAGCTGATTATTTTAAAAATATGAAAAATAGAAGATATGAAAAACTTAAACTACTTGCTTCCTGATACAAGAAAACTTTTGCTTAATTTTATGGAAAAGTCAGATTTTTTACATAAATATGTCCTGGTTGGTGGTTCTGCTTTGGCTTTACATCTTCAACACAGGAAAAGTGAAGACCTGGATTTTTTTACCTATGAAGATAGTTTTAACAAAAATGAAATATTTGAATATATCAAACAATTTGAATTTAAAGAAATTATTAACGAATCCAACGAACAGATCGACATCCTTATTAATGGAGTTAAAATAACTTTTTTTAATGCAAAATGGGATTTTTTAAAACCCCTGGGTATTGAAAAATTCAATCTTTCTTCCATTGATGCACTGGCCGCAATGAAAGTTAACACCCTTTTCTTAAGGGCAAAGTTCAGGGATTATTATGATTTATATTTTTTGGTAAAAGAAAAAATGGGTATAAAAAAAGTATTTGAATGTTCAAAAAATATTATGCAGGGAATCAATTTTAAACTTTTTTGTATAGCCCTGGTTTATATCGATGATATTGAGGATGATAATATTTCGCATCTTGATCCAAAAATTAATATTGCTAAAGAAGAGATCAGAGAGTTTTTTGAAGAAAAAATCAATATCCTGATTAGAGCAGATTAAAGAGGGTTCTGCACTGTTTTATTCCTTTAAGCCATCTCCATTTTTATCATATTTGATTATTTTTCATTAAAACGATTTCATTAAGAGGCATTGTTTGGCAGAGTGAGGCTTTTATAAGGAACATATAACGTATGGAAAATATATTGGGCTGCTTTCCATAGAATATTTTTTTCATTTAAAATCTGAACCAATCTATCTTCTTTTAGTCGTTTTGAGATGAATTCAGGATTACTGCTGACGCCTTCACCGCCCATTAAGGCTACAGGAGTTTGATCAAATTTAACTGAACAATTTCGGGCCGGCGCTCTGTAAAAAAAATTATAGTCCAGGCAAATTTTAAATCTGTTTCGAAACATTCCCATTTGATCAAACACACGTTTGTGTACAAAGCATCCCTGGTGGCGGAAAACAAATTTGAAATGATTCCACCACAGGTATTGAATCGGTTTGCTGAGTACCTTACCTTTAACAGGATGGTCTAAAATTACGGGAAAGCTTAAAATGTCAAACCTTTCGCTTTCTAATTGTGTAAATACATTATCCAAAATTTCAGGATGCAGAAGCTGATCATCTGCCTGTATTACTATAATATAACGTCCGCCGGCCAGGGCGGAGACCTTTGTTAAGCGCATCTGAAATGCCATGATCAGGTTTTGAAATCCAGGCAAGATTATATGTGTTTTCGTATTCCTTAAGAATTTCCAGCGTTTCATCTCTGGAACCGCCGTCTATGACGACGTGCTCAAAATTCCGGAAAGTTTGGTTCCTTACAGATTCCAAAGTCTTTTTTATGGTAGCTCCACTGTTGAGCGCTGCGGTAAGGATTGTAATAAAAGGAGGTTCGCTCATTTTTAAAACTTTGGTAGTTAACTTGAGAGACTAAAGTTCTGCCGTCATGCCGGACTCGATCCGGCATCCAGCTTCATTATGCTGTTGGAATTATTCTGGATTCCGGCTTTCGCCGGAATGACGTCACGAATGAATCAGCACCTATAATATCAATGCCTTAAAAGAACTTTGGACTCTCAAGGTAGTTAAAAAACCTGTTTCATTTATAATCCGGCACTATTTGTTCCTTAAAACCTTTACATTTACCTCACATCTATAGATTTTCAGACGGAGACAAGATATGACTCCAGTGCGTTATAAACAGCTCCTTTTGTTTCCGAAACATATAAATCAAAAGGAATCCCTTTGAAGGAAAGATATTCAACGTCTTACCAGCAATACATCCTTTCCCAGTTCCTTCAGCAGTTTTATTGCCGGCACTTTAATCCCGCACTGACCGGCCAGCCACATGGCGGCATACTCACTTTTCACTATTGAATAATGATCTGTGGTGGATGAGAATTTGGCAATCCATTTATGATTTTTATCACGCAATAAAGACTTGGGTCTGGCTCCACCAACGCTGGAACCATGCAATAGGGCATTACCCAGCGATTCCGGCAGAGGTTGCCCTGTTTCAAGTTTTTCCGCTGCATTAATCAAATCTTCAATCGATGCCTGCCGGTCAGGTTGAATATCCGTGCAGCCTGTTGGTTCCGGGCTTACATCCAGCGCTCCGATTCTATCTCTTCCTGCCTGAAGAAGGTAGTCAAGCTCAGAGAGAGCCCGGCCACCAGATTTATATATCAAAACTCTGCGTCCCCATGCATCAGGAGCCGCATCTCTGATGACATTATGTGTTTCACCAAAGGATGGCGAAAAAATACCTTCTTGTAAAGGAAGTTCAAAAGGGTCAAGCGCTATGGCATTTGATCTTTCCAGATAGCTACGACCGTAAACAAAGCTATAAAAGGTATTGTCAGCCTCAAGTTTACCGCAAACTACTGGTTCGTATTCACCTGGCAGCCATATCCGGATATATGCCTCAGAAGTCATTATCTATTGTTTTTTTGCGTTTTCTCACTCTGTTTGGCAGCGCCCTTTTGAGTTTTGTTAAAAGATCACTGACCACGGTATCACTTCTGCCTCCCCCCATAGCCTGCCAGGTCAGAATCGGCAAGCCAAGAAGCCAGGCCGCGGTCAGATACCAGCCGATAGCCACTTCTATGGCGCCTTTTTCGATACGTCCAACAGTCATACGATTAATTCCGATGCGTTTGGCCAGTTCTTCCTGAGTCCATTGTTTTTCTTTTCTGGCGCAGGCAATCATTCCGCCAATCTCCTTAAGAGATTCCCGCACACTCAGAGGAATTGATAGTGTATTTTTACTATTCATTTGCTATATATTTCTATCTCAAAATTATATTATGGTAGTTTTATATATCTTTTAACTCTGGATGTCAAGCTGTTGCCGACTAAAAACGTCGTTCATTTCTCAGTCTTAAACCTTCCCTTCTCCAGTTTTTTAACCCTATCCCCTCTGCTCTCTGCCGGGGACATCCCTGTATAATTCAGCATATCGCCTTGCCACTTTTTTGATATCAAAACAGGCCACGGCTTTTTCTCCGGCCTTTATGCAAAGGTCTTTATGACGGGAATTATCGGATAGAACCCAGTTGATGCCAGAGGCAAGGGCACTGGTGTTAAATGGCTTTGCAAGGTAACCATTTAGTTTGTGATCAATCATATCCGGCATGCCACAGATATCAAATGCAATAACCGGAGTGCCGCATGCTAATGATTCAATTACTGTATTCGGCAGATTATCCTGCCTTGACGGCGCAACCATCACATCTGCCGCAGCATAGAGGAGCGCAATGCCGATATCGTCATGCAAACATCCCAGATAATGGACCGGCAGACCGAAATCTGTAGGGTTTTCCGGTTCTCTGTCGCCAAAAACAATCAACTCTGCATTCCTTCCTTGCTAAAGTTTGACGAAAGAAGAAAAGACGAAACAGAATGCCAAAATTTAAAGAATATCTACGGCATTGAAAATGTTCCAAGTGATTCCAGAATGCGTGAAATTTGTGATGAAATAGACCCAAAGAAATATATAGCTCCACTATTTAAAGTTCCTTTCCGACAGCTTCAGCGTGGCAAAGAGCTAGAATCAATGGTTTTTTATAAGGGATGCTACCTTTTAAATCTGGATGGCACCGGTATCTTCTCATCTAAAAAAGTAAGTGCCCCATATTGTATGGAAAAAGTGAACAAAAAAACTGGAGAAATTACTTATTATCTTCAGATGTTGGGAGCGGCAATCGTTCATCCCGATTTTAAAGAAGTCATTCCTCTATGTCCTGAGATGATTATCAAGCAGGACGGTACGACTAAAAATGATTGCGAACGTAATGCAGCTAAGCGTTTTTTCGAGCAATTAAGAAAAGATCATCCCCATTTGTCATTCATTATTAACGAGGATGCTTTGAGCCCTAATGCCCCACATATCAGAGACATGAAGAAATATAATCTTCACTACATTCTTGGAGTCAAGCCTGGAGATCATAAGTTTCTTTTTAATTTTGTGAAAGATGCAGCCTATGATGGCCGAACCATTGAATTTACAATTGAAGATAAAAAAAACTCTGACATAACGCATCGTTTTCGAATTCTGAATGAAGTTCCCCTGAATAAGTCAAACCAGGAAATGCAGGTTAATTTTATAGAATACTGGGGATATTCAAAAAAAAGGGATAAAGTAACTTATCATAACACATGGATAACCGATTTTACCTTGACCAAAGAAAATGCCTATATAATCATGCGTGGCGGTCGGGCTCGCTGGAAAATAGAGAACGAGACCTTCAACACCCTTAAAAATCAGGGCTATAATCTTAAACACAATTACGGGCTTGGAGAAAAATATTTAGCTCCAGTTTTTACAATGCTAATGATGCTGGCTTTTCTTGTCGATCAAACTCAGCAACTGTGCTGCCCTTTATTTCAGTCCGTATGGAAAAAAACAGGAAGCAAAAGTTCCTTATGGGAAAAGATAAGATCTTATTTTAAATGCTTCATAGTTAAATCAATGGAGGCTATTTTGAGGGCATTACTCTATGGCATACAAACTCAACCCCTGGAACAACTGATTGATGTGCATAACACTTCCTAATTCATCTGCTGCAGTTTGCGGCTGCAAAGCATTATTTTCAATTACTTCTAATAGGCCAAAAAATATGAATGTGAGGGCTGATGGATAGCTATGTGCTTGAATCGACAATTTTAGTCTAAGCTCATAGTGTATAGCGCAATTTTATATGGCATTTATGGTTTATTGTTGTTTTTTAGAGTATTATATTACATAAATTCCCGGCAATTTGGATGCTGATGAGGATATCCTCTAAAAAACGTTTTACGTCGGGAATTGCTGAAACAGCAGCAGATCAAGTTCAGCGCCTCCATGGGTGCCCCGGAAGTAAAAATCTTCAGCGCCGGTTACTTTTAATACTTGCTCAAGCGCAAAGCATTCCCGGTTCGCATAAATCCTTCAAGAGAGTAAAAAGGTAACGAAATAATTTTATTTTTGGAATCATAAGGCGCCTGGGATATTTTTATCCCTTGCTGCATCTGATATTTTTCCATGAACATGCGCATACTTTTCATTCTACCTGTCGAACCTGACTTTATCTCAATTGGTATTACACTTCCCCCTTTTTGAATTATGTAATCCAGCTCTGCATTACTGTTTTTCGCTTCACGAGCCCAGTAATATAACAAAGGCTTGCTGTAAGGATTCTGATACGCCAAAAGTTCCTGCCCGACAAACTGTTCAGCAACAGCCCCTTTAAACAAAACAGTAAAATCTTCTGCCTGCACTGTATCTGTATATATTCCATTTACGGCATGTAATAATCCAACATCCAAAAAAAGCACTTTAAAATAAGCATCATTTACTCCAGCTTCCAATGGCAAACCGGCGCCACTTGTACGTTTAATTTTTCGCACTACACCCGCCATTTCAAGTAATTCAAGGGCTTCTTTTAATTCTCTGGATTTTATTGCATTATCAACATGTGCATAAATAAATTTTCGCCCTACCATTTTAGGGACAGCATTATATATTTTATTAAGATATCTATGCTTTAATTTTCTGGAATATTTCCCAAAATCATCCTGGTATGTATCAATTATTGCGCGTTGTATTCTTTGACAGGCGATAATATCTCCTGTTTCACAATATTCTTGCACTACAGCAGGCATACCGCCGAGAATAAAATATTTTCGTATGTATTCATTAAGTTTTACATGTAGAGACTCAGGAAGGATCTGCAATCTATTGTGATCATGAATATGATTACGAAGATTTTTTTCTCCTGTTGCTTCAATAAATTCGCCAAAGGACATTGGAAAAAGATACACATATTGAATTCGTCCTACAGGCACACGAAAATTTTCAGATTCAAGAGTAAATTCCACCAATGAACCTGCAGCAATAATATGTAACAGCGGCATCTCTTCATAAAAATAACGCAAGGCCATAATTGCTGAAGCACAGTCCTGTACTTCATCAAAAAATAAAAGTGTTTTTCCCGGTTCAACTCTTTTACCGGTAAACAGGGAAATTTTTTCTAGTATATTACGAGGTTCTAATGAATTAAAAATTTCTTTATATTCAGGATTCTTTTCAAAATTAAGAGTAATCAAAGAATCAAATTCACGCTTCCCAAACTCATTCACTAAAAAGGTTTTTCCTACTTGCCTTGCACCACGGACAAGTAATGGACGACGATTTCTATCTTTCTTCCATTGATATAATATCTCATATAAATCTCTTTTCATGAATTAAAATCCTTAGGTCTCGCAAAAAAATAACAACTCAAATATTTTCGGATATTATCCAATGTATTTATATTATATTTATGGATATTTACCAATGTAAATATGCTGGTAATATGAAACCCTTGCTTTTTCCCTGTTTTTTTGTGTTTATTGCACCCTGGCTGATATCATATAGGGTATTTGGTGAGACCAGAACGAACAAGGGGAAAATTCATAACTGCCGAAGTATTTTTGATGAATTGATATTCTCCAGTGGTATGACAAATGTTTCAGGGTCAAGGAGATATGATTTTGTGCCCGGGTAGACAATAAAAACCTTTTCAAGATTAAGATCCTGTTGAGCAATTTTAATCGACTTTGTCATTCGTGGAGCATCATTACATTTGAATTCAAATCCGAAACGTTTTCCATTTTTAAACAGCAGCAGATCAAGTTCAGCGCCTCCATGGGTGCCCCAGAAATAAAAATCTTCAGCGCCGGTTACTTTTAATACTTGCTCAAGCGCAAAGCCTTCCCAGGATGCGCCGTATTTGGGATGCTGGAATAGACTTTTGGATGAATTGATTGAAAGTAAGGCGTGCAGCAGGCCGCTGTCTCTTATGTATATCTTCGGTGATTTGACTTGACGTTTTTTGATATTTTCAAACCAGGGTTGTAGTTGTCTTACTACATAGTATCCGCTGAATTTCGATAATAACATAGTATATCAGCATTGTTCATATATTAATCATAGAGAATTTTAATCTAAAATTTTAAGCTCATTTGTGGTATTTTAATTGAATTTTGGTAAAAAACGGCAAATTGTTAACACCTATAGACGCACCTCTCCTATCCGCATATTTTTTAAAATCAACTATTTTTGATAAAATCCTTGTTCGGCTTATGCCAGCCCGAGTTTCATCAGTTTTTTTTCTTCAATCTTTTCTCCCATTAGAAGCTGAATAAACTTTTTAAGATTATAAGCGGTTTGACAAAGCAATGACCATATACGGTCTCCTTCAAATCCTCTATAAAGACTGCATCCAAAACCTCTAATATTTTTTGCAATAGCTATGAAACCTTCTGTTGCTGAACGGGCTTTACAGCAAAAACTCTGTTTTTCTTCGGATACATCTTTTTTACGCCCCAAAAAAACGTTACTGATATTGTCTGCAATTTTAAAATTACCATTGCTTCTGTAACCAAGGTCGGTAATAATATTTTCCGGTTCGCCTTTCATCCGTTTTTTGAACTGTTCGAGTGTTCCAGCAAAAAGCGTTTTATCATTTGGATTACCGATAAAATTTTCAATGGTAATCATGAATCCTTCCCTATTGAAAGTCATTTCCATTGTTGTGCCGAATTCACACTTCGGATGCTCTTTTCCTTTTACAATCGGGCGGGCATCCGGTTCATCAATGGATACAATCCGGTTTTTTATCTGTTTTTTACCTTCGAGTTTTTCTAAGGTTTGTGCTTCAAGAATAGTAAGAATAGCAAACATATTGTCAGCTTTTATTTGTTTTTTCTTTGTGGTCTTTAATGATTCAACTTTTTTATCAAATATTTTTAGAGCAGGAATAAATAATATATTAAATTTGAGTAACCATTCCAAACGGTTTTGTTTTTTGTTCAAAAAAAATTCTCGCCATAATTTTTTTACTTCATTATTGTCCCACCACAAGGAGATTTGATGCAAAACGGCAAATTGTTTCATTTTGTCAAAAGCTTTAAAAATTAAATGTACATCATTTGGATAGATAACGTTATTTTTCAATACGCTTGAATCTATCATAGCATTATCACCCTGTATTATCCCAGCTTTGCGTAGAACCTCAAAAACTTCTTTTTCTATAATTTCAACACCTTCTTCACCTATACGTTTTCGAAATACACATATAGAACTCGGATCCAGGCATGTTTGCAATTCCTCATTTGTGATGTTACAAAAATATTGAATATAGTGGTTTTCTTTTATATGCTTAACCATTTGCCTATCACTTAATTGATAGTATTTTATACAAATCAAAATCGCTGTCATCATCCTGAGAGATTTTCCAAAAGCACCCTGACTGGTGTTATAAAATTTACACAACTTTGTAATCATTTTTTGCCATGGAATTATCCCACGGATAATAACCAATTCCTGAACTGGATTGGTTATATTTGCTTTCACCCATTCATCAGAAAGAACTTCTTCAAAAGTATTTTTTATCATCAGAATACCTCCTATCCTTTTTAGAGTGCTTAAAATACCATTTAGCTGCAATTTAAAAAATGGCATATACTGCTATGGATAGCAAAGCATTTCTTTCATAAAAAAGAAATTCAGCAGATACTACATAGGCGCCCGACAAAATATCAAGATATCTCCTTGCGGTTCCTTCAGAGCTGCCCAGTGATCTTGCGAATTCCGCCGCATTCCAGATCTGACCATGAAAGTGGGCTGTCATGGTCCAGAACCTGCGAATGGTCATCGCCGGAATCGTAATGCCCAGTTGCGGAATGTCACGTTCCAGAAAGGTTTTTATAAAGTTATTGCGCCACCTGAAGCTTGCGGCTTCTGTTTTAGCAAGATATGAATTCGGAAACCCACCCCTGATCCATAATTTATTAAAATTAACGCTGCCGATTTCACGTATATCAAAACCGTCCATTTCAATGAAAGTTACTCGTCCTGCAAGGGACTCTGATACATTTTTAACCAGGCGGGGGGAGGCGCTGCCAAGGATCAGAAACTTTGTTTTTTTTCTGTTTCTGTCAGCAAGGACCCTTAGAACAGGAAAAAGGTCCGGTTTTCGCTGTATCTCATCGATGATGGCCAGTCCGTCTATGCCTTCAAGTGTGAACATCGGGTTTTCAAGGCGGGTCAGATCCACAGGATTTTCAAGATCAAAATATTCGGCTTTTATTTCTTTAGCGATAGTTCCTGCTATTGTGGTTTTTCCACATTGCCTGGGGCCGAGTATGGCTGAAACAGGAGTGTGCTTCAAGCCTGATCGAATACTCTTAAGATAATGCGGTCGTAATATCATAGGCTAATTATATCCATGAAAATCAGAAAAGCAATAGCCGATTTACACGGTAAAGTAGAGACCTTTAAATTTTGCCGGAAATAGTCTGAATTGTCATTCCCTTGAAAACGTGAATCCAGTATTATCAATTAGTTATAGATTACCGCTTTCGCAGATCAAAACACTGGGATGTTTCTTAAGCTCCGGCTGCAAATTGTTGCATTCCCTCATGGGAAAATTGGGGGGATGTCCATTCGTTCCCTCGTTCCCAGGCTCTGCCTGTTTTAGATCAGCGGTTTTACTGCCACCAATCCTTTTAACCCGATATAGTCACGGCCGCTGGAATATCTCCAATGCTCAGGTTTGTCAACATACCCTCGTTTAACAGGATTATAGTAAATATACTCTATAGTTCCGATCGGCATTTTTTCATTAACCTATAACAGCCACGCTGGTTTTTTGTGTATTTTTAGTCCGTTCCATATTTTTGCATAGCTCCGCTTCTTGTTTTACAAAATTAGCCTTAACACAAGCAACAAACATGCTTGAGATGATTCTTGTTTATGTATAAATAAGTGAATTATGGTATGTTCTTTGCTTTATTTTATTGATAAGGATAAGGCCAAGAATAAGGATGATTAATCAAATAAGCGCTGAATTCAATTCTATACCAGTTTACAGGACATTTTATGTATTCCTTCAAAAATAATTTGTAACCGTTCACGGTTACAAGCGGCATAATTTCCTGTTTATAAATTGAATCTCAGGCCATCAACGTAAGGCGGGACAGCTACTTTAGTGGGATTCGTCGCTTACGCTCCTTAATCCACCCTACGGTTCAAGAGCAACGTAAATTTGTAGGGTGGATTAAGCGAAGCGAATCCACCGAAACCCGCTGTATTTTTCAACCGTTAACTGTGAATCTATAACCGTGAACGGTTACCAAAAACCTAACCGGACACTACTGAATTCTTCAATAATTTCAAGGCCCAGGGTTCCCTGGCCGGTAATGATATCATAATCATCAAAAGGATGAATAAAAGTTAAACCTTGTTGCGCAAGTTCAAGCGCTTTTTCAAGACTCTGCCCGACACTGCTGCCATGAAGGATAACTTTGCCTCCATATCCACGTGTGGCCTCCTGTTTTGTAATAGAGGCCCATTCAGGCATAACAATGGTTGCCTCTATGCCGGCCTGTTTGGCAGCAAGGGCAACGCCCTGGGCGTGATTTCCTGCTGATGCAGCCACAACGCCTCTTTCCCGTTTTTTGTCAGGAATAGTGTGCAGCTTGAACATTGCTCCTCGTATTTTGAATGAGCCTGTTTTTTGCAGATTTTCCAGCTTCAGATAGATATCGCTTCCGAATCTTCGGCTGAATGATGGGGAATAGACAAGAGGTGTTTTAATGATACTTCCACCTATAACTTCAGCAGCATGGCGGATTTTATCCAATGGGATCATGGCTTAGGAACTATAGGTGGAAATCTATGGGAATGGTTAATCCTGATATTTAAACGTTGCACAGGCATCGTCCGACTCCCAGGCGGTTACGCTGGAAACTTTAACTCCGTGTTTGTTTATCATGGCCTGTAGTTTATGTGCAATATATAGAGCAATATTTTCCGAGGAAGGATTCACGTCTTTAAAATATTCAAGTTCATTAAGGAACTTATGGTCAAGGCTGTCAATTATTGTGGCAATATACTTCTTGAGTTCTCCAAAGTCTATTAACACGCCGGCATCATTAAGAGTGCCCCCAGCCACGCATACTTCTATTTTCCAGTTGTGTCCGTGAAGATTCTCGCATTGCTTGGTAACCATTTTCAACTGATGCGCAGCCGCAAAACGGGTAATAACCTTTAATTCAAACATTGTCACTCCTTGAATTTAGATTTCCAGCTAATTACATGAAACTTTGGATCATAGCGGATTATTGTGGAGATTCTATTTGTTGAGCATATACTAATTAAACTTATGCCATCAGTTATTAGCTGTTGGGTATTAGCTTTTAGGCATCTTTCATTAATGCCCAAAAGTAGTTAACACTTTTTTTTAATGTCAAAATCAGTATTTTACCGCAGAGTTCGCTGAAAACGCTGAGATATTACATTAAAAATTAAGTAGTTTTCTCTGCGTTTTTTGCGTTCTCGGCGGTAAAATTTAATTTTTTATACAAAATAAATGTAAACTGAGAATGAAGGATGCCAGCTTTTAGCAGTGTTAATACCTAACAGCTAAAAGCTAATAGCTGTTCATCATGGATTACCACACTAATCCGTGATGAACCGAAACTTTATAGTCTTCTGGTAGGCTTCTCAATATCTATCCCGCAGACTTCATAGATTCGCCCTTGATTATATTTTTTAATTTATGGGAAAACTTGCCGGATTCAATCCTGGCAAATTCTTTCAGGAGTTTTTCCTGTTTTTTGTTGAGATTGGTTGGGGTTTTCATTTTCAGATGTATTATCTGATCACCGCGCCGGCCGTCTCTGAGAGATGGTATCCCTTCGCCCATAAAACGAAACAGGTCTCCAGGCTGGGTTCCCTTGGGAATTACAAGTGTTTTTTTTCCGTCAAGGGTCGGGACTTTTATATCGTCGCCTAATGCAGCCTGTACAAATGAAACAGTAACACTGCATATCACATTCGTGCCGTCACGCTCAAAGAAATCATGCGAATCAACATAAATAAAAACATAAAGGTCACCAGGAGGCCCACCTTTAACACCAGCCTCTCCTTCAGCAGTAAGTCGCAGCCTTGATCCGGAATCGACTCCGGCGGGAATTTTGACCGATACCTTTTTGGTGACCATAACCTGTCCGGTTCCCCTGCATTCCAGGCAGGGATGAGGGATGCTTTGGCCGTTGCCCTTGCAGTGATGGCAGGTTGTTCTGACTGTAAAAAAACCCTGGCTCCTGGTAACCTGACCTGTCCCCTTACAATGGGGGCAGGTTGCAGGGCTTGTTCCTGGCTCGCAGCCGCTTCCGTCACACACAGAACAGACTTCCCGCTTCTCTATTGTTAAATCCCTGTTCATTCCAAATGCCGCTTCCATAAAACTCAATGATAAGTCATACCGGAGATCGGCTCCTTTTTTAGCGCCGGAACGTGTTCGGCCTCCGCCCCCGAAACCGAAAAGGTTCTCAAATATACCTCCAAAGTTTGAAAATATATCATCAAAACCGCCAAACCCTGAAAAACCAGAGCCTTCCAGTCCCTCATGGCCGTACTGATCATAAATGCCCCGTTTTTGAGAATCATTCAAAACATCATAAGCTTCGGCCGCTTCTTTAAATTTTTCTTCAGCTTCCCTGTCACCCGAGTTTCTATCCGGATGATATTTAAGTGCAAGCTGTCGGTATGCCTTTTTAAGCTCAGGTCCATCAGCGTCTCTGGCGACGCCAAGAATTTCGTAATAATCCCTTTTTGCAATCATGTAAATCCCTGTTTAAAAGTCTTTTATTGTAAAAGTGGAATAGATATGATAATTTATTTTAAAAATAAAATGTAATATAGAATTTATGTTTGAACATAATCCCTTTATCGGAATTGTCAATGCAAAAAACAGAACTTCCTTTTATCAGGGAGATGTTTGATAAAATAGCTCCCAGATATGATCTGCTTAACCATCTGCTAAGTCTGGGACAGGATATTTTGTGGAGAAAAGCCCTGGCATCTGAACTGAATGTCTCCGGCAAGGGAAGAGTCCTTGATGTTGCCTGCGGAACCGGAGATATAGGCATGGAAATTTTAAGACGGGAAAAATCAGAAGTAAATGTTTTTGGCCTCGATTTTTCAATTAACATGCTTATGCTTGCCAGTAAAAAAATTAAAGGTAAAAGCAAAGAATCCAGGTTTCATCTATCTGCCGGAAATGCTTTTTATATTCCATTTAAAGATAATACATTTGATGCTGTTACAATAGCATTCGGCATAAGGAATATTGGCGACAAATTATCAGCATTAAAAAGTTTCCATAACAGTCTGAAGCATGGCGGTATGCTTCTAATCCTTGAATTAAACACACCCAAAAAAGGACTCCTGCTGAATAGCTATTTGCTTTATTTTAAAAAAATTTTGCCCTTGATAGGATGGTTGTTTTCAAAGAACCTTGCGGCATATCAATATCTTCCGGATTCAGTCATTAATTTTCCAAGGCCGGAAAAATTTGCTGACATAATGATTAAAGCGAATTTTTCAAATGTCAGATGGAAAGGGTTGACCTCAGGTGTTGTGAATTTGTTTATTGGCCACAAGAAGTAGTTCAGATAGTATAGACCGTCAAATAATTACCCAAGTTTAAAATTTGACACAAGTCCAGGGGGAGTAGGGGTTCAAAATCTTGAACCCCTACTACGACGACCGATAACGCAATGAAAATTATTTATGTAACGGTATTGATTTTTGCCTGTTGGGTGTGAAAGTTTCCGTTACTTTTTGTCATCATCTTTTATTTCTTCAAAATCAGCATCGACAACATCATCGTCAGGGGGTGAGGTGGCTGATGCTCCTTGCTGGGCGGCATCAGGGCCCGCCGGTCCTGATCCCGGGCCTGCTTGCTGACCCGCATCCTGGGAGGCGTTTTTATACATCGCTTCTGCCAGCTTATGGGCTGCCTGGGATAACTCCTCGCTGATACGTTTGATCTCTTCAGTATCTTCACCTTCCATAGCTTTTTTAAGACGCGGAACCACATCTTCCACGTTCTTTTTTGTGTCTGCATCAACCTTATCGCCAAGATCTTTTATCGATTTTTCGGTTGAATAGATCAGGCTGTCAGCCGTGTTGCGGGCCTCAATCAGCTCTTTTTTCTTTTTATCGTCCTCAGCATGAAGCTCCGCATCCTTAATCAGAGCGTCAATTTCTTCCTTTGACAAGCCGGAAGATGCCGTAATCTGGATCGACTGCTCTTTTCCGGTGGCCTGGTCTTTAGCCGACACATTAACAATGCCGTTTGCATCTATATCGAAGGTCACTTCTATTTGAGGCACGCCGCGCGGTGCCGGTGGAATCCCGACCAGTTCAAAACGTCCCAGGGTTTTATTAGCCGGAGCCATTTCACGTTCACCCTGCAGCACATGGATTGAAACTGCGGGCTGGTTGTCCGCTGCGGTGGAGAAGATCTGACTCTTTTTGGTTGGAATGGTGGTGTTTTTTTCTATCAATCTGGTCATCACTCCACCCAGGGTCTCTATGCCCAGGGAAAGGGGTGTTACGTCAAGGAGCAGAACATCTTTTACATCTCCTTTTAAGACTCCACCCTGTATGGCAGCGCCCAGTGCAACCACTTCATCCGGATTAACACCCTTATGGGGTTCTTTGCCGAAAATCTTTTTTACGCATTCCTGTACGGCCGGCATGCGTGTCATTCCGCCAACCAGCACAACTTCGTTAATATCGCCGGCCTTTAGACCGGCATCTTTTAGAGCTGTTAAACATGGCTTCTCCAGATTTATCAGAAGGTCGCTGATAAGAGATTCGAGTTTGGCCCTGGTAACTTTAATATTCAAATGTTTGGGGCCGCTTGCATCTGCGGTGATAAAGGGGAGGTTCACATCCGTTTCTATAGATGTGGAAAGCTCCATTTTGGCCTTTTCCGCAGCTTCTTTCAGCCTTTGGAGGGCCATTTTGTCGTTTCTTACATCAATACCCTGGTCTTTTTTGAATTCATCTGCAAGGTAGTTTATTAACCGGAGATCGAAATCCTCTCCGCCCAGATGTGTGTCGCCGTTAGTCGATTTAACTTCAAAGACTCCTTCGCCTATTTCGAGAATAGATACATCAAAGGTTCCTCCGCCCAGGTCGAAGACTGCTATCTTTTCCTCTGTCTTTTTATCGAGTCCATATGCCAGCGATGCCGCAGTAGGTTCATTTATTATTCTTAAAACATTAAGGCCGGCAATTTTGCCGGCATCCTTGGTGGCCTGCCTCTGACTGTCGTTAAAATATGCCGGAACGGTTATTACAGCCTCTGTAACAGGTTCGCCAAGATATTCTTCGGCGGTCTTTTTTATATTAGCAAGAATAAATGACGAGACCTGGGCCGGGCTGTTTAGTTCATTATTAAGTCTAATACGAATATCGCCGTTAGATGCTTTTTCGAGTTTATATGGAAGTACTTTTATATCATCCTGAACCACATCCGCATCATATTTTCGGCCGATCAATCTTTTTACGCCAAAAACCGTATTTTCAGGGTTAGTAATCGCCTGTCTTTTGGCAATCTGGCCGACAAGACGTTCGCCACTGTCTGAAACGGCGACTATCGATGGCGTTGTTCTTCCACCCTCAGTATTAGTAATAACCTTTGCGTCGCCGGCCTCCATTATTGCGACACAAGAGTTAGTGGTTCCAAGATCTATGCCTATTACCTTACCCATCAGTCTCCTCCTTGCATGATATATTTTTTTTATGAATTATCAGATTTGTTGGTTTTTGCTTTGGCGACTACTACCATCGCAGGTCTTAGCAACCTGTTTTGTATCATATAGCCTTTTTGAAATTCCTTAATGATAATATTCTCTTCTATTTCTTCCGTCTCTTCCTGCATGACTGCTTGATGAAAATTAGGATCAAAAGTTTTGTTTAAAGATTCTATCGGTTTTACCTGGAATGTTTCAAAAATATTCAGAATCTCCTGGAGAGTCATGTTTATTCCTTCGGTAATGCAACTTTCCGAAGATTTTTTTTCTTGTGACGAGCTTATGGCACGTTCAAGATTATCCACTACAGGCAGCAATTTCATGAGGAGAGATTCGTTTGCAAATTTTCTGAATTCATCCATGTCCCGGGCAGTCCGTTTTTTATAATTGTCGAACTCAGCCGAGATCCTTAGAAGTTTGTCATACGTATCTTTAGCCTCCTGTTCAGCAGCCTCTTTTTCCGACTTTAATTGATCTAATAAATCATTTGGTGTATCTTTTTTTTTATCAGCTTTGCTTGAGACGGATTTTAACTTTTTTTTATTTTCCTTACCGGCCTTAAGAGACTCGGTATCTTTCTTGGCTTCTTTTTCTCCGGTCATCGGCAGTTTTTTCTCCTGAAATGACTTTATATAGACTTCAATATAATTGTTTTGGGAAGGCCATAGGGAGGAAAGAGTATTATAATACTCCGACTACCGATAACGCACCCAAAATTTTTATATTAAAGTATATAATAGTTTAACTTGGTTAAATGGTAAACTACGATATTTTTAAACTGAACATCAATAATGTTTTACAAAAAATAATGATAGATGAAGCAATGTCAAGTTGGTATACTTTGGAAGGTTATAAATTGCGTTTTTTTTGGTGAGCAATGAGCGTAAAGAGCAAAGGTGTGAAAGGTCATAATATAGATTTTCTGATAATCTATAGAGAAGGTTGTGCACCCCTATGTCGAATTTTTTTGAAATTATCAGCCGCTCGTTGGTCGGGATCGATCCACGACACAAACAGTATCACTTATCGCTGCTTCCTCCCGGACCTGACGAGGTTCATGAACGTTTGTTACATGGTGTCCGGCCTAAGCAGATAATAAATTTCAATATAAAACCCTTGAAAGGGGGATTAGGCCCCGCATAAAGCGGATTTCGGGAAAAGGGCACCGCTAGCTCCCCACTTAGCACAACCATTTCTTATTATAAACCAGTATGTTTTTTTTTCAAGAATAAAACAGGTACGGCTTAAAAAAAACAGATTAAATATTTATGTACAAAAAGAGAAAGAGATAATGAATAATATAATCAAACAATTGATCCGGGGCAGAGTATTGTCCATTGTATTTTTTGTCCTGCTTGCCATAGGATGCCCGGCCTTATCTGCTTATTCCGATAACTGGACAAATATAAATAAAAAAAAATATGTACCGATCTCTCCGCTTAACCTGGATGAACCTTACCCCGGGCAAGGCTCTTTTAGATTATATTTCGATTTTTATAAATTAAATATACCGGATATAAAGCACTATTTCGGGTCATTCATATCAAACGGTTACATCATTGCAGCAAACGTTTTCAGGCCTGAAAATCATAAGGCCACCGTATTTTTGCTTCATGGTTATTTTGATCACACCGGTACTTTAAAGGATACTATACACTTTCTTGTTAATGAAGGATTTGCAGTTGCGGCCTATGATATGCCGGGGCATGGACTATCTTCAGGTGAACGGGTGTCGATAAGCGACTTCAAGGTTTATTCGGATATTCTGAATGACTTTGTCTCTTTATATCAGACCAAATTCCCTGGCCCTTTGCATATTATCGCACATAGTACAGGCTGCGCAGCTACTATCGATTTTATACTGACTACAGACAATATGCCGTTTGATAAAATAATATTAATCGCTCCCCTGGTACATTCATATGGCTGGTATCTTTCAAAAACAGGCATGTTTCTGTGCAGCCCTTTTTTTGACAGTGTACCCAGGAAATTTGTAAAAAATTCTTCCAATACAGAATTTTTAAAATTTGTTAAAGAAAAAGATCCCTTGCAGTATAGAAAAGTGCCTTTGCAATGGGTCACTTCTCTTTTTAAATGGAATGGATCGTTTCAGGATTATGGGGTGTCATCAAAGAATCTATTGGTAATCCAGGGTAACCTCGATAAAACAGTAGCCTGGCGATACAACCTTAAAAAGATAAAGGAAAAATTCCCAAAAGCTGAAATTAAAATAATTAAAAACGGCCGGCATCATCTTTTAAATGAGAGCTTTGAACTGCAAAAAAGGACTTTTAATACAATTTTAATCTATCTCGAACATACCGTCGACTGATAGTTCACAGTTTTTGGCATCCTTCATTTGTTGTTGACATTTTTGAAACAACAATGGAGCATAGATGCACACAGATAGGTTTATTTGTTAAAAAAGTGTAAAGTACTTTTGAAGTGATATGAAGAATGTCCAGTTTTTAACAGATATGGATTTTCAGGGTCTAGTGGAAAAATATGCAAAAATGGGGAGATGGTCCGAGTAACCTTTGCCAAGATGGCGGCCTTTCCCTCTTTCTGCCCTTTGCCAGCGATAAATGCCTTTTTTGTAAAACAG
This sequence comes from Desulfosarcina sp. BuS5, assembly GCF_028752835.1. Lineage (NCBI taxonomy): Bacteria > Pseudomonadati > Thermodesulfobacteriota > Desulfobacteria > Desulfobacterales > Desulfosarcinaceae > Desulfosarcina > Desulfosarcina sp. BuS5. The sequence goes on from NZ_CP087952.1 coordinate 2,026,644, forward strand.
GTATCCAGGCGTGAACCTGTCGAACGAATTGTCGATATAGGCTATTCCCTTATTATCATACAACCCTTTTGATATTATCATATGATCGAAACTTCTTTTTTTGCCGGCAAAAATATATGACCAGCGTTTACCCTTGCCGAGTTCAAGCCATAGATTGTAAAGATATTCATTCTCCTTCTGTTTTCTTACAAATTTTTCATTGACCATGTCAGAACCTTTAATGGTCATGAGAATATGATTTATTCCGGTTACACCCTTAGTATCGTTTAACTTTTTTGAATATTTAATAGTTCTGTATTCATTATAGCATGAGTTAAAATCACCTGTAAGAATAAAGTCAGAATCAGCCGGCAGCCTGTCAATCTCTTTTTTAAGAGCTTTTGCATATTTAATTCGGCAGCTTTCAGGACCTCTCCTGGATTTCCAGTGATTCACAAAAACAATAAATGGCGCTCCTTCTATATTAAGAGTAATCTTTAAAATATTTCTGGCAGAATCATTATCAACTTTTATTTCCTTTTTATTTATAATTGGAAATTTTGAAATAACTGCACATTTAACTGAAGTCGGTTTTGCTGCTGCTATTTTATAATATGGATAATTAACAGCATTGTGTTTCAACCTTTCAACCAACAAAATCAGCGCTTTTCTTGATTCAATTTCCTGCAATGCCACCACCTCGGCATTCAGCCCCTTGATTACCCGGGCCAGGTTTGATATTTTTTTATCAAGCATCTTTTTGGTCCATCCATAATGATTATAGGGCAGATATGCCGAATATTCCGTTCCGTCTCTATCAAGATCAAAGAGATTTTCAACATTATAGCTGGCTATTTTGAATGTTACCGCTTCAATTGATGTCAGAAAGCCAAAAAAAAGCAGTGTAGATGCGATTAGAATTTTAATTATAAGCCTTGTAAGCATATTTTTAACTTGACCCTTAGAAATTATGCATGATACATTTTAAAATTATCTACGCCGATGTAGCTCAGTTGGTAGAGCAGCTGATTCGTAATCAGCAGGTCTGCGGTTCAATTCCGCACATCGGCTTCATTCTTAATCAAAAAAATCCACTAATCATACAAATCACAGTTAATAGATTCTCACCAGTACTTCATCGCTCATCAGTTTTCACCAAACAATTTCTTTGTATAAATTTATATTTTTAATGTCAATTATGTTCTCAGGTTTTTTCCCTTGCTGCTCATAGGGAAATTGAGTTGTTCTCAATGAATATTTAGTGTACTAATGTTATTGTATCACCTTAAGGTTTACAGGTAATTGCAATTCAACATAATGATTCGTTTTTTTCTTAAAATCTGAAATCCAATGAAAGATATCATCCAAAAGGTATTAACAAAACATAAAGACCGGATCTTGTTTGCATATCTATTCGGTTCTCATGTACAAGGGACAGCCTCAAAATCCAGCGATATCGACATTGCTGTCCTTTTGAAGGCTTACTTGGGGGAATCTTATTTTGAAGCATTCGATATATTAGGTAACAACGGTATCCTTGATCCTGAATTTGCCTATTCTTTTGAAAAAATTGCAGGTTTTCGAAATTTTCTTGCCCATGATTATGGCAGAATTGAAGCAAGTGTTATATGCGGAAAGGTTATTGACAGTTTTCCGGATGTGAGAAAGTATATTTTACAGATTCAAAAAAATTGTATAAAAGCGAATCATTAGGGAATTAATCAATTTAAGGAAATATATTTGGAATGTAAAAGAGTCTGTTTATGCTTGTAAATCTTGATGGCCAGATTGAAAGGATAACTTACTGCAATGAGGAGAACGGTTTTACTATTGCCCGGCTTAAGGTCTTTGGGCAGAGAGACCTTGTTACGGTTGTCGGGAATTTGATGTCCCCGACACCCGGGGCAATTCTTAAAATGGAGGGGGAATGGTCTGTTCATCCAAAATTCGGTGAACAGTTTAAGGTGGTTAATTATAAGACGGATGTTCCCGCTACTCTTTATGGTATAAAAAAATATCTCGGCTCAGGCCTTATTAAGGGTATCGGGCCTGTAATGGCCGGACGGATAGTAAAGAGATTTTCCAAAAAAACCATTAATATTATTGAACATAATATTGAAAAATTGGTTGAGGTTGATGGTATCGGCAAAAAACGTGTCGCCATGATAGAAAAGGCGTGGGAAGAGCAGAAAGAGATCAGGGATGTCATGCTTTTTCTTCAGACGCACGGTGTGAGTTCAGGTTATGCGGTAAAGATTTTCAGGGAGTACGGAAATAATTCCGTCCTGGTGGTTACTGAAAATCCATATCGTCTGGCGGAGGATATTTACGGAATAGGATTCATAACAGCCGATACTATAGCAGAAAAGCTCGGATTTTCCAAAGATTCCGAGCAAAGGATTGAGGCAGGAATACTCTATGTCCTGCATCAGCTTTCTGATGAGGGACATGTATATTATCCCTATGAAGAGCTGATAAAGAAGAGCCGGGAGATACTTACGGTTGAGAGGGATGTTGTTGTTGATGCGATAGCAGCAATTGCTGTTAATAAGAAAATAGTTATTGAGGACTTGAATTCCGGTATTGAAAAATTTGCTGTAAATAACAAGGCTGTATATCTTGCAAAGTTTTATCTGTGCGAGACCAGGATTGCCGGCATGATAAAGAGGCTTGTTTTTTCACCTGGCTGCATGCGTAGTATTGATATTGATAGTGCTGTGGCGTGGGTTCAGGAACAGCTCTCCATACAGCTTGCTGAAAAACAGATTGAAGCGGTTGCCGGTTCCTGTGAAAATAAGATGATGATTATTACAGGCGGACCTGGTACCGGCAAGACCACCATAATCAACGCTATCTTAAAAATTTTTTCTAAAATAACAGGCCGTATTATGCTTGCGGCACCCACCGGCAGAGCCGCAAAACGGATGAGCGAAACCACCGGTTATGGAGCAAAAACAATTCATAGGCTGCTTGAATACAGTTTTGCAAACGGCGGGTTTCAGAAAAATGAAAAAAAAACGTTAAATTGTGATCTTCTAATTATAGATGAAGCATCAATGATAGATACTGTCATTATGTATCATCTTTTAAAAGCGATACCACCGGAAGCCACATTTATTCTCGTGGGTGATGTTAATCAGCTGCCCTCTGTAGGTGCGGGTAACATATTAAATGATATCATCGGGTCGGGTTTAGTGCCTGTTGTAAAACTTAACGAGATTTTTCGTCAGGCCAGGGAAAGCCGGATTATTGTAAATGCTCACAGGATAAATAAAGGTATGATGCCTTACTTGATATCAAAAGATAAAAAGAATGATTTTTATTTTATTGAACAGGAAGATCCCGAGAGGGTGCTTGATATTATTTTAAGACTGGTAAAGGACAGGGTGCCAAGTTCATTCGGTTTCGATTCTGTAAATGATATTCAGGTGTTATCCCCCATGCACAGGGGCGTGGCAGGAGCCGCTAATCTTAATATTAAATTACAGGAAGCATTAAATTCCTCCGGAACCGGGATTATACGGGGAAGCAGGAATTTCAGAGTAAATGATAAAGTAATGCAGGTAAGGAATAATTATGACAAGAATGTGTTTAATGGCGATATAGGAAGAATTATACGAGTGTCGACCGAGGATCAGGAGGTTACGATTTCCTTTGACGGCAGAAGAATAACCTATGATTTTAATGACCTTGATGAACTCGTGCTCGCCTATGCGGTTTCAGTTCATAAATCACAGGGTTCGGAATATCCTGTTGTAGTTATACCTGTTCTTACCCAGCATTATATGCTTCTCCAGCGCAATCTTATTTATACGGCAGTAACCAGGGGGCGGAGGCTTGTTGTTATCGTAGGTACGAAAAAAGCCATGGCAATAGCAGTAAAGAACGACAAGACCCATAGGAGATATACTTATCTGAAAGAAAGACTAACCCCTATTAAAAAAGGAGTGAAGAGTTGTGATTGAAATTAAAATCCCCGGGTACAGGACTTTGCAACTGAAGCATATTGTAATGGATTACAACGGCACCTTGTCCTGTGACGGTTACCTGATTGAAGGCGTTGGTGAAAGATTAAAAATTCTTGCGAATGATATTAAACTCCATGTTCTTACGGCGGATACATTCGGCAGGGCCGCATCCCGGCTTAAAGGAATACCGGCTCTATTATCGATACTTCCGCTTGACAATCAGGACACCGGAAAACTCGATTATGTTAAAAAGCTGGGGCCGGATTTTTCGGTATGTATAGGAAACGGCAGAAACGACCGCCTTATGCTTAAAGGTGCTGTGCTGGGCATAGCGCTTATACAGGAGGAAGGAGCGTCAGTCGAAACCCTTCTGTCTGCGGATGTAGTTTGCAAGGATATCCTGGCGGCCCTTGATCTTTTGACCAAGACTAAACGTCTTGTCGCGACGCTGCGGTCCTGATTGAGGTCCTGATTGAAAGAATGGATAGTCATGCTATGAAGGATAGAGATTATTATTTCTATAAATTTAGATTCCGGTTTAATTCTTTAAAGTGGGAGGAGATAATATGAAAGAAGCAGATGTGGTGATTTTAGGTGGATTATCAGGTATTTCCGCGGGGATAAGCTGCAGAAGGCATTATCCTGATAAAAAGGTCATTTTAATCAGAAAAGAAGGCACTGTTCTTGTTCCATGCGGTATTCCATATATTTACGGCACAGTTGGGGGGCCTGAACATAATGTTATTCCTGACGGACTTTTGGAAAAAAACGGCATAGAACTGATAAAGGGTGAAGCCGTGGGAGTGGATCGTGAAAAAAAAATTATCAGTCTTTCAGGCGGAGAAACCGTCGGGTATGAAAAATTGGTTTTTGCGACTGGTTCAGGGCCGCTGATACCTCCCATTCAAGGAATTAACAAGAAAAATGTGTTTCCCGTAAAAAAGGATTTTATTTATTTAGCTAACCTCTTGAATGCGGTTGACAAAGCAGAAAATATTGTCATTATCGGCGGCGGTTTCATAGGTATGGAATTTGCCGATGAGTGCCGTAAGGGCAGAAACGTTGCAATAACAGTTATAGAGGCATTGCCGCGCTGTTTGCAAAATGCCATGGATGATGAATTCTGTGATGAGGCCCAGGCAAAGATAGAAGAAACCGGGGTAAAGATCATGGTGAATGAAAAGGTTGAGAGCATCCTTGGTGATGAAGAGGTTACCGGTGTAAAACTGGCAAGCGGCAATGAATTGAAGGCGGACATGATAATTCTCGGGATAGGGGCCGTCCCCAATACTGGGCTCGCAAAAAAAACAGGCCTGGAATTAGGATTCAGAAATACGATCAAGGTTGATCGTTATATGAGAACCTATACCGATCCGGATATTTTTGCATGTGGTGACTGTGCTGAAAAAGTTTCATTCTTTGACGGAAAACCGGTCGGTGTCATGCTTGCTTCGATTGCCACTTCAGAGGCACGAATTGCCGGGGCTAATCTATTCTCTCCAACCCATAATAATTGTGGCGCCATCAGTGTTTTTTCCACAGTTATCAATGAAAGGGCATTTGCTGTTGCAGGCCTTACCGAGAGACATACAAAACAAACAGGGGCGGAAGTTGTCATTACAACAGCAGAGGCGCCGGACACACATCCCGCCGGCATGCCCGATTCCACCCTTACAAAGGTGAGGCTTGTCTTTGCTAAAAATACCGGAATTATTCTCGGAGGCTCTTTGTCCGGCGGTAAGCCGGTGGGAGAAATGGTGAATGTACTCAGCGCATGCATCATGCACAAAATGACGGCAAACGATATAGTCAAATTCCAGATGGGAACACATCCCGCCCTGACTTCGTCGCCGTTAATTTATCCTATTGTGAACGCTGCTTGCAAGGCTGTTATTCCACTAACACATTGATTCAATAAAATATTTTGGATCATAGCGGATTATTGTGGAAATTCTATTTCTTGAGCATATACTAATTAAACTATGCCATCAGGTATTAGCTTTTAGCTGTTAGTTATTAGCTTTTAGCGTCAATACCTAACAGCTAAAAGCTAAGTGCTAATAGCTGTTCATCGATGAACCAATATTTTAAAGAGTTCGGCTGGTTGCGTCCGGCCGAACTCTTTACTTTACTTCAATTATAACGCAGTTTCAGGATGAAATACAGCAACTTCCTTTAAATCGTCACCCAGATATTCCCGTTCGTTTGGACCGAGTATCCCAAGGGAAAGGCAAATCAAAGTCCATAGATGGACAACAGGGTAGTGGCCTCCATAATGTTCGCTAAGTTTGTGAATCTGATCATGACAATTATGACAACCTGCTATACAGTAATCGGCTCCTGTTGCCTTAATCTGCTCATCTTTAATCTTACCGAAAGCAAGTCGCTGCTCATTAAAACCTGACTGGAGAAAACCGCCGCCGCCGCCACAGCAAAAATTATTTGACCTGTTTGGAGTCATGTCAATGAAATTTTCTTCTCCAACTATCGATTTTACAACAAAACGCAAATCTTCAGCTACAGGATCTCCATAACTTTTGCGAATAATCTGGCAAGGATCTTGTACCGTAAATTTAATTTTCAAATCCTTGTTCCAGTCTGAATTTACTTTAAGTTTACCCTCACGTATCCATTTGGCATAATATTGATAGATGGATACAATTTCAAGATTATGTTTAATATTGAATTTTCTCAGTCCGTCCCGGACTGCAAAGGTAGCGTGACCTCATTCAGTATTAAGATAAACTTTGCATCCAAGTTCCTGGGCATGATCGGCACTTGTTTTAATAATATGTTTCCATGCATCATCGTCAGCAAGAAACATACAGTAATTTTCTCCGCCCCACCCCTTGCTGCCGTATGTCCAGTTTGCTCCAGCAAGGTGCAAAATTTTCCAGAGCGGAACCATCTCGTCAGGTTCGGTTACAGGCTCTCTGGAATTCTGGTTTAAAAAGAATTCTGCTCCTTGTTTATCAACCGGCGCTTCCATATCGGCAAATTCAGGCTGTGCCTCCTTATATTCCTCAAGAACATCTTCAACCACAAATGTAAAATCTTCAGGAGTTGCTCCCATGGCACTGCAAGAGTCATTTCTCAAGGCCATATCACAAGAACCGAGAATCCCTTTTGGACGTTTTTCCCTGGGCCTGAGTTGCCTGGCATAATGTACCAGTTGTGGAATATTAATTTCCATGGGGCAGACATAAATGCATCTTTGACATAAGGTACACATCCACGGCCAATTCGATTTAATAATCTCTTCATCCATTCCCAGCGCAGCCATCCGAAGAAATTTTCTGGGATCCATGTCCTCCAGGCCTGTTGCGGGGCATCCTGAAGAGCATGCCCCGCATGTAAGACAAAGGTTAAGATTTCCGCCATCAGGGAGGATTTCCTTAACCTTGTCTATAAAATAACTTTTTTCCTTTTTCCCAAGCTTTATAGCTTCCTTAGCCATTTGTATAAACCCCCTAAATATTTTTTTTTAACGCGAGCCTTAAGCTAAATTGTTTATAGTTTTTTCCATGTCGCAAACAATAGCAGAAAATCGACTCCCTGTATTGGAAGCCAGGGTGGCAAACTGCAGCCGTTCTTTTCCGAAACCGGATTCCTCCAGCATGCGATGAGCATCGTCGACACGCCATTCGGCAAAAATATTTCCCCGTTCGGATTTACAATTTCCATTATGACAAGTCAAAACAAGGACCCCGTCTGCACCTTCTACAAAAGCGGTCAATATATAGTCCAGATCAATTTTTCCGGCACATGGCACTTTTACCATTTTCAGGCCCTCGGGAACCGGCATATTAAATGTTTTTGCCATCACCCCGGCTTCAAAAGCAGAGTTCCGGCAGCAAAAAGCGACAATTTGGGGAGCTTTCGCATCAGGTTCAATCGATTGTTTAATCTCCTCTTTCAGGTCGGTATCTGTAAAGCCGCCAACCTGGATTGCATCCATCGGGCATTCACTAGCACAGATACCGCAAGCCTGACAGGCAAGGGGAGATATGACAGCCTTGTTGTCTTCATCCCAATAAATGGCTCCATGCGGGCAGCAACGGTAACAGGTAATGCAGAATACACATTTGCCGGTGTCGACAATACCTCTTTCTTTCGGTGCCATCCTTGTGCCGTCACCCAGGAGATTTTTTACTCCAAGAACAACATTGGCGGCATCTGTTATTTCCAAAGGCAGATTTTGCACTTCGCGGCTCGCGCCTATAACAAAAATGCCTTCCCGGTTGGAAGAAACAGGAAAACGGTGAACATTATCTTTTTGCATAAGCCCGGCCGCTTCCATATCTATACGCAAAAGTCCGGCCAGTTCGTCATTACTTTGACCTGGGCAGATTTCTTCCTCAACGACCAGTAAGTCGGGGGAAAGTTCCATATCCTGCCTTAATACAGGATCGAAAAAAGTGATTTTTTTTCCGTCCTGGCTGATCTCCGGCATTTGGGGCAGTTTAAAGTATGTGGCCCCATTATCCCTGCTCTCTTTATAGATCCTTTCCAAAGAGTCTGAGGCTACCTTTAAATCACCGGCATAAACATAAGCAGTGCAGCCTTCAATCTGTTCAATTGCAAGAATGCTGCGGACAAGTCTCTCCATCACAATCGGATATCCATAATTCCCGAAACCCAGAAGAAAAGCAACTGTTTTACCTGCCAGCTTTTCCCTGGCGGATTGATCCCCTGCAGCCAGCATCTCTTCAAGGCTGGACTGGGTTATAACATTGTCTGATAGGGAAAGCTGATATTTATCATTCAAGGGCTTGATGGTAAAACCGGTCGCGATCACGATAGCGCCTGTTTTTTTTCCAATGATCCCGTCTTTATTTTCCAGTTTAAGATTAAAATCACCTGGAACACCGTTAACCCCGACTAAATTTGTATCGGTCAGGATTTCAATCCGGCTGTTTGATAATACCTCTTTTTCAAGCTCTTTAAGACCGGTAATATCCTGCTCACCTAATCCGGTCAGCAGCTCTTTTTTTTGAATATCAATCCCGGAGTTACTCTCAATCAGGCATACCTTATATCCGCAGGCTGCAATTCCCGCTGCCGCCTTTAAGCCTGCAGCGCTGCCGCCTACAATCAGAACTTCGGTATTGACGGTTATTTTTTCCATATCATTATTTGTCATATCATTCATCCGCTCACCCCCAAATGTTTTAAAACTTCACCCGCAGCCTGGATTGCATGAGCCATGGAAGCCGGTATACTCTTGGGACCTTGCACAGTTCCGGCAATAAAAATACCATCTTTTGATGTAGAGGTTCTGCTTAATGTGTTCGTGCATGCAAAAAAACCGTCTATATTAAGATCAATGCCCAGCACTTCCGATAATTTTTCATTATCGCTGCCCGGCGTTATTCCGACTGACAATGCAACCATATCAAAAACATCCTCGACCGCCGAACCATCCTCATCATTCAGGTACCGCGTCCGCAGCTTGTCATCCTCCATTGGATAAACATCTACAGGTATGTTCCGGATAAAATTAAATTCCTCTTTGCATTTATCATAAAATAGAGAAGAATTTTTGCCCGCATTCTGGATATCCATGTAGAAAATTGTGATATCCGCCTCAGGGTTTCTAAATTTGATGCCACTGGCCATTCTGAGTGCGTAAGGGCAGCAAATCTGTGAGCACCATAAATTCCCCAGATTTTGATCCCGACTGCCGACACACTGAATAAATGCGATTTTTTGCGGCTCCTTGCCATCAGATGGCCTGACAATAAAACCATTTTCTCTTTTGCTTCGCTCAAGGTCGAGACCGGTAACTACATTTTCGAATTTACCATAGCCATAAGTCCCCTTTTGGCCGGCATCAAAAGCTTTGAAACCACTGGCCAGGATTATGGCATCCACATCAATATCACCGTCAAAACCTAATTCATTAAATTCAACCGAACCTTCAGGGATATTTGAACAAGCGTTTTTATCAGTAACCACATAAAGAGGTGAATTGTTTTTTGAGAAGGCCTTGATTAGACCTTTACCATCCTGGTCATCCGGTAAAGCACTTTTTTTAAGGCTGACGGAATAGCCGTTGTTTTTAGTAATTTGCTCAATTTCTGTTGCAAGGTGAACTTGAATCCCGGGTTCATTTACCACATTCTGCAGCATATCCTCAGCCGAACAGGCTCCGCATGTCAGGCATTCATCCGTGGCTTTGCAGCAAAACTGGATTGCATGCCCACCTAAAAAGCATGTCTTTTCAACCAGTACCACATCAATGTTGAATTTTGACAGCTCCCAGGCGGCAGTCAAACCGGCAATTCCACCCCCGACGACCAAAACTCGTTTATTCATATTACCCACTTGGAAACTCCTTTAATTTGTGACTGTTGAGTTTTTTTTATTAAAAATCATCAAACGTTTATACCTTCGGTCTGGGCAACACCTTTGCCAGCTCAGCAATTTCAGGCACCTTATGTTCCCATTCAATAGCCATAAGATGAACTCCGGCAACGCCTTTCATCTCTTTGAATTCTTCAATCTGCTCGCAAGCCATTTTTATACCTTCATCGGCCTGTTTTTTCTTTTCAACGCCCTTGAGACGATTAATAACATTATCAGGTACATCCATCCCAGGGACTTTAGCTTTCATATATCTGGCCATACCAAGACTTTTCATGGGGGTTACTCCGGCCAGGATGTAAACTTTTTCGGTAAGTCCCATATCATTGGCGCGCCTGATCCATTCCCGCATTTTGTCCATATTATAAATACATTGAGTCTGAACAAAGTCCGCGCCGGCCTTGACTTTTTTTGCCAGGCGATGTACGCGCCATTCAAATGGATCTGCAAAGGGATTAGCGGCGGCACCTATAAAAAGTTTGGGCGGTGTATCGATATCTGCTCCGCCGAGGAACTTCCCTTCGTCGCGCATTTTTTTAACCATGCCGATAAGCTGCATTGAATCAATATCAAAGACTCCTTTTGCCTGGGGATGGTCTCCGAATTGCTGATGATCACCTGACAAACAGAGTATGTTCCGGATTCCGTGGGCATATGCGCCCAGGATATCGGCTTGCATGGCCAAACGGTTGCGGTCACGGCATACCATTTGGTAGTTAGGCTCCAGTCCTTCCTGCATAACAAACATGGAAGCCGCCCAACTGGACATTCGTACCATGGCAGTCTGGTTGTCAGTGATATTAACAGAATCGACAAGCCCCTTTAAAAATCCGGCTTTTTTCTTAACAGCCTCAACATTAGCTCCTCGAGGAGGTCCGACTTCACCAGTAAAAGCAAAATGTCCTGCTTCTAAAACTTTTTCAAGATTGCTTTCTGCTTTCATATCAAAAATTTCCTATATTGTTTATAATAACCGGGGCATGCAAAGAATGCTTATTTCTCCGCTGCATCCGGGTTAAGATTGATAACGTTTTGCATAAGCCGGTTGAATTACTGTCCGGGGTGTCTGATTACGCCAGTCAATAGGTTCACAAATTTCAAGAATATTCTCAAGCCGTCCCTGTTTCTCCAGTCTTTCATAAATCTGAAACCAGGCGCATGGCTGATCCTGGCTGATTTCGCAGTTACCCTGGTTTGTTCCTCCGCAAGGACCGTTGAGAAGACTTTTGGCACACATGGTTACAGGGCAGATCCCCCCGGTCATTCCAAGTACGCATGTGCCGCATCCCCGGCATCGTTCCTCATACCAGCCCACATCCCTGTTAACTCCAATAAAAGTTGTATCAACAGCCGGAAAAACCGGTAAATCCGGAAACCTTTCCGCCAGAAACTGGATGCCGGCACCACAGGCCATGGATAAGAGTGCGTCATATCCGCCAACCAGGTCGTCCAGTTCAGCCAGAAACTCCATGTCGCATTGCCGTTCAACAGTAATCCCGCCAAACTCAATTTGATTATTATCAACTTTAGCGGCAAGTTTAAGTTCGGAATTTAAAATTCCCACCTCCTTTTCACCGCCGGCAAGGCAGACAGCGACGCAAGTTCCACAACCCACTGTAAGAACTTTTTTGTAGCCCCCCAGCAACGCCCTGATTTCATCAAAGGGCTTCCTCTGTGCAACAATCATGAATCCTCCTGTTTTAATCACTCAATATTTGTATCATATATAAATACCAACAATAATTTAAAAAAAATATTCTGGCGCAATATTTGGAAAATATTGATTTACAAAAATTGCTATATACCCTTAAATTTTAACCTTAATATTATGTCATACATCCTAAAAATGTCAAGGAAATTAATTTTCCCGAATATTGGATATATGGCAACTGTTTTAATCTCGTTCCCACGCTGCCGCATGGGAACGTATATGGATGGGGAAAGATGATGATGCAAAAGCACTGGAGATGTTCAACTGCGAGCAATGGTTTGGGGGTGTAAGGGATGGAGGTTCTGTTAAAGAAGCTTTATGCGGCTCCATCCAGAGTGCAAAGTGTGAAATCTATCTCTTTGCCGCACGCTTTGCAGATATGCGTCTTGTCAAATTCATCAGAAAATATTTCATTTTCTTCTCCGCAGCTAGGGCATTTGCATTTGAAAGCCTTTAGATTTTTGAATTGTTCAAAACCGGGACAATGTTTTGGTGTAGACATAATATTCTCCTTTATATTGTAACATGAATTTAAAAAAATTGTTCCCGTAAACATGAACATCTATAGGTGAAAATCTATAATTATCAATCCGCTCTTCATTTTTATGCCAGCCATTATGTTATCCATACAGCCATTTCGCTAGCGGTATCGAGTACCTTATTACTAACCCTTCCTATAACAGCTTCTTCAATAAATGTAACAAGGCTTCGCCGCCCTATGACAATTGTACCGTAATCTCCCGCTACGGCTTCACCCACAATGCCGGCGGCCAGGCTTTTATATACGGTTAGTATTTTATTTTGCACGGCCGATTCCGCCATTCCGGCTTCAATAATTTTTTCTACGGCTTTTTTGAAATCTAATTCTATCTGTTCTTTTTGCAATTCAATGTTTTTGCCTGCTTTAACGAGATGACACATCATTATTTCGCATTCCGAATGACTAAGAGCCAGTCCGACATTTATTAAACCCTTTAGAGCACTGTGAGAACCGTCAAAGGCCATCAATACTTTTTTGGATGACGGAATTCCTCCGACCACAATGATCGGAATGTGGCTTATTGCTCCTACCAGCTTGGTGGCCAGGCTCTTAACAAACATATCCTTAAGTTTGCTGATACCGGTGCGGCCCATCAAAACGGCGGTATAATCATTATATGATTCCTTCGAAATGTCTCTGCTGACACTAAGTTTTTTTGTCTGGGTTTTGACGACTACGGAATTTTTTGGAAATCCGGCCTTAATCAGAATATCGGAACATACTTTAAAAAAATTGCCCATCTGCATTTGCTGGTCTGCCATCCAGCGTTTAAGTTCGGGCATCTTCGATTGATATAGCGGGTTCCTGTCCATATCAAAAAAGAGTTGGGAAAATTTATCGCCTATATAAAAAAGTACTACCTCCGTATGTTTGCAGGGCATAACTAAGCTGGCATACCTGACTGCCTGCAGGGACTGATCGGATCCGTCAACAGCAATTAATATTTTATTTATATTTTCATTTTCAATCACAAAAGCCACCTATTTTTTTTGTTGAAATCAAAAAATGATATCATGTTATTGCATTATATAGCTTAGCAGGGAAAAGCTTACGTTAAATAATACGATTTCATTATCCTTATATTCTGTCAATCATTTTTTTGTTAAAAAGAGATATAATACCTGTTGGATAAAAAAAATTAAAGTAGTATATATTTTTCTTGACATTGTGAGAGTTGTTTTATAGTTTAAATACTTTAGGTACTTATCCTGCTTCTTGATAAAAAATCGAAACTTCACGACAGGGTAGATATAATTGCTTGATGATGTCTGTAAGATCATTACGAACTACAATTTTTCAAAATTACAGATAAATTGAGACTTTGAAAAATGTTCCATTTTGTTAAAGTTCAAGAATTGGATGAAATGGGTATCTTTTACAAGGCTTTCAAATTATTTTTTTTTTAAATGGGTTATTTTCCGGGTCTCGGTTTGCGTGGAGATATTATGAGATTAGGCTTGAAAGGTTTTGCAGGTGGAGGCACTTTTGCGCATGGTGTACATCCTCCTGGAAGGAAGCATTATTCATCAGATGCACAGATTGAGGTAGTGCCGGCTCCTGAAACACTGCTTCTGCCATTACAGCAGAATATCGGAGCGCCATCCAAACCGATAGTCAAAGCGAGGCAGGATGTTCTTTACGGAGACGTGGTGGCAAAAAGCGGGGGTTTTGTATCTGTGCCGCTCCACTCACCTGTTTCTGGCAAGGTTAAAAAATCGGCTGTAACGACACTTCCGACCGGCCTGCACATTGAAGCTATTGTAATCAAAGCCGAAGAAAATCAGACAGCAGGTAACGATTTTTATGCGGATCTGACCGGCGCTGATTGGCCAAAAAACGGAATTGGTGAATATGATCCGAACAAGATAGCCGAAGCAATAAATAACGCCGGCATAGTGGGGCTTGGCGGAGCCACCTTTCCAACCCATGTCAAGTTTATGCCTAATGACAAAAAGCCTGTTCATACTCTTTTGGTAAACGGTTGTGAATGCGAGCCGTACCTTACATCCGATTACAGGCTTATGCTTGAAGCTCCGGCGGCAATCATCACAGGCGCTTTGCTGGCGGGGCATGCGCTTGGCGCCAGGGATATTGTTATCAATGTTGAGGACAATAAGATGGATGCCGTGGATGCATTGCGCCAGGCTGCCCAGGATACTATTATTCGGATTGCGGTTCTGAAAACAAAGTATCCCCAGGGGAGCGAAAAGCATCTGATCTTGGCTTTGACCAAACATGAGGTCCCCCTTGGAGGACTCCCTTCGGATGTCGGCATGGCGGTGAGTAATGTGGGCACCATTGCTGCCGTTGCGATGGCGTTGATAAAAGACAAGCCCCTTACACACAGGGTTGTAAGCGTAACCGGCGGAGGAGTGGCCAGGCCGGCCAATCTTCTGGCACCCATAGGCATCAGTTGCGGAGAACTCATAGAGTTTTGCGGCGGCCTGAATGAAAATGCATCCAGGATGATAGCCGGCGGGCCAATGATGGGCTTCCCCTTTATAGATTTGGAAACTCCTGTTACCAAAGGAACCAGCGGCCTTACCATTCTTACCGAAGAAGATGTACAAAAAGCTGAAGAAACATCCTGCGTGCATTGCGGGCGTTGTGTGGATGTATGCCCCATGCGGCTGGTACCGACAAAAATAGCTTTGGCGGGGCGTCATAAAGATCTTGAACTCGCCCGGCGGTATAATATTATGGCTTGTTTTGAGTGCGGCTGCTGCGCATATATCTGCCCGGCCGGCATACCGCTGGTTCAGTTGATCCGGGCAGGTAAGGTCCTTATTGCAGCGATGAACAAGCCATAGTGGCGCGGACAAGAACTGCTGATTTTTCCAATAGTTATCTTTAAATTTTAATCCTCTAACGAGACTATCAAATTTAATGACAAAAAAAGAAAAAGATAAATTAACTGCTTTTGAGAAGGCCACCTGCAAAATTAATGTGGCTTCATCACCGCATTTAGCCGACTCGGCGATGACCACGCGGAGCATGATGATAGATGTTCTAATATCTCTTTTGCCGGTTATACTGGTGTCGGTTTATGTTTTTCACTGGTACGCAGTCAAACAACTTCTGATCTGTATCGCGAGCTGTCTGGCTGCCGAGGCGCTTTTTACCAGGATGCGTAATAAGCCGTTTAGCCTTTTAGACTATTCGGCAGTAATTACAGGCGTAATCATTGCCCTGTCAATCCCTGGAACCGCTCCATGGTTTGTATCTGTAATAGCATCCTTTGTGGGTATAGGTATAGGCAAATCTGTGTTTGGCGGTATCGGCATGAATATCTTTAACCCTGCGATGGTAGGCCGCGCATTTGTTATGATTGCCTTTGCGGGATATATGGGAGCATCCGGATATCAAAATGCCGGCAGCCTGGTGGATGCTATCACCCAGGCGACACCGATGGATCTCTTCAAGCAGAGTGGCGTGGTGCCTTCGCTTTCCGTACTCTTTTGGGGGGTTACCAATGGTTCCCTTGGAGAAACAAGCGCTATTGCATGCATCATCGGCGGGGTTTATCTCTGTATCCGCAGAACAGCATCCTGGGAAATTCCCCTGGGTGTGATCCTGACGGTTGCGGTTTTGGGCGGCATTCAAAATATTGTATCTCCTGATTCCGGCTGGACTGTTTTGCACCATCTTTTTGGCGGAGCGTTACTCTTCGGAGCATTTTTCATAGCCACGGATCCTGTGACCAGCCCGCTTACGCCAAAGGGCAAGTTTATATTCGGTGCCGGTGTAGGTGCTATTATTATGCTGCTAAGGCTTTTCAGCGGATATCCGGAAGGCGTGATGTTTGCTGTATTATTAATGAATGCCCTTACGCCGCTTATAAATAGATGGAATGTACCGAAGCCGCTTGGCGAGTATTAATTTTAACAGGAATTTATAAATGATGATGGAATCAGGAAGAAGAGAAATAAAGGATTCCCCAGGCATGTTGGAGCGCATCAAAAAGAACAACCTGGTTCAGGGGTGGCTGGTTCTTCTCCTTGCCCTTTTCTTTGGATCTGCCCTTGCAAGTGTTCAACTTTCCCTTGGTCCGAAAATTGAGATGAACAAATTAAATGAAACCCTCAGCAAGGTGCCTGAACTTGTACTTGGAGCTTCGCGGGCCCATGAAATGGAAGCAAAAAATCAAGAGCTTGGCATAGAAGCCATGACTATAGATGTTAATAAAAATAATAAAAGGGTTTTGTATAATGTTTATAAAACAACATACAATGGAGAGATAACCGGGTGGGTTGTCAAAACCGGCGGGCAGGGATATGCTAGCAAGCTTGAGCTTCTTATAGGTCTTGATCCCGGTATGGAATCGATCACAGGCCTTTTTATTCTAGCTCAGAAAGAGACACCCGGTCTCGGCAACAAGATTATAACCGAAAAATGGCGCAAACAGTTCATCAATAAACCGACTAAAAATCGACTGGTAGTAGTTAAAGACGGAGCCGATGCTTTAAATGAAATAGATGCCATAACCGGCGCCACAATTTCATCCAGAAGTGTAACTGATATACTGAATACCGCTATCAGTGATCTTAAGGGGCAATTGATCTCAGGACAAAGTTCAAACCGCTAAAAGGAAATTTTTATGGCCGATCAACCCACAGCAACAGAGAGGTTCATTCAGGGTATTCTGCCTGAGAACCCGGTATACAGGCAACTGCTCGGGTTATGCGCGACCCTCGCTGTAAGTAATAACATGAAAGCAGCGCTCACGATGGCAGCCTCCGTAACATTTGTGCTTCTTTGCGCCAATGTTGTAACGAGTTTGATAAGAAATCTCTTAAAACCACATCTGCGCATCGTAGTTTTTACTTTAACAATAGCTACCTTCGTAACTATTGCAGACAGATTTTTGGCCGCTTATTTGTACCAGATGAGCAAAACTCTCGGTCCCTATATTCCCCTTATTATCGTTAATTGTATTATTATTTGCCGGTGTGAAGTGTGCGCCTCTAAACAATCGGTATTTACAGCGGCATCCGACGCGATAGGGCAGTCCCTTGGATTTGCTCTGGCTCTTTCGAGCATTGCGGCCATACGCGAAATCCTGGGAACGGGCATGTTTTTCGGGTTAAGAGTTCTTCCTGCCGCATGGCCGGACTGGGTGATAATGGCACTGCCGCCTGGAGCTTTTTTAACCTTTGGTCTAATGCTGGCCGCAATAAACTGGATCAGTTCAAATAAATAAAACCTTAGAGGTCAATATCCATGAGCTATCTTACAGATATATTCCTGATTGCTTTAGGCGCCGCTCTGATTAACAATTTCGTACTCTATTATTTTGTTGGCATATGCCCATTTGTAGGTGTCTCAAGGCGGGTGGAAATGGCATTCGGCATGGGATGCGCCGTGACTTTTGTTATGACTATTGCGGCATTTTTGTGTTGGATCCTTACCACATTCGTCCTGATGCCCGGCGCTCCGTTATCAAAATGGGTTGCAGGTTTTTTTGTTTCTGCCGATGTTGCGGCCGGTATAGATCTGACCATATTAAGTTATATCGTATATATCTTTGTTATTGCTTCATCTGTGCAGTTTGTGGAGATGTATGTCCGTAAATTTTTTCCTGTTTTGTACAGTTCTTTTGGTGTATTTCTCCCCCTGATTACCACTAATTGCGCTATTCTTTTTGCATGCCTGATGATAATGAGCAATATTGTCGGAGTTGATAATCCGGCCGATGCCTGGGACCTTGGCAGAGCCCTGACCCTTGCAATATTCGGAGGGGTAGGCTTTATCATTGCCATTGTGATTATGGCCGGCATACGTGAGGATTTGGAACTTTGTGATATACCCAAGCCATTTCAGGGTGTCGCCATTACCCTGATCGTTGGCGGAATCCTTGCAATGGCTTTTATGGGATTTACCGGGGTCGACTCCGGTCTCAGGAATGCAATGATTCCAATGTAGTAAAAATCTCAGAGACTGAATGAGGATATTATGAACCTGGTGACCATATTTATTTCAGCCGGAACCATGCTGGGACTGGCAGTAATCTTTTCATATATACTTGGATGGGCCAACAATGCCTTTCGAGTTGAAATTGATCCAAGAGCAGAGGCTGCGATGGAAGTGCTTCCCGGAGCTAATTGCGGTGGTTGCTCCTATGTTGGTTGTGGCGATTATGCCGTAGCTGTTGCCGCGGGAGAAGCTCCTGTCAATCTATGTGTCGTTGGCGGGCCGACCTGCGCCGCAGAATTGGCTGCTATTATGGGCGTTGAACTGGGGGAAACATTTCCAAATTATGCGATTGTTCATTGCGGCGCGCATAGTGAAGATCGACTTCATCGCAGCGAATATCTTGGCGAGCAAAGCTGTTTTACCGCAAATCTTGTAAAAAGCATCCAGGGCTGTGTTTACGGCTGCCTTGGTTTTGGCGATTGTGTGGAAGCTTGTAATTATGATGCAATCCAAGTTATTGATGGCCTTGCCACAGTAGATTATGAAAAATGTATCGGTTGCGGCGCGTGTGCAAAAGCCTGCCCGAGAAATATTATCAGCATCAATCCCTTTGAAAAAAATTCGATACTCGTTGTGAAATGCGCAAATCATGATGCCGGCAAGGCTGTAAAAGGGGTTTGCAAGACAGGTTGTATCGGATGCAAGGCATGTGCAAAGGTTTCAAGTACTTTTACAATCACAGATAATCTTTCGGTTATCGATTACGATAAATATATTCAAGCCGATACAGAAGAAATAGATAAGGCTGTTAAGAAATGTCCTGTGAAATGCCTTGGCTTTGCAGGGAAACCGTAAATAGATTCCCACAATTTAATTATTTTAAAATCTACAGCCTTTTACTGAATAATTCAGTCCATTTACCTTCCATTGCCGGTAATTTGAGAGATTCTTTAAGCTGGCCAAGAAATCGGCTCCTTGGTATTTCCCTTGCTCCCAGGCTTACCAGGTGCTTTGTGGTAACCTGGCAGTCTATGAAGTCAAAGGAAAAACGCTTCAGGTATTCCACCAGCCTGACAAATGCTGCCTTTGAAGCATTGCTTACGTGAGTAAACATCGATTCTCCAAAAAAGCACCGTCCCAGGGAGACTCCGTATAATCCACCTGCCAGTTCTCCTTGATACCACGCTTCAATGGAATGGGCAAAGCCTGCTTCATGCAGGAGGGAGTAAGCTTTGATCATTTCGTCTACTATCCATGTGCCTTCGTTGTTATTGCGTTTAACCAGCGCGCAGGCTTTTATCACTCTATCGAAAGAAGTGTCTGCCGTAATATGAAAACGGCCATGTTTTATTGTTTTTTTTAGGGATTTTGAGACCTTAAGTTCTTCAGGATAGAGTACCAGGCGCGGATCAGGAGACCACCACAAAAGAGGTTCTTCATCTGAAAAC
Source organism: Desulfosarcina sp. BuS5 (assembly GCF_028752835.1). Lineage (NCBI taxonomy): Bacteria > Pseudomonadati > Thermodesulfobacteriota > Desulfobacteria > Desulfobacterales > Desulfosarcinaceae > Desulfosarcina > Desulfosarcina sp. BuS5. The sequence continues at coordinate 2,046,570 of NZ_CP087952.1, forward strand.
CAGGGAAAAATTCCCTGGCGGTAGGCCAACAGAAGACGTTCAGGGCTAAGATCCCCACCAACTGCCAGAAGGCCTTCAGGTGTTGCAAGGTGAGGAGTCGGAAAGACTAATTGTTCTGATAAGATAAAAATCGGCATCCAGGTCCCAGAAAAAAGGGGGTCAAGTCTACGTTTGACACTTATTGATATTGCCTTGTATTTTACCTATCCGTTTTTTAATCTTTCCGTCATATTTTTTAAGCCTCGAAACTCTTCGTAATATGCTGCTTACAGTACTGTATGTTTTAATATTAAACAACTCACCTATGTTGTTAAGGTTTTCGCCTCGCATTTGACGTAATAGATAAACTGCAATATTTCGCGGTTCATTAAAAACACCGCGTCTTGTTATCAATAATTCATTAAACGATACATCATAATTCTCACACACTGCTGAAATTATTGAATCAGATGCCGGAGCAAGATTTTTTGATTCAGGTACTTCATAGCTTTTTTTCTTAAAATAATATTTTTCTTTTATTCCTGTTATGAAACTTTCCGGGCCAAAAAATGATGGGAGTTTCTTTAAAGAAAACAGCCTGATAACCTCTTCTGAATCATCTTTCCGCATAAATTCAATAAACGATTTCAGTCGGCCCCGTTTTTTTGGGGTTATCATGGAGAAAATATAATCTTTATGTAGCCATTTCCACTTGTTCGCATATGACAGATAACCTTTGTAGCTGCTCCATTCATAATCCGGCATATCTTTAACTATGCCCGCTTTTACCGGGTTCTTGTGGATATATCTTATTAGTTGCAGAAGATGGCTGTCATTACAAACAAGAATCGACTTGTACCTTCCCCTGAAAAGCTGACCATCAAATCCATGCCTTTTGTTATATTTCTGGGTATATACGCTATTCAGATGCCTCATGCATCTTGAGATATTCCCATCCGGGGTTTGCAGCAAAATATGGTAATGATTTGTCATTAAACAGTATGCCGCTATATTTACATTACACATTTCAGATACTTCAATCAGCAGATCAATAAACATTAAATAATCATGTTTATCTAAAAAAATGGATTCGGACCGCATCCCACGGTTCATTACATGATACCATGCTCCAGGATATTTTATTCTAAGTGGACGTGACATGTTGTAATATATAACATTTTATATTTCATGGGTCAACAGTAGACTTGATAATCATATAAAGGTCATAGCGAAATTCGATAGGTTTTTGTTTAACTCATGCTGTGGGGACTCTGTCCCCCAGACCCCCTGGGATTTTTCGCTTATGGTCTTCCGAATGGGGATAAAAAAAGGAAGGACACGGCAATGCCCTCCTCGTGCCAAGATAAATCCGAATCGTTGGGATAAGACACAAGGTCTTTGAAACTCGATATTGTTACCAAGTGGGTGCTCGGGAAACGGTTTGTTTCCTTCATCTCTGCAGGGCTTGCTCTGGCATTGATGTTAAGATAGTCCCACCTGACTAAAGACTAACCAGCAGGTCAGTAGCGAAGTCCACAGGTAAACCCGGTAACGGGAGTCTGGAGCTGGACGGAGCAAGATTGCAGGCTCTGTATTGAGCCCCGAAAAATGTATGGTTGTGGTCATTGTGATAATCCTGCTTGCAGGAAAAAGCCGACGCTTTGGAGACAGCGGAAGGCAGCAGTCCTGAATATGCTAAGGCAAGTATTCAGGACACCACCGGGGTCTTAGACCAGGGCATGTACTCAAAGGGGTAGCTCGGGAACTTGGGAGACCCGGATGTTTCCTTGGGTAAAAAGAACGGTAACAGGAAATCCAGCGCAAGCGAAATCCCGGCGTTGCATAGGAATGTCCCGCCTTGCAACGAGTCTGCCATTGGCAGAAACACAAACATTAAAAGATGGGCGATACAAGGTATCAGGGGAGGATAGCGAAGAGCGAACGAACCTGAGATAAACATTCGGAAGTCTTAGCAGATCATAGTACCGATGATTAAGAATTGAACTATCTTGATCGGAAAGGTGGGGAAGTGATGCCCAAGCGACCCACTGCAGGGAAGGTGAAGCAGGGTATAACGTTTTTTTGGCAGGAATTATGGGAGATACACAGATGTCACAAACCATATCAACAAAAAGCCGAGAAATTGCAAGAACGGTCGCTTGCAATTCCAGACCGATAGAATGGGGACAACCACCGGTGTTAACAGGTGGGTCATCCCTTATCAAAATCGAGCTGCTTGCTCAAAGTAATCCTGAACTGGTATTTACATCAGTAGTCCATCGGATAGACTTTGATTTACTGAAACAATCCTTTCGTAAAATTCGGAAAAGCAAATCTGCAGGAGTGGACAAGGTTACGGCAAAGGAGTATGCCGAAAATCTTGATCAAAACCTCTATAATCTGTATGAACGACTGCGGAGAGGACAGTACGTTGCGTCTCCTGTAAAGCGTATCTGGATAGACAAGGAAGGAGGGAAAAAGCGTCCAATTGGCATACCTGTACTTGAGGATAAAATTGTCCAGAAAGCAGCAGCAGCCATATTGAATGTCATATTTGACAGGAATTTTTACAATTTTTCCCATGCATTCAGAAAAGGTCGGAGCCAACACATGGCAATCAAAGATTTACGTGAGCAATGCTTGAAGCAGAATATCAGCTGGATAGTAAGCGCAGATATTACAGGACTATTTGACAATATTAATCACGAGTTACTTAAAGACATGATACGTCGGAGAGTAAGTGACGGCGGAATGATTCGCCTGATAGGGAAGTGGTTGAATGCAGGCGTAATGGAGGAAGGCAACCTGACGTACTCTGAAACGGGCACTCCACAGGGAGGAGTAATTTCCCCTGTGCTCAGTAATATCTTTCTTCATTATGTTTTAGATGACTGGTACGTGAAAGAAGTGATCCCCCGGATGAAAGGGAGATGCTCCATCATACGCTGGGCGGATGATTTCATCCTCGGGTTCGAGTATGAAAAAGACGCATTGCGTGTCATGGATGTATTACCCAGGCGGTTCGAACAGTTCGAGCTGTCACTTCACCCGGAAAAGACAAAACTGATTCGATTTTCCAAACGCATTAGCGGAAAGGGAAACGGGACGTTTGATTTTTTAGGGTTTACATTTTACTGGTCAAAATCATTAAAAGGGTACATGGTAATAAAGAAAAAGACGGCAAGAAAGCGTTCAAGCCGTTTTATGAAGAGAATATGGATATGGTGCAAGGATAACCGTCATAAGCCAATGGCCGAGCAGTATGAGATTCTTTGCAGTAAACTGCGAGGTTTTTACCAGTACTTTGGAGTAATAAGTAACTACAAAGTGCTGGAAGTTGTGTTTGAATATACTGAGAAAGCATGGCGTCGATGGTTAAGCCGAAGAAGTCACAAGGGCGAAGTAATGTTCGAGGACTTGCGCACAACATACCCACTGCCATTACCCAGAATAGTCCATAATATTTGATGCCGTAAGGGCTGCAAAGTTATACGCCAAACGGGGTGTCGCCTGTTTGGTTGATAATCCGGTAAAAAGGATTTGAACCGAGGAACCGTATGAGGGAAATCTTCACGTACGGGTCTGTAGGGGGGGCGTCGGGTAACCGATGCTCCTACCTGGAACATTCGTATAAACGCCTTGCAGCTTTCCTGTTTGAAACCTTCAAAGAAGACGTGACAGCAGAAGTAATACCTATAAGAAGTTATGCCACATCTGTACGCCGCAAGATAGTCGATATAGGAGCTAAAATTGTAAAAAAAAGTCATATGATCACTTTAAAGCTATCTCAATCTGTTATGCAAGCCATTAAGTTTGATAAACTATGGGCCAATTGCCAGAATCCATCTCCCATCCTGATTTAAAATTCATTTCTCCATTTCCAATATACAATAATAATTGAACAACCTATGGTGAGCTATACTCAAAATTTAGCATGAATGCCGCTAAATTCAAAAAAAAGTGCCTGATTGTTGCAATTTTCGAATTTTTTCCAGTAGTGTCCGGTTAGGTTTTTGCATGTTATATGGGATAAAAAAATTAGAAAAATGTTCATTTTTTACTTGACAAACCAAATAAAAATTTTTTATCGTTTTGTTATAAAATATAATTATAACAAGGAGTTAAGACAAAAATGGACATATTCAATATCCCAAAAAAGAATTTTAATCCCCAATCTCATGCTCGATTTCTCAAACCTTTGCAAAAGATTTTTCCTGACACGCCACAGCTTAAATCCCGAGGTCACAGGCCATTGAAAATGACTTTTGAAGATCAGCTTCACGCACTGATATTTTTCCATCTACAAGAACATGAATCAGCTCGTGATCTTATTCAACACCTTAAAGAAGACGATTTTGCCAAAGAATGTGTCGCTCCAGATGGAGGGATCAGTCGTAGCAGTTTTTCCGAAATTATCAATTCTCGAGGGCTTGAACAGCTTGAATATGTTTTTCAAGCTCTTTGCAGCCAGGCACAAAATGCTTTACCATCAAATTATTCAGATCTCGGTGAACTCGTTTCCATTGATGGATCTTTAATTGATGCAGTTCTGTCCATGTACTGGGCTGATTACAGAAAAGGCGCTAAAAAAGCAAAAGGCCATTTCGGCTTTGATGTCAATCGCAAGATTCCTATAAAAATTCATCTGACAAATGGAAATGGCGCTGAACGCCCCTTTGTCAGGTCTATCCTTACAAAAGGCCAAACAGGAATCATGGATCGGGGGTATCAATCACATAAGGATTTTGATCTTCTTCAGGATGAAAAAAAACATTTTGTTTGCCGCATCAAAGCGAAAACAACAAGAACTATTATCAAAGAGCAGCCTGTTGATCCCGACAGCTATATTTTTTATGATGCTGTGGTTCTTCTTGGCACTCCTGGGGTAAACCAGACCAGAAAGCCGGTTCGACTGGTTGGTTATAAAATTGCCGGTGTCAAATATTTTGTGGCAACTGATCGTTATGATCTTACAGCCGAGCAGGTTGCAACCGTTTATAAGCTTAGATGGGATATCGAAACTTTTTTCAAATGGTGGAAGAAACATTTAAAAGTGTACCACTTGATTGCTCACAGTAGATATGGCCTGATGGTTCAAATCCTTGCGGGGTTAATAACCTACCTGCTTATGGCCATATACTGCCATGAACAGTTTAATGAACCTGTATTAATAAAGAGGATTCGTCAGCTTAGAAATACCATCCAGAACGAATTACGTACTGACGAAAAAAACGTATGGTCTAATAATCTTATTATCAAAGAGCAAATGCTATATGCAAAAACTTAACCGGACACTACTGATTTCATCTTTTAATTTACCGGAAAAAATTTTAACTATTTTTATCGATGAAAGCAATTTTAATGCCAACCGTCATTTGCGATTATAGGTACGGATGATGGATTTTACCTGACCCTGGGGACGCTACATCCTCCCGCTTCGTAAAATCAATATCAGCAGCCAGAAGCCCATAACTCCTGCAAAAAGAAAGCCTATTAAACCTATTACGGGTATATCATGCCATTTGGGTGGAACATCCGACAAAACAATCAAGGCGGACCCGATAATCAGGGATGCCAGCACTATGGCAAATACTAATCTGTTGCTGATCCTGTCATGGGTGGCAAGCATCGGCTTTAATCCCCGATGCTCAAATTCCATTTTGATGGTACCCCGTTTTATCATCTTTAGTATATCTCGAATCTCACCGGGTACCTCCTGCAAAAGATGATAAAATTCTGATCCGGAATCAGCCATATTTTCTACTATTCTGCGTGGGTTAAAACGTTTTAAATGTAATCGGCGCACAAAAGGAGCCGCCTGTTTTACAACATCAAAATCCGGATCCAGTTTAGTGCCCAGCCCTTCAATAGTGCTCAAAGCCTTTATCATAAGAAAGAGATCGGGAGGTATATTAAGACAGTGCCTGGTAGTCAACTCAAGCAACTGGTGCAGCAAATTGCCAAGCTTCACCTCCTTTAAAGGCCTGTAACAATATTTATCCATAAACTCGGTGACGTCCCTTTCCAGGGAGTGGTAGTCCGGTGAATCGTCATATTCTGTGAGATTAAGAATAGCGTCTACCACTTTCATCTCATCTCTCTTGACAATGCTTAATATTAAATCTGCAAAATTCTCTCTACTCCTTAAGTTTATACGCCCCATCATCCCGAAATCTATAAAACAGATAATATTACCGGGTAAAACAAAAATGTTGCCCGGGTGGGGGTCAGCATGAAAAAAACCATTTACGAAAATCTGCTTCATAATGAGATCAAAACCGACCCGGGCGATTTTAAATCGATCCAACCCGTTTTTTTCCAATCCATCCAGATCTGAAGATTTCACTCCCTCAATACATTCCATGGTAAGGAGACGTTTTGTCATGAATTCTCTGTATATTTTTGGAACATGAATCCGCGTGTCACCTTCAAACTGCCTGGCAAAACGCTCCATGTAAACAGCTTCAAGAGTATAATCGAGTTCTTTTTCCAGGGTTGCGGCAAATTCCTGCACTATTTTTGTCGGATGCTGTATATCCCATCCTTCCAGGTGTCTTTCCATCAGGCCCGCCAGATGAAGCATTATCTCCAGGTCTACTTCAATTATACGTTTGATGCCGGGACGCTGTATCTTTACAACCACCCTTTCTCCATCCAGGCTCACAGCTTTGTGTACCTGTCCGATGGAAGCGGCTGCGATGGGCTGCTCGTCAAATTCCGAGAAAATTTCGTTAACAGGTTTTTTAAACTCATCTTCGATAATTTTTTGAACATCGGAGAAAGTAAACGGGAGTACATCATCCTGCAGCTTGGGCAGCTCTTTGATATATTCAACCGGCAGAAGATCCGGCCTGGTGGAAAGAATCTGGCCCATTTTTATAAAAGTCGGCCCCAGCTTTTCCAATACCATCCTGACCCTTTCAGCCCGCGACAAGGATTCCATCTTCCCTCTGCGCTTACGGGAGACAATCTTTAAGCCGATCTCCAGATATTGCTCGATCTTCAAAACATCCACCAGATCTCCGAAACCGTATTTTATCAGCACTGTCACAATTTGACGGTATCGCTGCATATGTCTGTAGGTACGCCCGATTCGGCCTATTTTAAAACGCATAAAAATCTTTCTCCGTTTATTCGTATCATTTCTGACAATCTATATTTATAATTCATTTATTTTGAACGTTATATTATCAACAATACCCTGAAGCCAGGCTGTCCCTTTTGCTTTATCAACAGCACCGATATTTTTTATCACAGAGATGTAATCCTTACCTGTCTGCAATATAATAGAATGAATCCCCTCAAGAAAATCATCTCTCAACCCCGTATCCCCTTTGTGGTATTTCTCATTATCAAGTAATCCCTCAATCTTCGGCCATGAAGTATAAAGATCGGATCCAGGAATCTTCAGACAGACCTTCTTTAATCTTTCCACCCTTTCATCCAGGGCCAGGCCGATATTCTCCTTTAGCCCCGATAAAAGGGCGTCCGCAAAATCATCTGAAATACACATTGAACGTACATGCAGATACCACTCCCTTAAGGCAATAAGATTTGCAATATATACAATATTATTCTGCAAAATTTTTTTTCTGTTCTGATATCGACCGGGTGAAAATGGAATATTACCGCTTTTAACTGCGCCGGGGATAATCAGTCTGTTCTCCCTGGTTTCGTCTTTTCGGCAGATCGACCCTGCGGCAGTCACAGTTCCGAATGCCAGGCGGCAAGGCCCCACAAGACCTCCCTGTCCGCCGAGAAATAAAGGCCGCTGATCCAGCATGACTCCCTTCGGTACATCACCAAGAAGAGAAGGGGTGGCCTTATCCTGTTCGGGGGTATAATTAAAATGAATATAGGAACTTCCGACCTCGCTATGATCCTTTCTGCTGGTTCCGCCTGACATAAAACAGTCACAAAAATTAATAAGACTGCCCAGGGTTACAAACGGAAAAAGAATAGTCTGTTTTAACCCCACCGTATGGGCGGCGCATGCCTCCTCTTCAAGAATAGTCCCTTCCCGCACATGGGCGCCGGACCCCATGGAAGAATTTTTTAAAAAAACCGCTTGCTTGAAAAACCCTCCTTTCAGGTCAACTTCAGGGCCTATAAAACAATTATCCACAGTGACCGATCCTTCAAACCCAATTTTTGAATTTCGTAAAATCAGCGTGGAGCTTCCGAAAATCTTACACCCGGAATAGATAACAACCCCGCTGCCTGAAATTCTGCTTATATCAACCTCTTCGCCGATATATACAGTTTCGGGATTGGATATTTTTACGCCTTTTTTTATTAAATTATTTACCTGTTCACTTGTCCGGCCTTTGGGATGCTGTTCGTGCATGATATATCCTCTTAAAAAAATATTTTTAAATTTATTTTTTTAAATTTAATTTAAAAACAGTAGTGTCCGGTTAAGTTTTTGCATATAGCATTTGCTCTTTGATAATCAGATTATTAGACCATACGTTTTTTTCGTCAGTACGTAATTCGTTCTGGATGGTATTTCTAAGCTGACGAATCCTCTTTATTGATACAGGTTCATTAAACTGTTCATGGCAGTATATGGCCATAAGCAGGTAGGTTATTAACCCCGCAAGGATTTGAACCATCAGGCCATATCTACTGTGAGCAATCAAGTGGTACACTTTTAAATGTTTCTTCCACCATTTGAAAAAAGTTTCGATATCCCATCTAAGCTTATAAACGGTTGCAACCTGCTCGGCTGTAAGATCATAACGATCAGTTGCCACAAAATATTTGACACCGGCAATTTTATAACCAACCAGTCGAACCGGCTTTCTGGTCTGGTTTACCCCAGGAGTGCCAAGAAGAACCACAGCATCATAAAAAATATAGCTGTCGGGATCAACAGGCTGCTCTTTGATAATAGTTCTTGTTGTTTTCGCTTTGATGCGGCAAACAAAATGTTTTTTTTCATCCTGAAGAAGATCAAAATCCTTATGTGATTGATACCCCCGATCCATGATTCCTGTTTGGCCTTTTGTAAGGATAGACCTGACAAAGGGGCGTTCAGCGCCATTTCCATTTGTCAGATGAATTTTTATAGGAATCTTGCGATTGACATCAAAGCCGAAATGGCCTTTTGCTTTTTTAGCGCCTTTTCTGTAATCAGCCCAGTACATGGACAGAACTGCATCAATTAAAGATCCATCAATGGAAACGAGTTCACCGAGATCTGAATAATTTGATGGTAAAGCATTTTGTGCCTGGCTGCAAAGAGCTTGAAAAACATATTCAAGCTGTTCAAGCCCTCGAGAATTGATAATTTCGGAAAAACTGCTACGACTGATCCCTCCATCTGGAGCGACACATTCTTTGGCAAAATCGTCTTCTTTAAGGTGTTGAATAAGATCACGAGCTGATTCATGTTCTTGTAGATGGAAAAATATCAGTGCGTGAAGCTGATCTTCAAAAGTCATTTTCAATGGCCTGTGACCTCGGGATTTAAGCTGTGGCGTGTCAGGAAAAATCTTTTGCAAAGGTTTGAGAAATCGAGCATGAGATTGGGGATTAAAATTCTTTTTTGGGATATTGAATATGTCCATTTTTGTCTTAACTCCTTGTTATAATTATATTTTATAACAAAACGATAAAAAATTTTTATTTGGTTTGTCAAGTAAAAAATGAACATTTTTCTAATTTTTTTATCCCATATAACATGCAAAAACCTAACCGGACACTACTGAATTTTTTTATCCCATATAACATGCAAAAACCTAACCGGACACTACTGATTTAAAAAGTTCTTTTCAAAAATAAAAAATGAAATCCTACCGGGTGCAATGCAAAAAAGCTACAAAAAAATAGAATCCTCCATATCACTTTAAAAATAATTTACACTTTTTTAGGCATCCTTCAATTTTAGTTTACAATTTTGCCAAATGAATATCGTGTCCTTTCGGCAAGCGTGCATAGCGCAAAAAAAAATTTAGCGTAGGTAAGCAGTCAGCAGTTAGGTGCCTGTTTTTTGCAGGCACCCGGCTGATCAATCAGGATGGAAATATTAAAAAGTGATTTTATGCTTCAGGATTGTCCGGTTCAATCAGTGCGGATTTATAATTCCACGGCATCCATTTATCTGGGGATTCTGACAACTCAGAGGCATGTTCCAGCAGTGCTGTCAGGTAATCAAAAGGATTGGTACCGGATAAATTACAGGTATGAATCAGACTCATGAACAGATCACCTACCATGGCACCATGCTCAGTTTTATAAAACAGAGCATTCTTGCGATGCAGAACGACCTTTTTCAAAGCCTGTTCGCAAATATTGTTGTCCAAAGGTACACCTGGTTCCCTGAGAAAAAGGGTCAACGCCTCCCAATGTTTGAGCATGTAGCCAATAGCCTGGCCCAGCCCGCTGTTGGGCTCCACCAAATGTTGGTCTATTTGTTTGTGAAACCAGGTGTTGAGCTTTTTCATCAGCGGACCGCTGTTGTCCTGATGAAACCGCAGCCGTTCTTCAGCTTCCATGTTCTGTTCTTTGGTAATCTTATCATTTTTATATACCTCTGCGAGGATTTCGAGTACATAACTGCACTCTTCCGGGAAGCTTTGCAGTACGTCAACAAACTGTCTTCGTCCATGTGTAAGACAATTTGCCAGCAGAGTTTCGAATTCTTTGGGAACATTTCTGGACAGAGCATCACACATCTGAATGGGTGGGCTCAGACCAATACGACGCTTAAGTAAATCCATCAAGTTTTCTCCGGCATGCTGACGGCCGGTAAAAAACAGTGCAATTTTATGATCATCGGTTTTTGACAGTATACCCGTGGTAAATATACCTTTACGTTCCGGGTTATTTTCTTTGTTTTCCTTCATCAGGGACAAAACCTTCATAGTGGTGTCATCATTATGAATGATATCGCCCTGAGCGCCCTGACGGATAAATTCCTGATAAATCGGAGTAAGTTCCATTGCCATTTGATCGACAATCTCGAACTGTGTCGATGCAGGCAATGGTATGCCAAGACTTTGCTGAAGATCTTTAAGTCTGTTAAATGGCATACCGGTACCATATTTCAAAAGAGCAATCATGGCCTTGGCTTTTGCATCATATTTGTCTTCACCCACATTTTCAGGTGTCGATGCGGTGAAAATTGCTCCACAGAGATTACAGCGTAAACGCTGCATTTCATAGACAGTTCCACTTAATGGAGCGTTTCCGGTGATGCGTATGATTCGCTGCGGCTCCTTTAATTCATATACCTTGCCCTTTAAACATTCAGGGCAGTTGTCTCCAGGTTTAAGAGTATCATGGAAGACTCTGACTTTTTTTGCCCCGGTATAATTTTTAGCAGGTTTGCGGCCATGACCTTTTTTAGCTTTAACAGAATTCTTCTTTTTTGGGTGAGCCTTTGTTTTTCCAGTTTTTTCGGTAGTTGCACCAAACAGCATGCGCAACAGCCGTCGTATGGAGGCGGCTTTATTGTCCACACACTGACTTAAAAGGTAGATAGTGTCAGCCATAGCCTTGATGAGTTCATAGTCCTCAGGTGGCAACAGTTCTTTAACACGCTTTAAAAGAGCATCTAACTGCTTGACGTCCAGGTCTATACGTTCCGGGGTCTTCACTGTGTGTCCCCCCGTAAAAGGCTGCGAAAATTTTTGGCTAATGGATATCCCCAAACAGCCTTTATAGATCGGTTCGGTTTAAATGTCTGATCATTTTTACCCCTGCCGGTGGTGTCTCCAAGATACTTCCAGTTCGCAGCCTTGTAACAGGTACCGGCAAAACGGGTTTTGTCCACAAAAGTTTCAAGGTACCAGATGGGATGATTGTAGATTTTACGCCAATCCAGGGCCAAGATTTTTATCATGTGACCAAGAAGATGGGAGGCCAGATGTGGTACGCGCACCCATGGTAGAATTAAAAATCGTGTATTATACGCCAAAAGGTGCAGATTTTTTTTACGCGTCTTCGCATCCCAGCCGATAAACCTGTCCCTGCAGCCTATATGCCTCGCTGCAGAAGACCAGGCAAAACATGCTATTGGCCGCCCATCAGTATAAACGATGTATTTCAGCTGTTCGCCCACTGGATGGCAGTAACCCAGATAATGGTAATACTCGATCAGGCTGTTGAACATTTTTTCATGCGGGCTTCTGCGTACCTGGCAAAATTCAAGCGGCCGTATTTTGGCTAATTTTGTTTCCAGTAAAGTTTGATTGATCTGAATTTTTTTAGGTTTTCTACGTTCTACAAATGGATTATGGGGATTACATTTTTTGTCCGGCAGACGTATGAATCCTGCACGGTGCAGTTCTAACATCATACCCCGACAGACCATATCACGCAATGCCCCATTGGCCTGGACCCAATTCCAGGCTATGCACAGTTTTCTGGAAAGCGCCCGGCGGCTGGCATCCGGATTTTGAGCAATAAGCTCCTTGATAAAAATAATATCTTTGTCAGTAACGACTCTGCCTCTATACGTAAACATGGGCATCAAATATCACATTTTTTACTGGAACGCAAGTCATTAAATATTTTTTTCTATTTTTTTACAGGAATTGGCCGCCACAATGGTGCAACATGAGCCTTTACAGGATTACCGTTCCAGATCAGAAGCTGCAGTTCATGAACGGCCAGAGGCCTGACCGCCTCACCGGATTTGTTTGGCCACCAGTTGAAACGTCCCTTAGACAGCCTTTTCTGACACATCCAGAATCCTTGGCCATCATACATAATGATCTTTATGGCAGTTGCCTTTTTATTACGAAAAATAAAAACATACCCTGAAAATGGATCGGAGCGCAGCACCTGCCGACAAACAGCATTTAGACCGTCGATACCTTTTCTGAAATCCACCGGGTCTATGGCCAGCAGGATACGCATTTGCGGAGTTATCTGAATCATGGCTGACTCCAAAACTGTTGGGTTATATTGATCAAGTCAGAACTGTCCGCAATTTGCATTGTCATCCTGGCACCGTTCTGATGTTGCATCTCGATAATGCCCTTGAAAGGCAAAGGGGCTTGGGCTACATCAAGTTCGATGAAAGATGCCGTCGGCACGGACGGATTTGGTGATATATTCTGGACGTAATGCTTTAGCTTGGTATGGTTGAGGCTCAAGGCTTTTGATATACGGTGCAGAGAATAGGCAGGGTATAACGAGGCAGCGGCTTCCCATAATGCTTCCGGAATGGCTTTACCTCTATCCCGGCTGTTACGCCATTGTTTAAATTTTTCCCGTACTTCATCCAGACTGTACTCGCCTGAAGGCTGCATAAGATTCATCGGTCATCCTCCTTATATAATATTACGTGATTTGAATGACCGATACTACCTTATTTGAATTTGTTTTTCATGCACGCTTGCCGAAAGGACACAAAAAAGCTACAAAAAAATAGAATCCTCCATATCACTTTAAAAATAATTTACACTTTTTTAGGCATCCTTCAATTTTAGTTTACAATTTTGCCAAATGAATATCTAAAAAAATCAGTAGTGTCCGGTTAAGTTTTTGCATATAGCATTTGCTCTTTGATAATCAGATTATCAGACCATACGTTTTTTTCGTCAGTACGCAATTCGTTCTGGATGGTATTTCTAAGCTGACGAATCCTCTTTATTGATACAGGTTCATTAAACTGTTCATGGCAGTATATGGCCATAAGCAGGTAGGTTATTAACCCCGCAAGGATTTGAACCATCAGGCCATATCTACTGTGAGCAATCAAGTGGTACACTTTTAAATGTTTCTTCCACCATTTGAAAAAAGTTTCGATATCCCATCTAAGCTTATAAACGGTTGCAACCTGCTCGGCTGTAAGATCATAACGATCAGTTGCCACAAAATATTTGACACCGGCAATTTTATAACCAACCAGTCGAACCGGCTTTCTGGTCTGGTTTACCCCAGGAGTGCCAAGAAGAACCACAGCATCATAAAAAATATAGCTGTCGGGATCAACAGGCTGCTCTTTGATAATAGTTCTTGTTGTTTTCGCTTTGATGCGGCAAACAAAATGTTTTTTTTCATCCTGAAGAAGATCAAAATCCTTATGTGATTGATACCCCCGATCCATGATTCCTGTTTGGCCTTTTGTAAGGATAGACCTGACAAAGGGGCGTTCAGCGCCATTTCCATTTGTCAGATGAATTTTTATAGGAATCTTGCGATTGACATCAAAGCCGAAATGGCCTTTTGCTTTTTTAGCGCCTTTTCTGTAATCAGCCCAGTACATGGACAGAACTGCATCAATTAAAGATCCATCAATGGAAACGAGTTCACCGAGATCTGAATAATTTGATGGTAAAGCATTTTGTGCCTGGCTGCAAAGAGCTTGAAAAACATACTCAAGCTGTTCAAGTCCTCGAGAATTGATAATTTCGGAAAAACTGCTACGACTGATTCCTCCATCTGGAGCGACACATTCTTTGGCAAAATCGTCCTCTTTAAGGTGTTGAATAAGATCACGAGCTGATTCATGTTCTTGTAGATGGAAAAATATCAGTGCGTGAAGCTGATCTTCAAAAGTCATTTTCAATGGCCTGTGCCCCCGGGATTTAAGCTGTGGCGTGTCAGGAAAAATCTTTTGCAAAGGTTTGAGAAATCGAGTATGAGATTGGGGATTAAAATTCTTTTTTGGGATATTGAATATGTCCATTTTTGCCTTAACTCCTTGTTATAATTATATTTTATAACAAAACAACAAAAATTTTTTATTTAGTTTGTCAAGTAAAAAATGAACATTTTTCTAATTTTTTTATCCCATATAACATGCAAAAACCTAACCGGACACTACTGACTGTCAGCGGTAACTTAAAAATGCCATAAAACTGGCGGTTTAAAAATGTATTTTTCTTTCGTGTGATTTTCTTCCAATCCATTCATTATTTTCAAACTATTCTTCCATCTTCTTCCTTGTATTTTTTTCATATTTCCCATTTCTGAATTTCAAAATTATTCATATTGTCACCGTAAGGGGGTGCTTTGTGAATGAAATCCATAAAACAAACTAAATGTTGTCATTGCGGCAAGTTGTTCATACCCGATGCTCGCAATAGAAGTCGGCAGAAGCACTGTTTTAATCCTGCGTGTCGAAAAGCCAGTAAGGTTGCAAGTCAGAAGAAATGGCTGAGTAAACCTGAGAATCAAAATTATTTTAGCGGGCCGGAGAATGTCCAGCGGGTTCAGGAGTGGCGAAAAAGAAATCCGGGGTACTGGCGGCGATCAGCAAAAAAACGGGATGCGTTACAAGATTCCTTAACGGCTCAACCATCTGAAAACAAAGACGATAATCCTCAAAACACAGGCTTTGCGTTACAAGATGCCTTAATAATGCAACCTGCTGTTTTGCTTGGCTTAATAGCCAATATTACCGGAAATGCGTTACAAGATGACATTGTAAATACCCTCCGTGGTTTGCAACAATTGGGGGCGGATATTTTAAAGAATTCACCCCAAACCAAAGGAGGAAATCATGATTGTCAAAACACCGATTTTATCACAACGGGTACGTCAGGTACCCAAAAGCTTCAGTTGGATAGATCACCGCCTGGTCAGTGATTGTTATATAAATAAATGCAGCCACGCGGCCGCGGCCTTGTATCTGTTTTTGGTTTGCGTCGGCGATCGCCGGGGACTCAGCTATTACAGCGATAAATCGATTGCCGAAAAGTTGAAAATGGACGCCGGACTTTTGGAAAAAGCCCGTTCAGAACTGATTCGCAGCGATCTGCTGGCCTGGCGGAGTCCTATATATCAGGTGCTCTCTATGGAGTCGGCAACCGTTAAGAAACGATCTTCACAGGGTGTAATGCGTTTGAGCGATATTTTCAAACAAGCAAGGGAGGGCAGCCCATGATTGACTATGAAACTTATGTGCGTATCCGCAACCATCTGGAAAAAGACGGTCTCAACTACAGTCAGATTGCCGAATGCTTGTCCCTGGATCATAGGACGGTAGCCAGATGGGCCAACCAGAAATGCTATCAGCAGCGTAAGCTCGGAAAACGGGCCAGCAAGCTGGATCCTTTTAAAAAAGAGATTGTGCGTATGCTGAACAAGCATCCTTATACCGCCGTCCAGATTTATCAACACCTCAGAGAAGAGGGCTTTGACGGCGGCTATACCATCGTAAAGGATTATGTCAGCCGGGTGCGGCCCAAAAAAACAAAAGCCTACCTGAAACTATACTTTGCGCCCGGTGAATGCGCACAGGTGGATTGGGGTTCTTATGGTTCCGTCCCAGTCGGTTCCACTACCCGGCGATTGAGCTTTTTTGTGATGGTATTGTGCAACAGCAGGATGATTTATGTGGAATTTACCGTCTCGCAAACCATGGAGCATTTTTTAGCCTGCCAGCAGCATGCCTTTTGTTTTTTCGGAGGAGTACCCCAAAAAGTCATGGTGGATAATTTAAAATCGGCAGTATTGAAACGCGCCATCGGCCAGGCACCGATATTTAATCCCCGGTATCTTGATTTTGCCAACCATTACGGTTTTACGATTGTTCCCTGCGGTATACGCAAAGGCAATGAAAAAGGCCGGGTGGAAAGCGGGGTTGGGTATGTCAAAAAGAACCTTTTATCCGGCCTGGATATCCCGGATTTCAAGGTAATGAAACCAATCGCCGAACATTGGCTGGAGACCGTGGCCAATGTCCGTGTTCATCGCGAGACAGGGAAAAAGCCGGTTGATCTGTTTGAACAAGAAAAAGCCAGTCTGCAGCCGTTGCCGGTGGAAGCCTATGATGTGGCTGTCATCAATCAGGTTAGGGCGTCCCGGCAGTTCAGGGTGACTGTGGATACCAACCGTTACAGCGTCCCGGCTCAACTATCAGGTGTAGGTGTTACTGTAAGGCAGTATCCCGACCGGATATGTATTTATCATGAGGGTAATCTTGTTGCCCGTCATGTCAGGAGTTATGACCGTCGTCAGGACTTTGAGCTCCCGGACCACCCCAAAGAACTGCTGGCTCAGCGTAGAAAAGCGCGGGATCAAAAACTCTTAATGCGGTTTTTAGTTTTGTCCGACAAGGCCGAGGCCTATTACCAACAACTTAACGAGCGGCGGCTCAATACGCTCCACCATATCCGTCAGATCGTGGCCTTAAGCGAGATATATCCGCTCGAACAAGTTCAACGTGCCATTGACGACGCTTTTATCTTCCAGGCCTTTTCTTGTGAATATATCGCCAACCTGCTTGAACACCGTACCCGCCCTGCCCGGGAATCAGGGGCGCTGCATGTGACCCGCCGCAGCGATCTTTTGGATCTTACAATAGCCCAGCCTAACCTGGGTATTTACGATTATTCAATTATGGAGGATGAAGATGACAACAAGGGAAACTGATATCACAAAACAGCTTTCTTACCTGAAACTGCCATATATCCGAGAAAACCATGCCACCTGTGCTCAAACCGCTGCACAAAAGCAATGGACACATCTGCATTACCTGGCCGAATTGGTCCGGGGAGAAGCGGATATGCGAAGAGATCGCACCATCCAGCGCCGTATCCGATCAGCCCGGTTTTCGGTTATTAAAACCCTGGATCAGTTTAACTGGTCCTGGCCAAAAACAATCAACCGGGCACAGGTGCAGAACCTCTTTCATCTGAAATTTATCGAGGATAAAAGCAATGTGGTGTTCATCGGCGGTGTCGGCCTGGGGAAAACCCATTTAGCCACGGCTCTGGGCTATCAGGCCTGCCTGAAAGGGCATACCGTACTTTTTATCTCCGCAATCGAAACCATCAATAACCTTTATTCCGCCCAGCAGGCCGACCGCTTAAAACAGGAGTTAAAAAAATATCTCAAACCGGCTCTCTTGATACTGGATGAATTAGGCTACCTGCCCATTGACAAAATCGGCGCTGACCTGCTCTTCCAGGTTATAAGCCAGCGCTATGAACAAGGTGCCATTATTATAACCACCAATCGCGTTTTTAAAGATTGGCCGCAAATATTTAACAACGACAACATGCTTACTTCTGCCCTGCTGGACCGGCTGCTGCACCACATCGAAGCAGCAGTGGTGGTGGAAGGAAAAAGTTACAGGATGAAGGATGTGGTAAAAGAATAAACGCTTGCGGTTCACCGGGGAAAAAGCCGGTGAACCGCATTTTTTTCTATACATTTTTAAAACGGCGCTTTGGGTACATTTTTACACCGCCGCTAACAACTGACTGGTATGCGGTTTGGCGAGATATCTGCTTTGAAGTGGCAGAATGTAGATTTCAAATTAGGAGTCATCAAAGTTAGGGAGACCTTGGTTAGAGGTGAAGAGGGTCGCCCCAAAACACCTGGTTCGATTCGGGATATAAAGATGTTGCCTCCGGTTGCCGAGGCGATACGAAATCAGCGCAAACACACCATGGGCAAATCTAATTACGTATTCCTTAATCAGAAAGGACGGCCACTTCTGCCAAACTCCATAAATTATCACATTTGGAAGCCAGCATTGAAAAGGGCTGGATTAAAGCCTATGTCGCTTTATCAAACAAGGCATACTTTTGCCACGCTAATGCTGGATGCCGGTGAATTACCTGGTTGGGTTCAACAAATGATGGGTCATCAAACGCTGAAAATGATACTGGAACGATATTATTCCTATATCAAAAATTATCAGCGTGATGATGGTTCGGCTTTCATGGACAATGTCTATAAGCCGAGCGTAAAAGACAATGCGCCCGAGCTACCCAACGAGGATATGAACAAAGCATACGGTAAGAGTAAATCTGCCTAGGCCGAAGATAGAAAATCTGCGTATTTTACACCAAATTTACACCAATCGAAAAATTGGGAAGTCGAGATATTTTCTAACTTCCCGTTATAGCAGGTATTTCTGTAACAATAAAATGGTGGAGGCGGCGGGAGTCGAACCCGCGTCCGAAAACATTCCACACAGGCATCTACATACTTATCCCGAATTTTGATTGTCGGCTTTCAAATCTCCTTCGAGCGGGATTTTTGAAAACGTATTCTGTTATATTTCGCCTGACATGTTACAGACACACATGAGAGACTATCCTGCAAGTCGACGCCCTTTCCGGATCCGCAGGAAAAACCCGGAAGGACGTTAGCCTAAGCGGCTAAAGCGTAATTATAATCATCTGCGATTATTTTAAGTTTCCGTCTTTTTTACGAGCTGACAGTTGCTCGGTATGCAGCCGGAGCTTCATCATCCCCGTCGAAGCCGTTTCGCCCCCATGAGGTATTGCTATTTATAAAATAAACAGACAATGAAGATATGTCAAGTATTTCTCAGCGCTCTGTCAAGATCTCTTTTTTCATCCCGTTTTCTTATGGTTGCTCGTTTGTCATACTTTCGTTTACCCCTGGCAAGCGCTATCTCTATTTTGGCTTTTCCATTAATAAAATAAACTTTTAGGGGTATCAGGGAAAAACCCATTTCATTTACCTTGCCGTACAGTTTTTTTATTTCTTGTTGATGCAGCAGGAGCTTTCTTGGCCTTAAGGGAGCATGGTTTTCATAATGGGCAAAAGGGTATTCTCCGATATGCATCTGATAAACAAAGACTTCACCTTTGATGATTCTGGCATAGGAATCTTTAAGGTGGGCACGTCCGAGTCTTAGCGATTTTACTTCGGTGCCTTTAAGTACAAGCCCGGCTTCGTACTTATCTTCAAGAAAGTAGTTATGCCTGGCTTTTCTGTTTTCGGTTACAATTTTTTTATGTTTTTTTGTCAAGTTGGCACCGCTATCTGTATACTTTGTTTGAAACAAGAATTCCGTAAGTATCTTCCAGTAAATCCATAATCTCATTGGCTGTTGCTTTTTTAAGTATTTCTTTAAGAAATAGCCTTGTATCTTTTATGTTGAGAGATCTCACCATACTTTTTATAGCCGGCATGGACTGCGGGCTCATACTTAATTCATCCATTCCGAGTCCTAAAAGTATGGGTATATTAATGGGGTCGGACGCCATTTCACCGCACATAAACATTCCTATGCCTTTGTCCCTGGCCACGTCTGCAACATGTTTTAACATGCGGATCACAGCGGGATTAAGAGGGTTGTAAAGATAGGCGACATCTTTATTCCCCCGGTCAATAGCCAGGGAATATTGAATAAGATCGTTTGTGCCGATACTGAAAAAATCGACTTCATTTGCCATTACATCAGCCATAATTACTGCTGATGGGACTTCAATCATAATACCTATCTTGATATCCCGGTTAAAAACCGCTCCTTCTTTATCTAAGGAATCAGCCGCCTCATCTAAAAGTCTTTTAGCTTCAATTATTTCATCATAGTTAGATATCAGCGGAAATAATATTCTGACGTTTCCGAATGCAGCCGCCCGGAGTATGGCGCGCAACTGGGTTAGAAAAACTTCTTGTTTTTTCAGGCAATATCTTATTGCGCGAAGTCCCAGGACCGGATTTGCCTCATCAGAAGTATTACCAAAAGCAACCGCTTTGTCTCCGTTTATATCAAGGGTGCGGATTGTTACGGGTTTCGGTGCCATGACTTCCACAACATCCTGGTATTTATCAAAAAGTTCACTTTCATCAGGAAAAGAAGGACGGCTTAGATATTGAAATTCGGTTCTGTACAGGCCTATGCCGTCACCTCCATGCGCAAGAACAGATACCACCTCTTCGGGGAGCTCTATATTACCCATAATCTGCAGGTGAATACCGTCGGTTGTTTGAGCATGATGATGACTTTCACGGGTAATAACTGATTGATATTCTTCAAATTTTACTTTACGTCCATAAAATCTGACTAATGTCTCCTCTTCGGGATGAACAATAACAGTGCCGGACGAGCCATCCACAATTATCAGGTCGTCATTGTTAATGACTTCAGTTACATTATCAAGTCCCAGGACAGCGGGAATTCCGAGTGTGCGTGCGACAATGCCGGTATGAGATGTCTTCCCGCCAAGTTCCGTGACAAGCCCCATAATCTTTTCCAGTTGGATCTGACTGGTCTCAGCAGGAGAAAGGTCATGGGCAACCAGTATGACCCGTTTGTCGATTTTGGCTATATCAACCGGTTTAGCTCCCAAAAGGTTCCTTATTATACGGTCAGACACATGAACAATATCTGATGCCCGTGCATTCAAATACGGATCTTTAATATTCTGAAACATTGTCTTAAGTTTTGATGTAACCTTCTTTACAGCCCATTCTGCATTGACCCGTTCCTTTTCGCATGTTTCTATAATCTTGTCATAAAAATTTTTATCCCTGAGCAGCATCATATGGGATTCAACAATGTATGCGTGTTTCTGCACAGCTTCAGAGGAGTCTTTAATCAGGAGCTGAAGGCCGTCGCCGGTTTTTTTGACTGCATTTTTGAATCGTTGAATTTCATCTTGTAGATCCTGACCCGTTATTAAATATTTTTCAACTACATCAACGCCTTCTTGATCAACAATATATGCTTTTCCAATACAGATACCAGGAGAAACTTTTAATCCCGTCAAAGTAATTTCGTTCGATTTAGTCATACTATTTTATTCCTCGAATCCTTGTGTAATCAATTCTATAATGTCGTTGAGAATTTTTTTATCTGTCTTGTTATTTATTTCCAAAGTTACTGAAGAACCTTGTGCGCAAAGTAATGAAAGGATATCTATAATACTTGAAGCATCAACCCTGTCCCCGTTTTTTATCATCCATATCCCGAATTTGGCATTTTTTGCCAGTTTTGCTATCAAGCCGGCGGGCTTTGCATGAATGCCAAGGCGATTAGGGATAATGACGGTTTTTGATAATTCGTTACAGGATGTACTCATGGTTATTACAAAATATTTGGGGCTCGCTCAAAAATAACTTTAAATTTTGATGAGTCGATCAATCTACAATGGCTGCGTTGCCCGTTTTTTAAATAGTGCGTGAACGAATCTGTTTACTGATTTAATCAGTATCTAACATATACGGTTAATCAATGCAAATCCGATTTATTACTTGCTCAATAAACGATAAATTCGTAAAAAGTTTTTAACCTGATCGGAAAATGTCAAACATGGGTGTTAATCTTGATTTTTATTTATAATATACTGCTTTTAATCATAATAATTATTTTCTTACCATTTCTTGTTCCTGTTCTAATAATATCGGGAAAAAGACGCAAAACATTTCTCCCGAGGCTGGGAATCAGCAATATGCTTCCCTGTTTTAAGCATAATGGGCTGCATGCAATACAGGAACATACTATCTGGGTTCATGCTCTTTCTGTTGGGGAAGTTCTTTCCTCCGTCCCCCTTGTAAAAAGGTTGAAGGAAGATATTGCAAATAAGGGGATTGTTTTTTCCGTTTCCACTAAAACCGGTTATGAAATTGCCTGCAAGCTGTTCTTTGACAAAGTAGATACAATATTTTTTTTCCCTTATGATCTTTATTTTTCAGTTAAATCTGTTGCCAAAAAAGTTGACCCCTCGATTGTTGTTATAATTGAGTCGGATATATGGCCGAATTTTCTTTTTGAAATGAAATGCCGCGGTGTTCCCGTACTTCTTGTCAACGCAAGGCTTTCCGACAGATCCTTTAGAGGATATAAACGTTTTGCATTTGTTGCGAAAAGGGTTTTATCTTTATTCTCTAAAATTTGTGCGCAGTCCGGGCAGGATGCAGAACGTTATTCAATAATCGGAGTCCCTTCGGAAACATTGACAATTACGGGTAATATAAAATTTGATCAGGATAATGTTGAATTTTCAGAAGCCGAAACCCGTGAATTGAAAAGTTCTATGAGAATCCAGCCTGATCATAAAATTCTTTTGGCCGGAAGCACTCATCAAGGGGAAGAGACTATTATACTGGAGGCTTTTAGAAAATTAAAAAATCATATTAATGGTCTTATTCTGATAATTGCGCCCAGGGACCCTGAACGTTCTGAAAGCGTATGCGGGATTTATAAATCAGCAGGATATACGGCTGTTCAATTAAAAAATATTTCCAGTTCCAATCCGGACATGGAATGCGACGTTGTAATAATTGATATTATAGGAATTTTGAAAAAACTTTACTCTATCGCAGATCTTGCCTTTATTGGGGGAAGCCTGGTAACAAGGGGAGGGCATAATCCCCTTGAACCTGCCGCATTTTCCAAGCCTATTATCTTTGGACCTGATATGAGTAATTTTGCCGAGATATCGGGGATGCTCTTAGAGGCCAAGGCTGCAATACAGGTTTTTGACGCGACAGAGTTTTATGAAGCCGCTTTTACCCTTTTGGAAGATGAAAAAGAATCGGTTCAGATGGGAAAGAACGCTTATGGAGTTTTTTGTTTCAACAAAGGGGCTGTTGAAAAGACCGTGGATGAGATAAGCAGATATTTGGCGCCGTTATGAGGAATATAGTCAAGCAGATTGAATCAGTTATGTATAGCGCCAGGGAAAAGAATTCTCTCCTTGCTCGTCTTCTGTCGGTTATTTCCACAGGTTATTCCGGTATTGTAAGAATCAGGGAATCTCTTTACAAAAAAAGGATTTTTAAATCAGAGAAACTGCCGTGCACCGTTATTTCCATTGGCAATATTACCGTGGGTGGCACAGGCAAGACCCCCATGACAATCTATCTGGCGGAATTGATTAAGGATTTCGGGTTGAGCGTGGCGGTGGTCAGTAGGGGATACAAAGGCAGGGCAGAGAAAAAAGGCGGTATTGTAAGTAATGGAAAAAAGATATATATGGATGCAGCCGATGCAGGCGACGAACCTTGCATGATTGCTGCACGGCTTAAAGGGATTCCCGTTATTATCGGTGGAGACAGGTTTGCAGCGGGAAGTATGGCCGTAAAACAATTTAATCCGGATGTGATAATTCTTGATGATGCTTTCCAGCACTTGAAGATACAACGTGATATTAATTTGGTACTCCTTGATAATGATTTGCCTTTTGGCAACAGACACATGCTGCCGAGAGGAATTTTAAGAGAGCCTGTTTCAGCACTTAAGCGTGGCGATGCTTTTCTTTTAACCAGGGCTGATTATGAGATTAATGGATTGCCGGAAGAGTTGAGTAATATTGCACGCGACATTCCTGTTTTCAGATCATCTCATATACCGTATCTTAATAGTGTTGTGAAATGCGGTGTTTCAGGGGCCGGATTAAAAACGGATTCAAAAACGCAATTAAAAGGTTACCTGGGTCTGAATATCTTGCAACATAAAAAACTTTTTCTTTTTTCAGGGATTGCAAGAAATAGAGATTTTTACAATTCTGTTAACTTGATTGAAAAAAAGATAAAAGGTTCTTTGGAGTTTCCGGATCATTATATTTATACCAATAATGATATAAAGAGAATCACACAATCAGCAATCGAATCCAATGCTGATTATATAGTGACAACTGAAAAGGATTACGCGCGTATGGACCGTGAGATAACCTGGCCTTTAGATCTGATAGTTATAGGTGTTGAAATTTCATTGGGAAAAGATAAAGAGGCTTTTAGTCTCTTCATAAAGAAACGTATTTTAGGATCTTTAACACATTGAAATTATTTATAGATTTAACAGAATATGAATCATGTCTGATAGAATAACACGGGCTATAGGCCTTTCTTCAGGGGGCCTTGACAGTATATTGTCCGCCCTTTTATTACAACGGCAGAATATATATGTTGAATGGGTGACTTTTGAAACTCCTTTTTTTTCATCTGAAAAAGCTGAAAAAGCGGCGCGTACCCATAACATTCCCTTAACGGTTTTGAATATAACCGAATCTTATCTCAAAATGCTGAAAAATCCAGCCTGCGGCTATGGCAGATATATGAATCCATGCATGGATTGTCATGCTTTGATGTTCAAACACGCAGGTAAAATGATGGAAGATAAAAGGTTCGATTTTCTGTTCAGCGGCGAGGTTCTTGGCCAGCGGCCCATGTCCCAAACAAGGCCTTCTTTGCGTTATGTCGAAAAAAGATCAGGTTATGACGGCTACATACTTCGTCCTTTGAGCGCCGGAAGATTACCTGAAACTATTCCAGAGCAAAAGGGGCTGGTCAACAGAGCTTTACTTATGAATATTACCGGAAGATCCAGAAAAATTCAGATCAAATTGGCGGAACAGATGAATGTCAACGGATACCCCACTCCGGCAGGAGGCTGCCTGCTTACAGATAAAGGTTACTCAATACGGCTTAAAGATCTATTCACGCACCAGGGCGGATATGCCGAAGAGGAACTTCATCTTCTAAGGTATGGGCGCCACATCCGCTTGAATGAAAAGACTAAAATAATCGTCGGCCGAAACCAAAAAGATAATGACGACATAATCAAATACTATAGATCCGGCACTGATATTCTGATCAAAATACAAGAAATTCCAAGTCCCACAGTTCTCCTTTCTCCAGGAAGCAGAGAGGATATTACAGCCGCCGCGGCAATTTGCGCCGGTTACAGTAAGGCTCAAAAGGGCAGGGAGGTAATTGCAGAGGTCACTACTCCGGAAGGTAGCAATACTGTCAGGGTAGTCGGCATTCCGCCGTCGGAAAACAGAAGCAGGATGATATAGGCGGACCGACTTTTTTATCGATTTCCACCACCACACAATATACCGCCAACCTATATAAAAATGGGACGTATAGATTTTCACATAAATAATTTCACTGCGTTATCGGTCGTCGAAGTATTACAATACGCCTTTCTCCCTCTGGCCTTGTGAAATTAATTATCTGAAAATCTATATGTGGAACGTGGGGGTACGGTCAACAGCCTTAAAATATATATTCATAATTTTTCCCAGCAGATTTCTTCCGAGTCGAACATAGGCCCATCCGTACAGACGCGCGAGTATTCCTCCCGGTTATCCTTTATTGTTCTGCAGACGCATGACATGCAGACTCCGATGCCGCATCCCATCCTTTTTTCAAGGAGAACTTTCATCGGAATCTTGAATTTATCAATAATCTTTTTTAAAGCCGTAATCATAGGTTTAGGCCCGCAAGTGATAATCATTATCTTTTTATGAGATTTCAGCTTTCCAAGATATGCTTTATACTGTTCAGTTATAAAGCCATTATGGAGGTTACTTTCTGAAATTTTATTCATGATTAATTTTTTATCGATTCTATTTTCGGAAGATAAGAATATTTCACCGGACTTAAGACCGATTTTTGACAATTCGTCAATATAAACAAGAGCATGCTCTGTTTTCGACGCAAATGTTTTTGCAAAAGGAGCCGATTTTATTAAGGTCTCAATTTTGTCTATACCTAAAAAAGCTTTTATATTATAAGAATAAAACTTTAGCGCCTGCCCAAAAAAAACAAGAGGTGCCATTCCAACGCCTCCACCCACAAGATGTATTTCTTCAATACCGTTTAATCGCCAGGATACAGGATTTTCGGGTTTCCCAAGAGGCCCCAGCATCTTTATCCGTTCGCCTTTCTTGATTTCCTTTAACTCATTGGTCCCTGTGCCGTCTGGAATAAGCTTATATAAAATTTCAAACTCATGGGGAAAAAGAGTATGGCTTATTTCTGCAAGATCCGGTGGAAGAGATAGATGTTTTAAATAATTCAGCTTAAAATATTTGTAATAGCAGCGATGGATACCAAAAGGCCTTTTTAAAAAAGATTTACGTTTGAAATTTTTGTTCGTCAAATCGACTGAACGATAAGTGGAACGAAACCGGGGATTATTATAATGATTAAAATCTACTTGCGTTCTTTTGCCGACCGGGAGAGTATCTACCATGACAAACTGTCCGGGGAGTATCCTATCCAGACCTGTTGCTTTGAATTTCAGGATATAGTGTTCAGGATTTTTTCCATATCCGACTGGAGAATTACTGATAATTTCCGCTGTGAAATGTTTTATGCTTCTTTTTAAGTGGGCTTTATTATTTTTTTTATGAAATTTAGCCGGTATAAAATCGGGATCAACTTTATCGATCTGTTCGGCTTTTTTTTCAAGCTCTTCAAAGGAGATAAAGAATCCCCTTTGCCAGTTTTCCGCCCATTCCAGGGTCCTGAATTTATTCATCTCTTCAGAAGACGGGAAGAGCATGTAATATAAAATATTGAACGATTCCTTATCCGCTGCACTAATCTCCGCTGATAACTTTTTAAAAAGTTTTTCTCGATCCTTGTCATAATACGAAAAAAAGATTGTGCGGCCATCAGGATTATGCGCCATAAAATCAAAAGCGCCCGCAGCCCGGGATAGCGTAGGATAATTTTTGGGTGGGGTGTACCCGGAGCATTCAGTAGTAATAATATAACCGTACTGCTGCAAAATTCTGCTAAGGAATAAAAAAGTTTTTTCTTTATAGGTGCTCTGCTCGGTCTCTTTTTTCATCATATAAGTATTGCCGATTTATGAAAAATTCGGGCTAACCTGTTATTTTTAAAATCTATAATAAAGACTTAACAACTACTATTACCATATGCTATGGGTATGTTAAACACCTAAATATCAGGAACGTTGACAAAATAACTTGTATGGATGAAGTACAAATTACAATAATCGGCGCGGGGGTAATCGGCTTGGCAATAGCTGCAAGGCTCTCTGCCAACTATGATAATATTGTTGTTCTGGATCAAAATTGTCGTTTCGGCATGGATACTTCAAGCCGAAACAGTGAAGTGATTCATTCAGGTATTTACTACAGGCCCGGTTCCTTAAAGGCGTCTCTATGCTTGCAGGGCGCTGAGATGCTTTATAGTACATGCAAAGAATTTTCCGTTCCTCACAAAAAAATCGGTAAATTAATAGTAGCCCGAAATCAAAACGAACAAAAGACTTTGGAGGTACTTTTTGAAAACGGAATTAAAAATGGAGTCAACGGGTTAGAATTTATTGATAAAAAAGATATCCAGACCATGGAACCGAATGTTAATGCAATCAGCGCTATATATTCTTCCAATACCGGTATTGTCAACTCCCACGGGCTGATGCAGCTCTTTATCAGCCAGGCTGAGTCTAATCAGGTTATGTTTGCTTATAACTCCAAAGTAATTTCATTAAAAAAACAGGATAAAGGCTTTATAATCGGAATTGAACAGGGTGGGTATAAATTTAAATCAAAGATAGTTATAAACGCGGCCGGACTTTTTGCGGATAAAATTGCATCATTGGCAGGAATTGATGTTGTCAAAAACAATTACCGCCTTTTTTATTGCAAGGGTTCATATTTCTTTTATGGTAAGCGCTCTCCAATAAACATGCTGGTATATCCTGTGCCGCAGAATAGCCTGACAGGGCTCGGCGTACATGCCACCCTCGATCTTGGGAAACGTCTTCGTTTTGGGCCTGATACGGAGTATGTTGACAGTCTGGATTATAAAGTAGATAAGAGAAAGTTAAATTCATTCTATAGTTCCATCTCCGAAATAATAAAAGGCCTTGACAAAGATGCCTTTGCTCCTGATATGGCCGGGATTCGACCTAAATTATCAGGCCCCAAAGAAAAAGCAAGAGATTTTATAATAAATGATGAAAGGGACAAAGGACTCTATGGGCTGATAAACCTGATAGGGATTGAGTCCCCCGGACTTACAAGCAGCCCTGCCATAGCATTGAAGGTGGAAAGGATGGTAAAGGAGTTGTGCCTGTAAAATTATTTATGTGACGGTCTTGTTTGGTGGTATATAGATGGTTTGTGGTGGAGATGAGGGGGCTCGAACCCCTGACCTCGGCATTGCGAACGCCGCACTCTCCCAGCTGAGCTACATCCCCACGTAAAAATTGTTTACATATCAAATCATAACTGACTGGTCAATTGATAAAATCGATGGCGCCTTAAAAAGTTTCACTTAACCAGTACTTTGTCACTATTTGGATTAAAATTTAACAAAGGATAATCACATGAAGGAGCCGAAAGTAAAAAAAGTTGTGCGCAAAATCTTTGAGCCTTCGGATGTTCAGATTAATGGGAACAGACCATGGGATATCCGGATACATAACCACAATTTTTATGAAAGGGTCTTATCAGGAGGTTCTCTTGCCCTGGGAGAAAGTTACATGGATGGCTGGTGGGATTGTGAATCCCTTGATCAATTCTTTGAAAGAATCCTGGAAGATAAGTTGGACAAGAAAATAAAAGTAAATACGAAACAATTCCTGTGGGCCATGCTCAAGGCAAAAATACTGAATGCTCAAAAAAAATCAAAAGCCTATATCATTGGTGAGCGGCATTATGACATCGGAAATAATCTTTTCTTTGTTATGTTAGACAAAGGGCTAAACTATTCTTGTGGGTATTGGGAAAAAGCGAAAACACTGGATAAGGCACAGGAAGACAAGTTGGACTTAATTTGTCGAAAAATAGGGTTAAGATCCGGTATGAAGGTTTTAGATATTGGGTGTGGCTGGGGTGGTTTTGCAAAATACGCGGCTGAAAAATATGGCGCAAATATACATGGCATAACAGTGTCCCGGGAGCAGGTGAAATGTGCCAAAAAATTCTGCCAAGGGCTTGATGTTAAAATCGAACTAAAGGATTATCGGGAGTTAAAAGAAAAATTCGATTGCATTGTTTCTATAGGCATGTTCGAACATGTGGGGTGCGGAAACTACAGGACTTTTATGAAAGTTGTCCACCAATGTTTAAAAGCAGATGGCCTTTTTTTGTTGCATACGATAGCTGGAAACAATTCTGTGAATTCAACAGATCCTTGGATTAATAAGTATATTTTTCCAAATTCAATGCTGCCGTCTGCAAAACAGATCACCTCGGCAACCGAGGGATTGTTTGTGCTCGAGGATTGGCATAGCTTTGGGCAATATTATGACAAAACTTTGATGGCCTGGTACAACAATTTCATAGAAAATTGGACCAAAATAAAAGATGAATATGATGAGCGGTTTTATCGTATGTGGACATATTATCTTCTTTCATGTGCGGGGAGTTTCAGGGCAAGCAGGAATCGGTTGTGGCAGATTGTGTTATCAAAAAAAGGGATAAAAGGAGGTTATCGGTGTAGGGGACAATTATTCGCCTGATCAATTCTCAATCTAAGGGTACCAGGGGAAAATTGATTATTTTTTAAGGTCATCCCCAACCGCAACAAAAACCACCTCTCCCTTTTCATCCTCCCAGGTGGCAACAACAGGCAGCGCCTTGACAACTCCTTTTACCTTTTCTTCCTTCACCGAAAAGAATTGCGAAAGGAGCAGATACTTTTCTCCTTTTCCTGGAAGAGAAATACGTTCGTGATCTTCAAGGTATTCGACAGAGGATATGTGAATACCTTTTTTTAGGCCGAGCAAAAAACGTATGGCTTTAAGGCGGGCGATTTTTTCCGCCTTTACATATGAGTCCTGAATTCGCGCCGAGCCGATTGATATCAGGACTCTGCGAGTATCTCCAAGCATAAAACCTCGCACCCCTCCGGTTTCGCAAAAAACAGGCGAGGCGTAGAGAATCGAAAGGAAAGGCTCTTTGCCCTTAATATTTCGTATACACAAAGAGCTGTTCAGGCCCGTGCTTACAGGCTGGAAACCCTTTTGACCGGAGGCCGTTATTATTTTTCCCACAGCAGCGTAAAAGGTTGCGTGATCTTTTGACCACCAAGTGCCGATTGTTGGAAGTTGTTCGATTTTTAAAGTGGACCCCATGTCAAGACCGATTTTGTTATTTTTTAAGCTACATTTTCGATCCTATTTGGGAACGAAAAAGTGCCAATCTTTTTGTTAAATTCAATCTTCTTTGACCTTACTGTCAGCAAAGTCTTGAAATTTGATTTTGCCCTGGTATAATACCGCTGCCAGCTCGGAGGAGATGGCAATGCTGGGAAGCATTGCCTGAGCGTCGCGCTGGTGACTGAAGCATGGGAGGCGGGTGTCGGCTGATGCTCTGACATCGCCTTTCATATTTCCCCCATGCTTTGGTCCCTATGCGTTAAATCCCGAGGGCTTGGGGGCTGGTCCCCAATCCAATAAGATAGAATTCTTTTTAATTTTCAGCGGATTTCCCCCAATAGATAAACTCAGGGGTCTTGTATTGCAATGCCTGATGAAGCCCCTCCTTATTATAAAATTTAAAATATTGCTTTAATGAACTTTTGGCCTCGGCTGGTAATAAAGGGCTCCCTTAGACACCTGCAACAACTCACATTGCTTGTTGATACTGATATCGGGGTGACCCATATCTATCAGGTGTCTACGGTCAGGAACGGATTGTCTCAACCTTTTTTTAGCCAGTCATTCTCTACTTCGAGTTGACCGATCTTTTGGTATAGGACTTCTATCAATTTTTGATCATCATTTCCCTTCTTCTTTGTTGTCGAAAGGATTCCTGGTAATCTTTCTATGGCCTCCTTTTTCCATCTTGTGAGCAGTGAGCGATGAATCTCATACTTAGATGATAATTCTGCTACTGTCTCCTGTTCTTTCATAACATCAACGACAACTTTGGTTTTAAATTTTCCACTGTAATTTTTTCTCATGGACCTCCTTTTCTGGTGTCAAATTGAACCTGCCTTTACCACTTGTTTTGTAGCTTAGCAACTGGTTCAAATTTTGGGGTCCATTATAGTTCACTTCGGATCCTGTTGATCAGATAAAAATAGAGAGCAAAAAGAACTCCAAAAGGAACAAAGGAACAATAGATAATTTAAGGTGCCGGTAGACTGCAGCCAGGGGATGTAGAAGCCAGTCCGGGGAAGCGGTAATCGTGATCATGCCGCTGAAAACCCCGGCACAGATAAACAAAAAGCTCCAGAATATTGAAAGAATTAAAACAGTAAATATGGACCGCATAAGACTTGCCTTTATGGTTGATTTTGGCTGGTTTTGTGAAGATCCGAACACATCCTTTCAAGCTCTTTTTCAGCCGACTCAATTTCGCTATTCATAAGAATTATCCCTTTTGCAATAAACCCGATTTTTTTCAGCTCCATTTCCCTGGTAAATTCCAACCGGATTTTATCGCAATCACCAGCGCCTTCAATGTTCTGCAGGGTGACGAAATTTTTCCAGAAGCTCATTTTTAAAAATCTTTGAACCCTCTCTTCATCAAGTCCTTCCTCTTCCTTTAAAAATTTTTTGAACTGCTCTTCAATATCAGCCGTCCCTTCTTCAACCGCGGCCCGCAAAAAACCGGCTGCGTTTTCAAAAACAATCTTTTGCCGGTCTGTTTTAGGTATAGGTTCAGGTTCAGGCAAAGGTTCAAGATTATCCTCAACCGGTGTTTTCAGTATGGTATCCTGAACTTTGTGAAAAACAGCTTCCGCTTTTTTAATTTCCGTTTTCAACGGTTCCATATCATTTTTTTTAAAACTGATAATCCCTGTTAAAACAAGGATCAGACAAATAACCGCAGCCAGAACAGATGATATAATTATGGCAGACGGAATTTTCATTCAATTCTCCAGGATGAATAGATAGATGTTCAGGTCAATCAACTTCATGACAGACCGCCCACATGGTGTTGTAAACATACATTGCATTTAAAAAATGAGCGTCGGGATTTCCCTGTTGGCAGGCTGCAAAACCTTCCTGTTTGAGCCTGTATTCCTTTTCAATATTCTTTTTTATATCGACCAGCTTGTTACAGCATTGTTCTATGGAATCCACAGACGGCAAGCTGACGAACTGCGCTGAGAAATAAGAGTTCCACAGATTTTTTACCAAATCCGGCGGCACCTTGCCGGTATGGTTTAATGGCGATACAAAATTATTCCAGATAATATCGGCATTTTCAGGCGCTGCGCTGTTTTTGCATTGCTCCACAAGCTTTGCAAAAATTTTTTCGAATAATTCCTGATTATAAGGATTGCTGTTTACTACCTCAATAGCCTGGCGGCAGGCGACTTCCGGTTTAAAGGAATCGATTTGTGAAATCATGGTTAAGGGGGGCGGAGAGTCTGCTCCTCTATTTGTCAATTTTTTTATTCCTGCGCATCCTGAAGCAAGGATGCAGATAAGTGCAACTATAAGTATTGTTATTTTTTTCATTATATTTATCCTCCTTGTCTGAAATATGACCAGAGATTATAATCGGGGTTTAAACCCGCCGACTTTTTTTCCTTTAAAACCGGCGATGCAGGCATATTTTTTTTGCGGTAATATTCTATTACTTTAGCATTCGGCCTGGCTGAAAGACCTGCCCCGGTGTACTGCAACCCAAGTACCTGCGGCATTGCGCTGACAGCTTTTGTGGCATTGAAAATGATTTCGCCGTATTCACGCTGGGATTCTAAAATAAATTTTGCTTTTTCAAATT
Source organism: Desulfosarcina sp. BuS5 (assembly GCF_028752835.1). Taxonomy (NCBI): domain Bacteria; kingdom Pseudomonadati; phylum Thermodesulfobacteriota; class Desulfobacteria; order Desulfobacterales; family Desulfosarcinaceae; genus Desulfosarcina; species Desulfosarcina sp. BuS5. The sequence goes on from NZ_CP087952.1 coordinate 2,079,677, forward strand.
TTTCCGCCAGGTATCCGGCCCACAGCTTTTTTGTTAATGATTCGGTTGGCGGATCCGGCGCCTTGCTCATACCTGGCAGCCACATCCGGAAGGTAGTCAGACAGGCTTCCGTAAAGGAGTATACCGGTTTCACGCATCTGGGACGCCATCGACTTGCACGCGTCGCTGACATTTTCAGGGTCAAAATTTTCCCCTCCTCCGCAGGAGTTGCTCCAGGTTTCATATTGCGTATCGAATTTTTTCATAAGTTCGGTAATTTTGCGGGCCTTTGACGATGAAGCAAGCTGGCCGAGCTCGGAGCGGGTATTTGTTATCACCCTCTGGATAGCTACCCCTTCGCCTGTAATGCCCTCGGACGCCGTGCCGACAAGAAAAAAAATTGCGAAAAGAATAAAGCCTGTTTTTTTCATTTTTCCCCTCCCTGGATATTAAACGTTAAAAAAATATTGGTTTTTAAAAGCTGTTTTTAAAGTATATTGACGGATAAATTGAAAAAATATTCAATTTTTTTGGCATCTTTCATTAATGCCCAAAAGTAGTTAACACTTTTTTTTAATGTCAGAATTAGTATTTTACCGCAGGGTTCGCTGAAAACGCTGAGATATTACATTAAAAATCAAGTAGTTTTCTCTGCGTTTTTTGCGTTCTCGGCGGTAAAATTTAATTTTTTATACAAAATAAATGTAAACTGAGAATGAAGGATGCCATTTTTTTAAAATTAAGACGAGATATCTTTCCCCACGCTACATCGTGGAAATGCATAAATAACAAGATCATGATATGATGCCAATTTTGCCATGTCAATAATGTTGCATATCTGGTAAAATTATTTATCAGCTTGATATTGTGCCTATTTTCAAGGCAAAAAATTGTTAAAGGAACACTTATATTAACTTTTTATAAGTACTCAGCATTATAAGTAAAATTAAATAATTTTCTTAAATAATTTTCTGGGAGATATGCATGCAAGTTATACAGATAGGCTTAACACCTATGGATACTTTCTGTTATATTTTAGGTGACGAGGCGACAAAGAGCTGTGCTCTTATAGATCCTGCTTTTGAGACAAAAAAAATACTCGATATGGTAAAAAAAGCCGGATATCGCGTGACCCACCTTATAAATACTCACTGTCATTCCGATCATACCGCCGGGAATGCAAAAATCATTGCGGCAACAGGCGCCAGGCTGCTGATACATTCAATCGATACCAAAGCCCTGGGTAGAATGTTAAACAGCGCTTTTTCAAGAATGCTGGGAGGCAAAGGTTCACCTGGGCCGGACGTCCTGCTTGAGGATGGTGATATTATCAATATCGGAGATTCGGAATTAAAAGTAATCCATACTCCCGGACATACCCCTGGAAGCATATGTATATATTTTGACGGAAATATTTTTACAGGGGATACTCTTTTTGTCGAGGCGGTGGGGATGACCGATTTGCCGGGAGGCTCAATAAAAACCCTGGGGGAGTCGATTCATAAAAAAATCTACACGCTTCCGGATGAGACAATAGTATGGCCCGGGCATGATTACGGCCCAATGAGGCATTCAACTGTTGGATATGAAAAGGCAAATAATCTCTTTACTTGAATAAATTATAGTTAATAGGTTATATAGACCGTCACATAAATAATTTCACTGCGTTATCGGTCGTCGGAGTATTATAATACGCCTTCCTCCCTCTGGCCTTGTGAAATTAATTATCTGACGGTCTATAGCTCTTAAGAAAATTGTTTTTACTATGAGCTATGAACTGAATAAAATTCTACGGGGCGGGGTTGCTCTGGATCTGGAAATCAACCCGTCCGATAACTCCCTTCTTAAAATAGGGGCGATTGATCTTTTGACCGGGGATAGAAGCCTCTGCTTTAAGGGAAGGTTCGACGAGGGCCGGGCTTTAAATTCTTTGGATCAATTCTGCTGTAATGCCCCGTTTCTCCTGGGGCACAACATAAGCCGTTATGATGTTGTCTGGCTTAAAAAAAATCACCCCGATCTTAATCTTTTATCCATTCCATTAATCGATACCCTCTTTTTATCTCCCCTGGCTTTTCCACGAAATCCATACCACCGGCTTGTAAAAGACTATAAAATCGTCAAAGAATCCGTCAATGATCCGGTTGCAGATGCAAAGGCCGCTTTCACACTCTTTATTGATCAGGTAGATGCCTTTAAAAATATGAAAAACAGTCTGGCCGGTTTTTACGGCTGGGCGCTTTCCCTCTATTTTCCTGATGATTTTTATGGGGTCCTGTTTCACAAAATAACCGGCGATCAAGCCACTTCCAGTTTGGAGGTGCGCAAGATATGGCTCGATTTAACTTTTGAGAAAGTTTGCCTTAAAAGGGCAGGGGAGGTGTTTGATCTTGCGGTGCATACTCCGAAATCGGCTGTATGTCTTGCTTATGCCCTGGCCTGGGTTCAGGTAGCCGGTGACAATTCGGTCTTGCCGCCCTGGATAAGGCACCAGTTTCCGTCAATTCCCGCTTTACTCGATTCTCTTCGAGCAACACCCTGCCTGCAGCAGGATTGCGTTTTTTGTAAAGAACATTATGACCTTAACCTGAATTTAAAACGATTCCTCGGGTTTGACAATTTTTTGCCTGTAAAAAATGAATCTCCTTCAATGCAAAAGGTAATAGTGGAAGAGATCGTGCGGGGCGGGAGCTGTCTGGCGGTGCTGCCGACCGGCGCGGGCAAGTCTTTATGCTATCAGCTTCCGGGCCTGATGAAGGCCAGGCAGCGCAATCAGCTCGTTCTGATTATATCTCCATTGCAGTCCTTGATGAAAGACCAGGTTGACGGGCTTAAAAAAAAGGGGATTATCAATGTCGGCACAATCAACGGGCTGCTCACCATGCTTGAAAGGAGCCGCACCCTGGAAGACGTCCGCATGGGCGACATAGATCTTCTCTGGCTGGCTCCTGAACAGTTGCGCAACACCATCGTCAAATCTGTTATCAGGCAAAGGGAACTCGGCCTGGTGGTGATTGATGAGGCCCACTGCTTTTCAAAGTGGGGACATGATTTCAGGACCGATTATCTTTATATATCCCGTTTTCTGACTGAATATAATTCTTGCGGCGCTTCCAAAATTCCCCAGATAGTCTGTTTTACCGCAACCGCAAAAAAAGAGGTTATAGATGAAATCCGTACTTATTTTAAAGCTGAACTCGACCTGGAGCTTGTTATTTTCGAAGGCGGTCATGAGAGAACAAACCTGAATTATCAGGTGGAAAATGTCATCGACAGTGAAAAAGCCGAAATCATCCATAATATTTTATCGGATGTTTTCGGGGAAGGGGATGTTGACGGCGGTGGTATTATTTTCGCTTCCACCCGCGCCAGGGTGGAAGATTTCAGCCGAAGCCTGGGGGAAAAAGGATGGATAGTCGATTATTTCCACGGCGGCCGGACACCCGAAGAGAAGCGCATGGTGCAGGAAAGTTTTTTGGCTGGGGAACTCAAGGTTATAGCGGCTACCAACGCTTTCGGAATGGGGGTTGATAAGCCGGATATAAGGGTGGTGATTCATGCAGACATTCCCGGTTCCCTGGAAAATTACCTCCAGGAGGCGGGCAGGGCAGGGCGTGACCGGAAACCTGCGACTTGCGTGCTCCTCTTTGATCCCGAGGACCTTGAGACCCAGTTTAAACTTAATTCATTCAGCCGGCTTGAATGGCGTGATATCAGTGGTTTTCTTACGGGTTTAAAACATCTTGCTGCCAAAAATCCGGAAAAAAATCTGGTGCTTACAAGCGGTGAACTTTTAAGAACAGATGAAATTGATGAGCAGAACCTGACCGATATCTCCATGGATGAGCCGATGTATGACACCAAGGTAAAAACCGCCCTGGCCTGGCTCGAAAAAAGCGGCAAGGTGTTGAGAGGAGACAACCGGACCCAGGTTGTCCAGGGACAGGTAATGGTCGAAAACATGGCTCTGGCCAGGGAGAAAATATCCGGACTCCGTTTATCCTCAAAAGAATCTGGAAACTGGCTCAGACTGTTGGAGGTTCTCTTTCAGAGTGATCGGAAAGAGCTGTTAAATACCGATAATCTGTCTCTGGTAACCGGCATTGAGCCTGAAAAACTGATTTCCGTCATACATTCCATGCGTGAAGCCGGAATCATTAATCATGATATCAACATGACAGCCTATGTTCACAAAGGCGTTGCAGATGATTCCCTGAAACGTTTTCAGAAATATATGAGCATTGAGCAATCATTATTATCCATTATGGAAGAAGAACATCCTGATATGGATTCAGACAGCTTCTCGATTATAAGACCCGGCATGATCTGCAGGATCATGAATGAAGAAAAGGATATTAAGGCCCGGCCGGACAGGATTCTGCTGCTGCTGGAACTTATGAGCCAGGATAATCTTTTGCGCCGTACAAGAACAGGGGAGGATACCTACAAAATATTTTTCAAAGCAGACTGGCTGGCTATAAAAAAGGCGGTTCATACAAGAACGTCGGTCGGCATGGTTATTCTGCGGCATCTTCTGGCCAAACTTTCCGTGGAACTCCGGGGCCGGGATCTGCTGGTTTCGTTCCGAAGCGGCGAACTGAGCATGGCATTAAAAGATGATCTTTCCACCAGGCACCTGGACAAGACCGATGAGAAAATAAAGCAGGCTCTGCTGGCGCTGCATACAATGCGCGCCATCTGTTTACAGAGCGGTTTGAGTGTATTCAGACCGGCCATGACGATACAAGTAACAGCGAACAAAAACGAAAGATTTACCAAAAACGAATTCCTGCCCCTGGAAGAATTTCATAAGCAAAAAATCATCCAGGTACATATAATCGGCAGATACGCAGAATATGCGATGGAGACCGTCAAAAAGGCGTTGGCGTTTGTTACAAGTTATTTCTCAACCGGAAAAGACGCTTTTTTAAAAATTTATTTTGACAGAGAATTAAAATTTCTGGAAATGCCGACCACCCGGACATCATTTAACAAAATAGTCACAGAACTTGATAGTCCTGTTCAGGAAAAAGCGGTTGCCTCGCCCCGTTATAAAAATCTGCTGATCGTGGCCGGTCCCGGTTCCGGCAAAACCCGTATTATCGTTCACAGGATAGCATATCTTATCCGTGTCAAAAGAGTTATGCCGCGGCATATTATGGCCCTGGCTTTTAACAGAAGCGCAGTGACCCAGCTTAAGCTGCGACTGAAAGAATTGATCGGCCGTGAAGCCGGTCCGGTGCGCATCCGGACCTATCACAGCCTGGCTCTCTCAATAACAGGCAGTTTAAAAGCGGTCCGAAATTCAGATAAAGATAATTCCGCCTTTTTCAGCGGTTTTCTTAAAGATGCGGTGGAGATTCTGTCGGAAGAATCGGGTCTGGATCATGGAGCCCTGGGATGGAGAGATACCATCCTTTCAGGGCTCCGTTATATCCTGGTGGATGAATACCAGGATATCAACGAACTTGAGTATCGTTTTTTATCAATTCTGGCCGGCCGGAATGAAAAAGATAGCGGCCGCCGGCCAAGTCTTGTGGCGGTCGGCGACGACGATCAGAACATCTATGCCTGGCAGGGATCGAATGTAAAATTTATTCACGGCTTCCAAAAGGATTATGATGCCGAAATCGTCTATATGACGGAAAATTACCGATCTTCCGGGGCGATTATTGAAGCCTCCAATGCTTTAATTTCAAACAATAAAGACCGGATGAAAACAACCCCCATAAAACCGTCTGCCAGGGCGGAGGAACCTGCTGCAGATGAAAAGGTTACGATCATCAAAAGCCCTGACCCGGTCTCAACCTTCCGGGCTGCCATAGAGCTGGCAGGAGATTTGCTGGCAGAAGATCTCCTGAAAACCGATAAATCGATAACACCTTCTCAAATATGTATCCTCTGCCGCACCAACAAAGAGCTCGACACAATTCAGATAATGGCCCGCAATATGTCCATCCCGGTAAAAAGCATTCGCCCGAGAAGGCTACCGCTTGTTTATACCAGGGAGTTCCTTTTGCTGCTGGATCTTCTGGGCTCCTGCCGGCAGCAGATCCTGAAGCCTGAAACATTAAACAGCCTTATATGCGGGCTGATTCAGGATAGCGGTTTTTCCAAGAATAATATCTGGCTCGGGACTTTCAGATCTATCCTGGAGAATTATCTGGCTGAAATAGCAGGCGCACGGCTGCCTGTGGGAAATTTTATTGATTATATTTATGATGCCGCCCGGGATCCCCGGCAGTTGATTCAGGCAGATGATAAAAAGATCCTGCTGGCCACCATGCACATGGCCAAGGGGCTCGAATTTCCCGTGGTCATTATTGCCGGTCAGCCCCTTATGCCCCTTATAAAGAAGGGTCTGGAGGATGAAAGACGCCTTTACTATGTTGCCATGACTCGTGCCATGCAGCGGCTTTTCTGCCTGTATAATGATGAAACCGATAACCCTTTTATCAATGAGATCACGGATTGCGGCCAGGTAACCCGGAAAACAGTAAAACCGGTAATAACGGAAGACGACAAAAATTCATTAAACACTTTAATTTGGGAACTTGAACTTACTGATATTATAATATCTTTTCCTGCGTGGAAAAAAATTAAAAAAAAGTCCCAAATAATTTTGGCAGGACTTGAACCGGGTAACTCCAGCGGCTTGTTCATAAAAGAACATGACCATAACTATACAATCTACTGCCGGACTTTTCCCATAGCGCGACTTTCCGCCAAAGGCGCCGCAAGGTACGGAAAGCTTCTGTCGGAAGGAATGACAACAGAAAAGATCATTTTTCTGGCTTCAATAAAATGGAGCGAGGAGATGGAATCAGACAACCAGGAGACCGCCAGCGAAAATAGAGGCCGATGGTTTACCGGCCTGTATCAGATAGTGATGGGCAAATAGTAATGGGCAGATAGTGATAGGCGCAAAGAAAATTTATAGGAACCGTGGGCATCCTTCATTAATACTCAAAAGTAGTTTACACTTTTAACGGTTCTCGCTTTATCGTTCCCACGCTCCAGCGTGGAAACGCATACCATGTGGGGTTCCCACGCTGGAGCATGGGAACCAGGCAATAAGCAATATCTAAAAAGTGTAAACTAAATTTGAAGGATGCCGAACCGTGCAAATCAAAACTTCTATCAGCCCTGAAAGGGCGTGAAATATATTTATTTTTCGGCATCTTATCTTCAGGCCACATTTACATGTTCCTCATTTCGCACCAAATTTTATAAAATTGGCCTTGAAATAATTTTTAATAATAATGGAGACATACTTTGGGGCTTCCCATGGAATGAATATCGACAAATTGTTCCTTAACTGATAAAAAAATATCCGGATGATTTTTCGGTTTTATAGCATTGATGATAAGGAAAAAATATGAACAGCATACCTTCTTCAATAAAAGATAATCATGCACGGGGTTGCATTGGAGATTTCCTGAAGCAGCAAATTAAAAAAGAAAGCCGCCTTTCTATTTTATCAGCATATTTTACAATTTATGCATATCAGCACCTAAAGGATAATTTAGACAATATTGAAACACTTGATTTTTTATTTGGGGAACCGACTTTTATTAAAGCCATTGATCCTTTAAAAACAGATAAAAAAGAATTTAAAATCGAAGATAACAACCTTGTAATTCCACTTGAAAAAAGATTGCAGCAAAAGTCTGTAGCAAGAGAATGCAGCGACTGGATAAAAAATAAAGTTAATATTAAATCAATGGTAAAGCCAAATTTCCTGCATGGCAAGATGTACCATATTATAAACAAAAACGGCGTTCAAAAGGCTATTCTTGGAAGCTCGAATTTTACGGTTAACGGCCTTGGTTTGGGAAAAAACTCAAACATTGAACTTAATATGGAAATAACTGATGATAGAGACAGAAAAGACCTGTTTAACTGGTTTGAAGAGATCTGGAACGATGATACCGGTCTGGTGGAAGATGTAAAAGCTGAAGTGCTCAGCTATATTGAACAGCTTTACGCGGATAATGATCCTGAATTTATTTATTTTAAGATGCTTTATCACCTGTTTGACAAGTTTTTGTCAGATCAAAAGCAGTGGGGCCTGTTAGATGAAAAAACAGGTTTTTTTGAAACAAAAGTTTGGGATATGCTTTATGAATTTCAAAAAGATGCTGTTAAAGGCGCAATCAATAAAATTATAAAACATAATGGGTGTGTGATTGCCGACAGTGTCGGACTTGGGAAAACATTTGAAGCCCTGGCGGTTATAAAATATTTCGAGCTGCTTAATAATAAGGTGCTTGTTTTATGCCCGAAAAAACTGAGCGATAACTGGACTATCTACCAGGCACAGAACAACAGCCTGTTAAACCCTCTGGTGGATGACAGGCTGGGATATACTGTTCTTTGTCATACTGATTTGAGCAGGGAGTCAGGCCGTTCTATCAGCAATATTGATCTTGGAACAATAAACTGGGGCAATTATGACCTTGTTGTAATAGATGAATCCCATAATTTCAGAAATAATACCAAGGGCAAGCGTGACGAAGACGGAAATATAATAAGGAAAAGCAGGTATGAAAAATTGATGGATGATATTATAAATTCCGGTGTCAATACTAAAGTACTTCTGCTTTCGGCCACTCCGGTTAATAATAACCTGAAAGATTTAAGAAACCAGCTCTATTTTATTTCAGGCGGCAAGGATGATGCATTTTATGAAAACACAGGTGTAAAAAATATTGCCCGGACAATGAAAAACGCACAAACTGTATTTACGCATTGGGCCGACCCGAAAAAAAATTCAACCCGCAATGTCAAAGAGTTGCTTGAGAGACTTGATTCCTCTTTTTTTAAAATTCTCGATGCGCTGACCATCGCCCGCTCCAGAAAGCATATCAAAACCTATTACCGCAATGAAATGAAGCGGATCGGAGCATTTCCGAAAAGAGTGCCGGTAATTTCAAAAGCGCCGGATATTGATATTAAAAATGAGTTTCCGTCATATGACAGAATAAATAAAGAGATAATGACATATAAGCTTTCTTTGTTTAATCCATCATTTTATGTAAAAGAGGACTGGAAAAGTCATTATGAGGCAAAAGCCGGAAAGGCGGTTGCCGCTTTTTCCCAGGAGGCAAGGGAAAATTTTTTGATTGGAATGATGAAAGTAAATTTTCTCAAAAGGCTTGAAAGCTCTATTGAATCTTTTGAAATTTCCATGCAAAGAACAATAGAAAAAATTACCGATTTGGAAAATAAAATCAAAAACTATCAAAACGCAGCCCCGGGTTCATCAGAAATAGAGCCGCCTGAAATCTATGACGAAGATGATGAGGAGCTTAATGACGCCAACAGCATCGGCAAAAAATTGCTCTTTAACCTTGCTCATTTAAACCTGGCTTTATGGTTAAAAGATTTAAAAAGCGACAAAGACGCCCTGTCTCTTCTTAAAACAGCCGCCCAGGCAGTTACACCGGCAAGAGATAATAAACTTGCGGTATTAAAAGAGCTGATAAACAGAAAAATAAAAAATCCGATTAATGAAAATAACAGAAAAATAATTATATTTACAGCATTTGCTGACACTGCAAATTATCTTTATAATAATCTTGAAAATTTTGCGGGTAAAGATTTAAACGTACATATTGCCCTTGTTGCCGGAAGCGGCGCAAATAAAACTACCCTTGGGAAAAGCAGGTTTGACCACATCATAACCAATTTTTCTCCTGTCTCTAAAAACAGGGATAAAATCAAAGAGATGCCTCAAAATGAAGAGATAGATATTTTAATAGCCACGGATTGTATCTCCGAAGGGCAAAACCTGCAGGATTGCGACTATCTTGTTAATTATGACATCCACTGGAATCCGGTCAAGATAATCCAGCGCTTTGGGCGGATTGACAGACTGGGCAGTAAAAATAAAAAAATTCAGCTTGTAAATTTCTGGCCGACGGATGATCTGAATAATTATATTAATCTTAAAGACAGGGTTGAAGCAAGAATGGCGCTGGTTGATATTGCGGCAACCGGTGAAGAGAACCTTCTTGAAACAGATCAAATCCAGGAGTTAATCGAAGATGACTTGAAATTTAGAAACAGGCAATTGAAAAAACTGCAAAAAGAGGTTCTTGATTTAGAAGATCTGGATGAAAATATTTCTCTAAGTGAATTTACCCTTGATGATTTCAGGATCGAACTTTCCAATTACATAGAAAATAACAGACAAAAACTTGAAAATGCGCCTTTTGGCCTTTATGCAATAGTTCCGGCGCCTGAAAACCGGCATGTCAATAATGCCGGTTTGTCGGATATAAGCGAGAGCACAAAAAAAATAATTAAACCCGGTGTTATCTATTGCCTTAAACAAAAAGGTAATACAGATGGAAATGAAGCTGTAAACCCCTTATCACCCTATTTTCTGGTTTATGTCCGGGATGATGGCACTGTCCGTTTTAATTATACCCATGTTAAACAGATTCTTGAAATTTTCAGGCTTTTAAGTGCAGGAGTTGATACGCCTTATGAAAAGTTGTGTGATGTTTTTAATAATGAAACTGATAATGGATCAAAAATGGAAAAATACAGCACATTATTAAAAATCGCTGTCAAAGAGATTAATTCCGTATTTAAGAAAAAGGTAAATATAAAACTTACCCAAAGCAGAGGCGCCCTGCTTATTCCAAAAACAAAGCATGCCCGAACAAGCGAACATTTTGAGCTTATAACCTGGTTGATTATCAGGTAGGAAATGGAAATGGAGATCAAGCAGAAAATACAAAGTGCAATAAACGGATTCGGCAAGAACAATCTTTTTGACGGCAGTATCAACCTTTTTAAAATTCTCGGCTACAACACAGAAAGACAAAGCAGGCTTGATAGTCCGACCTTTGAAGGTTTTTGTAATAGTTTTATTGACGGCAATGATAATATCTCTGATTTAGACAAATTCAAAAAAAAGGCTCTTGCTGCTGACTGGCAGAGAATTGAACTGCTTTTTCAGCTTACAGAAGCTGAAATGAGCAGTCAGGGATCCCTGTTTGATACCGGCAAGGTTGATAACATTATTATAGAAGCCTACCTCTTTTTTGCAGTAGAATTGAAAAATACAGACTACAGCCGGACAAAGCTGGCCGATATTACAAGACAGTTAAACAAGGTCTTTCCAATGCCGGTTATGGTTCTTTTTAAATACGGTGAATATTTGACCCTGTCGGTGATTAAAAGAAGGCTGCATAAAAAAGATGACACCCGGGATGTACTTGAAAAAGTAACCCTTATTAAAGATATAAATATCAATAATACTCATCGGGCGCATATTGAGATACTTTTTGATTTAAGTCTGGAGGAATTAAGAAAAAAATATGCCGTCACAAACTTTGTAGGGCTTTATAATGCATGGCAAAAGACTCTGGACAGCTCTGAACTGAACAAAAAATTCTATAAAGAGCTTGCCAACTGGTATTTCTGGGCAGTGCAAAATGTGGGGTTTCCTGATGACGACGAAAAAGACAGGGATGTCAGAAACGCAACCAATATTATCAGACTGCTTACAAGACTTATTTTTGTCTGGTTTTTGAAAGAGAAAGGACTTGTTCCAAAAGGACTTTTTGACAGATCAAAACTTGATGGAATATTGAATTTTAATGACAAAAAAGAGAGTACCTTTTATAAGGCAATCCTCCAGAATCTCTTTTTTGCCACCTTGAACCAGACACTGGATAAAAGAGGATTTAGAAGGAACGGTCAAAATTATAATATAACCACCCTTTACAGATATAAAAATCTGTTTGTAATCAACGATAATGAAATTTTAAGTCTATTTAAAAATATCCCCTTTTTAAACGGAGGGCTTTTTGAGTGTCTGGATAAACCCCACCCAACTCAAAAAACACCTCGCGGCAGTGAAAAAATAGTCAGGATAGATGGTTTTTCCGACCGGAATGATAACAAACTTAAAGTTCCGGATAACCTTTTTTTTGATGATGAGCATGATTATGATTTAAATGAAGCATACGGCACAAAAAATAAAAATTATACAGTAAAAGGAATTATAAAACTTCTTGAAAAATATAAATTTACAATTGCTGAAAATACGCCCATAGAAGAAGAAATAGCGCTCGACCCTGAATTGCTTGGCAAAGTTTTTGAAAACCTGCTCGCCTCATACAATCCTGAAACACAAACAACAGCCAGAAAACAGACCGGTTCGTTTTATACTCCCAGGGAGATAGTCGATTATATGGTGGATGAAAGCCTGAAAGCCGCTTTGTCCGACCTTGTATCAAGAAAAATCGATAATACTGCGACCAAAGACGATATTAAAACCGGCCTTGATATTCTTTTTGAATACACGGAAAAGGAGCATGCCTTTAATGAGCTGGAAGTTCTAACAATAGTTAAAGCCATCTCAGAACTAAAAATACTTGATCCGGCCTGCGGTTCCGGCGCCTTTCCCATGGGGGTACTCCATAAGCTGGTCTTTATTTTAAATAAACTTGATCACAGCAACAAAATCTGGCTGGACCTGCAAAAACAAAAGGCTGTTAAAGATACGGAAGACGCTTATAATTTGGGAGATAAGGAGGAAAGGCATCAGCGGCTCAGGGAGATTGAAGATGCTTTTGATCTTAATACATCCGATTACGGAAGAAAACTTTTCTTGATAGAAAACTCCATATATGGCGTTGATATTCAGCCGGTTGCCGTGCAGATAAGTATGCTCAGATTTTTTATTTCACTTGTCGTTGAACAGAATATTGATAAAGAGAAAGAGAATCTTGGCATAAAACCGCTACCGAATCTGGAGACAAAATTTGTGGCGGCAAATACGCTGATAGGGATCGATAAGCCAAAACAGGGCAATTTTGCTGATCTTAAAACAAAAGATCTGGAAAAGGAATTATTGAATATAAGACATAAGCATTTTAATGCAAAAACCCAGAGAACAAAAAGAAAATATAGAAAAGAAGATAAGGAAATCCGTCATAAAATCGCACAAATCCTTAAAGATTCCGGTTGGCCGTCTGACACGGCTGAAATGCTCGCAGATTGGGATCCTTATGACCAGAATCATTTTGCCGATTTTTTCGATATGGAGTGGATGTTTGGGATAAAAAGTGGTTTTGATATTATAATCGGAAATCCGCCCTATGTGCAGATTCAAAAATTCAGCGGCAAGCAGGAACAAAAAAACTGGGAACAGCAGAAATTTGCAACTTTTGTAAAAACAGGCGATATTTATTGCCTGTTTTATGAAAGGGGCAATATGCTGCTGCGTGATAACGGCGTTCTGGTTTTTATTACCTCAAATAAATGGATGCGGGCAAATTACGGCAAAAAAACACGGAAGTATTTTACAGAAAAAACCAACCCGCTGATTCTGATAGATTTTGGCGGCTACAAAGTTTTTGAAAGCGCAACCGTTGATACAAATATCCTTATATTTAGAAAAAATAAAAACCGACACAGCACAAACGCCTGTGCAATAGGAAAGGATTATTCAGAAAATATCAGTATATCTGATTATATGACGCAACATTCGATAAAACTTGATAACCTGAACGAAGAGAGCTGGATAATCTCCTCAAAAGAAGAATATGCCATAAAAAAAAGAATCGAAAAAATCGGCACACCGCTGAAAGACTGGGATCTTTCTATTAATTATGGAATAAAAACAGGCTTTAATGAAGCCTTTATTATTGACGGCGTTAAAAAAGACAAGCTTATAGCGGCTGATCCCAAAAATGCGGAGATTATAAAGCCGATTTTAAGGGGCAGGGATATTAAACGGTATAAGGCTGAGTTTGCGGATTTGTGGTTGATAAATACAAATAATGGTTATTTCGACGATAAAATTCAAAAAAGAGTTCCGCCAATAGAAATAGATGACTATCCAATAATAAAGAAGTATTTAGATCAATTCTTGGAAAAACTTGAAAAAAGACAGGATAAAGGAGTGACACCTTATAATTTGAGGAACTGTGCATACATTGAGGAATTTGAAAAAGAAAAAATTGCATGGGGCAATCTTGCGCTTCATTCTCAGTTTAATCTTATACAAAAGGGGCAATACATAAATGCTCCAAGCCCCTTTATAACTTCAGGAAGTAAATATTTATTGTCCGTTTTAAATTCTTCTATAGGTGACCATTACATTCGTTTAAGAGGTGTAACGAGGAATGGTGGATATTTTGAGTATAAACCCATGTTCATTGAACATCTTCCCATCCCCAAAATCCCCTCTGAATCCCAAAAACCCTTTGAAATCATCGTTGACTGTATCCTCTTTGCTAAAAAGAATAATTTTGAATCAGAAGCTTCCACCCTCGAATCCGTAATCGACGGAATGGTTTATGATCTCTATTTTAAAGAAGAAATGAAAAAGGCAAACTGTTATATAACCGACAGGATCACAGGGGTAGTGCAGCCCTTTAAAAAAAATGATACGGATGATTTTAAAAAAGAGTATATAGAAAAATTTGTTAAATTCTGCAATGAGGATAAAACGGTTTTTCGCGGTCTTATCCATAGGCGAACCGTAGAGGTTGTTAAAATTGTAAGCGGAGCAAAAAAATGAATGATAAAAGACTGGACAGTCTGAAGGTGGCTGAAGCATCGGAAGCATACGGCACACCGCTCAGGATAAGCAGAATAAAGCTTGTAAACTATAAATTTTTTTATGGTGAATTTGAACTTTTGGTTGACGGAGAAAATCTTCTTGTTTATGGAGAAAACGGAAGCGGAAAATCATCTATCTATAAGGCTCTTGAACTGCTGACCAGAGAAAAAATCGAAAACCTTGCAGAAGATAGTCGCAATATCTTCAATGAAACCGGAGAAATAGAAATTGAATTCGGTTTTACAAATGGAACTGAATTTACCATTACCGAAGATACCGAAGAATTGCCTGATTATGTGGACTTTCTTAAAGGACTGTCGGTTTTCAGGCCGATGCTTGATTACAAAAAACTGCTGAAAGTTCATTATTCGGAAAAACCGGGTAACAAAGAGATTAATCTGTATGGTATGTTCAGGCAGCTTTTAAAAGATTATCCAATAGACAACGAGACCGTTCTATCCGATATAAAGGATTTGAATAAATATTTTGACGAATTAAAAAAAGTAGTTGACGGTCAGTTGCTGGCAAATGTCAATCATTTGATGCACAGCTATTTTGATAATGATATCAGGATAGACTCCTTTGATTACAAGGTTATAATTGATGATGAAACCGGCGGAGCCGAGCCGGTTATCAATATGATAATCGATTTTAAAGAGAATCAGATTAAAAATTACCATTCGTTTTTAAACGAGGCTCGCCTCTCAGCCCTTGCCGTTTCAATCTATTTTGCATCCATAAAAAGACTTATTGGAGGATTGGAGCAAGAGAGCATCAAGCTGCTTGTTCTGGATGACCTGCTGATCAGCCTTGATATGAGCAACAGGCTTAAGCTTTTAAACATCCTGAAAGAAGAATTTACGGATTTCCAAATATTTTTCTTTACCCATGACAAGGAATTGTTTGAGCTGTACAAAAACAAGATGGACTGGAAAAAATTTGAATTATACCTTGATGATTCGGAAGATATTCATAAACCGATTTTAAAATCCGGCAAATCGGAAATTGAACGGGCAAAGGAGTATTTTGCAAAAAAGGATTACGACTGCTGTGCGCTGCTTTTAAGAAAAGGATTTGAAAAAATCCTGAAATCATATTTAACGCCAAGGGAACAGCTTGACAAAAACTGCAATGATCTGGATCTTGCAAGCCTTGTAGGCAGAACAATTACAAAAAGCTCCGGTGAGAATAAATCAATACTGGGAAAGCTTAATTCCGACAGAAAGCATATTCTCAACCCCTTAAGCCATAATGACAACAGGCCGGTCTATTCGGAAGAATTAAAACAGGCAATGACCGACCTTGCGAAATTGAAAAAACTACTTAAATAGAGAAAATGGCAAAGGAACGAGGTCGCCAACTGAAAAAGTGATGGGCAGATAATAATGAAGGATACACTTCACTTGCCTGCGACATCCCTTTGACAATGCTTGCATATTTTAGCCATTTTTTTAATTATCTCGGCACAAAAGGGGCATTCCCTGGTAAAAAACCTTTCGTGTATTTTGGAAATAGCTTCATCAACTTTTTTTTGAATTGGCTCATTGGGAAACTTCAGGTTTCTGATAGGATCTATCGCTTCCAGTTCTCCTATATCACCTATCATTTCAGCAGCTTTTAGCCGAACCCTGGCAGGCTCGGTACTATCAAGCAGCATCTTTAAGACAGCAACATAATCTTTCGAAACATAACAATCCGCAAGAATGGAAAATCCCTTTTTAATACTCTCCTTTAACATCTCCTGCTGCAAAACAGCCTCATCATCAATAATCTGACCGGTCCCGCCCACTTTACTGAAAACAGGTATGCATTCAAACTGCTCCGTGCCCGGATAACATATACATCTGTAGGATGCGTTATGCCCGAAGTTTTCCTGAATATTATCCCATCCTTCTTTATACATGGGACATTCATCATTAAAACATAAAAACAGATACGGGACACCCCATCCCAGGCCGTCGCCAAAGGGGACCGGCGGCACCTCCCAGAGTTTCATTTCCATGCCGCAATTGGGACAAACAGGTTTTTTTTCTGATAATATTTTTTCAAGGACTTCTTTTTTTGTTTCAAATGTCATTAATGTTTCTCCTGTAAAAATCTCTATTGTGGAATCTGCTCATCCGGCTCAACGCCATATTTCATTTTACGGGCGCGTCCCCATGGGCAGCCTCCAAAAGTTACCGCCAGCGCTATACGCTGAATAAATTTTGCAAAAGTATTCCCTTTTCTGGCGTTTATGCAAACAGGACAGCCGAATTCACAATAATCCGGATCGTTTAAATTAAAAATAGGCATTTTCCATCCGCCCCACCCATATTTTTTTGTTATCATGATTCCTCCTTTATTTAATATTTATCATATAGCATAATAGTTCCTGAGACGGAAGATAAAATTATTCCTGGAGACACTTTCTATAAAAAAAAACTGACAAAGCGCTGACGTCCCCCATTCCATTTGGTTGACTTTAAGATTATTGGTGTATATGCTAAAAATATATATACACAGGACTCCTGAATTGGCTCAAACGCCAAGATTATGACTCATTACACTAACAAAAAAATGCGGATTATAGTAATCGGATCAAAAGGCCAGTTAGGTTGGGAGCTTTGCAGAAGAGGGAAACAGCACGGTTTCAACATCATAGCACGAGATCTCCCAATTTTCGATATAACAGACCGAAATGCTATAAGGAAAACAATAACCGAATCTAATGCATCTCTGGTCATTAATGCGTCTGCCTATACGGCCGTTGACAAGGCTGAGTCGGAAGCTGAAACAGCTTTTGCCGTGAACCGTGATGGCCCGGCCTGCCTTGCGTTATCATGTGCTGAAAACAGGTTGCCTCTTATTCATATTTCCACAGACTATGTCTTTGATGGAAGAAAACAGTATCCATATTTGGAGTCTGATCCCGTATCTCCCCTGGGAGTCTATGGCAATAGCAAGGCTTCTGGAGAAGAAGAAGTCAGGAAAACCCTGACTGAGCATATTATCCTGCGCACTTCCTGGCTTTACGGCGTACATGGCTCCAATTTTTTAAAAACAATGCTAAGGGTGGGGAAAGAGAATGAGACATTAAGGGTGGTCGACGATCAGCATGGTTGCCCGACATATGCAGCTGATCTCGCCGAGGCTATTCTGTCAATCGCAAATCATCTCGGTAAAAAAGGTGTAGAGCCTTGGGGCACATACCATTTTTGCGGAAAAGGTAAAACCACCTGGCATGGTTTTACTGAGAAAATTGTCGAACTCGCAAGACCGCATATCTCACTAAAAGTTAAAAGAATAGAACCTGTCACAACTGCGGAATATCCCACTCCGGCCCGACGCCCTGCAAACTCTGTCCTTGACTGTTCGTCGCTTGCCAATACTTTTGACATCACCCCTCTTCCCTGGGAGAATAGTCTTTCTCGCGCAATAGACGCCTTGTTAACAAAGGGAACAATTTAAAGATGCCCACAAATACCATATTAGTCACCGGCGGCGCCGGCTTTATCGGAACGAATTTTATCCGCAATACACTTTCAAAAAGACCTGACTTGTATATTGTAAATCTGGATGCATTGACATACGCGGGCAATCCGGGCAATTTCAATGATCTTGATGCGGCTATGGCAAAACGATACAAATTCGTTCACGGTGATATCAGGGACACGGGATTGCTCCAAAAACTTTTCAAAGAAAATAAATTCAAAAGCGTTGTTCATTTTGCCGCGGAATCTCACGTTGACAGATCAATCCATGGCCCGGAGGCATTTCTGGAAGCGAATGTTGAAGGGACGTTTCGATTGCTCGAAGCGGCCGGAAAATATTGGGAGACCTCGGAAAAGCCTGAAGTATTTCGTTTTCTGCATGTCTCAACTGACGAGGTGTACGGGAGCCTGGAAGCTGAGGGTTACTTTACGGAAAAAACGCCTTATGATCCGTCAAGCCCCTATTCAGCATCAAAAGCTGCGTCAGATCATTTTGTCCGGGCCTATTTCAGAACATATGGCCTGCCGACCCTGATAACCAACTGTTCCAATAATTACGGGCCATATCAATTCCCTGAAAAGCTGATCCCTTTGATGATTCTGAATATCATTGAAGAAAAACCTCTTCCCCTTTACGGAGATGGCAAGAATGTACGTGACTGGCTCTATGTTGCCGACCATTGCGATGCCCTGATCAGAGTTCTTGAAAAAGGCAAGCCCGGAGAAACGTACAACATCGGTGGGGGCGCCGAGATGAAAAATATCGAGATAGTCCATGGGCTGTGCGACCTGCTGGATGCCCGCCTGAATCGGTCCGTCAATGATTCAAGCCGTGGCCTGATCAACTTCGTTGAGGATCGTTTAGGTCATGATCGGCGCTATGCGATTGATGCAACAAAAATCAGGAAGGAACTGGACTGGCAACCAAAATATCGTTTTGAGGATGCTCTCGAAAAAACAGTGGACTGGTACATGAATAATATGGAATGGATCGATTCTGTCCGAAGCGGCGAATACCGTAAATGGATTGAACTTAATTATCAAAGCAGAAAAAAAGAATAATACGCCAAAAAAATTCGGCCAAAAAATGGAGTTGACACAGTGAAAGGAATTATCCTTGCAGGCGGTTCAGGCACACGCCTGTACCCGATTACAAGAGTGGTAAGCAAACAGTTGCTGCCGGTATATGACAAACCCATGATTTACTACCCGCTTTCGCTGCTCATGCTTGCAGGCATACGCGAAATTCTTGTTATCTCCACGCCGCACGATCTGCCTTTGTTCAAAGAATTGCTCGGTGACGGCGCCCAATGGGGCCTTGATTTCAGCTTTGCCGAACAACCAAGACCGGATGGCCTGGCCCAGGCGTTTATCATCGGTAATGATTTTATCGGAGATGATTATGTTTGTATGGTACTTGGAGACAATATTTTTTATGGCCACGGGTTTACCTCCCAGCTTTTAGAAGCGGCCGGACTGAAGGATGGTGCAACTGTCTTCGGTTATTGGGTAAAAGACCCGGGACGATATGGCGTAGTATCCTTTGATGAAAAAGATCGGGCGGTAAATATTGATGAGAAGCCTGTGAACCCCAAATCCAATTATGCGGTCACCGGACTCTATTTCTACGATAATCGCGTAAAAGAGATCGCCGCAGGGCTAAAACCCTCTGATCGTGGGGAACTGGAGATCACGGATGTAAATCGTATCTATCTGGAAATGGGATCTTTGTATGTGAAAAAGATTGGACGCGGCATTGCATGGCTTGACACCGGTACGCAAGAGAGTTTAATGCAGGCGGCAAACTTTATGCAAGTTATCGAGGAGAGGCAAGGCTTAAAAGTTTCCTGTGTTGAAGAAATTGCATATCGCCTGGGATATATCGATGCAAGCCAATTGGAAGCGCTTGCAAAGCCATTATTAAAAAATGGATATGGGCGGTATTTAATAGGCTTACTGAAACGAAAGGGACTTTAATTGAAAATAACGAATACGCAACTCCCCGGCGTTTTAATCATTGAGCCGGATCTATTCGAAGATAGTCGCGGCTTTTTTATGGAAACATATCATAAAGAAAGATACAGGACCACCGGTATAGATACGGAATTTGTGCAGGATAACATCTCTTTTTCGACAAAGGGAACTCTCAGAGGATTGCATTTTCAATATCCCCACAGTCAAGCCAAGTTGGTGCAAGTGTTCATGGGCGAAGTTTTTGATGTGGCAATTGACATTCGCAAAGGTTCAGTAACCTTTGGTAAGTGGTTCGGGACCACCCTTTCATCCGACAATAAGCAACAGTTGTTCATACCGGCAGGATTTGCCCATGGCTTTTGTGTTTTGAGTGAAACCGCATTGTTTTCGTATAAATGCACCGAGTTCTATTCGTCTGCTGATGAAAGAGGGATTCTCTGGTCTGACCCGGAGATTGGAATAGAATGGCCGATAAATGATCCGCTCCTTTCTGACAATGATGCACAACATCCATGCTTTAAAGATGTGAATCCTGAGCGCTTGCCGCCCTTTCTCCCTTTGTCGGAATAGATGGTGAGCAAAGTTTTAAGTGGTTAAGTTTATGTTAAGTGTTAAGTGGTGTATTTCTTAAAACTTAACCACTTAAAACCTAAAACTTGTATTCCCTAATAGCTCAGTTTAGGAAATATAACATAACTCGTTAAAATTTTAATAAAAACATGGCTTAAGTTAATGATAGACCGTATTTTCCATTTATCAGAATCTGATACCGACTTCCGTACGGAAATTCTTGCAGGCATTACAACATTCCTTACAATGGCTTATATAATTTTTTTGCAGCCGGCGGTAATGTCGGGCTACCTGTTCGGCATCGATACGGGAATGGATTTCGGCGCTGTTATGGTAGCCACATGTGGCGCGGCAGCTTTAGCAACATTTATTATGGGGTTATATGCCGGATACCCTATAGCCCAGGCGCCGGGAATGGGGGAAAACTTTTTTTTCGTCTTTTCCGTAATACCGGCTGCCGCTGCTTTACCGGCCGTCGTTACTGGTGCGGCATCTGCATGGCAGGTTGCCCTGGGAGTTGTTTTTATTTCAGGCATAGCATTCTTTTTACTCTCTATCACCGGTGTCAGGGAGATGATAATCAATGCCATCAGCCCAAATTTAAGAATAGCCATTGCCGTTGGAATAGGCATGTTTATCGCCTTTATCGGTTTGCAGAATGCCGGTGTTATTATTAAAGATCCATCAACCGGAGTAAAACTGAACAAATTTTTTACCTCTCCTGATTTGGTTATATTTTTTTTCGGACTATTGCTGACGGCCACACTTCTTGCAAGAAACGTCAGGGCTGCAATTTTATGGGGAATAGCCGGAGCAACATTATTATCTGTTATACTCAAGCTGTTACTTCCGCATATTTATGATGTGCCGCAGATTGTTATTATTAAGGATTCGATGCTGATGACAAGATTTACCCTGCCTGAGCCGGGGACAAATTTAATTAGTTGCCTGGTGGACATACCTCCTTCACCATTACCCACGTTAATGAAAATGGATATTAAGCATGCCCTTTCCCTTACTATGCTTCCATTTATTATGATATTTATTTTTATGGATGTATTCGACACAATCGGCACATTAATAGGAGTAAGCGAGCAGGCCGGGTTCATAAAAGATAACCGGCTGCCGCACGCAAACCGGGTGCTGCTTTCGGATGCGGCCGGAACTGTGGCGGGCGCTTGCATGGGCACAAGCACGGTTACAAGTTTTATAGAAAGCACCGCCGGAGTTGAGCAGGGTGGTCGTACAGGTCTGACCGCCGTTACCGTGGGAGTGCTGTTTATCGCGGCGCTCTTTTTCAGTCCTCTTGTGAATATGATAGGGAGTTATCCACCCATTACAGCTCCGGCTCTTATGGTTGTCGGAGCAATGATGTTTAAAAATATTGTAAACATAGACTGGAAAGATTTGAGTGAATCGATGCCGTGTTTTCTTATTATTTTAGGGATTCCACTCTCATATTCCATAGCGGATGGTCTTGCCCTGGGCTTTATCTGTTATCCGATAATTAAATTGTTCAGCGGCAGGGGAGGGGAGGTTCAATGGTTTGCTTATGTTCTTGCCATTGTGCTGCTTGGATATTTTCTGTTTGTTCGTGTTTTGGTTTAAGGAAGGGGTAAACAAAACGAAAATAAAAAACAACAGAATGTATCATTTCCTGATCATGCTTACTATTGCTTCAACTGTAGGGCTTCAGGCCTGGAGGACCCTGTTTAATAATTTTGCGGTAGAGACAGCGGGCATGGAAGGCAGCCATATCGGAATGCTTCAGTCTGTCAGGGAGATTCCCGGTTTCCTTGCGTTACTGGCTGTTTATATACTTCTGCTCATAAAAGAATACCGTCTTTCCGCGCTTTCGATTATATTCCTTGGTCTCGGCGTTGCGATGACAGGCCTCTTTCCGACTTATGAGGGCCTGATTATCACAACCCTGATCATGAGTTTCGGCTTCCATTATTATGAGACCACCAACCAATCCCTGGTTCTTCAATATTTTGATAAAAAGACATCCCCACATGTATTCGGCAAACAGCGGAGCATAGCGGCGGCGGCCAATATCGGAATCGGAATTTTTATTTTTTTTATATCGCCATTATTAAATTATACCAGGATTTATCTGATCATTGGAGTTCTTGTTTTTGCAGCGGGAATTTGGGGCTTTTTTCAGAACCCGTCCGATAAACATATTATTCCCCAGCGGAAAAGAATGATCTTAAGAAAAAAATACCTCTTATTCTATTTCCTTACCTTTATGGCCGGCGCCCGGCGGCAGATTTTTGTGGCCTTTGCGGTTTTTCTTATGGTAAAAAAGTTCAATTTTTCAATTCGCGAGATTACGCTGCTCTTTGTTTTGAATAATCTGATCAACTTTTTTCTCAGTCCTCTGATCGGCAAGGGGATAATCAGATTCGGCGAAAAAAAAATTCTGACATTAGAATATGCAAGTCTTATTTTTATTTTTAGCGGTTATGCCCTGGTTCATTCCAGGCTGCTGGTGGCGGCTCTTTATATTCTGGATCATGTTTTTTTCAATTTTTCCATTGCCATTAGAACGTATTTCCAGAAAATAGGGGATCCGAAAGACATTGCACCGAGTATGGCCGCCGGTTTTACTATTAATCATATTGCTGCGGTTGCGCTGCCGTGCGTGGGCGGGCTTTTGTGGATGGTCGATTACCGGATACCATTTATAGCCGGAGCCTGCCTGAGTTGTATATCTCTTGCGGCAGTGCAAAAAATATGACGCGGAGCGGCAATATTCCTTTCAAGCTCCGACTCTTTTTGCTTCCTTAATCATATAATCATCGAGAGCTGTATGAAGAGCAGACGCAGATAAAAAGGCACAATGTTGATCCTCCTCAGGCAGGCCCCCTATTTTTTTTAAGATAGATTCTCCGGTGATATCCGAAATTTCGTCAGGACTCTTTTCAAGGGATAGTTCTGCGGCAAATGATCCGCAGACTGTACTTGACATACAGCCATTTGTTTCAAATAATGCTTTTTTGACTTTATTATTTTCAAATTTTAAAAAAATTTGTATGGTATCACCGCATGACCCTGTGACGCGCCCATATCCGTCAGGATTATCTATGGCGCCCATATAGAGCGGCTTAAGCCACCTTTGAAATGCAATGTCGCCATAAACTGCTCTTGTTTCATCAAAAATTTGATCCTGTAAATTCTTAACAAAAGCGTCAAGATTATTACTCATCAGAATTTTTTCCCTTCATGCTTTCTGCCGCATAATATATAGTGCTGTTTTTACGTTCCATTCTGATTTGATCGGTCCGCATCAGCTTTCCGAGATATTTTGAAACCTCATTGAGATGCATACCGAATATATCCGCAATCTGGTCCGCTGTACACGGTCGTCGCTGCAACATGGAAAAAATGGTTTGTTGGTTCACCTGCAAATGTTCGGCATGCTCTGTACTGAATTCTGCAATAACCTCCGCCGGAGGTTGAAACAGATGGGTTAGCGCCTCCATACGTTCTTTAGACAAGGCTGCGGCGAAATCCTCAGCCGGCGGACGAACAGCCGTATTCAGATTAATTCGATCCGGGCTGATTTCCTTTGCCAAAGCGGCAATTTTTCGGACATCGTCCGGGGTTGAGTTCATACCTTCCACCAAAAAAACCTCTATCCATAGCTCGCCATTGAATTGCGCACGAAAAGCCTTTTGACCTTCCAGAAGCTGATCGAACCGGGCTCGAGTATGGGGGCGGTTCACCAGCTCGTAGGAGTCCTGATCCCAGGCGCTAAGGGAAACCTTCACAATGTCGGCAAAAGATGCCGCGTCGCGCACTTCCGGAAGATGCAGCATTGTTCCATTGGTCAATAGGAGGGCAGGTATTTTGCTGTTTCTTTGAATAAATTGAAGCACCTCCCCAAAGCGTGAGTGGAGCGTAGGCTCTCCGGAACCGGAAAGTGTGATATAATCCGCTTTACCGCTGTTTTTAAGCCAATCTTCAAGCTCGGCCAATACCATATCCGTAGGAACATATTCTTGCCTGGTTATTGTTTTTTCAGTGGTTCGTCCTAACTGGCAAAAAACACAATCAAGACTGCATTTTTTGTAAATATTCAAATCAACGCCCAAAGACCGTCCGAAACGGCGAGACGGAACCGGGCCAAACAGATATTTATAATCTCCCATTGATCACTTTTCCTTATTTTTTTACCAACTCCAATATCTCGTTAATAATTATTACGTCTGATAATGGATATTATGTAAACTTTTATTAAAATCGATTATCCCGCATTTCCCTTGCTGTCTCCCACCCTTACAATCAGTTCTCTCACAGCAGGAACAACAAAAATATTATCATGTTTCATTTTGCTGAGGCATGAAGCAAGGATCTTGTTTTTTTTCTGAATCGTTTTATGTTTATCCATTATGAAAAAATATTTTCCTTTAACTTTACATAGCCCGCTTTTCACATTGATTCCAGTGTTTTTAAAATTTTTTTCCGTAACATCAATATCAAGCTTTTCTGCAAGATTTTTTAATTCCTGATAGATTTGTTCCGGTTTCATATATATAACCTTAATGGTTAGGTGTAAATGATGTATAAATTTTCAGAATGAGGGGTAACTATAATCACAGAGTTCACTCTATTTGCCATTAGTGGTGCACGAGCATGGCCCTTGTCATAAGTAGAAAACGAAATAAACTTTCTGTAGATAGCTTTTTAGATTTAAAATTACAGGTATTACGGTTTAAAATGTTCGGCAGACACTGAGGTTTACTGGAAATTTTATTCATCCCCCATTGGGCAAAAACAAAGTTTCCATCAATATCTTCAAAAGATGATCTGGATAGTTTATTTTTATATTTCAGGTATTTTTTAGTTTTGGCAATTAAAATTATATTGTTTTCTTTTGATAATTTATTGAAATTATTGATTGTAAGCAAACGCGAATGGGAATCATTATAGTTAAGCCCATACGATAATTCTCCTGCGCTGTTTAGTAATGCGACATTATTTCTTTTATAACCAGCATGCCCTGTCGGGCACAACAAAGAATGAAACAGTTGCATTTTAGTGATAAAGGTCATAACTATTCATTTTTTTTTATTACCATATAAATTCAAAAGGATAATTATGACCAAGCCAATGGATGAACTATGGTCTTACCTTAAAAATAAAAGTCAACAATTATGGGTTTTTATCGCTCTTGAATCCACAACAAAATTCTGGATCGGTTTCGAGTTGGGTTCAAGAACAACTTACACTGCAAACCGTTTAGTAAAGGGCATTAAAAAGTTGGGCAAATGGGGAAAAGATAATATATTAAAGGTCGCTACAGATAAATTAGCGGCTTACAAAAATGCGCTCGAAAACATTATGTCTGAAATTCCTTATGCTTACCTGCAAATTGTTAAGCGCCGAATAAAGCGTCGGCTTGTAACAGTTAAAAAATATTTTGTAAAAGGTACTGTAAAAGATTTCCCCGGAAAAAGCCAAAACACCTCATTTATTGAGAGACTGAACCTTACCCTAAGGCAACATATCTCCTATCTTCAGAGAAAAACCCTGGGGTATTGCAAGAACAAGCTGAATTTTAGTAATGTAATGTGGATTAACTTATTCAACTATAATTACATACAATTTCATAAGAGCTTACGAATACGAATTAACAATGAAAACGAGAAATTTATAAAAAAGTATAACCATAATACACCGGCAATGCAGATGGGACTTACGAATTCTCCACTAAACTGGAGATATCTCATTACAGTCCCAATACCTTGTAAGTAGCTGATTTTTCGAACCTGCATTGTTTTGTAGGGACTACCGAAAAATGCAAAAGGTTTGGTTAAATAATCATCACTTCCCCTCTGAAAACCCTTTACACGATCCTGTACCGATCGTTTGGCGCTTAAAATAATAATAGGTGTATTGATTCCGTTCCGTCTTAACTGATCAATTACACTCAAGCCGTCAAGTTTGGGCAGCATTAAATCTAAAACAATGGTATCATATGATAAGATACCGGCCATATGAAGAGCATCCTCACCATTTTCAACATGATCAACTGAAAAACCTTCCTCCTGAAAACCTTTTTTTATAAAAGAGGCAATTTTTACATCATCTTCAACGAGTAAAATTTTCATAATCGATTTTTTGCTCCCGCTCAAGCTGATAATCTATTTGCCACATAGTTGGGGCCTACAATCAAAAGATTGTTGTAGATAGTCGAATGAAGCAGCTCCATTTTACTGCCGAACAGAATATCCCGAATCATGCCATGACCATATGCGCCTAGAACCACAAGAGAATCATGGGGAACATCGTAAAGGTTCTCTTCAAATTTTCCTTTGTCGAAAAACAGCCATTTGTTCAGGTGGCGGTTCAAGCGGTCATCCATATTTTGATCCTGAACCATTTTTTCATAATCGCTGCGGGTGTTTTTCTTTTCAAGCCGGGTTACTATATTCAGCGGCATCCCTGAGCTTTCACTGACCCGCAATCCAAGCCGAAGTGCATTCACAGCATTGGCCGATCCACCGAAAAAGACGGTTATGCTGTGCCATTCCTTAAAGACCGGACTTGTCAAAAGAACGGGAAAAGATGCTGATTTTACAATATTTCTTACCTTGGTACCTATGTTGCCAAGACTAAGCCTTGAAGTTGTGTCACTAATACTGCGAGGACAGCACATATAGTCAAATTCAGTATTAATATCAGGCAGGGTTGAGGCGGTATAGTGTTTCGGTGTATAGAATCTTGCTTTGAAACCACCCTGCTCAACAAGTTCCGTAGCGTGTTGCACGGATGTGTCCGGCGCAGTCAGGTATGAGTTGTCAAGATCGATCTGTGCGACTTCATTTTCAAAGTACATCAAGAATTTGGTATGTTTGGGAACGTAAATCACAGGAGCTATCCCGACCTGGTTACAGAAATAGATGGATTGCAGCAGGGTCTCCCTTCCTACGGGAGAGTTTCTAAAAATATGAAATAGTTGATGATTCATTTTATACTCCTTCCGGTTTATCCCAGAGCACACTCAGTCCAGGGTTTGAACCATGAGTTCTTTGCGGTATTTATCTAAAAGAGTCGCTTTGGATATCATGCCGATAAACCTGTTATTGGCCACCACCGGTATACTAAACAGGTTCTTTCTATCCATTATATTAAGTACTTCTGCCAGGTCATCATCCGGAAAAACTCTATCCACATTACTATCCATTATCTGCCATAAAAATACCGCGTTGTGCATACCACTATTGAATAGATAGGTTCTTATCTCGCTAAGATTGATCAATCCTAAAAAACGACCTGTTTTTTCATCTTCAACAGGAAAAAAGTTTCTTTTCGATTTTTTAATAATATTGATAAATTCGCCAAGCAGCATATTTTGATTTACTGTTATACAATCCCTCTCAAGCAGTTCAGGCACGCTTAAATCCGACAACACTCTTGCATCCGTGCCAGGCCTGAGAAGCTGTCCCTTGGCCACCAGGGCTTTAAGATAAAACGAGGCCGGCTCAATATAATGGCATACTGTGGTGGAGAGAGATGATACTATTAAAAGAGGCAGGATTACATTATAGCCTCCTGTTATTTCGACTATAAGAAAAATTCCTGTCAGGGGCGCCTGCAGCATACCGCTGATGAGTCCTGCCATGCCGAGGAGCGCATAACAACCTTCGTTAATCCATGACAGCGAAGGCCATATTACGGTAAGCGCGCGATAATATGTCAGTCCTGCAAGGCTTCCTATGACAAGGCAGGGGGCAAATATACCGCCTGATCCCCCTGCGCCGAGAGTAAGGGATGTGGCAAAAATTTTGGCCAAAAGAGCTATTGCTGCAAATAAAGTTCCTTTTGCGAATGTTCCGTTTATCATATTCCCTGTGGAATGATAGCCCTCACCAAGAACAACAGGCAAAAATATTCCTATTATTCCGACTGCACATCCTCCGGCGGCCGCACGCAGCCATAAAGGGATTTTGATTTTTCCGGAAACTCCTCGAACGGTTTTTAAACATCGGGTGAGAAAAATCGATGCGCCGGCAGTAAAAACGGCAAGACCGAAAGATGCCCCAATGTCAAAAAAGCTTATATCAAAGTTGTAATGGGCAAATGCGATATTATTCCCCTGGAGTAACCGGCTGATCTCGGTTCCTGCAACTGAAGCAATTGCTATGGGAACAATGTTGCCGGCTTTCCATTCACCCAGGATGACCTCTATTGAAAAGACAAGTCCGGCCACCGGCGCATTAAAAATGGATGATATGGCCCCTGCCGCCCCGCATCCGACTATGATTATTCTTTGCCGGTCATTAAGGGAAAAAAAACTGGCAATATTCGACCCTATAGCGGCTCCGCTCATCACAACCGGAGCTTCAGGTCCTGCCGATCCGCCGCTGCCGATTGTCAAACAGCTTGATATAATCCTTGAAAAGCTTGAACGGAAGCGTAATAAACCACCATAGCGGGAGACGCTGTAAACGACCTCCGGCACACCGTGGCCCGCGCCTTCATTAACTATCTTTTCCAGAAACAAAGATGAAAGTGCGGCTCCGAATGCAGGTAATGTGAACGCCCACCAGTAGTGACGGAAAGAATGAAGCCGGTCGAACAAGGTCGCAATAGACCAGTTCAGCGCTACGGCAGCCAGACCGCTGCAGCTTCCAACAATAACCGCTATCAATATCAGGAAAAGACGGTCGTCTGAACGGAAAACATTCCATCTTAAAGGATTGTGCCATGATCTGAAAATGCTCATATAATTCCGTTTAAAAATTGCCGGCCAGGTCGAGTTCTTCCTCATAATCAGATATTTTTGCGTAAAATGCATCCGGAGCAGGAGATGTTTTCAGAAATTCTATAAACAGCTTATTGCGAACACAAAAAGATAATCGTGAAAGAAGATGAAGGTGTGTTTTAACTGATATACTTAAAAGCATGAACATTATAAAAACAGGTTTATTATCTATTGCTTCAAAGTCTACAGGTTTTTCAAGAAAACAGGTTATTATTGCGGAATTTTTCCGCAGTTCTGATAATGGAGTGCGTGGATGTGGAATGGCAACCCCATTTCCAATGGCTGTTGAAGCAAGGGACTCTCGTTCAATCAATGTTACAAATAGTTCTTCTTTATTTTTTATTAACGAATCATGTATATTATCTGTTGCATCTTTAAGTACTTCTTCAACAGTTTGTCCCTTAATACCATATAGTATGGATCCACGCTGCATTGCAGGCAGTAAATTTCCCGGCACGAGATTTTTATCTTGATTATCCTCTTTTTTTGATAAAAAAAATGACAGGTTATGGCTGTCAGCCCATTTTTTTATTACAGCTTCGCTTATAATATAAATACTACCACTTTTTTGGATGGGAATTTTGCCCTGTCTGATCCACCGTTCTATGGTGTTCATTGGCAGGTTCAGACTTTTGGCAACTTCGTATATAGTTAGTTTCATGGTCTCAATATATATCCAGTTATTTTAGAGTACGCTGTTTGAGTACATCTATTTCATGTGCAGAGCAATAAAAAAAAGGCACAAAATTTTGTGCCCTTGGGAAAGAGAGAAGGATTAAAAATTGAGCATGGCGTAAACAGGCACTAACTAATATGTTTAATTTGAATAGCATCTAATTGACAGGCCTCAATACAGTCCCAGCACCCCATGCACATATCCTGAAATAAAATTGGCGGTTCAAAAACTCCGTCTATCTGTTTGATAATTTTATGTGAACATTCCAACACTGCTCCACAAAAAATCTCATCAGGATTACATTCTTTTGGACTGCATATTTCATAATTTATTAAAGTAAATGACTTTTTTGTCTGCATTGCATTCGCGCCGCCCTGTGCGCTCTTTAAGGTTTTTTTAAGGTTTTTGCAGCAGGCTTCCTTCATTTACCGGTTTATATTTTAGTCCTCGCGAAATTTGGTAGTCCCTACAAAACAATGCAGGTTCGAAAAATCAGCTACTTACAAGGTATTGGGACTGTAATGAGATATCTCCAGTTGCAGGTAAGCATAAGGAATTTCAGACATAATGTTTTCGAGCGCATTTTTGTAAGCCGCTAATTTATCTGTAGCGACCTTTAATATATTATCTTTTCCCCATTTGCCCAACTTTTTAATGCCCTTTACTAAACGGTTTGCAGTGTAAGTTGTTCTTGAACCCAACTCGAAACCGATCCAGAATTTTGTTGTGGATTCAAGAGCGATAAAAACCCATAATTGTTGACTTTTATTTTTAAGGTAAGACCATAGTTCATCCATCTGGAGAAATATAATGGTAAGTCCGATAGTAAAACAAAGAAATAGGTGAAATTGCTGGCCTTTTTGCCCAATAGTTTTTTGCCGTTGTTCAATTGTCCTTCGATCTTTTTGAAGTACATCGGCAATTGCATCAGTGCCAAGGCCGTAAGAGTTTAGCTTTGCCGTTTGCTCATATTCTTTAAAACTGCCATGCTTTCCAAAAAGATCGGAATATCCTGTTTCTGAGAATCTATGTTTGCCACCATTGCAGTAAAACATTTGTCTTGGCTCAAAATCGGATTTTGTTATGTAAACTCCATCCTTGGTGATTTTGTTCTCGGTTGATTGATAACATTTGCAGCTTTTCCTGGGACAAAAAAGTGTTAGGGCTGTATTTGCTGTATTTTGCATGGTTGCGATCCTTTGAATAGAGTTTTAACCGTGCTCTACAAAATATATTGCTTTTAGTCTATAGCAATCTTAATTTTTAGTAAAAATCTTTTTTATTCATGTTTTCAGAGACACTTTTTAATCACCTGCATTGTTTTGTAGAGACTACCGAAGAAAGATATTACTGAGCACAGGGAAAATTACTTCTCCCTGTGGAGTGCCCGTTTCAGAGTACGTCAGGTTGCCTTCCTCCATTCAAAGGGTCAAACGTAAACCCCTTTTAATGTATTTTACTATCACCCCGCTCAATCCATCAAAAATCAAATGCGGTTATCCTGTCACCCTGAATGAATAGGGTTGATATACTCTCCTCAAGAAGATAAAGTCATTTAGCATTCGAAGGATTTGTCAAAAGGAGGATAACCATGCTCATAAATAGTTGGTCCAAAAGGATCTCTGACTGGTCCGAATATTGTCAGGACGCCGCTCAACGGTCAGTACTCTTCATGGATATTATTCGCAAACGCGGTAACGTTTACCTGGAGCACCTGCAGAAAGGCCAGCCACCGGTGCTGGTATTCGATTACGACATAGTTTTGGATGGACGGACGTTTGAACGGCCGGTCAACTATGCCCTGGTGCGCATTTTAAGTCGACGCGACGAGAGCAAAGCAGACAGACGCCAATCCCCGAAGCCCCCCGTAGCAGGCCAACCAAATCACAGGGACAAAAGAAAGCCACGGCGTCACCGGACAAGTGTCGCAACCGAAGCTCCGGAAGCCATTAGCCGCCCTGTCATCATCTTCGATCCCCGGGCTGGACACGGTCCCGGTATCGGCGGCTCAAAAGCTGATTCACAAATCGGCATGGCCATGGATGCCGGCCATCCAGTCTATTTTTTGATCTTTTTCACGTCGCCTATGCCCGGCCAGACGCTGACGGATGTACGCAATGCTCAGATCCAATTTGTTGAAGAGGTTCGCCGTCTGCATCC
This sequence comes from Desulfosarcina sp. BuS5, assembly GCF_028752835.1. Classification (NCBI taxonomy): domain Bacteria; kingdom Pseudomonadati; phylum Thermodesulfobacteriota; class Desulfobacteria; order Desulfobacterales; family Desulfosarcinaceae; genus Desulfosarcina; species Desulfosarcina sp. BuS5. The sequence goes on from NZ_CP087952.1 coordinate 2,111,875, forward strand.
CGATGCGCCCCAACCAGCTATCATCGGCAATTGTCAGGGGGGATGGGCAGCAGCCCTGGTCGGCGTGAAGCGGCCGGATCTGGTGGGCCCAATGGTATTTAACGGCTCTCCTCTCTCCTATTGGGCCGGTGTGGAAGGCGTCAGTCCAATACGCTATATGGGTGGATTGCTGGGCGGCGTATGGATAACGTCTCTGCTCAGCGACCTGGGTGACGGCATTTTCGACGGTGCCCACCTGGTGGCCAATTTCGAGAATCTCAATCCAGCCAACACCCTGTGGACCAAACAATACCACCTCTACGCCAATGTGGACACCGAGGAACAACGCTATCTCGATTTTGAGAAATGGTGGGGCGGTTTTTTTCTCATGACCAAAGCGGAAATTCATCAGATCGTCGACGGTCTTTTCATCGGCAACCGATTGGAGCGGGGAGAATTCCAACTCGAAGGCAATCGGGCAGTCGATCTCAAGAAAAACACCAATCCAGTAGTGGTTTTCACTTCCTTCGGTGATAACATCACACCTCCCCAGCAAGCCCTCAACTGGATTATCAAAACTTATGGATACGTCGATGAAATAAAACGACGCGGCCAGGTTATAGTGTATGTCATCCATTCAAGCATCGGCCACTTAGGAATTTTTGTTTCCGCCAAAATTGCCCGCAAACAGCATAAGAGCATTATCGCCAGTTTTGACTTGCTCTACAAACTGGAGCCCGGTCTTTACGAAATGCGAATCGAGGAGGACCCAAACCAGTATGGAGAATATCATTTTCAATATGAGGAAAAAACCATGGGTGATATTATGGCTTTTGACGATGGCTTAGAGGATGAGGAAACCTTCATGTCAGTCAGGCAAATGTCCGAGGCCACGGATCTGGTTTATCATACGACGGTCTCACCCTGGATCAGGATGGTCACCACGCCGGTTACCGCCGAAGCGCTTCGCCAGCTTCATCCCTTGAGGATCTCCCGCTACCTCTTCTCCGACCTCAATCCTTGGATGTGGCCGGTCCAGTTCTGGGCCGATCAAATCAAAGAAAAGAGGGCCTATGAAACGCTGGCCGACGAAGATAATATGTTTGTCAGTTGGGAGAAAAACATGTCGAGAATGATAATCGATGGGCTGGACAATTTCCGGGTCATCCGCGATAACTGGGGGGAATTGATGTTCAAAACGATTTATGGAGCAAAATGGGGTCACCCATTAAAGGTTAAGTCAAGAAAAAAAACACCTCTCCTGTCAAAAAAATATTGTTTTTTTTTGTAATTTTCTACGTAGAATAAAAGCACAAAAAAATTTATATTCACATCTGTTACTTCTTTTTGTTGGTTCACGGTATGTTAATCCGCACCAGTCACCCATCAGGATTCAGGCTTATTATGCTCCAAGCAAATGCTTAAGAAACATTGCCCTCGCTGCCATTTCAGCAGCCCAGAAAATCTTCAGTTCCGTATCGTGTCCAATTGTTTGTTTTCAAATCTTATGGTTATTAGCCAACCCCATTATAGGTTCACGACACAGGCGAATTAAAAGATATTTTGAGATTTTATTCTGTTATATTTTTAAAGGAACAGAAGCTGCCAATCAAGTCTTATGAATTAAAATCAACCCCAATTCCGGTTCACTTCTGTTCCCAAACTTATTTTCTAAAAAGATACTCTACGTCATAATCCACCTGATCTCGCATTACATAATATGAAGCTCTTGCAATTTTATTGCTTAATGCTTTGATTGCCACTATTCCATTTCTCTTTCAATTGTTGCAAACCACGGAGGGTATTTACAATGTCATCTTGTAACGCATTTCCGGTAATATTGGCTATTAAGCCAAGCAAAACAGCAGGTTGCATTATTAAGGCATCTTGTAACGCAAAGCCTGTGTTTTGAGGATTATCGTCTTTGTTTTCAGATGGTTGAGCCGTTAAGGAATCTTGTAACGCATCCCGTTTTTTTGCTGATCGCCGCCAGTACCCCGGATTTCTTTTTCGCCACTCCTGAACCCGCTGGACATTCTCCGGCCCGCTAAAATAATTTTGATTCTCAGGTTTACTCAGCCATTTCTTCTGACTTGCAACCTTACTGGCTTTTCGACACGCAGGATTAAAACAGTGCTTCTGCCGACTTCTATTGCGAGCATCGGGTATGAACAACTTGCCGCAATGACAACATTTAGTTTGTTTTATGGATTTCATTCACAAAGCACCCCCTTACGGTGACAATATGAATAATTTTGAAATTCAGAAATGGGAAATATGAAAAAAATACAAGGAAGAAGATGGAAGAATAGTTTGAAAATAATGAATGGATTGGAAGAAAATCACACGAAAGAAAAATACATTTTTAAACCGCCAGTTTTATGGCACTTTTAAGTTACCGCTGACAAACCAAACGCTGAAAGAGACTGGGCAGATGCTCCGCATTTTCGGAAGGCAATTTTTTAACGACATTTTACAATTTTACAATTTAATCAGCGCTGTAGGGTTGGCTCTGCCCAGCCAGCCCCTCAGCTCAGCGTTTCAGCGATTGGATTAATTAAAAAATAAACTTATTGCTTGTCTTTTGTAATCTTGTGCGTTACATTGTAACTATGATTAAGAATTTTCGTGATAATTGGCTACGAAAGTTTTTCGTGGAGGACATTCAGGCAAAAAAAATACCCGCTGATATTCGTTCACGATTGTTTAGGAAATTACAACTGTTGGATGATGCAACGAATGATGCTGACTTGAGAAGTCCACCCAGCAATCATTTTGAAAAATTATCTGGCAAATTAAAAGATAAATGCTCCATACGTGTCAATGACCAATGGCGTTTAATTTTTACTTGGGATGATGAACACGGGGAGGCGAATGACATTTATATTGATGATCATTCATATAAATGAGGTATAAAATGATTATAACTAAACGTAAACCCGTCAGTGTCGGTGAAATGATTAATGAAGAATTTATTGCACCTTTGGGAATTACTCAGGGGCAACTATCTTCTGCAATGGGCGTCAGTCGAAGAACTGTAAATGAACTTTGCACTGGTAAGAGATCTATAACCGTTGATACTGCTTTAATGTTAGCTAAAGTATTTGGAAATACAGCGAATTTTTGGCTTAATTTACAGCAACGAAATGATATATGGGCTGCACTACATTCCCCGAAGCGAATGGAAAAAATTGAGCGTGTTAGTCCAATTCGTGAAGCAATTGCATAGAAAATTATCGGCCATTTCTATCATAAAATCAGCATATTAAATATAAAAGCACCGAACAAGACGCCTGAGAGGGGCCGGGCAAAGCCGTGCCGTTTTTTGAAAGATGGTATTGGACCGGTAATTCTTACCTTTATCATAGTTTTTCGGTTATCGTTGCCCAGCCACTCAGCTTTACGTTGGAGCTAAAGGAAATGATCAGTAGTGGTAGCGCAACTGGGCGATATGAATTGCATTTTCAGATACTTTATAAACGAACCTGTGTCATCAGTGATTCGTCGAGACCAGTAGCCGGAAAGAGCATGTTTAAGCGGTTCAGGTTTCCCAACACCCTCAAATGGATTTCGTTTCATTTCTTTGATGAGGGTATTGATACGACGAAGAACTTTTTTTATCGGTGTTCTGCCAAAAGAGATAATCATCCCAAGCGTGGTCAGAAAAGATGAGCTTCACTCTAAAAGTTCCTTTTCGGTCCCTTTGCCGTTTTCAAGTTGGGCGATAGATTCAATCAAACGCCTGGTGTTTTTTGGTGACCTTAAGAGATAAGCCGTTTCTTCAAGGGCTTCATAGTCCTCAAGTGACATAATGACCACAGAGTTAGAGGTGTTACGATTACCGGCGCACGGTCTTTACATACTTTTTCCATTGTTTTTGCAAGGTCTTGCCTGGCGGCTGTATAGGTTATAGCTTCCATAAAGCACCCCCTGTACAGATTGTTGTACATATAAAAATGGTGTTGTCAAGCGCATATTTTATTGTAACAGGCCACACACCTTGAAAAATCAATCCTTTCATTATGCAAATCAATACAACTGGCTTTGCATACTTTTTCACATGCCTTGCACTTGTGATACACTCTGACGGATTTAATTTTATTTTAAATAGCGAATACCTGGATAAAAAACCTAAAAACGTCCCCACCGGACAAATGGTATTGCAATACAATCTGCCGCATTTCAGGCTCATAAATAAGATGAGTCCGAAAATTGCCATACTGAAAATAAACGAAGTTCGTGTTTTTTTCCAATATCAATTAAGTGCTCTTTTTACTAAATCATTATAGAAGAGCTTGCCCCTTCTACAAGTTCCCCACTGCTCGCTTTAAACGCAGGGTGGCAAGGACAAAATCGTAAACAGCATTATCATAATTACTATGACTTTTGGTTCGCAGGGTCTCTGCATCAAGGACTTCAGTGTTGGTCGACAAGCCTTCCTGATATCTGTCTTTGGCGACCCTGAGATTCTCTTCGGCTTGGGAGAGCGCCGCTTCCGTAACATTTGCACGTTCGCGGCTCTCCTCCACATCAAGCCATACCTTGCGCACCTGCAAGGCGATGATTGTTTTTAATTCCGCATAGTGTTCAAGCAAGGCTGCTGCTTTACATTTTAAAGCGCTGCTACGGTTCCTGGCGATGCCTCCATCAAAAATCTTCCATTTAACACCAAACATGGCTGACCAGGCCCCTTCCTCGGCATGGTATTCATTTTCATTAAAATTGTATCCCCCGCTGATTCCTATATATGGCCGGCATGATGCACGTTCCATAGCCGCCTTGTGTCGCAGTGCCTCTATCTGTTTATCAATACTTTTTAATTCCGAACGCTGTTGCAGTGCTTTTACAGTAAGATCAGCAAGACTCTCCGCGGGTCTGTCCGATTTCAAATCATCCAGCTCCACCTTTTGCTCAAGAGGACGAACAAGCAGCCTGTTATATCCTGCTTTAGCTATATCGAGGCGGTTCATGGCCTGTAGCTCATGCTGCCTTGCATCGGCCAGTGAAACTTTTGCAGCCAGCAAGTCGTTAGCCGCGACAAATCCCTGGGTAAATTTATTCTCTACATCTTCGGCATGTGAGAAAAGATTTTTTACATGACTTTCAGCTACGGCAACGTCGCTGAAAGACCTTAAAACTGAAACATAGGCTTCGGCAACCTTCATTTTAAGATTTTGCACCATACTGGCTTGATTATTACGGGCTGCTTTAAGAGATGATTTAGTGGCATTTACACCATTTGTTATCATACCGCCAGTGTAAATGGGAAGTTCCATTACAGCCTGATACGAAAGGCTTTTATCCTCCATGACAGGCAGTTGAGCACCCATAAGATCCGGTGGCATCTCTTGACTGTTTATTATAAGGGATTGTTGATATTCCCGAATAGTATAACCACTCCCAAGGTTGAGATTCGGCATGCGAGCCGCCCTGGCGGCCTTTAGAGAATAGGAAGCTGCGTTTATATCTTGGTATGTGGCCATCAGGCTGTGATTTGATTGCATCGCCGTTTGCCATGCTTGCTCTATATTTTCAGGGAAACAATGGCAGGGTATGCAAAAAAACAAAAATAGTATAACAGGCCCAAGGTGTAATCGGTTCAAATTATATTTCCTCTTTATTCGCATAATCTTTAAAACTCTTTGTTTTAAAAAGTAGATAGATTAATACCGGTATGGTCGCTATCGTAAGGATTGTGGAGGCAATGGTGCCGAAAATAAGTGTAATTGCAAGCCCTCCAAAAACAGGATCCGTCAGCATAATGGCAATTCCAAGGACTACCGCCAAAGCGGTAAGAAAAATGGGGCGAAGACGAATAGCACATGCTTCACAAACAGCATCATGCAAAGGAAGTCCCATTTTTAAATAATCAATTACAAAATCGATCAGCAGGAGTGAATTACGTACAACAACACCTGCCAGAGCTATGGCGCCAATCATGGAAGCTCCGGTAAACTGCTGTCCCATAAGCCAGTGCCCTGGAAAAATACCTGCTATACCAAGTGGTACGGCAGCCATCGCAACAATGGGCAGGGTAAAAGATTTATAATAACCTACCAACAGCAGGTAGATAAATAAAAGAGCTACAGCCAAAGCAGCGGATAAATCTCTGAACATGTCAAGAGTCAAACGGATTTCACCATCCCATAAAAGCTTGTACCCGTCTATTGTATCAGGCACAACTGATTGCAGTCTGAGGTTTGCTGTTGATAACCTCGAACCATTTTCGATCTCCAGGCGATCAAGCCTTTTATCAAGATCCAGAACAGCATAAACAGGAGCTGTTCCGGCCAACTCTGCTCCAACATAGACAACCTGTTCATTATCTTTATGAAATATTGGTCTGTCCCGTCTGGATATGATGACTTTAGTCAATTCTGACAGAGGAATCATTTTTCCATCTTTATTTGTAAGAAAAATTTTGGCCAGCAAAACAGGATCTACCTGATATTTTCGGGGAACATGAAGCTTGATAGGGACTAAATTTTTTTCACCAGACATATGAACCCTGCCAAGGAGTTCTCCATCTATCAACCTGCGCAACGCATTTCCCACCTGGGCGGTGTTTATTCCTGATAAGGCAGATTTTTCCTTATCTATGACCACCCTGTATTGAGGCACATCCTCAATCTCTGAGTCATGTACTTCCACAATATCATAGGTTTTGCGGAACTCTTCTTTCACCTGCCCGGCAAGCTTACGTAACACATCGGAATCGGAGCCGTATATTTCTGCCAGAACCATTGCCTTTACCGGGGGCCCCGCTGGATCTTCAACCAGTTGAACTACGCTTTCCGGATATTTTTTTTGCAGGTTTTCAATTAATGGACGCAGATCCCGGACAATTTTTATTGAAGTTTTATGCCTTTTGATTTTATTAATTAGATTGACCCTGATCTCAGCAATATGCGGTCCCTTTTTATTACCTGTACCACGAAACAGGCCGGTAAAGTCTACAACACCCGACATTCCGATATATGTCTGATAATTCATTATATATTTGTTGGTTCGAAGCAGTTCCCCGATCTCTCTTGACAGCCGGTCTGTAACTTCCACCGGTGTATATTCAGGCATATCTATAGTAATGTTGAAAGTATTCTTGTCATCTTTGGGAAGAAATATCAGGGAAACAGCTCCAGTGGAAAGGGCACCGCCAGGGCCTTGGGGCCTGACAAACTGCCAAACAGACTGGAATATGGAGAATGTAATCAGGAGAATTACCACGATGAACAGGGAGATATACCGTTTTGGTCGATCAAGTATAAGCATAAGAAAACGTTTGTACGTATCTTGTAAAACGTTTCTGCTATCATCTTTTTTATGTTTGGCCTTTGGCGCAAGCCACCTGTTTGAAGCCCATGGTATTACAATATAAGCCATCAGCAAAGAAATAAACATTGCCACCGGAACAGTGAATGCGATGGGATAAAAATATCTTCCGATCATACCTGTGACGACCATCAGTGACCACATAACCAGCATTATGGCAATAGTTGCCAAAATGGTTGGATTTCCTATTTCATTTGTAGCCAGCACCGCAGACAATCGTCTATCGCCACTATGGATATTCTCATAATGCCGGTGAATATTCTCAACAACCACAATAGCACCATCCACAAGCATACCCATAGAGAGTAATAATCCGAACAAAGTAAGCCTGTTAATGGTTGGACCGCAAAGAAAATTCACACCAAAAGTCAGGCCTAAAACCAGGGGAATCATTGTGCTGATAAGAATGGCTTCCTTAATCCCGAGAAAAAAAGCTATAATCAGAAAAACCGAAAAGATGGCGATCCCCAAATGCTCTATAAGCAGATTAACCGCAGCATTAGCCTTGTCGCCGTCATTTCTGGTGACAACAAGATTAATACCTTCCGGAACCAGATTTTTTCGCATCCTTTCAACCCGTTCAACTATATCCCGAGCAACTGTAACAGCGTTTGTATTTGGCTTTTTTGAAACCGCCAGGGTTACGGCAGCCATTTCAATATCCCGGCTTTTGCCGAATCTGTTATCGGCCGGACCGAATGCAAACCTCGAAAGGATCTCCCGTTCCCTGGGCGGCCCGTCAATTACATCGGCCACATCTTCCAGGTATATGGGACGTCCCTCATAAATCCCGACAACAAGACGGGCAACCTCATTCACAGACGTAAAGAATCCGTCCATGAATATTGAACGATTTTTACCATTCTTTACCGTGGACCCCATAGGCCCGGCAAGATTACCGGACAGGAGCATGCTTCTAATCTGATCCAGGGTAACGCCGAAGGCCTGCAAACGTTCCGGATCCAGCTCCACCCGGATTTCCCGGTCAGCCCCGCCCTTGATATATGTAAGGGAGACCTCTTCTATACTGCGCAGACGCTCCATTATGCGGTCAGCCAGACGCTTGAGAGCATAATCATCATATTCTTCCGATGACAGGGTAAGCGTAACTATCGGCACATCATCAACATCTAAACTCTTTACAACCGGATCGCTTGCATCCTTTGGAAGACGGGACCTGCTCCAGAATACTTTATCGTAAAGTTTGACCAGGGAGTCCTCCTTATCCTCACCCACATCAAACTGTACGGTAACCATTCCAAAGGAATTCATGGCCATACCATAGGTATGATCAACTCCGGGTATTTCGCTCAGAATACCTTCCAGGGGAGTTACTACCAGTTCTTCTACCTCTTTTGCTGATGCCCCAGGCATTGTCACAAAAACATCTGCGCCGGGCACGATTATTTGAGGATTTTCTTCCCTTGGAGTAAATTTAAGCGCAAAGGCTCCGATAAGGATGCAGGCAATTACAAATAAAATGGTAAGCTTGGAGACAACAAAGGTTTCAGCAATCCGGCCGGCTATATTCAGTCGATTATTCATTGATTGCGATCCCTGAATTAATAAGATCGGGATTGACAAGGTCGTGGTTCCGCAAATCAGGCTGAGCAATAGCTACAATCCGTTCACCCGGGCGCAGGCCGGCCTTGACCTCCAGGTAGCCGTTCAACTGACGTGCTGTTCGCAGCCATCTGAAACTGATCCTGTTATCCCCGGCAAGCACAAAAACACCATCAAGGCCGCCGCGGCAGATCAGAGACTTTTTAGGAACAAGCATAACTTGTTCTTCACCTATTATAAAATGAACGCGTCCGAACATGCCCGGGAAAAGTCTCAGGGCTTCAGGAAGGGCGATTTTGACCTGATAACGCCGGGTGACAGGATCACCGGAGGGGACTATCCGGATTACTGTTCCGGCCAAAGCATCATCGAGAGCGTCAATTATAACTTCGACCTTATCGCCTATATGGATATCCCCTACCCTGGCTTCAGCCACATAAGTTTCAAAGAGCAGCCCCCGGGCCGATTCCACGGTCAGGATCGGAGCGCCGGGAGTGGCAAGGTCGCCGTTCCTCTTTTGCCTTGCTATAACAACACCGTCCACCGGGCAGGTGATATTAATATAATTGCGTTGGGACAACGCGGTTTGAAAAGCCGCCTGGGCCTCATTGAGGCTGTCCCCGGCCATATCACGCTGCAATTTGGCTTTTCGCAAGGCATTATCCGAAGCGCTTCCGCGTTTGAAAAGCGCGGAAAAACGTTCCGCATCCGTTTTGGCATCCTCCAGGGCGGCTGCAGCTTTATCCACCGCGGCCTTCGCCTTTCGTATAGCGCCTTCAACGTCGGCGCTGTCCAGGGTCACCAGGAGCCGGCCTTTTTGCACGACCTCCCCTTCCCGGACTGTAATATTTTGAATAAATCCGCTAATGCGGGAAGCTATCTCAATGGAAATATCCGAAACTACCGAACCGGTGGTTGTGTAGGTAGAAGGTATCAGTTTGTTTCGCACCTCTATGACCGGCAGGGAATATGTTTTGGAAGGGGGCCTGGAATAGACTGTATGATCATCGGAACAGCCCCCGGAAAATAAAATTGTAATAAAAAAAATAAAATATAAAAAGAAATCGGAATATTTTTTTATAATCATAAATAGATCTTATACCTTGAAACGGAAGTTATTGTATCCCCGTTCCTTTTATATGAAGTTTTAGGTTTTAAGTGTTAAAGGAACAACAGAACATTTTTAAGGAGATAACTCCTGTTTAGTTTAACCAACAGCCTTCCATCTTCCATCTTCAATTCTATACATTGAAACGGAAGTTAATAATATCTCCATCCTTAACCGGATAGGTCTTGCCTTCCAGTCGTACAGTCCCTTTTTTTCTGGCTTCCTGGTATGTGCCGGCATCCATCAGGTCATCGTATGCGAGCACCTCCGCACGGATAAATCCTTTTTTGATATCGGAATGAATTACTTCCGCTGCATCGACTGCCGCAGTGCTGTGTTTGATGGTCCAGGCCCGGACCTCATCCTCTCCTACCGTAAAAAAGGATATCAGACCAAGGAGTCTGTATGACTCCTCAATTACCCTGTTCATGGCCGAAACAGATATATTGAACTCCGAGAGGAATTCCGCTGCCTCTTCTTCCGACATTTGGGCCAGTTCCTGCTCCAGTTTGCCCCGGATGACCATAAGGATGTCATTAATTTCATTACCGTCCGTTTCCGGCAATAAATCATTCTCATCATCATTATTAAAGAGGATCAGCACAGGTTTGGCAGAGAGGAAGGCATATCCTCTCAAAGGCCGGGCCGCAGCAAGCTCGGACTTTTTTCTAATCGGCGTTTCGTTCTCAAGCATAACCAGGCATTCTTCAAGCAGGGGCAACTCTTCCTGATCTATATTTCTACCTCTCTGTTTGTCAAGCCGCAGCCGTTCCAGCCTTTTTTCCACCACCATCAGATCGGCTATGATAAGTTCCTGGTCCAGAGCAAGAATATCCTTGTATGGGTCGGGTTTATCCGAACCGAAATTCTCATAATTTTTAACCACATGAATCAAAGCGTCACAATCTCTTACCTTGACCCATTGATCCTGCTCTTTGCCGCTCTGCTTTTCCCGTTCCGGCATACCTGGCAGAAAATACTCGACCTGGGCGTAAATAGTCTTTTTCGGCTTGTACATGCCGCTTAAAATATCAACCCTGCTGTCAGGCACCTGCACTGTGCCGATCCGGCCCTCTTTTTTATGGGCGTCATCCTGAATATTCCTGGTTAATGCCTCGAATACAGTAGATTTCCCTGCTCCTGCCAGTCCAATAATACCAAGTTTCATATTTTTTCAAATCCTCTATCTATTGCTTGAACTAAAACTATCTATCATGTTGATAAAACAACTATTCCAAGTTTTTTTTCTAAATGAAAATTTAAAGCTATTAGCTGTTAGGCGTTAAGTATGAGCTCTAAAAGTTGTATTTCTAGTAACCGTTCACGGTTATAGGTTCACAGTTAACGGTTGAAAAATACAGCGGGTTTCGGTGGATTCGCTTCGCTTAATCCACCCTACAAACTTACGTTGCTCTTGAACCGTAGGGTGGATTAAGGAGCGTAAGCGACGAATCCACCAAAGTAGCTGTCCCGCCTTACGTTGATGGCCTGAGATTCAATTTATAAACAGGAAATTATGCCGCTTGTAACCGTGAACGGTTACTTTTATTTTAACACTTATAGATTTTCAGATAATTAATTGCACAAGGCCAGAGGGAGGAAGGCGTATTGTAATACTCCGACGACCGATAACGCAGTGAAATTATTTATGTGGAAATCTATAAAACCTAAAATTTTACTTAAACACACATACAATAACATCTTGTTTTATTTTGATTAATGGAGTTTTCATTCAAGCACTATCTGCACAGCTTCTGAACAAATGCCACAACATCTTCCATTATAGTTCCATATCCGAACACCCCTTTGACTCCTATTTCCAGTAAGGCGGGGATATTATCTTTCGGAATAACCCCGCCCACGACAACAGGGATATTTTCAAGCTGCCGCGTATGCATCAAATCTATCATCATCGGTACCAGGGTCAAATGTTCGCCACTGTGACAGCTTACCCCTATAAGATCAGCATCTTCCTGCACAGCAGTATCGATGATACTTTCAGGTGTTTGAAAACTGCCCAGATAGATAACTTCCATACCTGCGTTTCTGAGTACGGATGCCACCAGTTTGGCGCCCCTTTCATGGGAATCAAGGCCTATTTTAGTAATAACAGCTTTTATTTTTCCGGCTGTCATTATAGATCCCCTGAAAAAGGTGATTGGCGATAGCCCCAGGGGTCCCATGTCAGGCCCCTTGATGTTCTTATAGTTCCCATTATCTCTTCCACGGTAGCTTTGGCTTCAACGGCTTCTATTATATAAGGCATAAAATTATGATTATCTCCAATTATTACGCCCTCCCGTAGTTTTTTTATGGTCGCTTCCAGCTTTTTATGATCCCTGTTGGCCTTCATCCTGTTAACTCTTGCAACCTGCCTATGCTCCGCGTCAGGAGGTATCTCAAGCAGACCTCCGGGCAGCAGGGTATCCTCCTCTGGCGGAATAGCCATATAATTTTGACCGACAATCAGGCGTTCCCCATCTTCTATTTCCTGGTGATAACGCTGATTACCTTCGTCAATCATCTGCTGGACCCAACCTGTTTTCAAGGCTTTAATAAAGCCCCCCATTTTTTCAATTTTTTTCATTATTCCGGCAGCCTTATCTTCAATCTCATCTGTCAAATGCTCTACATAATAAGAGCCGCCCAGCGGATCGACCACCGTTGCTGCTCCAGTTTCATGGGCTACAATGCCTTGAATCGACAAGGCATTTCTTTGAGCATCCTCAGTGGGAAGACAGACCGGTTCAACAAAGGTGGTGGTAAAAACCGACTGTGCGCCGGAGAGTACCGCCGCAAGTGTTTCAAATGATGTCCGAGCAATATTATTTAAGGGCTGCTGCGGAATAAGAGAGTGTCCCGCACATTGAACTGCAAATTTAAACTGCATCGAAGCCGGCTTTTTGGCACTGTATTTGTCGCGTATCATGAAAGCCCACATCCTGCGCATGGCCCTGAATTTGGCGACCTCTTCGAAAATATCGATACCGGCAGAACAGTAAAAGGACATTCTGGCAGCCACATTATCGATTTTCATTCCCCTTTCAAGACAGGTTTCAATAAAAAGGGCGGCGATCATCAACCCAAAAGCGATTTCCTGGGGAGCATCAAGGCCGTACTCTCTCATGTTATAGCATGATGAAACATAAGCTGCGTGCCAGACAGGCATTGTTTCATAACAGTACTCAACCAAATCGCCCCATATCTTTACACCAAGATCAGGCGGATTGGCAACATCAGAATAACATACATGGCTCATGATCGGATCATTACTGATCGTGCCTCTCAATTTTGAGATATCCAACCCTCGTCTTTTTGCCACCCCAAGATACTGGGCCAAAATTACAGGGCTGACAACCGAGGCGCAAAGCAACGTAACACTGACATCCTCGAGAGGTATTCCCTCAAATAGATCCTCCATATCCTCAATCGAAACAAGGGGGACGCCGCTAACGCCCACTTCCCCCTTTGCCAGGGGATGATCCGAATCAAGCCCGTGCATGGTCGGCTGATCACGAAACACCATTAAACCGGTATTCCCGTGCTCGATTAAATATTTCATCTGTTTGTTTGTATCTTCAGAGGTTCCGAATCCCCACGGCTGGCGCCTGGTCCAGAGCTTGCCGCGGTACATGTTCTGATGAATTCCACGGGTATAAGGGAAGTCACCGGGATTACCGATTTTATTCTTATACCCGGCCGGCTTTGAGTCTTTAGGCGTATAAACTTCTTTAAGATCAATGCCTGACCATGTCTTTGTCCTTCTTATCTTCTCCCTGTATCCTGATTCTGCGTGTTTTTTTTTCATAATCTAATTCCTGTTTAATAAATGGAAGAGAATAATCCAGTCTATTCTCAACTCCTATACCTGACTTTATTTATTAGTACAACAATATTGTCGACATTAGCAATATAAAGTTTGGACAATTGTTTAAGGTGTGTAAGCGGTAAATTAAAAATGCCATAAAACTGTCGGATTAAAAGGCAGAGGGATAGGGAGAGGGGTCAGGTCTACTTTTGACCCTTATTAATTTCTTATTAATTTTGAGCAAGGGTCAAACGTAAACTTGACCCCATTTCTTCTATTTCGAGCTATGGTTCAATCTTCGTTCCCAGCACTTGCAGGAATTTGGCGAGCCAATCAGGATGAGCAGGCCATGCCGGTGCGGTGACCAACTTGTCGTCCACGTGAGCCTTGTCCACTGGAATATCTACATACTTGCCGCCCGCGCGAGTTACATCCGGCCCCACCGCCGGATAAGCGGAGCAGGCTTTGCCTTCAATGACTCCGGCTGCGGCCAGAACCTGTGCGCCGTGGCAGATGGATGCAATGGGCTTGTTTGCTTGCGAAAAGTGCCGCACCATCTTCAGCACGGCCTCGTTAAGTCGAATGTATTCCGGTGCACGCCCACCGGGGATAACCAGCGCATCGTATTCTTCAGCCTTAACCTCTGCAAAAGTAGCATTCAGAGCAAAGTTGTGACCGGGCTTTTCGCTGTAGGTCTGATCTCCCTCGAAATCGTGTACTGCGGTGCGCACATTCTCGCCTGCCTTCTTGTCGGGGCAAACCGCATGGACGGTATGACCCACCATCAAAAGTGCCTGGAAGGGTACCATTGCCTCGTAGTCTTCCACGTAGTCGCCGACGAGCATCAAAATTTTCTTTGCACTCATAGTGAACTCCTTTCTGTAAAAATTTGACATTAATCAGCCAACATAATAGAAACATTGCTTCGCTTTGCGGCTGATATTAAACGATTATCCAAGGTAGCAATTGGAATACCTTTTTTCATTGCAAGATCAAGATATGATGCATCATAAGATGAAAGGTTATGTTCTCGTGCCAACGCAAATATTTCTTTGGTCATTCTTTCCGGTGGTTCCTGATCTACTGATATGGGCAGTTCAGATAGGAGAGCAACAAATCGTATACTGGCAGCCTCGCTGAGGCGGTCTTTACGTTCAGCTACCAATAGAACATTGCCAACTTCTAACGGCCAAATGGACGGTGCTATTGCTGTAAAATGTTCCAAACTATCCAAAACAAAGTCTGCATACTGGCTGACCTCATCCTTAAAACACCAAGTCATCACAACTGAAGTGTCAATAACAAAACTTTTATTCATCTATCGTCTTCCTTCTTCGATCATTTTTTGTAAGCATAAGCCATTAAGACGATTTTGATTACGGAAGTTGCGCAATGCAGAAATAATTTTTTTAGGTTCAGCCTTACGCTGAGATTCTGGAGGATGCAATACTGCTACCGGCACCCCGTGTTTTGTGATAGTAATTCGTTCTCCCTGGCTTACCCGCTCAAGTAATTTCGGAAGATGTGTTTTAGCCTCATATGCACCAACTGTTTTCATTTTTCCACCCCTCCAACTAGTTTTAGACCAGTCTAAAATAGATATGCCGCGATGTCAAGCCGTAAAGTACTGATAAAACCCTCGCAGTTTACTGCAAAGAATCTCATACAGCTCAATCATTGGCCTGTGACGGTTATCATTACACCATATCCATTGGTTCTGCAATCTTGCTCCGTCCAGCTTCAGACTTCCGTTACCGGGTTTACCTGTGAACTTAGCTAAGGGTATATCAATCAAGTCTTTGGCACTAATCTCCCAGCAGGATTTTAAGCGGGATCAGGCTGTCAGTATCGCCGGTCTTTTTCAGTACGCCCATGATTGATCGGAAACACTCCCGGATGATGGCTGTTTTAGAATTGGGAGAGGACATTTGTGCATCGATGGATTTTAAATCGGCCATCAACTCAGACAAAGAATCAAAATCCAATCTTTTTTCACCCATGTTGTTTTTTAAATCCGCGGTAATTTTTTCCACGGCCTGACAGGCGGCTTCATTCAAAACCGGGGTATTCCCGAGCACGAGTCCGGAATCGCCCTTGCTGGTGATCGAGGCTCCTAATTGTTGCGCTTCGGCCACGCCGTCAGCAGTAATTCCTATGCCGCCGCTAAGGGTCTTAATTTCAGCAAGTCCGGTAGCGAAAAGATTTTCGGCCGTCATGGTGGATGCTTCTCGATCCAGCCCCAGCGTCTCACCGATATCGAACCAGGAAACCGTGACTGACGGATCTCCCTGGGTTTGAAGATAGAGTTCGACAAGAAACAGGGGCGACTTTTCTGTGACATCATCCAAAGTAAACATTAAATTTACACCTTTCAGTTTAAATGGTCGATAAAATTTGCCTGTGGATCAGGAACAATGAAATTATCGTCCGGATTCATTTATTAAATTAATCGTAATAGTTATTGGTGTTCAAACCTTGATTATTGACTTAATAAGACGGTATTTCCGCTTGTAAAACCGGTTAAACAAACCAGACGCCAGTAGTTAATTGACAATCTAATGAATCCAAGAGCATATGAATTACCAACCCAATGCCGACATAGCGTGACTTTGGGATAAAACAAAGTGACACATATAGCGCTATGGGCAAAAAACCATGCAAAGGATGGAAACCTATACTACAGCGCCCCGGATCATACACAGGATTTGCCATGAGATGGTCGATGTCAACGAGCATTGTGGATATCATGACCAAATAAACGAATTTCCAATCTCGCCGGAAGAACAAACCAACTACAATTGCCGGAATGATAAAATGTAACGATATATGCATAATCTACTCCTTATCATTATCTTACCATTTGCATCAGGGAGCACTTGGGGCGTCCATTTGTAATTCAGTAATTATTCAATCATTTGAAGATTGTTAGTAAATCCAATTACTTTTATCATGATTATTGCCAATTTGCATGTCAAATATCACGCAGCCAAGACCTTTCTGTTCAACCATATCTCCTGCAAAATAGATATAGCAAATAAAATCTAATAGTTGTATTTTATGGATGGACGGGTGACGGAGGGATGTTCTTTGATATGTTGAACAATTTATAGCATAAGGTAGACTGTTGTAAAATAAGTAATCAATCTATCAAGGAACGTCCTCTGCGGCGCAACTTTTATGTGATTTCGATAAATTTTACATCAATATCCAACCCGTTTATATAAATAAGAGCAACCGAGGCACTGGTTTTGGCGGGGGGATAAGTGGCACTGCCGGGATTCAAGAAGAGAACATTGTTTTGCATTTCCGCAGAGGGGAGATGTGTGTGACCATAAATTACGACATTAAAGATACCCGCCGGAGCAAGATCGAGCTTTTCAAGATTATGCAGAATATATATTGATATTTCTCCGACTTCTATAGTTTCCGCGGCCTTCAAATTTTGAGCCCATTCACCAAAATCAACATTCCCTTTAACCGCGGTAACAGGCGATATCTTACGTAATTTTTTCAACACATCCTCTTTATCTATATCGCCGGCATGAATGATAAGATCGGTTTCTTTAAAAATTTCAGATACCAAAGGGGAAAGTGTGCCGTGAGTATCTGAAATAACACCTATTTCAAAGGTATGATCTTTAGAGGTTGGCGAATCGTCCCCGTTCATCAGGAGGTCCTCTTCTCTTTGGCAGACAAAATTGGTGTATTAAACGTAAGCGCAGATAAATCTCTTGATTTGTTAATATTCAACTGCAAAGCATCTTTATCAATTTCAAAATATCGGGATATGACTTCAACTATATCGTGCTGTAAATTTTTTAAAATTTCATCTGAAATTTCAAGTTTATCGTATATGAGAGCAAATTTAAGCCTATTTTTTGCGGTTGCACTACTGTTTTTTTTCTTTCCAAACAGTTTTTTAACTATTCCATCAAGCATTTTAACTCCCAATTTATTTAAAACCTAATTTGTTGCCGATTTTTTTCCAGAGACTACTGCCGTTTTGCGGCACTTGAATCGGAAGATCTACATGACCGTCAAGTCGCATTGCAATGCGCCTGAACGCCTGGCCCGCTTTGGAATCATCAATCATAACAAGGGGCTTGCCTAAATTAGATGCAACAATGACATTATCGTCAACTTCTACCAGCCCGATAAGGTCTATCGACAGTACATCAGTAACATCTTCATGGCTTAACATATCTCCCTTGGCCGTCATCGCAGGATTAATTCTGTTGACAATAAGTTGTGGAGTGATCGAGCGTGCGTAAAGGAGACCGATGATCCTGTCCGCGTCACGAACTGATGAAACTTCAGGGGTACATATAACCAGTGCTTCATCAGCAGCGGCAACAGCATTTTCAAAACCACGTTCAATCCCGGCCGGACAGTCCATTAAAACTATATCGAATTCTTTCTTGAGTCTTTTTCCAAGGCTGACCATATCTTCAGGTTTAAGAACATCCTTATTATCACTTTGGGAAGCTGGAATAAGAAACAAGTTATTAATCCTTCTATCTTTAATAGCAGCCTGGCTAAGCTTACATTTACCTTGAACAACATCTACTATGTTAAATACAATCCGGTTTTCCAGACCCATTACTACGTCAAGATTTCTGAGCCCTATATCCATGTCTACCACGGCTACCCGTTTTCCTACCATGGCCAGAGCCGCTCCTATTGAGGAGGTTGCTGTTGTTTTACCGACTCCACCCTTACCAGAAGTTATGACAAAAATTTTTCCTTCCACTGTATCCCTCTTTAAATAAATTTTAATTTATTTTTGGGTAACCCCTTACCGTTTGTCGGGCCAGGGCATGTTTCCGAAAGGATTAGCTTTAAGATAATCCTCGACTACTATCGTATTGTTTTTCACATGGGCAAATTCGGCTATTTTTAATTTGGAAGGCCCTGTGCCAGTACCCACAAAACCACCTATCTGGATCAGTGATGGACAAAAATCAAGGGCAAAGACGATAGCATCTTCCTTGTCAGGTTGCCCGGCAAACGCTGTTCCACGCAGCGAGCCCATAATGAGTATATCACCGCCGGCAATGATCTCCGCGCCGGGGTTGACATCCCCCATAATGATAAGATGTCTCCTGGTACTCACTTTTTGGCCGGAGCGTATACGACCGGCCAGCATTAATACATCGCTGCGATAATGCTCCCAGGAATGGTTTATATCATGCTGTCTTATCCGCTCTTCAGGAGCAGATCGTTTTGGAGAAAGCCCGGAAACCGAACCTACGTCAAAGGTGTTTTTCAGGTATTTCCCGAGAGTACTTATCAGTTCTTTATGGGTTCCATTCTCTCCCGGATCGATGACGACCTTGGCATTGATCGCCAAATGCCCTAAATTTTTAAAAATTTTTCCTATATCATTTTTCAACAGCTCAATTGATTGTGTTGGATCAATTGTTACCCTCAGGCCGTCGCCAACACCTTTTAACTTAACCGGCATAGTTTCGTTTGTGGTATAGTTCATCAAGAAAAAAATCCTTTTTTCCCCAAGCAGATTTCAAAACGCCCTCCTTTTGTTTAATCCATGTTAACCGTTGCAAAGCTGGCTATGACTGTAGCATCTTGAAATTAATTATCTGAAAATTTATAATAAAATAGTATTTATTTAAAGCACATAATGTTTATTCCGTCAAATTCTATTCATTGGGAGGGTTCTTTACTTCAAACTCTACTTGTTTCAATATTGTGCCATCCTCCAACGAAATTTCTACCTTCCATAAACCGGCCTTGGTCTCATTAGTAAGTGTTATTTTGCTCCAGGTTCTCATTCTGATATATTTAATCTTTAATGGGACCGTATATTTTTTCTCACCATTAAGGTAATATGTATGGTAAATAGTTGTTGGGAAAGATTCCGCCCATATTTCAGTCCATACAAAGGCAAACCTGTCATGTTTAATATAAAATATTTTTTTTGGACCTTGGGGGTTTCTATTTTTTATATCACTGCAAACAGAACATCCGGATATCCGCAATAAAGAATTCCCTGTTTTTATGTTTACTTTAATATCTTCTATTATAGTGCCTGAATTACTGGCTACTGTTTTATTGTCCGCCGGTTTTTTTTGTACGGCGGTTACAACAGGTAAAATATTTTTTTCGGCGGCAAGATCAAAGCCTGTTTCTTGTTGAAAAGTAACATTGTCAGATTTCGTATCGATTTTTTGCTCAAAATTAACCTGACGCGTAACATTATCGGCATTTGCTGAAAACCTATTTTTTTTCAAAACATCTTGGTTATCGGCATTGGATGTAACTTTAAAATTTTCCTGGATAATGGAATTTTGAACGATACCGTTTTTTTTTACAGCGGCATATAATGATAAAATTATTATTATCGATATTGAAGTAAAAAAAAATATCTTGTGAGTCGTTTTTCTTCCTGACGCTATATTTTTTTTTCTTATTTTATCTATTTTTTTTAACAGTTCACGATCACGTTTATCAATTTCTTCTTTTTTCATTATTGCCACGCTTGCTATTAGGGGTCGCACAAAAATAAGTTAGCAATTTTAAGTGTTGAGGCGCCTGGCTGGCAAGACGCGAAAGTGTAGGAATATCAAGATATTTCGGCATCCTTCAAATTTAGTTTACACTTTAGTCAAAAACCCTGTAGGGGTTAGACATACCAGCCCAGGGCAGCGCCCTGGGCTGGTATGTAACACCCTTTCAGGGCTAAAATGCTTACTCCATCAAATTTATTATAATTCAGTAAATAGTTAATAAAATCAAATATCATTTTCGAAAAGTGTAAACTACTTTTGGCCTTTCATGAAGGATGTCGATATTTCTACGCTTTCGTCACGCAGCCAGGCAGGATGCATCGACGCTTAAAATGTGAAATTATTTTTACGCGAGCCCTTATACCCCGAAAGGCCATAGATTGGATTATATGGGGAGGTCCTTTCCTATTCACTTGTTTAATCCAAGAGTTTTCGGCTTGTCCCTTTCTTTGTGATACCTTGATAAATAATAAGCTTTTTCCCTAAACATATCCCGTCTTGCATTACGTGTTTATCCTCCCGCAAGATCTTGCCCCTGACCTTGGAAATGTACGGATACCTATAATCAATATGTTCTTGCAATAAAGGATCCCGGATTTTGATAAGCGAAAGATTGCTTTTAATATTGTTTTGCTGCTTGTTTTGCTTTTGGGTTTGCAATTGCAGTTTTAAACTAAACCCCTCTATTACACCAAGTGCAAAATCTGTCTTACGATATCTATTCAAGCCTTTTTCCTGGTTGTATATATCCCATTGGGAGTCAATAAAATGTTTAACGAAATCGTATACATAACTTGCTATTCTTAGATTCTGGAGAGTTCCGCTGATCTCCAATACGCGTCCCATTTTACCTTTTTCCATTACATAAGCGGAAACCCATATTCCATACACAAAATAAAAATCCTGTATTAAACGAGAAAGATGGTAGTCTTCGCGGAAATGGCGCAGAGCAGGGCTGCCGACAAAAACGCTGACAAACTTACGGTGTTCATGCCTGGTCAAAAGATCCAGATTATATTTTGCTATGAATTCATGGGCCTTTGCCATGGCTGCTTCTGCTTCATGTTGATTCCGGCTCTGGGCCAGCGCCATGAGCTTCTTGACCCGCAGCAGAATTTTATCTTCAGTACCTGCCGAATCTTGCGATATCAGTTCATCCAATGGCTTGTAATTCCCTGAAGCCTTTGGATCGGCAATCAGCAAGTAACAGGCCCTTTTGAACTTTGGACCGTGAGGAGGTTCATTGCGTGCACCAAGAACTTGCCCGGCAAACTGATGGGCCATTTCATGCAAAAGAATCTCACGCACAGCGTCCCATGAATGGTTAAGAACAAGATTGCGACTTACGGCTATCTCATTTTTTTCTTCGGACCAGTATCCCCACCTGCCATTCATATCCCGGATGCTGAACAAGGGCTTCCGCATCTTCTCCCTGTCAAAAGAGCTTAGAATCGACAAGGCGTTTTCCCATTCACATACAAGCCCATGCAGGATACAATGTTCCAGTTCCTCTTGAATAAGAATTTTTTTAGGTTTTGCTAAAGACATGCGTAAAAATCAAACCCGGCCAGGCTCACTTCCTGAGACCTTTGCAAAATGCCCCCTTTCGCCCAATTTCGGCGTCAGGCTTAAATTTTAATCCTCAAAATACTCAATGTATTCCTGCGGTTAAATTTTTCCCCTTCCTTGAACTTGAACGAAATTGAACATTTTTTAAAACGAGAAAGGGTCAGGTCTTCATTATTGACAGGTTTATGGATTTTATGCATACAATAAACTTATCTGTCAACAATGGAGATCTGCCCCCCTGTAGTCATTTTTTTGATTTTTTCTTTTAAAATTTTGCCCATATTGTTGCGCGGCAGGCTGCTTAAAAAAATAATTTTTTTTGGGCATTTATAGCCGGCCAGATCTTTTTTGCAGAATTCCTTCAAATCATGTTCATCAACTTCAGAGCCTGTTTTTTTTACAACAGCCGCAACAACCATTTCACCCAAGTCCCTGTCAGGAGATGGTATCACAGCCGCCTCCATAACCCCATTATGCCTTTCCAGCCTTGTTTCCACTTCTTTGGGATATACATTATAACCGCCGCTGATTATCATCTCCCCTGCCCTTCCCACCAGGAACAACCTGCAATTATCGTCAGGGTCCTGATACCCGAGATCCCCGGATTTAAACCACTCCCCTGTAAATGATTCTTCTGTTTTTTCCGGATCATGCCGGTAACCATTAAAGAGATAATCGCCTTTCACGCAGACTTCGCCGGTTTCTCCCGGATTTACGGCCCGATTTTTTGATCCGATAATTCGGACTGCAATTCGCGGGAGAGGGAATCCGACACTCCCGGGTTTTCTTAATCCTGATTCATACGGATTCGAGGCAATCACAAGTGTTTCGGTAAGTCCGTATCTTTCCAGGATTGTATATCCGGTGCTATCCCTGAAGCCGTAAAACAGATCCTTGGATAAGGGCGCTGAACCGCAGGTAAAAAGCCGCATGGAACCGATATCCGGGTTTTGGGGCATTTCCTTCCATGTGTCCAGTAACCTTTGGTACATGGTCGGCACGCCCATAAAAAGAGTACACTTTTTATCTGCAATGGTTTTCCAGACCTGTTCAGGATCAAATTTTTTATGCATAATAGTGGTTGCGCCGGCATACAAGGCCCCCTGAAATGCAAGAAGCAAACCATGTCCATGCACAAGTGGCAAAGTGTGAAGAGAAATATCACGGGAGGATAACCTCCAGAGATTGTGCAGGTCTTTCATGTTGGCGATAAGCGCACTGTGACTGATTACAGCGCCTTTTGATTCTCCGGTTGTGCCGGATGTATATAAAATAACTGCAGGGTCGTCATCCCCGGCAGCAAAAACCGGGGTAGATATATCGACTCTATCCAGCTCTTCAGGATAAAAAAGCAGGTCTTCAATCCGGTTGTCGATGGTCATTATTTGCAGGTTCGCAGCCTGATGAAGAGCTTCTTTTGATTTGATATAGTTCGGATAATCCGTAATAAACAGAGCGGCCCCGGAATCCTTGAGCAGGTATGCAACTTCATCCTGCTTGTACGCATCATTTATATGGATAACCACAGCGTCCGCTGCCAGGCATCCTATATGAAAGCATGCGATTTCCGGACATTTGGCAAGCTGCACAGCCACGCGGTCACCCTTTTTGATACCAATTTTATCTAATAAACAGGCAATACCGCTTGTTATTTTTTCAAGTTGACCATACGTCAACCTGCGGCCTTCAAATATAACAGCCTCTTTTTCCGAATACTTTTTAAATTTTAGTTTTAATATTTCTGCAAGATTCATCGTAATATGCTTCAGAGTGGTCCCCGTCTTATAATTTCCTTGCCGAAAGCATCCCTTATTCTGTCGATTGTTTGATCAAGCCTTGCCTGCTTTTCGTCTTTTTTATCGGTAAACAGCGCAAGTTGTCGGACGCCCCGGGTTAAATTTGATACGCCCACTCCCACCAGCCGAATTTTCCGGTTTATTCCAAGTTCATCCAGCAGACTTGATGCTGTCTCGAAAATGGTTCCTGTAGTAAATGTGGAAACCTGAAGAGTGCGGCTGCGGGTTATTATTTTAAAATCCGCAAATTTAATTTTAAGAGTAATGGTACGCCCCATGTATTTACGTTTTCTTAATTCTCTCCCCACTCTTTCCACCTGGTCAAACAGATATTTTTTAAGTTCCGTTATATCGCCGACGTCATGAGAGAATGTTTTTTCAGCGCTAAAGGATTTCGGCTCGGAGCCGGAGAGCACAGGGGAATGATCAATGCCCCCGGCATGGTCAAAAAAGTCTTTTCCCGCCTTGCCGAACCGGTCAGTCCAGAATTTTTCCGAAAAGTTCAAAATATCCGATGCGGTCCTGATTCCATAAGTTTGCAGAATATTAAGTGTTTTAGCACCTACCCCCGGAATCTTCTTAGCCGGCAGCAGGCGCATAAATTTCTGAACTTCATTTTCAGCGATAATTACCAGACCACTCGGTTTTTGAAGATCAGAGGCAATCTTGGCCAGAAATTTGTTGGGAGCAATACCGACCGAGCAGGTCAGGCCGGTTTTTTTTAAAATGTTACGTTTGATCTTTTTTGCGACTGTTTTCGGACAGCCAAGCAGATTGGCTGTTCCGGTGATATCAAGGTAAGCCTCATCTACTGAGGCCTGCTCCACAAGGGGGGAATAGCGCATCAGGATTTTCATAATCTGTCGGGATACCTGTTTGTAGCGCTGCATGCGTACCGGCAGATATATCCCGTCAGGGCACAATTGCCTGGCTTTAAAAATCGGCATGGCTGAATGAACCCCATAATCCCTGGCTTCATAAGACGCAGCCGATACAACGCTCCTGTTACCGCCACCCCCGACAATTACCGGTTTGCCTGCCAGTTCCGGCCTGTCAACACGTTCAACAGAGGCATAAAAGGCATCCATGTCAACATGCAGGATATTTCTTTTTACAGGTTTCTCACCCATTTTTGAAATTTTAACAACTTTAATCTGTTTTTGCAAGTGTTCAGCATTCTTGACAGATAAGTTCATTTGATGTATAAAATAAAAATTCGGCAAAAATGCAGACCTACCCCATTCCACCTGACTAATCCGGCGTGACTTTTAAAAATCAAAATTAAAAATCAAAATTTTTTGTAGAATAATTATAAAATTCTTATAACATTATGAATAAAAACAACATAAAAACAATAGAACAACTCGAGCAGTATATTTCGTTAACTCCGCATGAAAGACGTAAAACTAAAGAGATCATCGGAAGCCATCTGATGTCGGTCAATCAATATTATATGGATTTAATTAACTGGAATGATCCGAATGATCCGATTCGTAAAATGGCAATTCCTTCGATAGAAGAAAAAAACCTTGAGGGGAGTTTTGATACCAGTGGAGAACATGAATCCACCAAAGTTTGTGGCTTACAACATAAGTATTCGCAAACAGCCTTGATATTATGCACAAATCACTGCGCAACCTATTGCCGTTACTGTTTTAGAAAAAGATTTGTAGGCATATCTACCGACGAAATAGTAAAAGACTGGGATAAAGTAGTTGAATACATTTGCGAACATAGGGAAATCACAAACGTCCTTTTAAGCGGAGGTGATCCATTTACATTACCAACCGACAGGATAGTAAACATTTTGCAAAAGCTCTCGGGTATTCAACATCTGAGGTTTATTCGATTCGGAACACGAATTCCTGTGGTTTTTCCCGAAAGAATAATAAATGACGATGAACTAATAAACGTGCTAAAAAAGTATTCTTGCAACAATAAACGATTATACGTTACAACGCATTTTAATCATCCGAAAGAAATCACTCCCGATAGCATTGAAGCTATACACAAATTGCTTGACGCACAGATCATAGTTAACAATCAGACTGTATTATTAAAAGGCGTCAATGATAATCCTGCTGTAATGGCTGAATTACAAAGTTTAATAACAAAGATCGGTGTCGTGCCATACTATATTTTTCAATGTCGCCCGGTAAAAAAAGTAAAAAATATTTTTCAAGTCCCCTTGTACAAAGCCTTTAAAATTATAGAAGGGACAAGGTCAATGCTTGATGGACTTAGTAAGAGATTCCGATTTGTTATGTCCCATGAAACCGGCAAAATTGAAATGATCGGTTGCATGGATGATCACTTATACTTCAAATACCATCAAGCCAAAGATAAACTTCTTTCAGGCAAACTATTCCACAAAAAACTCCACAAAGATGATGCCTGGTTGGACCTTTAAAAGGGTAAAGTATCAGTGATAAGCAAAGATGAGCTTGTTATCATTGAGATCTATATGAACTTCGCCGCCTTTTTCCAACCTGCCGAAAAGAATCTGATCTGATAGGATATCCTTGATTTCGGTCTGAAGCAGCCTGTCAAGAGGTCTGGCTCCGTAGCGCGGGTTATGGCCATTTTTCGCAAGCCACCTTCTGGCGCTGTTGGAGAGACTTATGGAAACTTTTTTGGCCGCAAGCTGATCCTTGATCTCGGCAATAAATTTATCCACGACTCTTTCCATTATTTCCACGTCCAGAGGATTAAAATTAATGATACCATCAAGGCGGTTCCTGAACTCGGGGGTGAAAAAACCTTCAATCGCCTTTTTACCCTTACCTTCAATATCGAACTTTGAGTCACCGAAACCTATTGTGTGTGAGGCCATTTCCCTGGAGCCCACATTGGAGGTCATAATAATTATGACTTTTCTGAAATCTGCTTCCTTGCCGTTGTTATCTGTAAGCGTGGCATGATCCAGAACTTGAAGCATAATGTTAAAAAGATCCGGATGGGCCTTTTCCATTTCATCAAGAAGCAGAACGCTGTAAGGCTGTTTTCTTATGCCGTCGGTTAAGAGACCGCCCTGATCAAATCCTATGTAACCGGGAGGCGCGCCTATAAGCCGTGCTACAGCATGCTTCTCCATATATTCGCTCATGTCGAAACGCAAAAATTTAACACCCAGCATAATTGCAAGCTGCCTGGCCATTTCGGTTTTACCGACTCCGGTAGGGCCGGTGAATAGAAATGATCCTGTAGGGCTGTTCGGCCTGCCAAGGCCGGCGCGTGAACGTTTTATGGAAGTTACAAGGAGTTTAACAGCCTCATTCTGTCCAAACACAACCCCGGTCAAGCGGTCTTCTAAACTTTCAAGGTCTGTCTTATCCGAAGTAGAAACACTTAAAGACGGAATCCTGGCCATTTTGACAATAATATTTTCTATATCTTTGGTATGTATCCTTTTTCTTCTGGAAGATCCCTTAAGCCTTAAATAAGCTCCGGCTTCATCGATAACATCTATGGCCTTATCAGGTAAATAGCGATCATTCAGATATTTGGCGGAAAGCTCTGAGGCCGCCTTAAGAGACGAGTCGGTATAAGATATCCCGTGATGTTCCTCATATACTTTGCGTAAACCTTTTAATATCTTGAAAGTCTGATTCACAGACGGTTCAGCAATCTCTATTTTTTCAAAACGCCTCGAGAGAGCACGGTCTTTTTCAAAATGATTTTTATACTCCTCATAGGTTGTTGATCCGATACAACGCAACTCACCTGTTGAAAGAGACGGTTTCAGTATATTCGATGCATCCATTGAACCGCTGCTTGTAGCGCCTGCTCCGACTATAGTATGTATTTCATCTATAAAAAGGATCGCATTGTTCTTTTTTTCAAGCGAATCGAGAATGTCTTTCAAACGTTTCTCAAAATCACCCCTGAATTTGGTTCCAGCCAGCAATGCTCCAAGGTCAAGAGAATATATACTCATATCCTCCAGTAAATCGGGAACTCTGCCTGAAGATATTTTAAGGGCCAGGCCTTCAGCCATTGCTGTTTTTCCTACCCCGGGATCTCCCACAAAAACCGGATTGTTCTTGCGCCTTCTGCATAGTACCTGGATGGTTCGTCCCAGTTCAGCGTCACGGCCTATTAAGGGGTCCAGTTTACCAAGGGCCGCTCTGCTTACAAGATCAATTGTAAACAGCTCAAGAGGATCTCTCTTCTTTTGCTTTGTTTTACCCTTTTCGGTTTTAGCAAAATCGGGATGTACGGCTTTGGTAAAATCTTTAGTTGTCCCGTGGGAGAGGTAATATAAAATATTGATACGACTCAGACCCTCTGATTTTAAGAAATATGCAGCATGAGAATCCTTTTCAGACAAGATCGACACCAGGATATCCGATACGCAAACATCCTGTTTCTCTGATGAACGCGCATGATTCACAGCTCTTTGTATAACCCGCTGAAAACCTATAGTCTGCTGCAGGAGATAATCAATATCTTCGGGAAGAGGATCCAGCCTGGTTTTAAAAAATTTTTCCAGAGTCTCTTTCAGATGGTCAACACTCCCGCCGCAATTTTCGATAATATCGATACCTGCAGAATCGTGAAGAATTGCAAAAAGCAAATGTTCAATACAAACATATTCATGGCGCCTTTTCTTGGCATCTCTAACTGCAAAGCCCAGCGTAGCGCTAAGTTCCTTATTTATCATGATCTAATCCTTCTCCATGGTACATTTAAGCGGGAAATCTTGTTCTCTGGCCATGGCTTGAACGGTTTTCACTTTTGTTTCAGCTACATCATAAGTATATATTCCGCATAAACCGATCCCTTGCCTGTGAACATTCAGCATAATGATTACAGCATTTTCAGGAGATTTGTTGAAAACAGAGACAAGGATATGCACAACAAACTCCATTGTAGTGTAGTCATCATTATGGAGCAATACTTTATACATGGAAGGCTCATGGAGCTTTTCTTCTATTTTGGAGTCTACACTCTCATTTGTTTCTGAATTATAATTATTCATAATAAAAGTTAATTATAAAATTAAAAAGTCTCATATTCTTGCCTAGGTTTCCCTGTAAATTTTTATTACAATTCGGCTAATGTTCATTTAATTTCTCTATAATTTCCTTACCTTTATTTTATCATATTTGGAAGCATTAAAAAAATCTTTAGCGCTGCCGCAATTAACCGCTATTTCAAGACATCCACGGCTTCCAATAATGGCAAGCGGTATTTTTGATTTTACACTATTATAACTTTTCGATAAACCTGTAACTGTTCTGTCTCCAATAATAAACTTAATCTTTTTAAGGCCGCAAGCTGCGCAACTAATTTTTTTCAGTATCGCACAATCAATATTTGTTATCAAATTGCCAAAACGGTCTATGGAGACTATAATTCCTGAAAGCTCACCATTATCTGCAATAAACGGCTTTTCCACAGATAATCGCGCCAGACTTTTTATATCTCCCGGTCTGCCTAACCCCATTATTCCGATCCCTTTTGATATGTGGGCCGCAACCGGAGCGAAAATATCCCTGCCATGGAAAGTCTGGCTGACGGATTCAAGGAAATATTCGGAATTCTCAACAAAAACAAGAGCATCGATATCCCCATCGTCCAACAAAGGGGTAAGTATACCGTTATCAGGAGCCAAAAAATAATGGCCCTGTATTTTTGCTGCAAGAATAGGTCTTGCGCTTCCCACACCAGGATCGACTATAACAAGATGGACTGTCTTTTCGGGAAAATATTTATAGGAAAATTTTATTCTGTAAGCTGCATCTATGATATCCTGGGGAGCGATCTTATGCGTAATATCAACAATTGTCGAAGAGGGATTTATGGAAAGGATAACTCCTTTCATAATTCCGACATACTCATCTTCAATGCCGAAATCAGTAAGAAGAGTAATTACAGACATCGAGATATCCTGTAAAAAATAGCCACCATATATAGCATTACCACTCACATTAAACACTAGTACCGGTTATTGAACACACAATTTTGCACTTTATTTTAAATGTTTATATGCAGCTTCAGGCGCCACCCGGCCTGATGATGTTCTCATAACCATACCTATTTTTAACAGGTATGGTTCAACCAGATCAACAAGCGTGTCTGTCTCTTCCTGAAGTGTTGCGGATATTGCCTCAATTCCTACAGGTCCACCATTATAAAAATCGATAATTGTTTTAAGATAACGTCTGTCCAGGCTTGTTAATCCCTTTTTATCAACTCCTTCAAGAAAGAGAGCGGCTTCCACTATATCTTTGGTAATAAAGCCGTTTGCTCGTACCTGTGTATAATCACGGACACGTTTAAGAAGCCTGTTTACTATTCTAGGAGTACCCCTTGACCTTTTTGCGAGTTCCACAGCGCCGGCATCATCGATTTTTACATCAAGGAGATAGGAAGACCGTTTTGTAATCTTGATCAGATCATCATTGCTGTAAAAATCAAGATTACGCAAAATTCCGAACCTGTCCCTTAAAGGAGATGAAATCAACCCAACTCTGGTAGTTGCTCCCACAAGTGTAAAACGTTTTAAACGGTATCTATGGCTTCTGGCATGAACGCCTTTGTCAAAAATAAAATCTACTGCAAAATCCTCCATTGCAGGATAGAGGAATTCCTCTACAACTTTAGGGGTGCGGTGTATTTCGTCCACAAAAAGGACATCCCCCTCTTTAAGATGGGTCAGTATGCCTAGCAGATCTCCACCTTTTTCAAGCGCAGGTCCTGACGTAACAGTTAAATTGTTACCCATCTCATTCACAATAATATGGGCAAGGGTCGTTTTGCCAAGTCCGGGTGGTCCATAAAAGAGAAGATGCTCCAGCGGTTCCCGGCGTAATAAGGCAGCTTCTATGGCAATTTTTAGAGTTTCAACAACTTCCGGCTGTCCCACATATTCTAAAAGACGTTCAGGCCGCAGTGAAAGGATTTCAGGTTCCTGATCGACCGGTTGTCCGGAACCTTCCATAAGTTCGTTATCTTTGGAAGAATATGTCAATACATCATCAGTCATGCTGTCTTCTCGTTACGGTATACTTCTTCAAACAATTCCTCCGGTGTAGAAATAGAGCTGTTATTGCTCATAGCCCCTGCTATCATTTTTACGGCATCAGCATGTTTATGCCCGAGCTGGTTAACAAGAACATCGAGTACCTGCTGTTCAAAGTCTTTCTGAACCGTAACTGTTTTTTCTTCGTCGGCTTTATGGATTAAGGCAAATTTATTCATCCTGCCGGCAAGGGATGCAATTATTTTTTGAGCCGTTCTTTTTCCTATCCCTTTTAACTGTGTTAATCCGGCGGCATCCTTTGTTTCTATGGCGCGTGCTATCTCCCTGACAGGGATACTAAGAGCTTTTACGGCCTTTAATGGGCCAATATCTTCAACTGAAATAAAATACTGAAAAAATTCTTTCTCAACCTCATGATTAAAACCTATTAATACAGGCTTTGGCTGTCGTTCGGTCTGCTGGTAATAAATATAGAGTGATACTTCACTGCCGATATCCTTTATTTTCAGTCTATCCATTACAACCGCAGGAACCAGAACCTCGTATCCGATCTGGTTTGCAAGAAGGAGAATTCTGTCGTCTTCTTTTTTTAACAATCTGCCTTCTAAATAACCGATCATACCCCTCTATAACCCTCTTTATATAGCTCCATACCGAAACAGACCAATAAGCGCCATCCCAAGCGCATCTGAAGCATGAAAAGGCCTTATGGGTTTTGCAAGATTTAAAAACTCCCGCACCGCTTTTTCCAATTGCGCCTTGTCTGCATTACCATTTCCAGTCAAAATCAGTTTTGCTTCACGAACGGGAATCTCCACTATTGAGATATCAGCCCGGCAGCCTGCAAGCAGTATAACACCAGCAACTTTCCCTAAAATAATCCCCGACTTCGGATACTTTTCAAGAGAAAACACATCTTCAACAACCATTAAATCCGGTTTTTCATCTTCTAATACAAGGGTAATTTTGGAAAAAATATGATGGAGGCGCTGGGGAAGGGACTTTTTTTTTGAAGTATTAATACTGCCGTAAGAAAAAGATTTGACTTTAATATCTATTCCGCAAACCACACCTACACCTGTGGCGGCCAGACCCGGATCTATACCGACAATTTTCACCATACGACGCTAACTAAAAAGCCTTTAACTTATTTCTAGCAATTTCAGATTCACTCGATTTGGGGTATTTTTTTATCAATTTCTTAAAAATTAAACGAGCATTGGCAGTATCTCCCAGCCTTAAAAAAGCAAAACTCTGCTTTAAAAGGGCAGATTTAGCTTTATTCCCTTCAGGATATTTTTCAATGACTTTTTGATACTCAAGAATAGCCTTTTGAAACCACTTCTCCCTATAATAGATTTCACCGATCCAGAACTGCGCATTATCCGCATTGTTCGAATTAGGATACAGCTTTAATAAAGATGAAAAGCCCTCCCGCGCTGACTTAAAATTGCCCTTGTCAAACGCCTCTTTGGCCTTTTCATATATCAGATTAGCAGGATTTTGCTTTTTTGTCTTTCTGTCTATTACTTTTTTGTCGGTTACCGGTGGTGATTTAACAGCAGGATACCATGCCGGCCGGACAACACGACTTTTATTTGAACGTACATTCTTTTCCAGCCCGTCAAAGCCTGCCTGCATCTTATTAATCGATTCTTCAAAAGCCTTTATCCTGCTATCCAATAAATATTCGGTCTCTTCAAAACGGCCGGAGAGAAGCCGGACTTCATCCCTGAGACTGTCAAGCTCGGCACGCATCCTTGCAAAATTATCTTTTAGCTTACTGTCTTCATTCGTACTTATTTTGCTAAAACCATGAACCGTTGCAGCCAGTTGTTTATTTCTGTTCTCAGCTTTTGAATAACGTCTTTCAAGCGAGGCAAGCCTGTTATCAAGATTATAAACATCCTCTCTTAAGGCACACCCCGATATTAAGATAAAACAAACTATAAAAAATAAAAGAATCGATTTCATAAGTGATTATTTTTTTAAACCTGGAACAAAGCTGTGATGCCCTTCAGACTTCTATAGACCATCACATAAATAATAATTTCACTGTGTTATCGGTCGTCGGAATATTATAATACGCCTTCCTCCATCTGGCCTTGTGCCAAATTTTAAAATCGGGTTATTATCTGACGGTCTATAACCCAAAACACTATTCCAGTGTAAAATGAGCCCGCCTGTTTATAGCCCAGGCCGCTTCATTCTTTGCCGGGTCTAATGGACGTTCTTCTCCGTAACTGATTGTTGTTAATCGTTCGGGGGCAACACCAAGGTCTACTATGAATTGCTTTGCGCTATCTGCGCGTCTGTCGCCCAAAGCTATATTATATTCACTGGTGCCGCGTTCATCACAATGCCCTTCAACAATAACCGAAACCCCGGGATTGTTCAGCATCCATGCTCCTTTAAGTTTAAGGATGTCCTGTGCCGATGATGAAAGAACAGCGCTGTCAAACTCAAAATGTATATCTGCACTGACAAACATTTCTCTGGCAGCTTTTTCCTGGGCAGCTTTTTCCTGGGCAGCTAAAGCCTCCGCCTTCATCAGGTCAGACTCTGTGATACTGCTTTCATCCACAACTACGTCGGTTACTTCAGAGAGTTGATCTGTATCACCCTCGATCATCTGATCAGTTGTCGGTTCAGTACTGACAACTTTTTTAGCGCACGAAGCAGTAAAAAGCATTGCTGGCAAAATAAAACAGAACATTAGGTTAATCCATAATCTTTTTTGCATTTTTCCTCCTTAATTAATATTAGCTGACCATGCGGGATCAGTCTGAACGCCTGGCATGGACAGTAAACGCCTCTGGTCAGTTCCATAAGCAGTCATTACATATATCCCGGCATGGCCTTCGCGAGTTGAGCTGAATAAAATCAGGCTGCCGTCCGGAGACCAGGAGGGAGATTCATTATCGGCGGAAGAACCTGTCAACTGCGTAAGATTCCCACCGTCAACACCAATAACAAATATATTTATTTCACCCCCGCCCATAGATGAATAAGCTATTTTATCACCCATAGGCGACCAATTCGGCTCGGTATTATATTGTCCTTGAAATGTAAGTCTGTTTACATTCCCTGATCTAAAATCCTTAATATAAATTTGCGGAGTTCCTGATCTTTTTGAAACAAATGCCATCCTTCTCCCACCCGGAGAGAATGATGGGGATGAATCTATTCCCTTGTTTACAGTTAATCTTTTAGTTATTTTACCGTTTCCGGTCAACATATAAATTTCCTGGTCACCGGAAAATGAAAATGTCGCTGCAAGCTCAAATTTGCCTGGAACCCATGCAGGAGTAATGTTGATTCCTTTTTTAGCGACAATGGAACCTCTTTTTTGTGTTAAATTTTTTATATAAAGATCAGGATGGCCTTTTAAGTATGAAGTAAAAGCCAACCATCGGCCATCGGATGACCAGGCAGGGGACAGGGTTATGTTATTATTAAAGGTAAATCGTTTAAGATTGTAACCGTCAAAGTCACAGATATAGATCTCCTTATGACCTGAAGCCTTTGATACAAATGCAATCCTGCTGTTAAATATGCCCCTGTTGCCTGTGAGATGATATATAATTTCGCTGCAAAACCGACGTACTATCCGCCTCTGGTCTCCCCGCTTGCTTTTATAACGCTTGCCCACTATCAGTTTGCACTTAAATGTATCATACAATCTCAGTTCCATTTCAAGCAGATCTGCGTTTTTAAGGATCATGCCTGTTATCAACAGCTCCGCACCTATAGATGTCCAATTATGAAATTTAATATTTGACGCAGTAATGCCTGACTGATGAGGATCTTCCAAAAATGCCGCCCTGTCCAGCATTTTGAAATAGCCGGTAAACTCCAGCATTGAAGAAAACAGATCTGATGTTTTCAGGGCGGCTTGCCTCTCTGCCGGATTTCCTGAAAATGTTTTAAAATAAGAGACTGCAACAGGAATTTTTCGTAAAAAAGGATTTGTTATATCTATATAATCATATCCCGCAAATGAGATTTGCGATCCGGTAAAAAAAAATATCACCGCGAAATAACATATTATTCTTACAAATAAAGCTCTTAGCATGTATGCACCCGGAAATTTGGAAACTCCTTCATCATATCCCGCTACCTGATACCCTCAGGAGTAAATCTCAA
This sequence comes from Desulfosarcina sp. BuS5, assembly GCF_028752835.1. Lineage (NCBI taxonomy): Bacteria > Pseudomonadati > Thermodesulfobacteriota > Desulfobacteria > Desulfobacterales > Desulfosarcinaceae > Desulfosarcina > Desulfosarcina sp. BuS5. The sequence continues at coordinate 2,146,688 of NZ_CP087952.1, forward strand.
ACCGACAATAACATAAGATTTCTTTATCCCTTTCGGATGCGGTCTAACAGGATTGGCCTTCATAATTGCTTTTCTGGCGGATTCGTCCAGATAAATATTACCTGACCTTTTATCAAACCATATATCATGGATTTGACCATCCGGCATAATTTTAAACGCAATTTCAGCCATCAAATCGTTACGCCCCCCCGCCAGTTGTTCGGAGAATGCCCAGTTTTTTTGAACCTGATAAGCAACCTCAACTCTATAAATATTGATTAACTCAAGTCTCTTTTTTTCTGCAATTCCGCTAAAGTTCTCTGACCTGATATTATTTTCAGATTTTTTATTACCCTGTTTGCCGGTCTCCGCCTTTTTGATTTCCCGTCTTAGACGCTCAAAAGCCTCGGCAAGTGGGTCGGCTTTTTCCTGTTTAACTTTTGGTTCTATATGCTTGATTGCATTTTTTCGTACCAAAGCCGATTTATAAGTCCTCTTTTTAAGAGACCTTTTAACTTTTTTTTTCTTTTTTACTATCGAAACAGTTTTTATTGATTTTTTTGTAGTATTTTCGGCTACTTTTGGGATAGGTTTTAAATTTGTCTTTTCCTGCTGAACCTGTTCCGGCAAAATTTTTTTTTCAGGTAATGAAACAATACTGACATCTATTACAGATGTTAAGGGGTTGCTATGTGATGTAAATCTTGGCGTAAATATAAATAAACATATAATACAAAGATGACAAAGAATTGAAATTAAATAAACGATGAAGACTGTTTTGGGATCGTTATCTATCCCTTTATATAATTGAACAGTAGAATACATGTTTTATCAAAGCCTGATTCAGATTCTATCAATTTCCACATAAATACTTTCACTGGTTATTGGAAAATCTATATTATGCTTTTTTTCTGTTTTTTTTAGTGCTGGCAGGCTCTGTAACCATCCCGATCTTTTCAACTCCAGCGTTCTTAATTTCCGACATTACCCGAACAACCATCCCATAAGATATCTCTTTATCAGCTTTTAGAAAAACCTCTCGATCCTTGCGTCCACCCATAATTTTGGACAATTTTTCCTGCAGGAAATTGAATTCCACTTGATAATCGTTGATATAAATCCCACCGTTTTTAGCGATAGTAATGACCAGGTTCTCGGCCTGCGCAGGGAGAGATTTGGCAGCCGCCTCAGGCAGGGATACATTAACCCCTTGAACCATCATAGGCGCTGTAACCATAAAAATAATAAGGAGAACAAGCATAACATCAACAAAGGGAGTCACATTGATGTCGGACATAAGGTTATCATTATTTCCTTTATATATCATTTGGCGCTCCTGTCCGCGCTTAGAACGTCTCTTTCTATTATATTTAAAAAATCAGCAGAAAAACTCTGCAGTTCGGACTCTATCCTCCTGATCTTCTGCATGAAATAATTAAAGGCTATCACTGCCGGTATTGCTGCGGCTAAGCCCGCGGCGGTAGCGACAAGAGCCTCTGAGATACCGGGCGCCACAACAGCCAGAGTGGCAGAGCCACGCAAACCGATTCCATGAAAAGAATTCATTATCCCCCATACAGTGCCGAAAAGTCCGATAAAAGGAGTTGTATTCCCTGTCGTAGCCAGAAAGGGGACCATTTGTATCATTCTGGTTGTCTCTGTGTTGATAGCCCGTCTTAGCGCCCTTTGCAGATTATCTGTTCCTGCAAATTTTGAGCTCAAAGATGGTATATCGGATTCCTGTTTTTTTTGCGTCTCCGGGTTTACGGAAACCCCTGACAAGCTCAACTTCTTTAATTCAAGATATCCGACACGAAAAGTTCTGGCAACAGGGCTTCCGGAAAGCTCCTTGGCTTTTTTAAAGGCATTTGAAAAATCCCTGCTCGTCCAGAAAAAGTCTGTAAAAAGGATCGATTCTTTTATTGCTTTTCTCAAGTATCTATATTTAATAATGATGATTGCCCATGAGGTTATCGAAAAAAAAAGCAACAGCAAAAGCACAAACTGAACCATGAGCCCTGCATTGGTTACCATGTGTAATAAGTCAATATCTGAACCGGACATAAATAACTCCGTAAAGTTTATTGGAAATTGTATAGTACCGCTTTGCTTTAAAAGCTGTATCAAAAATTTGAACTATACTGAAATATATAGCAGTGTCAAGGAATTTGATTTGAGCTTGACTTTTAGTGGAAATTTATTTAAACGATGCTTCAGTCTTTTTGATTCAGTCTTTTTGATTTTTTTAAAAAAATGTTACCCATATAGAGCTTCACATAATTAATTTCACAAGGCTATAGTGAGGAGATAATACAAAATAGTATATCTCCGACCGATAACGCAGTGAAATTATTTATGTGACGTTTCATATAAAGCCCCCGTAGCTCAGTGGATAGAGCAATGGATTCCTAATCCATGTGCCGCATGTTCGATTCATGCCGGGGGCACCAACAATTTCAATGGGTTATCCGAATACGGGTAACCCTTTTTTTATGCTGTGTGAGAATCTGTGTGAGAATTTTAGGAAGTTTCATTTTTCAGCACATCAATCGCATCTCGCTCAGCTTCTCCGATGGAATGTAAATAGTATTTGGCGAAAGGAACATGCAAGGATATTTTTCATTCACCATCGCTCCGGTCCTCCCCCATTGGACGAGGGAGCATGTGAACTTTTTAGCCATTCATATTTACTCTTTGAAAAATATGTGGATAATGTATGTTTCGCGCCTTTGGCGCATCCCAGATTGCATCCGAAATAACAGCCGTCAGGGATTTTTTTACTGAAATATTTTTCCAGAAAAACATCAGAAAACAGCCTGTGAGATTCCGGGTGCTGCCCGAACTGATAATTTTTGATTGGAAATATATGAAATTTATCCATATATTCGGATAAAACAGTAGTACCCCAGGCAGACAGGTGCAGTTGATCCGGGTCATTGCTTCTCAAAATTTTTCTAAATTCGGTTCCTGCCCCGCGAACGCCCTTGGGATCGACAGCATTGTTACCATTCGCCTTGGAAAGGCTTGAGCGGATAATGATGCCACTTAAACCTTTGCAGCGCATTACAGTTCCGGTGCCGCCCCGCCCCGCCTGCTTGGAGCGGATGCGATTACGTATTTTATCATAATAAAGACTGTTGATTATACCGAATCTTGCGTTACAGGCCCCCTTCCCTGCCGTAACCGCCGCGACAGAAGCATTGTACTGACCTTCGCAAAACTCCTGCAGAAGAGCCTCTCCAAAAAAAATGGAGCCGTCGTCAATATCTTGCTCGTAAACCGGAGCCGAAACAATGCTGATAGTCCCTGAATCAGCATCAATTATTATAACGACCTCCTGCTCGGATATCCCCTTAACGGCCAGAGCGTCAAAACCGGCCAGCTTCATCAGGAAAGCAAAGTGGCCGCCCACATTTGAATCTATAAATGTATCCGTCAAAGCAGAAATTGTGCCCACAATGAATTTACCTGTTCCGGGAAACCCAGGTTCATTACAAAGCGGCCCCCCGGCCATGACCAGTATGTTCTCCCGGCTGTCATAAACCGTTTCTTTTGTCGTTTCATCCCATATAAGCTTTAGGGCATAACCACGGCCTCCTATATACTTGTCCTTAAAATCGGCAGCCAATTTTACAATATTAATATCCCGCCTGCTCAAGTCTATCTTAAGGATCCTGTCCGTATATCCTCCGGTGACTTCTGCAGGTTCATAAATATTTTACTTCAATATATTCATACAGTAAATACTCCGTTTAAGCTGAAAAGTTAACCCTTTATACATTTTTCGATAGTTGTAAGCTTCATACTATATCACGTCAATTGATGCCAGTCTTTTTCGCATGGTAAATGCATTTGACAAACTGCATCCACGAAAAAAAGTGGAGATTTCAATGGCATTACCCGGTGACTGGCGCTGGTGATTTTGGAAGCTTGAAATTAATCGGAAGAGAAACCCCAGGATACTCATCTAAGAGTTTCCGGGGATCTTTCTTAAGATGATCCCAGAACGGGAACGTTCTACACTGCTTGGGCCTGCTTTGATAGATGGCACATTGACAATCGATGAGGTCAAAAAAGCAGCAGAAATGTTCGCCATTGATAACGCGCTCTTGCAATGAAAGCCTACCTTGAACCTGCCGTACATATTGCTTAGAAAATAAGGCCACATCCATTTTTCTTGCGCCTGCCATTTTCTCCAGCTCTTCCATACTGATCCAAACATAACCTCCAAAACCCCGACAGCATTTTCCGCCACATGTTTTGCAAGTATTGCTATCAAAATGATAGGGGGAATTGTTTTGATTATCCATTAGTTTATAATCCTCTCATGCCGGGTCACCAATAATTTCAACGAATTGTTTGACATATTATACCTCGGTATATTTTGAAATTTAAACAGGAAATATAACCGTCAATTTTATTCTGCATCCCCCTTTAACGGGTGGGAAAAGCAAGCCTTCAAGATTATTGATAATGCAACCTTCAAGCCTGCTGTTTCCGAGATCCTTGCTTTCTGTTCGCACCCTGGTAACGCGTCCGCTGGAATCGACCGATAAAATAACTATCGTTTCTTTATATGCGCCGCTTCTTTTTTTTGAAAACTTGTTATAACATAAATTAATTTTTAAAATCCCCTTTTCCAAAACCTTCAAAGCCGCCTGCTTTACCAATTTTCCTGTGACGGCTACATTCTTAATCCGTATGTCATTCATATCTTCAGAGTCAGATACGAGTTCAGACTCAACAGAGAGATCCCCCTTAGCTTCTTTTCTCCCCACTGCTTTTTGACGTACTAAAAATCCGCCGGAACTTGGTATGGCAGGTTGCGCTGAAAACATTTTATTAGAAAAATTCATTTTCCCCACAGCATAATTCGAAACCCCCCGAGGCAGCGGAAGAGGCTGTTTTACAATGGTTGCTTTTCCATTCTTTAAACGTTTATGGGAATCAACGGCAAGAAATGATGTATATGCTGTCAACAGGTTATATGATAGGCCCAGGCTTGTAACCTCTTTGATCCGCTCATCATTCGGCCTGAGGAGGTTATAATCGGCAAGCAGGGCTATGCGATGCCGGGCCCACAAATATCGAAGCGCTGCGCCGGCCTTGATCGGCTTTATTCCGGATAAAGCAATATTTCTGTTGAACAGCCCCTCACCTGTGACACCTTTTAATTTGATAATCCCTTTAGGTTTGCCGCGATACTTGCCGAAGATTATAACCGGCCGGTCTGTCAGCAGATCCGTAATACAGGGAGGTTCCACGTCAAATACTTTGAATTTTCCAAAATCGATCTTAATATTAGTCAGTACCGGGGTCATTATCATATTCCTGAACTTTTCCGCTTTTTCAGCCGCTTCTTCCGGTCGGGTTATGATAAAAGGCTGTCCCATCCCCACCCTTGCCATTCCTTCGATAAGATGACGGTTCACACTCGATCCTATGCCAAAAGAAAAAAAGTTGGCATCTCCCAGGCTGTTACGTATAAGATCAAAAGCCTCTTCCTTAACCGTCACATATCCATCCGTAGCTATAATAATGCTGCGTGAAGAGCCTTCGGTTCCAGGCATTGCCAGGCCCTTTTTCAGCGCCGGCAAAAGATTGGTCCCCCCTCCCCCGCGCTGCCGCTCGATAATATCAATTGCCTTCCTGATATTATCCTGGGTTGCAGGCAGAGACTTTTCCGACATAACGGATGAACCTCCGGCAAAGAGCAGCAGATTAAATCTATCCTCAGCCCGCAGGCCGCTTATAAGATCTTTAAGAAGTTTTTTTGATATATCCAGAGGAAATCCATGCATGGAACCGGAGACATCTACAATAAAAATATATTCCCGCGGGGGAATAAGGGAAGCCTGAACTTTTTTGGGGGGCTGGAGCATTACCAGGAAAAAATTTTCCTTTTCACCTTCATAAAGAAGCATACCGGATTCGATTTTACCCCCTGCAAGCCGATATTTTAAAATAAAATCCCTGTTTGAAGCATGTTTTTCGGTGGCAGACAGATTGATCGATGCGGAATTTAAACCATTATAGCCTATATCAACCTTATGGGAGTTACAGACTATTTCATCTATCGGAAGCCCTGCGTTCAGAGTCAGATCTATATTAAACAATTCTGCAGGGGCTTCCCCTTCGCGGAGATAAGGATTTTCCACCCATTGCTCCGAGGGACTCATCTCACCTGCCCTTTTATCAGAGTATCGCGGCCCGACTACCGTAGGATAAACAAACTCGTATATCCGGTCAACCGGAATCAGGAGTTCGGTATATCTGAGTTCAACCTTTATAATATCGGAAGGTAGAATATTGGCCACATTCATCTGGAAAACGTTGGGTCTCTGCTGCTCCAGCAGAGAAGCAGACCGGCCCGATTTTTTGGCAGCCTCGTACTTCCGCCTGGCCTCATCCCGTTCACTGATCCTGGCGACAATCGTCCGCTCCCCTATGGTCATCTTCATACCGTATACCGCAACCCTTGTAGATGCCGGAAAAACATAAACAGCTTCAATAGGCCGGCGGCCTTCGTTTTTATAAACCTGGGTTACTTTAACGTCGGCTATCACTCCGGAGATATTCACATCTACTGATGTGGATTTTAAAGGAAGACGATCTATTCCTGGTTCATCCGTATTAACAAAAAAATATGGGGACAATGTTTTGTCCGCCTCCTCGGCGGCCATAGCCGCAGGATGGGCCGTAATTATTCCAGGCAGAGCAAAAAAAAGTATCAATGCTATTGTTTTTATTTTCCCCATTTTTAAATCCTCCTGTTTTGGTTTGTTGTTTGTATAACTAAGATTTTAACTCTTTAGACAAACCAAGAGGAAAAAAGTTCCATTTTTTTGTTTTAGGACTCGCTCAAAATGTGAAGTTATTTTTGAGCGAGTCCTTACTCGGCTTTTTGGACAAATCTGACCTGCACTTGAATAAGCGACGGTTTCTTGGCGGGAATGGAAGGAGGGGGGGAACGGAACTCACCTAAATTTCGAAGCTCCTTTAAAAAAGAACTATACTCGTTTGCAGGAATTTCAGCCATAAGCAGCTCAGGGCTGTTGTTCCGGCTGCTGTATTCAATAGCAAGGACCCTTCCCTGAACTCTGTGGACTATTCTATTTATATCTCCGGCAGATATAGCCGAAGTCGGGATACTGTGCAAAGCCGCAGGGGCTGCCGCATCAGTATCTGAAGAAATGCGTTTGCCGGATTTCAGGTCTTCTTTTCCAGGCTCAGCCTTACGTTCCATAAAAGACTGCAAAACATTACGGGCCGGCGGGGTCTGTTTATCCAGCAGCAAGGCAAATTCAATAGTTAATGCCGATTTCTCATCCACCGCCTCCGATTCGACAGGTATAGCAGTCTGCCCGGCCACCGGCCCGTCTTTATCAAATTTATGTTTTACAACAGCAGCTTTTCTTTCGGCATGCATAACAGTCGGAACGGATTCCATTTCGTGCTTTATTGCCGGTGTATGGACAATGAAAAAAATTAAAACAGCCATTGCGGCGGCTGCTGCAAACTGAAATGGAACCTTAATCATGGGAGGGAGAAACATCTTTCGGATCAGTCGGTTAAAGCCGGAATCTTTTTTTATGCGGTCGTGCAGCCTGTCGAGAAAATCATCCGGGGCCTTGACACTTTCCATAACCGACAAATCCTGAACAATAATATGCAGAGAATTAAGGGCCTCTTTGCATTTATTGCAGGACAATAGATGCTGTTCCACTATGTTCATAGTATTCGCATCAAGCTCATTTTCAATATATCCTGACAAGTTCCGTCTTATTTTTGCACATCCCATCTTATAATACACTCTTAAGCTTTTTTCTTAAATCCGCCCTTGCTCTTGCCAGTTTTGACTTAACCGTTCCTGGTTTTAAACCTGTTATTTTAGAAATCTCATCATAAGCAAGCCCTTCAATATCACGAAGAATAACAACTGTCTTTTTCAAGCCGGATAAAGAATCGACTGCCCTGGCAATCAAGATTGAACGCTCTTTCTTTTCAAGTCTTACTGCCGGCGAAAAAGATTCATCCGAGCAGGATAAGTAAGCATTCCCTGTATTTGAAAAGCCTGGATTGCCTATATTGTAGGATCGGGATCGCTTAATCATTTTTTTGAACCTGAACTCCAAAGACTTGAGCCTGTTATTACAGGTATTAACAGATATTCGGTAAATCCATGTATAGAATGAAGATTTAAAACGAAACTTCACCAACGCCTCAAAGGCCTTAATGAAAACATCCTGGGCCGTATCGCAGGCATCCTGATAATCACCAAGAAACCTGTAACAGAGGTTGACGATTCTATCCTTATACCTGATTACAAGTTCATCAAAGACATCTTTATCCCCGGCCTGGAATGCTTTTATAAGCTCAACATCGGAAAGATAGGAACGTCTTGATCTATTAATCTCTATCATTTACTTAGACAATACCTGCGCAGAAAAGTTCCTGAAAATTAATTTCAGGACTGATTTCAAGACTGGTCATGCTTTTCATAATAATGGATAGTAGCGCCGACAGGCGCAAAGGATAGAAAGAGGATATTCAGGCCAGGGATCAAAAAGGGCAGCCCGAAACCGAAATGAAAGAGAATATTCCTAAATAAAAATCTAAACCGCTCCCTGAAAGAAACCATACGTCTGGCAGGCACTAAATCGGTATTATCCCAGGCAAGAAATATTACCGCCAGACAAGATGAAAGAATCGCAATTAAAGGCCCCGCCGGAGTCAGCCAGCCCAAAATCATGAGCGCCAAGGAAAGCAGAACCGGCAAAAATGTTCTAGGAATTTCCTGTTTGATCAGATAGAGCAACAACTGAGCTACCGGCAGCTTTGCCTCTTCGTGTGAATTACCGGTTAATATTTTTTCCGTTATCCTGGACATATAGTCCATAATGATAACACTGAACAAAATTTGTGCTAAAAGATATGAAAGGACTCCCGACACAACCACCAAAAAGAAGGTAACAAGCCAGGATAACAGGTACCAGAGCCAGAGAATCCAATAACTTTCTGGTTGATTCCAGACAAGACCAAGCAATTCTTTATGATACACAAGAATCAGGCTTGCCGCCAGAATGGTAATAATAATGATTGCCAGAAAGCGGATAATCCCCAGGAACAAAAGCTTCGGTTTCTTTATCCCGAACCATAGACCACGTAAATTATATTTTAAACCCTCTGATAGCCCCATTTTAACTCCTCTTTTCTAAGGCAATCCTTTTACCATACAAATGGATGAAGAAACAAGGCCGCCTAAAAGCAACGATTGGGTACAAATTCGGAATATGTTTTGTCTTAATCCGTCATTTTCTACGACACAATCATATGGATTCCTTAGCCAGTTTAAAAAAAACTATTCTGCCCCCCCAGTCCTTTTTAAGCAGGTCGTCAAAATCGATATCTTCATCTGCCAGTCTTGCAGAACTGATCCCGGTGCGAAATTCATCCTGCCTTTTACTCAATAGTTCCCGCACCTTATCACCACACGTCAGAATACCATATTCAAAAAAAACAGGGCCGAGTTCTTTGAGGACCAGGTTAAAGAGCTTAATAACCACTTCCCCATATTGTCTGGTAATATCGCTCGCTCTCTTTTCCCGGGAAATATTACTTCGCATCGGCGCATATAAGCCGCCCTTTCTTAAGCAGGCACCCATAATACCAGGCATAGCGGCGGAAAGAGCAAGCACGGCGCCATCATTGACCAATGTAGAATCAACATCATCCACTGCCTTGCCATTGAGAAAAAGTGTCTGGATCCTGTTATCAAGGTATTCGCCCTGTAAACCGAGCTGTCCACAAAGGAAATCTCTGATGCTGCACCCCACAAGCACCCTTAGGCTGAATCCCTGCTCGAGTAGGGGAAAAAATCCTGGGATCAATTCATCCCGAAGAATAAAATAAAGGGTGCGGTCAATCTCTTTGGCCATTCTGTCAGTCTCCGACGCCTATTACCAGTTAAAAACCTGGTCAAGTTCCTCGTCGGTAACTTCAAATCTTACATCATGGGGAGCAAATTTCTCTTTTCTGAAATAATCGGGCAGCCGGTCATCCTTGGAGGTGAATCCCGCCCTTGCATTAAAATCTCTCTCATTATTCAGAATCGATTTGCCCAGGGCTGTAATATCATCTGCTGTCAGCTTTTGTCCTGTAAAACCGTTTATCAAATCAATAAGAGCCTGGAATGTTTCCGGCTGATCAAGAATTGCAAAAGCAATAAAAAGACACATCCCGGTTGAGTCAATAGCGGCTGTGGCGATTTGAAGATTCCTGGAAAGCTCGACCTGTCCTTCCGGCTTTAAGGCATCAACGTTCCCTCCAACGCCAAGAAGATTGGTGGCCACGGCATATCCGGCGGTATGATCAGCACCCATTGGGCTGGTGGCATATGTTACCCCCTGGCCCTGAACCGCGCGGGGATCATAAGCAGGCATTGACTGGCCTTTTACAACAGGCACCCGCTCCACACCGAACACCTTGCCGGTAATTGCAGCACCGTTGCCAAGAATGCGGCCTAAAGGCGTGCCTTTGCCTACCTCTTTAAGAAGATTGATGGCGGCTTCGGCATCCCCGAATTTTGCCAACCCTGCTTCCATGGCAACTCCAATTGTGGCACCCATCTCGATCGTATCCAGGCCGAAATCATCATCCAGCCGGTCAAGCATTGCGATGGCATCCAGATCGTCTATCTCGCAATTCCCGCCGTGGGCCCAGACTGTTTCATATTCCGGTTGTTTGGTAAGAAAGTTGCCGTCTTTATCATTATAAACACCTGAACATCGTATTACGCAGCCTTTATGGCAGCCGTGAGTGGCAAGGCCGCCGCGGGCGGTCTCTGTTTCCGCCTGGGTTTCACCGCTGATTCTGGAGCAGGTTTCAAACCTTCCGGACGTAAAATTACGAGTAGGATAAGCGCCGGCTTCATTAACAACGTTGGTCAAAACATTGGTTCCGTAAGCAGGCAGTCCTTCGCCTGTAACAGGATGTTTTTTTAATCCCTGCACAAAATTCTTATTGGCTTTTTTGAACTTCTCAGGATCTGCAGGAGTTCTCATACTTGTTCCGGTATCATCCACGATAATGACCTTGACACCCTTGGACCCCATGACAGCCCCTGCCCCGCCGCGGCCGGCATGCCGGGTGGGTCTCATTTCCATGTCCGTGAAAGCCACCGAAGCAGCCGCCATTTTCATTTCTCCGGCCGGCCCGATTGAGATACAGGCGACCTTGTCGCCGCATTCTTTTTTGATCTTTGCGACCAGATCATAATTGCCCAGCATATTAAGACTGTTATCAGTCACTATATCCGCGCCGTCCTTGTTAATTATAATTTTATATATGGTATCGTCCTTCGGTTTGCCTTCCAGCACAATCGCGGCATATCCCAGTCTGCCGATCATCTGGGAGGGCTGGCCGCCTGCATTCGACTCTTTTATTCCGCCTGTAAGAGGACTCTTGAAGCCAACCGAAATTCGTCCCGACATGGCCGCCACCGAACCGCTTAAAAGTCCCGGAGCAAAAACCAGCTTATTATCTTCCCCTAGGGGATGGCACATGGGCGGCACCTCTTTGGCGATAATTGCCGATGTCATGGCGCGTCCGCCGATGCCTGCATATTCACCCAGAGGTTTTTCGTGGGCTTTGGGACCCCCCTTGGCGCCCATATCTATTCTTAAAATTTTGTCCATAAATCGCCTCCTTGTAATTCAAATTTAGGTTTTAGACATTTTGCTTAAGGTTAATAAATGCAATCTACCCTTCAAATATAAAGTCAGCCCAAACACCGCAACGATCTTTATAATCAAAATGTCGTCCGTAATCATTAAACCACCAAAACGGAGTGTGGCAGGCCTTAGCATTTGAAAGAATAGGGAACACCTGATTTTCAAGGCGTACCGGGGTTCCGTCGAGTCCTCTGGTCATGCTCTGCTGCATCTCTCCATATGGCATTTTAAAATGTATGCTATCTTTTTCTTCTTGAATTTCCAAGTTTATATATTTAACGCCGAAGTTCTTCTTCATAAAAACCGACCCTATATTAATAACAGCCAGGGTGTCAAGGATCTCACGCTGTTGCAGGGTGGCGTTGTCGCTTATATATATTCCCCCCTCTGATCCGTCATCCATTAATTCTTCAAATGTGGAATGTAGAATATCACCCATATACAGGATAGTAATACCGGAAAGGTCAACATCATTGACTTTCCCCTCCATAATACGAAAGACCATAAAATATCTGCATCCTCCTTCCTTATCCCTGCCGAAATAATAAGGGCAGGGACCTTCCGAGGCGCAGGCCTCATTATAGATTCCTTTTAACTGCCAGCCTGGTTTTAATTCTATCATACTATCACTCCTTGATTGGTGGTTACACAAAAAAAATTAACACATCGCCCCTGCAACAAACTCGGCGATATCCTTTATGCTGATTTCAACTAATAACCCTTTCACCAATTTTTCGAAATTTCAAGGCAAAATCCATAAAAAAGCTTGACACTTCTGCCTTAATGCGTAATGTTCCTATTTAAGAATTAACTCATAATTAATACTGAAGGGTTCGCGTGCTCAACCAATACGATCAAAAACAATCAATACAAAAAAAACTGACCAACAATGCCGGCGCCCCCGTTGCCGACAACCAGAACGTAATGACCGCCGGTCCCCGGGGCCCGATGCTGCTGCAAAATGCCTGGTTTCTGGAAAAGCTCGCCCACTTCGACAGGGAAGTAATCCCAGAGCGGCGAATGCATGCCAAAGGTTCGGGAGCATACGGTACTTTTACCGTCACCCATGATATAACCCGCTATACCAAGGCCAAAATTTTCTCGGAAAAGGGAAAGAAGACCGATCTTTTCATCCGGTTGTCCACCGTGGCCGGCGAACGTGGCGCCGCCGATGCCGAACGCGACATCCGGGGCTTTGCACTCAAATTCTATACCGAAGAGGGAAACTGGGATCTGGTGGGTAACAACACCCCGGTCTTTTTCCTGCGGGACCCACTGAAGTTTCCCGATCTCAACCATGCCGTCAAGCGGGATCCCCGTACCAACATGCGCAGCGCACTCAACAACTGGGACTTCTGGACCTCGCTGCCCGAAGCGCTGCACCAGGTCACCATTGTCATGAGCGACCGGGGTATTCCCGCTTCCTACCGCAATATGCACGGCTTTGGCAGCCATACCTTCAGCCTCATAAACGCTGACAATGAACGGTACTGGGTCAAATTTCACTTCCGCACCCAGCAGGGTATCCGTAATCTGAGCGATGAAGAAGCCGAGGCGATCATTGGTAAATGCCGTGAGAGCCATCAACGCGACCTGTATGAGAGCATCGAACGGGGCGACTTTCCCCGCTGGACCATGTTTATCCAGGTGATGCCTGAAAAAGAAGCGGCCACATGTGCCTACAATCCCTTTGATCTGACCAAGGTCTGGTTCCACAAGGATTATCCTTTGATCGAAGTGGGGGTCCTTGAACTGAACCGTAACCCTGAAAACTATTTCGCCGAGGTCGAACAGTCCGCCTTCAACCCCGCGAATATCGTGCCCGGCATTGGTTTTTCACCCGATAAGATGCTGCAGGGGCGTCTCTTCTCCTATGGCGATGCCCAGCGTTACCGGCTCGGAGTCAACAATCACCTGATCCCTGTCAATGCCCCCCGCTGCCCGTTTCACAGCTTCCATCGCGACGGCACCATGCGGGTTGACGGCAACCATGGTTCAACTCTTGGTTACGAGCCGAACAGTTACGGTCAGTGGCAGCAACAACCGAAATTTACCGAACCGCCCCTGAGCCTGGAAGGAGCCGCCGACCACTGGAATCATCGCGAGGACGAGGATTACTACTCCCAGCCCGGCCTTCTTTTCCGCCTGATGAGCAAAAACCAGCAGGCGCTGCTCTTTGCCAACACCGCCCGCGCTATCAGTGATGCAACGAGGGAAATTCAGCTTCGCCACATCGGTAACTGCCTGAAGGCCGATCCTGATTACGGCAAGGGGGTGGCTGAGGCTCTTGGCATCCCGTTGAGTAAAATACCAAGAGAAGAATAAAAAGTTACTTGGGAGGAAAAACATGCAGAGGGTGTAAATAAACAGCGTTGGTTATTATTTGCCGGCGGCCTTGATTTACACCCCCATGCAGAAATAATATTCATATAAACATTCCGCCCCCCTATTTCCCACAACGTAATATCTATTTCCAGAGCCTTACCATAAAAAGTTCTTCGTCTTCGATTAAATCCGGCGAGGTGCCATTGTGTCTCTGCATCTCTTTAACAATTTTTCGAGGTACTCCCATGCCCATGTGCTCAATATAACCGTAGTCTCTCATGACATCTTTAAGCAGTTGATTCCGGGCTGAACGGCAGCCCGTTATCATATGTTGTGGAGTGATGCCGTTCGGAAGCCGTCCAGGGGAGATCACCTCTAATCGATCTTTATAAATGGACAACTCCACAGTCGTTCCGGACAAAAGGTAGTCCCGATGAACAAGTGCGTTGACAATGGCTTCCCTAATCGCTTCTTCCGGATACAGCCATCGTTCTTCGCGCCTTGCACCATCCGCAAGGCCGGCAGAAACTTCAGTGTTTCTCCTTGTGAATTCCAGGTAGTCCCTACAAAACAATGCAGGTTCGAAAAATCAGCTACTTACAGGGAAAAACCCTTGAATAGAATCACTTTTTTCGACAGCAAGACTCATGTCGTCCAAAACTCCACAAGGATTGTGGAGTTTTTCCTTTGAATCAGATTCTCCACAAGCTTTATGGAGAATCTCGGGCTTCCGATTGGAATAAACCAGATAAAACTGCCTGAAATAGCATAGATTTGTTGTTGAAAACCCTTTGCCGTAACTTTTTTCAACCTGGCTGATAAATCTTTGATGATCTGCTTCCCGTATTTAGCCCGCTTTTCACCGCCCTGGATCGCTTTTACAATTTCCCGCCCTATCAGCCAATAAGCAATGATCATTTCGCTGTTAACCGCTTGAACAACCCTTGACCTTGCCTGTTCCAGTATGGACACCACCCGGTTAAACAGTCCGTCGCTAATTGTCGCCTGAATTTTCAGTTTTCTATGTCCTTTTTATTCATCTTTCATCCCCTTTGGAATGATGAATTATGAAGGATGAATGCGGAATGTATTAGCATCAATCATCATTGAGCGCTCATAATCCTTAATTGCTAATTCAGCACTTCTGGAATTTTACCTTCTCCGTTTCCTACAAATTCTATAATCTTGTGGTCAACTGTAATTATTGGACATTCTAATGTAATAGCTGAAGCCACAACGATTTTATCGTGCAGATCATGTTTTGCAAGACACCCGCCAACAGTAAGCAAATTTTCCAATACTTCTTGGTCTATTGCACGAATTTCAACATTTGGAGACTGCTTTAGCTGTATAAAAACTTCATAGAAAAATTTGCGAAAAAACTCTCCTGATCGGAGCCATTTTTCATATATCTCAATAAATACAGTTGATGGCACACTCAATAATACACCACCTTCATACGGAGACACTGCCAGTTCAATAGCACTTCTTGTTCTTTGTGATATGGCCGGTGCCCCATCGAACTCAGGCGCATCTTCAAATACTCTCGAAAAAAACGAGATGAGTCCGTTTGTATCAATCACGTAACGTTTCTTGTCCATAGCAATATTCCGATAATTTCCTTGCAACCGTCAGAAGCGATATTTCCAAATCAATCTCACCGGAATGTTCATGCCGTAGCATATAATCCACAAAATCTTCACCGCATTCTTGTATGTCGATAAACATCTTGTCCGGCATGGAAAACAGTTCTGATATCATTTTTTTTGTCGATGCCGTTGAACTATGCCGTCTTTCAAGAATTCTCGCAAAGGAAAAGGTCAGACATAGAAGTTTATCTTGCCATTGAACGGCATTATCAAGAAGTGAATTAAGAGTTACATCTTCAATAGCCTTATCTTCCAAATGTAACAGTAAGAGATTTTCTAATTCAGTGCTATTCAAACAATAACTCATACTTATCACCCGTCGGTCGCTTTTTTCAAGAGGTCTGTTGCATTTGAATCATCCAAGGATGGTTCTTTCCCCGGCACCACACCTTCACGTTTTTCAATTTCAGAACGAACAAAATCCTCGTCTATATCCTTTCTATCATCAGCTAAAGACTTCTCGATTAGCGCAGAACAAGTTCTAAGAATTATTGCTGCATTATACTCACTTGACTCGGCAATGATATTTATTGCACCCAACGTAAACGGAGCCAGATTGTCGCCTACAAACGAGTCACTCCTGTACTCAGCAAGATATTTATTTATCAGCAGGCTAACATGCTCTCGATTAAGTTTTTCAAAAGGAATAAGGTGAGGTGATGCAACTTTTGGAGATAATGGATATCGCTGGTCCAATCCGGAACTTGACCAAGCTTCCGAAATAAGCGCCGGCACACCGGCATGCAAGACAAGAAACATATTGAAAAATCCATATCGAGCGTTCTCATATGGGCCATCCAGTAACACAGATCTAAGCTCCGCCGAAAAATCCCGTCTTTGACGTGCGCTTTGAAAATCCGGTACTCTTTCAAAATCATCGACAAAAATGTATGCACCATTAAAACCTGATGCCATGAACATCTGAACAAGATGGGAAAAAACGAAATCAAGTTTTTCCCGTCCTTTCTTCAAATTTTGATAAGTCTCCCGGAAAGACTCTTTTGAAATGAATGAATCAAAAAATCCATGGCGAAATGAAAGTAGCGGAAATTCGTTGGGGAGCTTCTGTAAAAACTTATTTTTTAAGATAACTTCCATCAGTTTCCGAGATTCAACACCTTGTTTTTTGAGCCATTCTTCTGAGTTTAGAGATTCAATCAGCTTTTGCTCGTCATCTTCATCTATCTTTAAATCCGGATAAACCTCGGCAATCGCATCGAGTCTCATGCTTGCAAGGGATGAGGCGATAATGCCGGAAGAATAAATTGCTCCAAATATTAGATCAACGAAACTATCAAATGTTTTTGTCCTCCCCCCTAGCTCAGGCGCCACATACAATGCAAAACATTTGTTGAGTTCATCGGAAATGTCCAGGCAGTATTCCTGGTTCATCCTATTGATAAGGTTTACAAGAAATGCCGATTTACCATTTCCTCGTCCAATATATGAGGTATCTACAATATATCCAAGGCGAAGATGTGAAGGATCTGTCTGGGCTTTTTTTAGAAAATCTGTTTCAATTTTCTCATATTCCTTAGTTCTGATATCCGCCTCATATATCGTTCCATTTATACGACGGTCTGTTGAATCCTTATTTACAGGACTCGTTGGAAACGGGTTCTCCATTAATTCAAAGCGTTTATATTTGGCTTCCAGGTCAACACTCTGTTGCTGCCTGGGTTTTCGTTGTAATTTGCTCACTGCTCTATGCCTCCTTTAGTAACGTCAATGGCAATAATATTCCGATAACTGCCATCCACCATAACTGGTTCACGTTTCATATACATCGCACTTGTTTCTTCCGGTAGTTTATCTACCTCAAGCGAAATGTGAATATTAAGCTGTCCGGAAATATTCAAACGATATATCTCATTAAGTGTTTCTTCAAATGTTTGCATGGATACTTTTAACCTGAAGCAAACAATTTCCCGTAATGATACCAAGTTGACAAAATTGTATCTTACTTGACGCTTCAAATCAAAATAACCTTCAACAAGGGTAGCAACGAACTTATTTTTATTGGGGCTTTTTTCATCATCTGCAAGGATTGGCTTATGAACGAAAAGACGTTTACCATCCGAATAATGGTATATCTCTGAGAAATCATCCGAATGGACAGCATCAAGAACCACAGATGTTGGATAAACCAACTTCCCGTTGATAAATGGATAAGATTCCGTTACCTGGATTATGCCGATCTGTCTGGCCCGATATCCCCACATATCGAAGGAGGTCATAGAATAAGGGCATTTATAAAGTTCCTGGAGAAAATAGGTAAGCCAAAAGTCACGGATACGTTTTGTTATCTTGTTGTAATCTTTGGGGTCAAATCGTCCAGATGAACTTTTAGGCAAAAGACCATCGTGAGTAATTTTTTTTAAAATTTCCTGATTTTTTTGGGTCAAATCGACATTGCGTTTCAGGTATCGTTCAATGTCTCCCTGGAGTTTTTTTACAAGGGACTCAGTGTAACGAGTCATATCTTTTGTTGTTTGGATATTTCCCCTGTCAAAATGCAATTCCAGTGGGGAATAATGTGGAAACACCAGCACTCCAGAACCTTTTGAATTCGCTTCGTATAAAAATTCAACAAGTGCTCTAAATGCGTTATGCGCACCTTCCATCAGTCTGAAGAGAGAGAGATTAAATGCGTGAGCACCTTCTGTACGATGTTGAAGCAAGAGTTTTTTGCCCTTTTCTGTTAGATGAGTTGTATTATCCTCCTTCTCGATAAGGAGGCCATACTCCTTACACTCGTCCATTACCTTATTAAACGTATAGCGATAACGCCGTTGTTGATGCAAAGTAGGATTCTCAACCTCTTCCAGTTTCTTATATTTTGACTCACCAAGTCGGTATTCTTGCTTAAGAATTTTAAAAGCATTAAATACGTCGTCCTGGATTATGTTTTTTTCAACGCTGCTAAGAAAAATAAAGAAATAGTCCAGAAAATAGAACTTTCTGGATGGCAAAAAGGATGTTTTTACAGCGGCTTTGGTCATGAATGCCCTCCCTCCGCATAGTTTCCTTCAATAATGTGTCCATGTTAATTCACTCCGCACTGCGGAATCTTTTTGACGGCTCCGGATTCAAGACGCATTGCGTCTCGATTCGCTGAAGCTGAGAAATAGAGGGGCAAATTTGGTGTAGCGGCGGCCTCCTCTACCAAAAGGTGATTAAATATCTCAAACCAGACCAAATTTTGATATGAGCCCGCGCCTTTGTAATGACACCACTCAAGAGTACCCTGATTCTCAAAAAAAATATCATGTTCCGCGATCATCAAACCTGTTGGCGTAAGAATCTGGCCACCAGCCTGAATCAAACCCATGGAGGCCCCTATGCTGATTAAACTTGCTACCTGTCCATCCGGGAGGCCGGAATTTTTAATAAGGAGATGCCTACTTATCCTTTTTTCTCTCCTATTGTCATAGAGAAAGCTAAGGATGCGTGCAAAGTGATTAAATTCTAAAACATGACTCCGACTAACCTGAAATTTACGTCGTATACTTTTTCCGGCTGTGGTTTTTTTATTTGAAGTTCGTGCTGAATCTAATGGTATTATAGAGCCATCTGCCATGTTTGGAGTCTTGGAAACACTATCTCCCGTTATCGATGCATCATCCGTGATTTGTTCATCCGGCAGGTTCTCAAACAATTTCTGTTGAGTAGCTTCCGGCGCCACTTTTGAGCGTAAAGGCATTGTTTCAATAGACCTGTTTTCGACTCGAATGAACTCAACCAGCTTAAGCAGGGCGATTGACGATTGCCCTATGCCTTTCACCTTGCCCAGGTCATCTTTTGTAGCGGAAAATACTTGGGAGAGATTGCCAAAAATCCGAATAAGCTCTTCAGCGAGCGGCTTGACATCCTTGCGTCCGATAGCAAAGGAGAGAAGCAGTTCCAGCAACACTTCGTCAGAACGCGACTCTGTATCGCCCGCCAGGAAGCGGTCTCTGAGTCTTTGTCTGTGCCCTGTTTTTATCTTATCCGCCATATTGCTGTTTACTATTCCTGCCCTACGTGTCAGCCCCTTTTTCAGGCAGCGAAATAACGATTTCATGAATCGACCTTGAACTCGATTTTGCGACAGTAAATCTTATACCCTGGTGCATAAAGGTTTCTCCTCTTTGCGGTATCCGGCCCATCTGTTTCAGCAAAAAGCCGCCTGCTGTTTCATACCCTTCTTTCGGAAGATCAAGGCCAAGCCGCTCATTGAGCTCCTCTATTTCAATGCGCGCATTAACAAGGAACCTGTTTTTAGAAAGCCTGACCCACTGCTTTACTTCATGATCATACTCGTCACTAATTTCCCCGACCACCTCTTCAAGGATGTCTTCTATTGTAATAATCCCTGTTGATCCGCCATATTCATCAACAACAATGACAATCGAATTCCCGGTTTTCTGCATAAAAAGCATAAGTTCATCAGCTCTCTTCGACTCCGGCACAAAAGGCACCTTTCTTATAAACCGACTGATAATGGCCGGGTCATCCGTTGCATCCAGCAAATCAAAAGCATATACAATACCGATTAGATTATCGATTCTATCTTTAAAAACAGGGATTCTGGAATAACCTGTGCGTCTTACTGTTTTTACCACATCCTTAATCGACCCGGTTTCCGAAACAGCGGTCACATGGACAAGGGGAATCATCACATCGGAGACCTTCGACTTTGCAAGATGAAAAACCCTTTTTATAAGCTTCTGTTCCTTTTTTTTAAGGTCGCTTCCATGCCCTGGAGTAACCAGCATATGTTCGAGTTCTTCTCTTGTAATGGAATCTTCCCTATTAAGTGATTCCTTGCCGAGGCTTGTGTAAAAAAGCCTGCTGATCTGAAAAACCAGCAGTGTAACAGGTGATATTATTCGTGAAGCTATCCAAAGGGGATATGCGATCCGCGGAGCAAATTCCGTTGCTTTCTGCTGAAAGATGGTTCTGGGAATTATTTCCCCAAACATTAAAAGAACCGGGGAAATAATAATAACAGTTAAAAGCTCACCGTATGTTTTGAAAAAAGACTCAAACCATACTGCTGCTACAACCGATGATATAATAACGAACATATTGGTGCCGGTGCTGGTGGTGGAAAGGAACCAGCGTGGATTGTTTATCATTTCAAGGGCCAGCACGGCCCCTTTAGAACCTTGGGCAACCCCTCTCCTGAGCCTCAACTTATTGGAAGAGAGCAACACCATTTCAGAGCCGGAAAAAAATCCCTGGATTATGACACAACAGCATATTATCAATATGTTAAGCCAGGAACTCATAACTCGACCTTGTCATATTCATCATAAATTTCACCAAACAGCTCTTCCAGCAGATCCTCCATGGTAACCAGCCCGGAAATATGCCCATGTTCATTAAGACAGATCGCCATATGTTTACGCCTATTCTTTAATGTATGGAAGAGTTCATCAACCTTTTGTGTCTCCTGCACAAAAAGGGGGCGCCTGCTTATCTTCTGCAAAATGTTGCGCCTACCCTTTATTTTTTTCAGATCAAACCTTAAAAGGTCCTTGACATAGAGTACCCCTGTAATGTTGTCGATACTATGCTCATAAACCGGAATGCGTGAAAAAGGATTGTTCTTCACGCATCTTATTATTATATCACCTTCGGTATCATGGGAAAGAGAGAGTATCTTATCCAAAGGAGTCATGACCTCAAACACATGGGCATCACTGAACTCAAATACATTATGAATAAGATCTCTTTCCACCCCCTTAAGTTCACCACCTTCGTGACTAAGGTTGACCATATCAAGAAAATCATCTTCCATAATGGCCGAACTGCGGCCTGCTCCTGCGGATCCTGTTAATATTATAAAAATTTGCGCCATACTGTCAAAAGCCCACCTCAAAGGCGCAATAACAGCCGCAAAAGAGTATATAATTCCGGACATAAAGGGAACCAGGCGCTCATTATTATTTATGGAAACTGTTTTAGGAATAACTTCGGCAAATACAAGTGTAAGGGGCGTCATGGCAGCCATGGCAACCCATTTGCCATGGCTGCCGAAAAGGGATACACAGAGATATGCAGCCACAACCGAAGCGGCAATATTAACCATATCATTGCCGATCAGAATTGTTACTATAAGCCTTCTTGGATTCTTTAGAAGCTTTTCTATGATAATCGCTCGTTTACCGCCGCCTTTTTTGATACGCCCACGTTGAATTGTGGTAAGAGAGAAAAGAGCCGCTTCCGAACCTGAAAAAAACCCCGAAAAGATCAGGAGAAAAATTATTATAGCTATATTAGTATATAGTGAAATTTCCAAAATTTGCCTTTAATATTTTTTTATTTGCCCGCCCTGTTCTTCATTTTTTCTATTCTCTGGTTGTAAAAGGCAATAACCTCCCTCCTGTTAAGCATTCCTAACAGGATTCCGTGGTCATCTTCCTGAACAACCGGCAGGCTGTTGATATTCTTGGTTGTAAATTTACGGAGGGCTGAATTCAGGTCATCCTGCGGGGTAGTAAAGATTATTTCGGAAACAGCAATATCCTTCATCACAACAAGGTGTTCAATGTCGGGTGAAAAGAGCACGCCCCTGATATCCGTGCTGGAAAATATTCCTATTAGTCTTTTATCATTATCCATTATGGGAAAATAGTGCTGCTTTGTATTTGAAAAGTATTTCTTAAATTCCAGGAAAGGCATATCCTGGGGGATAAGGCTTACTTTTGGCACGAGATGCATAAGGTCTTTAATCTTTATGGTCTGCAACACATCCACAAAAAATTCACCTGTATGGGCCGGAGAATCAATCTTGTTCTTAACCTGTTTTTCGTAAATCGTCCATTTTTTAGAAATCAAATAGGCTACGGAACATACCAGCATGCTGGGCAAGAGCAGATGATAAGAATTTGTCATTTCACTTACAAATATAATGGTTGAAATGGGAGTATTGGAAACAGAAGTAAAAAAACCGGCCATCCCAACAACCACAAAGGCTCCGGGATGGGTCACGACTCCGGGCATAATTTGATGAAAAAGCTTGCCGACCACCCCGCCCATGGCTCCGCCTATCACTATCGAAGGGCCGAACACGCCCCCGCTGCCTCCTGATCCTATGGAAAATGAAGTTGTAAAAATTTTGCCGATTGCCAAACATAAAAGGAAGCCGACTGCAAGTTCATTATAAAGGGTTTTTTGTGCAAAACCATAGCCGAATGCAAGGGTCTGGGGCAAAAAATAACCGATTATACCGGTACAGAGTCCGCCGATGGCAGGTTTGATATGATTAGGAATTTTAAAGGCTTTAAAAATTTTTGTAATACCATAAAAAATTTTAATGTAAAATAAGCCTGTAATGGCAAGCACAAAGGCTAAAACCACATAAGGTCCAAGTTCGAGAGGGTTGCGGAATACAAAATCAGGGGAATCAAAAAGAGAACCCCAGCCGAACTGGAGGCAAAAAACACAATACGCAACGACCGATGACATACCTGCCGGTATTATTACTTCTGATTCGAATTCCGGATCCCGGTAAAGGACTTCAGCGGCAAAGAGGGCACCTGCCAGCGGAGCTCGGAATATACTGCCGACACCAGCGCCGATCCCGGCGGCCATCATAATCCGGCGCTGTCGGTCGGACAACTTCAGGGTCGTGGCCAGGAAAGAACCGAACCCGGCGCCGATCTGTGCAATCGGCCCTTCTCTTCCCCCTGAACCTCCGCTTGTCAAGGTAATGGCCGATGCCAGGGTTTTAATAAACGGCACCCTTCCCCGGATAAAGCCCGCGCGCCTGTGATAAGCGTCGATGGCCGCATCAGTTCCATGCCCTTCCGCTTCCGGAGCAAAAGTATAAACAAGCCATCCACTTAATATCCCGCCGAAAGCAGGGAGTAAAAGAAGAATTATTCGATTAAAGCTCGCGCCTGAGGGCTGGAAAAGATGATGTTCACCGGCCGGAGCAGGGGGCTGATATCCTGCCATCATATCCATACAAAAATGGATACCTATCTGGCAGAGATAATGAAAGGCAATAGCCCCCAGGCCCGCTATAAGACCGATAAGTATAAAATAAAACGACCATTTCCCGGCCAGGGCAAGATCCAACCACTTACCTTTGCCGGCCGCTGAATTATACCATTTTTTAATCATTTTTTTTTATAATCAGTTATAATCGGATATAATCGGATATGATCATAAAAATTTTTCAAATTTCTAATTTCAAGTTTCAAGGTCTTCCACTCCCTTAAGAACAGTATCAAACAATTCTTCTATGTCCTTCTCTTCAAGGCATGAAAAAGCAACCCTGAGATTACTGGGACCCATCGAGATAAGTCCGACTCCGTATTTATCGAGGATATGAACTCTTAGAGCCTCAGCATCAGTTGATTTAAGCCTTATACACATAAAATATCCCGAATTAAAAGGATAAACGTCCCATGCCTCCTGATATTTAGGAAACCCAAGTACCTCTTTTACGCGTATGGCTCTCCTGCAAAGTATATCAAACTTCTCCTGTTTTTCCGCAGGATAGTCTTTATCTCTCATTGATCTCAATACAACAGACTGGCCCAGATGCGACGCATTGGAAATTGAACCTCTTACTGTGCCTCCCGTCTTCCTGACCAGGGCATCATAAACCGATTCGGCATTATTTTCTATCTTACCCCCGTATGTAATAAAGCCGATCCTTAAGCCCCATACAAAATTTTCCTTTGTGGCTCCGTCCAGCTTAACAGCCAGCAGCCTTGGATGTATGTCTGCGAGATGAGCAAAAATCGATTCTTTTAGAATATTCTCCTCATAAAAAAGACCGAAATAGGCATCATCCGCTACGGCAATCACGTTGGTTCCGTTTTGCGCGGTCTTTACAAGAATTTTGACTATACCGTCACACTCTTGTTCGGTAATGGTATACCCTGTGGGATTGTTTGGAAAATTCAGCATAACAATAATTTTGCTGTTTTTTTCAGCCTCTTCATTAACCTTTTTTTCAAAACCTTTTAGATTAAATCCGCCATTATCATCAAACATGACATATTTTGATATTCTGGCTCCTTTTCTTGTACTTAATATAAGATTATAGTTACCCCACATCATATCAGGAAAAATAATTGCATCGCCGGGATCGACCCAAAGATCTGCAAAAACACTGATTGCATGGGTTATACCGCATGTGACAACCGGGAGACTGAGCATCTTGCCTGCCAGGGAAGGATTCTTGTTAAACTGGGACATCCGCCACTCTTCCCTTAATTCGGAAATCCCCAAGGATGGCGCATAGGTTAATGATTCTCTTGGACGGAAACTTTTAATATTATGCATAATTGAATGGAAATGCATAGTGCTGCCCTCTTCCGTGGCGATTCCTATGGTAGCATTTAATTTATGCGCTTTTTCTTTAGCCTCGGCGCTCTGCAGTAAAATACCTTTAGGGAAAAAAAGATTTTTTCCGATTTCAGACAGCATCTCCATCAAAAAGGGATTTCCGTTTTGAATGACCTGATTTAACTCTTTTGCAATAGGATTCATTAATATAATACTCCTCAAGACTATTTCAATCTATATAAGTTGTCGTCAGTGAATGGACATTATAGATTGCCACATAAATAATTTCACTGCGTTATCGGTCGTCGGAGTAGGGGTTCAAGATTTTGAACCCCTACTTCCTCCGGCCTTGTGCCCAATTTTAAAATCGGGTAATTATCTGACGATCTATATATAAGTTGTCGTCCGTAAATGGACATTAGTTAATAAATTATAATAACGCGATTTCTTAATGTTTTCAATTGAAAAAAGTCAAGGAGAAATTTGAGTGCTTGACTTAAGGCCGCATAAAAAATAAACATTTCAAAATTATAGATTTATAGGATTAATTGCTGTATAGGCAGATATAGATTCATGCAAAAAACAGATTTTTCATTGCAGCCTGTTTCTGAAAACAGGAGAGTTGCCAAAGCAGCCGGTGTTGTGGGTGCCGCTACACTTTTAAGCCGAATTTTCGGCTTTGCCAGAGACGTTGTGATAGCATATTTTTTTGGCGCAGGACTCAGTTCAGATGCTTTTTTTGTGGCTTTCAGGATACCGAATCTCCTCAGAAGACTTTTCGCCGAAGGGTCATTAAGTATAGCCTTTATCCCTGTATTCAGTGAGTATCTTGCCAAACGGGGCAGCGAGGAAGCCTTTAAAATGGCAAGATCAGCCATGCGGCTCCTTTCTGTTATACTTGTTCTCGTCGCCATGACCGGGATATTACTCTCTCCCATAATCATACGTCTCATAGCGCCCGGATTTATCGATTCTCCTGAAAAACTCTCCCTTACCATCCTGCTTACACGGATAATGTTTCCCTATATTTTCTTTATCGGTCTGGTTGCTCTTGCAATGGGCATACTCAATGTGCTTGATCACTTCGCGGCCCCGGCACTGGCCCCTGTTTTTTTAAATTTTGCAATGATATGCTCTGTTTTTATACTTTCACCCCATCTTGAAAATCCGGTAGTCGGACTTGCCATAGGGGTAATCGCAGGTGGAATTCTACAGCTCTCTCTCCAGATTCCGTTTCTTATTAAAAAAAAATTCTATTTCTGGAAAAAAACTACCTTTTTTCATCCCGGGCTTAAAAAAATCGGTCTGCTCATGCTGCCTGCCATCTTCGGTGCGGCAGTTTACCAGATTAACATTCTTATTGGAACTCTTCTTGCATCACTGCTTCCCGAAGGGAGTGTATCTTATCTCTATTATGCCGACCGTCTGGTACAGTTTCCCCTTGGAATTTTTGCAATCGCCACCGCCACCGCCGTACTGCCCAGTCTCTCCCGGCAGGCTGCTGCAAATGATATGAAGGACTTTAAAAAAACATTTACCTTTGCCATGAAACTGGTACTTTTTATAACGATTCCGTCTATGATCGGTCTTATTGTTTTAAGAGAGCCAATAGTAGCGCTGCTTTTTAAAAGAGGGGCTTTCAGTCCGGAGGCGGTTCGATTAACCGCCTTCGCTCTTTTATGTTATTCCACCGGATTATGGGCCTTTTCTTCGGTAAGAATTGTTGTTTCCACATTTTATGCTCTGCAGGATACTAAAACTCCTGCAAAAATGGCTGTTTATTCGATTATTGCAAATCTTGTTTTAGGAATCATTCTTATGGGACCTCTTGCCCATGGAGGACTGGCTCTGGCCACAGCTCTATCATCAATGCTGAATCTCGGTCTGCTCTTGCTAATATTAAAAAGAAAACTCGGTTCATTGGGTTGGCGCAGCATTTCTGTTTCAGCCTGCAAAACAACTCTATCTTCCATAATAATGGGAGCTATTGTATGGTATGTTTCTATCCATCTTATATCAGCCCAAGACAGTACCTTGACAGAACTTCTGTCTGGAATTGCGGTATCCGTGACAATGGGCGCTATTGTCTTTGGATTATCAGCCTTTTTTCTTAAAAGCCGGGAACTTGCTTCCGTATTCGAAATAGTAAAACAAAGGTATGGAAAAAATTGAACGGAACAAAAAAAATCTTTTTACCTTTAATAATATGTTTTCTCCTTGTATTGATGCTGGCCGCCATATTTGGAAGTAACGGACTGCTTGAGCTAAACCTGCTTAAACAAGAGCGGGACACGATTATTAAAAAAAATAATATAATTCAAAACCGGAACCTGGCCCTTTACCGCGAAATTGAACGCTTAAAGTATGACAAGGATTATATTGAATCTGTGGCCAGACACGAATTGGGCCTGATAGGAAAAGATGATATCATATTAAAAGTAAAACCTTAAAAAAACCGTCATTAACTTAGGATCGGAGATTAAATAAATTGGACAAAGATTATGAAGGATTTTGGTTCATCTGCAAGGCGCATTAAAGGTTGAATACTCGAAGTATTCGGTAGTCCCTACAAAACAATGCAGGTTCGAAAAATCAGCTACTTACAAGGTATTGGGACTGTAATGAGATATCTCCAGTTTAGTGGAGAATTCGTAAGTCCCATCTGCATTGCCGGTGTATTATGGTTATACTTTTTTATAAATTTCTCGTTTTCATTGTTAATTCGTATTCGTAAGCTCTTATGAAATTGTATGTAATTATAGTTGAATAAGTTAATCCACATTACATTACTAAAATTCAGCTTGTTCTTGCAATACCCCAGGGTTTTTCTCTGAAGATAGGAGATATGTTGCCTCAGGGTAAGGTTCAGTCTCTCAATAAATGAGGTGTTTTGGCTTTTTCCAGGGAAATCTTTTACAGTACCTTTTACAAAATATTTTTTAACTGTTACAAGCCGACGCTTTATTCGGCGCTTAACAATTTGCAGGTAAGCATAAGGAATTTCAGACATAATGTTTTCGAGCGCATTTTTGTAAGCCGCTAATTTATCTGTAGCGACCTTTAATATATTATCTTTTCCCCATTTGCCCAACTTTTTAATGCCCTTTACTAAACGGTTTGCAGTGTAAGTTGTTCTTGAACCCAACTCGAAACCGATCCAGAATTTTGTTGTGGATTCAAGAGCGATAAAAACCCATAATTGTTGACTTTTATTTTTAAGGTAAGACCATAGTTCATCCATCTGGAGAAATACAATGGTAAGTCCGATAGTAAAACAAAGAAATAGGTGAAATTGCTGGCCTTTTTGCCCAATAGCTTTTTGCCGTTGTTCAATTGTCCTTCGATCTTTTTGAAGTACATCGGCAATTGCATCAGTGCCAAGGCCGTAAGAGTTTAGCTTTGCCGTTTGCTCATATTCTTTAAAACTGCCATGCTTTCCAAAAAGATCGGAATATCCTGTTTCTGAGAATCTATGTTTGCCACCATTGCAGTAAAACATTTGTCTTGGCTCAAAATCGGATTTTGTTATGTAAACTCCATCCTTGGTGATTTTGTTCTCGGTTGATTGATAACATTTGCAGCTTTTCCTGGGACAAAAAAGTGTTAGGGCTGTATTTGCTGTATTTTGCATGGTTGCGATCCTTTGAATAGAGTTTTAACCGTGCTCTACAAAATATATTGCTTTTAAAGGGTGTTGCAAAATAAAAAAACTTTGATAATAAAATCAATTAGTTAACCCAGAAAAACCCCATTTTTCCATTATGGCGTAACTATTTGTTTTAACTACCGATAATAGCAATCTTTGCAACACCCTTTTTTAGTCTATAGCAATCTTAATTTTTAGTAAAAATCTTTTTTATTCATGTTTTCAGAGACACTTTTTAATCACCTGCATTGTTTTGTAGGGACTACCCATTTTTTTAGACAAAAGGATCAATAAATTCATAGATTGTCACATAAATAATTTCACTGCCTTATCGGTCGTCGGGGTAGAGACGCAAAATTTTGCGTCTCTACAGCGTTTCCATCATTATCCAATTTATCAATTATTATTATCCCATGAACATGATTGGGCATAATGATAAATTTACCCAATTGAACAAACGGAAAATGATTAGGGATTTCTGCCCAATATTTACCGGCAATATGACCGATTTCGGAAATTATCATATTTCCATTTTCTATTGCACCGAAATAACATTCCCTACTGGTTTTTGAATTTTTTCATCATTAAACCCACCATAGAGACGCGATTAATCGCGATCATACCATTTCAATTGTCTGCATAGTGTATAGCTAATGCTATTATCCATTATCAATCCTCCAGAACGGTTTTTTTCAGTACCAGAAAACTCTCTTCCAGTGCCAGAATATCAGCCTTGATTTCCGCCAGCGAGCGCAGGGGCTTGAACTCATAAAAATATTTGGTGAAATTGATTTCATAACCGGTTTTGGTTTTATTCTCGTCAATCCATGCTTTGGGCAGATGGGTAATTCATGAAGGCACAGTTGATCAAGTGGTAAGAGTTTCATCGCAAAGATGAGCCTCCTTTTCAAAACGGCAATAACAAAGATATTGAAAATTCAGGGAGATCAGGCAGTTTATTGAAAATTTCTTCCAGTTGAATTAACATTGCGCTTGATATATCAATATGATTAATCATTTTTCAACCTTCAAAATTGTTGACATAAAGGAATATAATTAAGTTTAATCAATTTATCATATGCTGGATTTAACTGCAAATTTAACTTGTTTTAATATGATTGATCGACAAATAATATGACGGCGGGGATATGAAAAAAAAATTTATAGGTTTGGAAGGGATGTCATTACAAGAACTCGCATCCATCGCGAGGGACCAGGTTAAGGTAAAACTGACTGAAGGTTCAAAAAAACGGATTCTTGCATCCCGCAACCTGGTGGAACAATGGTTAAAAGAAGAAAAGGCGGTATACGGAATTACCACCGGATTCGGTGCCCTGAGTGATGTGAGGATATCACGTCTGGATACCCGCAAGCTCCAAAAAAATATTCTTATGAGCCATGCATGCGGTGTAGGGAATCCGTTTGATGAAGAGATTGTCCGGGCTGTGCTGGCACTTCGTATCAAAGACCTGGCCCGGGGGAATTCAGGCATCCGGCTTGAAACCGTCAATTTTCTGGTTGAGATTCTGAACCGCGGTGTTTGCCCTTTGATTCCTGAAAAAGGGTCAGTGGGCGCCAGCGGCGACCTTGCGCCCCTGGCACATCTCGGACTTGTATTGATCGGCCTGGGAGAAGCAAGATACAAAAACTGCAGTATGTCGGGGAAAGAAGCCCTCCGGTTATGCGGCCTGTCGCCGTTAAGTCTTGAAGCAGGCGAAGGCCTTGCACTTCTAAACGGAACTCAAGTCATGACCGGGATTGGGGGCCTGACTGTATACGACTCCCTGAGACTGGCAAAGATTATAGATATTGCTGCGGCCATGAGCCTGGAAGTACTCCTGGGCAGCAGAACGGAATTCGACGCCAGAATACATAAGCTCAGGCCCCATCCCGGGCAGATTACGGCTGCCGGCAATATGGATCGAATTATTCATGATAGTGAAATAATCAGCTCGCACAAAGACTGCGGGCGTATCCAGGATGCATATACATTACGATGCTCGCCACAAGTGCATGGCGCCAGCCGGGATGCGATTGAATATGCGATGAAAACAATTGAGACAGAAATAAATTCTTCCACAAACAATCCCCTTATCTTTCCTGAATCCGGCGATTTTCTGCTGGGCGGAAATTTCCACGGTCAGCCGGTAGCCCTTGCAATGGATTTTCTCGGTATCGCCGTTTCCGAACTGGCGAATATATCAGAGCGGCGGATAGAACGTCTTGTAAACCCCAAGCTGAGCGGCCTGCCGGCGTTTCTTGTAAATGACGGAGGACTTAATTCCGGTTTTATGATCGCTCAATATACCGCTGCAGCGCTTGTTTCCGAAAACAAGGTGTTGTCGCATCCTGCAAGTGTGGATTCCATTCCAACCTCTGCCAATAAGGAAGATCATGTTTCCATGGGAACCATTGCAGCCAGAAAATGCAGGGAAATAGTTAAGAATGCTGAGCATGTCGTTGCTATTGAATTGCTGTGCGGCGCTCAGGCGATGGACCTTTTTACAAATATAAAACCAGGTAAAGGCACTATGGCCGCATACAGAGCAATCAGGAGTACGGTAAAACATCTGGATAACGATCGTATTCTATACAAGGATATTGAAGCATTAAAACAGCTTATACAGAATGAAAAGATTCTGGAAGCTGTGGAAGCAGAGGTGGGGGCAATTGCTTAGGGTTCGCTCAAAAAAGGCTGAGGTGCGGTCTGAAAGCACTTTAGGAGATCGCATTTTCCGCCTTTACCTCCAGCCGATCAATGTTGGAAAGCCCAAACGCAGATCCTATACCGAGGGAAAAGATAAACAGCAGTAGGAATATGGATTGGAAAACCAGTCATATACTTTCAGGCACTACTTATTGATATATACTTGTTATTTATAGTTTTATTTTGTCGTTAATTCATAAATCGGAGGCCAATAACGTTCTTTGTATATTGTTGATAAGTTGTTATGATTTATAATGGACCCCAAAATTTGAACCAGTTGCTAAGCTACAAAACAAGTGGTAAAGGCAGGTTCAATTTGACACCAGAAAAGGAGGTCCATGAGAAAAAATTACAGTGGAAAATTTAAAACCAAAGTTGTCGTTGATGTTATGAAAGAACAGGAGACAGTAGCAGAATTATCATCTAAGTATGAGATTCATCGCTCACTGCTCACAAGATGGAAAAAGGAGGCCATAGAAAGATTACCAGGAATCCTTTCGACAACAAAGAAGAAGGGAAATGATGATCAAAAATTGATAGAAGTCCTATACCAAAAGATCAGTCAACTCGAAGTAGAGAATGACTGGCTAAAAAAAGGTTGAAACAATCCGTTCCTGACCATAGACACCTGATAGATATGGGTCACCCCGATATCAGTATCAACAAGCAATGTGAGTTGTTGCAGGTGTCTAAGGGACAAGTATAGGGACGTCTATGATATTATGCTTTACTTAGAAATAATTATATGATACATCTTAAACATGGCACGAAAAGCGAGAATAGATGCACCTGGAGCACTGCATCATATAATTGTCAGGGGGATAGAACGTAAGAAAATTTTCAGATCAGATTATGATCGGAGAAACTTTTTAAATCGGCTCAATAATTTGATTCCTGAAACACAAACCGAGTGTTTTGCATGGGTATTGATTCCAAACCACGTCCACTTATTATTAAAAACCGGATTGATTCCGGTTTCTGTGTTAATGAGTCGTTTGCTCACCGGATACGCGGTATGGTTCAATAAGAAATACCGTCGCCACGGTCAACTTTTTCAAAACAGGTACAAGTCGATTTTATGCCAGGAAGATATATATCTAAAGGAATTGGTGCGTTATATCCACTTAAACCCGTTGAGGGCGGGTCTTGTGGAAGATATGAAAAGCCTGGATAAATATAAGTGGTGCGGTCACAGTGTTCTGATGAATAAAGCCAGTGAGGAATGGCAGAATATCGATTATGTTTATAAACTGTTTTCCGGCAAAAAAAGATTGGCAATAAAAGGGTATCGAGCGTTTGTGGAAAAAGGTATAAGCGCAGGTAAACGGCAGGATCTTACCGGTGGTGGATTATTAAGGAGTATAGGCGGCTGGTCGGTTCTCAAAGATTTTCGCAAAGCAGGCATACGTGTTAAGGGAG
This sequence comes from Desulfosarcina sp. BuS5, assembly GCF_028752835.1. Taxonomy (NCBI): domain Bacteria; kingdom Pseudomonadati; phylum Thermodesulfobacteriota; class Desulfobacteria; order Desulfobacterales; family Desulfosarcinaceae; genus Desulfosarcina; species Desulfosarcina sp. BuS5. The sequence goes on from NZ_CP087952.1 coordinate 2,179,436, forward strand.
ATGAACGCATTTTAGGTGACAGTGATTTTGTTGAAAATGTTTTAAAGGCCGCCGAAGAAGAATTTGAGCAGAAATATGAATTAAGAGCCAAAGGTTATGATTTCAATCGGGTAATACAGCGGGTTGCCGAAGTGATGGGCATGGAGATTGAGCAGGTAACGGCTTTCGGGAAATCACCGCCAACAGTTAAAGCGCGAAGTCTTTTATGTTTTTGGGCTCATCGAAAGCTCGGCATGACAACCATTGAAATTGGAAAAAAGCTGAATATATGCCAATCAGCGGTAAGTCGTTCATCCATAAGGGGTGAAAAAATTGAAAGAGAAAACAGATTTGAGTTGATAGGGTAAAAACACATAATATCATAGACGTCCCCATACCTGCCCTTTTCCCAGTCCCTCTCTATGCCTTGGTTCGGTTATTTTATTTTATCAATTACTTTTATATCATTAAGCAGATAGTGCCTGATAAATAATCGGGCGATATTTAGGTTGTGGAATTGACTTACCCTTTGATTTGGCAGCCTCAAGCCATAGCGATTTGGCCTTTTGGACTTCACATAGTGCCTCATCAGGTGTATCTCCGAATGCTGAACATGCTTCAAGATCAGGGATGTCAGCAATATAACCACCGTCATCATCAGAATAGAAAATGTTGATATGATAGTCACGCATTATTCATTCTCCTTCAATTTCAGATTATGCTTTTCGATAAGTTTCAAAAATTGACGAATTTGATATGGTTTTGCCTGACCTTTTAAATTTTGAAGATTAATAAGCTCCGGGATGCCTGGTCGAACGAAAATGTGGTGGCTTCCATCAGTTCTTGAAAGATTGAAGCCAAAACCTTTAACAAGATTTACCATATCAGAAAATTTTATGTTTTTCGATCCAGAAAGTATTTTTTGAAGTATTTTTTTCCTGTTCATTTATTTTGAACTTTTCCAAACCGAACTATTGTAATATGCAGAAAAAAATCTGTATATTAACACTTCAACTTTCTGGTTTGCGGTTAATTCGGTAGTCAAAACCCTGAAGGGGTTAAATATACCAGCCCAGGGCAACGCCCTGGGAAATATTATATTGTGCCCTTTCAAGGCTAAAAAGCTTTTATAAACTCAACTTTCGGGGTTAAAATGTGCTTCAATAATTTCAATATGTTAGATATCTAAAATCGCAAATTTTATAGCATTAAAAAGAGTTTTTATAAACTATATTTTAGAGATATTTCTACATAACATCTTGAAGTTATATAAAATTATATATCTGCATCAAGTCCGAAAGTTGAGTTAACACTATATATTCTCTTTATAATGTGATATATTGTTGATTAATACAGATTTAACAGGAATATATTATGGCATATAAGAAAGAACATGTAAAGGAGAGGTTTCGCCCAAAACCAGGTAAGCTTTTAGATCAAGTGCGTGAGGTAATGCACTATCATCATTACGCAATCCGGACAGAAAAAACGTATATAAAATGGATATTGGATTATATCCGTTTTAATGGGACCCGGCACCCTCGGGAAATGGGTAAACCGGAGATCGAGCGGTTTTTAAGTCATCTTGCTGTTAACAGAAAGCTGGCGCCTTCAACACAGAATCAGGCGCTTCATGCAATTATTTTTCTTTACAAATATGTTTTGGACATGCCGCTTAACGATTACATCGACGCGACCCGTTCGAAAAAGCAGAAAAGACTGCCGAGGGTGTTGAGTCAGTCGGAGATCAGTGAATTTTTTAAACACATCAGCGGAACCAAGGAATTGATGGCAAAGCTCTTGTACGGTTCAGGCTTGCGCCTGATGGAATGTATACGGCTTCGAGTAAAGGATGTAGATTTTGAAAATCATCAGATTATTGCGCGGGACGGAAAGGGAGGAAAAGACAGGGCAACCGTTTTGCCAAAGCCTATCCGGGAAGACTTGCGGTTGCATCTAAAAGGGGTCCGAAAGCTTTTTGAGCAAGACCTGGCGGAGGGACGGGCGGATGTATATATGCCGCATGCATTGGCAAAGAAATATTCGGGGGCTGGAAAGTCGTGGCTGTGGCAATGGGTTTTCCCCGCGAAGAATTATTCAAAAGATCCAAGGACTAAAAAAATTCGTCGACACCATGCCCATGAAACCGGTTTACAGAAAGCGGTTGCAAATGCCGCGAAAAAGGCAGGCATTAATAAGCGGGTGGGCCCGCATGTTCTCCGTCATTCGTTTGCAACCCATATGCTGGAAGCTGGCAAGGATATTCGGCGAGTGCAGGAACTCTTAGGGCACGCGGACGTGCGGACAACCATGATCTATACCAATGTGATGATTACAAATTTCGAAACCCTGGGAAGTCCGCTGGATAATCTGGATAACGATTGAACCGAGTATATAGATTTCCACAGAGCAGTGCCCGAACGAAAACCAGGTTCAGGCACTATTTATCTAAAAATTGATAAATATCAGCATTGCAGTACGAAGGGCAATTGAATAAAGCAAAATGAAAAATAACTCGCTTAACAGCTTTTTTTTAGATAATTTCTCCAAGCACGGAAACAAAACCGCCCTGACTTTTTTCAGGGGCAATTCTGTTGAGACCGTAATTTCCTATAAGGAATTAATTCAGGATTCAAGCAGTATGGCCGGCGCTTTGATTAACCTGGGGATTGAAAAAGGGGACCGGGTCATCATTTATCTTGATAAATCAATAGTTTTCGTTGTTGCGCATCTTGCGCTCCAAAGGCTTGGAGCCGTTACGGTGCCCCTTAATCCGGGTTTTAAAAAAAATGAACTCTATTATTTTATTAAAGATACAGAGACCAAACTGATTCTGTGCGGTATCAGGCATGAAAAAATGATCAAGGAGATAGATCATGAAATAAAAACCCTGCTCCTAAACACTGCCATTCCTTACCAGGATCTGGATCTGTTCCGGCCGGCATCCATAATGCTTACAGATCCGAAACCTGAACCAGGGCCGGATGATCACGGGCTTATAATCTATACTTCGGGAACAACCGGCAAACCCAAGGGGGCCCTGCTCACCCAGCGCAACCTTATTCATGATGCCTGCAATATCATCAAAAAATGGGAAATATCCGAAACCGATGTTCTTTGTCATGCCCTGCCCCTTTTTCATGTGCATGGTCTCTGTTTCGCGCTTCATACCGCACTGGTCGCAGGCTCACATGTGCTGATTCCGGACGAATTCTCTCCCGACAATGTCATTAATCTGCTCTCCAAAAAAGAGGGCCGGCATGTTTGCTCGATTTTTATGGCCGTTCCTTCCATGTACGTGAAAATGATGGACTTTATAAGAAACAAGAGATACGATTTCAGCCATATGCGATTATGGACATCAGGTTCAGCGCCGCTGCCGGCAAAAGATTTTGAGAGGATAAAAGCTTTGTTCGGTCAGGAGCCGGTTGAGCGTGAGGGTATGTCTGAAACCGGCATGAATTTTTCCAATCCCCTGCACGGTACCAGGAAGCCTGGATCTATAGGGTTGCCCATGCCGGGGCTTGAAGTAAGGATTGTAAATCTTGAAACATTTAAAGATGTTTCACCTGGTGAAGAGGGCGAAATCTGGCTTAAGGGTCCTTCAATCACCCCTGGTTACTGGCGCAAACCCGACGAAACAGCACAAGCATTTGAAAAAGGCTGGTTCAGAACAGGTGATTTGGGTAGAATTGATAAAAACGGGTACTATTATCTAACAGATCGATGCAAACATATTATCATATCCGGAGGGGAAAATATCTCTCCCAAAGAGATAGAAGGAATTATAAACCTGCTGGAGGATGTCCTGGAGTCCTCGGTAATCGGCATGCCGGATGAAAAATGGGGTGAAAGAGTAATGGCTGCGGTTGTCGTAAAATCCGACACAAGCCTTGATGCCGGAACGATTCAGCAATTTTGCAGGAAACATTTCCATGACTGGAAATGCCCCAAGGAGATATTTTTTTTAAAAGAACTGCCTAAAAATGCCATGGGAAAAATTATGAAAGAAGAAATAAAAAAAATATACGCAAGGAGTAAAAAAATATGAAAATTATAATTTGCGGCAAAGGCGGAAGCGGCAAAAGCACAATAACAGCTTTGCTTGCACAGGCGCTTCAGGAGAGAAAGTTTAACGTTGTTCTGATTGATGCAGATGAATCAAATCTTGGTTTGCACCGGCTGATGGGCATTTCTGCGCCCGTTAACATTATGGACAATCTTGGAGGGAAAAAAGAGTTTAAAAAGAAGATGAACAGCCCGCTTTCAGGGGGTATTGGTGAATTATTCAGGGATAACATGAAAATAGACGAAATTCCCGCTGATTGCGTTACACAAAGGAGTGACATCAGCGGCGGCATCAAACTGCTCTCCATAGGGAAAATTCACACTTCAGGCGAAGGATGTGCGTGTCCCATGGGGGTGTTGTCCAAAATGATTCTTTCCAAACTTGCCCTTGGCGATCATGATATAATTCTCATTGATACGGGTGCAGGGGTCGAGCATTTCGGCCGGGGTATAGATTTAAAGTGCGATTTAATTCTAAGTATTGTTGACCCTTCCTTTGAATCATTCATGCTGGCAAAAAAGATGGGGGATATGGCGGATCAGGCAGAGATAGATTTATTTTTTATTTTGAATAAAGTGGATGATAATGTAATTGAAGCCATGACTGCGGGTATTGACCAGGAGAGGGTGATTACAAAAATACCCCAAAACAAATCCATTTTTCTGAAAAGTCTTGAAGGCCGGGAACTTACCGAACATATCCCGGAAATCGATCCGGTATGCAGTTTGATCGAAAAAAGAAGGGTTGAAACTCACGGTTAACGGTTGATCAAAGCAGAAGGCAATATGCCGTTTATTTCAATAAACCTCTCTGAAGCTTTTTTCTGTTTCCTGTCACCCGGAAACCGTAACAGGAGTATAGATTATCCTGGAGACAGGAATGCTTCCATCAAAGATATAATAGAATCCCTCGGAGTCCCCCACACGGAAATAGGCCGTATATCCGTTCAAGATAAAGAGGTGGATTTCACTTTTATCCCAAAAAGCCGTGATGCAGTTAAAGTATATCCTGTAGATGTGCCGTTTGATGTAACCATCTCTTCCCTGCTCCGGCCTGAACCATTGAGCAGGGTTTCTTTTTTTGTGGATCTTAATGTGGGCAAGCTTGCTCTTTTATTGAGAATTCTGGGCCTTGACACGGAGTCCGCCCCTGATCTTGACGATAAGGAGATTGCTTTAAAGGTTGAGAAAGAAAAGAGAATCCTTCTGAGCAAGGACATAGGGCTCCTTAAAAGAAAGAATATTATATTCGGCAGGCATGTCAGGGCGATCTTTCCTGATGACCAGTTAAAAGAAGTTCTTGATCATTTTGGTCTGAAAGGGCCTTTTGACCTCTTTTCATTATGCCTGCTCTGCAACAGGAAAACATTAATAGTAAATAAAGAAGATATTATTGACCGACTGGAGCCTCTTACTATTAAATATTTCGATCATTTTAAAATATGTCCTCGCTGTGAGCGTATTTACTGGCAGGGAACTCATCATGAAGAAATGAAAAAAAGACTCTCCCGCATTGGTATTTCAACAACCCCTTCATTGGTCAACCATACAATTGATAATGGTTGACATTTATCTGCAAAAGTTATAGGCTCCCGCCAAAAATATTGGAGGTTTTTTTTAACGTGTTAAAATTTTTCGAAGAATTAACGGACAGGGTTCTCAGGGGCGGTGAGATAACTTGTGAGGAAGCCTCACGCCTGATGGAGACTGATAAACAGCGCGATATTATCCATTTAACCGGTTTTGCCAACAGCATCCGGGATAAGTTTAAGGGATCGCTTATTAATGTTTGCGCGATTATAAATGCAAAATCCGGCCGATGCAGTGAAGATTGCAGGTTTTGTTCCCAATCCTCCCTTTACAGCACGACAATCGATAAATATCCTTTGCTCGAAAAAGATGAAATTATCGCCGGGGCAAGGCGGGCGGATGAATACGGTATCAACAGATTCAGCATCGTAGTCAGCGGAAGGGATGTCAAAAATTCCGCTGAATGGGAATCTATCTGTGGAACCATTGATGAAATGCGCTCCATTGCAGGGGTGGATATCTGCGCTTCTCTCGGTACACTTACCAAGGAATCCGCAGGAGATTTAAAAAAGGCAGGTCTCAAAAGGTATCATCATAATCTTGAAACTTCAGAAAGCTTCTTTCCATCTATATGTACAACCCATTCTTACGAAGTCAGGGCAGAAACAGTAAAGGCGGCCAAAGAAGCCGGTATGTCCGTATGCTGCGGCGGTATTTTCGGCCTTGGCGAGACAAGAGCCCATAGGATCGAATTGGCTTTTACCTTAAAAGAGCTGGACGTCGATTCCATTCCTCTGAATTTCCTGAATCCAATTCCCGGCACCCCCCTTGAGAAGGCCAAGCCTCTCCATCCCATGGAAATATTAAAAATAATAGCCCTGTTCCGTTTTGTTAACCCCACCAAAGGAATCCGCGTATGCGGCGGAAGAGATAAAAACCTGAGGAGCGTCCAGTCTTTAATATTTGCTGCCGGCGCAAGCGGGCTCATGACCGGCAACTACCTCACAACTGCAGGAAGTAATGTTAATGATGATATGCAGATGATCGAAGACCTTATGCTGGAGAGGATTTAATGGATACCAATAAAAATCTACAATTTGAACATGATGATAAAAAATATATCTGGCACCCTTTTACCCAGATGATGAACTATGAAAAAGAAAAGCCCCTTATCATAGAAAAGGGTAAGGGCTCATATCTGTGGGATATTTATGGAAATAAATATATAGACGGCATATCATCTTTATGGGTTACTACTCACGGGCACGGCCGGAAAGAAATAGACGACGCGATTGCCGCCCAGGCGGCCATGGTATCACATTCCACACTGCTTGGTCTGTCACACCCAAAAGCAATTGAACTGGCAAAAAGGCTGGTGGAAATAACACCCGGGGGACTCAATAAGGTCTTTTACTCGGAAAGCGGCTCAACGGCAGTAGAAATTGCTTTAAAAATAGCATTTCAATACTGGCAGCAGTCTATTGACAATACCTCGAAGCAAAAATTTATTTCTCTCAGCAATGCTTATCATGGCGACACAATAGGAAGTGTGAGTGTAGGCGGCATTGACCTCTTCCATAAAATATATCACCCCTTACTTTTTGACACGTACAAGGTTGCAGCGGTTGATTGTTACAGGTGCAGTGATGGCAAAGCCTGGCCCGGCTGTGGCCTTGAATGTCTTGAGCAACTGGAAGATACTGTCAAAAAACGCCACCATAAGACTGCCGCGCTGATTATTGAACCTCTTGTTCAGGGAGCAGCCGGCATGCTTATCTCTCCGCCCGGTTATTTAAAAAGGGTCAGGGAGCTATGCACTGAATATAATATTCTAATGATCGCCGATGAAGTGGCGGTGGGCTTTGGCAGAACCGGCAAAATGTTCGCCTGTGAACATGAAAATGTCCAACCGGATATTATCACCCTGGGAAAAGGACTTACAGGAGGCTACCTCCCACTGGCGGTTACAATGACCACTGATAAAATATATAATGCTTTTTTAGGGCAATTTGATGAATTCAAGGCCTTTTTTCATGGTCATACCTATACAGGAAACCCCCTTGCATGCTCGGCCGCCCTGGCAAACCTCGATATTTTTGAAAAAGACGAAACCCTGGATAATCTCCAGGAAAAAATCGCTGTCTTAAAAGCAGGATTAAAACGGTTTTCAAAACTGTCCCATGTGGGAGATATAAGGCAATTCGGATTTATGGCCGGAATAGAGCTGGTGGCCGACAAAAAGAGAAAAGCGCCCTTCCCTGCCGGAGCCAGGACAGGTGTCAGGGTAATCCGGGAAGCCAGAAAACGCGGCTTGATCATAAGACCTTTGGGAGATGTTATCGTCCTGATGCCGATCCTGGCCATAAGTCCGGCAGAGCTGAATGAATTACTGGAAATAACCTTTGAATCGATCAGAAATGTAACCGGAGAGTAAGCGCCTGATTATGTTAGCACACTTTCAAAATGAACTGAACCGATTAAAAGAGAAAGGGCTCTACCGAACCCTAAAAAAAGTAACCAGCCCGGTTGATACCACCGTAACTATAAACGGCCGGGAAGTAATTCTTTTTTCTTCAAATAATTATCTCGGGCTGGCAAATCATCCTGCTTTAAAAAAAGCGGCTGTTTCTGTTTTACAAAATTATGGTTCCGGCGCCGGCGCTTCCAGGCTGATTTCCGGTAATCTGGAAATCCATGAGGAACTGGAGCAAAGGATCGCAGCTTTTAAAAAATGCAGCGCTGCCATTATCTTTTCCACAGGCTATATGGCAAATATAGGAGCCATTACTTCTCTGGCAGGTAAGAATGATCTTATCCTGAGCGATCAGCTCAACCATGCCAGTATTATCGACGGATGCAGGTTGAGTACGGCGGAAACAAAAATATATCCCCACAAGGATCTTGCAGCGCTTGAAAAAATCCTGAGGCAGGCCCTTAGCCGTCATGAGAAGGGCGGGTATAATAACATTTTTTTTATTACCGACGGTATTTTCAGTATGGACGGTGATATCACGCCCCTGCCTGACCTGTTGAAAATCGCAGACCGGTACAATGCCTTTGTAATCCTTGATGATGCCCATGCCACCGGTGTAATCGGGAAAAATGGAGGCGGAACAGCCGAATATTTCGATCTTGCCGACAATGAACATTTAATCCAGATCGGCACTTTCAGCAAGGCCATGGGAAGCCTGGGCGGCTATGTGGCCGGCCATGAATTAATTATAGAGTTCCTCAGGAACAGGGCCAGAAGTTTTATATACTCAACCGCTCTGCCTCCCAGCGTATCAGCTTCCTCAATTGCCGCCATAAATATTCTGGAAAAAGACAAAGCGCTGCTGCAATCCCTGCAACATAACATCGACAGATTCAAAAAAGGAATAACAGAGATTGGATACGGTTCCGTGGAAATAGAGACTCCGATCATACCGATTATAATCGGAGATGCGGATCTGACCATGGAATTTGCGGATACATTATTAAAAAAAGGGATCTATGCTCCCGGTATAAGGCCGCCTACTGTTCCTGAAAATCAAAGCAGAATCAGGGTAAGCCTGATGTCATCACACACGGGAGACCAGATCGACACAGCGCTTTCTGTTTTTGAGGAGGAAGGTAAGCGGTTGGAAATAATTTAGAAAATGACTAAAGGTTTATTCATAACCGGCACTGATACGGATGTAGGCAAAACCGTTGTAACTGCCGGGCTTGCAGGAGCAATCAAGGCCAGAGGTTTCAATGTGGGCGTGATGAAGCCGGCAGCTTCAGGGGCCGCAAGGCATGCCGGCCGGCTCATATCGAATGATGTGGCCTTTCTTTTAAAGTCGATCAACATTCAGTATGACCATAACATTGCAGCTCCGTTGACAATTGAGCCCCCGCTGGCCCCGCTGGCTGCATCAATGCTGGAGAATATCCCGGTTGAACCGGAAAAAATTTTTAAAGCTTTTGATATAATGCGTCAAAAACATGATTTTCTTCTGGTTGAAGGGATAGGAGGGATCCTGGTCCCGCTGACGGAGGTCTATTCCATAGCAGATTTAATAAAAGATATGGGCCTTCCCCTGATTATTGTTGCCAGGCCTGGCATAGGCACAATCAACCATACACTCTTGACCATAAATGAAGCCGAAAAAAGAGGCATTGAAGTTAAGGGGTTTATTATAAACGGAATGGACTTTAACCAGGCCGGAGATGCCGAAAAGGCAAACCCTGAAATCATCAAAAAAATATCCGGCAAGACTCTGCTTGGAATTCTTCCTTTTGATCCCAAAGTAAATATGGAAAAACTTGTCATGGGAGACATTGTGGAATTAACTGAAAAACATTTGGATCTGGAACAGATACTGCGCTAACGAAAATCATGATTTTTGACTTTTATTCCTTTTTTTTCCTCCTCGTTCCTCCTTTTATGCTTGATAAACTTCAAGTACTTTCGTAATTTATAAATTGTCACATAAATAATTTCACTGCATTATCGGTCGTCGGAGTAGGGGTTCAAAATTTTGAACCCCTACTCCGACGATCTTGTGCCAAATTTTAAAATAGGGTTATTATATGACAATCTGCAGCAATAAACTATATAAAGGATGTATGGGCTAAATCTTGCGGCTTCTATATTCTGTCATTTGAGTGTTCCAATCCGCTGATCATGACTGTCAACCCAAAAAAAGGAGAAGTTTTATGGATTTTAAGCTTACAACGGAACAGAAGATGCTGCGTAAAGCGGTGCGTGATTTTGCTGAAACCGCTATCAAACCGCTTGTTCAAGAGCTTGACGAAAAAGAGGAGTTCTCCTATGAAACAATGAAAATGATGGCCGAACTGGGATTGTTCGGTATGTTTGTTTCTCCGGGATACGGCGGACAGGGTATTGATTATATTTCATATATAATCGCATGTGAAGAGTTGGCCAGGGTGGATGCTTCCCATGCAGCTACGGTTGTTGCCGGAAACTCCCTGGGCATCGGCCCGCTCTATTATTTTGCCAATGATGAACAGAAAAAAAAGTACCTGCCCAAACTTTGCAGTGGAGAAGCTCTCTGGGGTTTCGGTTTAACCGAACCCAACGCCGGATCTGATGCAGGGAATACCGAAACAACGGCTGTCCTGGATGGAAATGAATGGGTAATAAATGGAAACAAGATTTTCATTACCAATGCCGGAACGGATATTACCTTGGGTTCTACGATATTATGCCGCACCGGGACCCGTGATGATGGCAAGCCCGAGCTTTCCTGCATAATTGTCGAGAACGGCACACCAGGATTTACTACAAAGATTATGCATGGAAAGATGATGTGGCGCTCTTCCAATACTAATGAATTATATTTTGATGACTGCCGGGTTCCCAAAGATAATCTGGTCGGACCCATCGGCAACGGGTTTCACCAGATGATGCAGACTCTGGACGGCGGCCGTTTATCAATCGGCGCAATGGGCCTGGGCGGCGCCCAGGGATGCTTTGACATGGCCCTTAAATACAGTAATAAAAGAAAACAGTTCGGCAAGCCGATATCCAAATTCCAGGTCAACTCATTTAAACTGGCCGATATGGCAATGGAGATTGAATGCGCCCGTCTCCTTCTTTACAAAGCCTGCTGGCTGAGACAAAACAATGAGCCATTTTCCAAAATAGCGGCAATGGCCAAGCTATACTCTTCCGAGGTCATGAGCCGATGCGCGGATCATGCTGTTCAGTTGTTCGGCGGTTATGGGTTGATGAAGGAATATGACATAGAGAGATTCTATAGAGACCAGAAACTTCTCGAAATCGGCGAAGGCACGTCGGAGGTGCAGCGTATTGTTATCTCCAGATTGATAGGCGCAGCCTGATATTCAATTCCATAGGATTGCACTGGCCATCTTCAAGATGCCTGATAAAAATCTAAACTGAAAATTCCGAACAAGCTGTCAAACGTCATAAAAAACCCTTTGGCAGTTCAAAAAGGAGGTTCTTGATGACTGAATATGATTATTGGGAAATTTTTCCGAGAATGCCAAAAAAGATTAACATCGGAGACATAACCATAAGAGACGGTTTTCAGCATGAAGAAAAATTTATCTCGACTGCTGCGAAAATCTTTTACCTTGAAGAGCTTATTCTCGCCGGCGCCCGTGAAATCGAGGTAACCAATCTTGGGAACCCATATCTAATGCCGCAGTTCAGAGATGCTGAAGAACTGCTTGCTCATTTAAGGGGTGATCGTTTTAAAAATCGTTGCGAAAAAAAAGGTGTTAATTATGATGATTTATGTCTGACTGCAATTACTATCCGTGAACCTGCTGTGGATCGCGCTATCCGCTTAAAAAAAAAAGGAATCGGCCCTGATCGGATACTGATGATGGTATCAACCGAGGAGGAACATCATTTTGCAAATTCAGGAACAACCCTTCCGGATTACTGGAGCGAGATCGAGAGATGTATCAAGAAGTGTAATGATGCCGGGATGAAGATGTGCGGAACAGTAAGTACAATCTGGGGCAGCCCGATCGGCGGGGCCACAGACATGAAGGATGCTGTGGAATTTACAAAGCGGTTTCTCGAACTAGGCGCCCACGATATAGAGCATGCAGATCACGATGGCAGCGCATCCGCTGCCGATGTTTACAGGTACTTTTCTATGGTTCTGGATGAAATTCCCAACGTAGAGCTCCATTTAGCACATTTCCATGAAACCAAACGGGTTGCGTCGGCATCCGTTCTTGCAGCCCTGCAGGCTGGAATTACCCGTTTTGAGGCGACCCTTGGCGGTCTTGGAGGCCAGCCCGCGAACTTCCTTGATGACACCCCGGTTAAAGGAACCGGAGAGTATTATTATCCGGATCCCAGGTATGTGGGGCTGATAACCCTTGAGGATACCCTGGTTCAGATAGACGAGATGGGTATTGAACATGGTTATGATGTTGACAGGATTCTCTGGCTCGGAAAACAGATGGAAAAGACAATCGGAAGGAGATTACGCTCCGAGGCAATTATTAACGGACGAACCATTAAAGAGGGGCATATGGAATTTGCACGCCCGGGCCTGGCTGAACGTAAGGCAAAATTAGGGGAAGCCCCCGGCCAGTCACTGCCTTCAGACTGGGCAAAGAAAGCTGCCCTGCCTGAAAGCTGCTTTTGATAAAAAATCAAATTAGGATTATAGAGACAAGGCATGCCTTGTCTCTATAGACCGTCACATAAATAATTTCACTGTGTTATCGGTCGTTGGAGTATTACAATACGCCTTCCTCCCTCTGGCCTTGTGAAATTTATTATCTGACGGTCTATACGTTACCGCCGTTGTAACCGTTACATAAATATGCGCTAATCCTGAAGTTCGGGTAAATTCCGGTAATAATCAAGAGCTTCCGGATTAATAAGAGCGTCTTTATTTAATACAGCTTCATTCTGTATTACCTTTTTAACAGCCAGTTCCACCTTCTTCATGTTAATCGTATAAGGAATATCTGCTACGGGAATTATTTTGGCAGGCACATGCCTTGGGGTTGCGCTTGTTCTGATAAGACTGTTCAGCCTCTTTTTCAGTTCATCTGTAAGATCACTTCCTTCCGCCATCTTTACAAAGAGGATAACCCTTACGTCATTTTTCCAATCCTGACCAACTACCACGCTGTCGGCTATCTCATCAATATTGTCGATAATCCTGTATATGTCTGCCGTGCCTATGCGGACGCCTCCGGGGTTCAGGGTTGCATCGGAACGGCCCAAAAAGACAACTCCTCCTGTTTCAGTTATCTTGATAAAATCACCATGTCTCCATATTCCGGGATAAACATCGAAATAGGCGTTATGATATTTCCGTCCGTCCGGATCATCCCAAAAATAGATCGGCATGGAAGGAAATGGTAAGGTGCATACCAGTTCGCCCTGCTGGTTTACAACAGGTTTGCCGTTTGAGTCAAATGCCTGCACATTCAAGCCCAGGCCCCGACACTGAAGTTCACCGGCATATACCGGTCCCATGGGATTGCCTCCGGCAAAACAACCGTTAATATCGGTTCCGCCGGAGATGGAGGAAAGCTGGAGATCTTTTTTTACTTCATCATAAACAAATTCAAAATTTTCTATGGAAAGGGGCGAACCGGTTGAGAGTACGGCTCTCAAGGCGGAAAGATCGTATTCTTTTCCGGGTTTTAAGCCTGAATCTTTAACTCCCCCGATATAAGCGGCACTTGTTCCAAAGACAGTCATTTGGGCATCCTGGGCCAGTTTCCAAAGAACGCCTGCATCAGGATAAAAGGGCTGTCCGTCAAATAGGATGACTGTAGCCCCCACCGCCAGTGAGCTTGTAAGCCAGTTCCACATCATCCAGCCGCAGGTCGTGAAATAAAATATCTTGTCTTCCCGCTTGAGATCAGTATGCAGTATCATTTCTTTAAGTTGATTGATCAATATGCCTCCGGCTCCCTGCACTATGCATTTGGGAAGATCAGTGGTGCCGGATGAATACATAATATAGACCGGATGATCAAAGGGGAGCTGCTCGAACTCAAGGGAACAATTACTGTCATGGGAAATAAAATCTTTGTAATGAACAGCATGGGTGATATCGGCAATATCAGCTTCCTGTTCCGTATAGGGCACGACAACGACTTTTTCAATGGAATCTATCTGGTCAAGAATGCTCCTGATACGTTCCAGAGAATCTATGCTCTTACCTTTGTATGAATATCCGTTGGCAGTAAACAGAATTTTTGGCTTTATCTGACCAAATCGGTCCATGACTCCCTTTATGCCGAAATCAGGGGAGCATGATGACCAGGTTGCTCCCAGACTGGTTGCAGCCAGCATGGCAATGATAGACTGGGGCATATTGGGCATGAACCCTACCACCCTGTCACCAACGGTAACTCCGGCCGCTTTGAGAGATTTAGCCAGACGCGCAACCTCGTCATACAGCTCTGCATAAGTTATGGTGACCGGATCCAGGATCTCGCCTTTGAAGATTATGGCCGGATGATCATCTCTGTATCGCAGAAGATTCTCGGCAAAATTTAACCTGGCGCCCTGAAACCATTTGGCTCCGGGCATTTTTAGCTCATCTATTACTTCAGTATATGGCTCAGAAAATTTAATATCGACAAATTCCCACATGGTTGCCCAGAAATCTGCAATATTATCCACTGACCATTGGTGCAGAGGTTCATATTCGGTTAAATTTTTACCGAATTTTGAATTTACCGTCTGCATAAAACGATAAATATTAGTCTTTTTTTTTCGTTCTTCCGTGGGGCTCCACAACAATTTGCTCATAAAACATTTTCCCCTTTCTTGTTAAACGCTAAAAAATTTTATATCCTTCAACCTTCAGCCTATTTACCCTTAAAGACAGGTTTACGTTTTTCCGCAAAAGCCGCCAGGGCCTCAAGGCGATCCTCTGTTGGTATGGTAATTTCATAGGCCTTCGATTCCAGGGGCAGAGCCACGCCAAGGCTGCATTCAAAACCGTTATTAAGCACAAATTTAGCCTGTTGAACGGCAATCGGCCCGTTTTTAGCTATCTCGCACGCAAGCTCCATGGCAGCATCCATTAACTGATCCGGTTCCACAACCTTGCTTACCAAACCGATTTCAAGGGCTGTATCAGCATCGAATCTTCTGGCGGTATAGATAAGTTCCTTTGCTTTTGCCAAACCGACGATTCTTGGCAGCCGCTGAGTTCCTCCGCCTCCCGGAATTATTCCCAGGCTGGTTTCTGTTAAGCCCATAAGAGCATTTTTAGATGCTACGCGTAAATCGCTGGCAAGGGCCAGTTCCGTTCCGCCGCCGAAAGCAAACCCGTTAATAGCCGCTATTACAGGAACTCTTGCTTTTTCAACCGTAGTCATAGTATCCCTGACTATAGAGATAAAACGCCTGACCTGATCATCGCTCAGGGTCCTTCTTTCTATAAGATCGGCTCCTGCTGAAAATGAGGCTTTTTTCCCTTCCGGCGGTGGAGCGCCGGTTATGATAATAACCCTGACCGACAAATCAAAGTCCGATTCCCGCACTATTTCCTGTAATGTTTCGATAAGATCGAAATTCATGCAGTTCATCGCTTCGGGCCTGTTAAGTGTGAGTATCAATATACCATCATCTGTTTTTTTCTGCAGAATTACATCAGGCATAATATATTCCCTTCAAGCATGATTAGGATCGAAAATGAAATAACTTGAACGATATTATTTGTCTTTTGGCCCATCTGCTGTGTTGCATCAAAGGCCGAATACTTCGAGTATTCAACCTTTAATGCGCCTTGCAGATGAACAAAAATTCTTCATAATCTTTGTCCAATTTATTTAATTTCCGATCCTTATTAAAATTTAAAATTTCCGAATCTCGATTCCTGAACCGGTTTTAAAAGCGCAATTTCAAATGCATCGCCGAGAATGTTGCGGGAATCCTTGAATGGTATGGTGCCGTCGTGAAATAGTCTTGCCTCAAGATAAAAAGGGTGGGCCTGCTTATTATACTTCTCAACCATCATCTGTTCAAATTTATTGGCGGCTTCCTCGTCCATCTCCCGGCCTCGTTTTTTTAAGTTGGCCCGCTCAAGAGTAGTTAAAATTGAACCGGCGGTCTGCCCTGCCATAACCGAGGTTCTGCCGCGCATGGTATTGAAAATAAAATGCGGATCATAGGCTCTGCCGCACATCCCATAATTGGCGGCTCCATGATCAGGCCCGATTACCCACTGTATCATGGGCACATTGGAACAGGCGCAAGCCCTTACCATGCCTGAGCCGTATTTCCCTATACCGGCATACTCCTCCTCGGTACCAACCATGTAGCCGGGAGAATTCTGGATGTAGAGGATCGGGATTTTCTGGGAAGAGCATCTAACAACCCATTCTATGGCTTTCCTGGCAGAATCAACAAAGATTACACCGATACCGTTTCCAGCTATAATGCCCACCGGCAAGCCCTTGAGGTGGATTTTGCCGCATACAATATTATCGCCGCGGCCTGGATTGTAATTTTTTTTATATTCACTAAAAGCGCTTCCGTCTGCAATCGACTTAATTACTTCCCGAACATTAATCCCTTTATACGGATCGCTTGGAAGAACCTTGTACAGATGGTCCTCCGGAACTGTCGGCTCAATGGTTTCCCGACGTTCTATCTGCACTTTCTGTTTAGGATCATAGGAGAGCAAGCTTCTCAGTTTTTCTATCCCTTCATCCTGTGACATAACCAAATGATCAGCACCCCCTGATATTGAGGTGTGAACTCTGGCGCCCCCCAGATCTTCCATTGTCACTTCTTCGCCTATGGCGGCTCTGACCATGGGAGGGCCGCCAAGAAATGAATAGGAGATCTTGTTTATCATGATCGATTCACAGGCCAGATAAACAGTATATGCACCTCCGGCAGTATTTCCGCCTGTGCTGAGAGTATACTGTTTTAAACCTTTGGCCGACATCCTGCACATATTGTAAAAAAAGCGTCCGAACTGACCCCTTCCGGGAAAGACCCTGTCCTGCATAGGAAGAAAGGCTCCTGCTGAATCGCCTATATAGACACAAGGCACACCGCACTGATCCGCCATTTCCTGGGCCCGGAGATGTTTTTTACAGTTAATGGGATAATAAGCGCCTGCTTTGACACGACTGTCATTTGCAATAATCATGGCCCAGTTGCCATGGATTTTGCCTAAACCTGTGGCCAGACCAGCGCTAGGAACATCTTCCGCAAGCTCATAGTTGATTCCGAAACCGGCTCCCCGGCTAAGTTCAAGAAAATCCGTATCAGGATCGATAAGTTGCTTGATAAGCTTACGCACAGGTTTTTTGCCCTGTTTGGCCAGACGGTCGAGCTGGCTTTGACCGCCTGCATTATAAGCTTTTTCCCAAAGCTCATAAAGTTTTTCTTCTTCCGCTTCCCAGTGCTTCAGGTTTTTCTGCTGCTCACGCTCTTTTTTTTTTTTACGCGATTCTCTACTTTTTTTTTCTGCCATGGCCATTTTTCCTTTTTACTTTAAAATTATCGATTTCAGATCTCATAATACTCCTTTAAAAAGGACAGCTTTTTTTTGAAGCATTATGGGCCAAATAAAATATCGATATTTAGCAAATACGATAACGGAATTATAGATTGTCAGATAGTTATCCGATTTTAAAATTTGGTGCAAGGGCAGAGTAGAGACGCAAAATTTTGCGTCTCTACTCCGACGACCGATAACGCAGTGAAATTATTTATGTGATAATCTATAGTACAATAAAAATATAATATATTGTTTTAATAATGTATACTATAACATGCATTTTTTACAGGCTGTTTTAATAACAAATCTTTATTTCAAATTATTACACTAAAGGGCATAACTTGCTAATATTAAATAATTCACTAATATTAAATAATTTTTTATGGCGATGACAATTAACTGTAACCAGTTATAAATATTGTTTCAAAAATATAAACGAAGATATATATAAAATTCAATCTATATAAATCCATAAGCTGAAAGGAATAGTTTAATGAAGCGTGATCAATGGAAAAGCCAAACGGGTTTTCTCTTTGCAGCCATAGGGTCAGCCATAGGGCTGGGCAATATCTGGCGTTTCAGCTATATGGCTTACAATCATGGAGGCGGCGCTTTTATAGCTCCTTATCTTATTGCGCTTGTAACGGCAGGCATACCTCTTTTAATACTCGAATTTTCAGTGGGACATGAATTAAGAGGTTCTGCCCCTTTGGCCTATGCAAAAATCAACAAAAAGATGGAATGGCTCGGATGGTGGGCTGTTACTTTCGTGATGTTCGGCATAGTACTCTACTATTCAGTAATAGTAGCATGGTGTATAATTTTTTTTGTTCTGTCATTTAACCTGGGATGGGGTAGTGATCCCAACACTTTCTTCTTCCAAAAATTCCTTTCCGTAAGCGACGCTCCTTTTAATATAGGTCAAATAAGAACTCCAATATTTGCAGGCCTTATTCTGGTCTGGTTTATCAACTGGGCTATTGTTTACAGGGGTGTTCAGCGTGGCATAGAAGCCGCCAACAAAATTTTTATGCCGGTCCTCTTTCTGTTGACTGCCCTGCTTGTTTTCTGGTCGCTCACTCTGGATGGAGCAATAAACGGCCTTAAAGCTTATTTAACACCCGATTTTTCAAAACTATCTGATCCAAAAGTCTGGATCGATGCCTACAGCCAGATATTTTTTACTTTGAGTCTAGGATTCGGGATTATGATAGCATATGCCAGCTATCTTCCCAGGAAAACGGATATAACAAAAAACGCTTTAATTACAGCAGTGATCAACAGCGCCTATTCCCTCTTTGCAGGGCTTGGTGTTTTCTCTGTTTTAGGCTTCATGGCCGGCTCACAGGGCAAAACAATCGCAGAGGTGGTATCGCAAAGCATCGGCCTGGCTTTTGTAGCGTATCCAAAGGCTGTAAGCCTTATGCCGGCCGGCAATCTATTCGGAGCCGTTTTTTTTCTTTGCCTGGTAGTTGCCGGTTTTTCTTCATCCATATCGATCATTGAAGCCTTTGTTTCAGCGTTGATAGACAAGTTTAGAGTTCAAAGGGGCATGCTTGTCACTATAATTTCGATCACCGGGTTTACCGTTTCAATTATATTTGCCACCCAGGCAGGACTTCTGTGGCTCGATATTGTAGATCATTTTTTGACCCATTACGGGCTTATAGTTGTCGGCATTGCGGAAGCGGTTTTAGTTGGCTGGTTTTTCCACATTAAGGTCCTGAGGCATCATATCAATAAAATATCTTCAATTAAAATAGGTAAATGGTGGGATATCCTGATTAAATACTTCGTTCCGTTTGTTTTAGGAGTTATTCTTATCGGCGATTTATATAATGAGGTACAAAAACCTTATGGTGGATATTCCTGGACGTCAATAATCCTGATAGGAAGGGACTGGGTGCTTGTAACCTTGATTATTGCATTTGTTTTTTCTTCAAAAGCCTGGAAATCCGGGGACAGTTAACTGTTCCCTTTGGTTCTGGTGAAATTGAAAGTGCATACCGTTACGTGATCCAAGCAAGATTGAAA
Organism: Desulfosarcina sp. BuS5; assembly: GCF_028752835.1. Taxonomy (NCBI): domain Bacteria; kingdom Pseudomonadati; phylum Thermodesulfobacteriota; class Desulfobacteria; order Desulfobacterales; family Desulfosarcinaceae; genus Desulfosarcina; species Desulfosarcina sp. BuS5. Next base: position 2,199,016 of record NZ_CP087952.1, read on the forward strand.
CTTACTGGCGCTTGGCGGGATAAAGACACCGCCGACACCATGTTAGCACTGAGAACAATAAGAGCTATCTCTATCCTTAGGGCTCGCGCAAAAATAACTTTACATTTTAAGCGTCGATACATCCTGCCTGGCTACGTTACGAAAGCTTAGAAATATCTTGATATTCCTACGCTTTCGCGCCTTGCCAGCCAGGCGCCTCAACACTTAAAATTGCTAACTTATTTTTGTGCAAACCCTTAGCCCATCTTTTTGAGTTTTATGGGCAAATGCTCAAAATAAGCCTCATTTTAGAATTTTCAAAAATTTAATTTGAATGATTTTAATAGGTTAAAAATAATTTGCTCTGGCTTTACCAGTGTAGTGCCATAAAATAAAAAATAACTTGACTTTTTATTGATATCCGCCTATATTGGGCAACATGTATATTAGAAAAACCACAATAAAAAGTCGAAAAGATGGCAAACAATATTACACCTATAGATTGGTTCAATCCGAACGAACTGCAAAGGGAGTCAGCCAGCACACATTAATTAATCTCGGTACGGCTTTTTCTCTGCCACGGGATCAATGGCCAGAATTATCTTCACGCATTCAGGAGATTATCAGTGGCCAGCAGAGTTTTTTCAAAATTTCTGAAGAAATAGAGGAGCTTGCTCAAAATTATGCAGCCCGGATTATTCACGCGCAACACAAAAATAAAGCTGAAAATAATAAGCCGGATTATCGCGAGGTAGATGTAGACAGCCTGGAAATGTTCAGGCCACGCAGTGTAAGCTGTGAACATGTGGCGCTGGAAGCGTTTGTTTTTTTAAAACTTGGTGAAGAACTAAAAGCCCTGGGATTCAATGGCCCTCAGCTCGCAGCAGCAACCGGTACAATAATAGGTCGTATGTGTCAACCAGGTAGTGAACTGGCAACTCATTACTGGCTCCAGAATGTTTCAGGCTTGGGTGAATTAATTGATTATGATTTCAACAAAATTAATCTATACAAAATGTATAAAATCTCTGATCAGCTTCTCAATAATAAGGAAGCCATAGAAAATCATCTATACTTACAAGAAAAGAATTTATTTGAATTTCAAGAGACAATAACCCTTTATGATCTTACCAACACTTATTTTGAAGGCAGCAGTAAAGCAAACAAGCTGGGGAAACGCGGACATTCCAAAGAGAAACGTTCTGATTGTCCACTGGTAACTTTGGCTTTGGTGCTGGACAGCAGTGGCTTTCCCAAGCGCAGCAAAGTATTTGAGGGTAATGTAAGTGAACCGTCAACATTAAAAAAAATGATTGTTGGTTTGGAAAGAAAGAATTTATCCCAAGAGCTGTTTAAGCCCTCAAAAGCGACTATAGTAATGGATGCCGGAATTGCCACTGAAGATAATATTAAATGGCTCAGGGAAAACAGTTATCCATATATTGTAGTTAGCCGAAAACATCATCGCGAATTTAATGAAGATGAAGCAGTTGTGGTAAAACAAGACAATGACTGCACAGTAAAAGTGCAAAAAATTATTGACTCAGAAAATGATGAGGTTTTGTTGTATTGTCACTCTACAAAGCGGGAAAAAAAAGAACAGGCTATTAATGATCGCTTTACCATTCGCTTTGAAAAGGCTGTCAGCAAACTTGAGTCAGGCTTGCATAAAAAAGGATGTCTAAAAAAATACGATAAAGTCCTGGAAAAAATAGGTCGTCTGAAACAGCAATATTCCAAGGCTGCAAAGCATTATAAAATAGAAGTATCTAAAAACGAAAAAAATGGCAACGCTGTTAAGATCCTTTGGACACGCCAAACGCTTGCGGACACAAAAGATAGTTTGCCGGGAGTATATTGTCTCAGAACAACCCATATGGAATTTGATGAAGCTACGCTATGGCGTACATATACAATGTTAACGGATTTGGAGGCTGTTTTTCGTTCACTGAAATCCGAGCTTGGGATGCGGCCGGTTTTTCACCAAATCACAAAACGGGTGACAGGTCATATTTTTATCAGTGTCATCGCTTACCATTTGATACATAGTATTCGTTACCGATTGAAAAAGACGGGGATAAACAGTAGCTGGTCTGATTTGAGAAAACAACTGGCAGGCCAAAATCGAGTAACAGTTTCCATGCAGTGCCGAAATGATAATGTTGTACATGTAAGAAAAAGCACACGACCGGAATCACGACAACAGAAAATATATTCTGCTTTAGGGTTAAGCTCTCTCCCTGGCAGAACGATGAAAACAACTATCAAAAAAAATAAAAGTAGTGCCATAACTAAGATTTTAAAAAAGTAACCTACTGTAATTATAGTGTTTATTTTTTTTATTCAAAAAGATGGGTTGAGTGATTATAATCTGTTTCTAATTATTTCAGGACAAATAAATTAACATGGCGTACATAACTCGTAAACAAATTAAAGGTGTCACCTATTATTATGCTGAAGAGAGTGAACGACTTGACGGAAAAACTCGAAGGAAATGGCAAAAATATTTAGGCCCTTTGCACAAAATAATGTCTGCATTGGACGGGCTTCCCTCAAAACCCCAATATGCAGAAATATTTGAACTTGGATCTCCAGCAGCATATTTGAAGATTGTCCAGGATTTCAAAATAATTCAAACCTTGGACAGCACCCTTCATAAACGCAGTCAGGGCTTGACAACTGGTTTTTATCTGGGGTTAGCCGCAATCAACAGAGGAATTGAATCTGTCAGTAAACGTTCCATGTGGAATTGGTATAAAAATACAATTTTGTTAAGAGCCTTTCCAGAAGTAGATCAAAAATCATTAAGTTCTCAGCGTTTTTGGGACAACATGTCAACCATCAATGAGTATAAGATCAAGCCAGCCTGGATGAATCTTATTAATTCAGTTCTGGAACATGAAAAAATTGATATATCCAAAGTTTCGTATGATGGTACTAATTTTTACTCTTTTATACACTTTTTCAATAGCCATTGTTCCTTAGCTCAAAGAGGGAAAAACAAGCAGGGTCGAGGAGATCTAAAACAAATTAATTATGCCTTGTTTTGTACTCGCCAAGACCATTTTCCGCTTTACTTTGATGTATACGAAGGAAACCGCCATGATTCCAAAGCATTTGAAAACGTAATTGATAATTTCTTTGAGGCTTTTCTAAGCAAGGTTCACAATGAAAAAGGGATGACAATTGTATTTGATAAAGGAAATAATTCGGACGCAAATTTTAAAAAATTCATAACAGATTCAGAATTTCATTTTGTCGGCTCAGTCAAACCGGATGATCATAAAGAACTGGCTATGATATCCAATAATGATGAGTCCCTGAAACCAGTATCCCATCCTCGTTTAGATCAGGTAAAAGCGTTTCGGACACAAAAAAATATATACGGTAAAAACCTTACCGTCATTGTTACTTTCAATAATACCCTATACACATCTCAGCTTCAATCAATTAATAATGAAATTAACAAATGCATTGGTAAATTAAGTCTGCTATCGTCTAAATTAGAAAATCGTATTGCCAAAATAATTACAAAAGGAAAAAAGCCGACAAAAGAGTCGATTCAAAGACAGGCCGCATCAATTCGTTCAGGCCAGCATATGAAAAAACTAATTTCTGTGAGGGTTACTGACTGCAATGGTATCCCAAGGCTCAATTATCATTTGAATAATACTGCTTTTGCCGAACTATGTGATACATATCTTGGAAAAAACATTATAATTACTGACAATGCTCATTGGACAACGGAAGAAATTATTGTATCATATCGTAGTCAATACATCATTGAAGATGTTTTTAAACAGATGAAAGATCGAAAAACAGGAAGCTGGTGGCCAATGTTTCACTGGACAGATCAGATGATAAGAGTTCATGCTTTGTATTGTTCAATAACCTTGCTGATTCGGGCTTTAATGATGAAAAAAATTCAAAAAGCCGGAATATCAATTTCTATTAACAGAGCTCAGGAAAAATTATCAAAGATTCGAGAAGTCTTAAATGTATTTCCTCCCAAAAGAAAAAAAAAGGTCTCTCAATCAACAATTTCGAAAATGGATGAAACTTAACAACGCTTATTTGAAATCTTTGAAATGGAGACTTTTTTATGAAGTTAGGGAGGACGCATACCATACAATTTTTTTTGTTAAATCAAATAGTTGATGGTCAACTTTCTGCTAACTCGTAAACTCGGGCTAAAACTCCGATATAAGGATTTTTAAATAAAAAGGTAGCTTTCAACGCCTACGTTACGAGGGGTTTTAAAGCGCGTACAGGCGCGTAATTGCATTTATCGAGTTTGATCTCGAAACAATGATGGAGGAGTTTTAAAGCGCGTACAGGCGCGTAATTGCATAAATAGAGGTGTTTGTATGACTGTGTGGCTATCAAGTTTACTTGATTAACCTATTGATATAATTAATATTTCATACTATTATCTTTGCTTAAATCCTTATATCGGAGTTTTAGTATGTAAATAACCTGGCTTTACATTCTTTAAAACCACCTGTCCAATATGGTTCCATTGAGGTAAAGGAAAATTACGGTAAGGACAAAGAGCTCAAAGCAATTACGGTGATGTACAAAGTCGCTGGTTATAATTCGGATGACGGGGACTGGTTTTGGGCCAAATACTCACCCGACGGTAAAGCAGATAAGTTTGGAAAACCCAAGGGTTCTGTCGGTTGTCATGGCACTCGGGCAGCTAATGACTTCATTCTTGTTCATGAATTCAAGTAGAAGAAGCAATGCCTATTCGATTACGGAACAAAACGCGCCTCTGTGCCGGTGATGCCTGGCCTTTGCTCCAAGATTTGCAATCTCGGCTTATTAAAACGTCTAAAATTCCTACATCCTGTGTAAAATTGTTTAAGAACCGGATAGGCATGTAAGAGACTACAATGTCGAAAGTCTGTTTGCCTTCGGTTTCGGTTTTTATATGGACAAAAATAAACGAAAGGCCCTCTCACTTATTCACGCGATATGCAATATAGTGATGTTGTTTCTTGCTTTATCACAGATTTATACCGGTATTGGCGTTTACCGGACATACGTACTGGGGCTTTAGTTCGCTGAAATAGAGTTTAACGGTACAACCTTAATACCATGTCTATTTACTTGAAAGGGTTGAGAATAAAATTTTTAGAAAAGGAGAAGCTACCATGTCAATAAAACAAATTTCATATGACGAAGCCAGGGAAGATATGAAGCCCGGAGATGTAATCGCCTTTGGAGGGAAAGGCCATTTTTCCGAAATAATTAAATTTGCCACTTTTTCTAATGTTTCCCATGTTGGAGTTATTATTAAAACAAAAATACCAGAAGATGATACCGGTAGGTTTTTTAATCAAATTATAGAGTCAACCTCATTAAACGGATTTAATGGCGTCAATATTTCCAGGTTCAGTGACAGGCTAAATACCTATGAAGGTGAACTTTGGTGGCTTCCACTAAAGGATGAGATCCGCGAAAAATTATTTGATCAGAAAAAATTTTTTAATTTTCTCTTCAATCAGGCAAAAGAGAGAAAGCCTTATGACATGCCGCAAGCCATCAAATCGGCAATTGATGTTCTGGATAACCTGCCATTCGGGATGCATGGTCCTGGCTATAATCGAGAAGATTTTAGTAAATTCTTCTGTTCAGAGCTTGTATCGGCAGGTTTAGAGGTTGCTGGTGCTGTTGGCAGTGTAAATACTGCTGAAGTAACACCTATAGACTTGTGTAGGTGGAATATTTATAAAAAGAACTATTACCAGTTAAAGGGTGATACTAACAAGAAAATTTCGCGCTTTAATACTGCTTCACCCGCAGATTGGAACGTGTAAATAAGTGGTGCCATTTCGGCAAGTCTGAGCAAACGAAAAAAAATATATTTTTATGTATTTTTTTGGAGGAGGGAGTATGCCATACGCATTCTGCGTATGGCATGCTAAGGGCTCGCGCAAAAATAACTTTACATTTTAAGCGTCGATACATCCTGCCTGGCTGCGTTACGAAAGCGTAGAAATATCTTGATATTCCTACGCTTTCGCGCCTTGCCAGCCAAGCGCCTCAACACTTAAAATTGCTAACTTATTTTTGTGCGAACCCTAAGTTCAAGATGTATTATTGCTTGGGAGAGGACGCCCCGGCTTCTGGTGTCAGATGCACTGACAGGTTGGCGTCTTAGAATGTAAAGGTAAGGTACTCCCCATTGTCAAGACAAAAAACAAGGTTTTTTAAGGTGCGCTTTTGAGCTATAAATAATCCTGAAAATTAAAAAAATAATAGTAAATAAAAAAAATATGTTTCTGTTTATCATAAAAATGTTCATAAACAACTTAACTAATTGATTTAATAAATAATAATACCATTCTAAAATGTTCATAACTTATTGATAAAATGTTTATAACTTTTTTGTATCTCATTAACATACTGTTAAAATTCAATATTAATATGTTTATAACTTATGCCGCACGTTGAATAGGGCATTCACCAAAATATATTATTTTTACAACCTCACATTGATCACCATTGCTGATAAATCTTGCCTGTTACTTCCTTTAATTTGTCCGATCTTAACTATCAATTTCGTAATCATCCGGCAAATTCAAAAAATCTTTTTTCGCCAATTGACTCTCAATTAAATAACCAATTTGACCATTCCTCTTGAGCTGTGAAATCATCCACTGTGGTAATCTAATTGTCACAAGCTCTCGTTTCAAATGGTCTGGTTTCTTTTTTCGACCAGCCCCTGCACGTTTTCCTCCTCTCATTTTTTTACCTCCAAAACATATAGCATGTTGAATTAAGTGTAACGCTATTCAAAAAATCATCCTAAAAATACGCTATATATTTGATTAGCGTTATGCAATATTCAAATAAACTCTACTACCAACTGATTATGTGTTGGATAGTACGCTTTTATCTTGTTTGCAGCAGGAAACATTTTTTATAATATCAATACGACTTAATGGTATTCTAATTAATTATACAAAGTGGTTCTGAAATTACCCTGGAAAAGTTTTAAAATATATCTCTGCCGGGGTCTGGTAATCCAAAGATTGATGGAGTCGTTCATTATTGTAAAAGCCAAAATATTCTCCAATGTTTTGAATAGCCTCCCTGACGGTCTCATAATTGTGAAGATAAACACGTTCATATTTCACGGTACGCCAAAGGCGCTCTACGAAAATGTTATCCAGAGCACGGCCCCGGCCGTCCATGCTGATCTTCACATCGGCTTTTTTTAAAACGCCGGTAAAGGCATCACTGGTAAACTGACTGCCTTGATCCGTGTTAAAAATCTTAGGTTTTGCAATTTTTAAGGCACCCTGTAAGGCTTTTATACAAAAATCCTTATCCAATGTGGTTGAAAATTCGTAGCTCAGGACATACCGACTAAACCAGTCTATCACTGCTACAAGATAGATAAAACCTGAATTCAAACGGATATAGGTAATATCCGTTTAATCCCGATGTCGGGATTAAACGAATTATTCCGATGATAAAGTTATTCCGATTCTTCACTGAAAAGCAGCATAAATCAACTGCTTCTGGTTATAAAAATCGGAATAACCATTGTCAACAGTTGAGTTTTTCCCTTATTCTTATTCTATAAATAATTTCAGAATAAGAAAGGGGGCAAACCAATGCAATCTAAAACAATAGCAGAAGGAATTACTGCAATCATTGAATACTGCCGTGGAATCAGAGCTAATGATACTATAAGGGGGTATGAAAAAGCATGTAATCTTATTCGAGCCTACTATGAGAAGTCTGGACAGACGTATTATAATGTAGGTATCAACAATGAAATTCGAGACCATTTTTGTGGTGAACTAAAAAGCAATGCAGCTATAGGGTATCAAAACTATCGTTATTTGTTCCGTACATTAGGTATGTTGGATGACTATTATGATGGTCATCCATTTCGTGACAAATATCCTTTTATAAGCAGATACAAACATCAGCTTCAACCGGTTTATCAGGAACTTGCAGAGGAATTTAAAGAAAACCTTACTGTAAGAAAGACTACTGTTCCGGTCATATATTCCATTGCAAGAGATTTCTTTTATTATGTTCAGCAGTTGGAACTCTCTGACATGAATAGCATTTGTAATGAAACGCTTTATGAGTTCATGATGCAGGAATATCAGGATCACAAAGGATGTATGAACAACGTCATATATGTCCTGCGATTGATATGTGTATTTCTTAAGGGAAAAGGATTCCAGAAGGTGCCAGAAGATTTATTGTCATTTTCACTTCCTACATCAAGAAAAAAGGTATATCCAGCTTTTAATACCGATGATATGGGAAATATACTTTCCCAACCAGACAAAAGTACTCCATCTGGTAAGCGGGATTATGCTGTGTTGATTCTTGCCTCCCTTACAGGGATGCGGGCTATTGATATAGCAAATCTAAAGCTTGCGGATTTACACTGGAAAGAAATAACAATTCATTTTATTCAACATAAAACTGGAAATGGCCTATCGCTTCCACTTGAATCTAAAGCTGCTCTCGCAGTATCTGATTACATATTAAACGGACGTCCAGAATCAGGCAGTCCATATGTTTTCCTGACAGAAGCGAAGTCTTTTCGCAAACTGAATGATAAGTCCAGCGTTGCAAACATTCTTAACAAGCATGCAAAGCGAGCTGGCATTGAGAAATCTCCACATGATGGGAAGTCTTTTCATACGTTCCGCAGGAACATGGGCATATGGTTACTTGAGACTTCATCCAATCCAGAGTTAATATCTCAAATACTTGGACATCAAAGCCAGGATGTCCTCAAACGGTATCTCCCTCTTTCGGTCTCCAAACTCAGTATGTGCGCACTGGATTTTGATGGCATTGAAGTGCAAACGAAGGTGTACCGATGAAATATCTGTTTAAAAGCCTGTTTGCACAAGACATATTGGCATATATCGACTTAAGGTGCTCACTCGGTAATAAAGAGGATACTTTTGGCCGAAGGCTTCATTCCTTTGATGAGTTTTGTATGGAGCATTATCCAGATACCTTGCTTCTCACACAGGAACTTGCTGAATCATGGTGCACCTTACGACCGGATGAAAAAGAAAACACTCTTAAGTTGCGAACTAACATTCTGCGGGGATTCGCAAAGTATCTTAACAGCATTGGAAAGTCTGCTTACATAATCCCGGAAGGCTTTGCCGGTAAAAGTGTTCCTTATATGCCGTATCTATATACAGCTACAGAACTGAAAAGTTTTTTCTATGGTGCAGATCATTTACCGCCGCACTCACTTTCACCATACAGGGAATATATTATTCCTGTATTATTTCGGACTCTGTATTGCTGTGGATTGCGTCCGCAGGAAGGGCGGCTGTTAAAACAGCAGGATGTCAATCTGGATATCGGAACATTTTACATTGTTGATTCCAAAAAAACAAAGACCGCATTGTGGCAATGTCCGAGGATTTACATAACTTATGTCGAAAATACGACATCATCATGCAAACAAAACAGCCGGGGCGTGAATTCTTTTTTCAAAATCCGAATGGTGGACCATTTATTGCTGCTTGGATTCAGAAACAATTTTTCAAATGCTGGAAAATTGCAAACATTACATTTACTTCAAATCATAAGCCGAGAGTTTACGACTGGCGCCATAACTTTTCGACAAAAGTAATAACGAAGTGGATGAATGAGGGAAAGGATGTATCCAAACTTCTTCCATATCTTAGTACATATATGAGTCACTCTTCTCTGGATTATACAGCATACTATATACATCTTGTTCCGGAATATCTTCATTCATCAGAACTGACAGACTGGAACTGCAGCCGGGAGGTGCCGGATTATGAAGATTAAGGATAAAAGGCTTTTTGAACTGTTGAAAGGGTATCTTACAGTATATCTGCCGCTTCAGCGTGTTGTAAGTCCCCATACGGTTAAATCATATAGAGAAACTTTAAATTTATACCTTGTTTCCCTTTGCATCCATAAACACCTGCATCTAAAGGATATCTCTTTTTCGGACATCACTGAGGAATCTATCAATGCTTTTCTCAAATGGCTGGAAATGAGCCGTAATTGTGGACTTGCTACGCAGAATCATCATCTTTCTGTCATACGGGCTTTCTTGAAGTATGCAGGTATGAAAGAACCAGTGTATAATGATTATTACCTTTCATCAGGTCAGGTGGCACGCCGCAAAGCAAAAAAAAAGCTGACTGTCAACCATTTCAGCGAGGAAGCCCTTAACGCCATGCTTTCTCAGCCCGATTCAAAGATTCGGAATGAGCACCGTGACCTGTTTTTCATGATTTTACTGTATGATACTGCTGCAAGAAATAGTGAAATCCTAAATCTTATGCCAGAAGATATTGTTACCGATACAAAATCACCATACATCATTATCCGTGGTAAGGGGAAGAAAATCCGTATAGTACCAATCATGAAGGAAACGGTGCAGCATTATAAAAGTTACATGAACCGTTTTCACAAAGAACCGGAAATTGATATTTCTCTGTTTTATACAGTGATTCATGCAGTGAAACAACATATGTCAGATGACAATGTCGCGCGTTTTATACACAAATATGCCACCATGGCCAAAAAGGAATGTGATGCTGTTCCTGACACTCGACTATCAAGTTTTTTTCAGTTGACTGAATTTATTGGATATTTTTAAACTGCGATTTTAACCCCCTATCAATAAATTCAACAAGTTACCTTTTGGAGGTGTAAAAACAAAATATTTGCATCAAGTTTTTAACTCTTTGAAAATATTGTATTTATAGAGTCAAGTTTTAAAAACTTGATAGTCGAGTGACAATGTAACACCGCACATGTTTCGCCATAGTAGAGCGCTTAGTCTTTATAGAAAAGGTGTGCCCTTGCCGCTCATTTCCGAATGGCTTGGTCATTCAAACCTTGAAACAACTTTGATTTATGCCTATGCGGACACCGAAATGAAAAGATTAGCAATTGAAAAAGCAACTTCTGCTTATCATCCTCTTCGTACTACTGAAGTATTTGATGGAGCAAAGCTTGATGATGATACGCTTAAGCGGCTTTATGGATTAATATAACGTCAAAAAAGTTATTCCGACTTTTTTGATGAAATGGATGTGTTTCTCCTGCTTTTCAGTGAAGAATCGGAATAACTTTATCATCGGAATAATCCGTTGACCATACCTGGTCAACTTGCTCAATGGAAACGCCTCGCAGCAAGTATGGATAAATTTTATGCTCTTTTGATGCTTTGCTCAAATTTGGTTTTGGATATATAGCTTCAAGTCCCATAAGCCGCATCAAACGTCTTATTCGTTTAGGATTAACAGTGTGCCCTTGTCGCTTTAATACGGCCGTCATTTTTTCAACACCGTAGAACGGATATCGGGTATATTCTTCGTCTATCAATCGCATGAGAGCCAGGTTATAGCTCTCATCTTTGCAGGATTGATAGTAATAGGTTGATCTGTTTATTCCCAAAAGATCACACTGGCGCATTACCGGTATCAAAGAATGATTCGGCTCAATGTATTGACGCTTTATATCAATTGAGAAGGTTAGATTTTTTTTTTAGCCAGTCCAATTCGACCTTTAATTGGCCGATTTGCTGGTAAAGCTCCGCCTGGAATTCTTCAGCGTCTTTTTCTTTTTTTTGACGCTTTTTTGAAAATATATCGGGCAATTCTTCTAATAGACGCTTTCGCCATTGATTTATTTGATTTGAATGAACTCCATATTCACTAGATAGTTGAGAAATCGTCTTTTCCTTTTTAACCGTTTCAAGCGCTACTTTAGCTTTGAATGATGCACTGTAATTTTTTCGAATTTTACCCATTGATGAGCCTCCTTTTTGTTGATCAGGATATACTCATTTTACACCTTAAACAACTGTCCAGTTTTTGGGGAGTATTATATGTTTATCTCAGGTTCGTTCGCTCTTCGCTATCCTCCCCTGATACCTTGTATCGCCCATCTTTTAATGTTTGTGTTTCTGCCAATGGCAGACTCGTTGCAAGGCGGGACATTCCTATGCAACGCCGGGATTTCGCTTGCGCTGGATTTCCTGTTACCGTTCTTTTTACCCAAGGAAACATCCGGGTCTCCCAAGTTCCCGAGCTACCCCTTTGAGTACATGCCCTGGTCTAAGACCCCGGTGGTGTCCTGAATACTTGCCTTAGCATATTCAGGACTGCTGCCTTCCGCTGTCTCCAAAGCGTCGGCTTTTTCCTGCAAGCAGGATTATCACAATGACCACAACCATACATTTTTCGGGGCTCAATACAGAGCCTGCAATCTTGCTCCGTCCAGCTCCAGACTCCCGTTACCGGGTTTACCTGTGGACTTCGCTACTGACCTGCTGGTTAGTCTTTAGTCAGGTGGGACTATCTTAACATCAATGCCAGAGCAAGCCCTGCAGAGATGAAGGAAACAAACCGTTTCCCGAGCACCCACTTGGTAACAATATCGAGTTTCAAAGACCTTGTGTCTTATCCCAACGATTCGGATTTATCTTGGCACGAGGAGCGTTTTGTTCTGTCATAAATAAATATTTACGATAAAGAGAGCTGTCAATAAATAATTTCAATATAGAGGCAACTCATATTTTTCTAAAAAATTAAACAAAGCAAATTATCCAAAATGAGAAGATTTTCATTTGGGATAAATCGGTTAAAACTGCAAATCATTCTAAAAAATAATTCCATTCTTTTAAACTGAAATTGCCAAAAAACGAAAAGACAGCTTCAGTTTTTAAAAAAAGACAGAAATTCAAGTCAAATAAAAATTCCGATAGATTTAACGGAACAAGCCTTTGCCTACATAAAAGACAGAACGCTATTAATCAGTGGGTGCTACTTTTTGTATTCGCTGAATTTGCAATGTTAGGCAGCTTTTTCCTTCAATTTCGGCTTGCGTGCTGAAAATGCTACCCGCTTTTGCTTTGAGACTTCTTGACGTTTCAGAATATCTTCAAAAATTGCATCTGCGTCATGTTTGAACTTGGATGCGTATAATGCTCTTAATTCTCGCGTTTTTTTAACTATTGGATCTTGCCACATAGTATTAATACTCCATTAGTTCTATCGGTGTGCATATTATTGGTGGTTTAAAACCAAGATCGCGGCAAACAGCCTCAACATGTGGACGCATTATCGCATTAGCAATGTGCTTACAATTCCATGTGAGAAGATAATCCATTCCATTTACTGCTGCAACAGATATATGGTACGCATCAATCTCAGCACCTTTTGGAATAGGGCCGTCAGCAACTAATGCCCTGCCCAATTGTCGTACTTTTTCCGTAACATCCAATTCTGGAATTTTTTCAATTGCTGTCAATCGACGTGTTGCCGCTTCTGGATGACCTTGTGATGCTTCGGCAACAACGAATTCAGAAATGTAAATTTCAAATTTTGGCCTACAACTTTCCTACCACTCAATTATTGTATTTTGGTTGGCCATAGCACGAAGATCGTTGCTCGGTCTCGCAGTCAAATAACTTGGAATTGAAGTTTCAATATAAACTTTTGGCCTCATGTCATTATTTCCACATCTCTTCTTATACTTATATCTAACGTCGCCCCAAAGTTAAAGCAAAATTTCGATAGATTTATCGAACAAGCCTTTGCCCACATAAAAAAACAGAACATAGATTAGACGGACAAATAGACGTATAGTTAATTACGGCTATTCCCGCTACAAAGTTAAAAAATATAAACAATACAACGTATTAACATTCAGCTTTGTTTCATATTGAAATGTGAAATACGTCAAAACAGCCGCCTATTTCTGATACGCGGCTATTTTGACGTATAGTACTTTTTTTGTAAATTATCCAACATAATGATATTACATTAAATACAATACGACCAAGGTGTATATTGAGATTGGAAATGCGTATAAAAGCATAAAAAAGTGTCGTTTTACAATTACTGTAACTTTAGCGTGTTGGCTGATAAAAAGATTTAAACCGACCGCTTATATTTTTCAAGTTTCGTGAATATTTTCTTCCAGCAAACTGCCTATCTGTGATAATTCCAAAGGAGTATATTTTCCAAGCCCCGGCGGCAGGGAAACTCCCTGTACCGTAAGCCAGTTTATACGTGTTAAAATAGCTGCCCCCAATAAAAGATTCATTGCAACAGTAACAGTCTTTCTGTTTTCAGGCTTTTCAAGAAACGACCCTTTAGCCCATTCATTAAAAGCTCCTATGGCCGGGCCGCACCATATCTGAAAATCTATTTTACGCGATTGATCACCCCGTATCGACCAGGCCGAACTCCGGCCCAGGTAAGAACGAAAAACAAGGGCCATTTTATGTTTAGGATCGTTTTCCGCCCGGGCAATCTGTTTTGGGTCATAATTAGCAAAAAAACCTTTTGTCTGCTCCCATTCCTCATCAAGACTACATCTGAAAAAATCTCTTTCCAGGATCTTTTGCTGCATTTCAGGCAGATCGTCCAGTCCGCCATACCTGTTATACAGATTGTATAGTTTAGCGCTCTTTAAAGGAAACATGGTGCCCCGTTTCAGCACCTGAACCTTGACGCCCAGTTCAAACATGTCCGCTGCCGGAGACATGGTTACGTCAGCCTGCCTGGCATCTGCCAGCATTGCCTTCACAGCATCAGATGTGCCTGCTTCAATGCAGGCCTGGTTAATCGAGCCGGTCAACACATAAGCGGCTCCCATGGCAAAGGCGGCGGCGGTCGACTCCGGGGTGGCTATACCGCCGCCCAGGCCGACGAAAACCGGTCTGGCTAATTTATACTTTGCGGCAACCCTGTCCCTGAGAGAAAGCATGGTAGGCAGCGTTGTAAAAGCAGGCCTGTTATCGGTATGCCCTCCGGAATCGGCTTCCGCTGTAAGAGCGTCCGCCATAGACACGGCACTTGACAGCTCAGCCTCTTCAGCCGTTATCATTCCCTTGTCAAGGAGTTGTTTAATGAATTTATCGGGCGGTGGAGAGAAAAATTTCTCCGCGACCTCAACCCTGGAAACCTTGGCGACAATTCTGTTAGGGCATACTATCTCACCCATTGAGTCACGATGGATACCCTTTACCCTGAAATAAACAAGGGGCAAAGACAAATCCATAAATGCCGAAGCGCTTATGAGGTTTATACCTCTTTTTAAATAGAGTTTTATAGTAGCATCTTCAAGCTCGAAATTATTGGGGCTGTGTATTAAATTAAAACCAAAAGTAAAATCATTTAATCTGTTTTTAAGTCTGAATATGGCCTCATCAATCTTATCCAGCCCCAGCCCGGCAGCGCCGTAAAAACCCATCATACCTGAACGGCCGGCTTTTTCAACCATTTCAACGGATGTAATTCCATTGGCCATGGCCCCGGCGACATAAGCGTAACGTAAATTGAATATTTTTTTAAAATAAGGATCGCCCAAAGCGTCAGGATGCAATGGAGGGACATAAGCCGCCAGGGGATATGTTCCGGGATTGTCGGATTTTTCACCCGGGCATACGCCCTGACTATTTTGCAAAGTGATTGTGCCTCCGCGCCCCAATAGAAGGCGTCCTTTTTTTCTGATAAGCACAACAGGCCGGATAACATCGAAAATCGCCTTACGCAGGGCACTCTCCTCAAACAGGGGTTCCTCCTCACCCTGACTCCACCATCCTGCAAAAGTTCTGTTTTCAAATCTATTCATACTTCACTTTATCACTGTAAAATTTCAATATACGCGGCTTTTTATAAGAGAAGAGACTATGTGTCAAGACAAGCAAATCGGGCAGCTCAGCCTCTGGGGTGATACTTTTTATGCATTTTTACCAGATGCTCCCGGGCAACATGGGTATATATCTGTGTGGTTGAAATATCAACATGCCCAAGCATAACCTGGACGGTCCGAAGATCAGCGCCGCCTTCCAGCAGATGGCTTGCAAAAGAATGTCTTACGCTATGAGGTGTCACTTTTTTCACAATTCCCGCTTCAAGGGCATACTTTCGCAACAGCTTCCAGAAGCCCTGCCTTGTCATGGGGTTACCGGCCCTTGCAACGAAAAGATATCTGCTTAGATTTGTTTTTAAAAGTTTGGTACGCGCAGTCTTGATATAAAACTCTATCTTATCTCTTGCATATTGCCCGATGGGGACAACCCTCTCTTTCGATCCCTTCCCTAAAACCCTCACAAAACATGCTTCCGTATTAATATCAACAGACCTAATATTAACAAGCTCCGAGACCCTGAGACCGGCCGCATAAAGGAGCTCCAGCATGGCCGCATTCCTGGCACCTGTCGCCCTGCTTGTATCCGGCATCTCCAGGATACGTTGAATATCTTCCACAGACAGAACATCAGGAAGCTTGAATCCTGTTTTGGGCAGATCTATTATCTTTGTAGGATTAGCACTGATAAGCTTTTCCTGAGATAGAAACCTGTAAAATCCCCTTAAGGTAACAAGATGTCTGGCACGGGACCTTGCCCCTAATTTTTCCTTTCGTAAATCAATCAGATATTTTAATATAACTGTAGTATCAGCTTCAGCAATATTTTCAATCAAGTTGTCCTGTAAAAAAACTGAATATCTGGCCAGATCCGACCCATAAGATTCGATCGTTCTGTCGGACAGGCCTTTCTCTATCATCAGATAATTCAAATATTGGTCAACAAAAACATCAGAATCTTTCACATCACTGTCCTATATAAAAACCACAGGTTCATGCATATTCAACACTTCAGCGCCATCCTCCCGCACCACCACCATATTCTCAATCCTTACACCGCCCCAGCCGGGTATATATATTCCTGGCTCAACCGTAAAGACCATCTGCGGTTCAAGTATGTTATTGGAAAGCGAACTTACCCTTGGAGGTTCATGCACGGCAAGTCCGACACCATGCCCTATGCCGTGACCAAACCGTCCCTTAAAACCCATATCCTCAATATGCCCGCGCGCCACTGCATCCACATCTTTAGCATTCATCCCGGGTTTTATGGATGCAATCGCTTTCTGCTGTGCTTCCAAAACGGTGCTGTATACTTTTATAAATGTTTCATCAGGTTTTCCGATCAGAATCGTCCTGGAAATATCCGAGCAATAGCCATCCAGCTTTGCACCCCAGTCGAACAGAATCGGTTCCCCTTCAGAACATCTCCTGTTTCCGGGTATGGCATGGGGCATGGCGCTGTTGGTACCGGACGCACAAATAACGGGGAAAGCCAAAGCATCGGCGCCATTTTCACGCAATCCTTTTTCAATTAACCAGGCAGCCTCATTTTCCGTAATACCCGGCATTATCATTTCGGAAACCTTGATAAAAACCGCCTCTGAAATCGAAAGCGCTTTTTTCATTGCCCTGATTTCATCTTCATCTTTAATCAGGCGAAGGTTTTCAACCAAATTTTCAACAGCAACCAGCTCCACCCTCAGATTATCCTTATTCAGAGCATCCGAAATTCTGATGTGCTGCATACAGGACAAACGGATACTTTCAAATCCGAGTCTCTTAATATTAAGCCTGCGCAAAATAGAAGGAAGCTCATTTGCAAAATCTTTTTTATAACATACGATTTCAAAAAGAGCGGCTTCTTCAGCAGCCTGAATTTCAAAGCGTGAATCGGTGACAAGTAGAAGGTCTTTTTCAGTAATTAAAAGTGCGCCGGCTGATTCATCAAACTGGGTGTCCTCTCCGGTATAACCGCTGAGATAACGTCTGTTTTCCTCCACGAGAACAAGCAGGCCGTCAATTCCCTTTTGAAAAATTGCTTTTCTAAGCTCGTTAATTCTGTTTTCGATTTTTTCTTTCAAGATACTCCTCACTGGATAAAAATTTTAATTCAGAAGCTGGTTATCCTGATAAATTCATCCTCCATCCGACTCCTGCCGGTTTTTATTGCCTGCACAGCCTGACTAAATTTTTCCTGAACACCGGAAGAGCTCCTGCGTAAGATTCTATTTTGGGGTGGACAAAGATAGAGTGTGCAAATCCAGGGCCGCTTTATTCGGGGGAGCGTACATCCCCTTTTACCCAGGTAACGGCAAGAATCTGCAGGTTGCTGAATAAGCTGGGCCGGGGGAATTTTTTCACCTGCAAGGCAAAAAAAAAGGAGATCCTTAAAATCAGCCCAAACCGTAGCCCTTGAACAGCATGGCTCGGGGCACCAGAGGCATGTCATAAAA
Organism: Desulfosarcina sp. BuS5; assembly: GCF_028752835.1. Classification (NCBI taxonomy): domain Bacteria; kingdom Pseudomonadati; phylum Thermodesulfobacteriota; class Desulfobacteria; order Desulfobacterales; family Desulfosarcinaceae; genus Desulfosarcina; species Desulfosarcina sp. BuS5. Next base: position 2,217,105 of record NZ_CP087952.1, read on the forward strand.
CATAATTCATCAAGAAGATGAAACAAAGATTTTAAATGGCCTTTAACCTGTTCCGCCTGATTAAAGGCCATTGTCAAACGGTCTTTGTAAATATTTACCAGGTAATTAATTGAATCGCCGGCTTCCTCCCATAAAGCTATAGACCCCCAAGGCGGCAGCAAGGTGTGACTATTGACGGTCATGCATTATTCCTGATTTCCCTTTTTCCCCAACCTGGGGAAACTTATCATATGGATCATCCTCCACCCTGTGGCGCGCAGGCAGGCGCTTTAAAACCGCCTGAACCTGACGGAATACCGCACGGCCTGAAATTCCCGGCTGAAATCAGTTTGGTCACATCCTGATTCTTACATGCAGGACATACCGGCGCAGGATCATTTTCAGATAAAACCAACTCCTCAAATTCCCTGTTGCACTTATTACACATAAACTCATAAATAGGCATAATACCCTCCATTCTATACAAGTTTTGACAAATTGTCTGCTACTTGTTCAAATGCTTTGGTTACTTCCGAATCTTTAAATTGGTCTTGAAAAGAGCTGCCCGAGTCACCGCACAGCACTACATTCCGGTCAAAAGGAATCTTTCCAAGAAACCTGACACCAGCCTCAGCCGCTGTCTTCTCACCGCCCCCTGATCCGAATAAGTCCATCTTTTCCCCGCAGTGGGGACATGTAAAACCGCTCATGTTTTCTATGAGCCCAAAAACCTCCATCTTCAATGTTTTACAGAAATTTAGCGATTTTCGCACATCTGCCAGTGAGACCTCCTGGGGGGTAGTTACAATGAGCGCCTTTGCATCAGAAATTACCTGCGCCACAGTTAAAGGCTCATCACCGGTTCCCGGAGGAGCATCTATAATTAAAAAATCAAGCTCGCCCCACTCAACGTCGCCGATAAACTGATTTATAGCAGAATGCTTTATGGGACCTCTCCATATTATTGCATCATCCTTGTTAGGAATAAGCGATTCCACTGAAATAGCTCTAAGATTATCAGAATATCTCAAAGGGTTCAGTTTTTGATTTTTGCTCAAATCCGGTGTACCCTTTAATGCAAGCATCCTGGGAACATCAGGACCGTGAAGATCCACATCCATAAGGCCAACTTTATAACCCTTTTTTGAAAGAGCTATAGCAGTATTGACGGATACGCTGGTTTTACCGACACCACCTTTGCCGCTCATTACGATCAGCTTATTCTTTATTTTTGCCAGTGAACTCTTTACAGCAGCATCAGGATCCGGTTTTTGTTGTGGTTTGTTCGGCATAGAGCCTATATTAACATTCTTTGATTCCATAACATCTGCCTCCAAATTTATATTTAACAGTTTGATTATTTAAAAAGCCTTGATAGTTTTCCTTATATCATATATCTTTTGAAATTAATTTCAAGGTCATAAATAATAACAGCTGGAGCTCACTGGTGATAAGAGATCAAAGGTATGACTGTTTGAAATTTTTAGTGAGCCCAAAGGAATAAGTGATGGTATTATGGAAAAACTGAATGCTCAATGCGCCAAATGCCCCTATCCTGTCCAGGATCGACTTTGCAGAACAAAAGACGGGAAATCGCCCCCTTTTTGCCCGACCAAAAATAAAAGCGATCTTATTGAAAAATGTCTTGCGGAATATCAAAAACCGGATGTTCTCGAATTCGCAAAGCAGTCATCCATCCAGGAGGGCGAAGGCTATGGTCAAAAAGAACTTGGGTATGCTCATGTAAAACCTATCACCCCCCGTATTCTTGAAGTGATTCAATTTGCCCGCAGGATGAATTATACCCGGCTGGGATTGGTGTTCTGTGTGGCTCTTAGGAAGGAAGCCAAGATTGTTGAAAAACTTTTTTCATCCAAAGGGTTTGATATGGTTTCGGTTATCTGCAAAGTGGGGCAGGTGCCAAAAGAATTAATCGGGATCAAGGATGAAGAAAAAATAGCCATAGGATCATTCGAAACTATGTGTAATCCGATTTTGCAGGCCCTGCTTTTAAACAGCGAAAAAACAGAGTTTAACGTTCTGCTTGGTCTGTGTGTGGGGCATGATTCTCTTTTTTTCAAATATGCTGAGGCACCATGTACCGTGCTGGCGGTCAAAGATCGGGTCCTTTGCCATAACCCCCTGGGCGCGATATATAATATTGATAGTTATTACAGATATCTGAAACAACCTGATTAATATGAGGAATAATCGGAAGACCCTGCTTGAATATAAGGATTTATCAGCCGGACAAGAGGCTATTTTTCTCGTTTGTCGATCTCAGGCTCACCTACGGTATTCAAAACATTTCATATTTCACAACCCTTCCGTCCAGACCGGCGTTGTGTAATGGTTTTTTCCAGGCGGACTTAAGGCCGATTTTCTTTATCATGTCCCGGTTTCCAAAAAAGAGATAAACATGGGATCCCTTACATCGCTTCTTTAAAAAATCACCCAAATTTTTATAAAAAACTTCTAACCCCGTATCCTCTTTCAGGCGAATCCCATATGGCGGATTACAAACGATCAGACTGTTTTCAATGCCTGATAGCTCATGCATATTTTTTTTCAATATGCTTATCCCGCCACCATCAGGGAGACAACGGCAATTGGCAGTGGCTGCTTTTACTGCAAGGCCAGCCTTATCACTGTCTGTGATCAAACCTTTCGGCAGGCACCGTATTTTTTCATCAGATTGTGCCTTAATTTTTCGGTGCTCTCCCGCTACTACATTGATTATAAACCGAGCATGTTTAATGTTTTAATTGAAAGTTAACATAGCTTTTTGTTACATACTGCAGCAATTCCCGGTCATAAATAGCTTAACTTATTGGAATCATTGAACTTTCAATTTTAGAGTTTGCGAAAACTCTTGTCTGATAACATAATAATATCAGAGAGTTAAGACTCGTCCGGGAATTGCTGTACATACTGTTTATTTTTAATTCTGATTTGATGCTTATTTTTAAAACAAACAAGGACTCATTTTTGCTTCTTGCTACCCAGTTTGGGAGGAAAAGATTATGAGAAAATCATCAGATTGGAATCAACCTTGCCCGAACAAAAATTGTAAGTGCTATGGGCAAGTAAATCAAAGAAATATTAGTTCTATCCAGTAATGTCCGGTTAGGTTTTTGCGTGTAGCTGGCAATGTTTTTGTTCTTTGAAAAAAAATGACTCTGTAGAGCTACCGGAATCACGAAGCTCATTTTGAATTTGTATCCTTAACTGCCTAACCCTTTTGATACTAACAGGTTCGCCATGATTTTTATGGCAATAAATTGCAAGAAGCAGGTAAGTAATGAGTCCTCTAAGGATTTGGACCATTAGCCCGTATTCACTCCTTGCAATGAGGTGGTACACTCGAAGATGGCGTTTCCACCATGCAAAAAAAATTTCGATGTTCCATCTGAGTTTATAAATCTGAGCGATTTGCTCTGCGGTCAAGTCCCTACAATCCGTTGCTACCCAGTAATCAACACCATTTACACGATAACCTACAAGGCGGACAGATTTTTCAGTTTGATTATTGTTTTCCACAGTACCTAACAGAACATCGGCATCATAAAAAACAATACTGTCAGGGTTAACCTCATGTTCTTTGATAAGCGTTTTGGTTGTACCGGCCTTTATCCGAATTACAAAGCTTTTGCCTTCAGCCTGCAGCAAATCAAAAAGGGCATGTTTTTGGTAACCTCGATCACCTACACCAGTTTGCCCGGGAGATAGCAATTGATTGACAAACGGTCTTTCAGCTCCTTTGCCGGCGGTAAGAAAAATTTTAGCTGGAATGCCCTGATTTAAATTAAAGCCAAGATGTACCTTAGCTTTGTTTGCCCCTTTTCGATAGTCAGCCCAGGTCATTGAGAGTACGGCATCAATGAATGAACCATCAAATGCAACAAGATTGCCGAGGTCAGCATGCTGATCAGGCAGTACATTAGAAGCTTCAATACTAAGTTTTTCAAATACATATTTTAATTGCTCGAGCCCTCTATTATTAATGGCTTCAGAAAAACTGCTTCTGCTGATTCCATTTTCAGGAGCAATGTTTTCACGAGCGAAATCATCCTCTTTGAGCATTTGGATGAGATGGCGAGCTGATACATGTTCTTCAAGATGAAAAAAAATTAGTGCATTGAGTTGATCTTCGAAAGTCATTTTTAATGGCCTATCTCCTTTGGAAGTCAGAGGTGGAGCCTCAGAAGCAGTTTTTATAAACGGATGAGATAATTTAAAAAATGATGGTGAATAAAATTTTTTCCGAGACGGTTTGAAACTGTACGGCATCTTGTAACTCCTTGTAATAATTGATAATATTACAAATTGTCACAAAAATTTTTCTTTGCTCGTCAAGTAAAAAATTCAGGTTTGGTCATTTTTTTTCACCATTTTTAACAGGTTATGCAAAAAGCTAACCGGACACTACTGCAAAGAAATGGGACTTAAACTGGTTCCTTGTGAAATTTAATTTTGCCATAAGCAATTTATAAAATCGTTTGAGTGGATTACAGTAATCTGATTTGCTTTGAATTGGAAAATGAAGTCGAGAGTACAACTGAAGCCTTTGAGCGCGAATATAACATGACTGGTCGGCCTTTTGCACAACTAACTGTTAGTCCTTCAGAGAAGGAACTACGCATATAAAACTTTTTTGATATAGGCCGACATTTCTAAATTCATTGAAAAGCTGATTACCGCAATCTTATTATTAACCAAGGAACTGATTTTATTTATACAACATTGATAAATTACTAATAATATTAATAATTTTAAGATTACCTTAAAATCAATGGTACCCCTACGCTTTTTTTAGGGGAGTGTGTTTCATATAAAAAAAAAAAATAAAGTTAACAATTCCATCAGTTGCGGTCAATTAAAAACAGGTAAAACCTAAAACTCCGAGATAAGGATTTAAGCAAAGATAATAGTATGAAATACTAATTATATCAATATGTTAATTAAGTAAACTTGATAGCCACACACTCATACAAACACCTCTATTTATGCAATTACGCGCCTGTACGCGCTTTAAAACCCCTCGTAACGTAGGCGTTGAAAGCTACCTTTTTATTTAAAAATCCTTATATCGGAGTTTTAGAGGTAAAAGCAGAAAATTTTATTTCATTACCGCGCTTCTGCCGGTAAATTATAAATCCGTTTTGCTCTATTGGAAGGTACTATCAATCTTGACAATATTGCGTATTTTTTATATGGATAACAGTCAAGTTTGAAAAAAAATGAATTAAATCCTATTTGAAAAGGATACAAGCAATTAAAAGGAGAAAATCTATGAACATTCTGTTTTTTGGGCCTAACGGCAGTGGTAAGGGAACGCAGGGGGCAATATTAAAAGAAAAGTACAGTATAGCCCATATTGAATCAGGCGCAATTTTTCGTGAAAATATTTCTAACGGAACCGAACTCGGTGCAAAGGCAAAGGGCTATATAGACAAGGGTGACCTTGTACCTGATGAAATCACAATTCCCATGATTCTGGATCGCCTTAAACGCGATGACTGCAAAGGGGGATGGCTGCTTGACGGTTTTCCAAGAAATAAAAATCAGGCCATAAAACTTGATGAATCATTAAAAGCGGCAGGGATTGCATTGGATATAGTTATTGAACTGCAACTCGACCGCGAGATTGCTAAAAACAGGATAATGGGACGCCGGCTTTGTGCTAATGATAATAATCATCCGAATAATATTTTTATAGATGCGATTAAGCCGGATGGAGACAAGTGCCGTGTTTGCGGTGGTGATTTAACGAAAAGAGACGATGACCAAGATGAGGAGGCTATCAACAAACGGCATAATATTTATTATGATGCAAATGAAGGAACCCTTGCATCTTCATACTATTTTAAAGACCTGGCCGAAAAAGACGGGTCTGTCAAATATATTACCCTGGATGGCGCGCCTGGCGTTCAAGATGTTACGGCGGAACTGGTTTCAAAGCTTTAGCAGCAATTAAATAAACTAAAGCCCGGCCTTCCGGCCGGGCTTTAGTTTATAACTTTTTATTTTTATTCAGACTGTTCATCCCTAAGGGCTGCATGGGCGGCAGCCAAGCGGGCAACAGGAACTCTGAAGGGTGAGCAGGAAACATAGTTTAATCCCAGATTGTGGCAAATAAAAATCGATTCCGGGTCACCTCCGTGTTCACCGCATATACCGCATTCCAGGTCGGGTTTTACGCTCCTTCCTTTGGTAACGGCCATCTCCATCAACTGTCCCACACCATCCTTGTCTATTGTGGCAAACGGATTAGCCTCTAATATTTTAGTGCTTATATATTCTATCAGGAAAGCCGCTTCGGCATCATCCCTGGAGATTCCGAATGTGGTCTGCGTCAAATCATTGGTTCCAAAAGAGAAGAAGGATGCATATTTCGCTATCTGATCAGCAGTCAAAGCTGCGCGGGGGATCTCGATCATAGTGCCGAATTTATACTCTATCTTCACATTTTGTTCCTTCATCACTATTTTGGCTTCTTTTTCAAGCACGGCCCTCTGCACCTTCAACTCATTGCAATGGCTGGTAAGCGGAATCATAATTTCCGGAAAGACTTTTATCCCCTTTTTGCTGACGGCACAAGCCGCTTCAAATATAGCGCGAACCTGCATAGTGGTAAGCTCCGGAATGCAGATCCCTAGACGCACTCCTCTGAAACCGAGCATCGGGTTGGTCTCATCCAGGCTTTCGACCCGCCTTAAAAGTTTTTCTTTTTTCTTAAAGCTTTGCAGTAACTGGTTTATTTTATCCAGAGTATCCGCATGACTGAGGCGTATTTTCAGATCCGCCAGTTCACGGACTAGTTGTGCGCGATCGGGGAGAAATTCATGGAGGGGGGGGTCGATCAGGCGGATAATAACCGGCAGACCGTCCATTTCGCTGAAAATGCCTTCAAAATCTTCGCGCTGAAAGGGCAAAAGTGCACTAATAGCTTCCCTCTTCTCACTCGGCAGATCCGCCATGATCATCCTTTGAACGAATATAAGTCGTTCAGGATTTAAAAACATATGCTCCGTGCGGCAAAGGCCGATGCCCTCTGCGCCGTAACTGCGCGCTCTCTTTGCATCGACCGGATAATCCGCATTGGCCCATACTCCGAGACGCCGAAATTTATCAGCCCATGAAAGTATAGTCATCAGCCATTCATCATTTATGTCAGGCACGGTGGACTCGATTTCGCCGATATATACTTCTCCGGTTGTCCCGTCTATTGAAATCTTGTCCCCTTCATTAATTATAATATCACCAATGGCAAGCCTGCGCTTGTTCATCTCGATAACCATCTCCGAGAGGCCGACCACTGCAGGTTTTCCGAATTGGCGCGCCACGAGCGCCGCATGGCTCGTACGGCCACCCCGGCTGGTAAGGATACCGTTTGCGGCAAGCATTCCATGCACGTCATCCGGTTTGGTTTCCGGACGAACCATTATGACGTCTTTTCCGTCCTTGCTCCATTCCTGGGCCAGGTCGGCGGTCAAGGCAATCACTCCACAAGCTGCGCCTGGGGAGACATTAAGACCTTTCCCAAAAAAATTCCCAGATTTTCTGGCGGCTTTTGTAGCTTCGAGCTTAAACTGGGGATGTAAAAAGAAATCGACCTGCTCTGGTTTTACCCGCATCACGGCTTCCTTTTGGGTGATCAATTCTTCTCTAGCCATTTCAACCGCTATACGAACAGCAGCCTGGGCCGTACGTTTTCCATCACGGGTTTGGAGCATCCACAACTTGCCGTTTTCAATAGTAAATTCTACATCCTGCATTTCACGATAGTGATTTTCAAGAAGTCGTGCAATCTTTTCGAACTCCGCATATGCTTCCGGAGCATCCTCTTTCATTAAAGAGATATCGTTGGTCATGCGTGTTCCGGCTACAACATCCTCGCCTTGGGCGTTTATCAGGTAATCGCCCTCTATCCTGTTTTCCCCTGTTGAACCATTGCGTGTCATGGCAACGCCGGTGGCGCTAGTGTCACCCATATTGCCGAAAACCATGGTTACGATATTAACCGCCGTTCCAAGATCATGAGAAATATTGGCGGCATTCCTGTAAGCGATTGCCCGCTTGCCGTTCCAGCTTTTAAAGACTGCTTCGGTTGCAAGCATCAATTGTGTATGGGGATCATCGGGAAATTCAAGTTTGGTCTCGCTTTTAAAAATTTTTTTAAACCTACCAATCACCAATTCCCAGGCATCGGCGGTGAGTTCGGAATCAGTCTCCACCCCGGCTTTGGCCCTCGCCTCTGTGATAACATCTTCGAAAAGATCATCGTCAACACCCATAACGACAGATCCGAACATCTGTATCAGGCGGCGGTAGGAATCATACACAAATCGCGGATCTTGCGTAAGTTTAATCAAAGCCCCGGCAGTTGTATTGTTTAAACCAATATTCAGGACAGTATCCATCATCCCAGGCATCGAAAATTTTGCGCCTGAGCGGCACGATACAAGCAGGGGGTTTTCAAGGCCGCCGAATGTTTTGCCTGTTAAAGACTCAACTTTATCCATCTCCCGAAGCACTTGATCCCACATACCTTCAGGGAATATCTCTCCTAATTCGATAAACTTGTTGCATGCCTCGGTGGTTATGGTAAATCCGGGAGGAACAGGGACGCCTATCCTTTCCATCTCGGCCAGGTTGGCGCCTTTTCCGCCTAGCAGCGTCCGCACATCATCCCATTTCCCTCCGATATAATCTTCAGCCTGTTTAACTTGATCGAAAAAATATACCCATTTTTTTTCCATTGATAATCCTTTTAGCTGCTCAAAATTTTACTGTTAATCGTTACATCTGCTGCTCATCGCTGATTGTTGTGATTTTATAAAGTAACACAGATGTTTAGTGCTGAATCAAAAACTTGTAATCTGTTTAATTGATATAGCATTATATCTGTATTTTATTTGATCCTGACAAGCCCTGAAGACAAGTTTCCACAACAATATACGTTTAACACTTTACCATATTATTAAAAAAGAAAAATGTAAATAAATAAATGGACGATGTAAAGGGGGGCAGGTCTTTACTTCTGTACCTTTACATCTACATCGTCCATTTTAATCTCAATTTTCAATTTTCTAAAACTCCGATATAAGGATTTTTAAATAAAAAGGTAGCTTTCAACGCCTACGTTACGAGGGGTTTTAAAGCGCGTACAGGCGCGTAATTGCATAAATAGAGGTGTTTGTATGACTGTGTGGCTATCAAGTTTACTTGATTAACATATTGATATAATTAGTATTTTATACTATTATCTTTGCTTAAATCCTTATATCGGAGTTTTAGTCAATTTTATCTGGACTTGACATTCATGGCTAATATCTCTAAAATTTTGTGATGGAGGTTTAAGTAGTTTTGGGTAAAAAAATATATATTGATATAAAATTGTTTGCAACCCTTAGACAATTCAGCCCGGATAATGCCGGCCGGTTTGCTGTAAGCAGGGGCACGATCATACGTAACCTTCTAAAAACATTAGGCATCCCTGATGAAAAGGCAAAGCTGATCTTTATTAATGGAGTAAAGGGCGATCTTGAATCGACGCTTTATGGAGAGGAAAGGGTCGGCATTTTCCCCCCCATTGGAGGAGGGTAAGTATGAATCTGCTCGATATGTTCATAGTTGCGATTTTATGTTTCTGCATGATTCGCGGAATTTTTCGCGGGCTTGTAAGCGAGCTTTTTGCAATAATCGGTGTATTTGCAGGTTTTTACACTGCTTATACATATTATTTAAAAATAGCGAAGCCTTTGTTAAGCTGGATATCTAATCAGGCCTATCTTAATATATTAAGTTTTTTGATTATATTTTGTGTTGTTTTTTTTGCTATTAATTTTTTGGGGTTGCTGATCAGGTATATACTTAATATTGTTTTTCTGGGATGGGTGGACCGCATATGCGGGTCGGTATTCGGATTAATAAAGGGGATTCTTATTGTTTCCGTTTTTTTGGTAGTTCTTACCTCATTTCTTGACAAGGGCGCTCCGGTTATCAAGGATTCCATGTTATCAAAACATGTCATGTTGATTTCAGAAAATATGGCAAGAGTCGTTAGTGAAGATATGAAAAAAAAGTTTAGCGAAAAAATTCAAGCTCTAAAAAAAGAATGGAAAATAAATTAAATATATAGATCTAAAACTCCGATATAAGGATTTAAGCAAAGATAATAGTATGAAATATTAATTATATCAATAGGTTAATCAAGTAAACTTGATAGCCACACAGTCATACAAACACCTCTATTTATGCAATTACGCGCCTGTACGCGCTTTAAAACCCCTCGTAACGTAGGCGTTGAAAGCTACCTCTTTATTTAAAAATCCTTATATCAGAGTTTTAGTATAGATTTTTTTGCTTGACAATTAATATGATATAGATTCTAATTGCTAGTTCAATAACGCTGAAGTTTTAAAGGCTGGGTATCTCTCCCCGGTCTTTTTTTTAGGGAAAAACCTGGAAGAGCCGCACTGGCAGGGGCACGATGGGTCGTGCTTCTACGAAGGTTTTGACAGATAACGGATTGAAATTATTTAAGTGGAATTCTATATTTTTATTCTAAAGGGGTGTTTAAAATGATTTGCACAACAATTAAAAAAGATCACGATTGTACTCTAATGACAGCGAACGGTTGTTCGTATAATGGCGGATTTTGCCATGAGATAGTAGACGAGTGTAAAGACTGCAACCGCAGCGCCGAGTTCCAGAAAGCCTGGTATTGCACTGCCTGTCCCGAGCCTGCATTGAAATGGAAAAACGGCAACTGTAATCTGGCTACGCATGTTTCCTCAATTGTAAAGTCGGAACAGGGGAATCTCAATCCTTTGAAGGCTTCCAAGAGACTCGGCAGATAGCCTATATAGATTGTCACATAAATAATTTCACTGCGTTATCGGTCGTCGGAGTATTACAATACGCCTTACTCCATATGTCCTTGCGCCAAATTTTAAAATCAGGTAATTATCTGACAATCTATAGTTAATATCAGCATGTAAACCCCTCTTACCCTGTACAGGGTAAGAGGGGTTTTTTTTATATTTTATGCTGTCGTAAAAAAATTCCTGATGGCTCAGATTCCGCGCAGATCATATTTGGAAATAAGGCGGGAGAGGTATGTTCTTTGAATGCCCATGATTACAGCGGCCTTGCTCCTCACACCGCCGGTATGTTCTAAATTTATGGTTATAAATTCTTTCTTGAAATTATTTAAAGCCTCTTCCATGGTCAGCCCTATCTGCAAACCGGGATATTTTGGTTTTGCTCCCGATATCGTCAGGTCACTTTCCTCTATCTCCCGGCCATTCCCCATGACAACAGCCCTTTCCAAGGCATTGCGCAACTCTCTTACATTACCCGGCCAGTCATACTGAAATATTTTCTCCATGGCTTTGTCGGATATGGTCAAATTCGGCAGTCCGCGTTCTTTTTTGAAGTTGTCGAAATAATACTCGACTATAGGCCGGATATCCTCTCTTCTTTCTCTTAACGCGGGGATTTGAATCTGTACGACATTCAGCCTATAGTAAAGATCCTCACGAAATTTACCCTTTTTTACATCTTCTTCTATATTCCTGTTTGTTGCTGCCAGAACCCTAATATCCACCGAAACCGGATCATTGCCTCCCACACGGTAAAATATGCCTTCCTGAAGGACCCTTAGTAGTTTTGCCTGCATTCCGGGGTGCATCTCCCCTATCTCATCAAGAAAGATCGTCCCCTGGTCTGCAAGCTCGAATTTTCCAACTTTTTTGCTTAATGCCCCGGTATAGGCTCCCTTCTCATGTCCGAAAAGTTCATCTTCAAGCAGGGCTTCAGGCAGAGCAGCACAATTAAGTATAATCATGGGTTTGTCTTTTCTGGAACTTTCTTTGTGTATTAATCGAGCCAGAAGTTCCTTGCCGGTGCCGCTTTCTCCCAGGATCAGGGTGCTTACGCTCGATCGGGCTACCTTGGAGGCATCGCAAATGACCTTTTTTAATGCCCTGCTTTCTCCGATAATACGGTATTTCAGGGCGAGTTCTTCTTTTAAACCCCTGTTTTCCCTGGCATTGCCGATTGCAATTGCCGCAAGTGAGGAAAATTCAGTTAATTTTTTTATATCGTCCTGTTTAAAAGGTTCTCCATTAATTTTATCTATTATCTCAATGACCCCTATGGTTTTGTTATTAATTTTCATAGGTACACAGGCAATAGATTTTGTCCGAAACTCGATAGATTCACTAATTTTTTTATACCAACGGGGATCATTATGCACATCCGGGATCAGTAATGCTTCGCCTGTTTCCACAACATATCCGGCTATCCCCTGTCCCACTTTAATTTCGAATCCTTTTAGATGATCTTTTTTGTCACCAGTGGCAACCTTGAAAAAGAGTCGATCTGATTCCTGATCTATTAACAGCAGTGAACTTGCCCTGGCCTGCATGATTGTGGTGGTTGTTTCAATAATACGTTCCAGGAGATGGTTAAGTTCATTATCTGATGAAACTTTTGACGTCATTTGTTCAAGGTCTTTTACATTTAGCATTTTTTTAAAAAATTCAGTATGTTTTGAAGGGTTAATTTTTGGGTCTGCGGTTAGATATGAAAGAAGCAAAAAACGTGCCGTCAATTATTGTTTGAATAGATTATATAAACCCGCAGACGGTAAAAGTGCCCCCTTTTTTTTGTTATTTTGTTTGAATTTTTATTGACCTATTATAAAAGGGTGTTGCAAAGATTGCTATTATCGGTAGTTAAAACAAATAGTTATGCCATAATGGAAAAATGGGGTTTTTCTGGGTTAACTAATTGATTTTATTATCAAAGTTTTTTTACTTTGCAACACCCTTTATAAATGCCATGTAAAAATACATACAGACCTCGTACTTTTATCAATATTAATTAGACGCTATGACATCTAATAATCTGAATATATTTATAATTAAAGCTATAGTGTAAAGCTGTATAAAAATTGGACACGGCAATTTTCATGCCATCGTTTTGTTTAAATTAATTCAATAAGTTAGTGGTAAAATTTATAAAAACATTGTCGAACTCAAATACCGAGGTCTGTAACAAGTTTTTTTTATCACAAGTGTCACCAGTAAGTGATGTGCTTGCCGTATTTTGTATTATTTTTCAGTAGTGTCCGGTTAGGTTTTTGCATGTTATATGGGATAAAAAAATTAGAAAAATGTTCATTTTTTACTTGACAAACCAAATAAAAATTTTTGTTGTTTTGTTATAAAATATAATTATAACAAGGAGTTAAGACAAAAATGGACATATTCAATATCCCAAAAAAGAATTTTAATCCCCAATCTCATGCTCGATTTCTCAAACCTTTGCAAAAGATTTTTCCTGACACGCCACAGCTTAAATCCCGAGGTCACAAGCCATTGAAAATGACTTTTGAAGATCAGCTTCACGCACTGATATTTTTCCATCTACAAGAACATGAATCAGCTCGTGATCTTATTCAACACCTTAAAGAAGACGATTTTGCCAAAGAATGTGTCGCTCCAGATGGAGGGATCAGTCGTAGCAGTTTTTCCGAAATTATCAATTCTCGAGGGCTTGAACAGCTTGAATATGTTTTTCAAGCTCTTTGCAGCCAGGCACAAAATGCTTTACCATCAAATTATTCAGATCTCGGTGAACTCGTTTCCATTGATGGATCTTTAATTGATGCAGTTCTGTCCATGTACTGGGCTGATTACAGAAAAGGCGCTAAAAAAGCAAAAGGCCATTTCGGCTTTGATGTCAATCGCAAGATTCCTATAAAAATTCATCTGACAAATGGAAATGGCGCTGAACGCCCCTTTGTCAGGTCTATCCTTACAAAAGGCCAAACAGGAATCATGGATCGGGGGTATCAATCACATAAGGATTTTGATCTTCTTCAGGATGAAAAAAAACATTTTGTTTGCCGCATCAAAGCGAAAACAACAAGAACTATTATCAAAGAGCAGCCTGTTGATCCCGACAGCTATATTTTTTATGATGCTGTGGTTCTTCTTGGCACTCCTGGGGTAAACCAGACCAGAAAGCCGGTTCGACTGGTTGGTTATAAAATTGCCGGTGTCAAATATTTTGTGGCAACTGATCGTTATGATCTTACAGCCGAGCAGGTTGCAACCGTTTATAAGCTTAGATGGGATATCGAAACTTTTTTCAAATGGTGGAAGAAACATTTAAAAGTGTACCACTTGATTGCTCACAGTAGATATGGCCTGATGGTTCAAATCCTTGCGGGGTTAATAACCTACCTGCTTATGGCCATATACTGCCATGAACAGTTTAATGAACCTGTATCAATAAAGAGGATTCGTCAGCTTAGAAATACCATCCAGAACGAATTACGTACTGACGAAAAAAACGTATGGTCTAATAATCTGATTATCAAAGAGCAAATGCTATATGCAAAAACTTAACCGGACACTACTGTAAAAAAATAGCAGATGCCATCGGTTTTAGACTAAATTTAAGAAAAAGTTTACGAAAGGTAAATTCCTTACTTCGCTGTTTTAGGGCATTCTGGCTCCAATCGGGAATTGCTGATATCGGAGTTTTAGTATCGTTATAGACCTCTTGCAAAAAGGGCAAACATATGGTTTTATTATTCCGGGTAGTGGATCCTGTATCTGCTTTTCCCATATGGTTAGAGATCTCCTTTGGAGTGGATTTGTCTCTAACCATATAAAATTATTGAAAAAAATATAGTCAAAAATATCTTTTGTAATATCAACATGTTATGCATGTTTATGTTTTAATCACAACCAGTTACGCTACTCATTATCAGGCTCCCCTAAATCCGATATAATCAGAATATATAGATTGCCAGATATTTACCCCTCTTTTATAAAATTTGGCACAAGGCCAGAGGGAGGCAGGTCTATTGTAATACTCAGACGACTGATAACTCAGTGAAATTATTTATGTGACAATCTATAGCTTGAATTTTATGTATATATATGCAATAAATATATTATTTTTTGTGTATGTATAGGTATTAGCAGTTGCAGATTGTAAAGATTAAAAGGCATCTTTTTGAGGAAATTTTTCCCTGGCTGGTAGACAAAAAAAAATTGATAATCAAAGGAGCGCGCCAGACTTGGAAAAATCACACTTTTACTGTAGATTTTCAGATAATCATTTAAAAACCTATATATCATACCCTCATATTCTCTTTTTTGCCTACCTATTATTAAAATATAAGAAAAGAAATTACAAAATAGATTGTCGGGTAACAAATTTCATAAGGACAGAAAAAATTATAGGAGAAGATGCAGAATGGAAAATGATTGCCTTTTTTGCAAAATTATAAATAAAGAAATTCCGTCAGATTTTATATACGAGAATGACAGAGTTGTAGTATTCAGAGATATTAACCCCCAGGCTCCTCTTCATCTGCTTATTGTGCCTAAAAAGCATATCAGGAGCATTAATGATATTACTGGCGAAGATTTGGGATTTATATCCGAAATGATAATCATTGCAAGGGATATGGCCAAAAAAGAGTTGGTTGCGGAATCAGGTTATAAGCTTTTTTTTAATGTGGAAAAGGGTGGGGGGCAGATAATCTTCCATATTCATCTGCATCTTATAGGTGGCTGGAAACAGGATTAAAGGCACGCTAAAAAATAACTTGGTACTCGATGATCAAGTTTTTATGATTAGCTAAATTTTAAGCTTGAGAGTATAATCACGGCCATTGAAAAATATTAATAATTTTGAAAGAGTCCATTCATAATGCTATTAACTGAATCTGCACCATTTATCAAACAGTACATTGAAGATCTCAACAATAGCCTGGAGCAATACAAACCTGGTGCGGGATTAACATTTACCCAGAAAGCATGGCTAAGCTTTTGTCTTACCGGTATATTAATGGTAAATGCTGTATGTTGGGCAAAATTTGAACGGGCGAGTCTGGGCAATTATAAATTAGCAGCTCTATCTTGGATGTTTCGTAAGGGTAAGATTTCATGGGACAATTTACTTGTTGGAAGCGTCAGGCGTATTTTGAAAAAATATGGTATCACAAATGGTGTAATTGTTTTTGATGAGTCTGATCGTGCCCGTTCTAAGAATACAAAGCGAATATACAAGGCTCATAAGCAAAAACACAAAGCAAGCGGAGGTTATGTTAATGGGCAAACAGTTGTTTTGCTTCTTTTGGTCACAGACTCTATAACCGTACCTATTGGTTTTAAGTTTTACATGCCTGATCCAGTTGTTAGTGCCTGGAAAAAAGAAGAAGAGAGATTGAAAAAAAAGGGACTCCCGAAGAGTAAGCGTCCTGTCAAACCAGCATTTAACCCTGAGTATCCGAAAAAAATTCAATTAGCCCTGCTCTTACTTGAGAATTTTAAAAAATATTATCCTAAAATTACTGTTAAATGTGTATTGGCTGACGCTTTATACGGTTCAAAAGAATTTATGAATGGAGCCTCTAATATTTTGGGAGGAGTGCAAATTATCAGCCAATTAAAGTCAAATCAAAATATACGATACAAAGGTAAAAAAAAGACAATTACGGATTATTTCAACATGATTAACAAAGGTGTAAATTGCACCATTCGTGTGCGAGGCGGTGAAAAAGTCAATGCAACAGTGAGCAGTGCCCGCCTTAAGGTTGATGCACACGATGGCAATGTGCTTTTTGTGATAGCTCTTAAATATGAAGGGGAAGATGAATACCGTTACTTAGCTGCCACTGATGTGAGTTGGCGCACAGTTGACATTATTCAAGCATATTCTTTGAGATGGCTTGTAGAGGTTTTTTTTGAAGACTGGAAGCTTTATGAAGGATGGGGACAAGAGGCCAAACAATATGACGAAGAAGGATCAAGCCGAGGCCTGATCTTGAGTCTGTTGCTAGACCATTGCCTCCTCCTTCACCCTGAGCAAAAGGCCTGCATAGAGAACAAAACTCCCGTGTTTACCGTGGGAAGTCTACAAAAAAGAGCTCAAATGGATGTTTTGATGGAATGTGTCAAATTTTTGCTGCAACAACAAGATCCCGGTGAAAAGCTTAAAGAAATGGGGCAAGTTATCAAAAAAGTTTTCCGACTTATGCCATCGGGAAAACATATGAGCGGAAGAACCATAGGTAGATTGGAGCCAACACCCTCTCTATCACGTAAATATTGTCCTTGCTAAGTGCTTTTGGCAAGTTCGTCATCAAAAACTTGAACATCGAGTAATAGCTCCAAACAAACAAAAAGTGTTGAGAAATTTAAACAAAAGAGCCAAAGAAGTGGGACTTAAACTGGTTCCTTGTGAAATTTAATTTTGCCATAAGCAATTTATAAAATCGTTTGAGTGGATTACAGTAATCTGATTTGCTTTGAATTGGAAAATGAAGTCGAGAGTACAACTGAAGCCTTTGAGCGCGAATATAACATGACTGGTCGGCCTTTTGCACAACTAACTGTTAGTCCTTCAGAGAAGGAACTACGCATATAAAACTTTTTTGATATAGGCCGACATTTCTAAATTCATTGAAAAGCTGATTACCGCAATCTTATTATTAACCAAGGAACTGATTTTATTTATACAACATTGATAAATTACTAATAATATTAATAATTTTAAGATTACCTTAAAATCAATGGTACCCCTACGCTTTTTTTAGGGGAGTGTGTTTCATATAAAAAAAAATTTAATAAATTTCTGAACATGTTGCAACTTTTAATAGGGGCTTTATATGATCAGTTTTTATGTTGAAGTAATTGTTTTTTTACTCGGGTTATGTATTGGTAGCTTTTTAAATGTATGCATTTACAGACTTCCACTTTCTAAACCGATTCCCAAGCCTTCCAGATCTGTTTGCCCTGATTGCGGCTCTATAATACGTTTTTATGATAATATTCCCGTTGTGAGCTACCTTCTCTTAAAAAGGAGGTGCCGGCATTGTGGTTTTATAATACCCTTCCGTTATCCCCTGGTTGAAATCTCAGGCGGTCTTTTTGCACTTTTGATTTTAAAACAATTTGGACTTTCCCTATATTCTTTTGTATATTTTGTTTTCATAGCCGTCCTTATCGTTGTTACCTTTATTGACCTTGATCACAGGATTATACCGGATGTAATAACACTTCCCGGCATACCGATCTTTTTCGGCCTGGCATTTTTGCTGCCGGAAAGCGACTGGGTAAATTCAGTTTTGGGGATACTTGTCGGGGGAGGAAGCCTTTTAACGGTTGCCTGGGTATATGCCTTGTTGACAGGTAAGGAGGGGATGGGGGGGGGTGATATAAAGCTGCTGGCTATGGCAGGGGCTCTTGTTGGTTGGAAGGGCGTACTATTTACAATTTTTGTATCATCCGCGGCAGGCGCCTTGATTGGAATCATACTGATGCTGCGAACACGCAAAGGTTTGAAGCTTGCTGTTCCTTTTGGGCCGTTTATAGCTTTAGGCGCGGTAGTATATGTTTTTTTCGGCCCTGTTCTGATAAATTGGTATTTTAATTTATTATGAGTTCAATAGAAAATTTTTAGCAAGTGTCCATACATAAATAGGATAGTTTGTTCGAGATCAGCTATTCCCGGTCATAAATAGCTTAACTTATTGGAATCATTGAACTTTCAATTTTAGAGTTTGCAAAAACTCTTGTCTGATAACATAATAATATCAGATAGTTAAGACCCGTCCGGGAATTGCTGGTTCGAGATCAAGGCGCACTACCAAATCTTAAATCGGGTTTAACCACAGTAATACATTAAGTATCTCGAGGATTAAAATTTTAGCGCAACGCAGATATCGGGCAAAATAGCCATTTATGGATGGGCACTAGCAAGAAATGTCTTGGTTCAGCGTGAATTGGAGAATTCCAATTTAAAAATAAGCAACATTTTAAACAAAAAAATGTGCTTCGCGTTTTATTTTATTGGGTTTTTAAGGCATAGGCAGGAAGGCTTGGATAATGATTATTGGAGTTGAGGGAAACAGTCATATTTTAACCGTCTCCCTCTGGTGCATTTTCCAATGCCACCTGCGTCCGGCTATCCCTTGGCAGGTTGCTCCCCAGCAGAGCCTGCATCCGTTTAACCGGATAAAAATCTGTTTATAAATTTAAGTCTGGGGTGTCTAAAAAGGTAACATGTTGATTTGATAATATTTTTTAGACAAATTTCACAAAAAATTAACGGGATATGGTACTTATTTATAAAAAAATTAAATGAAAACAACGAGTTATATTTATATTATTGTTGAAAAAAATAGACGTTCGGTCAACTATTGAAAATGTTGTATGTATTTAATTTTATTGGCTTAAATGATATTTTACTTTAAACAGTATAAAGGCCTTTTGAAACATACCAATATCAGTTTTTCCTCACTTTTTGGACCCCTTAAATTTTGCTTAAAACTCGATGATCAAGTTTTTATGATTAGCTAAATTTAAAGTTTGATAGTATAATCACGACCATTAAAAATATTAACAACTTTGAAAGAGCCCATTCATAATGCTATTAACTGAATCTGCACCATTTATCAAACAGTACATTGAAGATCTCAACAATAGCCTGGAGCAATACCAACCTAGTGCGGGATTAACATTTACCCAGAAAGCATGGCTAAGCTTTTGTCTTACCGGTATATTAATGGTAAATGCTGTATGTTGGGCAAAATTTGAACGGGCGAGTCTGGGCAATTATAAATTAGCAGCTCTATCTTGGATGTTTCGTAAGGGTAAGATTTCATGGGACAATTTACTTGTTGGAAGCGTCAGGCGTATTTTGAAAAAATATGGTATCACAAATGGTGTAATTGTTTTTGATGAGTCTGATCGTGCCCGTTCTAAGAATACAAAGCGAATATACAAGGCTCATAAGCAAAAACACAAAGCAAGCGGAGGTTATGTTAATGGGCAAACAGTTGTTTTGCTTCTTTTGGTCACAGACTCTATAACCGTACCTATTGGTTTTAAGTTTTACATGCCTGATCCAGTTGTTAGTGCCTGGAAAAAAGAAGAAGAGAGATTGAAAAAAAAGGGACTCCCGAAGAATAAGCGTCCTGTCAAACCAGCATTTAACCCTGAGTACCCGAAAAAAATTCAATTAGCCCTGCTCTTACTTGAAAATTTTAAAGAATATTATCCTAAAATTACTGTTAAATGTGTATTGGCTGACGCTTTATACGGTTCAAAAGAATTTATGAATGGAGCCTCTAATATTTTGGGAGGAGTGCAAGTTATCAGCCAATTAAAGTCAAATCAAAATATACGGTACAAAGGTAAAAAAAAGACAATTACGGATTATTTCAACATGATTAACAAAGGTGTAAATTGCACCATTCGTGTGCGAGGCGGTGAAAAAGTCAATGCAACAGTGAGCAGTGCCCGCCTTAAGGTTGATGCACACGATGGCAATGTGCTTTTTGTGATAGCTCTTAAATATGAAGGGGAAGATGAATACCGTTACTTAGCTGCCACTGATGTGAGTTGGCGCACAGTTGACATTATTCAAGCATATTCTTTGAGATGGCTTGTAGAGGTTTTTTTTGAAGACTGGAAGCTTTATGAAGGATGGGGACAAGAGGCCAAACAATATGACGAAGAAGGATCAAGCCGAGGCCTGATCTTGAGTCTGTTGCTAGACCATTGCCTCCTCCTTCACCCTGAGCAAAAGGCCTGCATAGAGAACAAAACTCCCGTGTTTACCGTGGGAAGTCTACAAAAAAGAGCTCAAATGGATGTTTTGATGGAATGTGTCAAATTTTTGCTGCAACAACAAGATCCCGGTGAAAAGCTTAAAGAAATGGGGCAAGTTATCAAAAAAGTTTTCCGACTTATGCCATCGGGAAAACATATGAGCGGAAGAACCATAGGTAGATTGGAGCCAACACCCTCTCTATCACGTAAATATTGTCCTTGCTAAGTGCTTTTGGCAAGTTCGTCATCAAAAACTTGAACATCGAGTTTAAGTAACTCGTGATTAATATTGTCAAATAGTCCTGTAATATCTGCGCTTACTATCCAGCTGATATTCTGCTTCAAGCATTGCTCACGTAAATCTTTGATTGCCATGTGTTGGCTCCGACCTTTTCTGAATGCATGGGAAAAATTGTAAAAATTCCTGTCAAATATGACATTCAATATGGCTGCTGCTGCTTTCTGGACAATTTTATCCTCAAGTACAGGTATGCCAATTGGACGCTTTTCCCCTCCTTCCTTGTCTATCCAGATACGCTTTACAGGAGACGCAACGTACTGTCCTCTCCGCAGTCGTTCATACAGATTATAAAGGTTTTGATCAAGATTTTCGGCATACTCCTTTGCCGTAACCTTGTCCACTCCTGCAGATTCGCTTTTCCGAATTTTACGAAAGGATTGTTTCAGTAAATCAAAGTCTATCCGATGGACTACTGATGTAAATACCAGTTCAGGATTACTTTGAGCAAGCAGCTCGATTTTGATAAGGGATGACCCACCTGTTAACACCGGTGGTTGTCCCCATTCTATCGGTCTGGAATTGCAAGCGACCGTTCTTGCAATTTCTCGGTTTTTTGTTGATATGGTTTGTGACCTCTGTGTATCTCCCATAATTCCTGCCAAAAAAAACGTTATACCCTGCTTCACCTTCCCTGCAGTGGGTCGCTTGGGCATCACTTCCCCACCTTTCCGATCAAGATAGTTCAATTCTTAATCATCGGTACTATGATCTGCTAAGACTTCCGAATGTTTATCTCAGGTTCGTTCGCTCTTCGCTATCCTCCCCTGATACCTTGTATCGCCCATCTTTTAATGTTTGTGTTTCTGCCAATGGCAGACTCGTTGCAAGGCGGGACATTCCTATGCAACGCCGGGATTTCGCTTGCGCTGGATTTCCTGTTACCGTTCTTTTTACCCAAGGAAACATCCGGGTCTCCCAAGTTCCCGAGCTACCCCTTTGAGTACATGCCCTGGTCTAAGACCCCGGTGGTGTCCTGAATACTTGCCTTAGCATATTCAGGACTGCTGCCTTCCGCTGTCTCCAAAGCGTCGGCTTTTTCCTGCAAGCAGGATTATCACAATGACCACAACCATACATTTTTCGGGGCTCAATACAGAGCCTGCAATCTTGCTCCGTCCAGCTCCAGACTCCCGTTACCGGGTTTACCTGTGGACTTCGCTACTGACCTGCTGGTTAGTCTTTAGTCAGGTGGGACTATCTTAACATCAATGCCAGAGCAAGCCCTGCAGAGATGAAGGAAACAAACCGTTTCCCGAGCACCCACTTGGTAACAATATCGAGTTTCAAAGACCTTGTGTCTTATCCCAACGATTCGGATTTATCTTGGCACGAGGAGCGCCTTGTTATGCCCCCAATAGCTATATGATTCCCTTTGTATGAAGTGCATTAATTACCATAAACAAAGCTGCAAGCCAATTGGTATAAGCAAATAGTTTCTTGAGATGTTTGGGCTTTGTTTTTAATGCAAACTTTCCACCCAGTAATCCACCTATAATTGTAATAAAGGCTAATGGAACAGCCCATGAAGGATTAAAATCTCCTTGAACCGCATGACCTGTAAAACCCATAAATGCAGTTGCCGCTATTAATGTGGAAGCTGTTCCGACCGCTGTATGCATCGATACTCCACAAGCCAAAACCATTAACGGAACCAGAAAAGACCCTCCTGAAACTCCGACCATCCCAGAACCAAAACCTGTTAAAACAGTAATCGGTAAAGCAACCCATAAATTTACATTATAAATTTCATTGCCAGATTTAATACTTATAATTCCTAAATGTTTGTTTTTTGGCATGGTTTGATTTTCTGAAACAGGAATCAACATTACTATTCCTGCTATCAACAACATAACAGCAAATATCAGCTTTAATGAAAATCCGCTGAACAAATGAGAAAAATATCCTCCTCCAAGTGCTGACAAGGCTGTAAATATTCCGATCAGAACAGCCAGTACCCATGATACAGACTTATTTTTTTGAAAAATAATCATTGCCGCAACAGAAGCTGAAAAAAGAATAAACTGACCTGTTGTTGCTGCCTCGTGCATTGGGATATTGGCAATTGCCAGAATTACAACATAGAAATTCCCTCCGCCTTTACCGACCATTGTCATTGCAATAGCAACGATAAAAATGAGAGAACTTACTATAATAAGATTTGTCATCTAATAATCCCTCTTCATTTTTTGCTTTTAATGACCTTGAGAACCTGTCCCGGCTTCAAGGCTTCTGTCAGAGCAGAATATCCGCCTTCAACAATGCGTACCTCCGGGAATTCTTTTGACAGTAGATAGGCATAGACAATAGACGACCTGACATTTGCAGGACAGAATACACCTATAAATTTTATCTTTGGAATTTCATCAATTCTGTCAGGAATTTCGTTAATCGGTATGTTTAAAGATTCCACATTAGGATGATGCTCCAATTTTATAGAGATGGAATCTGATTCTTCTTTTGATCGAACATCCAATAGAAGACCTTTCTTCATATCGAAAAACTTCTCCGGCGATATTTTATGTTTTCCATTTCCAAAATAATCTAATGTAAGACTTTTAAGAACTTGTTCCATTTCAATCTCCTTTCTCATATGATGGGCATAACGCCACAAATCACCGGCTGCACAAAGCAGAGCGAGGAACGAGCGGCGCTTTTTGCTGTCCGAGTTCCAGGTAGGAGCATCGGTTACCCGACGCCCCCCCTACAGACCCGTACGTGAAGATTTCCCTCATACGGTTCCTCGGTTCAAATCCTTTTTACCGGATTATCAACCAAACAGGCGACACCCCGTTTGGCGTATAACTTTGCAGCCCTTACGGCATCAAATATTAGGTAGTCCCTACAAAACAATGCAGGTTCGAAAAATCAGCTACTTACAAGGTATTGGGACTGTAATGAGATATCTCCAGTTTAGTGGAGAATTCGTAAGTCCCATCTGCATTGCCGGTGTATTATGGTTATACTTTTTTATAAATTTCTCGTTTTCATTGTTAATTCGTATTCGTAAGCTCTTATGAAATTGTATGTAATTATAGTTGAATAGTATCTGCTGAATTTCTTTTTTATGAAAGAAATGCTTTGCTATCCATAGCAGTATATGCCATTTTTTAAATTGCAGCTAAATGGTATTTTAAGCACTCTAAAAAGGATAGGAGGTATTCTGATGATAAAAAATACTTTTGAAGAAGTTCTTTCTGATGAATGGGTGAAAGCAAATATAACCAATCCAGTTCAGGAATTGGTTATTATCCGTGGGATAATTCCATGGCAAAAAATGATTACAAAGTTGTGTAAATTTTATAACACCAGTCAGGGTGCTTTTGGAAAATCTCTCAGGATGATGACAGCGATTTTGATTTGTATAAAATACTATCAATTAAGTGATAGGCAAATGGTTAAGCATATAAAAGAAAACCACTATATTCAATATTTTTGTAACATCACAAATGAGGAATTGCAAACATGCCTGGATCCGAGTTCTATATGTGTATTTCGAAAACGTATAGGTGAAGAAGGTGTTGAAATTATAGAAAAAGAAGTTTTTGAGGTTCTACGCAAAGCTGGGATAATACAGGGTGATAATGCTATGATAGATTCAAGCGTATTGAAAAATAACGTTATCTATCCAAATGATGTACATTTAATTTTTAAAGCTTTTGACAAAATGAAACAATTTGCCGTTTTGCATCAAATCTCCTTGTGGTGGGACAATAATGAAGTAAAAAAATTATGGCGAGAATTTTTTTTGAACAAAAAACAAAACCGTTTGGAATGGTTACTCAAATTTAATATATTATTTATTCCTGCTCTAAAAATATTTGATAAAAAAGTTGAATCATTAAAGACCACAAAGAAAAAACAAATAAAAGCTGACAATATGTTTGCTATTCTTACTATTCTTGAAGCACAAACCTTAGAAAAACTCGAAGGTAAAAAACAGATAAAAAACCGGATTGTATCCATTGATGAACCGGATGCCCGCCCGATTGTAAAAGGAAAAGAGCATCCGAAGTGTGAATTCGGCACAACAATGGAAATGACTTTCAATAGGGAAGGATTCATGATTACCATTGAAAATTTTATCGGTAATCCAAATGATAAAACGCTTTTTGCTGGAACACTCGAACAGTTCAAAAAACGGATGAAAGGCGAACCGGAAAATATTATTACCGACCTTGGTTACAGAAGCAATGGTAATTTTAAAATTGCAGACAATATCAGTAACGTTTTTTTGGGGCGTAAAAAAGATGTATCCGAAGAAAAACAGAGTTTTTGCTGTAAAGCCCGTTCAGCAACAGAAGGTTTCATAGCTATTGCAAAAAATATTAGAGGTTTTGGATGCAGTCTTTATAGAGGATTTGAAGGAGACCGTATATGGTCATTGCTTTGTCAAACCGCTTATAATCTTAAAAAGTTTATTCAGCTTCTAATGGGAGAAAAGATTGAAGAAAAAAAACTGATGAAACTCGGGCTGGCATAAGCCGAACAAGGATTTTATCAAAAATAGTTGATTTTAAAAAATATGCGGATAGGAGAGGTGCGTCTATAGGTGTTAACAATTTGCCGTTTTTTACCAAAATTCAATTAAAATACCACAAATGAGCTTAAAATTTTAGATTAAAATTCTCTATGATTAATATATGAACAATGCTGATATACTATGTTATTATCGAAATTCAGCGGATACTGAATAAGTTAATCCACATTACATTACTAAAATTCAGCTTGTTCTTGCAATACCCCAGGGTTTTTCTCTGAAGATAGGAGATATGTTGCCTCAGGGTAAGGTTCAGTCTCTCAATAAATGAGGTGTTTTGGCTTTTTCCAGGGAAATCTTTTACACTCGATGATCAAGTTTTTATGATTAGCTAAATTTAAAGTTTGATAGTATAATCACGACCATTAAAAATATTAACAACTTTGAAAGAGCCCATTCATAATGCTATTAACTGAATCTGCACCATTTATCAAACAGTACATTGAAGATCTCAACAATAGCCTGGAGCAATACAAACCTGGTGCGGGATTAACATTTACCCAGAAAGCATGGCTAAGCTTTTGTCTTACCGGTATATTAATGGTAAATGCTGTATGTTGGGCAAAATTTGAACGGGCGAGTCTGGGCAATTATAAATTAGCGGCTCTATCTTGGATGTTTCGTAAGGGTAAGATTTCATGGGACAATTTACTTGTTGGAAGCGTCAGGCATATTTTGAAAAAATATGGTATTATAAATGGTGTAATTGTTTTTGATGAGTCTGATCGTGCCCGTTCCAAGAATACAAAGCGAATATACAAGGCTCATAAGCAAAAACACAAAGCAAGCGGAGGTTATGTTAATGGGCAAACAGTTATTTTGCTTCTTTTGGTCACAGACTCTATAACCGTACCTATTGGTTTTAAGTTTTACATGCCTGATCCAATTGTTAGTGCCTGGAAAAAAGAAGAAGAGAAATTGAAAAAAAAGGGACTTCCGAAGAGTAAGCGTCCTGTCAAACCAGCATTTAACCCTGAGTATCCGAAAAAAATTCAATTAGCCCTGCTCTTACTTGAGAATTTTAAAAAATATTATCCTAAAATTACTGTTAAATGTGTATTGGCTGACGCTTTATACGGTTCAAAAGAATTTATGAATGGAGCCTCTAATATTTTGGGAGGAGTGCAAATTATCAGCCAATTAAAGTCAAATCAAAATATACGATACAAAGGTAAAAAAAAGACAATTACGGATTATTTCAACATGATTAACAAAGGTGTAAATTGCACCATTCGTGTGCGAGGCGGTGAAAAAGTCAATGCAACAGTGAGCAGTGCCCGCCTTAAGGTTGATGCACACGATGGCAATGTGCTTTTTGTGATAGCTCTTAAATATGAAGGGGAAGATGAATACCGTTACTTAGCTGCCACTGATGTGAGTTGGCGCACAGTTGACATTATTCAAGCATATTCTTTGAGATGGCTTGTAGAGGTTTTTTTTGAAGACTGGAAGCTTTATGAAGGATGGGGACAAGAGGCCAAACAATATGACGAAGAAGGATCAAGCCGAGGCCTGATCTTGAGTCTGTTGCTAGACCATTGCCTCCTCCTTCACCCTGAGCAGGAGGCCTGCATAGAGAACAAAACTCCCGTGTTTACCGTGGGAAGTCTGCAAAGAAAAACTCAAATGGATGTTTTGATGGAATGTGTCAAATCTTTGCTGCAACAACAAGATCCCGGTGAAAAACTTAAAGAAATGGGCCAAGTTATCAAAAAAGTTTTCCGACTTATGCCATCGGGAAAACATATGAG
Organism: Desulfosarcina sp. BuS5; assembly: GCF_028752835.1. NCBI lineage: Bacteria > Pseudomonadati > Thermodesulfobacteriota > Desulfobacteria > Desulfobacterales > Desulfosarcinaceae > Desulfosarcina > Desulfosarcina sp. BuS5. The sequence goes on from NZ_CP087952.1 coordinate 2,244,324, forward strand.
CGGAAGAACTATAGGTAGATTGGGGCCAACACCCTCTCTATCACGTAAATATTGTCCTTGCTAAGTGCTTTTGGCAAGTTCGTCATCAAAAACTTGAACATCGAGTTACAGTACCTTTTACAAAATATTTTTTAACTGTTACAAGCCGACGCTTTATTCGGCGCTTAACAATTTGCAGGTAAGCATAAGGAATTTCAGACATAATGTTAGCGCATTTTTGTAAGCCGCTAATTTATCTGTAGCGACCTTTAATATATTATCTTTTCCCCATTTGCCCAACTTTTTAATGCCCTTTACTAAACGGTTTGCAGTGTAAGTTGTTCTTGAACCCAACTCGAAACCGATCCAGAATTTTGTTGTGGATTCAAGAGCGATAAAAACCCATAATTGTTGACTTTTATTTTTAAGGTAAGACCATAGTTCATCCATCTGGAGAAATATAATGGTAAGTCCGATAGTAAAACAAAGAAATAGGTGAAATTGCTGGCCTTTTTGCCCAATAGCTTTTTGCCATTGTTCAATTGTCCTTCGATCTTTTTGAAGTACATCGGCAATTGCATCAGTGCCAAGGCCGTAAGAGTTTAGCTTTGCCGTTTGCTCATATTCTTTAAAACTGCCATGCTTTCCAAAAAGATCGGAATATCCTGTTTCTGAGAATCTATGTTTGCCACCATTGCAGTAAAACATTTGTCTTGGCTCAAAATCGGATTTTGTTATGTAAACTCCATCCTTGGTGATTTTGTTCTCGGTTGATTGATAACATTTGCAGCTTTTCCTGGGACAAAAAAGTGTTAGGGCTGTATTTGCTGTATTTTGCATGGTTGCGATCCTTTGAATAGAGTTTTAACCGTGCTCTACAAAATATATTGCTTTTAAAGGGTGTTGCAAAGTAAAAAAACTTTAATAATAAAATCAATTAGTTAACCCAGAAAAACCCCATTTTTCCATTATGGCGTAACTATGTGAAATTTAATTTTGCCATAAGCAATTTATAAAATCGTTTGAGTGGATTACAGTAATCTGATTTGCTTTGAATTGGAAAATGAAGTCGAGAGTACAACTGAAGCCTTTGAGCGCGAATATAACATGACTGGTCGGCCTTTTGCACAACTAACTGTTAGTCCTTCAGAGAAGGAACTACGCATATAAAACTTTTTTGATATAGGCCGACATTTCTAAATTCATTGAAAAGCTGATTACCGCAATCTTATTATTAACCAAGGAACTGATTTTATTTATACAACATTGATAACTTACTAATAATATTAATAATTTTAAGATTACCTTAAAATCAATGGTACCCCTACGCTTTTTTTAGGGGAGTGTGTTTCATCAGCAATTCCCGGTCATAAATAGCTTAACTTATTGGAATCATTGGACTTTTAATTTTAGAGTTTGCGAAAACTCTTGTCTGATAACATAATAATATCAGATAGTTAAGACCCGTCCAGGAATTGCTGGTGTTTCATATAAAAAAAAATTTAGCCCAAAGCGTGGATGAGATCAAAAGATTCTATTACATTGACCCTTAAATTGTATTGACAAGTAAACAATAAATTTTTAAAATTCGCATGATCTTTATAACCATCAAAAATAGCGGAGGAAATGATGCACTGGGTAACAAAAACATTTACAACTTCCATAGGTAAAAAAATATTAATGGCGGTTACAGGCTTGAGTTTCTGCGGCTTCCTTACTGTACACCTTATAGGCAACCTTACTCTTTATGGTGGTCAGGATCTCTTCAACGCCTATGTTGAACATCTTCATTCTTTAGGACCTGTTATTACACTGTTCGAATGGGGGCTATTATTGTTGGCAATAATTCATATCCTTACAGGGTCAATTCTTTTTTTTCAGAATCTCAAGGCAAGACCTGTAAGATACAAGGTTAACAAGAATGCCGGGGGCCGCACCCTGGGATCGGCTACTATGCCGTATACCGGTTTTATTCTTATGCTATTTATTATCTTTCATCTGTTTGACTTTCACTTTGTCGATCATACCAATCAGACTGTGTACCAGATTGTATCCAATTCTTTGTCACAAATCGGGTTAATGCCTGTTTATCTTGTTGCGGTTATTATAGCGGCAGTACACATAAGCCACGGATTCTGGAGCCTGTTCCAGACCTTAGGCGCCAACCATCCTAAATATATGCCCATAATAAAAAATATAGGAATTCTGTTCAGTCTGGTTATCGGAATAGGTTTTGGTTTTATACCTATATTCATTGCGTTTATTGTTTAGAATTATTCATCCGGATTTAAGTCTAACAAAAAAATAAGAAAAAACAGACATTTCTGTATGAAAACTTGAAAGGATTTGTTATGCAACTCGATAGTAAGGTTCCAGGTGGGCCGCTTCCGGAAAAATGGGATAAACACCGTTGTGAATTAAACCTGGTCAATCCCGCCAATAAAAGAAAATTTAACATTATTGTGGTTGGAACCGGCCTTGCAGGTGGCTCCGCTTCCGCATCACTTGCCGAACTCGGATATTATGTCAAGACATTCTGCATCCAGGACAGCCCCAGACGTGCGCACAGTATCGCTGCCCAGGGTGGTATAAATGGAGCCAAAAACTACCCTAATGACGGTGACAGCATCCAGCGCCTGTTTTATGACACCATAAAAGGGGGTGATTTTAGATCCAGGGAGGCTAATGTTTACAGGCTATCGCAGGCAAGCGTAGATATAATAGATCAGTGTGTAGCCCAGGGAGTACCCTTTGCAAGAGAATACGGCGGTCTGCTTGCAAACCGGTCTTTCGGAGGCGCCCAGGTTTCCAGAACTTTTTACGCAAGAGGCCAGACCGGTCAGCAGCTTCTTCTTGGCGCTTACAGCGCCCTGTCAAGGCAGATTAATGCAGGCAAGGTCGAAATGTTTACCAGGAGGGAGATGCTCGACCTGGTGGTGATAAATGATCAGGCCCGGGGAATAATAGTCAGAAATCTGGTCACCGGGGAGATTGAGTCACACGACGCAGATGCTGTTGTTCTCTGCACAGGCGGATACGCAAATGTTTTTTTCCTCTCCACAAATGCAATGTCAAGTAATGTTACAGCATCTTTTAGAGCATATAAAAAGGGTGCTCTTTTTGCAAACCCCTGCTTCACTCAAATTCATCCGACATGCATCCCGGTTCATGGAACATTTCAGTCGAAACTGACCCTCATGAGCGAAAGCTTAAGAAACGATGGACGTGTCTGGGTACCTAAAAACCCGGGAGACAAACGGCCTGCAAACCAGATTCCGGAATCGGAAAGAGACTATTACCTTGAAAATAAATACCCGAGCTTCGGCAACCTGGTTCCCCGTGATGTAGCCTCACGCAATGCAAAGGAACAGTGCGACATTGGGAAAGGTGTTGGTGAAACCGGTCTGGCAGTTTATCTTGACTTTGCGGAAGCCATTGAACGTGATGGGCGGGATGTAATAAAACAAAAATACGGAAATCTTTTTCAGATGTATGAAAAAATTACAGCAGACAATCCGTATGAAACACCAATGATGATATATCCTGCGATCCACTATGCCATGGGCGGCCTCTGGGTAGATTATAATCTAATGAGTAATCTTGAAGGCCTTTTTGTTCTTGGTGAAGCCAATTTTTCAGATCATGGAGCAAATCGACTTGGAGCCAGCGCCTTGATGCAGGGACTCGCAGACGGTTATTTTATTATACCCTATACAATTGGCGGCTATCTTGCGGGTACATCCAGAAAGGATATTACAACAGATCATCCTGCTTTTAAAAATGCTGTCAAAATGGTCAAGGCACGTATGAACAACCTCCTTTCAATCAAGGGAAAACGAACGGTAGATGATTTTCACAGGGAACTCGGGCTGACTCTTTGGGAACATTGCGGCATGTCAAGAAATGAAGCGGGTCTGGAAAAAGCTAAAGAGAATATCAAGGGTCTGCAGGAAGAATTCTGGCAGAATGTTACTGTCCCGGGAAAAGAGAAAGACTTTAATCAGTCCCTTGAGCGTGCAGGACGTGTGGCGGATTTTCTTGAATTCAGCCAGGTAATGATAGAAGACGCCCTTGAACGTAAGGAATCATGCGGAGGTCATTTTAATGAGGCCTTCCAGACAGATGAAAATGAAGCTTTGCGCGATGATGAAAACTTCTGTCATGTATCAGCCTGGGAATTCCAAGGTGATGATAAGGATCCCAAAATGCATAAAGAACCACTGGTTTTTGAAAACGTCGAATTGACACAAAGGAGCTACAAGTGACAAAGACTATAAATTTAACGCTAAAAGTATGGCGTCAACAAGGGCCTGATTTAAAAGGCAGGCTTGAAACTTATTATGCAAAGAATATTTCCACGGATATGTCTTTTTTGGAGATGATTGACGTTGTAAATGAAAAAATAACCCTTGAAGGCAAAGAGCCGATAGCATTTGATAATGACTGCCGGGAAGGCATTTGCGGAATGTGTGGTGCTGTTATAAACGGTCGCGCGCATGGGCCTGAAAAAGGAACAACATTATGCCAGCTTCACATGAGACAATTTTCGGATAATGATGTAATAGTTATTGAACCATGGCGTGCCAAGGCTTTTAAGGTGATAAAAGACCTTGTTGTAGACCGAAGCGCTCTGGATAAAATCATCCAGGCAGGCGGTTATATTTCAGTCAACACAGGAGGCGCACAGGATGCCAACTCTATCCTCATTCCCCAGGAAACTGCCGAACTTGCCATGGATGCAGCGGCATGCATAGGCTGCGGTGCATGTGTCGCAGCATGCCCCAACGCATCAGCAATGCTTTTTACAAGCGCCAAGATATCTCAACTGGCATTACTGCCCCAAGGCAAGCCGGAAGCAGCGCGACGCGCCATTGCCATGACCAGGGTTATGGACAAACTCGGCTTCGGCAACTGCACCAATGAAAGAGAATGCGAAGCAGAATGCCCCAAAGAAATCTCTATAACTAATATAGCGCGTATGAACCGTGAATTTTTAAAGGCAAGTTTTATTTCGACCGTACAATAGTATAGACTTTTTTACTTTGGGTTGGATTTAACCGCGGAGAACGCAGAATCCGCTGAGATATTAGATTAAAATCCCAGCACTTTCCTCTGCGCTTTCAGCGTCCTCTGCGGTGAGAATACCGGTTTTGACATGGAAAGATGCTTGGGATTCACTTAAAAGTAAATGGATGGCTATTAACTGTTATAAATGCCAACACTATTATGTCACGTGGGATAAAAAATTCCCGCATGGCTGCAAAGCTATAAACTTTAAAAGTAAAAATTTGCCTTCTGTGGCAGTCTTGCAAAATTCAGGGGCTGAATGCCTTATGTTCATACAAAAACAAAAAATTACAAATTAAAAAATGGTTATTACGGATGGCCCAATTTGATAAGGCAGACAATGGACAACATAGAAACGATTATCGAACGTTTAAAAGAAAATGAAGAGATTGCCAAAAAATTTTATCAGGTTGAGACCAAAATTTTAAAAGTTTTGAATTTTCGAGATTTTTTTGAGGTTCTTTTAACAGAAATCAAAGATATATTCAATGTACCGTATGTATGGATTTCCTTAATCAAAACAAGCGAAGTGACGAGTCTTCTCCGCCAGATGGAATCATCAAAAATATTAAAAAAAAATATAAATATTATTAATCGAGCATCTTTTCAGAAACTTGTTGATAATAATAAAACTCCCCTGCTGGCAAACAAAGATTTAAAACTTTTTTACGACCTTATACCCATAAAAAGAAAACATCTTATAGGCTCTATAGCCATTGCGCCCATATCTATTGACGAAGAAATCATCGGTAGTCTAAACCAGGCTGACTCTTCACCTATACGTTTTCAACCCGGCATAGACACTGCTCTTCTTGAGCATCTTGCCGTAAAAATTTCTCTCTGTTTATCAAACGTCACCGCGCATGAAAAATTAAAAATAATGGCCTATCATGACCCCCTCACCGGACTTTTAAACCGAAGGGTAATGAATGCTGTGATCAAAAGAGAATTTAAGAGGTCAGAGAGATATGGAAGCCCGTTATCTGTTGTTTTTTTTGATATCGATAACCTTAAGCGCACCAATGACGTGCATGGTCATGATTTAGGTGATGCTATGATAAAACATGTTGCCGATATATTGTCATACAGGAGCAGGGAATCCGATATAATCACCAGATTTGCGGGAGATGAATTTGTAGCGATCCTTCCCGAAACCGATGAAAATGATGCAAAAAAACTCATTAATCGTATTAAACTTTATTGCCTTGAGCATCCTTTAAATACTGAAAAATCATTCATCCCTGTTTCTATTAGTTTTGGAGTCTCATCCACAGTGAACAAAGCGATGAAATCGCCGGATCTTCTTTTAAAACACGCTGACAAGAATCTATATAATGCAAAAAGAACAAAGAATAAAGGATTCGGAAAAAAATTTAATATAATTAATTTGCCTGTTAACAGGGAGAATAGCGGAAAGAAAAACTAAAAAAGTCTTGTCAAACTTGTTCGGTTCCCATGCTCCAGCGTGGGAACAACCCATATTGTGGAACGAGAAATAAAAAAAAAGCCTTATTAAATACAATAAGGCTTTTTAAAATATAATAATTATTTTTACTCTATCCGTTTGATGCTACCCCAGATTTTTCCTGCTCAGCTTCAATTCCGATGTCTTTTTTCTTAGTATCTTTTTTCTTAGTATCGGATCCTAATAATTCAATAATAGAAACAGGTGCTGCATCACCGGAACGTCTGCCTAATTTAGTAATTCTGGTATAACCACCGGCTATAGCGCCATAACGTTCACGAGCAACGCCAAAAAGCTCATGAACAACACCCTTTTCTCTTACAATCGAAAGAGCCTGACGTCTGGCATGGAGATCTCCACGCTTAGCCAGAGTAATCAATTTGTCTGCCCACCGTCTCACTTCCTTTGCTTTAACATCAGTAGTACGTATACTCTGATGTTTAAACAGGGAGGTTACCATATTTCTGAACATAGCCTTTCTATGGCTGCTTGTTCTATTTAACTTCAAAACAGCTTTTCTATGTCTCATGGGATCGCCTATTCTCCTTCTTCAATATCTTCTTCAGGTATAACAAATCCCTCAAGTTTCATGCCAAGAGAAAGACCCATTTCATTCAAAACTTCTTTGATCTCGTTCAATGACTTTCTACCAAAATTTTTAGTTTTCAGCATCTCTGACTCGGATTTATTAACCAGTTGATAAATCTTTATTATATTGGCATTTTTAAGACAATTCGCGCTGCGCACTGATAACTCAAGCTCATCGACTCGTCTGTATAAATTTGTATTAAACTCCGGTTGCACCGGCACATCCGATTCCTTTTCAATAACAGGCTCAAGTGTTTCATCAAAATTGATAAAAATACTCATCTGTTCTTTCAGAATCTTGGCAGCATATGCAACAGAATCCTCGGGTGCAATACTCCCATCGGTCCAGACCTCCATAGTCAGTTTATCATAATCGGTTTTCTGTCCGATACGGGCATCACTTACTGCATAAGTAACTCGTTTTATGGGAGAAAATACGCAATCGATAGATATTGTACCTTCAGGAGCATCCTCATCCTTATTCTCTTCAGATAACGCATATCGTCTGCCAATCTTAACAACCATTGACATATTCAGAGTAGCATTTCCAGAAAGAGTTGCAATATGCAAATTGGGATTCATAACTTCACAGCTACCATCATCGCTTACAATATCTCCAGATAAAACCACACCCTCACCTGAAGCAGAAATATGAACATGAGCAGACTCTGTTTCGCTAAGTTTTAAGCGAACCTGTTTTAAATTAAGAATAATCTCAGAGACATCTTCAAGTACACCTGGAATAGTACTATATTCATGCATTACGGAATCAAATTTAACGGATACAATCGACGCGCCATAAAGAGATGAAAGTATTATTCTTCGTAATGAATTACCTATAGTTAAGCCAAATCCTCTTTCAAGTGGTTCACATACAAATTTACCGTATAGAGGTGTAGATGTTACATGAACTTTTTCAGGCTTAACCATTTCTTGCCAGTTCATATACATTAATTCGTTTGACGACATTATTTTATCTCCAGCTTTTTTTAGAAAATGTCTAAATGAAAAATTAATGTGAGAGAGTTATGGTAAAATTCAAAACTACTTTGAATAAAGTTCTACTATCAACTGCTCTTGCATAGGCATTGTAAGGTCTTCCCGTACTGGAAAACTTTTTACTACTCCCTTAAATTTCTCTTTTTCCAAATCAAGCCACTGAGGCACACCTCTCCGCACCACTGCATCTAGAGAGTCTATAACAACCTTAATCTTTTGACTTTTTTCTCTAACCTCAATAACATCACCAATTTTAACAAGAAATGAAGGAATATTGACCCTTATCCCGTTAACAGTAAAGTGATTATGCTTCACAAAATGTCGTCCCTGGGAACGGGAGTCAACAAAACCGATACGATATACAATATTGTCAAGCCTTCGTTCAAGCAACATAAGAAAATTCGTTCCTGTTATACCTTTCTGTTTTTCTGCTTTTTTAAAAAAAAGTCGAAACTGTTTTTCAGAAAGTGAATAGATACGCTTGACCTTCTGCTTTTCTCTCAACTGAATACCATAATCAGATGGTTTTCTTCCCCGCCGCTGGCCATGATCACCAGGAGGATAGCCGCGCCTGTCAAAAGCACACTTGTCCGAATAACAACGATCTCCTTTAAGAAACAATTTTAAATTTTCGCGCCGGCACAGCCGACAAACAGAACCTCTATATCGTGCCAATAGGAATTCCTCCAGTAAAAAAAATTAAACTCTACGTCTTTTTGGGGGTCTACAACCATTATGCGGAACAGGAGTCACATCCTTTATCATAATTACTTTGAACCCCGCCGCTTGTAAAGATCTTAAAGCAGATTCTCGTCCAGCTCCAGGCCCTTTTAGGTAAACATCTACAGTTCTCATGCCATGTTCCATTGCTTTTTTTGCAGCATCTTCCGCAGCAAGCTGCGCAGCAAAGGGAGTACTCTTGCGTGAACCCGAGAAGCCTTTTACACCGGAACTAGACCAGGCAACAACATTACCAGCCGGATCTGTAATTGAAATAATAGTATTGTTAAAAGTAGATTGAATATGAACTACACCAGAAGGTATATTCTTTTTTTCTTTCTTTTTGGTATGTGTTCTTTTAGCCATTTATATAGCACCTGTCTTCTTTTAAATTACTTCTTTGCGCTACCTGCGCCACCCTGTTTCTTCACTGCTGACCTTTTAGGGCCCTTGCGAGTACGTGCATTTGTACTTGTTCTCTGTCCACGTACAGGAAGTGACCTGCGGTGGCGCAGTCCTTTATATGACCCGAAATCCATTAATCTTTTTATATTCATTGAGACTTCTGTGCGCAGCTCACCTTCCACCTTGTAATCATTATCAATTACTTTGCGGATGCTGTTAATCTCCAATTCCGTCAAGTCATCGGTCAATGTATTAGGATTAATATCCAGATTTGCAATTATACGCTTTGAAATAGTTTTTCCAATTCCATAGATATAAGTTAGACCTATCTCGATACGCTTACGTTTGGGTAAATCTACACCTGCAATTCTTGCCAAAGCTGCCCCCCTCTATCCCTGCCTCTGTTTATGTCTCTTGTTCTCACATATAACCCTTAACACACCTTTTCTGCGCAGTATTTTACATTTACTGCAAATCTTCTTTACTGAAGCTCTAACCTTCATATTTGCCACTCCCAATATACAAAAAAATATAAAAACTTTGCAAAAGGCCCACAAAACCAATCAACTTGTCTTTTAATCAGACTTACTAAAACCCGATACACCTTTGACAATAATAAAAAGTTACAGTCGCCCGGTTACTTAAAACAAAATAAATACGATATTATTTTACACGGTAAGTAATCCTGCCTCGAGAAAGGTCGTAAGGTGAAAGTTCTACAACAACTTTATCTCCAGGTAATATTTTAATAAAATGCATACGCATCTTGCCCGAAATATGCGCAAGAACTTGGTAATTGTTTTCAAGTTCAACTTTAAACATAGCATTAGGCAAAGTCTCAATAACCTTACCCTCTACCTTGATAGCCTCTTCCTTTGGCATAATATATAAATCCTGTAAAAAGAATATTTCTAAAACCGGCCCTTTATTTTACCGCCGCTTTTTTTTAAAAATCCTTCATAATGACGAACCAGCATATGTGATTCTATTTGAGATATAGTATCTACTCCAACACCAACCACTATTAAAAGAGCAGTACCTCCAAAATAAAACGGTACTTTAAAATATGATATCAGAATCGATGGTAACACACATACCAAAGAAACATATATAGCCCCGCCCAAGGTAATACGTGTTAAAACCTTATCAATATAATCTGCAGTACGCTTGCCTGGCCGCATTCCCGGTATAAAGCCTCCCTGTTTTTTAATATTTTCAGCCACATCAACGGGATCAAAAGTAATAGCAGTATAAAAATAACAAAAGAAAAAAATCATTATTACATATAGTAATTCATAAAGCAGATTGCCGGGTCTTAACAAATTAATCAAATCCTGAATCCACGAAACTGTGATAAAACTTACAATTGTGGCAGGAAACATCATAATTGATGAAGCAAATATAGGTGGTATCACGCCTGATGTATTAATCTTCAAAGGCAGATGGGTGGATTGCCCGCTATACATCTTTCTCCCCACTACCCTTTTTGCATATTGGACTGGTAAACGGCGCTGGCCCTGTTCAACAAAAACAATAAGCGCAATGACAGCCACCATGAATACAAGTAAAATAAGAATAAGAAAAACGCTCATTTCACCGGTGGCAATTAATCGGAATGTATTGCCTATTGCATCCGGAATCCTGACAATAATACCTGCAAATATTATTAATGAAATCCCGTTTCCTATACCCCTCTCGGTAATCTGTTCTCCCAGCCACATTATAAAGGCTGTTCCGGCTGTCAAGGTAAGAACAGTCATTAACCTGAAACCCCATCCGGGATGAAGCACAGTTCCCATCCTTTCCAAACCGATACTTATACCAAAGCCCTGAATTATACTTAAAAAGACAGTCCCATAACGCGTATACTGGGTAATCTTTTTATGCCCCTGCTCACCTTCTTTTTTTAGTTGTTCCAGAAATGGTATTGTGACCGTTAAAAGCTGTATAATAATAGATGCGCTTATATAAGGCATAATACCCAAAGCAAATACAGAGAGCCTTTCCAGAGCACCCCCTGAAAACATATTGAATACGCCTAATATAGTCCCTTTTGCCCTGGCGAATATTTCAGCTAATGCAATGCTGTCAATCCCGGGCGTAGGAATATGTACTCCGATGCGATATACAATAAGAAGACCAAGGGTAACAAGGCATCTTTTTTTTAATTCCGGTATATTTAATATATTCCCGAAACCTCCAACAGCCATATAATACCTCAACCTTTATTTATTACTCAATTTTTCCACCTGCTGCCAAAATCTTTTCCACAGCAGCTTTACTTAATTTGTCTAAACGAATGGTGAGTTGTTTATTAATTTCGCCCTGAGACAAAAGCTTAATTCCGTCTCTTCTACCTTTGACAAGACCGGCTTTAACAAGTAAAGCCTCATCAACAATACTGCCATTTTCAAATCTGGACAAATCAGATATATTAATAACAGATATTCTTTTTTTAAAAATATTGGTAAAGCCTCTCTTTGGCAAGCGTCTGTGTATGGGCATCTGACCGCCTTCAAAACCAGGACGGACGCCTCCTCCTGAACGGCTGTTATAGCCCTTGGTTCCCCTGCCAGCTGTTTTACCAGTACCAGACCCAACGCCGCGTCCAAGGCGTTTTCGCTGTTTGCGTGATCCTTGGGACGGCGCAAGTTCATTTAACTTCATCAGGTTTCTCCTCAGCCTTTACAAGATGCGACACCTTATTAATCATACCTCGAATAGATGGAATATTTTCAAGCACAACAGTTTTGTTGCACTTTGTAAGTCCCATGCCACGCAAAACTTTACGTTGTTTTTCAGGTCTACCGATCATGCTTTTCACAAGAGTGACTTTTATTGTTCCGGTCATATAATTTCTACCTCAGATATTTAAAGGCACATTGAAGCCTTATGGTTCGCTACCAATAACTTCACAGACTATTAACATCTATACCACGTCTTACTGCAACCTGCGCTCGGCTCTGAAGCTGTGTAAGGCCTTCAATGGTAGCTTTTACCAGGTTATGGGGATTATGAGAACCCATACACTTTGTAAGAATGTTCTGAACTCCAGCAGCTTCGAGGACCGCACGTACAGCACCTCCTGCTATAACACCGGTACCCTCTGATGCTGGTTTCAAAAAAACTCTACCGGCCCCATACTTTCCTATAACTTCAAAAGGAATGGTTCCTTTATTCAAGGAAACTTTAACCATATTTTTCTTTGCTTTTTCTATACCCTTGCGAATAGCAACGGGAACTTCTCCGGCCTTACCAAGTCCATAACCGATAGCACCATCACCATCTCCAACTACAACAATAGCACTAAAGCTGAATCTCCGGCCACCTTTTACTACTTTCGCCACGCGATTGATATACACGACCTTATCAATTAATTGATTTTCTACTGTATCTTCTTTGTACAAGTGGCTTTCCTCCTTAGTCCTATTTATAGTCCTATAGATTGTCAACTACATAATTTCACTAAAAAACCAACCCAGCTTCACGTGCTCCTTCAGATACTGCTTTAACTCGACCATGATATAAAAAACCATTACGATCGAAAACAACCTTTGTTAATCCTTTTTCAATTGCTCGTCCGCCCAAAAGTTTGCCGACATAATTAGCAACCGCCACTTTGCTTTCAAATTGAGGTTGTTCTTTAGTCGCCGGCTCAAGGCTTGAAGCAGCAACAAGCGTGTGACCGGATGTATCATCAACAACCTGTGCATATATATGTTTTGCACTACGAAATACAGTTAACCTTGGCCGCTCCGATGTTCCTGTCAATCTCTTACGAACTCTCTTTTTTCTTTTCAAACGCGCCTGTTTTTTTAAATCCTGCGAACCCATTTAAGACTTCCCTTCAGAAAATTTTTTATTTAACTCCGGTCTTGCCGGCTTTTCTTTTAATATGCTCTTCAGCATATTTAATACCTTTGCCTTTATAAGGTTCAGGTGGTCTCAACTTTCTTATTGCTGCAGCGACCTGCCCAAGTTGCTCTTTATCAATGCCGAAAAGCTTGATAGTATTATTCTTGTCCACAGTTGCCGAAACACTTTCCTGAAGATCAAAAAGAACAGGACTTGAATATCCAAGATTAAATGTTATGGTCTGTCCTTTAATTGTAGCGCGATAACCTATACCGTTTATTTGAAGTACACGTTCAAATCCCTTATCAACTCCAATTACCATATTGGAAACCAGACTTCTGGTAAGGCCCTGTAAAGCTCTGCTAACCCTATCATCCTTTTTCATAGTTACATTTATATTCTGATTTTCAATATTCAGATCAATGTCAGGATGAACCAACCTTGTAAGCACACCTTTTTCGCCCTTCACATTCAACAAATGTTCAGAATAAGTGACTTTAACACTACTTGGTATACAAATCGTTTTTTTTCCCACACGTGACATTCGCTTTACTCCCAATTACTACCAAACGTTACAGAGAATTTCACCGCCTAAATTTTCTTTTCTCGCTCTTTTATCGGTCATTACGCCGCGAGAGGTAGAAAAAATAGAAATACCCATACCACTTAAAACCGGTTTTATATCCTTTGCTCTAAAATAAACCCTTCTGCTAGGCTTACTGATACGCTTAATTCCCAAAATAACATCTGAACGACCTTCTCCGTACTTAAGATATAAACGCAGGATACCTTGCTTGTTATCATTAATAAATTTGAAATTCTGTATAAAACCTTCAGTTTTTAGTACGTTAGCAATTTCAATCTTTATTTTTGAGCCGGGTATGTCTACTTTTGTAAATTTTGCCTTGACTGCATTCCTGATTCGAGTCAGCATATCCGCAATGGGATCACTAATTGACATTCTACTCTCCGTTAAAAAAAATTAACATATTATTTAGGCATGGCAGCCAAATCATATACAAAACCAAGATTATAGGATGATGCCAAAATATTATAAATTTCAGAATAAAAGCTATATAGATTGTCAGATAATAAATTTCACAAGGCCAGAGGGGAGGAAGGCGTATTGTGATACTCCAACGACCGATAACGCAGTGAAATTATTTATGTGACAAGCTATAGATGGTTTATTTTACCAACTTGACTTAGTAACGCCTGGAAGTTTACCCTGAGATGCAAGATTCCTAAAACAAATACGGCAAATACCGAACTTTCTTATAAACGCCCTTGGCCTTCCGCAAAGAGGGCATCTATTATATGCTCTTACTTTAAACTTCGGTTGTCGCATAGCCTTAATTCTAAGAGCTTTTTTTGCCAAATCTTCCTCCTTATAAATTGATGATTTAGAAAAAGAATTACTAAATCATCAATACTCCAAATTTGTTACACAAGGAATGCAAATATAGATTAGTTTCTAAACGGCATACCTAAAAGTTTAAGGAGCTCTTTACCTTCTCTATCATTTTTTGCGGTATTCACAATAGTAATATTGAGCCCTTTAATCTTATCTATAGCATCAAAGTCAATTTCCGGAAAAATTATCTGTTCCTTTATTCCAAGGGAATAATTGCCATGTCCATCAAAAGCCTTACCTGACAAGCCTCTAAAGTCACGTACACGGGCAAGCGCAATATTCACAAGCCTGTTATAGAAATCAAACATACGATCATGACGAAGCGTTACCATACATCCAATGGGCACACCTTCTCTGAGTTTAAAAGCAGCAATCGACTTTTTTGCTCGTGTTATAACAGGCTGCTGACCTGAAATCACTTTCAATTCAGCTACTCCGGAATCAAGGAGCTTATTATTATTGATCGCTTCCCCTAAACCCATGTTCAAGACAACTTTTTCAAGTTTTGGAACCTGCATAACGTTTTTATAATTAAAAGTTTCCATCATCTTAGGAACAACTTCTTTGCAGTAATATTCTCTTAACTGTGACATTAATCTTCCCCGAAAACTATAAATTTTCAAATAATTAATTTAACAAGGATAAAGGGAAACCCATTAGGGGAGACGTAATTTTAGTACGTCGACCGAAGGTTATGACCGATAACAGATTAAAATTATTTAGATAAAAATCCACAATGGTTTATACATCAATCATTTCATTACATTTGCTACATACACGAACTTTTTTTCCGTCTTCAATAAGCTTCCGCTTAATACGCACTGCATTAAGGCATTTATTACAAACCAACATTACATTTGACCAATGAAGCGGAGCCTCCTGTTCTACTATGCCACCCTGCCTGTTAGTTGCACTTGGCTTGGAATGTTTTTTTATTATGTTAATGTTCTCTACAATAACCCGGCTGTCTTTTCTGATAACCCTTACAATTTTTCCGATTTTATCTCTATCCTTACCGGTAATTATCTTAACTTTATCATCTTTTTTTAAATGAATTTTATTAGCTGTCATAAAGAACCTCTTAAAATATTATACAAGGGAAGATATCGGCTTTATAAAACCTCAGGAGCAAGAGAGATAATTTTCATAAATTTTTTTGCCCTAAGCTCTCTTGCAACAGGACCGAAAATACGTGTTCCTAAAGGTTCTTGATTTGCGGTTATTAAGACTGCGGAATTATCATCAAACCTTATATATGATCCGTCAGGCCTTCTAATCTCTTTCTTGGTACGTACTACTACCGCTTTAAGAACGTCACCTTTTTTTGCTTTGGCATTTGGCATTGCTTCCTTTATTGATACAACGATTATATCGCCGACACTAGCATACCTTCTTCTTGACCCGCCTAAGACTTTTATACAATAAACAACTTTAGCTCCTGAATTGTCAGCTACAGTCAATCTTGTTTCTGCCTGTATCATTATAAAGTATTTCCTTTTCTAATGCCACCCCTGCAACTTAAAGGTTGGCGACTTCTAATTAAACAGCCCTGTCAAGTATCTTGTTTACAACCCATTTCTTGGTTTTGCTGATAGGTTTTGATTCCATGATTAGTACCTTATCACCAAAACAGCACTCATTATCTTTGTCATGAGCAACAAATTTTGAACGCCTTTTTATATATTTATGATAAAGTTTATGTTTAACAAGTCTCTCAACATTTACAACAACTGTTTTGTCCATCTTGTCACTAACAACAGTTCCAACAGCCTGTCTCTTTATTCCGATTTTTTTCATGACAGCAACTATTCTATTCCATATCTTTGTTGTCGATCATTTCTCTTATTAGAGTCTTAACCCTGGCAATATTCCGTTTGGTCTTTTTCATTAATTGAGTGTTATCAAGCTGGTCGGTTTGATGCTGAAAACGAAGATTAAACAATTCTTCTTCATAATTAACGAGCTTGTTATTCATCTCATCAAGGCTTAACTCTCTAATCTCACCCGTCTTCATTAAAATAAACTCCTTGCAACAAACCTGGTTTTCACTGAAAGCTTGTGTGACGCAAGGCGCAAAGCCTCCTTGGCAAGCTCTATAGGAACACCATCCATTTCATAAAGAATTCTTCCGGGTTTAACGATGGCTTGCCATCCTTCGGGAGCGCCCTTCCCTTTACCCATTCTAACTTCAGCCGGTTTTTTTGTATATGGTTTATCAGGAAAAATTCTTATCCAGGTTCTGCCACCTCTCTTCACATGCCTGGTCATTGCTATACGGGCTGCTTCTATCTGCCTCGCAGATATTGCTCCGCACTCAATTACCTGCAATCCATAGTCACCAAAATTTAAATTACAACCCCTTAGTGCAACACCCTTCATTCTACCTCTCTGGTGCTTGCGGAATTTCATCTTCTTGGGACTCAGCATTTAAAATTACTCCTATTCTACCTATAAATTTTCAGATAATTAATTTTGTTGCGTTATCGCTCAAAACATTATCTCGACGCAAAGCCAGTACGCCTCCTAAGCTTTTCTCTATAGATTGTGAAATTAATTATCTAAAAGCCCATAAATAGTAACTATATTTTAGATTCAAAAATAATGATATATCTTATAATATCATTATTTATTTTTCTTTAAAATCTCACCCTTAAAAATAAAAACTTTAACACCAATTACACCATATGTGGTATGCGATTCCGTAAAACCGTAATCAATATCCGCACGTAAGGTATGCAGGGGGACCCTTCCTTCTTTGTAACATTCCGTCCGAGCCATCTCTGCACCTCCCAAGCGACCTGAGCATATAACCTTAACACCTTCAGCACCAAATCGAATGGCAGACTGAATACCACGTTTCATGGCACGCCGAAAAGCTACCCTCCGTTCTATCTGAAGAGCAATACTTTCTGCAACAAGCTGAGCATCAACCTCAGGTTTTCGTACCTCCTGAACATCAATAAAAACTTCTTGAGAAATCATTTTTTCAAGCGTTTTTTTTAACTCAGCTATTTCAGAACCTTTTTTTCCTATTATAATACCAGGTCTAGAAGTAAAAATTTTTAGTCTGACACGCTTATTCGATCTCTCAATTTCAATTTTAGAAACACCTGCGTGATAATTTTTTTTCTTAAGAAACTTCCTGATATTAAAATCTTCTAAAATATAATCAGAATATTTCTTACCGGCATACCATTTCGACTCCCAAGTCTTAACTACACCCAGCCTCAAACTTATAGGATTAACTTTCTGGCCCAAGCTTTTTATCCTCCCTTATGCCAAATCATCACATAATATAACAGTAATATGAGCGGTACGTTTTAAAATTCTTGTTCCCCTACCGCGCGCCCTGGCTCTGAATCGTTTTAATGTTGGTCCCTGATCAGCAGAAATATTTCGAATAACCAATGCGTCTATATCTACCCCTGAATGTTGGTCAGCATTTGCAACGGCACTGCGTATTGTTTTTTCAACTATGGCCGCCGCTTTTTGAGGCATAAATTTTAAAATATCCAGACCGGCTTCAACAGGCTTACTCTTAATGGTCCCCACTATCATACGAACTTTTCTTGGAGAAATGCGCACGTACTTTGCAACTGCTCTAAACTCCATTTTCGGCAATTCCTTATTTATACAGATTTTCAAACATCTGTTAATGCTGATTATTTCCTTAATCTCGATTTTTTATCCCCGGCATGTCCATAAAAAACACGTGTCGGAGAAAATTCACCAAGTTTATGACCCACCATATCTTCTGAAACAAAGACCGGAACAAATTTTTTTCCGTTATGAACTGCCATCGTAAATCCTACCATCTCAGGTATAATGGTTGACCTTCTTGACCATGTCTTTACAACGCTATTACTTCTAGTCTCCTGGGCAGTTGTTATTTTTTTTAATAACTTTGGATCAACATACGGACCTTTTTTTAATGATCGCGGCATAAAAACTCCTGGAAAAATGATAAATATATTTCAATAATTATCAAATGCTATTTTTTAGTTCTTTTTTTAACAACAAACCTGTTGTTCTTCCTCTTGTTCCTTGTCTTATACCCTTTGGTAGGCATTCCCCATGGAGTACAAGGATGACGCCCGCCTGAAGAACGGCCTTCACCGCCTCCCATTGGATGATCAACCGGATTCATCGCAACTCCACGCACTTTAGGTCGTCTCCCAAGCCAACGCTTCCTGCCTGCCTTTCCCAAGGAAATATTCTCATGTATTACATTTCCCAGCTGACCGATTGTTGCATTGCAGTTTAATAAAACCATCCGAACTTCACCTGAAGGCAATTTCACTTGAGCATATCTATCTTCTTTCGCCATGAGCTGAGCATATGTACCGGCACTCCTGACAATCTGTCCACCTTTGCCCATCGTCAATTCAATATTATGAATATGTGTCCCTAAAGGTATGTTTTTTAAGGGTAGAGTATTTCCAGGTTTAATATCGGCTTCTATGGATGAGATAACCGAATCTCCAACAGAAAGGTTGAGCGGAGCGAGTATATAACGTTTTTCGCCATCAGCATAATACAATAATGCTATTCTCGCAGACCTGTTCGGATCATATTCAATTGTAGCAACTGTTGCGGGAATACCGACTTTGTTCCTCTTAAAATCAATTATCCTGTAACGCCTTTTATGACCACCGCCTCGATGCCTGCTCGTAATCCTTCCATTTACATTACGTCCACCGGTTTTTTTAATAATTTTCAACAGACTTTTTTCAGGGGTGGTTGTTGTAATCTCTTCAAAAGTAGAATAAGTCTGAGCCCTGCGACCGGCAGATGTTGGTTTTACTCTTTTAACAGCCATTATAAACCTTTAAGCTCCTAAGCTCCTTCAAAAAATTCAATCCGTTCACCAGGTAATAATCGAACAATAGCCTTTTTCCAATCCTTACGCTTACCTATTATTCTGCCTTTTTGTTTGGTTTTGCCTTTTACCTGAATAGTCTTAACAGAAGCAACTTTAACCTTGAATATCTTTTCCACAGCATTTCTGATCTCAATACGGTTGGCTGCTCGATCTACTTCAAAGGCAAACTGGTTTGCTTCTTCTTTCAAAAGCACTGTTTTTTCAGTAACAAGAGGCCGCTTGATTATTCTATATTTAATCATACCACAAACCTCCCTTCGATGCTCTTAATGGATGGCTCCAACAACACCAAATGATTGTACTTAAGAATATCGTAAACATTAAGCCCCTCATATCTCATAACTTTTATGTTAGGAACATTTCTTGAGGAAAGCTCAAGCTTTTCATTTTTTTCATCTATTACAATCAAAGCTTTCTTTATATTCAATTGATTGATGATACCTATAAATTTTTTTGTCTGGATCTTATCTAAATCAAAATTATCCAGCACAACCAGTTCATTCGTCCTGTATTTGCTGCTCAGCGCCATCTTAAGGGCTAGTTTTTTTACCTTTTTAGGAACCGAGTAGGCGTACGACCTGGGATCAGGGCCAAAAACAGAACCTCCTCCACGCAATAGAGGAGATTTGATATCACCTCTCCGTGCCCTTCCAGTGCCCTTTTGCCTGAATAATTTTCTTCCACTTCCCTTTACATCACTACGATGTTTAACTGAAGCAGTTCCTGAGCGCCTGCAAGCCAACTGCATCCTGACTACTTCATGCAGAACATTCGATTTGGCAGGTACGTCGAATATATAATCTGCCAGTTCTATTTCTGAAACCTTTTCCGCTTTTGTATTTAAAACATCCACAACAGCCATTTGCAATACCAAACTATAAATGTTGATGAATTCAAAAAAAATTGTTTATAATTAGATTTTTATAGCTCTTAAAACAACTTTTTTATCAAGCCATCACGGTTAATAAAAAAATTATAGATTTTCAGATAATTATTTGATTTTAAAATTTATATTTATTCTGCAAGCGCCCTTTTTTTAATTGCTACCAGACCCGATCTATGACCAGGCAAAGCACCTTTTATCAATATCAAATTTTCTTCCGGCCGGATATCGACAATTTCGAGGTTACGTACTGTTGTTCTCGAATTGCCATAATGGCCCGGGAGTTTCTTTCCTTTTATAACCTTGCCGGGCCAAGCACTGCACCCTACAGAACCCGGAATTCTATGACTATGACTACCATGGGTCTTTTTGCCTCCATGAAAGCCATGTCGTTTTATAACACCAGCAAAACCACGTCCCTTGCTCGTGCCGGCAACGTCAACACGTTCACCCACTTTAAAAATATCGAGAAGGATCTTCTGTCCGGGTTTATATAATTCAGGTTCATCGACATCCACTTCCCGAAGATAGAGAAAAGACTGGCCGCCGCTCTTTTGTAAATGCCCCTGTTTCGGTTTGTTAATACGCGACTTTTTTTGCTCGCAGAACCCTATTTGAAGGGCGTCATATCCCTCATTAACGATTGTTTTAATCTGTGTTACAAAACAAGGGCCTGCTTGTATAACTGTTACAGGTATAAACTTACCATCCGCGGAAAAAACCCCGGACATACCTATTTTTTTCCCTATCAATCCTCTACACATAGCTTTAACAATTCCTATGCCTATAGTTTTATCTCTACATCTACTCCAGGAGAAAGATCGAGTTTCATTAATGCATCGACAGTCTGCTGGGTCGGCTCAACAATATCAAGAATTCTTTTATGTGTTCTTATCTCAAATTGTTCCCGTGATTTTTTGTCTTTATGAGGTGAACGGAGAACACAATATTTATTTATTCTTGTGGGAAGAGGAATCGGCCCAACTACTTTTGCACCTGTTTTATTGGCTGTATCTAAAATATCCGAGGCGGATTGATCAAGCAGTTTATGATCATAAGCCTTGAGTTTTATCCTTATTTTTGTATTGACTTTCATTATTTTTTTCTTTCGGATTGCTGATATACGATCTCTTCTATTCGATCACTTCACTCACAACACCTGCGCCGACGGTACGACCGCCTTCTCTGATGGCAAACCTTAACTCCGCCTCCATCGCTATGGGTGTTATCAACTCAGCCGTTATCGTCACATTATCACCAGGCATGACCATCTCCACTCCCTCGGGTAATGTCAATATCCCGGTAACATCCGTTGTCCTGAAATAAAACTGCGGACGATATCCGCTGAAAAACGGCGTGTGCCTGCCACCTTCCTCTTTGCTCAATATATAAACTTCCGCTTTAAACTTCGTATGCGGCGTAATAGATCCAGGTACAGCTACTACCTGACCGCGCTCTACTTCTTCACGCTTTGTGCCTCTTATCAAGACACCTATGTTGTCTCCGGCCTGACCCTGATCAAGAAGCTTCCTGAACATCTCCACACCAGTGCAGACTGTCTTCAAAGTGTCCCGTATACCTATGATCTCTACATCATCACCTACTTTGATTATTCCACGCTCTACCCTGCCGGTTACTACCGTACCGCGACCGGATATACTGAAGACGTCCTCTACGGGCATCAAAAACGGCTTGTCTATGTCTCGCTTAGGCTCCGCTATAAATGTGTCTATAGCATCCATTAACTCAAATATACATTTAGCTTCTTCACCGTCAGGATCGTCGCTCTCTAGAGCCTTTAATGCGCTGCCGCGTATTATCGGAGTATCATCTCCAGGAAAGTCATACTTGTCCAGTAACTCCCGCAACTCAAGCTCCACCAACTCTACAAGCTCTTCATCATCAACCATATCACACTTGTTCAGAAATACCACTATGCTGGGGACACCCACCTGACGGGCTAACAATATATGCTCCCGGGTCTGAGGCATGGGACCGTCATCAGCCCCGACCACCAGTATAGCCCCGTCCATTTGAGCGGCTCCGGTTATCATATTCTTTATATAATCAGCATGACCAGGACAATCAACATGGGCATAATGACGGTTCGACGTCTCATACTCAACATGTGCAGTAGCTATCGTTATCCCGCGCTCCTTCTCTTCAGGCGCCTTGTCTATCTGATCAAACGGAACAAAATCAGCCAGACCTTTTAGGCCATTATGTTTTGTTATTGCTGCAGTCAATGTCGTCTTGCCATGATCTATATGCCCTATTGTACCAACATTGACGTGCGGCTTGGTCCTCTCATACTTTTCCTTTGCCATCTCTAATACCCTCCCCTCTTAATGCGGAAGTAAATTCTTCAAAAAACAACGTTTTCTACCAGCGATAATGGGCAAACGCCTTATTAGCTTCAGCCATTTTATGAGTATCCTCCCTCTTTTTAACAGAGGCTCCTCTTTTATTAAAAGCATCCAAGAATTCAGCGGCAAGCTTTTTGGCCATCCCTTTTTCAGATCTTTTGTGAGCAAAACCGATTATCCATCTAATACCTAATGCATTTCTTCGTGAAGGTCTAATTTCCGTCGGTATCTGATAGGTTGAGCCACCGACCCGCCTTGACTTCACTTCAATCATGGGCTGCACATTTTTAAGAGCATTTTCAAAAACATCCACTGGCGGCTCACTAGTCTTTTCCTGAATAATATCAAGCGCATCATACACTATCGACTCGGCAAGACTCTTTTTTCCGTCTTTCATGATTGATTTAATAAATCTTGCTACCAATGTATTATTATATTTGGAATCGGGTACAATCTTCCTATGGGGAACTTCTCTTCTTCTGGGCATATTTCAAACCACTTCAAACTTGATTAATTAAAAGATTGACTTTTATAGACTTTAAGATAAAAATTTTAGAGTTCGCCATCGGTCGTAGGATCATATAATTCCATTACCCATCCGGCCTTACCAAAATCATTATCTTAAAGTCTATACACTACCCTATTTAGGTTTCTTTACACCATATTTGGACCTTCCATGCTTTCTATCTTCCACGCCAAGAGTATCAAGAATGCCTCTGACGATATGATATCTTACACCTGGGAGATCTTTAACCCGCCCGCCACGAACAAGAACAACAGAATGCTCCTGGAGGTTATGACCGATACCGGGAATATATGCTGTAACCTCTGCACCGCTTGTCAACCTGACCTTGGCGACTTTACGTAACGCGGAATTCGGCTTCTTTGGTGTTGAAGTATAGACACGGGTACATACACCTCTTTTTTGTGGCGCACCCTTAAGCGCCGGCGTATTGGTCTTCCTTTTTATCCGCTTTCTACCTTTTCTAACCAATTGATTAATCGTCGGCATTTCATCCTCTTTAATTTTATTATTCTTCTGCAACGCTGATAAAAGACTTATTATAAATGCAAGGTAGTATTTTGTCAAGTATTTTATATCGATATTTTAATAAATAAAAAAAATAAGCTGTAAAGAAAGAATTTGTGTAACGAATTGACATTATTGATATTAAAATATAAAAAATTACATTTCAATATCAAAAGCACCATACTCAGGAAAGCCGGTACCGGCAGGGATCAGTCTACCCATAATAATATTCTCCTTAAGTCCTTTAAGTCTATCAACTTTGCCTGAAATACTCGCTTCCGCCAGCACCTTTGTTGTCTCCTGAAAAGAAGCTGCCGAAATAAAGCTTTCGGTACTGAGTGATGCTTTGGTTATTCCAAGAATCAACGATTCGGCAACAGCCGGTTTACCCCCATTCTCCTTAACAGCGCTGTTTATCTCATCAAACCTAATCCGATCGACCTGTTCCTCAAGAATAAAATCGGTATCCCCCGCGTCAATAATCTTGACACGCTTCATCATCTGATGCACAATAATTTCAATATGTTTGTCATTGATACGAACGCCCTGCAGATTATAAACTTCCTGAACTTCATTTACCAGGTAACGAGCCAATGCAATTTCACCTTTAATATTAAGAATATCCTGAGGATTCGCTGAACCCCCAATAAGAGGTTCGCCAGCCTTTACATAATCACCCTCATAAACATTGATATGTTTACCCTGTGGAATCAAATACTCTTTTTTATCGCCAACGTCAACAGGGGTAATCGTAATTTTCCGTTTTCCCTTTTTTGTGCCTTTTCTAATGGATACATACCCGTCAATTGCACTCAAAATAGCCATCTCTTTTGGTTTGCGAACTTCAAAAAGCTCGGCAACCCTTGGCAGGCCTCCTGTAATATCTTTTGTCTTGGTTGTAGCTCGCGGCAGTTTGGCGATAACATCTCCAGGCATTACACTATCCCCCTCGTCGACCATAAGTATAGCGTCCACAGGCAGATAATAACGAGCCTTCCCCTCAGAGGACTTCCTGTCGGCTGTCTTACCGCTCTTGTCTTTAATAGAAATCCTCGGACGTTCCTCTACGTGTTTCGATTCTATTATCATGCGACTCGATTTTCCTGTCACAGGGTCTACTTTCACCTGCATTGTTTTTCCCAGGTTTATATCTCCAAATTTGATATCCCCCCCAACCTCGGTCAAAATAGGTGTTGTAAATGGATCCCAGGTTGCAAGCAAATCTCCCGGCTTTACTTGATCACCCTCATTCACATTTATATGGGCTCCGTAAATTACAGGAAAACGCTCTCGTTCACGGCCTGTGTTGCCAATAATTGCAAATTCACCACCTTTTCGATTCATTACAACAATCTTATTCTCTGAATTAACCGCAGCGTCAAGATCCATATACTTTATCGTACCATCCGACATTGCCCGGATATCAGCCTGCTCAACCCTTCGGCTGGCTGTTCCTCCGATATGAAATGTCCGCATTGTCAACTGGGTTCCAGGCTCGCCTATAGACTGGGCGGCTAGAATTCCTACTGCCTGGCCTATCTCAACCGGCCTCCCATGAGCAAGGTCACGACCGTAACACATAACACATACTCCGTTTTTAACCCTACACGTCAATACAGACCTGATTTTTACAATAATAATACCTGCGGCTTCTATCTTTTCAACATCAGCCTCATCAATATATTCACCCATCTTTACAAGCAGTTCATCAGTAAAGGGATCTAAAATATCCTCAGCGGCTACACGTCCCAATATCCTTTCACCCAGACGCTGAATAACCTCTCCGCCCTCCATTAGAGGCTCTACCTCGATCCCATTCACAGAGCCGCAGTCATGCATAATTACTGTACAGTCTTGGGCAACATCGGCCAACCGCCTTGTAAGATATCCTGAATTTGCCGTCTTTAATGCTGTATCAGCCAATCCCTTCCTTGCTCCGTGGGTGGAAATAAAATATTGCAGAACCGAAAGTCCCTCTCTAAAATTGGCATTAATGGGAGTCTCTATAATTTCACCTGACGGTTTTGCCATAAGCCCCCTCATCCCAGCCAATTGTCTCATTTGATCCTTGCTGCCTCTTGCTCCGGAATCAGCCATCATATAAATAGGATTAAAACTTTCTGTAGGCCCGGATTCCCTGTCTTTATTAATAACAATATCGACATCCTCATTATCCGTGGGAGAGGCCATTTTCATAGCATTCATCATCTCATTGGCAACATCATCAGTAGCTTTAGCCCATATATCGACGACTTTATTATATTTTTCCCCCTGGGTTATGAGACCTTCCGTATACTGCCTGCCTATCTCATTAACCTGTGCATCAGCTCTTTGAATTATATCCTGTTTTGTTGGAGGAATAATCATAGCGTCGATGGATATTGATAACCCTCCTTTAGTCGAATATTCATAACCCAGATCCTTCAACCGGTCTGCAAGTATCACAGTAGCTTTCGGCCCAAGGTTCCTGTACACAGAATCGACAAGTTGGCCAAGAGACTTTTTATCCATTACTTTATTTATTATGTCGAAAGATATATCAGGCTTCTTGGCTACAACCTCAAAAAGATGGTAGAGATCACCATCAAAAAAGACTTCACTATATGTTCCGGGTTCTTGCGAATAAAGTTTATCCGCTTCCTCGCTTTTTAGATTAAAAAACCTGTTAAATTCTTCCTTGCTCAGAAAACCGTTATTCCCTTCATCCTGGTTATTTGAATATTCAATGGATAACTCTTTAAAATACTCTCTGTTCTTTAACCTATCCAATATAATCTTCGCATCTTCCTCTGTAGAAACCATTATATGGTTCAAGCTCAAGACCTTTTCATTGGGAAGGATCTCGTACAGCAAAACCCGGCCGACTGTGGTCTCTTCCCTTACGCCATTGATACGTACTACGATTTTAGAATGAAGATCAACCGCACCTGCGTCAAAGGCTGAACGAACCTCTCCCAAACTTGAAAATAGCTTGCCATCACCTTGCAAACCGGCAATTCCCCTAGTCATGTAATATATACCTAGAACAATATCCTGACTTGGAACAATGATAGGGTTGCCATTAGCAGGGGAAAGAATATTATCGCTGGACAGAACCAATACCCTGGCCTCAATCTGTGATTCAATAGAAAGGGGTATATGAACTGCCATCTGATCCCCGTCAAAGTCTGCATTAAATGCGGTGCAAACAAGCGGGTGAAGCTGAATAGCCTTGCCCCCTATAAGTATAGGTTCAAAGGCCTGTATTCCCAATCGATGAAGAGTGGGAGCGCGGTTAAGGAAAATAGGATATTCCTTCACAACCTCATCCAAGGCATCCCAAACCTCCGGCGTCTCTCTTTCTACTATTTTTTTGGCACTCTTGACAGTAGAAACTATGCCTTTTTTTTCAAGGCGATAATAGACAAAAGGTTTAAAGAGCTCGAGAGCCATTTTCTTTGGAAGACCGCACTGGTGTAATCTGAGATTAGGTCCTACCGTAATAACAGTACGACCGGAATAATCGACCCTTTTTCCGAGCAGATTCTGACGGAAACGCCCCTGCTTACCCTTTAATGTGTCACTTAAGGATTTTAAAGGACGTTTATTGGTACCGAGAATGACCCTGCCCTGTCTTCCGTTATCAAATAGCACGTCCACGGCTTCCTGCAACATCCTCTTCTCGTTGCGAACTATAATATCAGGTGCCTTTAAGTCTATAAGACGTTTTAAACGATTATTACGATTAATTACCCTCCGGTAAAGATCATTAAGATCGGAAGTAGCAAATCTTCCGCCTTCAAGAGGAACAAGCGGACGCAAATCAGGCGGCAGGACAGGAATACACTCCATTATCATACAAACCGGATTCAGGCCTGAACGCCTGAAAGAATCAATTACCTTCAGTCTTTTAGAATATTTCTGGCGCTTGGCAATGGCGCCGGTGGTCTGGATATCTGTTCTTAGCTGAGCATATTCCGCTTCAAGATCAACATTTTCCAACATCTTTTTAACAGCCTCAGCGCCGATGCCGACCTCAAAATTCTCACCAAAAGTATCAAGGGCCTCATAATACTTGTCGTCAGACAACAACTGCCCGCGCGTTAACCCGGTATCCTTAGGATCCATTACTATATAACAGTCGAAATAGAGTACTTTCTCAAGATTTTTTAAGGTCATATCGAGAAGAGTGCCGATTTTGCTGGGCAGACTCTTCAAAAACCATATATGCGCGCAAGGTGAGGCGAGCTCAATATGAGCCATTCTTTCTCTGCGGACTTTTGACTGTATTACTTCAACGCCGCATTTCTCACAGATAACCCCCCTATGCTTCATACGTTTATATTTGCCGCAATTACATTCATAATCCTTGGTAGGACCAAAAATCTTGGCACAAAAAAGACCATCACGTTCAGGTTTAAACGTCCTGTAATTTATTGTTTCGGGTTTCTTAATCTCCCCAAACGACCATTTACGGATCTGCTCCGGTGATGCCAACTCTATTTTTATACCGGAATATATTTTAGGGTCCATCGGTTTGGCAAAAAAATCGTATAATGTTTCCAAAATCTTACCTCGATACCATTCTAATTTTCATTCTCCAACAATGTCACATTCAGGCCCAAACTCTGCAATTCCTTTGTAAGGACTTTAAAAGACTCTGGAATTCCAGGTTCCAGCAGATTTTGGCCTTTAACGATCCTCTCATAAATGCGAGTTCGTCCAGCCATATCATCTGACTTTACAGTCAAAAACTCCTGCAAAGCGTAAGCAGCCCCATAAGCCTCCATGGCCCAGACTTCCATCTCCCCAAACCGCTGGCCTCCGAACTGAGCCTTTCCACCCAAAGGCTGCTGAGTAACAAGAGAATAAGGACCAATGGATCTGGCGTGTATTTTATCATCAACAAGATGATGCAGCTTTAACATATACATTGCGCCCACTGTTATCTTTTCATTAAAAGCTTCCCCTGTTCGACCGTCGTACAGCGTCACCTGACCTGAAATGCTAATTCCAGCCTCATCCAAAAGAGACTTTATCTCATTCTCTTTTGCGCCGTCAAAAACAGGAGTAGCCATATGAACACCATCCTTATAATTGGAAGCAAAATCCATTAAATCCCGGTCATCAAAGCTGTCTATCATTTCAGTTTGCTTCTTTAAGGAAAATATACGTTTTAATTTATCTCTAAGATCGGTAAGTCTCTTTTTTTCCAGCAGCCTGTTGAGCTGATCTCCTAAGCCCTTTGCGGCTCTTCCCAAATGGATTTCCAAAATCTGTCCAACATTCATGCGAGAAGGGACACCAAGTGGATTCAACACCATATCTACCGGAGTACCATCTTCAAAATAGGGAAGATCCTCCAAAGGAAGAATTCTGGAAACAACGCCTTTATTTCCATGCCGGCCTGCCATCTTATCTCCCACCGAAAGCTTCCTTTTCATCGCCACATAGACTTTTATCATTTTAATAACGCCAGGCGGAAGGTCGTCACCTTTTTCATACTGTTTTACTTTTTTATCAAAAGCATCATTGCAACTATCACATTGCTCTTTGTAAAGATCCAGAAGATCGTATACAGTTTCAGCTCTTTCATGATCCTGCAATATTATGCCATCGAGAAGCGTTAAGGGCATTCCGGCCAGATTACTTGATTCGATGAGGCTGTCTTTGGCAATAAAAACCGTCGTATTCTGCTGCACAAGCGAGAGGCTTTTCTGCCCAACCAGCAATTCCTCAAGTCGCATTCTGACGACTTCTTCAAGCATTCCAAGCTCATCATCCCTGTCTTTCTCAAGGGTTGCTATCTCTTTGTTCTCAAGCTGGCTGGTACGTTCATCTTTATCAATACCTCTTCTTGAAAAAACTTTAGCATCAATAACTATCCCTTCGACTCCTGGAGGAACTCGAAGGGAAGTATCCTTGACATCACCGGCCTTTTCACCGAATATTGCTCGAAGTAGTTTTTCTTCCGGAGAAAGCTGCGTCTCACCCTTCGGAGTAATTTTTCCGACTAAAATATCTCCCTGAACCACTTCCGCTCCCAGCCTTATAATACCACTGTCATCAAGATTTCTCAGGGCTTCCTCGCCAACATTCGGTATATCACGCGTAATATCTTCCTTCCCTATTTTTGTATCACGCGCCACTACTTCAAACTCTTCAATGTGAACAGATGTATATACCCCATCCCTTACAAGTCTTTCACTAACAAGAATAGAATCTTCAAAGTTATATCCCGCCCAAGGCATAAACGCCGCCATTACATTCTTGCCAAGGGAAAGTTCACCCTTCTCGGTGGCGGATCCATCGGCAATTATTTCTCCGGCCTTTACCCTTTGACCTTTTTTTACTATTGGACGGTGATTAAAACATGTATTCTGATTTGAACGTATAAATTTAGAAAGTTTATATATGGTAACAGGAGCACCCTGAAGTTTGCCATCATGCTGTTCAAAAAAATCATGCTTTATTATTATACGAGAAGCATCAACATATATGACTACACCATCCCGTTTTGCCACCAGTGTAACACCGGAATCTTTAGCCACAACACCTTCAATACCCGTACCGACCAGGGGAGCTGAAGCATTTAACAACGGAACCGCCTGGCGCTGCATGTTTGAACCCATTAATGCTCTGTTGGCATCATCATTTTCCAAAAAAGGAATAAGAGATGCAGAAATACTAACAAGCTGATTAGGAGATATATCCATAAACTCGATATCTTCTTGTTTGACCATCATAAACTCACCGGCAACACGTGAAGTAACAAGCGGATTGATATAGCATCCATGTTCATCAATAGGGGCATTCGCCTGTGCCAGGGGATGATCCTTCTCTTCAAAAGCATCCAGAAACTTTATAGTATTTGAAACTTTACCGTTCTCCACAACTCTGTATGGTGTTTCAATAAAACCGTAATCATTCACACGGGCATAGGTGCTAAGGGATACGATAAGCCCTATATTCGGACCCTCGGGAGTTTCTATGGGACATATTCGACCATAATGTGAAGGATGTACATCCCTAACTTCAAAACCGGCACGTTCACGCGTTAGCCCCCCCGGTCCCAGGGCGCTGAGTCTCCGTTTATGTGTTGTTTCCGAAAGAGGATTGGTTTGATCAAGAAACTGTGAAAGCTGACTGGTTCCGAAAAACTCTCTTACCACAGCCGTAACCGGTTTGGGATTAACAAGGTCATGGGGCATTAATGCATCTACCTCTTGCAGAGTCATCCGCTCTTTAATGGCACGAACCATGCGGACAAGTCCAATACGATACTGATTTTCAAGAAGCTCTCCAACAGCTCTTATTCTTCGGTTACCCAAATGATCAATATCGTCAACGATTCCCTGTGTATCCTTAAGATCAATAAGAGCTTTTGTTGTGCACAGAATATCTTCTTTTCGCAGCACCCTTAAATCAGACAGACTCCCTATTCCGAGACGCTGGTTAATCTTCATGCGGCCTACACCGGAAAGATCATAATAGGTGGATCTGAAAAACAGCTTGTCAACAAAGTCCTGAGCAACCTCCTGTGTAGCTGGATTTCCAGGTCTGAGTCTTCTGTAAATTTCGATAAGCGCTTCCAGTTTTGACTCGGTTTTGTCCAGCAAAAGAGTCTTTTGCATAGAATCACTGCCTATTACTCCATCAATAACAAGCAGTTCAAATTCATTAATTCCTGCCGCCCTCAATCGTTCAAGCAGATCATCATTAACCTGGTCATTGGCACGCACGATGGGGATATCAGTTTCCGGATCAAGCAAGGTAGATGCAAAAACGCTGTCAATAATATCTTCCCTGGAAATCTGAATCATATCTAATTCAGCCGCTTTAATCTGCTTGATAGCTTTCTGGGTAAAGAGACGGCCTTCTTTAACAAAGACCTCACCCGTTGCGGGATCCTCTACGTCATAAGAGGCTCGCCAACCCTTAAGGCTCTTCAACAGGTCATATTGCCCTTTGATAGATTTATAAAAAAATTCGTCACGAACAATAATCTTTTCTTTATGATAGAAATAAGAAAGGATATCTTCGGTAGTATATCCAAATGCTTTGAAAAGAATAGTAATTGGAAATCTGCGTCGTCTGTCTATCCTTATATAAACGACACCTTTAGGGTCTATTTCCATATCGATCCACGAGCCGCGCACGGGAATTATTCTGGCAGAATAGATAACCTTCCCGCTTGAATGTGTTTTTCCCTGATCATGGCTGAAAAAAACTCCTGATGATCGATGAAGCTGACTTACAACAGCCCGCTCAGTTCCATTTATTACAAATGTACCCTTTTCGGTCATAAGTGGAATAGTTCCGAAATATACCTCCTGCTCCTTAATATCACGGATACTGGAAACCCCTGTTTCAATATCCAGATCATATACAACCAGCCTGACAGTAATACTTATCGGTATCTCATATGTCATCCCTCTGCTTATACATTCTTCCACGCTATTCTTTATATCAACAAATCTATACGAAACAAATTCCAGGGAAGATGTTCCGGTGAGATCATTTATGGGAAATACAGATTGAAATACCGCCTGCATACCGATATCTTCACGCTTTTCGGGTGGCACGTTCATTTGCAGAAACCGTTTATAAGATTGCTTCTGCACTCCAATAAGATCAGGTATCTCAATAATCTTAGGAATTTTACCGAAGTTTTTCCTAATCCGTTTATTTGCCAAAGAGCTTTCCGACATGGCATCTCCAAAATCAGTTTGGTGAAAGGTTTTCAGAATCCGGATATTGGTTAAAATGCCCGGATTCTTGATCAAACATTATTTACATGAAACAACTCACAAAAAGAGTTTATATAGTGCCCGAACGAAAATTAGCAGTTTTCGTTCAAAGACTATCTATTTTACCTCGATCTGTGCTCCCGCATCTTCAAGCTGGGACTTGATTTTGTCCGCTTCATCCTTTGCAATACCTTCCTTTACAGGAGCAGGGGCACCGTCCACAAGCGCCTTGGCATCTTTAAGTCCAAGGCCGGTAATTGCTCTTACTTCTTTAATTACCTGAATCTTTTTATCACCAAAGGCAGTCAAAATAACATCAAACTCGGTTTTTTCATCAGCCTTCTCCGCTCCTCCATCTGCAGGGCCTGCCGCCATCATGGCAACCGGGGCTGCAGCTGAGACACCGAATTTCTCTTCCATCTCCTTAACCATCTCAGATAGCTCAAGCACCGACATATTAGCTATAAACTCAATCACATCATCTTTTTTTATATCTGCCATTATCAATTTCCTCCAAATAGTTAAACAGCATAGTAATCAGCATTCTTTTTGCCGACGACTAAGCATTAGCTTCTTTTTGATCTTTAATTGCCTGTAATACATTCAACATCTTTATGGGAACATCGTTCAGCGCTCTGACAAAAGCTGTCGGCACACCGTTAGCAGCCGACAAGAGCATGCCTAACAGAACCTCTCTCGACGGCAAATCAGACAAAGCTTTAATAGCGTTTAAATCAAGCACCTTGCCATTCAAAACGCCATTTTTTATTTCAAGTTCGGTATGCTCTTTAATAAATGCAGCTAAAACTTTGGCCGGCGCAACCGGATCGTTATAACTGTAAGCTATCGCGCTTGGACCGGTAAAAGAATCCTTTATCAACTCAACTTCCGTATTTTCACAAGCTCTTACAAGAAGCGAATTTTTAACTACCCTATATTCTGAATCAACCTCTCTTAACTGCCTTCGTAAGGTATTGAGCTTAGTGACATCAAGTCCTTTATAATCTGTCAAGATTACAACCTGAAATTTTAAAAATTTCTCATGCAGATCTTGAACAATCTGTTTCTTTTCTTCCAATTTCATGGCCTGAATAACACCTCCTTTCATTAATATACTACAATTGGAGGACAACTCTTGATTAATTAAGAAAAGGAATAAGTGATTACAACAAATCTCTATTATTTCAGTTCTATACTATCTATGCGGGCCGGTTTTACCGATTAAACACGATATTTTCAACCAAAAGTGTACCTACGGTCTTTGATAGATCTTATCTTTTCAGATAATTAATTTCACAAGAATAGATGGAAAAACCTTAGGTAGGCGTATGAGTAATACATTGACCGAAGGTTTTGACCGATAACGCAGTGAAATTAATTTGTGTAAATATATAAAAACAAAAAAAATCTTAAAGCGCTCTATTATTGGTAAAATATCCCTTAAATTTTGTGCAATAAGATTTTTTCTATTCTGAATATAATTGGCACTTATATTTTTTAATGGAAAACCACTATTTGAATAAATCCTTTATATTGGCCGTATCTACTTTAATGCCCGGTCCCATAGTTGTTGATATGACAATGCCTTTTATATAGGTCCCCTTGCTTGAAGCCGGTTTAAGGCGAAGTATTGTTTCTATAAAAGCGGCTATATTCTGAACCAGCTTTTCTACACCAAAAGATACTTTGCCTACAGTCGCATGTACAATTCCGGTTTTTTCCACTCTGAAATCAATTTTTCCGGCTTTAAGTTCCTTGACGGCTTTAGCAACATCAAACGTTACGGTCCCTGTTTTTGCATTAGGCATGAGACCTCTTGGCCCTAGAATTCTTCCAATTTTTCCTACAGAACCCATCATATCCGGTGTGGCAACAGCTTTATCAAAACCAAACCACCCGCCTTTAATTTTTTCAGCCATATCATCATTGCCGACAAAATCCGCTCCGGCATCAAGAGCTTCTTTCTCTTTCTCACCTTTAGCAAAAACTAAAACTTTAACATCCCTGCCAATTCCATTTGGTAAAACTACTGTTCCGCGAACCATCTGATCGGCATGTCTGGGATCAACTCCAAGACGGACAGCAATATCAACAGATTCATCAAATTTGGCATAAGACAAATCTATCGAAGACTTTACGCCTTCATCAAAATTATACCTTGCCTCGGCATCTACTTTTTTTATCGATTCCAAGTACTTTTTACCACGCTTAGGCATCTTCTCTCAATCACTCCTTTCCTATAGATTTTCCAATAATTAATTACAATGCTAAAGGAAAAAAACCTGAAGGAATCGTACTTGCAGTACGCTGACCTAAGGTTTTGACCGATAACGCAATGAAATCATTTAGTTGGAAGTCTATCATTTACCGACTTCTATCCCCATACTTCTTGCAGTACCCTTAATGATTCTACATGCTGCACCCAAATCATTGGCATTTAAATCAACCATCTTCATATTGGCAATATCTTCTACCTGTTTTATGGTCACCTTACCGACTCTGTCACGTTTCGGATCAGCAGCGCCTTTAGCTATTTTTGCCGCCTTTTTAAGTAAAACAGAAGCTGGGGGCGTTTTGGTGATAAAAGTAAAGGTTCTGTCTTGATATACAGTTATAACAACAGGTATTATCATACCATCGTTATCTGCAGTTCTAGCATTGAATGCTTTACAGAAATCCATAATATTTACACCATGCTGCCCAAGTGCCGGACCTATTGGAGGGGAAGGGTTGGCTTTACCCGCCGTAACCTGCAGTTTTATCATTGCAATAATTTTTTTAGCCATTTTAATTCTTACTCCTTATCACTTTGTAACCTGTACAAAATCTAACTCTACTGGTGTCGCGCGGCCGAATATACTAACCAAAACCTTTATCTTTCCCTTTTCAGAATTTACTTCTTCAACAATTCCTGTAAAACCATTAAAGGGTCCGTCAATTACACGCACATCATCGCCCGACTCAAAATAGTACTTAGGCTTAGGCTGAAGTTTGCCGACCTCCATCCTATTCAATATATTTTCAGCCTCCACATCTGAAATAGGTGTAGGGGTCTCTCTGCCACCAAGAAATCCACTGATTTTTGGTGTATTATTGACAATATGCCAAGTCTCCTGATCAAGCTCCATTCTAGCAAGTATATATCCGGGATAAAACTTTCTGGATGAAGTCTTCCTTTTGCCTTTGACAAGTTCAACAATCTCTTCAGTAGGGAGAAGAACTTTATCAAATTTTTCAGGGTGAGAAGATGAGGCAATTCGCTCCTTCAAGGCTGTAATAACTTTAGTTTCAAACCCTGAATAAACATGAATAATATACCATTTAAAGGCCATTATTTTTTCTCCTCATTCTACTAAAGAATAAGACGAATAAGACTTGATAAACCGATATCGATTAACCCAAGAAATAAAGATATTATCAAAACCAGTACTATAACCACCACTGACAATCCAACTGTTTGCTTTCTTGTAGGCCAAGTGACCTTTTTAAGTTCAACATTGACTTCCCTTAGAAACTGCAAACCTTTATTCAATTTTACAGCAAGCTTACCTTCCGAAGGAACTTTTTTAGTCAAAGATCTATTGATAGATATATTCCGCTCTTTTCTTAAAATTGCTGCAGGGTTATTTGTAGCCTCTGATAATCCAGGCGTAGATCCCTTTTTTTTCTTTTTTGTTTTTACATGTGATGTTTTCTTTTTCTGCAACCGTCCCATTATAATTCTAACCTCAATGTCATTAACTTAAGAAAAATCCACATATATGACAAAACGCTGAAAGGCTATAAGGCCAGGTAACTTGAAAGCTTTCTATCATTTATATACACTTTGGCCTACTTTAACTCTATAGAATCTATAGAGTTAAGGCGTTAAAAAAATTGGCAGGCCAGGAGGGATTCGAACCCCCAACACCCGGATTTGGAGTCCGGTGCTCTGCCGTTAGAGCTACTGGCCTGCAAATGCTTCCAAATGATCTATAGATTGTCACATAAATAATTTCACTGCGTTATCGGTCGTTGGAGTATTACAATACGCCTTCCTCCTCTGGCCTTGTGAAATTTATTATCTGACAATCTATATTTCCGGAAGTGACTATTTAGAAACTGAACTAAAACTGCTAATTCTCCCAATTTCTGCGTCAGGCTCAAGTTTTAACCCTCAAAATACTTAATGTATTCAGAAGGTTAAAACTGATTTAAAATTTTATCGTCTTCCGTGACCCTGGAATAAATTTCTTTTTTTCGTTCTGCCACTATTTCATCTCTTTATGACTAGTATGTTTCCTGCAAAATTTGCAATATTTATTAAATTGCAGCTTATCAGGTGTAGTGCGCTTATTCTTAGTGGTAGTATAGTTTCTCTGTTTGCACTCAGTACATGCAAGAGTAGTAATAATTCTCACCAGCGGATCCTCTATATAATATTTTTTTCTATTCGATCACTTCGCTTACAACACCTGCGCCAACGGTACGACCGCCTTCTCTGATGGCAAACCTTAACTCCGCCTCCATCGCTATGGGTGTTATCAACTCAGCCGTTATCGTCACATTATCACCAGGCATGACCATCTCCACTCCCTCGGGTAATGTCAATATCCCGGTAACATCCGTTGTCCTGAAATAAAACTGCGGACGATATCCGCTGAAAAACGGCGTGTGCCTGCCACCTTCCTCTTTGCTCAATATATAAACTTCCGCTTTAAACTTCGTATGCGGCGTAATAGATCCAGGTACAGCTACTACCTGACCGCGCTCTACTTCTTCACGCTTTGTGCCTCTTATCAAGACACCTATGTTGTCTCCGGCCTGACCCTGATCAAGAAGCTTCCTGAACATCTCCACACCAGTGCAGACTGTCTTCAAAGTGTCCCGTATACCTATGATCTCTACATCATCACCTACTTTGATTATTCCACGCTCTACCCTGCCGGTTACTACCGTACCGCGACCGGATATACTGAAGACGTCCTCTACGGGCATCAAAAACGGCTTGTCTATGTCTCGCTTAGGCTCCGCTATAAATGTGTCTATAGCATCCATTAACTCAAATATACATTTAGCTTCTTCACCGTCAGGATCGTCGCTCTCTAGAGCCTTTAATGCGCTGCCGCGTATTATCGGAGTATCATCTCCAGGAAAGTCATACTTGTCCAGTAACTCCCGCAACTCAAGCTCCACCAACTCTACAAGCTCTTCATCATCAACCATATCACACTTGTTCAGAAATACCACTATGCTGGGGACACCCACCTGACGGGCTAACAATATATGCTCCCGGGTCTGAGGCATGGGACCGTCATCAGCCCCGACCACCAGTATAGCCCCGTCCATTTGAGCGGCTCCGGTTATCATATTCTTTATATAATCAGCATGACCAGGACAATCAACATGGGCATAATGACGGTTCGACGTCTCATACTCAACATGTGCAGTAGCTATCGTTATCCCGCGCTCCTTCTCTTCAGGCGCCTTGTCTATCTGATCAAACGGAACAAAATCAGCCAGACCTTTTAGGCCATTATGTTTTGTTATTGCTGCAGTCAATGTCGTCTTGCCATGATCTATATGCCCTATTGTACCAACATTGACGTGCGGCTTGGTCCTCTCATACTTTTCCTTTGCCATCTCTAATACCCTCCATTAAAGTTCTTTAATTTGTGCCCGCCCTCAAATGGCTATTTCCTGGCTGACGCTAAATTCATTTTCCATCAAAATAAGTTTTGTTTAATACTTAAAATAAATAAATAAAGAACCTTGAAATAATAAAAATCGTACGACTAATCAAAATGGAGCCCACGACCGGAATCGAACCGGTGAACCTCTTCCTTACCAAGGAAGCGCTCTACCGACTGAGCTACGTGGGCGAAACATAGAACTTATACTATAACTTAAGCTTACTGGTAATCTGTCTGAGAAACTAACAGGCTGAAATAAACAAATGGAGCGGGAGACGAGATTCGAACTCGCGACCTCCAGCTTGGAAGGCTAGAGCTCTACCAGCTGAGCTACTCCCGCTTATATAAAAAAACTTATCAAATGTTTATATTTCATCCAGTTAAAGCAGAACGAGAAGGCAACTAACAATTACATTCTATCATAAAGTATAGTAAGATTAATGAAGAAAGCCACGTAGTTATAAACGATCATAATAAAATAATAAATCTCCTACAGAAGACTCGCTTAGTGGTGGTGGGGGGAGGATTTGAACCTCCGAAGGCGTCGCCGACAGATTTACAGTCTGTTCCCTTTGACCACTCGGGAACCCCACCAATAATATTTTGAAACCTTTCCAAGCAACCCAATTCAATGTCAGGTTTAAATCTTTTTCCTTTTAAACTTGACTAAGGTTGAGCCTTTTTCAAATACCTCATTTTGATATATGGAGCCAGAGACAGGAGTCGAACCCGCGACATCCTCATTACAAGTGAGGCGCTCTACCAACTGAGCTACTCTGGCGCAAACGCCATAAGCATATCTATTGACTGAACGAAAACCATACACCTCAATTAAAATTAGATAGTATAATGCCTCTTTTTTATTTTATCAAGTAAAAAATACAAAAAAATAGATTTTTTAGGTTGATCATTGCTTCAACCGCTGAAACAAAAACGGCACAATAAACAAAGAAAATCTAAAAAGTTCGACACAAATAAACCTCTACTTGATACAGCAAAATTAGCCTATTTCAATTAATTGATTTTCATCAAAATACCTAATCAAGCTATGTATATAAAATATACTGACGCAACTAAAGAAGCAAGCGAAAAATTTCAATGTAAACGAGACGATGCAGTCTTTAATATCGTTGATTTTAATTTCCCTATTAAATTAATATCTCAACTTTCGGGGTTAATATTTCTTAAAGACAACGAATTTAACAGATTGAAATAATTAAAAATATTGATAAAATTTACTATCTATGATATGTGTTTTATCCAAAAACAAACAAATCAAAGATAGGAGACTTGTCAAAATGAATAATACCCTGATATAGCAACAAGATCAAACCATAAACACTGATAAACTCGGAATTTTTGGTGAGTACTTTTCCAGGTTAAAAGTTGGAAGCATGCTCAACAAATCAGGTATAAGCAAAACCAAAGGCGCATCTCCTCTGGAATTGTTCTTCATTGTCTTCAACCTGGCATTTATTGGTAAAAACTTCTTTGAAGGTGTAGTGCGGAATAAAAAAATAGCTGTCGGCAAAGATGCTGTGTATAATTTTTTGAACTCATCCACATACAACTGGCGACGTTTCACACTTCTTCTTAGTAGCCGGATTTATTTTCTCATTAAAAATCTTTTGAATGATTCTTACGAAGAAGTTCTCATTTTTGATGATTCGACATACGACAGAAGCCGTTCCAAAAAAGTTGAGCTTCTTTCTCGTGTATTTGATCATTCAACCAGCAAATATTTAAAAGGATTCAGGTTGCTGACTCTTGGCTGGTCTGACGGGAACAGTTTCCTTGGAATTGATTTTGCCCTGTTGTCATCAGCAAAAGAAAAAAATTGCTACAATGAAATTAATCCCGGTATTGATAAACGAACATGTGGCTATCAACGCCGCAAAGAAGCGATAACAAAATCTACAAAGTTATTGGAACCAATGGTCAAAAGTGCCATTAAGATTGGTGTCCAGGCGAAGTACCTTGCAATGGATAGTTGGTTTTCAATGCCTTCGGTTATCTCAACCCTTCGCAATCATATCCATATTATCTGCATGCTTAAGGACCACCCCAACTGGCTCTATGAGTACAATGGGAAGAAACTCCGGTTGAAAGACCTCTATGGCAAGCTAAAGAAAAAAAGTAACCGTTCACGGTTATAGGTTCACAGTCAACGGTTGAAAAATATAGCAGGTTTCGGTTGATTCGCTTCGCTTAATCCACCCTACAAACTTACGTTGCTCTTGAACCGTAGGGTGGATTAAGGAGCGTAAGCGACGAATCCACCAAAGTAGCTGTCCCGCCTTACGTTGATGGCCTGAGATTCAATTTATAAACAGGAAATTATGCCGCTTGTAACCGTGAACGGTTACGAAAAAAAGAGGAAAGGCCAAAATCAAAGCCAGTGTTTTTGTCACATTGTCTGACGGGAACAAAGCAAGAATCATTTTTGTCCCCTGTGACAAAAAACGAGGTTGGCTCGCTCTTTTATCAACAGATATTTCCATAGCTGATGAAGAAATAATAAGGCTATACGGCAAACGCTGTGACATTGAAGTATTTTTTAAAATGTGCAAGCAATATCTGAAACTGGTCAAAGAAATTCAAATCCGGAACTATGATGGTTTAATCGGACACACTTCCCTGGTAATGGCCAGATACAATATATTGAGCCTGTTCCAAAGAGAAAGCGTTGCCCAGCGGTCTTTTGGAGATTTATTCAGAGCCTGCAATGAAGAATTGTCCAGCATAACTTTCATTGATGCCCTGAAGAGGATAATGCAACTGGCCATGGCTGCACTACGCAATGCTCATAATTTATCTGAGAGGGTTATAAACTCCATTCTCGACCTGATAATGGGGGAAGCTATTGCATATTTCGGCCTTAATAATAGCCCAATGCCCCAATTGGAGGGGGAATGGAGGTGAATTTGCTCCTCCGAAAGTTGAGTATCGATATGATGGGTTTTGCCTGTCCACCTTTTTTCCACTACCGTTTCAACAGCTTGCAGGCCATCAAGTTCTTCAACCCATTGGTAAAGGGTTTTATGAGAATCGGGTTTGCAAACAAGAATGAAATCAAGCCCGTTCTGCAAAATCAATTTGCATAGCGATTGCTTACAACCTAAGTTGAGCGATTTCCAACATCAATGAGAGATAATTTTTCCATAAAAGTCTTAATTATCAAAAAGTTATCAATTTATTAAGTTCATTTTTTTATTCACCCAACGGGTGATGTAATTTTTTTCCCATATAGTGCAATTATTTTTAAATTACTTCCTGGCAACTCACTGAAAATTAAGCTAAATTTTATATTTTAGGCTTGCACTTTTTTTCTTTTGTGATATATTGTTGTATCAAATACTGGAGAATGAATTTAATTCATAATTGAAGAGAAATTAACATGAAAAAAGCCCGCAGTTCACAAAGAATAAACAAAATTGATACGACGACTGACACTATTACTGGCAGGGGAGGCTTGGTATTGTTTAGCCGCTATCTTGAGATGACTGGTATTTTGGACATTCTGAATACGAAATTTGGATTTATGCGTAAAAGCTCTAAAGGACTCTCCGTTTGGATTTTGTTCAAGCAAATTTTTTGTTTCTTTTTTGATGGAACATCTCGCCATTTGACATACTTTGATCAATTAAAAAATGACAAAGGTTATGCAGGTGCAATAGAAACAACAACTTCACAGATGGCATCATCTCACATGATTAAGCGATTTTTTCAAACTTTTGGTTGGTGGTTTGCCAATCACTTCCGCTGGGTGCTTCGTACGATGTTTATTTGGCGCTTAAACATCATAAAGCCCGATGAAATAGTACTATATATTGATTCGATGGTGATGGACAATGATGACGCCAAAAAACGACAAGGTGTTCAGCCCACCTACAAAAAAAAGAAAGGGTTTCATCCCCTACAGATCATCTGGAACGGCAAAATTGTTGATGCCATCTTCAGGGGCGGAAGCAAAAATGGCAACTTTGGCGATACCGTTGTCAACATGATAATTGGCCTGGTGAATCTTATTCGTAGCGACTACAGTAAAACTGTAACGATAATCCTGCGTTGCGATAGTGGCTTTTTTGACAAAAAAAATTTTGCAGCCTTTGATGAACTCAATATTGGATTTATTGCCAGTGGGAAAATGTATGCTGGGGTCAAACAACAGGCCAGCAATGCGGCAAATTCCGATTGGGACTCATATAATATCAAAGAGCAGACGTGGTCATTTTTAGAGTTCGGTTTTCGGTGCGACAAATGGAAACGTTTTTATCGGACATTTTACACTCGCTGTCTTTATGAAGGTAAACAAATACTGCTTGATTTTGCCCGCCCGGACAATGTCATTCTTACCAATATCGGTATTAATGATAAAGTGCTGAAAAATTGCACCGAAGAGAGACGGCAGTACTGGCTCATCCCCGAGGCGATTATCAACAGCTATCATCAGTGTGGCGCAGATGAACTTGCTCATCGAGGATTCAAAGATTTTGATTTCGAGCAATTACCCTTTAAAAAATTTGGTCCAAATTCCGCATTTTACTACTGCATGCTGATTTCTTTTTTCCTGTTTGAAACCTTCAAAGAAGACGTGACAGCAGAAGTAATACCTATAAGAAGTTATGCCACATCTGTACGCCGCAAGATAGTCGATATAGGAGCTAAAATTGTAAAAAAAAGTCATATGATCACTTTAAAGCTATCTCAATCTGTTATGCAAGCCATTAAGTTTGATAAACTATGGGCCAATTGCCAGAATCCATCTCCCATCCTGATTTAAAATTCATTTCTCCATTTCCAATATACAATAATAATTGAACAACCTATGGTGAGCTATACTCAAAATTTAGCATGAATGCCGCTAAATTCAAAAAAAAGTGCCTGATTGTTGCAATTTTCGAATTTTTTCAAGTCTTGCTGAAATAATACGCCATCCGTTTACCGAAAAAAATATTTTGGCTTAAAAACGATGCTCAAGTGGAGTGTTTTACATTATAGAATACGATTCGATCTTAAAACCGCTCAATTTAGGTGTTTGTGTTTCTGCCATAAGCAGACTCGTTGCATGGCTGGACTCTCCTATGCAACGCCGGGATTTCGCTTATGCTGGATATCCTGTTACCGTTCTTTTACCCAAGGAAACATCCGGATCTCCCAAGTTCCCGAGCTACCCCTCTGAGAACATGCCCTGGTCTAAGACCCCGGTGGTGTCCTGAATACTTGCCTTAGCATATTCAGGACTGCTGCCTTCCGCTGCATCCAAAGCGTCGGCTTTCTCCGCCAAAGGCGAATTATCCAATGACCACAACTATACATTTTTCGGGGCTCAATACAGAGCCTGCAATCTTGCTCTATCCAGCTTCAGACTCCCGTTACCGGTTTTGCCTGTGGACTTCGCTACTGACCTGCTGGTTAGTCTTTAGTCAGATGGGACTATCTTAACATCAATGCCAGAGCAAGCCCTGCAGAGATGAAGGAAACAGACTGTTTCCCGAGCACCCACTTGGTAACAATATCGAGTTTCAAAGACCTTGTGTCTTATCCCAACGATTCGGATTTATCTTGGCACGAGTATGCTCTTGTTCGACAAAAATTTTTACATTTTAGTATGTTACGGGGTTATTTTCCATAGTTCTGCTATTTTACCAATAGCGACGAAACTATCTCCTTCATGAAACACATCATCTGCTTTCGGTATGTAATGATAATTTTTGTCTCCGTGCCTACGCATTGCTATGACTTGAATACCAAAAGTGCTCGTAAGGTTTAGTTCTTTAAGGGTTTTTCCAACCCATTGTTTGACTGAAAACTCTTTCACTGCCACAGTTTTGTCAAATGTTAGATATTCAATAAATCCCGGCATCGCTATACGGCTTGCTATTTGTTTTGCCGCCATATACTCAGGAATAACTACTTCGTCAGCCCCTATTTTGTGTAGTAATTTTTCATGATCTTTATGAATTGCTTTCACCCAGACTCTCGGTACACCCAACTCCTTCAAGTACATAGTAATCATTATGCTTGCAGCAATAGAATCACCAACGCTGATTAAGACGTGCTGCAAATCATGAATACGAATTTGTCTCAGTGCCTCCCTGTTCATGGCATCAGCTTGGTAGACCTGTGTGAGAATGTTCTGGGCAGATTTCACTTTATCCAGATCATTGTCCACACCTAAGACTTCATCTCCAAGAGAAATTAAGTATTGGCCAAACTTCAAACCAAATTTACCTAAACCTATGATACCGATTTGTAATTTCATATATGCACCCAACATTAACCGATAGATAGTTTTTCTTCCGGCCTTGAGTATACAAGTTTTGTTCTAAATGATTGCAACGATCCTAAAAGGACAAGAGGACCGAGGCGGCCTACAAACATCAAAA
This sequence comes from Desulfosarcina sp. BuS5, assembly GCF_028752835.1. Classification (NCBI taxonomy): domain Bacteria; kingdom Pseudomonadati; phylum Thermodesulfobacteriota; class Desulfobacteria; order Desulfobacterales; family Desulfosarcinaceae; genus Desulfosarcina; species Desulfosarcina sp. BuS5. The sequence continues at coordinate 2,288,767 of NZ_CP087952.1, forward strand.
AAATGACAATAATTTTGCCAATTGGTGACAGGTTGGCTGTCAGTCCAGCGCTCAACCCAACTGTACCGAATGCCGAGACTGCTTCAAATAAAATTTCAAGAAAGTACCCTCTATCCTGTGCATGGGGTATATCTCCGCCTTCGGTGAAATCCAGGGCGATGACACATCCGAAAATGATTACCAACGAGAAAAACAAAAGTGTTAATGATTTGTTTATTGATTCTTTATCGACAGCATAGTTTCCAATAACAACCTGTTCTCTTCCTTTGATCTGGTTCCAAATAAATCCTGAAAGGGCACGAAATGTGGTAACCTTGATCCCCCCAGCACAGGAACCTGGTGCTCCACCAACAAACATTAAAAAAATCATGAAAACGAGGGAGGCATTTGTCATGCTGGATATATCCAGACTATTAAAGCCAGCTGTTCTGCATGTTACAGACTGAAAGAGAGACGTTAGTGCCGCTTCATGAAATGGTAAATATTTTTTATAGCTTATAAATTCCGCGAAATAGAGATACAGCCAGCCGATCCCAACGAGAAAAAAAGAAGTCTTAATAACTATTTCAAAATGCCAACTACTTTTTATCCCACGGCCCTTTCTTTTCAAAAGTGACCATAGAATGGATTTTCCCTCAACGATTACGGCAAAGCCGACTCCCCCTAAAATAATAAGGGCCATAAACGTCAGGTTGACAGGCCAATCACCTTTGAAGCGAGTCAGGCTGTCTGAGTATAACGAAAAGCCCGCATTGCAGAAAGCGGAAATTGAATGAAATAGGGCGGAAAATGGTGAAAAATTGTACGGTTCCAAGACAATAAGTATAAGCGCCCCAATAACCTCAATGCTTAAAGTTACAGCTATTAGTTGAACAAGAAATTTCCCTAAATGAAATTTTGAGTCATAAAGGAGATTTTGTCCGACTGTAATACGATCCGTGAGGGATACCTTTTTTTTCACCAAGTAAAAGGCAAAGCTGGAAAACGTCATTATGCCAAGTCCGCCAAGCTGGATGAGAAACAGAAGGATTGTCTGGCCAGTTTGAGTAAATATGTTGCCCGTGTCGACAACGGTCAACCCCGTTACGCAGATAGCTGATGTCGCCGTAAAAAACGCGTCAATCCATGAAATTTCAGTTGATTGATTGCTAAACGATCCATGCAGAAGAATAGTTCCGGCGATTATTGCCGCTATAAAAAAAATAATGGGCAATGATATTGGGGCGAAGAGTTTATTAATATTTTTATTCATAGGATGTAAATCGAACGATGAACTCACCGGCCGCCAACATGCGGAAAAAAGCCTTCCGCAAACGACAACATTTATGCGGAAGAGAGCGTTTAAAAAAAAACGCCGCGGTTGGCGGTCGGGTATAGTGTTTTGTTGTAAACCCCTCCCTGGTCGCGACAACCTGCTTTTTGTAAAGCAACCGGATTTGAGGAAGCGTAATTAAACGCTTGCAAATAATGCAAAGTTGACGAACACACCGCTGTTTGCCGGCGCTTGCAGCATAACCAGTTAAAACAATAAGCAACGCCTTTAGAAATAGTTACAGAAAGCGAGACGAAATGCAACCGGATGCTGGAATAATGACAATAAAAAAACGATTGCCAAAGCGAAAACTGCTGTTTTCAGCATTCTGCAACAATGTTTGTTGATGCGATATGTTGATTTTACCAAAAAAGCCACAAAAAGCAAGGCGGGATGTCGCCGGGTGCTGAAACAGTGAAACCTGTAAAATGCTTGCCGAGTCTGACGTCCAAAAAAGCAACAAAAAACGCCGGCAAAAGCGATAACCGGCAAATGCCGGCAACGGCTGTTATCAAAACAGACAGTGAAAAATAAAACTCAAAATTAAGCCTGCGAGAAGGTTTACAACGAATAGCGTTTTATCAATCGTCCCGGTGTAGGCAAAGACTGTCAAGTTGCAAAACTCTAAAATCCGAAAACAATATTTTCGTTGTTTAACATAAAGGGATGATTGATAAAATGTTATTGAACTGAGCCGATGGATTTTTGCTTACACGTTGATTCTCTATGGGGATTATATAACGGACTGGATATAATTTGTAAACTTGAAAAGGTGTTTTATGTTATTCGAGCGTTTTGTCATGTAAAACATTAACCTGGTTTTGATTAAATTTGGGTAGTCCCTACAAAACAATGCAGGTGATTAAAAAGTGTCTCTGAAAACATGAATAAAAAAGATTTTTACTCAGTAGTGTCCGGTTAGGTTTTTGCATAACCTGTTAAAAATGGTGAAAAAAAATGACCAAACCTGAATTTTTTACTTGACAAGCAAAGAAAAATTTTTGTGACAATTTGTAATATTATCAATTATTGCAAGGAGTTACAAGATGCCGTACAGTTTCAAACCGTCTCTGAAAAAATTTTATTCACCATCATTTTTTAAATTATCTCATCCGTTTATAAAAACTGCTTCTGAGGCTCCACCTCTGACTTCCAAAGGAGATAGGCCATTAAAAATGACTTTCGAAGATCAACTCAATGCACTAATTTTTTTTCATCTTGAAGAACATGTATCAGCTCGCCATCTCATCCAAATGCTCAAAGAGGATGATTTCGCTCGTGAAAACATTGCTCCTGAAAATGGAATCAGCAGAAGCAGTTTTTCTGAAGCCATTAATAATAGAGGGCTCGAGCAATTAAAATATGTATTTGAAAAACTTAGTATTGAAGCTTCTAATGTACTGCCTGATCAGCATGCTGACCTCGGCAATCTTGTTGCATTTGATGGTTCATTCATTGATGCCGTACTCTCAATGACCTGGGCTGACTATCGAAAAGGGGCAAACAAAGCTAAGGTACATCTTGGCTTTAATTTAAATCAGGGCATTCCAGCTAAAATTTTTCTTACCGCCGGCAAAGGAGCTGAAAGACCGTTTGTCAATCAATTGCTATCTCCCGGGCAAACTGGTGTAGGTGATCGAGGTTACCAAAAACATGCCCTTTTTGATTTGCTGCAGGCTGAAGGCAAAAGCTTTGTAATTCGGATAAAGGCCGGTACAACCAAAACGCTTATCAAAGAACATGAGGTTAACCCTGACAGTATTGTTTTTTATGATGCCGATGTTCTGTTAGGTACTGTGGAAAACAATAATCAAACTGAAAAATCTGTCCGCCTTGTAGGTTATCGTGTAAATGGTGTTGATTACTGGGTAGCAACGGATTGTAGGGACTTGACCGCAGAGCAAATCGCTCAGATTTATAAACTCAGATGGAACATCGAAATTTTTTTTGCATGGTGGAAACGCCATCTTCGAGTGTACCACCTCATTGCAAGGAGTGAATACGGGCTAATGGTCCAAATCCTTAGAGGACTCATTACTTACCTGCTTCTTGCAATTTATTGCCATAAAAATCATGGCGAACCTGTTAGTATCAAAAGGGTTAGGCAGTTAAGGATACAAATTCAAAATGAGCTTCGTGATTCCGGTAGCTCTACAGAGTCATTTTTTTTCAAAGAACAAAAACATTGCCAGCTACACGCAAAAACCTAACCGGACATTACTGAAAAAAATTAGAAAAATGTTCATTTTTTACTTGACAAACTAAATAAAAAATTTTTGTTGTTTTGTTATAAAATATAATTATAACAAGGAGTTAAGGCAAAAATGGGCATATTCAATATCCCAAAAAAGAATTTTAATCCCCAATCTCATGCTCGATTTCTCAAACCTTTGCAAAAGATTTTTCCTGACACGCCACAGCTTAAATCCCGAGGTCACAAGCCATTGAAAATGACTTTTGAAGATCAGCTTCACGCACTGATATTTTTCCATCTACAAGAACATGAATCAGCTCGTGATCTTATTCAACACCTTAAAGAGGACGATTTTGCCAAAAAATGTGTCGCTCCAGATGGAGGAATCAGTCGTAGCAGTTTTTCCGAAATTATCAATTCTCGAGGACTTGAACAGCTTGAGTATGTTTTTCAAGCTCTTTGCAGCCAGGCACAAAATGCTTTACCATCAAATTATTCAGATCTCGGTGAACTCGTTTCCATTGATGGATCTTTAATTGATGCAGTTCTGTCCATGTACTGGGCTGATTACAGAAAAGGCGCTAAAAAAGCAAAAGGCCATTTCGGCTTTGATGTCAATCGCAAGATTCCTATAAAAATTCATCTGACAAATGGAAATGGCGCTGAACGCCCCTTTGTCAGGTCTATCCTTACAAAAGGCCAAACAGGAATCATGGATCGGGGGTATCAATCACATAAGGATTTTGATCTTCTTCAGGATGAAAAAAAACATTTTGTTTGCCGCATCAAAGCGAAAACAACAAGAACTATTATCAAAGAGCAGCCTGTTGATCCCGACAGCTATATTTTTTATGATGCTGTGGTTCTTCTTGGCACTCCTGGGGTAAACCAGACCAGAAAGCCGGTTCGACTGGTTGGTTATAAAATTGCCGGTGTCAAATATTTTGTGGCAACTGATCGTTATGATCTTACAGCCGAGCAGGTTGCAACCGTTTATAAGCTTAGATGGGATATCGAAACTTTTTTCAAATGGTGGAAGAAACATTTAAAAGTGTACCACTTGATTGCTCACAGTAGATATGGCCTGATGGTTCAAATCCTTGCGGGGTTAATAACCTACCTGCTTATGGCCATATACTGCCATGAACAGTTTAATGAACCTGTATCAATAAAGAGGATTCGTCAGCTTAGAAATACCATCCAGAACGAATTACGTACTGACGAAAAAAACGTATGGTCTAATAATCTGATTATCAAAGAGCAAATGCTATATGCAAAAACTTAACCGGACACTACTGTTTTAGTCTATAACAATCTTAATTTTTAGTAAAAATCTTTTTTATTCATGTTTTCAGAGGCACTTTTTAATCACCTGCATTGTTTTGTAGGGACTACCGAACAACGCATATATTAATAAACGCAATTTGTGGCCATTTCATGTCACTTTCTTGACTTGCGCCCGCATCCGTTTAAGGCCATGGGCATACCGGGACATGGTTTCAGATAGTACACCTCTGGGTATCATTATCTCTATTAACTGAAAACGTCCCAGCGTGGCGGCAGCCCGTGAGAGCGCATCATATAATTCTCTGCGTGTTTTTACACGAATCCCGTCACCGCCGAGGCCCTCCGCCATATGAGCAAAGTGCCAGTCATCCAGATCATTAAATCCTGATTCGGGCTGGAAAGTCCGCAACATTTCCCAACTGCAGTTATTAAATAACAAAACAACAGGATCCCATCCATAACGTCTGCAGTTGCCAAGCTCCCAGCCGGTCATGCGGAAAGCGCCGTCTCCAACCAGAATTAAAGGTCGTCTGCCGGTGGCTGCCTGCAGGCCCAACCCGGCCGGAACGCCAAAACCCATAGTTGCGTAATAGCCCGGAGCCACCAGATCTGTATTCTCTATATCAAAAGCAGTAAACATACAATCCCCCACATCTGTAGCCATCGGCATGCGCCCTGCCCGGCCCATGAGGTCATTCACCGCCTTGGCAATATCGGTGGGAGTAACAGGCTGCTCATCTGCCTCAAGGCCGCATGGATATACCGGCTTTGGGGTAGACTCTGTGTCGTGACGACCTTTGATTCGTTCCAGCAAAGCATCGACTAAAGAATTTAAAGGAATATGGGGGTAGATATGATACCCGATGATTACTTTACCATCAAAAGTCTGGATACTCTTACGCAAATTTATCTGTTTTTCGGATACGCCCAGATTAGTATCCGAGAGAATGAAACCAAGCAACATCAATGTATCGGAATCTTCAACCAGGCGGGTGATTTCGGGCTTACCCGCTATGCCGAGGTATGTGCCCAGCAGCGGAGCGTCTACGTCGGCCAGTAAACCGCGCCCCATAAAACCTGTGACAACCGGCAGGCCGAGTTTACGGGCCATGACGGCCACCTTCTCTTCCAGGTTGTAACGGCGGATTTCCACCCCTACCATTAATACCGGTGATTTTGCTTTATCCAAACGTTCCAGGATTTCATCCACACAAGCTTCCAAAGCTTCAGGATCATGAGGAGCGGGAAGCATTGGAGAGACTGCCTGGCATGGCTCAAAAACCATATCCCGCGGCAACTCTATATATACCGGACGAGAATGGATCCGGCAATTGCAAAGCACCCTGGCAATATCCCCGGGAGCACGCAGGGGATCGTCAAGTTTGACCTGATCACATGTCACCTCTTTATAGATCTGGAACTGGGAATCGAGAGTTTTAGCCTGATGGTGCAGTAATAGGCCGATATGGCTTTCGCCCGCTCCCGGACCTCCTGAAATTACAACCACAGGCGATTTTTCCGCATAGGCGGATGCTACCGGGTTGACCATATTCAAAGCTCCGGCCCCGTAAGTAACACATGCTGCTGAAGGAGCACATTTATACCGCGCGGCAGCATCGGCCGCAAATCCTACTCCCGGTTCATGGCTCATTGTATATAGAGGAAGGATTTTTGATTCTTCGATAACTTTAAAAAAAGAAAGGACAAAATCCCCGGGAATACCAAATATTTCTTCAACGCCGTGATCTTTCAAAGCATACAGCAATGCTTCTGCGATATTCATTATTACCTCCCCCCAATGCTCATTCAGTGCTCATTCAGCACTCGTTCAGACGGCCATCAGGCAAAGCGCTCCTCCCCTACCCGCCGATTGCCTGCATTTGTCCGGCAATCCCCGCAGCGCCGTCAGCAGTCAGATGATGTTCAAATGATTTAAAAAAAACCGTTTTTAAAAAAATATCTGCGATCTCCTGATCCGATGCCCCTGATCGCAAAGGAGTTTTAAGATCCACCTGGCGATCCGATAACAGGCACGGTCTTAAATGTCCGCTGGCGGTTAATCTCAGCCTGTTACAAGTGCTGCAGAAATGATTGCTGATGGGGCTTATAAAACCAATTTCTCCTGCAGCACCTTTATACTTATAACGCATCACGGGACCGTCATTAATTCCGTTTTCAACAGGAATCATTTCTCCTATCCCACCAAGACGGGCTTTTATTTCAGGATAAAGGAGTCGTTTTTTCACATCAATTATATCTGTTCCGATGGGCATGTATTCTATAAAACGGATATGAAAAGGATTATCAAGGGTTAACCTTGCAAAAGCCGTTAATTCATCATCATTAATTCCGGGAAGGACCACCACGTTTAATTTGACCGGATTGAATCCCTTTTTCAGCGCCAGGTTAATCCCTTCCCGGACCAGGTTAAAGTGATCGCGACCGGTAATTTCTTTAAATTTTTCTTTGTGCAAGGTATCAATGCTGATATTAATTCTTTTGATACCGGCATCTTTTATCCTGTTTATGTTCTTTTTCAGCATAACACCGTTGGTTGTTAAAGAAACGTCGGAAAGGCCGTCCAGGCCCATCAATTTAGATAAAAACCCGTAGACCCCTTTTCTTGCAAGAGGTTCTCCTCCGGTAATTCGGACTTTGGATATGCCAAGGCGGATACCTGTTTTTATAATCCGGAGTATCTCTTCATACCTTAAAATTTCCTTATGAGGCAACTTTGCGCCGCCTCCGTAGGGGGCACAATATATGCATTTAAGGTTGCAATAATCCGTAATAGAGACCCGTAGGTAATTAATTATCCGTTTATAGCGATCAATCAACATATCTTAAATTTTTCCCGATACTGCTGAATCTCTATCATGGGCGGCCTTTCAAGCCCTTCAAAACTATAGATACCAGCTTTATAATCATCTTTAACAAGGTTGTACTGAATCATTTCATTGAATATTTTCTGTTTAATATCGAGAAGCCCAAGCTTTTTGAGTCGATGAAAAAAAGTTTTAAGAATAACAAACGACATCCTTCCCAGGGCTTTTGTATCCTGATTTCTGTGAACCCGTTTTTCAAGATCCACCTGTGCAATAACATCAAGCCCCCACTTCTCATAAATATCGAGAATCATGCTTGTTTCGACTCCGTATCCTATGGGAAACGGTATTTTATCAAGTAATTCCCTGTAACCGGCATATTCTCCTGACAAGGGCTGTATAATCTGCGTCAATTCCGGAAAAAAAAGGGAAAAAAGAGGCCGCACCACAAGTTCCGTGACCCTGCCACCGCCGGTTGCCCGCGTGGTATTTCGCTCGGTGGTGATCGGCCTGTCATAAAATGCTTTGGAATATTTAATATCTTCATTAAGTATAAGCGGACCTAAAAGAGCGTAAACGAATCTATGGTGAATATTTTTAATATCAGCATCAATGTAGACAATAATATCGCCCTTTGTAACGTATAAAGCCTTCCAAAGGTTCTCTCCCTTGCCCTTGTACTTTTCCAGGTCGGGCAAAATGTCATCGGCATTATATACGTCCGCCCCGTATGACGAAGCTATATCAACAGTTTTATCTTCAGAGCCGGAATCTATGACTACTATTTCATCAAGCAGCGGATACCTCATCATAAGTTCCGACTTCATGATAATTATCTCTTTTGCGATTGTATTTTCTTCATTAAGAGTCGGTAGGCATAAAGATATTGTTAAATTTCTTTTCTCTTTCTCTTTGACCAGGGCATTCAGATCCCTGAACTCGGAAAAATGAAAGGTTTTGTCTTTCAGCCAGTTACTATTCATCACAAACACCACTATCGATAGCCATAATTACACCTATAATCTGGGCAATCCCTTTAAACATAGGTTCAATTAGCATACTGCTTTTTTCAAGGTGATAGTTTTTTCCTTTTGTAATACCAAGAGTAACCGCAGGTATGTTGCGTGCCAGAAAGATGGATAACTCCGACACACTAGGTTCACTTACCGGCTTTATTCCAAGTTTTTCCATTACTGCGACTGTATTTTTTACAAGGGGATGATTATACTTTAATCTGGAGGCCGACAGGTTGCTTATAGCTTTAAGTTTAAGGCCAACACCGTATTCATGGCTGACACCGTTTATAATATCCGATATTTCGTTCATCATGGACTTGACCATTGCATCGGATGTGCTCTGTATCTCAAAGCCTAATTTACCATCATAGGCTATCAAGCCGTGCTTGATACCGCCGGAGATCTTGCCGAAGATCACCCTGGATCTGGGCCTTTGTGGCAAACGCATTTTTAAAATTTGATTCATAACCTCGTTTATGACCAGAATGGCATTCGGTTTAAAACGATAATCCCAGCTTGTATTTGAAGAGATATTACAATCCAGATTACATCTTATCATTCCATCAGAATAATAATTGAGTCTCCCGAGCTCGCATCCTTCAACACATACGGCCCCCCTGATCGGTGACGGCCATGCTTTTAACAGATGCCTGATTCCGCGCAGATTACCCTTCCCTATTGACTGTACAACACCTGCCAGGACAATATCCGATTCAAAGCAAAGGTGTAATTTGCGAAAAATTTCGGGCAATGATGCGAGGACTCCCACGCTGACTGAATTATCAAGAATACCGGCACCGGTTATGTACTTTTCCTTGATATTATAATTATGCTCAACCTGCTTTCCGAAAAAAGTATCCAGATGCGCAACAATAAAAATAGGGGGCTTGGCAGGGTCTGTTCCCCTGATAATGCCGATGGGATTCCGGTAATCGTCAGTGGTACATTCATCCACATGGAAATCTGCGAGCCTCTCCATAAAAAATTTTGCGCGATCCTGCTCCTTGAAAGTCGGAGCCGGGATCTGGCCGATCAATACTATATTGGTAATTATTGTTTCCCTGATTGATCTTATTTCATCAACAAACGAAGGGAGTTTTCCAAGGTAATTATCCATCTCGGCGCCTATGTAGTGCTTGAACGAAAAGCTGAAATTACGATATTTCCGGTAGATTAAGGATGTTTTCCAAATCGAAGTTTTTAAGCCATTAGCTTTTAGCGATTAGCTTTTCAAATCAAACAAATAGTTCCTTGAGCCAATAGCTAACGGCTAAATGCTAACAGCTTTTCGAAAATCTTCGTTTCTTTAATAATGTTTAAATATCCGAAATAGTATCTGTTTTTAGTTTTCGTTCAAGCACTATGATAATGTTTTAAAATAGCTTCACATAATCCCTTTATGGTAAATGATTCGGCAACGATATTAACATCAAAGCCAAGTTCCTTTGCCGTTTCTGCGGTTATTGGGCCTATGCAGGCCGTTAAAACTCCCTGCAGTAAAAAATCGATTTCATCTCCAGGAAGCATTGCGTAAAAATTTTTTACTGTTGAAGAACTGGTAAAAGTAACAATATCAACTTTTCCATCCCGAAGATTTTTAATAAGAAATTCCTCTCCGCTGCGATCCTGAATGGTAGCATATGCGGTTACCTCATCAACGGCAGCTCCCATGGCTGCCAGCTCTACAGGTAGTATCGGCCGAGCTTCCTTTGCCCGGGGCAGCAGAATCTTCTTTCCCTTTAACTCCTGCCCCTCAAAAGCTTTCACAACCGACTCTGCCCTGTAACTTTCCGGCATAATATCGCTTTTTATACCAAAACCCAACAGTCGATCCCTGGTAACAGGGCCGATCACAGCAGTTTTTATATCTCCAAGTCCCCGCACATCCAGCTTGTGATGATTAAAAAGCCGGTCAAAAAAGAAATCAACGCCGTTTACACTTGTAAAAATCAACCAATCATACTCCGCAATATTTTCAATAGCTGCATCCAAAGGTTCAAAATCATCAGGAGGAACAACCTCGATGGCGGGAGATTCAAGGCAATCAGCACCAAGTTTCGATAAAAGCCTTACAAGATCGCCGGCCTGTTTTCTTGAACGGGTTATTACGACTCTCTTTCCCATTAGCGGCCTGTTTTCAAACCATTGCATGGTTTCTCTTAATCGCACGACACCCCCAACAATAATTATTGCAGGAGACTTCAATCCCGCGTCTTTAACAAGTTTTACGATGCTATCAAGTCTTCCTGCAACAGTAACCTGAGCAGGTGTTGTCCCCCATCGGACAAGAGCTATGGGAGTATCCGGACTCATACCATTATCAATCAGTTGTGCAACAATCCTGGGAAGATTTCTAACCCCCATTAAAAAAACGATTGTCCCGATACCTCTGGCAAGCGCAGCCCAGTCAATGGAAGAATCTTCCTTGGCAGGATCTTCGTGACCGGTCACAAATGCAAGCGTAGATGTATATCGACGATGGGTTAAAGGAATGCCGGCATAGGCCGGAGCGGCTATGGCCGAGGTGACGCCGGGAACAATCTCGAAAGATATGTTCTCCTTTATCAAAACTTCCGCTTCTTCCGCTCCACGACCGAATATAAATGGATCACCGCCTTTGAGACGTGCTACATTCAACCCTGATTTCGCTTTTTTAACTATCAGTTCATTAATTTTATTTTGGCTTAAAGTATGGTCTCCCCCTTTTTTGCCCACATATAAAATTTCTGCATTTTCATCGGCATGTTTCAAAAGTTGCGGCGAAGCAAGATAATCGTAAATAATAACATCCGCTTTTTTTATAGCCTCCAGGCCCTTAACCGTAATCAGTCCGGGATCGCCCGGGCCCGCGCCGACAAGTAATACCTTACCATTCATAATCAATATCTGTCTTTCACGTTATCAAGTATCCTTTTGGCTCCCTTTAACAGGAGACGCTCCGCCAGTTCTATTCCTATATCTTCCGAAGACTCTTCCGGTCCGTCCAGAGATTCCCTGATTAATTCTTTACCTTCAATATCCGCAACAAGGCCGCATAAAGAAAAAGAATGATCTTTAACTGCTCCGTAAGCAGCTATGGGCACCTGGCACCCGCCCTCCAGACGATTGGAAAAAGCGCGTTCACCCATAACAACAGTCCTTGAATCGGCATCTTCCAAAAGCGAAATTAATGATGCTGTAAATCTATCGCCTGCTCTTGTTTCAATACAAAGAGCGCCTTGCCCCACCGCCGGCAGCATAATATCCATATCAAGATATTCCGTTATCCTGTTTTCCAGGTTCAACCGTTTTACACCTGCTGCAGCCAGAATTATTCCATCCATATTCTCCGTCTCAAGCTTCCTGAGACGCGTATCAAGATTGCCCCTTAAAGGCACAATTTCAATTTCAGGTCTGGCATACAACAACTGGGCGGATCTACGAAGACTGCTTGTGCCGATGCGGGCTCCTCTGCTAAAAGATGATAAGGGCTCTCCTTTATAGGAAATCAGGACATCTCTAGGGTTTTCACGCTCCGGAACCGCGCCGATACAAAGCCCGCCCGGAATTTCAGCCGGCATATCCTTCATGCTGTGTACGGCAAGATCAATTTTACCGCTTAAAAGAGCCTCTTCTATCTCTTTGACAAAAAGCCCCTTGCCGCCAACCTTTGCAAGCGGGACATCAAGGATTTTATCACCCTTTGTTTTAATTATTTCAAGTTCTACCAGGATTGAAGGGTCTTTTTTTTCAATCTCCGACTTTACCCAGTTGGCCTGCCAAAGAGCAAGTTTGCTGCCCCTTGTTCCTATTTTGAGGCTTTTCCCCATTAGTGGCCGCAACCTGAACAGCTTGTCGCGGCGCACCCTCCGCAGGACGATGACGAAGCAGAAGTCTTTAATGTTTCACCGCCGTTACCCTTACTGAGAAATCCACACCTGGACATGAGCTTGTTCACCTTGCTGCTTTTGCATGACGGGCACTCATCAGGCTGATCGTTTCCAAAAACAAGATATTCAAAGTCATGATCACAATCATTACAATGATATTCATAAATCGGCATTGACGTTTTCCTCATAAATAACTCAAAAATTGTTTAAAACATACCTACTACGATCTTAAAATAAATTTTTAACATGTATTATTATCTAATGCAAGAGTGGGAATGATCCATAGCGGTTTTGCCGACCAACTCCCCTTCTTTAAAAATAATTTAAAAATCGACATTGACATAAGATAATGTATATCATATTAAGTGCCTAATCAAAAATGATTTACCATTGGTTAACTTGTTCTGAGCGCGTAAAATGTGATTTATTTATAAGTGAGCTCCAAGTTAACAAAAAATTACATGCGCCCGTAGCTCAGCTGGATAGAGTGCCGGACTACGAATCCGTAGGTCGCCCGTTCGAATCGGGCCGGGCGTACCATTAAAATCGAGGGATTAGCCGATTAATCCCTTTTTTTGTTGTGATGCTACCATTATCCTACAGATTTCCCAAAAGCTGTCTTTTCCAATCTTGCCGCTGACTCCTGATTTACAGGCTTCATCAAATGGGTATAAAAATTCAGTGTCATGGTCGGGGTAGAATGCCCAAATTGAGATTGAATATATTTTATATCTTCTCCTTAGTTTAATAATAAGCTTTGAGTATATCTGCCTTCAATCATGCAATGTAAAAATCCTGGAAAGTGGTTATAGATACCTATAAAGGCTGAAAAAAAATGAGTTTCGAAAATTTAGATTTGATAGACGAGTTATTACAAGCAGTTAATGAACTAGGATTTATTGAACCAACGCCCATCCAGACAGATGCAATTCCTGAAATTATTGGAGGGGAGAGGGATCTTGTAGGACTTGCCCAGACCGGAACAGGGAAAACAGCAGCTTTTGGTTTGCCCATGATCCAGCTAATTGATTTTGATCTGAAACATACTCAAGGGGTGGTGATTTGCCCCACCAGGGAACTCTGTTTGCAGATTTCAGCTGATATTAAAAAATTATGCAAATATGTAAACAATGCAAAGGTTGCTGCCGTTTATGGCGGCGCCAGCATTGAAACACAGAGGAATCAGATCAAAAAAGGTGCTCAGATTATTGTGGCAACACCAGGTAGATTACTTGATCTTATTAATAAAAAAATAGCAAAGCTTTATCAAGTCTCATATCTGGTTCTTGATGAAGCGGATGAAATGCTAAATATGGGATTTCAGGAAGATATAGATGCCATTCTTAAAAATACGCCGGCTCAGAAAAGAACCTGGCTGTTTTCAGCAACAATGCCCCATGAAGTTGCAAAAATTGCAAAAAAATATATGAAAAATCCGGTTGAGATAACCATAGGAAAGAAAAATAGTGGGGCGGAAAATATTGCGCATGTTAATTATATCGTTAAAGAAAAAGACAGGTATCAGGCGTTAAAACGAATTATTGATTATTACCCGGATATTTATGGCCTTGTGTTTTGTCGCACGCGAAAAGATACACAGGAAGTAGCAGAAAAACTGATCAAAGATAACTATAATGCGGACGCCCTTCATGGTGACCTTTCCCAGGGAGTACGCGACAAAGTCATGGGCAGATTTAAAACCAAATCCCTTCAGATTCTTATTGCAACAGATGTTGCTGCTCGCGGGATAGATGTTCAGAATATAACCCATGTCATAAACTATAAACTCCCCGATGAGGCGCAAAACTATACTCACAGGAGCGGCAGAACTGCAAGAGCGGGGAAATCAGGAACCTCCATAGCCATTATCAACTCCAGGGAAAAAAGCAAACTTCAGTTTATACAAAAAAAGGCAGGAGTTAAATTTAATTATGCAAAAGTCCCGGAAGGATATGCAATTTGTGAGAAACAGCTCTATTTCATGATTAACAAAATGGTAGAAGTTAAAGTGGATCATAAAGCAATCGGACGTTTCCTGCCGCCAGTATATAATACATTAAGCGACCTTACAAAAGAAGAGCTCATTCAAAAGTTTGTTTCAATTGAATTTAACCGCTTTCTTTACTATTATAAAGGTTCCAAAGATATAAATGTATCATTGACAACAAAAAAAGATGCTCATCGTCCTGCAAAAAAAAGACGACAACAAAAAGGTTTAGAACCTGGAAAATCGAAACGGTTTTTTCTAAATAAAGGATCCAAGGACAATCTACAAAAAGGCGCTGTTATAAGAACTCTATGCAGCAGAGCTGGAATTAGCTCTGAAAATATTGGTGCAATAGAAATCATGCGGGAATGTTCTTTTTTTGAAGTTGAAACAAATGTTGCGGATAACGTGTTAAAATCAATGAAAGATGCAAAAATAGACGGCCGAAAGATTCAGGTTGAATATGCCGAAAATAAGAAATCGCAAACCAAACGATCTAAAAAAAGTAAAAAGAGAAAAAAACGTTAAAATACAAGATTTGTTAATTATGGATTTTCAAATAATTACCCTATTTTAAAATTTGACACAAGGCCATAGGGATGAAGGCCACGGTAAATTTGTTCTATTTTTTAAGCTTTTGCTGCGCAACGGCTATTCCTCATCATTTTTAAATAATCCAAGACCATACGCGGGGTCATTAATATTGGTTTGTTTTTCTTTGTCACATCCCCTTGAACCATTTCCTTTTTCGTAACCGTTCACGGTTATAGATTCACAGTTGACGGTTGAAAAATACAGCAGGTTTCGGTGGATTCGCTTCGCTTAATCCACCCTACAAACTTACGTTGCTATCTTGAACCATAGGGTGGATTAAGGAGCGTAAGCGACGAATCCACCAAAGTAGCTGTCCCGCCTTACGTTGATGGCCTGAGATTCAATTTATAAACAGAAAATTATGCCGCTTGCAACCGTGAACGGTTACCCTTTTTCTTTGGACATGACAGATAACTATAATCATTTGTTTAGGGAAGCTTTGAATTGACAAAACAGTACTATTCATGATATTTAATTTTCAATATTCAATTTACATAGTGTCTATTATAATTAAACGGGTATGATTAAAAGGGCTCTTGAAAATAAACTGAAAAAAGCGGCAACACAGTATCCTGTTGTCACTATAACCGGGCCGCGACAGTCAGGAAAGACAACCCTGGTTCGTGCAGTTTTTAAGGATTACGATTATGTATCTCTGGAAGATCCGGAATTTCGTTCTTTTGCCCTTGAAGATCCGCGCGGTTTCCTGCAGCAATTTAGAAAAAATGTCATTTTTGACGAAGTTCAGCGGACACCTGAACTTTTTTCCTATATCCAGACAATAGTGGATGAAAAAGACAGAACAGGGCAATTCATTCTCACTGGTTCTCAAAACTTTCTTTTATTAGATAGTATCAGTCAGACCCTGGCCGGCCGTTGTGCCATTTTGCATTTATTACCATTCTCTCGGGATGAACTTGCCGGGATTCCATCTTTGCCGGTGAATCAGATAGGCCTAACCCTTCCGATTGACCGGAAAATTCCGGATGTAGACCTGCATAGTCAATTGTTCCATGGGTTCTATCCACGTATTCATGATAAAAAACTTGATCCTCAGGATTGGCTGAAAAATTATTATCAGACATATCTTGAACGTGACGTTCGTGAAATAATTAATGTTGGTGACCTGGAAACATTTCGCAGGTTTACTGCTCTTTGCGCCGGCCGCACCGGACAGCTATTGAATTTTTCTAATCTCGCATCGGATTGTGGTATTACCCATACAACAGCAAGGCGCTGGTTATCTGTTTTGGAAGCAAGTTTTCTCGTCGTTCTCCTCAGACCACATTATCAGAATTTCCGGAAAAGGCTGGTTAAGGCTCCTAAACTCTATTTTTTAGATACAGGCCTGCTTTGTTACCTGTTGCGCATCAGGGAACCTGATGAGTTAGCATTCCACTCTGCCCGAGGCGCTATTTTTGAGACCTTTGTAGTTTCAGAACTTTATAAAAGGGCTTTTAACGCGGGACAGGATCCTGATTGTTTTTTCTGGCGGGACTCAGCCGGGCATGAAGTTGATCTAATTGTTGATCTGGGCAGCACATTGGTGTCCATAGAAATAAAATCAGGAGCCACAATAAGTAAAGATTTTTTTAAGGGTCTTAATTATTGGCAAAATCTCACCGAAACTAAAGTCAAAAGTAGGGCGGCATTAATATATGGGGGCAATAATTCTATGATACGCAATAAAATTAACGTATATGCCTGGTGGAACTTTTGAAGGACGTCCATTTCTCGTCCCCACTCCGGAGCATGGGAACCAGGCAATAAAAACTCTTCAAATACGGAGAGTACACCCTGAGTAATGCTGAACTTTCCGTCCTCCAAATCATATATTTCAGCTTTTATTTTTTTGCCGGCACAATAAATTTTTTTTCAAACAGATCATCTTTGAGTCAAAATATTTTTATGAAGCCTGTGAAACTGTTCTACAAGAGACTTGGCAAAAGGGGTGAGACTGGAACCGCCTCCTGATGCTCCTCCCACGTTACGGATAAGCATCTGCTTGCCGATACGCTCTTCCGGGTAGTCCCTACAAAACAATGCAGGTGATTAAAAAGTGTCTCTGAAAACATGAATAAAAAAGATTTTTACTAAAAATTAAGATTGCTATAGACTAAAAGCAATATATTTTGTAGAGCACGGTTAAAACTCTATTCAAAGGATCGCAACCATGCAAAATACAGCAAATACAGCCCTAACACTTTTTTGTCCCGGGAAAAGCTGCAAATGTTATCAATCAACCGAGAACAAAATCACCAAGGATGGAGTTTACATAACAAAATCCGATTTTGAGCCAAGACAAATGTTTTACTGCAATGGTGGCAAACATAGATTCTCAGAAACAGGATATTCCGATCTTTTTGGAAAGCATGGCAGTTTTAAAGAATATGAGCAAACGGCAAAGCTAAACTCTTACGGCCTTGGCACTGATGCAATTGCCGATGTACTTCAAAAAGATCGAAGGACAATTGAACAACGGCAAAAAGCTATTGGGCAAAAAGGCCAGCAATTTCACCTATTTCTTTGTTTTACTATCGGACTTACCATTGTATTTTTCCAGATGGATGAACTATGGTCTTACCTTAAAAATAAAAGTCAACAATTATGGGTTTTTATCGCTCTTGAATCAACAACAAAATTCTGGATCGGTTTCGAGTTGGGTTCAAGAACAACTTACACTGCAAACCGTTTAGTAAAGGGCGTTAAAAAGTTGGGCAAATGGGGAAAAGATAATATATTAAAGGTCGCTGCAGATAAATTAGCGGCTTACAAAAATACGCTCGAAAACATTATGTCTGAAATTCCTTATGCTTACCTGCAAATTGTTAAGCGCCGAATAAAGCGTCGGCTTGTAACAGTTAAAAAATATTTTGTAAAAGGTACTGTAAAAGATTTCCCCGGAAAAAGCCAAAACACCTCATTTATTGAGAGACTGAACCTTACCCTAAGGCAACATATCTCCTATCTTCAGAGAAAAACCCTGGGGTATTGCAAGAACAAGTTGAATTTTAGTAATGTAATGTGGATTAACTTATTCAACTATAATTACATACAATTTCATAAGAGTTTACGAATACGAATTAACAATGAAAACGAGAAATTTATAAAAAAGTATAACCATAATACACCGGCAATGCAGATGGGACTTACGAATTCTCCACTAAACTGGAGATATCTCATTACAGTCCCAATACCTTGTAAGTAGCTGATTTTTCGAACCTGCATTGTTTTGTAGGGACTACCGGTTTTCCGGTTTATATTGTCAGCTTTAATCTATCGAGTTGATGAACTAAAATTACTGAATCATTATTGATAGTTTTACATTGTTTTAATTCCCTTTATTCGGGAAAGGAGGTTTTATGGGTGCTCTTTCTCAGGTAGAAAAAATATCACAAAAATATTCTGTATCTGCTGAAGAATTTATTCGTTCCGGCGCAATTACGAACCTTAAAGAAAAAAAACGATTGCTTCAGATCGAACGTTTCGAAATTTTGTCCAGATACCGGGCTTCAAGCGTAGAAGAATTAAATCAGAAGGTTGCGGAAGGCGATGCGCCGGAACATCCCGGGTGGGAAGATTTGATTGAAGTTAAGAATATAGAAATGGAAATTAACGAGATAGAAAATGATATCAGAATATTATAAGCGGATAAAAGGGAATGTTGAGCGCAAGTTTTCTGATATTTTGGAATCTGCTGAATTAATTAAGGGAACAGCCGGTAGAATTCTTAAGCTGCGGCTTCATTTGATTGATAATACTTTTGTAGATATCTGGTATTCACCTGATGGCAGCTATTCATATCACTGGGAGCAACGAAATATCAGAGATGCTATCTATCGTCATGACAACGCTCCTCATAAGAAATGGCGAAATGTCTCAACATTTCCCAAGCATTGTCATGATGGCAGCCAGCTAAATGTTACTGAAAGTTTTCTTCCGGATAATTATGAAAATGCGGTTGAAGAGTTTCTTCGATTGGTCAGGGAGCAAATGGTTGCCGAACAGATAGCAATAAAAAAAGACAGATAAAGCCAGATGATTAAATGGAAATCAAAAAAGATACAAAAGTAAAAGTTCAATATCGTCCAGAACTTGGAACAGGAGCGGTTCTCCAAGTGGCGGAAGCTCCCGCTGGCGAATATAATGTTGATGTTGTTTTTGAAAAAGACGGTAGTCCCTACAAAATAATGCAGGTGATTAAAAAGTGTCTCTGAAAACATGAATAAAAAAGATTTTTACTAAAAATTAAGATTGCTATAGCCTAAATTGAGCGATTCTTAAACCCAAAGGTAACTTATATAACTGAAATTATAAGAGATTATTGCAATTACCATTTTCACCCAATGGGTGAAAATGGATTTTAAAATAAATCTTACAAAATCAGTATGTTATACATATTTCCAGAAAGGAATCGCTCAACTTAGGTTCCAGTTATTTTATAGATGAGATTTTTGGTCTTGATCCAGTAAAAGTTGAATTTGAATTTTATTGTGTTATGGTAGCCCGGCTTGCTTATGAGTATTTTTTAAAAGAATTAGGGGGGCAGTATTATAATAAAGTTGATGGCAATAAATGTACCCTCCAAAAAATGCGTACGCTTCTATTTGAAAAAAGAAACTGTAAAATTGAGCAGGATCATTCCGGCAACTTAATATTGACTCTTTTGGACTGGCAAAAAAAAGGGACTATTGAAGATCATGTCTCAAAAATGCTTTTATCCTTAAAAGAAAAAGGTAAAAATAAAACCTTGTGGTGGAATAATCGTAGTGTTTTTCTGCGCGCTAAAAATCAGTACGATTTTTTAAAAAGTGTCCAATAAAGTCGTCGGCAAAATGTCCACCATACAGCTCAGATTTCGTCTGAATATAACTTGATAAATGTACAGAAAAAAAATGGTTGCTTAATTTTGGTTACACTCAAATCAAATTAAGAAAGAGTTGATCTATAGCTTGACAGAGACCCCCGTGTTTAGATAATTAAGGATGAAGATTGGCCATGGGGCCTTTTGGGATCGGCTTTATGAACAGTTAAAAAAAAAGGAGAATGAATAATGGGTAAGAAGGTCGGTGTACTGTTATCCGGATGTGGCGTTTTTGACGGCGCTGAAATTCATGAGTCTGTATTAACACTGTTAAATCTCGACAAGGCCGGAGCTGAAATTGTATGCATGGCTCCTGATATGGAATTCCCGGTGGTTAACCATATCACCCAGGAGGCAACTGGAGAAAAAAGAAATATTCTTTTGGAATCTGCAAGAATTGCAAGGGGTGAGATCAAAAATTTAAAGGATGTACAGGCATCCGACCTGGATGCTCTGATTATGCCCGGCGGCATGGGCGCTGCCAAAAATCTAAGCGACTTTGCGGATAAAGGCACGGATGCCGTTGTTCTTCCGGAGGTACAACGGATTTTGCAGGATATGCTTTCGGCCGGAAAGCCTGTCGGTGCTATCTGTATCGCCCCGGCCACTTTGACAAAAGCGCTGGGGGACAAAAATCCTGAAGTAACAATAGGTAACGATATGAACACCGCCTCAGCCCTCGAATCTATGGGCGCCAGGCATTTTAACTGCAATGTAGATATGGTGCATGTTGATGAAAAAAACAAAATTGTAACCACACCGGCCTATATGCTGGGGCCCGGCATTAAGGATATTGCTGCTGGAATAGAAAAACTGGTTAACAAGATAGTATCCATGGCCTGATGACGGTAAATGGTTTTAATCTTTTTACAGGCAACCGCCTTGAAAGCCTGGCTGAAGCATTAGCCGAATCAATTTCCGAGCCACCGGCTTCTCCTTTTGCTCCGGAAGTTATTGTTCTGCAAAGCAGGGGGATGGAGCGGTGGTTATCTATGCAAATTGCGCAGCAAAAAGGGATTAGCGCAAATTTTTCCTTTTCCTTTCCGAATACTTTTCTGCACAATTTATACCGCGAGATCATACCTGATATTCCTGAAGTCTCCCCTTTTGACGCAGACATATTAACTTTTACCATTATGAAGCTTCTCCCTGGATGTCTCGCTTCACCAGTTTTTGAAAGCCTTGCCGGATATCTGGGTGATAAAAACGATTCCTTGAAACTTTTTCAGATTTCAAAAAAAATAGCGGATCTTTTTGAGCAATATATTATTTTTCGGCCTGAAATGATAATAAAATGGGAAAAAGGGGATGAGGATATCTGGCAGGCACAATTATGGGAAAAAGTAGTTGGGGAAAAAAATATATTGCATCCGGCCCGGCTTCGGGAAATCATGCTAAAATGGTTAAGGGACAGATCCGCTTCCACCGAAAAGCTTCCCCAAAGGGTATCCGTCTTCGGAATATCCTATCTCCCTGAATTTCATATGCATATATTTGCAGCGCTCTCTTATGTAATAGAGATTAACATGTATGTTCTAAATCCTTGCCGGGAATACTGGGGAGACATCCTTTCCGATGTTGAAATAAACAGGGTCAAGAAAAAATATGTAAACACCGATAAAACAACAAACGAACTGCACCTGAGGAAGGGAAACAGCCTCCTTGCATCTTTAGGGAAACAGGGAAAAGATTTTTTCGAGTTCATCAATGAAATAGACTGTAATATATCCGAACAATTTTATGAATCAGCATGCGCCGGTATGCTTGCACATATCCAAAACGACATTCTTTGGATGCGCGAAACAAAATTTAAGGAAAAACAAGAGCATATCAACCCGAAAAATGACAAATCGATCCGGATACATTCCTGCCACAGCCCAATGCGGGAGGTTGAGGTACTCCATGATAATCTGCTTGATATGTTTGCAGAAAACAGTAATCTATTACCGAATGATATTATTGTTATGGCGCCCGATATCGAGTTGTATGCGCCTTATATCCAGGCTGTCTTCAACTCCCGGATTGATAACCGCATACCATTTTCCATAGCAGACAGAAGCGCCGCGAAAGAGAGCGGCGTTATCGACGCCTTTATTTCCATACTCGATTTAAAGGAGAGCAGGTTTGGTATAAACCAGGTGCTTGATCTTCTGGAATCTCCCGGGATTAAAAAAAAATTCTGCCCGGGAAAATCGGATATGGAGATTATCGAAACCTGGACCAGGGAGACAAACATAAGGTGGGGTATTGATAAAGAAAGCAAGGTAAAACTTAACCTGCCCGCATTCTCCGAAAATACATGGAAGAACGGTCTGGACAGGCTTCTTTTAGGTTATGCCATGCCTGGTTATAAAAAAAAAATGTTCTCAGGAATACTCCCCTACGATAATATTGAAGGGGAAAACGTAAAGGTTCTCGGCAGTTTCCTCGATTTTTGCGAAACCCTCTTCTCTTGTGCCGAAGGCTTTAATAAAAATAAAACCTTAAGCGCCTGGAGCATATATCTTAACAATATCATAGATGAGTTCTTTCTTCTTGATGATGATGATGAATTCGAGATACAGGTAGTCAGACGTATTATCAATGATCTTCAGATAAGTGCGGATATTTCGGGTTTTAACAAAAAAATAAGCATCGATGTTCTAAAATCGCATATTACAGGGTCGCTCGCTAATAAGAGTTTTGGCTCGGGTTTCATTTCCGGAGGCGTGACCTTCTGTTCAATGCTGCCCATGAGAAGCATTCCCTTTAAAGTTATATCTCTTATAGGGATGAACCATGACGCCTTTCCCAAGGATACACAGCATCTTAGCTTTGATCTTATTGCAAAACAACCGAAACCCCTGGACAGATCTAGGCGCAACGACGATAAGTATCTATTTCTCGAAGCATTAATTTCGGCCCGGGAGAGACTATATATCAGCTACATAGGGCAGAGCATTCAAGATAACAGCATTATCCCTCCCTCCGTGCTTGTGAGTGAACTCATAGACTACCTGGAAAAAAACTTTGCAGCGTCCGGCGGAAAAATAGAAAACAAGGTTGTGATAAAACATAGACTTCATGCTTTTTCTCTCGATTATTTCAAAAACAGCGATGATCTGTTCAGTTATTCCAGGGAAAATTATAATGCTGCCAAAGCGTTATATATGATGAAAAAGCAGAATCCACCCCCGTTTTTATCCACCCGGCTTGCTAAATCTGATAATCCGCCTGATGATCTACCTGATAATTTAATGAATATCGCAATCAAAGACTTATTCGATTTTTTCAGTCATCCTGTTAAATATTTTCTGAATAAACGTTTCGGAATATATCTTTCAGAGGAAATTCAGGCTCAAGACGAGAGAGAAAATTTTAATCTTGATGGTCTGGATAGATATATTTTAGGATACACCCTCGTAAAAGAAAGCCTCTCGGGAATGGATCCGGATGACTATCTGCCGGTGCAAAAAGCCGAAGGCCGGCTGCCGCACGGGAATGTCGGTGATTACCTCTACATGAAGTTGAGCGCCGATGCCCTGGAATTTGTAAAAAGAATTAAAAAGCACACCAAAACAAGCAGGCTTGATCCTGTTGAATTCTCTCTTGATATTAAAGGCTGTAACCTTTACGGAAAACTTGATGATGTTTATGACCACGGAATTGTAAAAAGCAGATATGGATCGGCAAGGTCAAAAGATCTTTTAATATCCTGGCTGTCCCATCTCGTCTTCTGCTCTTTAAGCGCTTCAGAAAAAAACAAAGAATCTTCCTGCGTCAGTTTTCTTGTATGCAAAGATGCAGTCTGGGAGTTTACCCCTCCTGAACAGAGCAACAATATTCTCTATGAGCTGATATCCATCTTTTCCGGGGGATTATCCGGACCTGTCAAATTTTTTCCTGAATCATCCCTGGAATATGCGAAAAAACTTCTGCAGAAAAACAAATCACCTGAAGCAGCCCTGAATTCTGCCAGGCGCATTTGGACAGGGGATGAATACAAAAAAGGAGAGGCTGAAAATCTGTATAACAGCCTTTGCTTTGGAAGATCTCACATCAGTACCGAGTCTCCTGTTGACGAAGAATTCCAGGCTATTTCAGAAACAATTTTTACACCTGCCTTTAAATGTATTAAGCAAGTCTATTAATCAGTAGAAGGGGCCATTATGATTGGGAAAAAGGTCAAGGAGAGCAGTGTAACCATTTCGCTTGTTACACTGCCCCAGGATGCCAACCCTGCCGGTATGGTGCATGGCGGCGTGATTATGTATCATATTGACAATGCCGCCGGCGTGACTGCCATGCGACATACCCGGGAAAATGCAGTTACAGCCTCCATCGACCGGCTCGATTTTCATAATCCGGTTTTTGTGGGGAATCTTCTGATCATCAAGGCCGGCTTGAATCGGGTAGGCAAAACTTCAATGGAAGTCGGTGTCCGTGTTGAGGCGGAAAATCTTTTTACCGGCAAAGTTACTCATACCGCTTCTGCGTATTTAACTTTTGTGGCCCTGGATAAAGATCGCCGGCCGATGAAAGTACCGCCTCTGATTCTGGAAACTGATGATGAAAAAAGGCGCAATCGCCAGGCTTTAGACAGGCATAAGTTAAGAATTGCGGAAAAGAAAAAAACAAGACGGAATTATGACATCAACACATGATGCTCGGACATCCACATAGCAATAAAGTCAGCGCCCTTACGGGCGCAACACAAAAAAGTTACACAAATTAATATGGCTATCCCCAGGCCGCCCTGAAAGGGCTAAACATATCAGCCCGGAGCAACGCCCCGGAAAAAGATTATATATTCCCCAAAAGCCCTGAAAGGGCAATACATAGTGAAGTGCTAAAGAAAGAAGACGAAATGAGGAGCGTGTAAAGACAACCTGAAGATAAGATGCCGAAAAATAAATATATGTCACGCCCTTTCAGGGCTGATTGATTATGGAATATTAGAATCCCAGAGCGTTGCCCTGGGCTGGTATGTATAGCCCTTTCAGGGCTGATAATCGAATAACTTTTTCATATTGCACCCGAACAATTAAAGGAAAAGTGAATAGTTCACCTATGGGTATGAACTCACGGGAACCCAAGTCATGTCATCAGCCATCAGCATACTATTTTGTTTGGCTTTTACTGTCTCAACTATTGCTGCCAGCACCACACAATGCCAATACGACGAGACCTCCACCGCCTCACCCGTGTTGAACGATCGGATGGAACAAATATGACCGCCTGGAGGCATAATGAATAACATTAACGAACAACTTGTCGGAAAAAAGAAAAACAGCAGATGGGCAATTCGTCCACTGGTTCCTGGAGAAGTTTACACGAACCGCGAGGAACATCTGGAATATCTTTACAATGCAGCTCTTGACGCCATAGGCCGCAGGACCATGTCCACCGTCCTTTTAGGCCAGCGCCGCATGGGCAAAACAGAGATATTCAAGCGTGTAGTAAACCGCCTTTTTTTCGAGCAGGATCATCTGGATCCAAAAGCGGTTATTCCTGTCTATTACAGCTTTAAAGATGAGCCGCTTGACAGGTGGGAATTTGCTATAGGATATACGGAAAATTTTCTTCGCTGGTATGCTGCGTTTCGATTAAGAGAGCCCCAAATTCTTTCCACGAAAAATCTTGACCTTGACGATCTTTCTGAATTGATCAGGCTGCGTCTTGATGTGCCTGAGGGCTTGTCAGGCGCTCTAAAGTTCATAGAGTCTCTTCAGAAGAAGAAGGTCACAATACCTGAAGATGAGGCCGTTACACTACCACGGCGAGTTTCCGACTGGGACGAAAGTACGATTATAATGTTCCTGGACGAATTCCAGAATACCCGTCTTCCCCAATACAACTTCAGCATAGTCGGTTTTATGCAGGAAGCGGTAGAATCTCCTACATGTCCCCATTTTGTAACCGGCTCTGCCATGAGCATCCTGGCAAGAGAGATACTTGGTCGGGGGTCGCTTTTCGGAAGGTTTCGCAGCCATCCGATTGAACCGATGACCAACTATTGGGGGGCGCAGTTGGCGTTCAAGGCTTCCCTCTATCATAAAGCTCACATAGAAAAAAAAATGCTGCCCGTAGTAGCAGACCGCTGCGGGGGAAATCCATTTTATATTACAGCAGTAATCCAGCAGGCAGCAGAACAGGGCAAACCGATTATCAGCGAAGAGTCACTTAACGAAATCCTCGCTGTAGACCTTTCTTCCGGTTTTATATGGGCTGAACTGAATGACCAGGTAACAAAGTGGATAGAAAGAATTAATGAATATGGAATTACTAAGTGGGTTCTCTATCTTTCTGCTTTGGAAGAAGGAGATCGGCTTGATCTTGATAGAATTCAGAAAGAACTTGCAGAGCGTGAAGGAAAACACGTACCCATGGAGACTATCAGGGATGTATTGATAAAGCTTTCCAGGGGTGATCTTCTCCAGTACATGGAACTTGGCGGATGGTTCAGAAAGATAGATGATCCGATCCTGCTTGAGTTTTTAAAGGTGTGGGGCAGAATTGAGGTGGAGGGTCATGATCGTGCCAGGGTTCAGAAAGAGCTTGTTCGGCATTATCAAACCCTTGACAAACGAATTAATGACCACCTTGGATATCTCGCTGAAGTATATATGGCGCAGGTCTTATGGAACGGCCAGAGAAAAACTCTGGCCGGCCGGTTTTTTCACAGCAATGAAGATGTGACATTGCCCTGGCGTTTCATATATATAAGACATCGCACCAGACTTGGAGCGGCAAAAGAGATGGAGATTGATGTCGAAGCGGCAGCGGCAAAGGAGCACTGGATATGTGAAAGCAAGTGGTGGCATGGTCGGAAGGTTGGTCATGCTGATGTGGAATCACTCCTGCGAAAGGCCGAAGCCCTGCGGGAGGCGGAAGGCGAAGGTCTTGAGACGATGAGAGTCTGGTTTTTTGCTCATGATGGTTTTACAAAAAAAGCAGAAGGCCTAATGAAGAAAAAGGATATGCTCTGGTCTGTAAGAGATGATCTTGACGGTCTGCTTGAGTCTGTGGGGTTGCGTCGTTTGCCGAACATAGTAAACAAAAAGGGAATTGAGGAGAGCGTAAGTTGAATTCTTTTAACGAACAACTTGTCACAAAAAAGAAAAACAGCAGATGGGCAATTCGTCCGTTGGTTCCTGGAGAAGTTTACACGAACCGCGAGGAACATCTGGAATATCTTTACAATGCAGCTCTTGACGCCATAGGCCGCAGGACCATGTCCACCGTGCTTTTAGGCCAGCGCCGCATGGGCAAGACAGAAATTTTCAAGCGTGTAGTAAATCGTCTCTTTTTCGAGCAGGATCATCTGGATCCAAATGCGGTTATTCCTGTCTATTACAGCTTTAAAGATGAGCCGCTTGACAGGTGGGAATTTGCTATAGGATATACGGAAAATTTTCTTCGCTGGTATGCTGCGTTTCGATTAAGAGAGCCTTCTATTCTGTCTCCTGACTCAGTAAGCAGGGATGGCCTTTCGGAAATGATTAAAGCACGTCTTGAAGTTCCTGAAGGGCTTGCAGGCGCTCTCAATTTCATGCGGTTCCTCCAGGAAAAGGATGTAACTACGCCTGAAGACAAAGCTGTGACTCTTCCCCGGAGGGTTTCTGACTGGGACGAGAGTACCATTGTCATGTTCCTGGACGAATTCCAGAACACCCGTCTTCCCCAATACAATTTCAGCATTGTCGGTTTTATGCAGGAAGCGGTAGAATCTCCTACATGTCCCCATTTTGTCACGGGCTCTGCCATGAGCATCCTGGCAAGAGAGATACTTGGTCGGGGGTCGCTTTTCGGAAGGTTTCGCAGCCATCCGATTGAACCGATGACCAACTATTGGGGGGCGCGGTTGGCGTTCAAGGCTTCCCTCTATCATAAAGCTCACATAGAAAAAAAAATGCTGCCCGTAGTAGCAGACCGCTGCGGGGGAAATCCATTTTATATTACAGCGGTAATCCAGCAGGCAGCAGAACAGGGCAAACCGATTATCAGCGAAGAGTCACTTAATGAAATCCTCGCAGTAGACCTTTCTTCCGGTTTTATATGGGCTGAATTGAACGACCAGGTAACAAAGTGGATAGAGCGGATCAATGAATATGGAATAACAAAGTGGGTCTTATATCTTTCCGCTTTAGAAGAAGGAGACCGGCTTGATCTTGATAGAATCCGGAAAAAGCTTGTTGAGCGTGAAGGAAAACACGTACCCATGGAGACTATCAGGGATGTATTGATAAAACTCTCCAGAGGTGATCTTCTCCAATACATGGAACTTGGCGGATGGTTCAGAAAAATAGACGATCCGATCCTGCTTGAGTTTTTAAAGGTGTGGGGCAGAATTGAGGTTGAGGGTCATGATCGTGCCAAAGTCCAAAAAGAACTTATTCGGCATTATCAAACCCTTGACAGACGGATTAATGATCACCTTGGATATCTCGCTGAAGTATATATGGCGCAGGTTTTATGGAACGGCCAGAGAAAAACTCTGGCCGGCAGGTTTTTCCACAGCAATGAAGATGTGACATTACCATGGCGTTTCATATATATAAGACATCGAACCAGACTTGGAGCGGCAAAAGAGATGGAGATTGATGTCGAAGCGGCAGCGGCAAAGGAACACTGGATATGTGAAAGCAAATGGTGGCATGGTCGGAAGGTTGGTCATGCTGAGGTGGAATCACTCCTGCAAAAGGCCGAAGCCTTACGGGAGGCGGAAGGCGAAGGTCTTGAGACGATGAGGGTCTGGTTTTTTGCTCATGATGGTTTTACAGAAAAAGCAGAAGACCTAATGAAGAAAAAAAATGTGCTCTGGTCAGTAAGGGAAGATCTGGACGGTCTGCTTGAGTCTGTTGGGTTGCGTCGTTTGCCGAACATATAGATTGTCAGATAATTACCCGATTTTAAAATTTGGCACAAGGCCAGAGGGGGTATGGGTTCAAAATCTTGAACCCATACTCCAACGACCGATAACGCAGTAAAATTATTTATGTGACAATCTATAGTAGCCAAGGAGGACAATGATAAAATTATCCTCCTTGTATGAAATTTACAGCAGATTTTCCTGACGCAGGCGGTTAATGATCTCGGTTGTTGATTTGCTGCGGTCCATAGTATAAAAATGAAGACCTGCAACTCCGTTTTTCAGCAAGCCCCGGCATTGCTCAACAGCGAAATCTATACCAAAATTTAATACATCATCCTTATCAGCTTTAGCCAGTTCATCAAGCTTGCCCTGCAAGTCATCCGCGATGGTAGTTCCGCAAACCTTGGAGAGTATTTTAGTCATTTTAACCGTATAGATCGGCATAATACCCGGAATAATGGGAATATTAATTCCGGCGGCCCTGCATTTTTTAATATATTCAAAAAAATAGTTATTATCATAGCAATACTGAGCAATAACATATTCAGCGCCGTTTTTTTCCTTGAGTTTCAAAAATTCAATATCTTTTTCAAGGCTTTCCGCCTCAATGTGCCCCTCAGGATATCCTGCGCATCCGAGGGTAAAATCGTAACGTTCTTTAATAAAACCTAGCATTTCCGAAGCATAGGAAAAACTGTCGGGATGGGGGGTATAATTATCATCCCTGGGTTTATCCCCGCGAATAACAAAAATTGTTTCAACACCGATACCTTTATATTTATCCAAAACTTCCGTAATCTCATCAGGTCCAAGCCCGAGACCGGCTATATATGCTACAGTAGGCAGCTTTTTATCCATTATATTTTTAACTGTCTGATATGACCCATCCCGGTTTGAACCGCCTGCTCCAAATGTTACAGACATATAATCGGGTTTAAGCTCGGCAAGCTTATCTATGATTGCGCCAAACTTTCCGGCTGCCTTTTCATCCCTTGGTGGAAAAAACTCCATCGAGATAACAGGTTTTTTACTGTTTTCGTACAAACTTGAAACACGCATAATTTCATTACCTCCAATCATTCTTTTAGAAATGTAGATAAAATAAAATAACTTCCACGTTCATCAGGCTATGGCCTGAATGCCATTATATATTTATGGAAAAATCTCTCCGGATTGCTTACCATGTAAAATAAATCCGGGCAATAAATAAACAATTATAAGAGCAACAGTAAAAAAGAGTATTAAGGGAACTTCCAAAAAATAATGTACCCACCCTGCTTGCTCTTTTGCCCGTCTTCTACGTTGTAATAACAGGCACATAGCTCTCGCTATGCACCTGCCATCACGCCTTGAAGACGAACAAAAGTTCTGCACGATATAGGTATATTATTTTATTCCAGTTCCCTAAGTCCAAACGGCTCAGGGCCGGATGGGATAACGATTAATTATTGAAGGTTCTGGCATGATGATTTCCAAATGCGGTTACCCTGAATTGGGGAAATGGTTATTGTTGACTTTCCCATTTGATTTTAATATATATTTTTGAATAAGTAATTTCATAAGGATGGAGGGGTAACTGGTGAAGGCGTACCGGTAGTACGTCGACCGAAGGTTTTGACCGATAACGCAGTGAAATTCTTTATATGACAATCTATATAATATTTTTGAACAAAATCTCAAGGCAGAGTTAGATGAAAAAATTTTCCTGGCCCGATCCGCCGGGGCAGACTGCATTTCCCATAGCCAGAGCAGGATATCCTTTTATTTTTGCCGCCGCTTTTGTAACAGTGATTTTCGCGCTCCTTGGACTCGTCATTCCGGCTGTTGGCGGATTATTGGCTGCAAGTTGCATATGCTGTTTTTTCAGGGATCCGGACAGGGTGATACCAAACAAACTCAGGGCTGTTGTTTCACCTGCCGACGGCAAGATTGTTAAAGCCGAACTAATTGAAAAAAATCGTTTTACAGAAGAAAATTGTATAAAAATAAGTATCTTTATGTCGGTTTTTAATGTTCATGTTAACCGAATCCCTTATGCCGGCAAAATAACCGATATTTGTTACTATCCTGGGAAATTTTTTTCCGCCAATCTGGATAAGGCATCAAAAAATAATGAACATAATGCAATTTTTATTGAGACTGACAATGGTCATTCAATCTGTTTTGTCCAGATAGCCGGACTAATTGCAAGACGTATTATTTGCGGTCTGCAGCAGGGAGATACCGTAGATCGCGGACAACGGTTCGGCATCATATGTTTCGGATCACGGCTGGATGTTTATCTTCCGGCAGATTCGGATATCAGCGTCTCTACCGGGGATAAAGTTAAAGCAGGCGCTTCCATTCTGGGGTTTTTATCATGAAACATAATAATACCGAAAAATCCATACCAAAGAGGCCGCGCCGGGGCATTTATATTCTGCCTAACTTTTTTACATCCATGAATATCTTCTGTGGATTTTATGCCATAATATCTTCAATAAACGGCAGATTTACGGCAGCCGGAGTCTCTATTCTCATAGCTGTTGTTTTCGATTCATTGGACGGAAAGATCGCCAGGGCAACAAATACTACAAGCAAATTCGGGGTTGAGTACGATTCCCTGGCCGACCTCATTTCTTTTGGCCTTGCTCCAGGCCTCATGATATACCTTTGGGCACTGAAACCCTTAGGCCGAATAGGGTGGCTGGCTGCTTTCCTCTTCCTTATATGCGGCGCTCTCAGGCTTGCACGATTCAACACACAAACAGGAAGTGTAGACAGCAACCATTTTGTTGGTCTTCCGATACCTGCAGGAGCAGGTATGAATGCCGTTATTGTTTTATTCTGCCACAGGTTCGGAATGAATAATAGTGTAAATCCGATATTAATATTTATAATTATGAATACCCTTTCTTTCTTGATGGTAAGCACCATTAAATATAATAGTTTTAAAAAACCGGAGCTGTTCAAAAAAATGAATTTCAATGTTCTGGTGGGGGCTGTCATTATATTTATTTTTATTGCGGCTGAACCGTCGATTGCACTTTTTCTTATGGGGCTTATTTATGTTATTTCGGGACCCATTGGCTCTCTTAAACATCTTAAAAATGCAAAACATAATACAACAAATACACCCAAACCAGATAAAAAAAAAGCCTGAGGATCGGAGATTAAATAATATTGTTCAAGTTATTTAATTTACGATCCTAACCATATTTAATATATACTAACTTTATCCATTGTGCTTTTTCGCATGCTCAATGGATATTTTTTATGAGGGTATTAAAAATTATGTCAAAAAAATATTCAATTGCTGTTATTCCGGGCGACGGCACCGGACCGGAAGTTATTAATGAAGGCATCAAGGTACTGGAGGCTGTTGCAAAAAAATTTGAATTCACCATTGATTTCACGAATTACGACTTGGGTGGGGAAAGGTACAAAGCCACCGGTGAAATATTTCCTGATACCGCTGCCGAAGGCCTTACCGCGGCTGATGCCATATACCTGGGAGCAATAGGCCATCCTGATGTAAAACCGGGTATTCTTGAAAAAGGCCTACTTTTGAAACTAAGATTCGACTTTGATCAATATATTAACCTGAGGCCGGTTAAACTCTATGAAGGTGTCGAAACCCCCTTAAAAAACAAATCACCCGATGACATAGATTTTGTTGTGGTGCGTGAAAATACTGAAGGTCTCTATGCCGGAGCAGGAGGCTGTTTAAAACGCGGCACACCGGATGAGGTTGCAATCCAGTCTTCGATAAATACCCGTAAAGGTGTGGAAAGATGCATCAGGTTCGCATTTGAGTATTGCAGAAGCCGGAACAAGGCAAAAAAACTGACTCTTTGCGGAAAGACCAATGTCCTTACATACGCTTTTGATCTCTGGGAGCGGACTTTTTATGAAGTAGGAAAAGAATACCCGGACATTCAAACCGATTATGCTCATGTTGACGCCATATGTATGTGGATGGTAAAGAACCCGGAATGGTTTGATGTTATTGTTACAGATAACATGTTTGGAGATATTATAACCGATCTGGCCGCAATGATACAGGGTGGCATGGGAATTGCCGCCGGAGGCAATATCAATCCCGAGGGCGTCTCCATGTTTGAACCAATCGGCGGATCGGCCCCCAAATATACAGGAAAGCAGATAATCAATCCCATCGCGGCAATTTCCGCAGCTCAGATTATGCTTGCAACCCTTGGCGAAAAAAAAGCCTCCCAGACGGTTGAAAAGGCGGTAATCAAGGTGCTGCGTGATGATCTGGATGATATCGCTGCCGGAAAAATGGGATACACCACAAGTGAAGTAGGAGATCTTGTGGCGGAATATATTATTGCCAATTAGAGTTGGAGACATTAACCATGGATGAAAAAAAATTCAATGTCGCAGTGGCAGGTGCGACCGGCGTTGTCGGCAATCAGATGATCACCTGCCTTGAGGAAAGGGAGTTCCCTGTAAAATCGATTAAATTCCTGGCTTCCCACAGATCCGCCGGGCGTAAGCTGGAGTTTAAGGATCAGGAAATAACAGTTGAAGAATTAAAAGAGGATTCTTTTAGGGGAATTGATATAGCAATATTTTCAGCCGGAGGGGGGCCCAGTAAAAAGTTTGCGCCCTGCGCCGCAAAAGATGGATGTATTGTAGTAGACAACTCAAGCGCGTGGAGAATGGACACTGAGGTTCCGCTATTGATTCCGGAAGTAAACCCTGATGACATAAAAAATTACACCAATAAAGGTATAATCGCAAATCCCAACTGCTCAACAATCCAGATGCTGGTCGCTCTTTACCCGATTTATAAAAAATGCGGCATCAAGAGAATTGTGGTTTCCACATATCAGGCTGTATCAGGCACCGGATTAAAGGCGATTGAAGAACTATCCGATCAGACCAGAGCGATGCTGAATTTTCAGGATTATGAAAAAAAAGTCTATCCTCACCAAATCGCCTTTAACTGTCTTCCGCATATAGATGTTTTTCTGGAAAACGGTTACACTAGGGAAGAGATGAAAATGGTCCTGGAAACCAGAAAAATTTTCGGAGATAACAATATAGGAGTAACTGCCACGACTGTACGAGTCCCGGTCTTTTATAGTCATTCCGAATCGATAAATATAGAAACCCTTGAGCATATTTCTGCTGACGAAGTAAAAACGCTGCTCTCAAATGCACCTGGAATAAAAGTATTGGACGACCCGGAAAAAAATCTTTATCCTCTTGCTATTGAAGCCGCAGGAACCGACCTGACCTATGTCGGGCGTATAAGAGAGGACGAGTCGATCCCCAATGGAATCAATTTATGGGTAGTGGCTGATAATATCAGAAAAGGAGCCGCCACCAATGCAGTTCAGATAGCAGAATTACTTGCCAAAGATTATTTATAAGGGAGTGACACAGTTTGGAAAAAACACCGATTACAATGCGAGGCTATGAAACACTGAAAAAGGAACTGGAACATCTTAAGAGAGTTGAAAGGCCTGCAAATATCAAGGCTATAGAGGAAGCACGCGCTCATGGAGACCTGTCTGAAAATGCAGAATTTGAAGCAGCAAAAAATAGACAAAGTTTTATAGAAGGACGGATAGGCGAACTGGGATATAAGTTAGCCAGCGCCGATATAATCAACCCGGATGAACTTCCAAAGGACAGGGCTGTGTTTGGCTGCACGGTTCTGCTTGAAAATATTGATACCGGCGAAGAAATTAAATATCAGCTTGTGGGCCCGGACGAATCTGATATTGAGAAAAAACGCATATCTGTCAGTTCGCCCCTAGGGCAGGCAATGATAGGCAAGGAACCTGGGGACGAGGTAAAGCTAAACGCTCCGGGCGGTAAAAGATTGTATGAACTTATAGAAATACTTTAAATGGAGGCACTTGTGGCACGAATAACTATGGAAGATTGCCTGAAACGGGTCCAAAACCGGTTTCAACTGGTTAATATGGTGGCAAAACGTGTAAGGCAGATCCGTGATGGAGCGGAATACCTTATATATTCACCTAAAAATGAAGACGTTGTTACATGTCTTAGAGAAATTGCAGCCGGCAAAATAAAACTCAAAAAAGAAAAAGTTCAACTCGCTGAACCTGTAAAAAAAGAAAAAGCTCAACTCGCTGAACCTGTAAAAGAACAAAAAGATAAACTTGATGAACCTGTAAAAGAAAACCAAGATCAACTCGCTGAACCTGATGCATCATAGCTATCCATACAAGGCGATAAAACGATATGTGGGTAAAGCCCTGCATCATTATGATATGATAGCGGATGGTGACAAAATCCTGGTTGGACTTTCCGGTGGTATTGACAGTTTCACTCTTTTGTGGATATTAAATGAACGAAAAAAACGAATACTGATAGATTATGACCTGATTGCAGTTTTTGTCGATCCGGGTTTTGATGATCAATTTGGTAAAAAACTTGAAACATATTGCAAAGCAAATGAATTTCATCTAATAATTGATCGTACAGATCATGGACTCCAGGCACACAGTACCGAAAACAGGGAAAATCCCTGTTTTTTATGTTCCAGGCTGCGCAGAAAACGTCTTTTTGAAATAGCCGATAAATACGGATGTAAAAAGATCGCTTTAGGGCACCATAAAGATGATATTATCGAAACTTTTTTTATGAACATATGTTATTCAGGCGAAATCGGAACCATGGTTCCATCACAATCCTTTTTTAAAGGTAAATTTCAAATTATCAGACCCCTTGCGTTTATAGAACAGGAAACAATAAATCGTTTTGCAAAAGAAACAGGTTTTCCGATTTTAACTAATCCATGCCCAAGTGCGAACAGCTCCAAACGTAGTAAAATCAAGAGCCTCTTAACAGAGCTTTATAAAAGCAACAAAAAAATCAAAGGCAATATTTTCAACTCCATGAGCAATGTCAACACAGAGTATTTATTAATATGATTGATATACAAAACCAGTTTGATGACCGAAACATCCCTATCGACAAGGTAGGTATTAAAAATCTCCGTTACCCGATCACCGTTTTAGATAAAGGCAGCGGTTTTCAACATACTGTGGCTTTAATTAATATGTATGTTGATTTGCCGAACAATTATAAAGGCACCCACATGAGCAGGTTTGTAAAACTGCTTCACCTGCTGCAACCGGAGGTCTCTTTAAAAAAAATATCAAGTATTTTAGATCAGATGAAAAAACAGTTGAATGCAGCTTCAGCGCACATAGAGGTTACCTTTCCTTATTTTATAAAAAAATACGCGCCTGTCAGCAACCTCCCCGGTTTAATGGACTATACCTGTAAAATTACCGGAGCAAGCGGCCCGGATGAGAAAATTGATCTTGTTTCAGAAGTTATTGTCCCGATCTCGTCTGTCTGCCCATGTTCAAAGGAAATAAGTGACGCAGGAGCGCATAATCAGCGCGGCAAAGTAGAGTTGCGCACAAGGTTCAAAAAATTTATCTGGCTGGAGGATATGATAAAGCTTGTGGAGCAGGCAGCCTCATGTGAAGTCTATTCAGTTTTAAAACGGGTTGATGAAAAAGCCGTAACCGAAAAAGGGTATAACAACCCAAAATTTGTAGAAGATATTGTCAGGGATATCGCATTAAAACTAAAAGCCGATAATAATATAATATGGTTTTCAGTAAGCGCTGAAAATTTTGAATCTATTCACAACCATAGCGCTTATGCCCAGATTATAAGTAGTTAATGGAGAGTATAAATATGAAGTATTTTATTTTTATTTTTATTTTAATGTTTCTATTTCTTTTATCAGCAACAGTTCAGGCTGAAACCAGGTATATCAGCAATATAATTAAAGTAACCTTGAGGACAGGACCCGGGATAGACCACAAAATTGTCAAAATGATCAAATCAGGGCAGAATGTTAAAATTCAAGAGCAAGGCGAGGAGTGGTCAAAAGTCCAAACGCCAAACGGAAAAGAAGGATGGGTGTTAAATCGCTTTCTTACTGCGAAAGAGCCCGATTTTATAGCTTTGGCAAAACTTAAAAAAAAGTATAATGCCATAAAAGTCCAGCTACCGGCAATAAGTGAAGAGAATAAACAACTTAAAGAACAAAACGTACAATTCAAACAGGATCTTGGCAAGCATCAATCCGAATTGAATAAGCTCTCCAGGGAATATGACAAACTAAAAGATGATTCCGCAGGGTATCTGAACCTGAAGGCCAAATATGAGAAAACCGTCGCCAAGCTGGCGGAACAGTCCAACAAAGCAGAAAGGCTTGAAAAAGAATTGCTCCATAAATACATCACGGCCGGGTTAACCGGCGCAGCTATCTTGTTGCTGGGATTCATAATAGGCTTCAGCACCAAACGTCAACGTAAAAGGACATCGCTCCTGTAAGGGAACTTCCAAGAAATAATCTACGCATCCTGCTTGCCCTTTTGTCCGTCTTCTACGTTGCGGTAACAGTTGTATAGTTCACTATGCAACTGTTATCACGCCTTGAAGACGAACAAAAAATCTGCACGATATGCGTAGATTATTTCCTTCCAGTTTCCTAAAAAGATGATAATCGTTCACGATTGTTGACTTTATATCCCTTGTACAAAAACGATTAAGGCCACAAAATGAAATTTGAACCTGTTATCGGACTCGAAGTTCACGCCCAGCTAAAAACAAAAACAAAAATTTTCTGCAGTTGTTCAACCGCCTTCGGCTCACCCCCCAACACCCATGTTTGCCCGGTTTGTCTAGGGATGCCCGGCACCCTGCCCGTCTTAAACAAAAAGGTTATAGAATACGCTCTGCTGATGGCCCTGGCAACCAAATGCAGTATCAACCGGGTGAACAGGTTTGCGCGTAAAAATTATTACTATCCGGACCTTCCCAAAGGGTACCAGATCTCTCAATACGAGCTACCTATTGCCGAACACGGATATTTGGATATAGAAGTCAATGGTAATAGTAAAAGAATAGGCATCACCAGAATACATATGGAAGAAGACGCCGGAAAGCTCAGCCATGATCCCCACAGGCCCTTGAGCATGATCGATTTTAACAGAACAGGAGTTCCATTAATCGAGATAGTGAGCGAGCCTGATATGAGATCTTCTGAAGAAGCCGGAGCCTACCTTAGACAATTGCATGCTATCCTCCGTTATCTCGACATTTGTGACGGAAACATGGAGGAAGGAAGTTTCAGATGTGACGCCAATATTTCAATCCGACCAAAGGGTGAGACAGAATTAGGCACCCGAACCGAGTTGAAAAATCTAAACTCATTTAAAAATGTAGAAAAATCGATAGAATATGAAATATTCAGACAGAAAGATATACTTCTTGATGAAGGCAGAATTGTTCAGGAAACGAGGCTTTGGAATGCTGATACCAACAGAAGCACATCCATGCGCAGCAAAGAGGAAGCAAACGATTACCGATATTTTCCGGATCCCGACCTGGTTCCTGTTAATATTGATGAAACATGGATCGATGCTTTAAAAAAGGATCTTCCCGAACTGCCTGAAGAAAAAAAAGAACGCTTTAAAACCGAATACGGACTCCCTTCCACAGATGCCGAAGTTTTAACATCATCCCGCGATATGGCGGACTACTTTGATGAATGCGTTAAACTATTTAACCAGCCGAAACAGATCGGCAACTGGATAATGGGATCATTGCTCGGCCTGTTGAATGCGGATAATAAAACTATTTCCGAATCTACTGTTTCCCCTCACCATTTAACAGGTATGCTTAAATTAATAGACAAGGGCTTGATCAGCGGCAAGATCGCCAAAAAAGTCTTTGATGAGATGGCAAAAACAGGAAAACAGCCCAAACAGATAGTTGAAGAAAAGGGACTCGTTCAGGTTACGGACAGATCGGAGATAGAAAACATAGTAGTAAAAATAGTATCTGATAACCCAAAAGAAGCCGAGGCTTATAAAAACGGGAAAACCAAAATTTTAGGATTTTTTGTCGGTCAGATCATGAAGGAGACCAGGGGAAAAGCTAATCCTCAAATAGTCAATGAAATACTAAAAGAAAAATTAAAATAGTGTTTAAACAAAATAACATGGAGGCACAACATGGGATATAACACAGTAATTTTTGAAAAAGAAAATAATATCGCTGTTATAACTTTAAACAAACCGAAAAGCATGAATTCCATCAGCAATGAACTGATGAGCGAACTCAACAGCGTTCTCGACCTGATAGCTGCAGATAATGAAATAGCAGTCGTAATCCTTACCGGAAGCGAAAAAGTATTTGCAGCAGGCGCCGACATAAAGGAAATAGGCCAGATAAATACTCCCGTTAAAGCCCACGTATTTGTCGAAACTATTCAGTCGCTCTTTAACAAGCTGGAACGTCTGCCACAGCCGGTTATAGCTGCAGTGAGCGGGCTGGCTCTGGGTGGAGGGTGCGAAATGTGCATGTCCTGTGATATAAGAATCGCCGCTGATAATGCCTTATTCGGCCAGCCTGAAATCAAGATCGGCGTTATTCCCGGAGCAGGCGGGACCCAGAGACTGCCGAGACTGGTCGGTGTAGGAAGAGCCAAAGAACTCCTTTATACAGGAGACCCGATCAAAGCTGAAGAAGCATACCGCATAGGCCTTGTAAACAAGGTTGTTCCCCTTGCATCCTTGATGGATGAAGCCAGGGCCCTGGCATCAAAAATCGCCAAACAGCCCGGATATGCATTAAAAACAACCAAAATAGTGGTAAATGATGGAATAAATATGGATCTTCGCTCTGCCAATGCTTATGAATCACGCAGTTTTGAACAGCTTTTTGCCACAGAAGATCAACAGGAAGGTATGAAAGCCTTTATTGAAAAAAGGAAGGCGGTTTTTACAGGTAAATAATAGTCTGTAGAGACAAGGCATGCCTTGTCTCTACCACCAAGCATAGAATTACATTATTTCGCCAGCAATTAAACTGCTTGCAAGTGAGATCCTCAAAGAATGGAATATATTGAAACCGAAGTAAAATTCCATTTAACAGATGTAGAACCTGTCCGCAACACCATTATCAATCTGGGAGCCGACAGCAAGGGCAGAGTATTTGAAACAAACCTCAGGTATGAAAATAAAAACAATGATCTAATCAAAAACAAATCCCTGCTACGGCTACGCAAAGACACTAAAACGACTCTTACCTTCAAATCCGGACTTGAGTCGGAAGATAATGAATTCAAAAGTTTAAGGGAGCTTGAAGTAGAGGTCAGCGAATTTAACAGGATGAAACTTATCCTGGAAGCCATTGGATTTCACCAGGAGCAAATATATGAAAAATACAGGGAAACATTGATATTAAACGGCGCAACCCTCTGTATCGACGCTATGCCTTTTGGTAATTTTCTTGAAATTGAAGGAGAAAAGCATGTTATTACCAATCTGGCAAAAAAGATTGGTCTTGACTGGTCTGAAAGAATTACTCTTAATTATCTTGAACTCTTTGAAAGATTAAAAAAGGAGTTGAACCTCCCCTTTTCTGATGTAACATTCACCAATTTTGAACCAATCGAGATTGATTTAAAAAATTATCCGCACCTTTTTCACAACTAAATCATGAGCACCCCGGACATCAGCACAAACACAAAATATACCGGCGAACATGTTTCAGTTTTAACGTTAAACCTGCGATTCGGCCTGGCAGATGATGTTGACAACAGCTGGGATAACAGAAAAAAAACGCTGCCCCTGCTTTTAAAAAAAAACAAAACCGATTTCATTGGAGTGCAGGAGGCTAATAATTTTCAGATTGACTTTATTGATAATTTTTTAACAGATTATGATTATATCGGAAAAAGAAGCCCCGCGCCTTTTTTCTGGCAAAACAACATTATATTCTATAAAAAAACATGGAAATGCATATACTATGAGCATCGTTTCCTGAGCCCAACTCCAAATGTGCCCAGCCGTTTCAGAAAAAGCCGCTGGCCAAGGCAAGCTACAATCGGAATGTTTAAAAAAAAGGATAAAATACTTATATGCGCCGCTACCCATTTCGATTTTGATGAATCCGTGCAAAACCGGAGCGCCCGGCTGATAATGGAAAGAATATCCCTGCTCCCTTCAGGTGCGCCTGCCGTCCTGATGGGGGATTTTAATGCCACCCCGTACAGCAAATGTCATAAATTATTTACCGGCCGGAATAATAAATTAAAAAAACCATTTTTTAAAGATATTTTCAATGAACCGTTTCCCGCCACCCACCATGGTTTTACAGGAAGCAAGGACGGCGATTACATCGACTGGATTCTCTATCGCGGCGGCATTACACCAATCGAAAAAATGGTAATTTATGACACCATTAACGGAAAGTACCCATCCGATCACTACCCTGTATGTGCATCTTTTAAATGGACATAAGGAGTAAAATCATGACCACTCAAAAGCTTAAGGTAAAGGTTATACCAAAAGAAAAGGCTGTATTCTGGCTTGACAAGAACGGCCGCTGGCACAACAAGGACGGAGCATTTGAACATAGAAAGATAATAAATTTCTTTCATTCCGCCATAAAAAAAGACAAAGACGGTTACTATCTTGGCCAGGATCTCGACACTCATACGGAAAAAGTCTATTTTAAATATGAAGAAACAGCCCTTTTTGTTTTTGATATAATAAAAAATGAAGACGAAGTTATTCTTGTATTAAATACAAAAAAAAGAATCCGGCTGGAACCTGAAAAGCTGTTCATCAAAAACGACAGCTTATACATGAATGCGGGAGAAGAACTGATCAAGTTCGACGATCGCAGCATGATGAAAATATCGGATATGCTGGAATTCGATGAAGGCAGGTATTTTATAAAAATCAAGGATGAAAAATATCTGATTTCTAAATCATAGCCAAAAATATAAGTCAAGACCCTGTATTGCTGTGTGACACTTATATTCCGTGGTTTTTGTTTTATTGGTTCCGAGAGCCTCTGTCTACTTTGGAACAGGCGGACAGGCTTCTTTTTGAGGAGGCCATGAAACGGTCCAATAATAACTAGTGTCTGAACGGAAACCCTAAAAAATTTGCTAAAATAGATAGTTATCGAGCATTTCCGAAATGAAGATTTTCAGAAATCGAGTTGTTTGAGCCGGATTTCATGGAAACTTGCTGTTTTTTCACAAAAAGCCAAAATCTTCGTTTCAAAAAATAGCAATAATATTTTGTTAAAACAATGAGTTCAATAGTTTCCGTTCAGGCACTAACTATTCCATGGCTGCCAGGCTGCTTGAAATATCGCGGCAAATAGTAGCCTGGCACCTTAAATAGCTCTCTTTTACTCCATTCCTCCATTTTTTTCCTCGCATACCTTTCAATACCGAATCCAAAAGGGTGTAATATCCCGTAACACCGCCTTATTCATCTTAATTTTCAAAGAGTTATCAACCGAAGGCATAAATTTTCTCACAAAACATTACACACTTCTGACTTCAAATGTCAGGTCGGAAAAGGAGAACAGCATGAAAGTGGTGGGATACATCAGGGTAAGCACAGAGACGCAGGTCAAAGAAGGACAGGGCCTAAAGATCCAGAAAAAACAAATAAAAAAGTATTGCATGACGCATAAGCTGAAATTAATAGGCATTTATGAAGACAGAGGCATATCCGGAGCCAAAGCTGATGAAGAAAACCTGACAATAGACAGGGAAGGTCTGCAGAATATGCTGATCGACATCCCGCGCATTAGCGCTGGTTATGTTGTTGTCCTTAATACGTCAAGATTGTGGCGTTCGGACCTGGTCAAGGTTCTCATTCAAAGAGAGCTAAAAAAGCATAAAGTTGATGTAAAAGCCGTAGACCAGCCCAGCTATTCAATCTATTCACAGAACGACCCTTCACGGTTTCTTATCAACGGCATGATGGAGCTTTTAGACCAATATCAACGTCTGGAGATAGCACTTAAGATGAAACGCGGCAAGCTGAACAAAGCCGAAAGCGGGGGATTCGCGGGGGGGCAGAGGGCATTGGGTTACAAACTTGTTATCGTTGATAATAAACCGGATATTGCAATCGATCATGAAGAGGCAAAAACGATTTCTTTGATAAAAAATCTGAAAAGACACGGCCTGTCTTTGAAGGCTATAGCAGCTCATTGTAATAACAACAAAATTCCGACAAAAAGGGGAGGCAAGTGGCATGCCTCGACCATTCAATATATTCTAAACAACAGGCTGTATAAAGGAGCGCTTGAGTATGGCTCCATAAAAATCAAGAGACCGGAGCTTGCAATAGAGTAATTTTGTACAAAATGCTCCGACATTTTGTGTGAAGCAAATACGCTTGGTTCAGTTATAGATATCGGCATGCTTCATAAAAACTTTAATTTTAAAATCAATAAAAATATAATTTCA
This sequence comes from Desulfosarcina sp. BuS5, assembly GCF_028752835.1. Classification (NCBI taxonomy): domain Bacteria; kingdom Pseudomonadati; phylum Thermodesulfobacteriota; class Desulfobacteria; order Desulfobacterales; family Desulfosarcinaceae; genus Desulfosarcina; species Desulfosarcina sp. BuS5. The sequence continues at coordinate 2,331,865 of NZ_CP087952.1, forward strand.
AAACAATACGCAATACTTGCGCCATGGGCAAAATACTTTTGAATTAAAAATATACAATGTAATATTAAGCTGTTATGAGTAGTATTTTGTTTTATTGTATATTCATTATAAGTAGTTTTACAGCAAAAAACTGATAGTCTAATGGGTTCTTGAAGAATACAAAAGGGCAGTTCTCCGATGTTGATACAGATCGAACTATTCCGTGCATTTTTATATGAAATGTCGGCACATTTCATACAGAAACCTGTAACTTGAACGGCATACGGTTTAAAAGGGTACGTTTATTCAGTTCCTTAGCTGTCAGTCTTAACGATAAATTATTACTGGGAAAAATGAACTTAACACATATTGTTTCCTATAGCCGCTTGCGCAGTTTGATCAGCAACCCAACAAAAAGATGCCGGAAAATAATTTCAGACATACGAAATTCCAAATCCGCGTCATCAGACGCCGCCGGCTGCGCTGTAAAGAATTTTTTTCCTTTAAAACAGGGAATGAATAAGCAGCAAAAAATTTTGCTGCCTTTTGTGCCTGTCCTGCGTAAACAGCAAAAAGATTTAACCGAACTGTCAGGCAATACAGAGAATGAGTTTCTTTCAATAGGAACCAGACTTCAGGATTTTTCATCCCGTGCAAAATCTCTGGCAGAGCAATCGACTCACATTGCGGGATTATTTGACGGAAACAGGGAGGACAATTCCCTTGACCGTGCCGGGCGAGTTTCAGAAGAAACCCTGGCGATTTTGAAGATGTTTGACGCTGAGACGATAGAAGCAACCTCAAGGATAAACTTAATTGCCGCAAAGATTAAGAGGCTTTCTAAACATAAAAGAGATTTTGATATAATTTCGCGAACTCTTCGCGTACTGGGAATAAATATCAAGATCCAGGGCGCACAAATAAGTGAAGGGAGCGATAATTCATTTTTTCTGGCTGATGGAATCAGCAAACTTTCCATAAAAACAAACATCATTGTTAACAAATTGTTTAGCTGTTTAAAGAGAGCAGATGCCTCTATATTGCCGATTGCCGGTCGAATCGACCAATATCTGCAAAAAGACCGCAGTCAAATTGCACAGACTGAAAAAAGGATAAACAATGCTCTCGGCAAACTCAAAGGTATGTTTGATCTCTCAACCGGTCTGTCAGCAAAGATTGCTCTACGTTCCTCCGAAATCTCAAAAAGAGTGAGTACGGTTGTCATATCCATGCAATTTCATGATATTTCACGGCAAATAATGGAACATGTAGCCGAAGCCATGGAAGATATTTGCAAAAAGATTGAGGGATATCCCGCGTCCGACAACGGCTGCGGGCAGCATTTGGCGGCATACACATCAAAGGTTGCGACCGTTCAGATGTCTCAGATAGATCTTGTGGCGTATGAAATGGAAGATGCGGAAAAAAAAATGATTACGGCTCTTAAGGAAATCGCCAGGCGCACCGCAGATCAGTCTGAAGAAATTTCAAAGGCATCAGGCGCAGGTGAAACAGAATCGGACGATTCGATTATCGTTCAATTCAGCAGTGAAATATCCGCCGTCATATCCTCCCTTTCGGAAAAAACGGACATTAATCGCTATATCCTTGAAGAGGTGAAAGCAGTTTCAAAAACTGTAAAAGAGATGTCCTCTTTTATTAAAGATGTGGAAAATATTGCCGAAGGCATAAAACTCCTTGCATTAAACGCACAGATAAAAGCTGAACATATAGGGGAAAGCGCCCTTGCCTTGGGTACTCTTGCCCGTGAAGTTCGAGATATTTCAATCCAATCGAACAAGGTTGTCGGTAAAATATCAACAGGCATTAAGACAATTCTGAAAACATCAGACGATCTGCAAACCCGTATCGGCAGTATTTTTGCCGATGGTATAAGGGACGCGGAAAATTTAAAGCAGAGAGCCGCCGAAGCCGGAAACGGTTTAAATGCCCTGAACAGGGAAATGGTGAAAAATAATTCCGGGCTTAACAAAAAAAGCCGGGAGCTTGCGCTCGATATTTCCGCCCTCACATCCGGAATTCAATTTTCTCGAAAAGTGGTTAAGTGTATCGGACATATCAAAGAAACCATGCGGGCTTTAATTGAAACGGCCGGGCAATATAATCTTGAAACAAAAGCGGAGCTTAATGAACCGGCTTTGGACGGATTAAACAACCGCTATACCATGGAAAGCGAGCGTATAGCCCATGAGAAGGCCTTCGGTTCTTCACCAATGGAATCTGGTGATGAGACAAACTTGCAGGCAGCAAAATTTTGCAGGGGCAAAGCTTCTGCCGGATCTGTTCAGGATACTGATCAGAATACAGAGATTGACAATGTAGAGCTGTTTGAAAATTTTGATATGCCGGACGAACAGAATGAGAAAGTTGAAATTTTCGATCAAAAGAAAAAAGATGATGATGACCTTGGGGATAATATTGAACTTTTTTGAGTTTGTTGAGCGGAGGAAAAAAGATGCCTTTTGAAACAAGTCAAACAGAACAAGGAGCGATCTTGTCTTTAAAAGACGAAGTAACTGTTGCTGAAGCGGCAGAGCTAAAGGACGCGCTGGTAAAATTAATAAAAGAAGAAAGCTGTTTTGCTCTGGATGCCGGGCAGACAACAGAACTGGATACATCGATCATTCAGTTGCTCTTTTCCGCTTTCAAGGCTGCGAAAGAGCAGGGAGTGGAAATGCCGCTGACCGGGCGGGCGGAGGCCTTTAAAAACGCAATGGAGCGAACGGGAATTTTGGCCGACCAATTTTCCACAGGAGAACAATGATGGCAAAAATAATAATGACAGCCGATGACTCGGCAAGCATAAGACAGATGGTGAGCTTTACGCTTAAAGATGCAGGCTATGAAGTGGTTGAGGCGGTTGACGGCAAAGACGCGCTTAACAAACTCAATGGCGCAAAAGTTAACATGCTGATAACCGACCTCAACATGCCGAATATGGACGGAATCTCGCTTATCAAACAGGTGCGGGCTGAACCTGAATTCAAGTTTATTCCAATCATAATGCTGACTACTGAATCACAGGCCGAGAAAAAACAGGAAGGAAAAGCCGCCGGCGCTACAGGCTGGATTGTAAAACCTTTTAAACCGGAGCAGTTGATAGCGGTAATTAAAAAGGTGCTTCGGTAAAAAAAAATTTCGATTGTAGATTTACATGAACAAGCCTGAATCAAAAGGGAGCATGAAAACAATGAGCCAGTCAAATATACACGCAGAAACTTATCGCCTGGAGGCCCTGGAACTTTTGTCCGATGTGGAAGAAGCGATCCTGGATGTTGAACAGGACTCCGGGAATGCGGAACATGTTAACCGTCTTTTCCGCGCCATGCATACTATTAAAGGTTCCGGCGCCATGTTCGGTTTCGATGATATAGCGGATTTTACACACCACGCCGAGACCGTGCTTGACAAGGTGCGGGAAAGCGCCGTCCCTGTCAACAAAGATCTTATTGATTTGATTCTAGCATCAAGCGATCAGATCAGAGCCATGCTTCAAGCGACGGACGGCGGAGCGCCTGTTGACATTTCACGTTCCGAACAGATCGTTGCCGGATTAAAAGCCCTGCTGCATAATCGGGACGATGCGAATGCGTTCTCCCCTGAAAATATGGAAACTTCCGACGCTGCCGGAAGCATGGAAAGTAAAAAAATTACCTGCCGTATCAGATTTCGTCCCGGACCCTCCATTTTCGCAACAGGCATGGATCCTGCGCTGCTTCTGGATGAATTGAGGGACTTTGGGAATTGTATTGTAACAGCTCAGACCGAAAATATCCCGGCTCTCTATGATCTGGACCCTGAACAATGCTACATTTTCTGGGATATGGTTCTTTCGACAGACCGAAGCATCGACGATATCAGGGACGTTTTCATCTTTGTTGATGATGAAAGTGAAATAAAGATCGACGAGATTACATGCGATGCGAATATGGAAAAAGATCGGAAACGGCTGGGTGAAATTCTGGTTGAACGAGGTGATGTCACTAAAGAAACTGTGGACAGGGCGCTGAACAACCAGAAGCAGATAGGCGAACTGCTTGTAGAGTCTGGAGCGGTTTCCAGGGAGAGAGTAGCTTCGGCCTTGAGCGAGCAGCAAATCATTGAAAAACGCAAGGCACCAGCCAGTTCCGGTAGCGTCCGCGTTCCTGCCGACCGGCTCGATAATCTTATTAATCTTGTCGGCGAGCTTGTTATCACCCAGGCCCGGCTTACCCAGGTATCCGCCGGCATAAACGATCCCAAACTTGCCGCTCCGGTTGAAGAAGTGGAACGTCTTGCAGGTGAACTTCGAGACTGCGTTCTCAATATCCGCATGCTTCCTATAGGCACGACATTCAGTAAGTTCAGGCGGCTTGTGCGTGATCTCTCCTCCGAACTGGGCAAGGAGATCGAATTAAAGACCGAAGGCGCCGAGACTGAACTGGATAAAACGGTTATTGAGCGCCTGGACAACCCGCTGGTGCATCTTATCAGAAACAGCATAGATCACGGCATAGAATCTCCGGAAGAACGCGAAGTTTCAGGTAAATCACGAAAAGGAGCAATCCGCCTTGCCGCCGAGCACAAGGGCGCAGATGTGGTTATTACCATAGAGGATGACGGGAGGGGCCTGGATGCTGAAGTCATCAAATCAAAGGCCATTGAGAAGGGATTGATAGAAACCGGCGATAGTTTAATCGAATCGGAGATATTCAAACTTGTTTTTACTCCCGGATTTTCCACGAACACGGAGGTTACCAGCGTCTCCGGGCGGGGTGTGGGTATGGACGTTGTAAAACGCGAAATCGAGGCCCTTCGCGGATCAATCGAAATTTTCAGTGAGAAGGGAGAAGGGACTGCAGTCAGACTTTCTTTGCCCCTTACTCTGGCCATCATAGACGGTCTTCTCGTGAAAGCCGGTAAAAGCCGGTTTGTTCTGCCCCTTTCCGTGGTAGAGGAATGCATGGAACTGACCAAAGACCATGTTGCCAATGCCCACGGCCGTCATCTGATTTCCGTTAGGGGAGAACTTGTGCCCTATATACGCCTGCGCGATATATTCGCTGTATCCGGCGGGCCAGCGCCCCTGGAGCAGATGGTGGTCGTTAAATCTGAAAACATGCGGGTTGGAATCGTGGTGGATGAGATAATCGGAAGCCATCAGACCGTCATTAAATCGCTCGGCAGGATGTATCAGGATGCCGAGGGTGTTTCAGGAGGAACTATTCTTGGCGACGGGGGTATTGCCCTGATAGTGGATGTCCCGAAAATAATTCAATGCGCAGAGGAAGAAGAAAAAGCACCTAAAGTATATTTAAGTACTTAAAGTATTTAAAGTACTTAAAGTGCCTAAAGCAAGTGAAACGCAATATTGGCCTGAAGTAGTTGCAGAGGCAAAAACGTTGCCCTGGGAGCAGGTAAAAACAGAGCGCGAAGAATGTGGTGAATTACTGGCCATTTTTACTTCGATTTCTAAAAAACTTTAGACACTTTAAATACTTTAGACATTTTAGGCGCTTTTTTATCATGGCTTTCACATATTTTTTCAGAGACATGCAGACCCTGGAAGCGATTCGCGATTATGCGCTTCCGGCGTTAAAATCACGCAGGTATATCAATATCTGGGATGCCGGGTGTGCGATGGGGCAGGAGCCATATTCTCTTGCTATGGTTTTAAGGGAAAACATGGTACGGATGATTTTCAGAAATGTAAAAATATATGCAACGGATATCGACGGCAGCAATCTGTTCGGGAAAATAATAAGGGACGGCAAGTATCCGGGTGAGCAGGTCAGGAGAATTCCAAAAGAGATCTTCGCCAAATACTTTTCTCCGAACGGGAAACCGGACCATTTCATAATCGCCGATGAGATAAGAAAATCCGTTGAATATCAAAAACACGACCTGCTGACCCTGAGACCTGTGCGGAATAATTTCGGGCTGATTGTCTGTAAAAATGTTCTACTGCATTTTAAGGAAGCGGAAAGGATTAACGTCATCAACATGTTTCATGAAGCACTTTCCGAAGGCGGTTTTTTAGCAGTCGAACAGACGCAGAAGATACCTGAAAAGATGAAAGATTTATTTGAGCCTGTCGCAGCGAATGTGCAGTTGTTCCGGAAAAAAGGATAAAAGATTATGACTTCAAGGATCAAGGCGATATTTCCTTGAAATGTTTAAAAAGTCTTTTAATACAATCATAGCCGACAGGGTGCGATATACAGCCGCTGAGTTCTGGAAAAAAATGGGGTTTGTCTACGGGGAAGATGGAAATTATGTTTATCGTAACAGGAGGCTTGAAACCAAATAGAAAATCTATAAAGGAGGTGATACGGAAAAATATAAGCAGTGGCGGTTTTTGAGCGATGAAATTGAAAGAGGATAAAACTGAAGGAGTTTTGAGCAATGGCGGAAAAAATTGAGAACAATAATTCAGAAGAAACACAAAATGGAAAGAAAAGAAACAAAATCAAAAACAATTCTAAAAAGGAGGAAATCATGGCGGACTCAAAGATGAACGCAAGTGTGCTCAATGAGTTTGAAACTTTGTTTGAAAGTATTAAAAAGGGCCGTTTGGATGCCAGGGCGGATCTGGGCGATACAACCGGTGCTGACAGGGAAATGCTTGAAGGCGTGAACGAAATGCTTGACGCAGTAATCGGCCCGTTGAACGTGACGGCCGAGTATGTAGACCGTATTAGCAAGGGCGACATCCCGGAAAAGATCACGGATGATTATAAAGGCGATTTCAATGAGGTCAAAAACAACCTGAACCAGTGCATTGATGCTATTAACCTCGTGGTTTCTGATGGTCTGCTGCTGGTTGAGGCGACGCAGGAAGGCAAGCTGGACACGCGCACTGATGCAAGCGGGCACGCGGGTGCCTTCCGCGAGATTATCGAAGGGTTCAATAAATCCATGGACGCCGTTATCGCTCCTTTGAACGTAATGGCCGAGTATATGGTCCGCATCGGCAAGGGCGATATCCCGGAGAAGATCACGGATGATTATAAGGGTGATTTTAATGAGGTCAAGAACAACCTGAACCAGTGCATTGATGCTATTAACCTCGTGGTTTCTGATGGTCTGCTGCTGGTTGAGGCGACGCAGGAAGGCAAGCTGGACACGCGCACTGATGCAAGCGGGCACGCGGGTGCCTTCCGCGAGATTATCGAAGGGTTCAATAAATCCATGGACGCCGTTATCGCTCCTTTGAACGTAATGGCCGAGTATATGGTCCGCATCGGCAAGGGCGATATCCCGGAGAAGATCACGGATGATTATAAGGGTGATTTTAATGAGGTCAAGAACAACCTGAACCAGTGCATTGATGCTATTAACCTCGTGGTTTCTGATGGTTTGCTGCTGGTTGAGGCGATGCAGGAAGGCAAGCTGGACACGCGCACTGATGCAAGCGGGCACGCGGGCGCCTTCCGCGAGATTATCGAAGGCTTCAATAACTCCATGGACACCGTTATCGGGCCTTTGAACGTAATGGCCGAGTATATGGACCGCATCAGCAAGGGCGACATCCCGGAGAAGATCACTGATGATTACAAGGGTGATTTTAACGAGGTCAAGAACAACCTGAACCAGTGCATTGATGCTATTAACCTCGTGGTTTCTGATGGTCTGCTGCTGGTTGATGCGATGCAGGAAGGCAAGCTGGACACGCGCACTGATGCAAGCAGGCATGCAGGCGCCTTCCGCGGGATTATCGAAGGCTTCAATAACTCCATGGACGCCGTTATCGCTCCTTTGAACGTAATGACCGGGTATATGGACCGCATCGGCAAGGGCGACATTCCGGAGAAGATCACTGATGATTATAAGGGTGATTTTAATGAGGTCAAAAACAACCTCAACGTCTGTATTAATGCCCTGAACGGTTTGATTGACGAATCCGCCCGTCTGGCAGATGGTGCAGTTGAGGGTAAACTCGATGTACGCGGAGATGCCAGTAAGTACATGGGCGAGTTCGGCAAGATCATTCAGGGTGTAAACAACACGCTTGATGCGATTATTGGCCCTTTGAATGTAGCGGCCGAGTATGTGGACCGGATCAGCAAGGGCGACATCCCGGAGAAGGTCACCGATGATTACAAGGGCGACTTCAACGAGATCAAGAATAACATCAACATGATGATAGAAAATCTTACCCGTTTTGCAGTCGATGTGCAGTCAGCCGCTGATCAGGTCGCTTCAGGCAGCGAGCAGATCAGTTCAGCCGCTCAGCAAATGTCCCAGGGAGCGACCGAGCAGTCGGCAAACGTCGAGGAGATCTCAAGCTCCATGGAGGAGATGAACAGCGCTGTAAACCAGAATGCGGACAACGCAAAGGAGACCGCCTCCATTGCCAAAAAGGCCGCCACCGACGGAAAGGAAGGAGGAAATGCCGTAGAAGAGACGGTTCAGGCCATGAAGAGCATTGCCGACAAAATCGGGATTATCGAAGAGATAGCCAGGCAGACCAACATGCTGGCTCTTAATGCGGCTATTGAGGCGGCAAGGGCGGGTGAATATGGTAAGGGTTTTGCCGTGGTTGCAGCGGAAATCCGCAAACTTGCCGAGCGCAGCCAGGATGCGGCAAAGGAGATCAGCACCGTTTCGGCAAGCAGCGTGGAGATAGCGGAAAAAGCCGGCAAGCTTCTCGAAGAGATCGTGCCCGGCATTCAGAAAACAGCCGAGCTGGTGCAGGAAATAAACGCTTCAAGCGCTGAGCAGGCGCGCGGAATTGACCAGACCACCAAGGCGATTCAGCAGTTAGACCAGGTGATACAGCAGAGCGCAAGCGCTACTGAGGAGATGGCTTCGACCTCCGAGGAACTCGCCGGCCAGGGGGAACAGCTCAGGGGAACCGCGGCGTTTTTCAAGGTAAGCGGCAATGGTTCTGAAAATTCGGGGCAGTTAAAAACCGGACGTGCCGTAGCAAAAGCCGGAAATGCGCTTAACAAAACAGCTTCTCACGCAAGCCACGCTGCCGGACAAATTGTTAACAGCGGCGCGGTATTTGTAAACAAAAAGGAAAATGGGATTTCTCTGGACATGAATGACGCAGCCGACGCTCAATTCGAGAGGTATTAAACCAACGGGATAAAGGAGGAGGACGTATTATGAACGACAACGCAGCAACTGAAATCGCTCAGTACCTTACCTTTGGCCTGGGCGAAGAAGAATTCGCGCTGGAACTTTCAAAGGTGCGTGAGATTATGGATTATACAACTATTACCAGGGTCCCCAGAATGCCTCAATTCTTGAGAGGAGTTATTAATCTGCGGGGCAACGTAGTGCCTGTAATCGATCTTCGTTTAAAACTTGGGATGAGCGCAACAGAAAAAACGGTGGATACATGTATTGTGATTATGGAAATTATGGTCGACGGCGAAGCTGTTGACATGGGAGCACTGGCCGATTCCGTGCAGGAGGTAATCGAACTTGATCCTGCCGAGATTGAACCGCCTCCCAGGCTTGGAACAAAACTCAACACCGAATTTATCCAGGGCATGGGCAAACGGGATGACAAGTTTCTGATTATTCTCAATATCGACAAGGTGCTCGCCGGTGATGAGCTGGAGTTAATTCATGATAAAAGTGAAAGCTCAGTGATGGATATGGCAAAACATACTGTTGAAACTGAAGCACTGCCTCCGGACACGAGCTTTGCGACAACTCCGGCCGGGAATGTGCCGCCGGGCTTATAAAATAATGATGTCTGCAAAGAAAGAGGTCAGTATTCATATAGGCGAGCTGTACGCAGCCAGGGATTCCACGGTAATAAAAACAACCCTTGGCTCATGCGTTGCAGCCTGCCTGTATGACCCGGCAAGCCGGATCGGCGGCATGAATCATATCCTTCTTCCTGGAAAACCTGATATGAAACATTTTAGTGAGAATGCCAGGTACGGTATAAACGCCATGGAACTTCTGATCAACAGGATTATGGAGTTGGGCGCCTGCCGTCATCGAATTGTTGCCAAGGTTTTTGGCGGAAGCCATCTTTTCCCATCAATTTCAGAAGAAAACGGAACAGGCAAAAAAAATATAACGTTTGTCATGGAGTTTCTGAAGAGAGAAAAAATCAAGGTCATAAGCAAAAACATCGGGGGTCATGATTCCAGAAGGATATATTTTCATGTGGATACGGGTGATGTATTCCTTAAACGCACCGAGTCGGTAAATTATTCAAAAATTGTCATGAAAGAACGGGAATATCTCGAAAGAATCAAAGATGAAGTCAAAAATCAGGGAGAGGTAACGCTGTTTGACTGAAGATATCACGGTTCCTGCCCCTGGCTGCCGGCTGCGTAAAGCCTGTAATATTAGACCGGTGCATTAACTGATGGAGGAATTTTCACAAGGAAAAAACAATAAGGAGATCAATATATGCAAAGCGGTGTGGCTGCTGAATCAGCGTTTAAAAATATCTCTATGTCAGACCGGCTGTTTAAACGTTTTGGTGAGTTTATTTATAAAGAATGCGGCATCAAACTTCCGCCTGCCAAAAAAACCATGCTCACCGTCAGGCTTTTCAGGCGGCTGCGTGCCCTTGGCATGAATTCGTTCGGCCAATACTATGACTACGTATGCAGCCCGGAAAGCCGCAGTGGGGAGCGTATACGGATGATCGATGCTGTCAGCACAAACAAAACGGATTTTTTTCGTGAGCCGGCGCATTTTGACATTTTGGGAAGACAGGCGCTGCCGGATCTTGTCGGTTCAATGCATAATGGCAGCCGCAAAAAGCTGAATGTCTGGAGCGCAGGCTGTTCCAGCGGAGAAGAACCTTATACGCTGGCCATGGTACTGTCGGAATTTTTTACTGAAAGACAAAACAAAGCTCAGGCTGATGCGAAATCGCTCACCCGACCACTCGACCAGTTTTCCATACTCGCAACCGACATCTCCATACAAGTGCTGGAAACTGCGAAAAAAGCAATCTATCCAAAGCAAATGGTTAACCCTGTCCCTCCCATGATGAAACGAAAATATCTTATGCATGGCACCGGATCACAGAAAGAGTTCTATCGGATGGTACCTGAATTGCGCAGCCGAATAACCTTTCAGAGGCTCAACTTTATGGAAAATAATTTCGGAATACGGATGCTCATGGATATTATATTCTGCCGTAATGTCATAATTTACTTTGACCGGCAGACCCAGATCAAGTTGTTTGAAAAATTTTATAATCAGCTTGCCCCGGGAGGATATCTTTTTATAGGTCATTCGGAATCACTTCACGGAATTAACAACCGGTTCCGTCTTGTTGCAACCACTACGTACAAAAAACCTGGTAAGGCAACCGGTACCAACACAAAAACGGAGAGATGACTATGAAAAACAGTGTTATAGTGATAGACGACAGCCGATCCATAAGACAATATGCCATGGATGTGCTTAAACGCTCCGGGTTTACCGTGTTTGGCGCGTGTGATGGGCCTGAAGGGCTGAACTTAATCGACAAACATGAGCCTGATGTTGTGTTGCTCGACATTATAATGCCCGGCATAAGCGGTCTGGATGTCCTGCGAATACTGCGGGAAAAAAAGATTATAGTTTCCATCCTGCTGTTTACCACCCGATCGTCAGTTTCCCAGCGGGTTGAAGGTCTAAAGGCAGGGGCTGACGATTATATTGCCAAACCTTTTAAAGATGAAGAACTCATAGCCCGGGTCGGCTCTGCGGCCAGAAGAATAACACTTGAAAAAAACCTTGCCAAACTGGTCGATGTCAAGACAAGAAAGTTAGTCAGGAAAGAACAGCAGGCTCTTTACGGTCAAATAGTTCAGGGAATTGTCCACAACCTTAACAATCCGCTTATGGCTGTTTCCGGTTTTGCTGAAATTGCAAGAATGGAACTTTTCAGGTTTTCCAAATTATTAGAAGAAAAAATTGATAAAAACGAAATGGCCTTGCTGAAAAATATTATGCGCAACATGGCGAAAGTATCTTCAGCCACTGACATGACGAAATCACTTGTCAACACCCTCCTTAGCAAAAGCAGACACGAATCGGTTGAGCAGAAACAACGAATCAATCTTAAAAAGCTTATAAAAAGGGAGATTGAATTTTTTAAAGCAGACCGTGAACGAAACCATGCTATAATAATAACCCTTGGTCTCGACCCGTCAACTTCTGAGATATTCGGCGTTTATACTGATTTTTCGCAAGTTACCGCCAATCTGGTAAAAAATGCAGCGGATGCCATGAGAAATTCACTTGAAAAAAAGCTTGGTATATACACAAAACATGATAACAAAAATATATACATCATAGTTGAAGATACCGGAGAAGGAATATCTTCCGGCAATATAGAACGTATTTTTGATCCGTTTTTCACAACCAAAACCTGTAAGAACACACAAAAAAATATGGAAACAGAAAGCACGGGGTTGGGATTATATACCTGCAAGCAATTGATGAAATCATATGGCGCTGATATCTCTGTAAAAAGCAAACCCGGTGCTGGGGCTGTATTTAAAATAGTCATTCCCCGTATAAATATTTTTAAACAACGTAAGGATTGCGGTCAGGTAACTAGCAGTGTCCATCCATAATCTTATAAGAGACAATTTGAAAAATATGAAAAATAAAATTAAAGTATTAATTGTTGATGACTCTGCGGTCGTGCGGCAAACTCTTGAGGAAATTTTGAGTTCCGATCCGGCCATTGAAGTAATGGCAACAGCATCAGACCCTTTTATTGCCGCGGATAAAATAAAAAAAGAAACACCTGATGTAATAACACTTGACGTGGAAATGCCTCGCATGGACGGGCTTACTTTTTTGCACAAAATTATGATCCAGCATCCCATACCGGTGGTAATATGTTCCAGCCTGACCGAAAAGGGCTGTGAAACCACTCTTAAATCTTTGGAATACGGGGCACTGGATATCATTACAAAGCCAAAGATGGGAGCTAAAAAGTTTTTCGAAGAATCAAGAATAAAAATTTGCGATTCCGTAAAGGCAGCAGCCCAGGCCCGCGTAAAGGCTATTTCCAGCACACGAAAAAAGGCAACCGGCAAACTCACCGCAGACGCAGTGATTGCTCCCCCGACCGGCAGAGCGATGATCAGCACTACCGAAAAGATGATTGCAGTGGGCGCATCCACAGGAGGCACCGAAGCCTTGCGGGTATTTCTTGAAGCCATTCCCCTGGACAGCCCCGGCATCGTGATTGTCCAGCACATGCCGGAGCATTTTACCACCGCTTTTGCCAAGCGGCTCAACGGCATCTGTCGCATTGAGGTAAAAGAAGCGGAAGACGGAGACAGTGTTCTTAAAGGGCGAGCCCTGATAGCCCCCGGGAACAAACACCTCCTTTTAAAAAGAAGTGGAGCAAAATATTATGTTGAAATAAAGGACGGTCCCCTGGTATGTCGGCACCGGCCTTCGGTTGACGTTCTTTTTCGTTCAGTCGCCAGGTATGCAGGTTCAAACGCCGTAGGTGTCATCATGACCGGTATGGGCGATGACGGCGCCAGGGGAATGTTGGAAATGAAGGAGGCCGGCGCTTCTACCATAGCCCAGGATGAAAAGACCTGCGTAGTGTTCGGTATGCCCCAGGAAGCCATAAAACGGGGTGCGATTGATCATGTGCTCCCCCTGGAAGCTATAGCCGGAGAAGTATTAAAAAGCTACGATCAGCATAAACCTGAATTGTGATAAGGAACGGGAACGAAATAATTTCCTCAAGCAGGCGCATAGATTTGGAGACGAAATAATACCAGATTGCTAAAAACGGCTGTCAACGTCGATAGCCCAAATTAACTTCAATCATTTTATTCGGCTGTCTTGTTGTTTTGATTTACATCGGAATCAATGAATAGCTCTTTCTCTAACTGCCGCAATGTTTCTTCAAGAACAGGGAGTCGTTGTTTGTCTTTAGAATCTTTGGAAGTTCTTTTAAGTTCTATCAGCATCTTAATATCAAGAACACGAAGGGTATGACCTCTGAATTCAATTTCTACTGTGTGCTTAAAAAGATCTTCATAGGTTTTCCCCTCTTCAATAAAAGCTAAAACATCAAGTGGGCCTATACGGGTTGAAAAAAATGCATGTCCCATCTCCGCAAAGTCTTTTTCCTTTGGCTTTATAATTTTATTGTCCGGACGACGATATATTGCGTCAATTGATTTTAAAAATGTGAAGAGTTTTGAAATATTCTCAGAAGACCGGTTATGCACAATATCCACATCCATCGTTGTAACCGGAGCTCCCTGAACGACCGCAGCAAGACCACCAACAAGAATAAACTTGACATCTGCCTTTATGAGGCCTTCAATTATTGCGCTTAGGTCCACGCTTGTTGTTCTTTTGCCGTTGGTATGCATTTCTTAATTCCAAAATAGTATCTACTGCGTTATCGTTTGCCCGCAGCCGCTCCTCTGGTGACAGGTTAAGAAACATGGCAACCAATCCTTTGTCAACACCTAAACTATTCTTGTTTTCCATTTTTTCGTCCATAAAACATCTATTTGCTTATATAGCTTTCAGATAACTACCCGATTTTAAAATTTAGCACAAGGCCAAAGGGAGTAAAGCATATCATAATACAACTCCAAATAAAGGTTCGCGCAAAAATAAGAAGTTAGAAATTTTACGTGTTGAGGCGTCTGGCTGGCAAGGCGCGAGCCCCAAGCAGGCAATTAGACTGAAGTTCCCGAAGCAGAACAGACGTAACTTGCTGCTGTTAAAAAAAATTAAAATCGTGGTGTGACGTTACTGACTACACTAAATTTTTCAATGTTGTCAGCAGGTTGTTTGATTTATCTTTGATTGAAGATACACACTTTTTTTATTAAGTTAATAATTATTGGCTCGAATTTAAACATCTTTTAAAAATTTTCTTGATTCGGGCATTAATTTTTTGTAATGTTTTTATTCAACATGGCCTATACTTGCAACCCAACTTCCCAAAAATTATATCTGTTTTAAATTCATTTAAAGTCCCATCAATTGGGTGTTTGTGAAAACACTATAGAATTTTCGGCATCCTTCAAATTTAGTTTACACTTTTAGTGGAAAAGAGTTAAGAGTAGATACGTTAACCTTGACAGGATGCCGCCGATATGTGTCGCGAGAATTATGTGCGTATTTAAAACTGCATGATGCCTTAAATAGAACTCTTTTTGTGAAATTTGAAGGTATTTATAATGACCGGAAAACCAACTTATGACAAATCGAAACCGGGAAGAATAAAAGCTGAAAAACAAAAAAAAAAAAAAAAAAAAAAAAAAAGAAAAAAAAAAAAAAAAAAAAAAAAAAAAAAATCAGTCTAATAATCGCCCTTTTAGCTGTCTGCTGTTTTCTATTGTACTATTTTCATTACGTCCTTGAAATCGGCACTGGTTTTACCCACTTCTTCTATGTTCCAATAATCCTGGCATCGTTATGGTGGCAGAGGAAAGGTTTGGGCGTAACCCTGTTGTTGGCCATTCTTCTGCTTTTTACCCACTATTTCTTGCGAGATCCTATAGGGGCCGGCAATGATTATTTTCGGGCGTTTATGTTTGTGTCTGTCGGTTTTGTAGCGGCTCTGGTAAGTGAGAGAATTGTGAAGAAAAATGAAAGCCTGCGGGAGAGTGAGGGAAAATTCAAAAGCCTGTTTGAGAATATGAAAAGCGGAGTTGCCGTATATGAGGCAGAGAACAACGGAAAGGATTTCATCTTTAAGGATTTAAACAAGGCAGGAGAGCAGATAGACAAAATTGCCCGCGGAGAGCTTATCGGCAAAAGTGTCCTGGAGATTTTCCCTTCTATAAAAGATTTTGGCCTTTTCGACGTGCTCCAACGAGTATGGAAAACAGGACAGCCGGAACATCATCCAATAACTATATATAAAGATGAAAGGATAACCGGCTGGAGAGAAAACGATATCTACAAATTGCCTTCAGGCGAAATAGTCGCTGTTTATGATGACGTTTCCGAACGTAAGCAAATGGAGGAGGCGCTCCAGAAGAACGAAAGAAATCTTTCCATAACACTCAATTCAATAGGAGATGCAGTTATAGCAACAGATACCAAAGGCCGCGTTACACGAATGAACCCGATTGCAGAAAAGCTTACCGGCTGGAATTTGTCTGAGGCAAAAGGACGTCCTCTCATCGAAGTATTTAACATTATAAATGAGGAAACTCGTAAACAAATGAAGAGCCCTGCTGAAAAAGTAATGCGGGAAGGAACTATCGTTGGTCTGGCTAACCATACAGTCTTGATCTCGAAAAACGGCACAGAGACTCCTATTGCAGATAGTGGCGCGCCGATTAAAAACGATCAAGGCGATATCTTTGGTATTATATTGGTTTTTCGCGATATTTCAGAAAAAATAGAAGCTGAGAAGCAAAAGAAGAAATTAGAGGCTGAAGCCATGCGGACCGGTCAATTAGTGTCGATTGGTGAAATAGCGGCCGGCGTTGCCCATGAGATCAATAACCCCATAAATTCAGTTATAAACCTGGCCCAGATATTGCTTGATGAATGTAATAGCGAAAGTTCGGAATATGATATTGCCGGACGGATTATCAAGGAGGGTGACCGTATTGCCAATATTGTCAGCAACCTCCTTTCTTTTGCACGGGGCAACATGGAAAAAGAAAAAAATTTGGTAAACCTGTCTGAAATCATCTCTGATACGCTTGTTCTGGCAAAAGTCCAGATGCAAAAGGATCAAATAGAGTTAAGGGTCAATATTCCTTTAAATTTGCCCAAAATTATTGCAAACCCACAACAGATTCAACAGGTTTTCCTGAATCTCATAATCAATGCGCGATATGCCTTGAACCAAAAATATTCCGGGACGCATGAAAATAAAATACTTGAGATCCTGGGTGAAGAAGCAACTATTGATGATTGCCCCTATGTCCGGGCCATTTTTCAGGACAACGGCATAGGGATACCCGCCAATGAAATTAAAAAGGTTATAAACCCGTTTTATTCAACCAAACCCACCGGCATAGGCACCGGCCTGGGCTTGAGCATCAGCCATGGCATTATCAGTGATCATGGCGGTTATATAAGAATTGAAAGCACCGAGGGTGAATTTACCAGGGTAATAATCGATCTTCCGGCTTCCGGCAAGGAGAAGAGATGAAATCTAAAATTCTGATTGTTGATGACGAGGAAAACTTAAGATTCAGCCTGGAAAGATTTCTTTTGACTGCCGGATATGAGGTGGCGACCGCTGAAGATTACGATGTAGCCATGGCCAGGATAAATGAAACGAATTTAGATTTGATATTCTCGGATATTATCTTAAAAGGCAAGACCGGAATTGATATCCTGCAGGCGGTAAAGGAAAGAAACCTGCAATCTCCGGTTGTGTTGTTTACCGGCGCCCCCAATATTGAAAACGCTTCAGAGGCTGTCCGGCTGGGTGCATTTGACTATCTTCCCAAACCGGTACGGCAGGAAACATTGTTGCGGGTTGCCAAATCAGCTTTGCATCATAAGGCTCTGATTGATGAGAAAGAGAGCTACCGCGCAAACCTTGAAGCTATTTTCAAAAGCGTCAAAGATGCTATTATTACTGTGGATCAAGAGTTGTCGGTTATCGAAGTCAATGATACTGCCGGAAAGATATGCGGAATTTTCCGGGATGCGGCCATCGGCAAGGCCTTTAATACTTTGCTGAAAGGGTGCCATGGAAAATGCCTTGAAATCATGAAAGAAACTATCAGGAAAAAACAGCCTGTTGAAGCGCGTCGGGTTGAATGCCATCGCAAAGACCGGCCGGAGCAGGTTGTATCCCTGACCGCATATCCACTTTTAAATCGCCGGAACCTGTTTTCAGGGGGAATCCTGGTGGTCAGAGATGAAACCCGCCTGGATAATCTGGAGCGAAATCTGAAAGAACGTCAACAGCTTCATAATATTATCGGCAAGAGCGTGAAAATGCAGAAGGTTTATTCTCTCATAAAGGGACTGACCGATGTTCAGACCGGAGTTTTGATTACCGGAGAAACCGGAACCGGCAAGGAACTGGTTGCAGAGGCGCTCCACCATCAAGGAGTGCGCAAAAATAAAACACTTGTAAAGGCCAACTGTGGAGCCCTGTCGGAGGATTTGCTGGAAAGTGAACTTTTTGGACATATCAGGGGCGCATTTACCGGCGCTGTGAGAGATAAGATCGGCCTGTTTCAAAGAGCCGATGGTGGAACCATTTTTCTGGATGAAATCGGTGAGACTTCACCCCGGGTACAACTGCGCCTGCTGAGGATCCTTCAGGAAATGGAATTTCAGCGTGTGGGAGATTCAACCCCGATCAAGGTGGATGTGCGGGTGGTTGCCGCTACCAACAAAAATCTCCGTGAAGAAGTAAGACTTGGCAGGTTCCGGGAAGACCTTTATTACCGTTTAAAGGTGGTGGAAGTAAGCATGCCTCCGCTCAGGGATAAACGGGATGATATACCTCTTTTAGTTGAGCACTTCCTTAAAAAGTTCAACCGCAAGTTCAACAAAAAAAATATTACGATTTCGGAAGATGTGCAGAAGATATTTATGGAATATTCCTGGCCGGGTAATGTCAGGGAGCTGGAACATGCGCTGGAGCATGCATTTATCCTTTGCAGCAGGGAAACTATTGTCGTCGATCATTTGCCGCCTGAATTAAAGGTTCTCAATGCCCCTAAAGGAGAAGAGGACGATTATTGCCGGATCATCCTTCATGCTCTTGAGCAGACCCGCTGGAACAAAACCGAGGCAGCCCGTTTACTGGGGATAAGCCGGCAAAGTTTATATAGAAAAATCAAAGCTTTCAGGATTATGAAAAACTGAACAGCCCGCATTATAGCAATGTTACAATTTGTAACCTGAATTTTGTAAGGCTGTTATTTTACGGCATATTCTCCCTCACCCTGCCCTGCCAGGGAAGCTTTTTCAAGAAAAGCTCAGTCCGGCCATGTTTTGTCTAACATATTAAAATTGCAGCAACATTATACTTACGACTTCAATCCTTTCCTGTGATGTTACACTCTGTAACCTGTAAACCCCGACTATCACATTCAAGCCACTCCCCCTCCCTTTCCCTCCTGCTATAACCAATAGTTATTATTATAAAAAGTTTAATTCAAGCTGCTTTGTATCTTTCCGGCATATCTTTTGCGTAATAAAAGGACAAGGGGTCGCTCAAAACAAATTTCATACTTTGAGGTATAGATGCAGATGAATGGAACAGACAACAGCAATAACCAAAAAAAACTGGACCGCATCTGTCCTTTTATTCAAAACCCTCACAAGGACTGCCATTGCGTAGATATGAACAGTCGCAAGGTAAATGATGTAATATATTACTGTCAAAAAAATTTTAAAAAATGTAAAATCTATAAAAGGCTTTTAAAGGAGAGACAGCATGCCCAGAATACTGGTTGTTGATGACGAGGAAAACATCCGCTTTTCATTCAAACATTTTTTGACGGCGGCAGGGTATGAGGTTGTCACAGTAACCCACCCGATTGATGCCAGGGCTATTCTGTCAGCCAATGAGTTTGATGTGGCGATAATCGATCGGATATTGTCAGATGGGCAAAACGGGATTGATCTCGTGAAATATATCAGAGCTGTCCAGCCCTTTTGCGAGCCGGTCCTGATGTCCGGATACCCCAGCTTCAGTTCGGCCGCCGAAACACTCCAATTTGAGACCTTTGCCTATCTGGCCAAACCGGTGAAACAGGAAAAACTCTGTCGCGTTGTGGCGGAAGCAGTCCACAAAAGCAAGGCCAAAAAGAATTCAGGACATTTCAAAAGCGTTCTTCAATCAATTTTTCATTCTTCGCCGAATGCGATAGCCATTTGTGACCTTTCCGGCCGGGCCAGATTTGTCAACCCCTCTTTTACCCGGATATTCGGATACGATAAAAAAGAAGTGATCGGGAAACATATCGACTACATCCCCGCCTGGGATCAGCAAAAGACTGAATCCGAGATAGCCGACCTCCGCATGGAAAAATTCGTTCCGGAAAGGGAAACTCAAAGATTGACAAAAAATGGTCAACTGATTGATGTAACCATTAACCAGTCGGTCTGCCGGGACAGTCAAGGGAAAGCGACCGACATCTTATTTATCATCCGTGATGTTACAGACAAAAGGGAGATAGAAAAGCAATTCCAGCATGCGCAAAAGATGGAAGCCATCGGCATCTTGGCAGGAGGCATTGCCCATGATTTTAACAATATCCTCATGCTTATGCTGGGGCGTGCCGAGTTGGCCCTGATGGATATGCCTGAAGACAGCCCGGCCCGAAAAAATCTGGAAACAATCCTGAAGGCCGGCAAGCGTGCCAGGGACCTGACAAGACAGATTCTGGCCTTCAGCCGGAAGGCTGGACATGCAAAAAAGCCGGTTCAAATTTCCCTCATCATCAAGGAGTCTCTCAAACTGCTGGAGGCAGGACTTCCGGACAGCATTGAGATTAAGCAGAACATCAGCACAAACTGCGGAACCATTTTGGCCGATCCGACCCTGATACACCAATTGATCATGAATCTTTGCACTAATGCCTATCATTCTATGCGCGAAAAAGGCGGTGTTATAGAGATAAACATGCAAGATGTGGATTTTGAATCCCGGGATTCCCGGATCGACCTGGCGCCCGGGCCATACCTGCAGTTGACCGTAAGTGACACAGGGCACGGCATGGATAAGGATACGATGGATCATATCTTTGAGCCATATTTTACCACCAAGGCGGTTGGCGAAGGAACCGGCCTGGGCCTGTCAGTGGTACATGGAGTCATAAAAAGCCACGGAGGCGCGATCACAGTCACAAGTGAAGTCGGCAAGGGGAGCACGTTCCAGGTCTATTTTCCCAAAATAAAGAACGTCTTAACAAAAAAAACAAAAACTGTCGAAGCGGTATGCGGGGATAAAGAAAACATATTATTTGTGGATGATGAAGCAGAGATTGTTCTTGTGATGCAGCAGATGCTGGAGCATCTCGGTTACACCGTCACGGCGCGGACCAACGGCATGGAGGCGCTGGAGGCTTTCCAGGCACACCCGGACAAGTATGATCTGCTCATCACCGATCAGTCCATGCCCGGGATGACAGGCCTCCGGTTGGCTGAGGAAGTCACGCGCATCCGGGCTGATATTCCCATAATCCATCTTACCGGTGTATGTGAACAAACAACTGCGGGTGATGCCACAAAAAAAATTATTAGCGAGTCTATCTCCAAGCCTGTGAATATGGAAGAACTTGGTAAGGCGATCCGGCGGGCGCTGAAACCCGGGCGCAGGTCAACAAATAACGAAAGCAAACAACAGGGAGGTGAGAAACAATGGATAAATTAACGGAAAAAATGGACCAGGAGGTAAAATCCACGATCAACAGGCAGGGAAAATATTTAACCTTTAGCCTGGCCGAGGAGGAATACGGTATCGGTATCCTGAAGATCAAAGAGATAATCGGGATGATGCCGATTACAACTGTACCTCAGACCCCTGATTTTATAAAAGGCGTCATCAATTTAAGAGGCAAGGTTATTCCTGTGACGGATTTGCGGATCAGGTTCGGGATTGATCCCGGTGATTACACGGAACGTACCTGTATTATAGTAGTGGAGATCGAAAGAGAAATCGCCACGCTTCAGATAGGAATAGTGGTCGATTCCGTATCAGAGGTACTGAACATCACAGATAAGGATGTCGAGGATACCCCGACTTTTGGAATAAAACTTAAGACGGATTATATCCTCGGTATGGCCAAGATTGATGACGGCGTGAAGATTCTGCTTGATATAGATAGAGTGCTGAATGCTGAAGAAATGGCCGAACTTGCAAAAGCGGCATAATTATAAATAGAATAAAAACAATAACAAAGAGGATTGAATATGTTTAAAAATATGAAAATCGGGACAAAAATAGCTGCTCTTGCGGTCATACTGATTTTTCTCGGAACATTTGAAGCTCTTACCGGGTACATTGGACTCTCCAACGTGGTAAACCGGGTAGAGAAAGCAGATGACGTTAATCGCCTGGTAAAGGGAATAATGGCAGCCAGGCAGCAGGAAAAAAATTTTATCATACGCGGTGACAAATCATATATTAATAAAGTATCCGAACAGGTCGAAGCAGTTAAAAAGCAAGCCGCTGAAACCAGGGTCAAATTTGATCAGAAAATCAATAAAGATCGGATGGATCAGGTGGTAAACGCAGTTAGTGCGTATTCAGCGACATTTAAAAATTATGTTGCGCTGGAAGAAGAAAAAACAGTCATAATGAAAACCATGCAGTCAAATGCGATGGAAGCCATTGCCCAGGCATATGCTATCCTGGCTGACCAGAAAGCGCAGCTTGCCAAAGTTGAATCGCAAAACGAGGCTCTTCGGGCCGATAAGCTGGCTAAAGTGGATGACGCCAACCGTTTAATAAAATGGTTTCTCGATGCGCGCAAAAACGAAAAAAAGGCGATAATTTCGGGGGAGCAGAAGTACAAGGATGCCTTAGACAAAAATATATCCGAAATTCTTGCGCTTGGCAGGGATTTAAAATCGCGTTTTAAATTTGAAAAAAATATCAGGCAGATCGATAACCTGGTTGCGGCGGTAAACGCTTATGCCGTTGCTTTTTATAATTTTACCGATCAGATAAAAAAGCAGACTGAGGCTGATGAACAGATGGTCACGGCAGCAAGGGAAGCTCAAAAAGTTTGTGAGGATGCCAGCAAAGACCAGAAGGCCAAAATGACGGATCAAATTACATCCGCCAATACTATACTAATTGCTGTGATCGTGGTCGCATTGATTACCGCCTTTCTACTTACCTTTTTTATTGTCAAAAGCATAACCGCGACTCTACACCGTGTAATAAACGGTTTGACGGAAGGCGCAGAACAGGTTGCTTCCGCATCCGGGCAGATATCATCTGCCAGCCAGTCCCTGGCAGAAGGAGCATCCGAGCAGGCAGCGTCGATCGAGGAGACGTCCGCATCACTTGAAGAGATGTCTTCCATGACCAAACAAAACGCGGACAATGCAGGCCAGGCTGATAGCCTGATGAAAGATACCAACCAGGTGGTATCAGTCGCCAACCAGTCCATGACAGGCCTTATCTCTTCCATGGAAGAAATTTCAAAGGCCAGCGACGAGACCCAGAAGGTGATTAAAACAATTGATGAGATAGCCTTCCAGACCAACCTGCTGGCATTAAACGCAGCAGTTGAAGCGGCCAGGGCCGGCGAAGCAGGCGCAGGGTTTGCCGTGGTGGCCGAGGAAGTAAGAAATTTGGCCTTACGTTCCGCCGAAGCTGCCAAAAGCACGGCGGTATTGATTGAAGGAACCATAAAAAAAGTAAAGGAAGGCTCTGAGCTGGTGAACAGTACTAATGCTGAATTTACCAGGGTCGCTGATAGTACATCCAGGGTGGGCGAACTGGTGGACGAAATCTCGGCAGCTTCCAATGAACAGGCCCAGGGAATCGAACAGGTGAATGCTACCGTAACCGAGATGGATAAGGTGACCCAGCAAAACGCGGCCAATGCCGAAGAGTCAGCCAGCGCCTCGGAAGAACTGAACGCTCAGACTGAAGAGATGCGGAGCATGGTCGGTGAACTTATGGCAATGGTAGGAGGCGGCAGAGACACAGATTCTTCCATGATTAAATCCCGGAAAAAGAGTACTCATAAAACCATTACCGCTCCGGCCCAAAAAGCCGCCGATAGAAAGCTTACAACAAACAAATCCAGTGAAATCAACCCGAATCAGGTCATACCGCTGGATGACGATGATAATTTTACAGATTTTTAACTATTTCGTCCTCGTTCCTAATGAACGGGGACGTTAATTCGTCCTCGTTCCTAACGTTCAAATTCTTTCCTGGTTTGGTGTTATAATGGCCGAAGATAGAATAAAGCCATATTCCTAAAACTTTATTTCACATGGCATAAACATTGCTTTATCTTTTAAGATAAAACTTCTCTCCCAAAAATCTTGAATTTTAATCTATAAGCTCGCTCAGGTAAGCGTAGACTACGAAAATAACTTCTATAATCGAGAAGGATTAAAATTTTATGTCTGTATTTAAAATAAAAAAGCCCCGCATACGTATCGGGATTTTTTTTATATTGGGAATATTTTTTTTGTCTATTCTATCGACACCCTGCGCTAAGGAAGCAGCCGAGTCTGTCAGGATAGGCGTGCTGGCCAAGCGCGGGGCAGACCTGTGTTTGCAAAAATGGGGGCCGACGGCCGGATATCTGACTCAAAAAATACCGGGATATTCTTTTGAAATTGTTACCATGGATTTTGATTCGGTCTATTCAACAGTTCAGCAAGCCAGGGTTGATTTTATTATAGTTAATCCCTCTTTTTACGTTGGACTTGAATTAAAGCATAATGTTAGCCGGATTACCACATTAAAAAACCTGTGGAACGGTAAAATAGCCACAGAATTCGGCGGAGTAATTTTTTGCAGGGCCGACCGCAATGATATCCGGCAAATCGCCGATCTCAAGAACAAAATATTTATGGCGCCCGACAAAAATTCTTTTGGCGCATGGCAAGCCGGCCGGCTGGAGCTGAAAAAGCATGGCATTGATCCTTATCACGATTTTAAGAATTTGCGTTTTGGCGGCACACATGACGCGGTTGTTTACGCTGTGCGCGACGGTAAGGTAGATGCCGGTTCCGTAAGGACAGACGCTCTTGAACGTCTGGCAAAAGAAGGCAAAATCAATCTAAAAAATTTCTTTATAATTAATGAATACAAAGATAAACTTTTTCCCTTTGTTCATTCGACCCCGCTTTATCCTGAATGGCCGTTTGCCAAAGTAAAACATACATCCAACGATCTGGCCGAAAAGGTTGCGGCCGTCCTTTTGAAGATGCCCTCTGACAGCCCTGCTGCAATGGCCGCTAAATGCGCAGGCTGGACAATTCCCAGTAATTACCAGCCGGTGCATCAATGTCTGAAAGCGCTGCGAATCGGCCCATACAAAGATTACGGCAAAATGAGCATCCAGGAAATGTTCCGGCAACACTATTACTGGTTTTTCGGAGTCATAGCAGCCTTTATTGTTCTGTTGTTGATGTTTCGATTTTATCACGATATCAATAAAAAACTTAATGCCGCCCTGGCCGACCGGGAAGAAGAAATAATTAAGCAAAAACAAATTCGGGACGATATGGCGGAAATGAACATTACTTTGGAACAGGCTATTGATCGAGCCAACCGGATGGCCGTAGAGGCCGAGGCCGCCAGTATATCTAAAAGCGAATTTTTGGCCAATATGAGCCATGAAATCAGAACTCCCATGAATGCAGTGCTCGGTTTTTCCGAAATGCTGCTTGATACCGGTCTTGATGAAGAACAGCGTGATTATGTCAGCACCATTCAAAGAAGCGGCGAATCCCTGCTTTCCTTAATTAACGATATTCTTGATTTTTCCAAAATCGAGGCCGGCCATCTCGATTTTGAGGAGATCGACTTTGATCCGGAACTTCTGGCCTATGATGTCTGCGAACTGATCCGCCCCAGGATCGGATCAAAACCGATCGAAATTTTGTGCCGCATCGGGGAAAGCATACCTGCCATTGTAAAAGGAGATCCGACCAGGTTCCGGCAGGTACTGATCAACCTTATGGGCAATGCCCCAAAGTTTACCGAATCCGGCGAAATTGAGTTAGCCCTTGATGTTGAAGAAGAAAATAGTAACCGGATAAAACTTCATGCAGCAATAAGGGATACCGGCATCGGTATTCCCGAAGATAAACTTGAAACCGTTTTTGAGCCATTCAAGCAGGCCGACGGTTCAACCACAAGAAAATATGGCGGCACAGGTCTGGGTCTGGCCATCTGCAAACAGATCTCGGAGCTTATGGACGGAAAGGTCTGGGCGGAAAGCAAAGCAGGCCAGGGTTCTGTTTTTCATTTCAGCGCCTGGCTGCAAAAGTCGGAAGAAAAAGAGCTTAAAAAAATTACGCCGGTATCTCTATCCGGTAAAAAAGCCATTATTGTTGATGACAACCTGACAAATCTGGAGATTTTAGCTCATTCCTTAAAAATGCTCGACCTTGAATCTGTCGCCCTGAATCAAGGCGAAGATGTTCTTCCGGCCTTAAAAAACGCCATTAAAGCAGGTGTTCCTTTCGAGCTTGCCTTTCTGGATATACAGATGCCGGGCATGGACGGCTATGAATTAGCCAAACAGATCCGCAGCGCCGCAGAAATACCTATCAAAGACCTGCCTCTTGTCGCGCTTTCTTCTTTAATGGGACGGGATTCCGGTAAATGCGAAGAGGCCGGATTTAACGGCTTCCTCAGCAAACCGATTCAAAGAAAAAAACTGCATAATATGCTGAAAAAAATCATGGGAGAAAAAGCAGATAAAAACATAAAAGAGAACGCAGCAGAACCCAGGATCGCTACTCAACACACTGTCCGGGAGGAGATGAAACAATCGGCGCGGATACTTCTTGCAGAAGATAACCCGGTTAACCAGAAACTGGCAAACCTGATGCTGAAAAAGGCAGGGTATAAAGTTGAAGTAGCCAATAACGGCAAAGAGGCCTTTGAAAAATATACCGTCGCGCCTGCGAATTTTAACCTGATTTTTATGGATCTCCAGATGCCCGGGATGGATGGAATTGAAGCAACCGGGGCTATTCGGGATTGGGAAGAAACATTTGCGGATCAAAGCCCGGAAGGCATGGAAAAAACGAAACATATTCCGATCATCGCCATGACCGCCAACGCCATGAAAGGCGACCGGGAAATGTGCCTTGAGGCCGGCATGGATGACTATATTGCAAAGCCGATTAAAAGAGAGCTTGTCTTTGATATGATCAAAAAATGGGTGTTGGAAGGTTAGGAACGGGGACGAAATTCAGAAAAAAAGTATATTTTTCTTGACACCTGCACATCAATATGTTCAATCTCTGAACGAATAAATAAAACCTATCTTGTTTTTCAGTTAAGACAATTAAAACAATTTTAACCTTTCCGGATTTATTCTTGTAAAGCTGTTCCCTGAAGCCGGTCAATAATTATTGTGTAACCTGCCGGGCGGAGCTATAGACTTTGGTGCGAAGGCAGAGCCTGTGAATGAGGTAAATACATATGGACCATGAAAACATTTGCACCCTGAAGCTTCTTGAAGAAATTGAAAAAGGTCATGTACCCAGCCAGCGTGAACTGGCAAAAAAACTGAACATATCCCTGGGACTTGTCAATTCATTTATAAAACGTTTGGCCGCCAAGGGTTATTTAAAGCTGAGGACAGTTCCGAAAAATCGAATAAAATATATTCTTACACCAGCCGGAGCTGCCGAAAAAACAAGACTATTTTGTAAATATATTCAATATTCGTTTCGGTTTTATAAAAATGCCCGTAAAATTTTCAAAAAAATATTTTCAGGTTTTGAAGCTGAGGGGAATAGACGTGTAATTTTTTACGGCGCAAGCGATTTTGCGGAAATAGCTTATCTTTCGCTAAAAGAGTCCGGTATTCATTTGGTTACGGTTGCAGATGAGTTGAAAGCAGGAGAAAATTTTTTCGACATAAAGATAGTAGATCCTGTAAATATAGACTCTTTTGTATTTGATAAAATTCTTATAACGGCAATAGAATCAAGAGATACTGCACTGGAAAAAATTTTAATATCAGGTATCTCAAACAGCAAGGTTACTATGCCGGATTATAGATAGTGCCTATCCTTAAATAAAGGTTATTTAAAAAAATACATCTAAAAAATCTCAACATCTCATGCAATCATTTCTTCATAAGGTAAAATTACTAATCAGGAAAAATATTATGAATATTCAAATGCAAAACAACCGAATCTTTCTTGCCATACCCGGCAGGCGACGGCTTTTAATTTTTTTGATTTTCTTTTTCAGCCTGCTTGCTTTACTCTTTTTGAATGAGGGTATCGGCAGGTGCCAGGGATGGTCGGACATAATAATCCGCCTTTTGCCGGACGACTCATTTGCTGTTATAGAGAAAAACAACCAGGCAATAAAAATACGGCATTGCCCCCACCACGACACAAACGGGCGGCTTGATGAAGAGCAGTTGATCTATGTCTTGGGGACTATAGATAGAGAAACATGGATCGACCCGGCTAACAAGGCCATTGCCAGGAAACACCTGGAAAAGCACTATAATAAGTTTATAAAAAAAGTTATCAAAAAAGGACTGGAAAAACCGGTAATTATTAATTCTGACAGCCTCACCGAACTGGTGGCGCTCCCCCAGATCGGTCCTGTACTGGCAGTAAGGATTGTTGAGTACAGAAATACTCATTCCAGCTATCAAGCAATTGAAGATATAAAAAAGGTCGAAGGGATCGGTCAGGGAATATTTGATGCGATAAGATATTATATCAAAACAGATTAATCAGGGGGGCAAGGAAAAATAATCTGATTGTGAGATGCCAAAATGTGAAGTTATTTTTTACCGAGCCCTTAATTAGTGCTTGAACGAAAACTAAAAACAGATACTATTTCGGGTAGTTAAACATTATTCAAGAAACGAAGATTTTCGAAATGCTGTTAGCATTTAGCCGTTAGCTATTAGCTCAAGGAATTATCTGTTTGATTTTAAAAGCTAACAGCTAATGGCTCAAAAACCTCAATTTGAAAAATACCCTTAACCTACCGGAAATATGACAATTTTAGCTTTTAGTTCAGGCGCTAATTAGGCTGATGAGATTACCAGTAAAAGAAAAAAATGCCATTATCGGTAACCGTTCACGGGCAATAATCGTTTATGGTGTTCTTAAAGATATGATCTGCCGAAGCCTGCTGCTTCTTTTGGAATCAAAGGGTTTTATTAAACTGCCTGCCCGAAAATGTACCCCTCCCAACCCTCTTGCAAAGCGAAAAAAAACATCCTGGGTAATAGTCGATAAAACTCCTGTTCATTGTTCTGTCGAAGACCTGTTTCCTATAAAACTTGACCAGGTTCGCAGAACTTCTTTTGAGAAGATATTCAATGGTCTTGTAAGTGAGTACCATTATCTTGGTTATACTCAACCAGTTGGGGAGCATCTCAAATATATTGCATTTTCTCATAATCGCCCTATTGCGTGTTTGGCATGGGGGTCAGCGCCATGGTATATTGGAGCACGAGATCGTTTCATTGGCTGGAGCAAAAAGATTAGAGAGAACAATCTTCATCTAATCGCCAACAATCTCCGTTTTTTGATCCTGCCATGGGTTCAAGTCCCTTGTTTGGCATCATATTTATTGGCATTGAACCGTCATCGCTTGTTACAAGATTGGAAAACTTTATATCATCATCCGGTTTATCTGCTTGAAACCTTTGTTGACACAGAGCGCTACCGCGGTACCTGTTATAAAGCGGATAATTGGATCTGTGTGGGGCAGACAACCGGTCAGGGCAAGCTCAGCAAATCAAAGCAACCACTACTTTCCAAAAAGGCTGTTTATGTTTATCCCTTGACTAAAAACTTTCGCAGGGAGTTATGTCATGACGCATGATGAAGCATTGGCTTTGTATAATGCCGGGCTGAAAGTTACGGTCAAAATCCTGTGTGATTTAAGCAATACTATTGAATTTCAGGAAGAACAGATAAAGGCTTTGGAGGTCAAGGTTGCCAAGCTTTCAAAAAACTCATCCATACATACTAACTGTTTGCCCTGTATGCGATGGGGAAGTTCATATAATTGATGCGCCTCCTCGTATTATCCAACAAATGGAACTGCCGGAGCTGCCGATAATCAAAGAAGAACATCGTTCGTATCCGGTATGGTGCGAGAAATGTCAGCAAATTCATTACATGCCTTTTCCTGCTAATATAGTCAAGGAAGGGCTCTTCAAAGAGCGCTTGACAGCCTTGGTTGCCTATATGAAAAATGTCTGTCATGCATCGTTTTCCACAATCAGAAAATTTATCCGAGACGTCCTTGGAGAAAATGTTTCCCGTGGATATCTGCGAAAAGTAATTGAAAAAGTAAGTCAGTCCCTGGAAGCGCCATACAGTGAATTGCTCAATCGTTTACCTTTCGAGGAAGCAGTAAATGTCGATGAAACCGGCCATAAGGAAAACAAAGACAAGTTTTGGACATGGGTTTTCAAGGCTGAAATGTATGTGCTGTTCAAAATCGACAAGTCCCGTGGATCAAAAATTTTAATTGATGTTTTGGGTAAAGAGTTCAACGGAGTACTGGGTTGTGATTATTTTTCGGCGTATCGCAAGTATATGAAGGATTTTAACGTTACTATACAGTTTTGTATCGCCCACTTGATTCGGGACATCCGGTTTTTAACAACTTTGCCAGATAAAGAAACAAAAGCATATGGCGAAAAACTTCTGGATGAAGTCCGAAATATGTTCAAGGTTATTCATGATCGTGACAATATAATCCCGGAAGACTTCACCAATGCTCTTGAAAAGGCTAAGGCAAGAATTATTACAGCAGCCTTGGAGGATGTTCCGAGTCGACTGAATAAAGACGGTAAAGAAGAAAAACGGGAAGCCAAAAATATGGCCAACCGATTCCGCAAGCATGGTAAAGAATATTTTGAATTTATCACAACTCCCGAAATAGGCCCTACCAACAATGTGGCAGAACAGGCAATCCGATTTATCGTAATAGATCGTTACGTAACTCACGGTACACGCAGTATCAAAGGACGAAAAAGTTGCGAACGGTTATGGACTGTAATTGCAACATGCGCATTACAAGGCCGATCAGCATTCAATTTTATATTGGAAGCAGTTAAGGCGTACTTCAAGAATGATCCCGCCCCATCCCTTATACCTGATACCTCATAGTGAATTTACGATAGGAATCCCTCGGAATCAGTCTATTAAAAAACCTGGAGTTGATTTGACATTCCGCCACTGCGTGATCGACTGGCCACTGATTTCGAATATTCCGTGTATATTTCGCAGAGGACAATCATAGGTGATGCGCTTATTCTTACACTGATCATGAAATGAGAACGAGATTTCCTAAGTAGTGATCAAATGCAAGAATTTCTTTTTTTGTCTCTTTATAATCCAACATCCTCATCAAAGATGAATCGGTAGGCGTAGTAGTATATCCCTAAGATTTTTTCATCCTTGAAGACAGCGATACTATATACCGTTTATTCATAGGCCCAACCATTTCCTGCCATTCCAATATTTGAAGGGGGCATTTATACCCGTGAACGGTTACAATCTTTTCATGTTTCTCTCTATGATCAAGAAGGAGAGAGGCTTCGGTTTAAGGCGCAATTAACGTTCACGAACGACTCGAAGCTCTTCATAAAAGAATATGTTTTTGAAAATAAAGAGAGAAAGTATGCTTATCATTGGACAGATACCTCTGGAAATCTAATCTGTCATTGGGACAATGCAAATCATTGGCCAGGTATTTCGACTTCTCCGCACCACAAACATACTGGAAATAAGGAAAATGCCCTGAATTCCAGGAAGGAAAAATTTTTCTTGACAGAGATGAATATTTGAAAGTAATATTGCAAATAAACTAAATAGCAAACAACGTCCCCTATTATCCCTCTACTATTTAAGGAGATGGAACCATGAAAGGTATGAAAGCAAAGAGGGTAAGATTTAAGATTGGTAGTTTATGGGAAAGTCCGGCACTACATATACTATTAACCGAAGAAAACGATGTGGTTGTTGCCCGCTGTCTGGATTTTACAGTTTCTTCCCACGGTAAAGATGATAAAGATGCTTTAAAAGCATTAGCTGATTCCATAAAGGAATATGTTTTAACCGCGGTAGAACACGATGCTGTTAATACAATTTTTGACCCAGCGCATGGCAAATATTGGAGGATGTATAACGAATTGGAAACCAAACAGTCCTCCAAAAGTCTGGAGATGTCTATAAAAAAATCATTAATGTCTATTCCCAATGATAATCTCCAGCAATCAACTGCCGAAATAAACTATGCCTAAGCCGTTAGAATTAAGGAAAGTAATAAAAGTACTCAAGAGATACAGCGTTGTTTATATGACAGGCAAAGGCAGGCACCCTAAGTTTTATGATTCTGAGACACATAAGACTTACCCCATTAAATCACATGGCAAAAAGACGCTTATTTTGTCATATGCACTTGATGATCTGATAGAAAAATTTGATCTACCTGCAGACGTTTTTGATAGATAACTTTATGCCACGCCAAGCCAGACTTGATGCCCCCGGTGTCCTTCAACATGTAATGGCACGGGGAATTGAACGCAGCAAAATCTTTTGTGATGATAAAGATCGCTCTTCCTTTCTGGAACGACTTGCTGTGATTCTTGAGGAAACACAAACCCAATGTTACGCATGGGCATTGATCCCGAACCACTTTCATCTGCTTTTACGTACTGGCCCGACGCCGCTTAGCACCGTGATGCGTCGACTTATGACCGGATATGCAGTAACATTCAATATTCGTCATCGGCGAAGCGGGCATCTTTTCCAGAATCGTTATAAATCTGTTGTCTGTGAAGAAGACCCTTATCTGCAGGAACTGATTCGTTACATTCATCTCAACCCGCTCAGAGCAAAGCTGGTCAAGGATCTGAAAGAGTTAGACAAGTATCTTTGGACTGGCCATAGCGCTTTGTTGGGGAAAAGAAAAAACCCGCTCATCCCAAAACAAGCAGATCAACCAAATAGAAAATCCGTAATCCCCAATCCGAAATCCGAAATGAGTTTGGCCGAGAGGACAATTCAGGACGTTCTTCGATATTTCGGCGAAAGCTTTAAGGTTGCTCGCAGAAGGTACCGCCAGTTTGTTAAGAATGGAATAGATCAAGGAAAATGCCCTGAATTCCAGGGAGGTGGCCTGGTCAGGAGTGCCGGTGGAGAAAAAGCAGGCCTTCTCGGACGAAGGAAGGAAGAACGCGAAAAGGGAGACCAGCGAATTTTGGGTAGTGGTGATTTTGTGGGTGATGTTTTAAGGAAAGCTGGAGAACAGCTTGAAAGTATGACGAAAAAAAGGATGTCCCTGGATGAGATAATAGCCATTGTGGCTAATTCAACAGAAACATCCATCGAAGATTTAAAATCCACTGGTCGAAAGAGAAAGCTTGCCCATGCTCGTGCGGTGATAGCTTATGTAGCGATCAGGAATTTGGGATATATGGGTATTGAGGTGGCTGAAGCTTTATCGTTGAGTCCCTCGACAGTCAGTCAAAATGTCGAGAAAGGAAAAATTTTTCTTGACAGAGATGAAGATTTGAAAGTAATATTGCAAATAAACTAAATAGCAAACAACGTCCCCTATTCCGTCCCTATGTATGGTGTCCCCTGAATTCCGCAAAAGGAGCAATCAATATGCAGGCCATGAAAAGAATTGTTAAAAGTGATACAGCCGAGATAACAATAAAAATACCCGAAGAATTCAAAGGCAAAGAAATAGAAATTATTATTTTGCCTCTTGAAAGCACTAAAAATATTTTTACTAAAGTTAGCAAAAAAGAAAGATTGAGAGGACTATTTTCCGTTTCTAAAGGGGTGTTACCTGCTGATTATAAATTTGACAGGGAAGAAGCTCATGAAAGATGAAATTTTTATAGATTCAAACATCTTAATTTACTCTGTTTCACAAAATCTGTCAAAATGTCAGACATCAAGAGAACTATTGTTGAAGCATGTTGACAGGATAACAGTAAGCTCTCAAGTGATCAATGAGTTTATAAATGTATGTATTAAGAAAAGCATATTGGATTTAAGTGATACATTTGAAAAATCAAATGAATTTATGGAGATTTTCAGATTTGCTGTAATTACAAAGAGTGACATAAGGTTGTCAATGGATATTAAAAAGAGATATAAATTTTCCTATTGGGACAGTCTCATTATAGCATCAGCTTTGGAAAACAATTGTTCAATTCTCTATTCGGAAGACATGCAACATAGCCAGGTTATAGAAAATAATTTGAAGATTATAAATCCTTTTGAAATGGGTTGAAAGGGCGCTGGGTATGGGCTTGGGGTGACAAAGGATGATGGGGTGGTTGAACAGAATCGGGGGCTTTTTTTGAGTCTGCGAGTCAAAGAGTCATGAGTCGTTGTGACTCTTAGAATCCCGACTCTCCGACTCCCGACTCTAAGGAGATACATGAATGTTCAGAGACAAAACACTTCTTATAACGGGTGGTACCGGTACCTTTGGTAATGCTGTTTTACAGGCATTTCTTGATACAGGCATAAAAGAAATCCGTATTTTTTCCCGTGATGAAAAAAAGCAGGATGACACGCGCAAGGAACATGCTGATTCAAAGTTGAAATTTTATATCGGCAATGTCCGTGATTCAAGCAGCCTGCGGGATGCAATGACCGGAGTTGATTTTATGTTCCATGCAGCAAGCTTTGAAGCAGGTGCCGTCTTGTGAGTTTTTTCATTTGACTTATCAGGGGATGGCGGGTAGTCTGTATGCAATTAATACAATTACATACAGAACGTAAGGACGAGGTGAACATTATGGCTAAGACCGTAACTACGCGTTTAGCCGATGGGTATGTTAAAAAAATCGATGAAATGGCCGCGCGAAAAGGTATTGACCGTTCGGCCTTATTGCGATCCTTTTTTCTCGGTGCCTTAAAAGAACATACTATACGTGATTCTCTGGAAGACTATAAGGCCGGCGCAACAACCCTCTGGGAGGCAGCTCAGCGCTGTAATCTGTCGCTCTGGGAAATGATTCGGGAAGTAAAACGCGCTCACATTCATACTTCCTATGACTTGAAAGAATTCGAAAAGGACTTGAGGGCGCTCAATGGATAGGGTCGTTTCCAACGCCACGCCACTCATATATTTAGCCAAGGCAAATCAACTGAGCCTTCTCCAGGGTATGGTCAAGCAGGTATTTATCCCTGAAGCTGTCTACCGGGAAGTAGTCATTGAAGGCAAGCGTCTGGGAGAAAAAGATGCTTATAGTGTTGAAAGAGCTATCAAACAAGGGTGGATGGTAGTTCAAGGTATCAAGATTATCTATCCTGTTGAGATCATAATCCATCCTGGCGAGGCAGAAGTTATCTCTCTGGCCAAAGAAAAAGGGATTGAAGTAGTGCTCATTGATGACGCCAAGGGCAGAGCTGCTTCTGAACTGGCAGACCTCAGACCTGTCGGCACTCTGTGGTTGATCTTGAAGGCTGTCAAAAATCACTTACTTAACTTTGATCAATTTTTGTCTACCCTTGAGGATATTGTTAAGTCTGGATTTTATCTCAAAGAAGAAGTTTATCTAAAAGCTGTTCGCAAGGCCAGGGACTTATCCGGCAATTAAAACAACCCCCGGTACCATACAGAATCGGAAGCTTTTTTTTAAATTCGGGGGACACCATACCTATTTATTGTTGACTATAAATTGCAATTATCCTCTGAAAGACTATGGCAAAAATAGTAAGAGTGGTACCGGGGATGCCACATCATATCACTCAAAAAGGGGAAAGACGGTTACAAACCTTTTTTTCTGATCAGGATTATATTGCCTATATCGATTTGATGAATGAATGAATGGTGCGATACCCGTGGAGTAGAAATATGGTCCTACTGCCTGATTTCTAATGCATTGGACATGGAGCCGTGCTTTAGCTCATACTAAGGATTGGGCTCGATTTTTGTCGGAAAGTATTACAGCAAAAATACGGAGTCGATTGCAAAAACATGAGAGAACCGGTCGGCCAGCCGGCCGAATATCCCATTTATTGAAAAATTGGAAAAATCGTTGGGTGTGACGCTAAAACCTAAAAAACCGGGATGAAAACCGAAGAAATAGGTATGGTGTCCCCTGAATTCCCTGTAGGGCTTGGGGCTTGGCAAAAAAATAACCAATGACAGCAAAGCAATTGACTAATAACAACGGAGCAAATGACCATGCTAAACAAATCCCAGTATGAAAAGCGTATCTTAGGTGAAATACGATCATTGCCGGAAGAAGCCCTTCCTAAAATAGTTCGACTACTTTCATTGATCAGAGAGGAATTTGTAGCCCCGGAATCAAGATTTCCATTAGGCGAGGAAGACATAAGCCATGAGAAAACAAAAAAGTTGCTTTCTACTTCTAAAGGCAATTGGGCAGTGGATGTTATTGCGGACAGGGAAGACAGGATATGAAAGCTACTTATTTTTGTGACACTTCAGCGATTATAAAATTGTACCATGCCGAGATTGGCACAGAATATGCGGAATCTATTTTCAGTGATAAGCAATGTATACTTATTATTTCCGAATTAACACTTGTAGAATTTGATTCTTCTGTATCGAAGAAAGTCAGGACTGGCGATATAACAGAGTCTGCAAAAAATGAGGCAATAAAAAATTTTAAAAAGGATTGCCAAGATAGATTTCTCGTTAATCCCTTAAATTCAAGGATAATAAGAAGCGCCAGAAAGCTTATCAACAAGCATGGAAACAATCTTTCCATTAGAACACTCGACGCGTTACAATTGGGATCATGTCTCGTTGAAGAACAGGAAGGTCTGCATTTTGTGTGTGCCGACTCGCGCTTAAACAAGATTTGCAAATTAGAAGGCGTATCCACTATTAACCCGGAAACAATTGACAGGCGAAGCCCAATTGACCAATGATTGCAAATTTCAACAATTAAATTCGGGGGACGCCATACTATTTATTGTTGACTATAAATTGCAATTATCCTCTGAAAGGCTATGGCAAAAATAGTAAGAGTGGCACCGGGGATGCCACATCATATCACTCAAAGAGGAAACAGACGGTTACAAACCTTTTTTTCTGGTCAGGATTATATTGCCTATATCGATTTGATGAATGAATGGTGCGATGCCCGTGGAGTAGAAATATGGTCCTACTGCCTGATGCCTAATGCATTGGACATGGAGCCGTGCTTTAGCTCATACTAATGCTGGCAAAGATAAGCTTGCGAAAACACAATTTTTAATTCAATTGGTAGATAAGGATTGGGCTCGATTTTTATCGGAAAGTATTACAGCAAAAATACGGAGTCGATTGCAAAAACATGCGCGAACCGGTCGGCCAGCCGGGAATATCCCATTTATTGAAAAATTGGAAAAATCGTTGGGTGTGACGCTAAAACCTAAAAAACCGGGACGAAAACCGAAGAAATAGGTATGGTGTCCCCTGAATTCCAGGGAGGTGGCCTGGTCAGAAGTGCCGGTGGAGAAAAAGCAGGCCTTCTCGGGCGAAGGAAGGAAGAACGCGAAAAGGGAGACCAGCGAATTTTGGGTAGTGGTGATTTTGTGGGTGATGTTTTAAAAAAAGCTGGAGAACAGCTTGAAAGTATGACGAAAAAGTTGAGTCCCTCGACAGTCAGTCAAAATATCGAGAAAGGAAAAAATTTTCTTGACAGAGATGAAGATTTGAAAGTAATATTGCAAATAAACTAAATAGCAAACAACGTCCCCTATGGCATTTTCCGTCCCCTATGGCATTTTCCGACTTTTGGAGAAGATAATTATGGAATTCAACATCTTTTATAAAAAGAACAACGACTGGTTTATTGGGCATATCCAAGAATACCCTGATTATGAAAGCCAAGGTAGAAGTTTGGATGAATTGAGAGAAAATCTGATAGAAATCTATAATGATATCAATGAAGGCTTAGTCCCGGATGCTGAACCTTTTCAGCTAATGGAAGTCGCAATTTGAAAAGGAAAGCATTGCTGCGAATAATTAAATCAAACGGTTGCATCTTTGTTCGCCATGGAAGCAATCATGATTGGTATAAAAATCCCCAATCAGGGAAAAGTCAACCTATAGCAAGGCATGCCGAAATAGAAGATGGGCTCGCCAAAAGAATAATTAAAAGACTATCTTAGAGAAGCAACTCACTTATTCTTTAGAATATCCTTAACATGGTGGACAGAGGGTCGGGCCAAGCTAACAACATATAATAATTGATAATATGATGAAACCAATGCCCTATTTTCGGCCTATATGGTCGTTTGTATAGTCAAAAAGGGGATTATAGCCGGTAACCACCCATGGCAAAAGCGAAAAGACATTATATCCCGGGTCAAATTTGGCATCTTACCCATCGGTGTCATAAACGAGAGTTTTTGCTCAAATTCTCGAAAGACCGTCATCGTTGACTCCAGTGGCTCTATGAAGCGAGAAAGCGGTATGATTTGACGATTTTGAATTACACGGTCACATCGAACCATATTCATTTACTCGTAGTGGACGATGGGAAACGAGATGTAATTCCGAAGTCAATTCAACTTGTGGCAGGGAGGACAGGCCAGGAATACAACCAAAGGAAGAAACGTAAAGGAGCATTTTGGGAGGATCGCTATCATGCAACAGCCATTGAAAATGGCAAGCATCTGATCCGTTGTCTCATTTACATTGACTTGAATATGGTGAGGACCGGGGTCATAGCTCACCCATCTCAATGGCCTTTTTCCCGGGTACAACGAAATTCAGAATCCCAAAAGGGAAAACATCCTGAAACATTATGAAAAGTTGAGGGAATTGCTATCAATTGATTCCTATGATCTGCTGAAAGAGTATCACAGAGGCTGGGTTGGAGAGTATCTGGATACTGGCGGCAACAACCGGGATGACAAATGGACAAAGAGTATTGCGGTCGGCAGTAAAGGATTTGTTGAGGAAATGAGATTTTTGTTGGGTGCAATGGCAAAAGGAAGAAAGTGTCTAAAAGCAGAGGAAGGCTGCCAGTTGCGAGACCCTTCCTCACCCTATAAGGCTCATTTTGACATCAAAAACGAAGATATAGGGGCAAATAACACCTACTATTGGGATATAAATGATGAGTATTCAATAAGATAGCGTGGCCAGACCCCCTTTGCACCCCGAAAAGGGAGACCAGCGAATTTTGGGCAGTGGTGATTTTGTGGGTGATGTTTTAAGGAAAGCTGGAGAACAGCTTGAAAGTATGACGAAAAAAGGGATGTCCCTGGATGAGATAATAGCCATTGTGGCTAATTCGACAGAAACCTCCATCGAAGATTTAAAATCCACTGGTCGAAAGAGAAAGCTTGCCCATGCTCGTGCGGTGATAGCTTATGTAGCGATTAGGAATTTGGGATATAGGGGTATTGAGGTGGCTGAAGCTTTATCGTTGAGTCCCTCGACAGTCAGTCAAAATGTCGAGAAAGGAAAAATTTTCTTTGACAGAGATGAATATTTGAAAGTAATATTGCAAATAAACTAAATAGCAAACAACGTCCCCTATTACCACCGGGACGAAAACCGAAGAAATAGGTATGGTGTCCCCTGAATTCCCCAGTTTTAATTAAAACTATGACAATAAAAATTGCAGGAAAAAAAATACTTGTCACGGGCGCTGATGGATTTATCGGATCCCACCTTACTGAAGAGCTTGTGAAACAGGGCGCGGATGTTCGAGCCTTTGTTTTATACAATTCCTTTAATTCCTGGGGATGGCTGGATCATTCTCCTCAAAAAATACGTAGCGAGATGGATATTTTTTCAGGTGATATACGTGATCCTTATGGCGTTAAAAAGGCCATTAAAGGGTGCGATATCATATTCCACCTGGCTGCGCTGATAGCAATTCCATATTCGTATCATTCGCCCGATACCTACGTGGATACCAATATCAAAGGGACATTGAATATTGTTCAGGCTGCAAGAGAACTAGAGGTAGAGAAAATGATACATACTTCCACAAGCGAAGTTTACGGCACTGCTCAATATGTCCCCATAGATGAAGGTCATCCGCTTCAAGGGCAGTCTCCATATTCGGCTTCCAAAATCGGGGCGGATCAAATTGCCATGTCCTTTTATAATTCTTTCGGCACTCCGGTATCTATTATACGCCCTTTTAATACTTACGGTCCCAGGCAGTCAGCCCGCGCAGTGATACCGACAATTATAACCCAGATAGCCAAAGGAAAAAAAAGAATAAGACTTGGAGCGCTTGAACCGACGCGTGATTTTAATTATGTAAGAGATACTGTGCGCGGCTTTATTGCAATGGCCGAATCCGACAGGGTTTTAGGTGAGGTGGTAAATATCGGAAGTAATTATGAAATTTCCATTGGTGAAACAGTAAACCTGATCGCGGATATTATGAAAAGTAATATTATTGTTGAGACAGACAAGCAGCGGGTTCGGCCTGGAAAGAGTGAGGTAGAACGGCTGTGGGCGGATAACAGCAAAGCTAAGATCCTCCTGACAGGGTGGGAACCTCAATACAGCGGACGCGACGGTTTCAGGGCGGGGCTGAAAGAGACTGTGGAGTGGTTCACAGCTCCTGAAAATATTGATAAGTACAAAGCTGACCTTTATAATATATAAACATAGGCAGTCTTGAAAGCCTTATAGTCTCCCTGCCTTTCAGCTTCTAACTTAATGATATACTATGAGCGGTTATAGTTTGAGTTTTTTATATTCACCGCAACGCCGCAAAAAGCGCAATTTGTGACCTTTCAAGGTATAAATAACAAAATGGCATATATGGACAAAACATCCAATTTCCCCGAAACTATTCTAACAGTATTAAAAGATGTCCTTCCCAAAGATCGTAAGTTCATCCCCTTACATGAGCCGAAGTTTAATGGTAAAGAAATAGAGTATGTAACGGCTTGCATTGATTCAACATTTGTATCCTCCGTCGGTAAGTACGTAGATAAATTTGAAAAAATGCTTGAGGAATATACAGGCGTAAAAAAAGCTGTCGCCGTAATGAACGGCACTTCGGCCTTGCATATTGCGCTTAAACTGGCAAATGTCCGGCAGGGAGATGAAGTAATCATGCCTGCTCTTACATTTGTGGCTACGGCCAATGCGGTTTCGTATTTGCAGGCCGTGCCTCATTTTGCAGATATTGATGAAAAAAGATTAGGGATTGATCCTGTAAAGCTTAAAGAATATTTGGAGGATATAGGAGATATCAGAGAGGAAGAATGCTATAATAAGAAAACAGGAAAACGAATTAAGGCAGTTTTGCCTGTACATGTATTCGGCCATCCCGCAGAACTCGATTTTTTGAATGCTATCTGTGAAAAATTTAAACTCACGCTTATCGAGGATGCAGCGGAATCTCTTGGTTCATTTTATAAGGGGCGGCATACCGGTAACTGGGGAAAACTTTCTGCTTTAAGTTTTAACGGGAACAAGATCATAACCACAGGCGCTGGCGGGGCCATACTGACAAATGACGAGACCCTGGGCATTCAGGCAAAACATATAACTACTACGGCAAAAAATCCTCACAAATGGAATTTTTCCCATAATCAGATCGGTTATAATTATCGCATGCCTAATATTAATGCTACGCTCGGCTGCGCCCAATTGGAACGGCTTGAATATTTTGTGGAAAAAAAACGTACCCTGGCAAAAAGATATATGACCGCTTTTAATGAAATTGACGGGGTCCGGTTTGTTGCTGAACCTGAAGATTCCAGAAGTAATTACTGGTTAAATACTATCCTCCTTGATAAAAAGCATGCCAATCTCCGTGATTTAATACTGAAAACCACCAATACAGCCGGCATCATGACCCGCCCGGCCTGGAAATTAATGCCTTCCCTTCCCATGTATGAGCATTGCCCCGGGATGGATTTAACTGTAGCTGAGAAAATGGAAAAAAGAATTATAAACATCCCAAGCAGCGCTGATTTATGAAGGACAATATTATTCTATAGATTTTCAGATAATTAATTTCACAAGGCCAGAGGAAGGAAGGCGTATTGTAATACTTCGATGACCGATAACGCAGTGAAATTAATTATGTGAACATTTATATTAGGCGGCGGCGGGCATTATAAGGCTTGCATCGATGTCATTGAACAGGACGGCAGGTTCAGGATAGCCGGCATTGTCGATCTGCCGGATAAATTACAGAACAGAGTGCTTGATCATCAAATCTTTGCATCCGATAAGGATCTGCCCTTCCTGTTGGCGGCTGTTCTTCTTGTAGTAAAAGATGGTGTTATTCAAAGCGTGGCGCCGCAATACCGCACTGATGCTATTCTCAGAAGAATTAATCAGGATCGGTATCCGATGACAGGGATGACATCCGAACTGACCTGCTTGACAGCTATGACCGTTTGATGGCATTTGTCACAAAGCACCTGCCTGATCCTTTTTATCTGGAAAAGGACCGTCGTATCAGTTTAAGAGACCGGATTTTCAGGGAAGTTGTTACCAATATACTGATTCATCGGGAATATATCAATGGATTTCCTGCAAAATTTATAATTGAGAATCACCAGATAAGAACGAAGAATGCCAATCGTCCACATGGTCACGGCATGATCAACCCTGCGGATTTTACTCCTTATCCCAAAAATCCGGTTATCGCTCGTTTTTTCAAAGAGATCGGTCGGGCTGATGAACTAGGTTCCGGTGTCAGGAACCTTTTTAAATATACCCGGAATTATTCAGGCGGTGTGGATCCTCAATTAATTAGCAGATATTTTCAGAATAGTTATTCCTACCCCCCAAGCTGCCCCCCAGGATATTGTAAGCCGGATGATAGCTTTTTGCCGTACAGCAAGAACTGCTAAGGAAATGATTGATTATTTGGGATTAAAAGACAGAAAACATTTTAAGACCGAAGTTTTGAACCCCCTTATTAACCAAAAAAAATTAGCGATGAAGTTTCCGGATAAACATGGAAGTCCGAAACAAAAATATTATTCGCCAAATATCAGTCCTTCAAAAACCGTTTGAATGATTTTATCAAAAAGATGAAGCAAGCTTTGCGTGAGAAGAGACAGGGGGACGTCCTTAAATAATCAAACAACTTTCTTGAATCCTCTCACAGAAATTGTTCAGAAGTCGCTTGATAAGTGAGAGGGGTTAGTGAAACATTAATATCCCGTTGTTGTTTTCTTGACAATACTTCTGTTATTAGATAAAATATAAACTATATCAATTAGCATAGTTTAAAAGGAGGATAAAATATGTCATTAAAGGTAGTTACGGCACTTAATGCCCGGCAGAAGTTCGGCACAATAATGAATGCTGTGTCATTAAAAAACGATCAGTATATTGTTGAGCGTAAGGGGATGCCTATGGTGGCAATTATTCCGATCAAGAAATTCAAGCAAATGGATAAGGCCAGGCAGCGGTTCTTTAGTAATATGTCGAAAATCAGTAATTCTTTTGTCGGAGAAGACCTGGGAAAGCTTGATGATATTTTGGCAGAAGCAACACAGGCAGCTAAACAGGTCGAATGTCGTCGAGGATAAAATTTGAAAATCGTTGTCGATGCCAATCTTTTTGCCAGCGGCCTGATCAAACCGAATTCAAATCCCTGCAAAATTCTTAATTTAATCAAGCAGAATGAAGTAGAATTGATTCTGTCGCCAGCTATCATAAAAGAGATAAAACGTATTTTGCTCTATCCCAAGCTTCAAAAATATCACCGCAAAACCGCACAGGAAATTGATGCATACTTTGAAGATATCTTAATGTTTGCCTGGATTGTTGAAGGAGAGGGGATAGTTGATATAATTAAAGACGATCCTTCAGATAACAAATATTTGGCGTGCGCTTATGAAGGCGAAGCGGATTATATCGTCTCTGGTGACCACCATTTATTGGATATAGAAACTTATGAGGGGATTGAGATTCTTAAAGTGAAAGCGTTTTTGAGCGTTTGGGAAAAAGAATGGGAATCAAAGGATTTGCCGGAAAGATAGGGGGGAGAGAAAACTGGAAGATGGGAAGGTAAGAGGGATAGAAGATAAGAATGGGAGAAGATGAGAAGGGAAGAGGGTAAAATCGATCCACAGATTACCCCGATGAAATAGAAAGAAAAAAGGCATTTCATGGGGCAGGCGCAGATTACACAGAAATGACTTAATGCATATGAAACAGATTATTAGGGGAAAATGACGGATCAGAGAGCATACAAGATAATTGGCTGTGCCATGGAGGTTCATAAAGAATTGGAGTGTGGGTTCCTTGAAGCTGTATATCAAGAGGCGTTGGGAAGGGAATTCAAGGTTCAGGAGATTCCATTTAAATCGCAGCCGACTATACAAATTTTCTACAAAGGGCAACCTCTGAACAAAACATATCAACCTGACTTTGTGTGCTATGATGAAATAATCGTAGAGATCAAGGCCATTTCAAGTTTGTCTGGAATTGAGAAAGCACAGCTAATCAACTATTTGAAAGCGACGGGCATTAAAGTAGGACTTTTGATTAACTCAACTTTCGGAGTTATTTTTTAAAAATAAATACAGTTTAAATAGTTGAAATAACTAAAAATATTGACAAGATTCGTTATCTATGATATGTATTATTTAACCCAAAACAACCAAATCAAAGAGGGGAAGAAACTCCGGTTGAAAGACCTCTATGGCAAGCTAAAGAAAAAAAGAGGAAAGGCCAAAATCAAAGCCAGTGTCCTTGTCATATTGCCTGACGGGAAAAAAGCAAGAATCATTTTTGTCCCTTGTGACAAAAAACGGGGTTGGCTCGCTCTTTTATCAACAGATATTTCCATAGCTGATGAAGAAATAATAAGGCTATACGGCAAACGCTGGGACATCAAAGTGTTTTTCAAAATGTGCAAGCAACATCTGAAACTGGTCAAAGAAATCCAAATCCGGAACTATGATGGTTTAATCGGACACACTTCTCTGGTAATGGCCAGATACAATATATTGAGCCTGTTCCAAAGAGAAAGCGTTGACCAACGGTCTTTTGGAGATTTATTCAGAGCTTGCAATGAAGAATTGTCCAGCATAACTTTCATTGATACCCTGAAGAGGATAATGCAACTGGCCATGGCTGCACTACGCAATGCTCATAATTTATCTGA
The DNA here is from genome assembly GCF_028752835.1 of Desulfosarcina sp. BuS5. Taxonomy (NCBI): domain Bacteria; kingdom Pseudomonadati; phylum Thermodesulfobacteriota; class Desulfobacteria; order Desulfobacterales; family Desulfosarcinaceae; genus Desulfosarcina; species Desulfosarcina sp. BuS5. Next base: position 2,376,519 of record NZ_CP087952.1, read on the forward strand.
GAGGATCATAAACTCCATTCTCGACCTGATAATGGGGGAAGCTATTGCATATTTCGGCCTTAATAATAGCCCAATGCCCCAATTGGAGGGGGGACAGAGATTAATTTGCTCCTCCGAAAGTTGAGTGTATAATAAATACCAGGGCGCTTGTGGAACATGATGCTGTAATAGAGAATCATTGCCATATATCGACCGGAACCCTCATAAACGGAGGTTCCAAAATCGAATCCGGAACTTTTTTCGGCAGCGGCTCGGTTTGCCGCGAAAATATTACAATTGGTAAAAAATCTTTTATCGGTATGCAAAACAGGATATATAAAAATCTTCCTGCATACACGGTTATAAAATAAACAATTTTCAATACAGAAGATTTTTTTGGAAAAAACATATATCATAGCAGAAGCCGGGATTAATCATAATGGCGATCTTGAGCTGGCCAGGCAGATGATTGATGTGGCTGTTGACGCAGGCGCAGATGCCGTAAAGTTTCAAACCTTCAAGGCGGAAAAGGTTGTAAGCAGATTCGCTCCAAAGGCGGAATATCAGAAAAAGGCCACTAATGCAGATGAATCCCAGCTTGAGATGATAAAAAAACTGGAGCTTGATGCGGCGGCCCACCACATGCTTATCGATTACTGCGCCAAGAAGAATATCCGTTTTTTATCCACTCCGTTTGACCTTGAAAGCATAGACCTGCTAAATGAGCTTGGCTTTGATATTTTTAAAATACCATCCGGTGAGATTACCAACCTCCCCTATCTTCGAAAAATCGGAAAATTGAAAAAAAAAGTAATCATGTCTACAGGAATGTCTGATCTTGGAGAAATTGAGGATGCTCTGCTGATTCTGATGAAGGCCGGAACATCGGCTGAAAATATAACCATTTTACACTGCAATACGGAATACCCGACACCAATTGAGGATGTGAACCTTAAGGCCATGCAAATGATTGGCGCTGCGTTTCCCGGCATAAAGATTGGTTATTCCGATCATACCCTCGGAATAGAAATCCCCATTGCCGCCGTGGCCATGGGAGCAACAATTATCGAAAAGCATTTCACTCTTGATAAAAACATGAGCGGCCCTGACCATAAGGCATCTCTTGAACCGGATGAACTTAAAGCCATGGTTTGCGCCATCCGCAATATCGAAAAAGCCCTTGGCGCTGGCATTAAAAAGCCCAGCTCTTCAGAACTGAAAAAACAAGCCTATTGCCCGCAAAAGCATTGTAGCGGCAAGAAATATCCGCAAAGGTGAACCATTCACTGAAGAAAACCTGACAGTAAAACGTCCCGGCACAGGGATTAGCCCAATGCGGTGGGATGAGGTGATCGGACAGGTCGCTCAAAAAGACTATAAAAAGGATGAACTGGTGAAAAATTTCCACCGGTTCAATAGGCTGAAGCATTCTACGGTTAATCCGAAAGCCTGGCCTCACAAACCCACATTTTAAAAAAGAATTGATATGAGCAAAGAAAATAAAATCCAATTGTTTCAAGAGCAAAGCGTAAGAACACATTGGGATGAAAAGCAAGAAAAATGGTTTTTTTCTATTGTGGATGTTATTGCAATTTTAACGGAGCAAAAAGATTATCAAGGAGCAAGAAATTACTGGAAAGTATTAAAACATAGACTTGTGAAAGAAGGAAACGAAACGGTTACAAATTGTAACCGTTTGAAAATGATTGCCAAAGATGGCAAAATGCGAATGACTGATGTAGCAGATACTCAACAGCTATTACGTCTTATCCAATCTGTTCCATCGCACAAAGCAGAACCTTTTAAAATCTGGTTGGCAAAAGTAGGGGCACAGCGGATAGACGAAATAGAGGATCCCGAACTATCTTTTGAACGTGCTATGGAAACCTATCTTGCAAAAGGATACTCCACAGGGAGTGGATAAACCAGCGCCTGAAAAGTATTGAAGTTAGAAAAGAACTAACAGACGAATGGCAAGAAAGAGGAATGAAACAAGGCTTGGAATACGCCATTTTAACCAATGAACTCACTCAAGCCTGGGCCGGCAAAAATGTAAAAGAATACAAGAAATACAAAGGGCTTTAAAAAGGAAAACCTGCGAGATAATATGAGCAACCTTGAACTGGTTTTAAATATGCTTGCAGAAGCTTCTACAGCAGAAATATCGAAAGAAAAGATACCAAAAGGATTAGAAGAAAATAAGGATATTGCTCGTAAAGGTGGTAATGCTGCTAAAAAAGCAAGATTGGAGATTGAAAAACAAACAGAAAAACCAATTGTAACGACTAAAAATGCAAACAACCTTTTAGACAAACCTAATCATAAAAATATTGAGAATGGCGGAAATTCGGGGGACACCATACCTATTTATTGTTGACTATAAATTGCAATTATCCTCTGAAAGGCTATGGCAAAAATAGTAAGAGTGGCACAGGGGATGCCACATCATATCACTCAAAGAGGAAACAGACGGTTACAAACCTTTTTTTCTGATCAGGAATATATTGCCTATATCGATTTGATGAATGAATGGTGCGATGCCCGTGGAGTAGAAATATGGTCCTACTGCCTAATGCCTAATGCATTGGACATGGAGCCGTGCTTTAGCTCATACTAATGCTGGCAAAGATAAGCTTGCGAAAACACAATTTTTAATTCAATTGGTAGATAAGGATTGGGCTCGATTTTTGTCGGAAAGTATTACAGCAAAAATGCGGAGTTGATTGCAAAAACATGCGAGAACCGGTCGGCCAGCCGGGAATATCCAATTTATTGAAAAATTGGAAAAATCGTTGGGTGTGACGCTAAAACCTAAAAAACCGGGACGAAAACCGAAGAAATAGGTATGGTGTCCCCTGAATTCCCACAGGAGGATAATATGCCAAAATTAAAAGAAATTGATATTAATTATGAACAAGTACGGGATTTGGTTTATCAATTGGCCTTTGAAAAGAAGATGGCTCTTATAAAGGAAATTATCAAAGACAGGCGCTATCAGGAGAATTTTTACCGTTTTACGGAATCATTAGTAAAAAAGTATGATATCCCTAATATGAATGAATCGGAACTGGATGCCTTTCTTGCATGAAAAAAACTTTTTGGTGTAATTCTTATTCTGAGGATATGTGGTTACAATGATTCATAGAATAGTTATTGATACGAATATTTACATTTCAGCAATATTTTAAGGTAGGAAGCCTCGCTCAGTTGTGGATTTAGGCCGCAATGGTCAAGTATCGATATTTACATCATTGCAAATAGAGAAGGAAATAAACAAAAAGCTAAAAACTAAATTTGGACTTTCTGATGAAGAAGTTGCTCAAATTCTTTTTGACTTTTCAACATTTACTTTGCCTATCAAAATTTCTCAAAAAATAACAGTTATTGATGATGATCCGGATGATGATAAATTTATCGAATGTGCTGTAGCATCTCGGGCAGGCTTTATTATTTCAGGGGATAAGCATTTGTTAAATCTGAAAGAGTATAATGGAATAAAAATCATGAAAGCCACAGACTTCCTGCGCCTCTGCGGTGAAATAATAAAAAAATGAAAAACATAACCATACACCCACAAGCCACCATAAAAGAAGCCATGGAAGCCCTGGATAAGACCGCTGAAAAGGTGCTTCTTGTGGTTGATGAAAACCAGGCACTGATCGGCACTCTGACTGACGGCGATCTCAGACGCCATATTTTAAAAGGGAGGGATTTAACCGACATTATCGAAAATGCCTTTTACACAAATCCGGTTTTTATATTTCAGGAAGATTTTGATCCGGATAAAATCAAATCTGTTTTTCTGAAAAATAAAATTAACCTGATTCCTGTTTTGGACAAAAACCGCAGGGTGGTGAATTTCATAACCTGGGAAAAGGCGTTTGGAAATAACAAAAAGTCGGGAAATCAAAAACTGGATATCCCTGTCGTCATCATGGCCGGGGGCAAGGGGTCACGCCTTGATCCGTTTACCAAGGTCCTCCTTAAACCGCTTATCCCGCTTGGTGATAAAACCGTAATTGATCGTATTATCGATAATTTCAGAATTTATGGTATTTATAAATTTCATTTGACAATCCACCACATGTCAAAAATTATTCGTGCCTATTTTGAGGAAAAAAATCCGAAGAATTTACCGAGGAGGATGAACCCGGGGGCACAGCCGGCAGCTTGAAACTGCTTAAGAATAAACTTAACGGACCTTTTTTTGTATCAAACTGTGATATTATTATTGAAGCCGATTATGCTGATATCTTTCGCTTTCATACAAAAAACAGTTATGACATCACTCTTGTGGCGTCTGCCAGGCAGTTTAACATTCCATACGGTATCTGTGACTTGAACGGCAACGGCAGCCTGAAAATGATTCAGGAAAAACCGGAGTACAATTTTCTTGTAAATACCGGCTTCTATGTATTAAATCCGGGCGTAATAGATTTGATTCCAGACAATCAGTTGTTTCACATCACCCATTTGATTGACAAGGTAAAAAAAATAACGGCATAATTAGAGTTTATTCGGTTAGGGTTCGCTCAAAAATAAATTAGCAATTTTAAGTGTTGAGGCACCTGGCTGGCAAGGCGCGAAAACGCAGGAATATCAAGATATTTCTGCGTTTTCGGAACGTAGCCAGGCGGGATGCATCGGCGCTTAAAATGTAAAGTTATTTTTGAGTGAGCCCTTAGTGAAAAAGCCTGGATCGACGTCGGCCAGTGGGCGGAGTACCGAAAAGCGTTGAAGGTGATTGAGGAGGTTAGCTCTTGAGCTGATGAGTTGGTAAGCTCATGACCTTATGAACTTACCAGCTTACGACCTTATAAAACCTGAAAGGATAAAAATATGAATACCAGGACAATAAACATAACATTACCCTTAGGAGCATTTTCAGCGCTTAAAAAGACGCCGGCTGAATTTGCAAAGGATATACGGCTGACTGCGGCGGTTAAATGGTATAAGATGGGAGTTGTATCCCAGGAAAAGGCTGCTGAAATAGCCGGATTGTGTCGCGAGAATTTTCTTATGTCGTTATTAAAATTTCAAGTTTCACCTTTTCAGTACACGGCGGAAGAAGTCCTCCAGGAAGCCGGTTATGAATAAAAACCTGGTTATCAATGCCTCTCCCATAATACTGCTCGGGAAAGCCGTTCTCTTGAAAACAATAAGTCCATTAGCCAGGACGTGGATAATACCGGATGGCGTTATTCATGAAGTTCAGTTCAAAAGATCGATCGATCCATATTTGTCAGATCTTCCATCTAATTCTGAAGTTGAACGGCGCTCATAAACCCCTTGCGCTCCAAGGGGCGCGGAAAAGACCTGTGGATGCAAAACGCGGTTTAGTTGGTTTTCATAAGGATGGTTTTGTTTTGTCGAATTTATGATGTTTCGCTGAATAGTTACAACTTACGGATATAACAAAAGAAAACAACTTATATCAAGTGAGGTTTAATCATGGCAACGCAAATGATTATCAGAGTAGAACCAAGCTTAAAGACTAAAGTCAGTCAGTTAGCAAAAGCCAAGGGGAAAAACCTGAGTGAACTTGTAAGAGAACTTCTTGAGAAATACACAAAAGAAAGGGACATGAGCGCCTATATCGACAGCCTTTGGGACAGGATAGGGCAAAATTTTTCCAAAAACAATATATCAGAGGCTGATATCGAAGAAGCAATAAAACAGGTACGGTCAAAAAATGCTTAAAGTCGTTATTGACACAAATGTATTTATTTCTTTTTTTTTTGGCGATGTTCCCAGAGAAATAATTAATCTTTGAAAAAAAGGCAAAATCGTCTTATGCCTATCGCAAGAAATAATTGAAGAGTATCTTGAAGCGCTCAATAGACTTAGTTTAAAAGACAAAAAGGAAATTGCTAATTTAACCGGATTATTTGCTGAGGTGTACAATTCAATTTTCACGACAAAAACGCCAAATATAAAAGTCGTGGATGATGATCCCGACGATAATAAATTCCTGGAATGTGCTGTAGCTCTCGACAGCAAAATTATCATTTCAGGAGACAAACACCTCAAGGAGATCAAAAAATACATAGATATTGAAATAGTGCCCCCTAAAGAATTTATTGATCTTTACAGCGGAAAAAATTTTCACTAAAAATAACCTGGGCGCCTGGTTGGCTCGGTGGTAACTTAAAAAGGCAAGACTTGTGAAAAACTGTGAGAATGTGAGAAAGGTATGAGAAACAATTGAGGTAACGCAAAAAAAATGTCTATAGATCTTGAACTGGTATTTCCTGTTAAACAAAGGGAAGCTGCTAACTTCCTGCAAGAACATATTTTCCCAGAGCTTCCCGAAAATCATTTTTTTCTGGTTGGAGGAACAGCTTTGGCCTTACGCTTTGGCCACCGACAAAGCATTGATCTGGATTTTTTTTCCTTTCCATTCAAAAGTACTTATGATGCAGAGATTGAAAACGTTGACAAAGTTTTACGGAAACATGATATTTATCACAGAAAGGACATTGTACCAATTGCCGGGCAGTTGCATTGTCAAATCAACAATGTCATGGTTCTGTTTGCTGTGTTTCAAAACTTCACGGCAGATCAGGAAAGTGAATTCTACAAAGTCCCGCTTTACCCGCCAGAAAAAACCGCTTTTGGTTTTGACACTCTCAGCCTTAAAGATTTAGCAGGAATGAAGGCTTTCGCCCGCTGCCATCGTTCAAAAATGAAAGACCTTGTAGATATTGGTGAAATACTAACGCATGCTATTTCTCTACAGGAGATTATTGACGTGGCTGAGCGACAATTCGGTTATGACATCTCAGGCAAAGAAATCCTGGAGTCTTGTCTTAATATTGACGATATATTAGATAATACTATTGACGAACCGATTGTGTTTTTAAACAACAAAGATACCTCATATTATATTGATCTTCTCAAAATAGAGGTTGCAAAATATTATCATGCAAATATTTAATACTATTCCTACGACAACAATCATTCAGAAAAAACTTCAGGAAAGTTTTCCTGACTTTTTCTGGGATATCGACACGAATAAGTTGGACCTGAAAGATCATTACAAACTCATTATCACGCAGATCATAAATTACGGTTCAGTGCAAACAATCAGGCAGGTATTTCAATTGTATAGTCGAGAAGCTATAAGGCAAACATTAAAACATCCAATCAGAGGCTCCTGGTTTCCCAAGACATATAAAGCCTTTTGTAATTTATTTAATGTTGAGTCAGACAAATCTGCCGTTAATGTAATGTGTGTTCGAAAAGAAAAAGCGCGTGATAAGGGCAAAGAATTTTTCAAAAACTTATAGTTTTTTTCTCAATCAGGCGGGGCATGGAAAATTCGGGGGACACCATACCTATTTATTGTTGACTATAAATTGCAATTATCCTCTGAAAGGCTATGGCAAAAATAGTAAGAGTGGCACCGGGGATGCCACATCATATCACTCAAAGAGGGAACAGACGGTTACAAACCTTTTTTTCTGATCAGGAATATATTGCCTATATCGATTTGATGAATGAATGGTGCGATGCCCGTGGAGTAGAAATATGGTCCTACTGCCTGATACCTGATGCATTGGACATGGAGCCGTGCTTTAGTTCATACTAATGCTGGCAAAGATAAGCTTGCGAAAACACAATTTTTAATTCAATTGGTAGATAAGGATTGGGCTCGATTTTTGTCGGAAAGTATTACAGCAAAAATGCGGAGTTGATTGCAAAAACATACGAGAACCGGTCGGCCAGCCGGGAATATCCAATTTATTGAAAAATTGGAAAAATCGTTGGGTGTGACGCTAAAACATACTAAAAAACCGGGGCGAAAACCGAAGAAATAGGTATGGTGTCCCCTGAATTCCAAAGGTGCTTGTGGAGCATGATGCCAGAATCGACAATCATTGCCACATTTCAACTGGAGCAATCGTTAACGGTGGAGTGAAAATTGGATCAGGAACGTTTTTTGGAAATAACTCCATGACACGTGAATGTATCGAAATCTGCGATCGTTGTGCAATTTAGGATGTGTGCGTGTTGAAGGATTTGGAGGCGTTTTAGATGCTTGACTTAAATTTTGAGATTCATTTTAAAAAATTGCCCTTATGGAAAGGAGTTATAGAGGAACCCTCTATACCAGAATTTTATCCTTTTAGTTTAGGATGGAATGAACGTTATATCTGTCAAACTACTTCTAAGGAAATACTGCGGCAAGTTGTAAAATCATATTCAAAAAATGATTATCAACTTATTACATCGCCTCCAGGAACCTCATCCTGGGGCAATTCCCGTGGGAACATAGCATTAGAATATATTCGGAATTCATTCGGTTCGTTAAACGGTAAAAAGGTTTTGGATATAGGGGGGGGGACAACATATATCGGAGAAAAATTGTTATCTATGGATAACATTATAGAATATACCATTATGGATCCTGCGCTCAGTAACAAACCACCTACTCCTAAAATAAAAATTTTTAGACAATATTTTACATCAGAGACATGTCCTAAAGAAAATTTTGATTTGATTGTAAGCATGAATTGTTTTGAACATGTACCTGACCCAATTGATTTTTTACATACTCTTCGTCAGTTGATTCAGCGGCAAAATGGTAAAGCTATTTTGCTATTCCCAGATACGGAAAAGCAGTTACGAAACGGTGATTTTAACGTTATTTTACATGAACATTTAAGTTATTTTACAAGAAAATCATTTATAAATCTTGCGGACTTTTGTGGTTTGAAAATAATAGACTGTGCCTCTGATAACGATTTGTTTTTCTTTACTTTAGGAGTTAAACAAAAAATTGCCCATAATGTTAGAACTATAGATAATATTTTGTTTAAAGCTGCTGAACAATTTGCCCAGAATTTTGAATATTTTAATAATATGGTCATATCGCTTATTAATGATAACAAAAAAGTTGCGTTACATGGTGCCTGTAACGGACTTAATAATTTATTAGCGTTATGTAAGTTCCCTAATAGATTTTATGATCATATCTATGTTTTTGATGGAGATGAAAACAAAACAGGTAAATATCTATCGGTATGTCCAAACCCTATTATAAGTGCTGATGATTCAAAATACAGAGAAATCGATTGTGTTATTGTATCAGCTATGTCGTTTTATAATCAAATTAGAGATTTTTTAATTTCATATCATGGGATAGATTCAGATAATATTTATTCTTTATACCCGTTTAAAAATGAATAACACTGCTATTACATATTTAAAATTTATTTCTAATCAAATTGGACAGGGAATCCCATTGGTAGATTTTCATATCCATACCAATTGGACAGATGGGATTCATTCTGTTCAGGAAATGTATGATGCTGCCTGTGAATTAAATTTGAAATGTATTCTCTTTAGCGAACATGCCAGAAAATCCAGTATTAGTTGGTTTAGATCATTTACAAGTGAAGTCCGTGCGTTGCCTAAAAAACCTTGTCGAGCTCTTGTTGGTGTTGAAACGCGCGTTATTGACTTTAATGGCAATATAGAAATTGATAATGACATTATCTCATTGTGCGATTTAGTTATCGGCAGCGTTCATAGATTTCCAGGAAAAGAGGGAGTTCCTTTGCAGTTTAATGAAGTCTCTCAAAACGAAGCACTTGAAATTGAATTTAAACTTGCAGAGAAACTCCTCGATAATCCGTCTGTTGAAATTTTAGGTCATCCCATGGGAATGTGTTACAGTAAATATGGCATTACTATTCCAGATAGCAAGATGTATCAACTCATAGAGAAGGCAAAAATAAAAGGTATAGCTTTTGAAGTAAACTCAAAATATTCTGCGGACCCATTAAAATATGTTAAAATGTGTAGGAATATAGGTGCGTTAATTTCTTTAGGTTCTGATGCACATTCAAAAAAAGAAGTGGGGAATATAATTAATGTTTGTAAGGAGTAAGAATCAGTAATGGATATTATACGTGTGTTAGTAACTGGAGCTGGCAGTGGTGTTGGTCAGGGAATAATTAAAGCATTGCGGCTTAGCACATTGCGGCTTCACATAATAAGTTCTGACATATCTTCTTTGAACCCTGCATTATTTAGAACTGATGAAGCACTTTTGCTTCCGAAAGTAGAATCCGCAGGCGTACTTGATATTATTATCGAGAGAATTAAAAAGGCCAGTATTGACGTTATAATGATTGGATCTGAGTTCGACCTCCACTTTTTTGCAAAGTACCGAGAGTATATTGAAGAAGAAACCGGGGCATTAATTGTCGTGTCGCCTATTGATACCGTTAAGATAGCAGAGGATAAATGGTTGACTGCAGAATTTTTAAGAAAAAATAATCTACCCTTTGCCGATGCCTATCTTCCGTCTGACTTGGAGGATGCAATGATGGTGGCTAAAAATTGGGGTTATCCATTTGTTCTTAAGACTCGAAGCGGAACATCAAACCGACATGTTCATATTATTAACAGCCTGGATCAGTTTGGTTTATTTTTTAAGCAAGTTCCTGATCCGATGCTTCAGAAGTTAATAAATACACCAAGTGAATTTTTGAATCATGAATACACCTGTAGCGTATTCAAATGTTTGGATAAAAGTATTTTAGGGCCTTTTACTGCACGAAGAACACTTCGCGGAGGCAATTCATGGGTAGTTGAAGTCACGCCTTTTGAGCAGCTCTTTCATCTCCTGATCTCTATAGGAGGTATGCTTCCGATAATGGGATCTTTAAATATACAATTAATGATAGGAAATAATGGGCCCGTTCCTTTTGAATTTAACGCAAGGTTTTCCGGGACAACGGCCGTGCGAGCATACTTTGGTTTTAATGAACCTGAAATGGCAATTCGTAATTATTTTTTGAAAGAAAAAGTAAAAACGCCAATTATAAAGCAAGGGATAGCATTTCGTTATCTGGAAGAAGTCTTTGTTGAGAATGCCAAAGCAGACAATGCAGAGGAATTTTTTACAAAGGGGACTGTATGCACATGGTTTTAAAAAAAGTAGGCCTAACTGGTGCCTCTGGAATGGTTGGCCGAGGTATGATTGAAGTTTTAAATAAAAATAATGTTCGCTATATAGCCGCTACCAGATCTAAAATGGAAGTAATTACTCCACAATCGTCATGGGTTAAGCTGGACCTTGCTAAATGGCAAAATATGGAGAAGCTTGATGAAATTTTTCCGGACGTACAGGCGTTTTTTCATCTTGGTGCATTGGTTCCTAAAACGGCGGAAGATAACCATGCATATGATCGTATTTTTGATGTGAATGTTCGTTCGTGTTTGTATTTAGCAAGCTGGGCAACTAAAAGGAACATTCCGCTTGTCTTCTTATCAGGCGCTACTGTTTATGCAAATCCAGAACAAAAAGATATCAAAGAACACGACAAAAAAACAACTGGAGGATTTGGTGGCTTTTATGGATACAGCAAACTTTTAGCTGAGAAAACATTGCAATATTTTGTTAAAGATGGTTTAAAACTTTGCATTCTACGCCCCTCTTCAATTTATGGATACGGTCTTCCAGAAGATAAGATGATCACAAAATTTCTCTTAATTGCTGCACAAAATGAATCAATAGAACTACAGCCGCCAACCGATGACAAGGTCAATTTACTTCATTCTTATGATGTAGCAAATGCAATGCTGCAATCCTTGTCAAATAAATCTTGGGGAGTTTTCAATATTGCGGACAAAACTTCGTATTCCATTCTTAATATTGCGCAAACTTGTGTCAAAATCGTTGGCAAAGGGCACATTAATTTATTGAAAAGAGAAGAAGCAAGGAAACCGATTTCTCGTTTTGGGTTGAATTGTAAGTTAGCTCATAAGGCATTCGATTTTCAAACTACACTGCGCCTTGAAGATGGAATTCGAAAGATGTGGCTTGATATCGAAAAAATATAAAAGTGAAAAATGTGTAACAAAATATTCATTATCGCTGAAGCCGGTGTAAATCACAACGGAAGCCTCGAACTTGCTAAAAAGATGATCGATGTGGCGGCTGAGGCTAGTGCGGATGCGGTCAAATTCCAGACCTTCAAGGCGGAAAAGGTTGTAGGTAGATTCGCTCCAAAGGCGGAATATCAGAAAAAGGCCACTAATGCTGATGAATCCCAGCTTGGGATGATAAAAAAACTGGAGCTTGATGCGGCGGCCCACCACATGCTTATCGATTACTGCGCCAAGAAGAATATCCGTTTTTTATCCACTCCGTTTGACCTTGAAAGCATAGACCTGCTAAATGAGCTTGGCCTTGATATTTTCAAAATACCATCCGGTGAGATTACCAACCTCCCCTATCTTCGAAAAATCGGAAAATTGAAAAAAAAAGTAATCATGTCTACAGGAATGTCTGATCTTGGAGAAATTGAGGATGCTCTGCTGATTCTAATGAAGGCCGGAACATCGGCTGAAAATATAACCGTTTTACACTGCAATACGGAATACCCGACACCAATCGAGGATGTGAACCTTAAGGCCATGCAAATGATTGGCGCTGCGTTTCCCGGCATAAAGATTGGTTATTCCGATCATACCCTCGGAATAGAAATCCCCATTGCCGCCGTGGCCATGGGAGCAACAATTATCGAAAAACATTTCACTCTTGATAAAAACATGAGCGGCCCTGACCATAAGGCATCTCTTGAACCGGATGAACTTAAAGCCATGGTTTGCGCCATCCGTAATATCGAAAAAGCCCTTGGCGCTGGTATTAAAAAGCCCAGCCCTTCAGAACTGAAAAACAAGCCAATTGCCCGCAAAAGTATTGTGGCAGCAAAAAATATCCATAAAGGTGAATCATTTACAGAAGAAAACCTGACAGTAAAACGTCCCGGCACAGGGATCAGCCCTATGCGGTGGGATGAGGTGATAGGGCAGATTGCTCAAAAAAATTATGAAGAAGATGAACTGATATGAGCGACATTGTGAAGTTTGAGGACTTACATGACCGCATCCTTGAACTCAGAGACGAAAAAGTCTTGCTGGATGCTGATGTTGCTCAAATATATGTGGTAGAGACGAGGGATATCAATAAGGCCGTGAGCAATAACCCGGATAAATTTCCAGCGGGTTATGTTATTGAACTCTCAAAAGCGGAAAAGAATGAACTGGTGGAAAATTTCCACCGGTTCAATAGGCTGAAGCATTCTACTGTTAATCCAAAAGCCTTCCCTGAAAAGGGCTTGTACATGCTGGCTACCATCCTCAAAAGCCCGCAAGCGGTTCAGGCCACCTGGCGATAATTGAAACCTTTTCCAAAATGCGAAAACTGACTCGTAATATCAAGACCCTTTCCAACGTCAAGGACAAACATGAGCAACAAGCCCTGATGAAGAAAAGCGGAGAGATGATTGCTGAACTTCTGGATGATGACCTGCAAACAATCGACACGGAAACATCAATAGAACTGAACTTTGCTGTTTTGAAGTTTAAGCACACAATAAAAAAGAAAAATAAATGAGAAAAATTTGTATTATAACAGGTACCCGCGCCGAATACGGCCTCTTCTACTGGCTAATGAAAAAAATTCAGGCAGATACCGATCTTGAGTTGCAAATCATTGCTACAGGAATGCATCTTTCTCCTGAATTTGGCTTGACATACAAGCAGATAGAAAAAGATGGTTTTCAGGTTAACAAAAAAATTGAAATGCTTCTTTCTTCTGATACGCCTGTTGGAATTTCAAAGTCAATGGGGCTTGGCATGATTGGATTTTCCGAGGCGTATACCGACCTTAAACCGGATATCGTGGTTCTTCTGGGAGACAGGTTTGAGATTTTTTCAGCGGCTGCCGCAGCTATGATTGCTCGTATTCCCATTGCTCATCTGCATGGAGGTGAAGTAACTGAAGGTGTGATTGATGAGCCGATAAGACATTCAATTACCAAGATGTCTCATCTTCACTTTACGGCTGTTGAAGAATACCGGAAACGTGTTATTCAACTGGGTGAAGATCCTGCAAGGGTATTTAACGTCGGGGGTTTGGGGATAGACAATATTAAAAAATTTAAATTGTTGAATCTTAATGAATTTGAAGATTCAATCAATTTTAAACTCGGCCGAAAAAATTTTTTAATCACGTTTCATCCGGTCACCCTTGAGCATAAAACAGCCGAATGTCAGTTTCTGAATCTTTTGGATGCGTTGGATGAACTTGAAGATACGCGATTTATTTTCACAAAACCTAATGCCGACACAGAAGGCCGTGTTATAATTAAAATAATTGATAATTATGTTTCAAAAAATAGTCATAAATCGATTGCCTTTGTGACTCTCGGACAACTGAGATATTTATCCGCCATGCAGTTTGTTGACGGAGTTGTCGGAAATTCTTCCAGTGGGCTTACCGAAGCACCGACATTTAAAATCGGCACAATTAATATAGGTGACCGACAACGAGGGAGAATCAAATCCGCCAGCATAATAGATTGTAAGCCTGTGAAAGAAGCAATCCTGTCCGCTGTCAGAAAACTTTATTCAATGGAATTCCAGATTAAACTCAAGAACGTCAAAAATCCTTATGGTGAGGGCGGCGCGTCAGAAAAAATTAAAAGAACGCTCAAGGAAATTGACTTGGCAGGTATTTTAAAAAAAAAATTTTATAATATTAATCAATCACGAATAGCGACAGGATAAACCGTGCGGTAAAAAAATGAAAGATATAACCATACATCCCCGAACTACAGTGAAAAAGGCTATGGAAGCCCTGGACAAAACAGCGGAAAAGGTGCTTTTGGTAGTTGATAAAAACCGGACGTTGATTGGCACTCTGACTGACGGCGATCTCAGACGCCATATTTTAAAAGGGAGGGATTTAACCGACATTATCGAAAATGCCTTTTACACAAATCCGGTTTTTATATTTCAGGAAGATTTTGATCCGGATAAGATCAAATCTGTTTTTCTGAAAAATAAAATTAACCTGATTCCTGTTTTGGACAAAAACCGCAGGGTGGTGGATTTCATAACCTGGGAAAAGGCGTTTGGGAATAACAAAAAGTTGGAAAATCAAAAATTGGATATCCCTGTAGTCATCATGGCCGGGGGCAAGGGGTCACGCCTTGATCCGTTTACCAAGGTCCTCCCTAAACCGCTTATCCCGCTTGGTGATAAAACCGTAATTGATCGTATTATCGATAATTTCAGAATTTATGGTATTTATAAATTTCATTTGACAATCCACCACATGTCAAAAATTATTCGTGCCTATTTTGAAGAAAAAAATCCGAATTATTCCATAGAATTTACCGAGGAGGATGAACCCAGGGGCACAGCCGGCAGCTTGAAACTGCTTAAAAATAAACTTAACGGACCTTTTTTTGTATCAAACTGTGATATTATTATTGAAGCCGATTATGCTGATATCTTTCGCTTTCATACAAAAAACAGTTATGACGTCACTCTTGTGGCGTCTGCCAGGCAGTTTAACATTCCCTACGGTATCTGTAACCTGAACGGCAACGGCAGCCTGAAAATGATTCAGGAAAAACCGGAGTACAATTTTCTTGTAAATACCGGCTTGTATGTATTAAATCCGGGCGTAATAGATTTGATTCCGGACAATCAGTTGTTTCACATCACCCATTTGATTGACAAGGTAAAAGAAAATAACGGCATAACCGGAGTTTATCCGGTTAGTGAAAAAGCCTGGATCGACGTCGGCCAGTGGTCTGAATACCGTAAGGCATTGAAGGTTATTGAGAATATCTAAATGATAGAAAGGATGAAAAATGAAAATTATTGCCGAAACCTCATGGCATCACCAGGGAGACTTTGAATTTCTAAAAAAGCTTGTTTCTGAAATTGAGCGGCATGCCAATGCCACCGATATCATAAAACTGCATGTTACGCTTGATTTAAAGGAATATATGGCGGAAGACCACCCACTTTTCGATAGCACACGGAAATGTATGTTTGGAAAATTGCAATGGAAAGAAATCATAGAACGAATCCTCTATAGCGATAAAGAGTTGATGCTTCTTTTCAATGATACCAAAGCCGTAGAATTTGGGATGGCGTTCAACCCGACTCATGTTGAGATTCATTCGGTATGTCTCAATGATATTAAATTGCTGGATGCCTTAAAACAGCACTTGACCAGGGAAACCAAAGTCGTCTTAGGTGTAGGAGGTTCGTCACTTTACGAAATTGAAAATGCCATAAATATACTTCAGCATCGAAATATCGTGCTTATGTTTGGTTTCCAGAATTTCCCGACAAAATACGAAGATATTAATTTTGCCAAAATGCGCAAAATAATGAAACTGTTTCCAGAATTTCAATTTGGCTATGCTGACCATACTGCTTGGAATGAGCCCAATAATATATTGATTACATTGCTTGGTGCTGCACTATGTATGGATTACGTGGAAAAACATGTTACAATTGCCTATGGCGAAGAACGTATTGACTGGTCGGCGGCAGTAAGTATCGATATGTTTAACGAAATTAAGGAGAAAATGGATCTTATTGAGGCGTGTAATGGTGATGGGTTACTACGCCTTAATAAAGGTGAACAGGATTATTCGATTTTTGGCCCAATGAAAAAAGCCGCTATGCTAAAAAAAGATTTAAAGGCAGGTCAGGAGTTGGAGAGAGATATGCTTACCTTCAGACGTACAGGGCAGATTTCTGATCTTTCACAGGTCGAGGCTATTGAGAGTATTGGTAAAGTGGTAAACTGCGATTTAAGAAAGAACCAAGTTCTTTTAGGCTCCCATATTGAAAAAGGAAACAATTAATGAAAACGGGCTTTCTTATAATCGGCAGACTGAAATCAACACGATTACCCAAAAAACTTCTACTCGATATTCAAGGACGTCCCATATTGGCGCATATGTTTGACAGAATAAAACAATGTAAACGTATTAATGAGATCATTCTCTGCACTTCAACCAATCCTCAGGATGATCCCCTGAAGGATTTGGCAAAACAGGAAAATATTTCTATATTCCGAGGAGATGAAAATGATGTGGTAAAGCGTCTTTATGATGCAGCCATGCATTTTAACCTTGATTATATAACGAATATTACTGCTGATTGCCCTTTTGTGGATCATGTTTATACGGATAAGGTCGTCGAGGCTTATGAAAAGACTGGCGCAGATCTTATTCGAGCTCTAGAATTACCCCATGGTGCATTCTGTTATGGCATCAAACCTGATGCCTTGAAAAAGGTTATTGAAATAAAGGATAGTAATGATACCGAAGTCTGGGGGCGATACTTTACCGATACTGGACTGTTTGATGTGTTTGATTTGCCAATTACAATTCCTTTGCATCGAAAAAATAAATTGCGAATGACATTGGATTATCCTGAAGATTATGAATTTTTTAAAAAAGTTTTTGAAGCCCTTTATATACCTGACAAAATTTTCAGCTTGGATGAAATTATCAATTATTTGGAGTCTCATCCTGAGGTTGTTGCAATAAATAATGAGGCTGAAAAAAGATTTAAAGCAAGATGGACAAAACAATCCAATATTCAATTAAAAAAGCGATTTTCAGTGAAAAATGTGGCAATTTTAGGGTCCGGTTCCATTGGACAGCGTCATATTAAAAATTTACAAAACCTGGGTATTAAAAACATTTGTGCACTACGTACACGCGAAGGCCATTTTCAGAAACTTGAAAAGCAATGCAAGGTCCACGAAGTCGATACATGGGAAGATTTACTGGAATTCAAACCTGATGTTGCTATAATTTCCAACCCAACAAGTATGCACGTACAAACTGCCAAAAAAATAATTCCGCATGTACAAGGCATATATATCGAAAAGCCGCTTTCCCATTCGCTGGATGGCGTTGATGATCTGCTTGATATGTTAAAGAAATACAGAGTTACTTCTTTTGTCGGATTTAATTTAAGATTTCATCCAGTTATAATAAAGTGTCATGAATTGATTGATAATTATAAGTTTGGTGAACCTATCTTATTCCAATGCCAGATTGGTCAATATCTGCCTCATTGGCATCCCTACGAAAATTATCAAAAAGGATATTATGCAAGAAAGGACTTGGGCGGTGGGGTTACATTGACTATGATTCATGAAATAGATATGGCCCTTAGTTTCTTGGGGCCGGCTGAGGCGGTAAGTTGTTTTTTAAATCAATATAATCAGTTCAAGATTGAAGTGGATTCCATTTCTGATATTATGATTCGCCATAAATCAGGTACTGTCAGTCAAATACATTTGGATTATGTTCAGCAGAATACAAATCGATGCGGCATATTATCATTTGAGCGTGGCTGGATAAAATATGATTTGATTAATCAGGGAATTATTTATTGTACTGCAGAAATGGATAAACCTGAAAAAGTATTGGAAAATTTTAAGTCAGATTCAAATATTTCCTATATGTCTGAAATGAAGAGTTTCCTTGATTTTACGGAGCAGTGTCTTTTAAGACATGACCACGATGCTTGGAGTTCTATAGGAAGTCAAAAGGTTGCAAATGCTGCCTTGCAATCATCAAAAAATAATTGTGTTGTAAATAACGACTAAACAAAGAAAATTAAAATGGGTTAATTACAGGAGATATAAATGATTAGTGAACAATATAGTTTGACAGGCAAAACAGCATTGGTTGTGGGCGGTCGTGGTTACCTTGGACGTCGGTTTTGCTTAGCTCTTCAAGAAGCTGAAGCTATTGTTTATGCTGCTGATTTGCCGGAAATTTCCAAAGCTGCCGCTACAGATACCAATACAATTCAGGTGTCAGGTATAAGAAATCTTACCATCGATGTTACAAACGAACAGTCTGTAACATCAATGATTGAAGACATTAAAAAAGACGTAAAGTCAATTGATATTCTTGTGTATAGTGTTACTGCAAAACCAGATGATTTTTACTATCCTTTTACTGAATGTTCTTTGGAAGGTTGGCAAAAAATTCTCAGGGTAGAACTGGATGGCTTATTCCTGGTAACAAATAGAGTCGGTTCAGTAATGGAAAACGCTGGGCAGGGAAGTATTATTTTCATATCGTCTATATATGGTGTGGTTGGTAACGATCAGCGTATTTATAAAAGGGCTAATCTTGATAATTTATATGGCAGCACGGATGTTAAAAAATTTGATCAAATTTATGCTCATGCAGGATATGCAGCATCAAAAGGCGCCGTTATTTCAATGACCCGTTTCCTTGCAGCTTATTGGGGAGGGAAAGGCATTCGTGTTAATTGTATAACACCTGGTGGAATAGAGCATCCAGGTGAAAATAAAGCTTTTGTTGAAACTTATTCAAATAGAGTGCCCCTCGGTCGTAAAGCAAAACCGGAAGAGATCAGCTCAAGTATCATCTATCTTGCATCAGATGCTTCAAGTTATGTTACCGGGCATAATCTTATCATAGATGGAGGGTGGACAATTTGGTAACTGAAGTTTATGTCGCCAGATGAAAAATCGAATCAGGTTTCAAGTAAATCAAGCAGGACATTGGCAGCAGCAGAAGCCAAACCCGCACCGCGTATGCGGTGATAAATCACATCAACTTTTCCATAATGACTGTCTCTATTATCTGGATCTATGGCACACGACTCGAAAGCATTTTCGAGCGTCGGCATAAAGTTAAAGGGCGTAACAGTTTCTCCTTCTCAGATTTGAGACATATCATTGCCAAGATCGCGTTGAGCGATGATTTTAATCTCGTTTGCGACAAAAAACAAAAACTCCCACGCAAATCTTTCGTGGACGCACTATTGCGCATGGACGGGTGGTCAAACAGTGCACAATTTCGGTAAAAATTCAGTAAAAATACTGCGACGCTTGAAATGGAATGTTGACCATATCTTTTGGAAAATAAAGACAGGCATTCTGTTATTTTTCAGAAATATTCATTATGATATTTTTAAACCATATTGGATCAATCCGGAATTAATTGTTTTGTCTTTGATCCCGGACCATCTGTCATCTGATCCGGATAAAAGAACAAAGCCTGTGCATGACATAGGAAGAATTGCGGATGGTGACTGGGATTTAAAGACTATGCCGTTTGAGGAACTTGATGTTTTTCAGTCATTCAAAGCTCACTTTATAAATGGAGTAAACTGGAATGATACGGAGTTATACACAAGAATAGCATCCTATTTTAAAAGAGGCAGTGTTAGAAGCGGATGCGCCAATATCGATGAATTCAATCAAAAATTAAATGATTATGAAAATTTATATCAAAATATTTTAAAAAATGGTTATCGTTTACAAACGAAAATTAAATCCTCAGGTCCTTTTGGAAATGAGGATGAAATTATCGTCCATATAGCCAGAGACGGCGATTATATTTTTGCTAATGGCAGACATCGATTAGCGGTTGCCAAGCTTTTAGGCATTGATAGTGTCGCCGTAAAGGTGGGGAAAAGACATAAAAAATGGGTGGAATTTCGTAAAGAGGTTTTATCGTATGCCGAGGCGAATGGAGGTTCAGTCTATTATCCAATAATGCATCATGACCTGCAGGATATTCCTTCAGTACATGGTTGGACGGCAATGAAGCTGATAGAGCCTTATATTAAAAAAAATGAGGGTACTATGCTGGATATCGGCGCTCATTGGGGTTTTTTTTGTCATAACTTTGAAAAAGCGGGATATAAATGCACAGCCGTCGAGAATGACCCTGAAAATCTTTATTTTTTAAAAAAATTACACCGAGCGGGGAATTGCAGGTTTAAAGTTTTAGAAACCGGAATACTAGATATAAATCTTGAAAAAAAATATGATGCGGTAGTTGCCTTTAATGTTTTCCATAGTTTTCTTAAAGAAAAAAGGTTATATGATCGATTTGTCTTATTTTTAGAAAAATTAAATTGTACCATGCTGTTTTTTCAATCATTTCCAGATGCTGATGTTAAAAAAAGCATAAAAGAATATTATATGAATTATTCTGAAATGGAATTCGTTAATTTTATCAAGGAAAAAGGAAATTTTTCAAAAGCCGTGCTTATAGATAATGCTAATGGCAGCGGTATTTACAAGTTTGAACATTAATTTAAGGAGAATATATGCTGAGAGTTGGAATTAATGGTTTCGGAAGAATCGGACGCGCAATATTTCGGATTAATATGGAAAAAAAGTTGTTTAATGTTGTTGAAATTAACGATGTTAATCCAAGCATAGATAATATGGCCTATCTTTTAAAATATGATTCTATTTATGGGAGACTTGCAAATAGTATTAAAGGTTGTGGCGATGGAATCTGTGTGGATGATAATGCGCCGATCAGGATTTATCACGAGGAAGCCATTGATGGAGTGAAGTGGGAAAAACATGATATTGATGTAGTAATTGACGCGAGTGGCATCAATGCGAACCTGCAACTTGCCCGCAAGTTAAAGGCGCGCGGGATAAAAAATTGTGTGGTAACCCACTCTCCTGATGATGTAGATATCACAATTATTCTTGGAGTTAACGAAGATAAGCTTGATTCTAAAAAAAATTTTCTTATCTCAAGCAGCATCTGTGATGCTAATGCGTTCTCTCCGGTGATGAATGTTCTGCACAGAGAATTTGGTATTGAACATGGATTTCTGACCACATTGCATCCCTGGCTGGGATTTCAAAATCTTCTTGACGGCCCCTCACGGTCATTTGCTTATCCCGGAACGATTCATAAATATTTTGCCCTTGGAAGAGCGTCAACCGAGGCGCTTATTCCCAAAACAACTTCATGCATAACAGCTTCATCCAAGGTGCTTGATTTCCTTGATGACAAGTTTCAGTCTCTTTCTTATAGAGTTCCCACTCCAATAGTTTCTTCTGCCGATATTTCGGTAAAATTGACTAAAACTGTAACAAAGGAATCAATTATTCAGCTTTTTGAGGAAGAAGCAGCAAAACAAACCTTTAAGATTTTTCGTAATAATTTAGAGCCGTTGATTTCCAAAGATTTTACCGGTTCAGCATATTCCACAATCCTTGATCACAGGTGGACGGATGTTAACAAGTTTAACTATGTAAAACTGATTTTGTGGTACGACAACGAGTGGGGTTATTCTTCACGAGTTGTGGATTTAGTAGCTTTTTTAGAAGGATTGTATAAAAATAATGAATAAAGATCCGCTTATCATTCTAATAGGAGGCGCATCCGGCACCGGTAAATCGACCTTATCAAAAAATCTTTCCGAAAGGCTGAATATTATTCATCGGCTAGGAACAGGTTTTGTTCGTGAAATACTACGTTCACAAATTAACATGCAAGATAATCCCTATATGTTCGGTTTTACTTTTGAACCTTGTGGATTTAAAGATCCTGTCGAAAAATTTGTTAAACAGTCTTCATATATGAAAGATGCAATTTCAGCCTGTATTGACCGCGCATATGATGAAGGCACATCCCTGATTATCGAAGGCGCGCATATAATTCCCGGACTTATACAGAATAAGAGAATCAGTTTAACTGTTTTACTTTATAATCCTTATCTTGATTTACATTTTAAAATGATCAATGGGCCGACTCATTTTAAACGTGTTATATCAGATGACAATTTTGCAATCAGCCGTAAAATTCAGGATTGGCTTTTGGCAGAAGCCGAAAAGTATAATGTTCCGGTGCTGCAAAGCAGCAATGGCGCCAAGGTTCTTGATGAGATCGTGAAACTCTGTCCAGGGTATTAATAATATGATTATTAGGGAAGCAATTACTGAAAAGCAAAGCGTCGTTTTTTACCTTGACAATTCACCTGATTGTTCAGGGTTAGAGCAAATTGATGTGTCAGGTTATCAAAAATGTATAGTTATTTGTGATGAATATCTGGAAAAAACATGGTGGCCGATATTAAGAGAAAAACTTGAGAAAAGAATCAACATATCTCATGTTGAATATTTATCAGCCTCAGAATCGTCAAAAAGTTTGGAATCATATGTTAAACTGGTTGATATTCTGGCAAAATTTCAATGCAGCAGGGATGACCTTATTGTAGCTGTCGGGGGCGGCACAATTCTTGATGTTGCTGCGTTCCTGGCATCTACTTATATGCGCGGAATTGCAATGCTTATGCTTCCTACCACGCTTATAGGTCAGGCCGATGCATCAACAGCAGGCAAAACTTGTTTAAACGCAGGCTATTCCAAAAATCTTTTAGGCACTCTTTATTTGCCTGCTTATGTTTATAATAATGCAGCTATACTTAATACGAATTCATCTTATGACCTTAGACAGGGATTTTCTGAAATTTTTAAGTATGCCCTATTAGGGTCCCACAAGTTATTAATTTTGCTTAAAGAATACAATAGAACACCCGACAACGACAAGTTGCTTGAAATAATAAAGGAAACCATAAAAGTCAGGATGATGATTCGCAAGAAAGACCCCCTGGCAAGTAATTTCGGACATACTTTCGGCCATGCTTTTGAGAAATATTCTGATTTTGCAGTAGGGCATGGGGATGCCATAGCTGTTGGAATTGCCATGGCTTTGGAGCTTAGTGTTATTAAAAAAATAATTTCTGAAAAATTGAAAAATGAAATATTTAGCTTGATGCGCGAATTAAAGCTTAACAATAAAGTGGAAAAAGGTATTGATCCTGAAAAAATAACCGAAATTATGCTTAAAGATAAAAAATCATCCAATACTGCTATTAGATTGGTACTGATTGAGGATATTGCCAAGCCGTTTGAAACCTCCGGCAGTCCTTTTTATTCGGTTAATCCAACATATATGCAAAATTTTTTGTCTGAAATTTTGCATAACGAAATGTATTTTCAAAAAAATCATTGGGCTGAATTACGCAAAGGTATTTGACGAATGAGATTTAAAGACAAGATTTTTGTTGTTACCGGAGGCGGAACAGGTATCGGCAGTTGTATTGCAAAAGATTTGTGTGCTGAAGGTGGTATAGTAAATATTCTTGGGAGACGCTCCCGGGAACTGGAAAAGATAAAAAATCAAACAGCCGGCAAAACTGTATGCCAAGGTAAAATAATACCTTATACTTGTGATATATCATCTGCAGAACAGGTTAATAAAATTTTCGACGCTATTCTCAAAACAACAGGTCCTGTTAATGGTTTGGTTAATAATGCCGGAGTCAATCCTTCCCGTACTGATATTATTAACACAGATGTAACAGCCTGGAAGAATACGCTGGATATTAATTTAAGTGGAGCTTTTAATTGTTCAAAAGCCGCTGTAAAACAAATGCTGTTGAGTGGAATGGGCAGTATTGTAAACATATCTTCAATAGCAGGGATCAGCGCAATGCAAAACAGAACCGCTTATTCAGCAAGTAAAGCCGGTTTAATAGGCTTTGCCAGGGCAATGGCTATTGATTTTGCAAAAAATCAAATCAGGGTGAATTGTGTGTGCCCCGGATATATTGAAACTAATCTTGTCAGAGAATATCTGAAAAGTTTAAATAAAGAGGAATTCGACAGCCTTGTAAATGCTCACCCATTAAAAAGGTTAGGCTCTGCAAAAGATATTTCACAAGCAGTTTTATTTTTGTTATCCAGTGCTGCGAATTGGATTACAGGCGCTGTATTACCTGTTGATGGCGGCTACAGCATGGGCAAGGAGTGTTGAATTAATGATAAAAACCGCTATTATTTTAGCTGCCGGCATAGGCGTACGTTTGCGTCCATTGACTCTTGATACTCCAAAATGCCTGATTGCGATTGATGATAAATCTATCCTTGATTATCAATTGAAACTTTTGATCAAGATGGGGATTACAAATATTATAATTGTTACCGGTTACTTAAGTGATAAAATTGCAGATCATATAAAAAATCATCATTATGATAACAAGGTTAATATTCATATAGTATTTAATGATCGATATAAAGAGACCGGCAGTTGTTATTCTTTGCTGCTATGCAGAGAACTGATCAGGGGTAAGGGTTATATCCATATAAATTCCGATTCTTATTTTTCGATTGCGGCGCTGAAAAATCTTTTGGCAAGTAAGCAGCCGAATGTAATGCTTACATCTTTGCCTCTGATTCAGGACGAAGATATTGTTCGCTTTGAGTGTAACCATGACCGGAAAATTACAAAAATAGGAAGACCATGGTATATCCCTGAACCGGCAGGTTATCTGGTTGGGCCGGTAAAATTTTCTTCACAAGGAGCGGCGATTTTTTTAGATATAATAGAAAAACGGATCGAAAAAGAGATTATGAATGACACATGTTATCTTTTTTTAAATGAAGTAATTGATAAGATTAACCTGTTCAGTCTTGATGTAGGTAGTGAGAAGTGGTTTGAAATAGATACCCTTGATGATCTGGAAAGAGCAAAAAAAATACTGGTATAGATTAAAAAAATGGAAAATTCAACATCCGAAACAAAGCAGTCTCAAATATTTAATAATTTTAAAAACAAGGTTCCGAAAAGAAAAAATCTGTTTGAAGCATTTTATAATTTTTTAGCTTCCCTGGTGACGCCCCTCTTTCTCAACACTTCCTGGACACCGAATCAAATAACTATTATTTCAGGAGTTTTCGGTATAGCAGGAGCTGCGTTGCTGATTTTTCAAGGCCATTTTTTTTTAATTACGGCTGGAATATGCATCCAGATTTTTACTATTTTGGATCTTGTTGACGGTAATATTGCCAGAGCTAAAAAGATGCAATCTGATTTTGGAGCATGGCTGGATGCTTTTTTTGACAAGCTTAATGACTTTCTCATAATCACAGGTTTAACTATTGGAGCTTATCGTTCAGTCGGCAGTATTCACGTTTTAATTTTAGGAATGTGCCTGATGGGGTTTGTGTTTTATATTCAGTATATTATGACATGGAGTAAGATGCAGATAATTTGTGCGGAAATTGCCGAAAAGAGTAATCCGGGATCTGCGCAACAGCATCGTAAAATGAATGATTCCGCGGCAATAGTATCTGCGTTAAAATTTATTTTTCAGCATGCAAAGCTTGGGCATTGTGCGTTTCTTTTTTTGGTTTCTTTTTTTGCGTTTTGCAATTCTTTATATTTAGGCCTCTGTTTTCTGGTTATCCATGCATTTATAACTCTGACTGCTTTAGTTACGCTTAATTTTTTACGATTGAGGAGGCAATAGGGATACTGTGAATCGTAAACCATTACGAATTTTGGACATCTTTCATATCACTGCAAAAGTACTTTACACTTTTTTTAAAAAATAAACCTATCTGTGTTTATCTGTGTGCATCTGTGTTCTATTGTTCTTTTAAAAGTATCAACGACAAATGAAGGATGCCGAATTTTGGGGCTTGGTTCTAATTTCGGCCATACACTGAGCTATAATAAAATTTGAAAACCTCTGGAACTCGCTACGCTCAAACAGCCAGAAATTTTCAAATTTCACCATAGCTCAGCTTTGATATCTGATGGCCGATGTTATGACCAACCCCGAATTTTGTAATAATTGAAGCGCATGTTGAATATCATAAAAAAAAACAGGATATTATATTTTTTATATCCTTTTGTTGCCCGATACAAATATATAGTTGTGATGATATTGATTACCACTGTTGTATCGGCATTCCTGGAAGGATTATCAATCGGGCTCCTTGTCCCTTTCCTCAGGTCTTTATCAGGAATCAGCGCCGAAACGTATGATTCTTCATTGATGTCATATGTTAATACTTTTTTTTTAAAATTTCCTGAACACGACAGAATACTTTATATTTCCGCCTTTATTTTTTTGGCGATAATTTTAAAAAATGGAATTTACTATATATCAAAGATTTTTATTGCATATTTAAATACAAAATTAGCCTTTGATATACGCAGCAAACTTCTTTCATTATTTATCAATGTACGTCTTTCTTTTTTTATGCAGCATAAGGCAGCCGATCTTACTGATCGTATAAATCTGCAAGTACATTATTGTGGCACTGCTGTACAGAATATACTCCTTCTTATTTCATCTGCCATAGTCACTCTCGCGTATATCTTTTTAATGATATTTATCTCCTTCTACATAACCTTGATCGCCAGCGCCGTGATTTTTGGAATTTTTGTTTTTCTTCGTTATCTTACCTCATCGGTCAGGCGTTATGGAACCCAGTCAGCGGATTCAATCGGCGCGATGTCTGCAAGGATCGGGGAGATGATAATGGGTATCGCCACAGTAAAAATGTTCGGCCGCGAAAAACATGAAACAAACCGCGCAAGCGAACTTCTTGCTATCATACGGGACAGTCAGTATAAATCTTTAAATTGGGAAGCCACTATACAACCTTTAAGCGAAATTTTTATTACAGCCACTATATTGATTTTAATTATTGCATCGATTTTTTTTATTAGCCAACCGCCTGATTTTGCACTGTTGATTACTTTCCTGTTTCTTCTTTCACGGCTTAATTCAAAAGCTTCAATTATAAGTTCATTATTCGCCAAGACAAGGAGTCAGTTGGGATATGTGGATCGTGTTATAAGTATTTATCAGGATATGAAAAGCCAAATATTCAATAATGGAACTTATGAAATTAAAAAAATAGATGACAGTATTTTTTTAAATAATATAACTTTTTATTATCCGGGTTCACACCAAGCTGTCTTTGAAAAGAGTACCCTTAAAGTGCGGAAGGGTGAAAAAATTGCTATTATCGGCCCATCCGGTTCAGGAAAGTCAACTATGATCAATCTTCTATTAAGATTTTATGATCCTGATAAGGGTTCTGTTTTTATAGACGGAAAGAATCTGACTGATTTAGAGATAGCTTCTTACCGGCGCAGGATAGCAATTGTAAGCCAGGATATATTTTTATTTCATGATACTGTCAGGAATAATATTGCCTATGGCGCAGACAATACAAGTAATGAAGATATAGTTGTGGCTTGCAAACAGGCCTTTGCTCATGATTTTATCATTTCCCTTGAACATGGGTATGATACAGTTATTGCCGACCGCGGGATGAAACTATCCGGCGGACAAAAGCAGAGAATAGCCATAGCAAGAGCAATTTTAAAAGACCCCGATATTCTGATTCTGGATGAAGCGACCAGCGGGCTGGATAAACAGACTGAGATCCAGGTTCAAGAATCGCTGGAAAAGCTTGCTATAGATCGAACTGTAATTATAATTACACACCGTTTAAAGGCGCTTAAAAAAGTAGATAAAGTTTACGAGATAAAAGATGGTAAATTTATTTTAAAAGGATAAAAAGTGAAAAATTTCTTTATTGAATCAGATTATAATCACGAAGAAGTTGATCGTCAATGCATTGAAATATATAATATTCTTCATGAAGCATACCAAAGATGTCAAACTTATGGCGGGCCGTATTTGAATTTGGCGGGCCTTTTTTTTCATGAACTGATTTTCATTTTTTCATCAGCTCTGTTCAGAAACAGGTTTTATAAGAAGGATTGGGATGGTCAAGCGTATGTAAAGAGTGATTTTGATATTTTAGAAAATCCATATTTTGGTTATAGAAAGCATAAAAAATTGACCCTGGATTCATTTAAAGTCAGGTATCGGAAAAAAATTTTAACCAAGTTAAGCCTGTTAACCGGAAAACCGGATTGGACGATAGGCTTTTTAAACCCAAGTTTAAATTTTAAAAAATTTTGTGTTAGAGTGTTATGTAATAGAATATCAATTCTGTTCCCTGAGAATATTTTAATAGATCTTCCAAATATAGAAAAACAAAAAAAAATAATAGAAGATACTATTGCCGATTTATATAATGATTTCAATATATGCGGGAATCAGGATAAAATTATTTCAAGGATGAATAAGACTCTTGAAAAAATTATCAGCCCCAACGTTCCCAAACCGGATTATTCATTATTATTGACCGGTACTTTAGGGAAATTGAACATGAAAATTTTAGCTGCAAATGCCCTTTCAAAAGATATCCCGGTAGTATGTATGGCGCATGGCAATGAATGCGGCACGGCAGATCATCCAAATGTCGCTTATAATGACAGGAGCTACTCCAGTCATTATATCGGTTATGGCAAGGCCGGTCTTTTGGAAATTAATCAGGCTAATTTCCTTAATACATTACACGGAAAACAACCAGTATATTTTGAAGGAAATTCTCAAACAATTAGAAAAGCTTATGATAAAAGGCCAATATTGCCTTTATCTAAAATAGAATCGCCTGAAATCGCATATGTTCCGCTTAAATTATTAGGCTTTAACCGTTTGCCGTTTTTAAACATTCCGGATGAGCATTATATAAAGTGGCAGCAGTATCTGTTTAAGGTGTTTCCGGAAATGACATTCAAGAAACATCCCAAGCAGATTATAGAGCATCAACTTAATGAGGTTAAATCCATATCTGAACGTCTTGAAGACTGTCTTGACCGGTTTGATATTTTTATGCTTGATTTTGCTTTAAGCACAGCCTTTGCCAATATTGCGGCAACTTCAAAACCAGTAATATATTTTAATATAGGACAGGGACGGATGACTCCCAAGGCTGAAGAAATTATTCGCCGGCGTTGTATCTGGATTGATGTTGATTATAAAAATCCAGGTGATATTCTTGAAAAAATCGAATCTCAAAAGGATAAACAGTGTTATAATGCTTATACTGAACTTTTTTCTCTTGCTGATCATGCTGAAACAAGAGAGCAGACAGCAGTGAGGGTAATAAAGGAGATATTGGATTCCTGATGACCTGCAAAACATAACTTTTATGATGTTGTAAAAAGGCTCTTTGATCGAATGCCGAATAAACCTAAAAAAATAATTCTCTTCGTAGGAAAACTGGGAGGAGGAGGAGCTGAAAGGCGGATTGTTTATCTCGCCAATTATTTTCATGCAAAAGGATATAATGTTATCATCGCTCTTTCCAGAATCACAGGCAATTATCTGGATGACTTAAATCCTGATGTCAAGGTTGTTTGCCAGTCCATGAATATTAAAATGGGGCCGCTCACTCCGATAATTTTAACATTGCATACACTTTGGCTTTTATTTAAAGAAAGACCGGATGTACTTTTTTCTACTTTATTTCATAATAATAAAATATTACTTCCTATTTCCTTTATTATAAAAAAAGCAGGAACAAAGTTATTTGTTGGAGTAGTTAACAATCCTGAAAAAAAATTTAAAGTACAGCTTAAAGCCAAAATTTTTATTGCGAAATGGTACCCCAAGGCAGATCTGGTAATCACAAATTCGAATGGGATTAAAAGATCTATGATGAATTATTTTAAAATATCATCGTCTAAAATTTGTGTAATTAATAATGGCATTGATATTGATGCCATTCATAAGAAGATGCTACAAAATGCGGCAATTCCCAAAATCCCATCAACACATGGGCGGCTGGTTTATGTCGGGCGATTATCACCGCAAAAGGGATTGAATGATCTCTTACTGACATTAAAATATCTCAATGCTATCAAGCCATGTTCTTTGTTGATTATTGGCGAAGGAAGCGAGTTGTCTATGCTGCATGATTTAACTGATAAACTTGGGTTGCAGGATGCCATTCACTTTTTGGGCCAGGTAAAAAATCCTTATCCCTATATATACTCATCTGAAATTTTGATTTTATCATCACACTATGAAGGATTCCCTAATGTTATTCTGGAGGCAATGATTTGCGGAGTACCCGTAATATCAACAGATGCACCTTATGGACCTAATGAAATCATCAAGGACGGCTGGAATGGTTTTTTAACGCGGGTTGGAGATTGGCAACAAATGGCTGACAAAATTTTGCAGGTACTTGGAGATGATAATATCAGGCAATCTTTTATCTGCAATGGGGAAAAAAGAATTGTAAAGCATTTTAATCTCGAAAAAATGTGCGAACGGTATGAAAAAGCTTTTTTTAGCTGGAAGGAAAATACAGATGAAAAATAGGATCCTCCATTTCATCTATACCCTTCAGGGCGGCGGGGCCGAGAAGCAGTTAAAATACCTTCTTAATACAATGGATACTGATCGGTTTCTTAATGCAGTCTGCTGCGGCAACACTGAAGGAACGGATGACCTTGCTACTGGTGTTGAAATCTTCGAGATTCCAGGAAAATTCCGCTTTGACCTTAGATGGAGACGGATATTTAAATGCATTAAATCGTGGCGGCCTGATATTATTCATAACTGGCTGCCTAATGGGTTATGGCCGAGTTTGATACCGTCCTGGTTTTCCGGCACTCCCTGCTATGTTGCGTCATATAGAAATTATTATAAGATTAATCGGTTGCAGGATGCCATTGAAACTGCAGGGTTCTGTTTAAGTAATAGAATCGTGTCTAATTCCGGCTCTATGGGATTTCCATACAAGAACATTTTTGCTTTAAAAAAAGGGGTTGTTATACCTAACGGTGTCGATCTGGCTCATATTGGCTGCCTGGAATCATTCGATATTTCCAGGCTCGGAATTGATAATCAAAAACCGGTGATCCTTTATGCAGGAAGACTTGTAGAACATAAAAATATTCAGGTACTGCTAAATGCTGTTTCTTTATTAAAAGATGAAGGGATTGCTATAACGCTTTTGCTTTGCGGAACAGGAAATTATTCAAATAATCTGCAACAAATATCTCATAAACTTGGCATAAAAAATCAGGTTCTCTTTGCTGGATATCGTGATGATGTGTTAAGGATTATGAAAAGTTGCGATATGCTGTTACTGCCCTCTTTTTATGAGGGAATGCCTAACGTTGTTTTTGAAGCAATGGCGACAGGTATTCCTGTGATTGCAAGTGACATCAAAGCGCATAATAAGTGGATAACACATAAAAAAACCGGACTTCTTTTTTGTCCGAATGACCACCAGGATCTTGCTGATAATATTAAACAAATTTTAAACGAGCCTGAAACAACAAAAAAGAAGCGTCTTGCCGCCGCTCGCAGCATCGTAAACAAATTGAGCCTTATTAAAATGGCAGGGGCTTATGAAGCTTTTTATAAAGATTGTTTAAAAACGGCTCATTAACAAACGAATATATGAAAATAATTCACGTTGTTGCTTCACTGGATCCCGCACAGGGCGGCCCTGCCAGGAGCATGCCCAGTCTTGCCGCGGCCCAGGCAAAACTTGGGCATGATGTAACTCTATTTTATAATGCAGCGCCTGGTCGCATGGAGGATATTAAAGTTGCGACCGCCTCAATTCCTCATTTTGACCTTGTCAACACTGTAACCTGCCCTCAGCCTGACGGCCTGGAAAAATTGACTGGAAACAGAGCCGGACGCATATTTAAAACCATCCTGGATAAAAATGCTGTTATCCATATCCATGGCTTATGGCTTCCGATTTTACAAAAAGCCGCATCACTTTCAATAAAGCAGGGAGCTAAATATATCATTGCTCCAAGGGGCATGCTGAATCCCTGGAGTTTGAATCAAAAAAGCTGGAAAAAAAGATTGGCATTGCATTTAGTCTGGAGGCGTATTTTAAATCATGCCTTTTTTCTGCATGTGCTGAATGCTGATGAGAAAAAATTTATCACGTCTCTTAACCTTAACTGTCCTATGGAAATAATTCCAAACGGAATTTTTCCGGAAGAATTAAATAATCTTCCTCCTGAAAACAGATTCTACAATTTTTTTCCAAGGATAAAGAATAGGCCTTATATCCTTTTTTTGGGCAGGCTGCATGAAATGAAAGGCCTTGATTATCTTGCGGAAGCATTTAACGAATTTGTTAAAAAGAATAATGATGTAGATCTGGTGGTCGCCGGCCCCGATGAAGGCGCAAGGGATAATTTTGAGAAACAGATTGATCATTATGGCATAAAAAAAAGAGTACATCTGGTGGGGCCTCTTTATGGAGTAAAAAAATATGCGGCTTTTGTTGATGCAAAATGTTTTTGCCAGCCAAGCCGGGAGGAGGGTTTCAGCATGGCCTCAGCGGAAGCAATGGGATGCGGTCTGCCGGTTGTTATTTCAAAAAATTGCCATTTCCCCGAAGTTGCAGAGGCTGGAGCGGGGGAGGTTGTCGATCTTGATGCAAAAGCAATCAGCAGGGCTTTGCACAGGGTTTTGGGCAATGAAGATGAAAGAGTGAAAATGGGTGAAGTAGCACAAAAGTTGGTTCTTTCTCGTTTTACCTGGCCGAATATAGCCAAAGGGACTATTGCTGCCTATAAACGTGGATCTGCGAATAAATAGCGATCTCGGTGGGATATATGATAATTCAGGAGCGTAGTGCTTGAGACTCGATTTGTTTGACAATACAGACGTTTTTACAAGGGGCAGGCCCGCCTGGGTAGAGATGGTATGGCTGGTGGTGCAGGCCTTTTTTGTAAATTCATGGATTCCGGGTTCTCTTCATAGAATCTTTTTTTTGCGTATTTTTGGAGCCAAAATAGGAAAAGGGGTAGTTATCAAACCCGGAGTCAGGGTGAAATTTCCCTGGCGTCTTGCGATAGGAGATTATTCCTGGATTGGAGAAGATGTTTGGATAGATAATCTGGCCCAGGTAAATATAGGCAATCACTGTTGCATTTCTCAGGATGTTTATATTTGTACCGGCAACCATGATTGGGAAAATGAGAGATTCAGCCTTATATCAAGCCCTGTTACAGTGAAGGATAAGGTCTGGCTCTGCGCTAAATCTGTAGTAGGGCCAGGCATTATGGTGAATGAGGGCGCTGTGCTGGGACTTTCAAGCCTTGCAGTTAATGACCTTAATCCATGGTCTGTTTATAAAGGGGTCCCCGCAAAATTGTCCAGTAAAAGAAACAAACAGGCTTGATTTTAATAAGAGCCCCTGTTTTTATTATAAATTTGGTATTAATATGCTGGTCGTAATTTTATGAAAATATCAGTAATCACTGTTTGCCGTAATGCTGAGGCCACAATCTCGGACACGTTATTTTCCGTGCAGGAACAGTCTTATAACAATATTGAACATATTCTGATTGACGGAGCTTCTTCTGATGGAACTGCAGATATAATTCGCAAGCATGAAAGACGGCTGGCTTACTGGGTCTCCGAGCCGGATCAAGGAATCTATGATGCCATGAACAAAGGAATTCAGCAGGCTACAGGTGATCTGGTCGGGTTTTTGAATGCCGATGATATATTTGCAAATAATATGGTGTTGGAATGGATTGCCAAAGCTTTCTCGGAGAGAGATATAAGCGCTTGTTATGGTGACCTTATTTATGTTGACCATACAGACTTAAGCCGGGTAGTGCGCTATTACAGGAGCAAATATTTTACTCCCGCAAGGATTGCATGCGGAGTCATGCCTGCCCATCCGACTCTTTATCTAAAAAATGATATTTTTAAAAAATTTGGTCTTTTTAAAACAGATTACCGTATTGCGGCGGATTTTGAATTTATTGCCAGGATATTCGGCAAGCAGATGATTAAGTTTCACTATATCCCCAGAGTGTTGGTAAAAATGAGAATGGGCGGGATAAGCACCAGGAGTATAAAAAGTAATTTTATTCTAAATCAAGAGATATTTAGAGCCTGTTGTGAAAATAATATCCCGACAAGCTTGTTCAAGGTTTATTCAAAGTATTTTAGAAAGATTTTTGAGTTGGTACAGAGGTGAGACTTTTTGTAAAAATCTCAAACGGCATTTTATGAACATACTTGTAACCGGCGCTAATGGTTTTATAGGACAGGCATTGTGCGCAAGATTATGCGCCGATGCCCGGCACGTGCGAGGCGCTGTCAGATCGCCGCAAAAAGCGGAAACCCTTCCAAAAAAAGTATCTCCGGTTATAGTAAAATCAATCGGGCCTCAAACCGACTGGTCTGAAGCCCTGACCGGCATCGACACGGTGGTTCATCTTGCTGCGCGGGCGCATGTGCTGAAAGATGCGGCCGCAGATCCTCTTACAGCATTTCGGGAGGTAAACCTTAAAGGCACGGCGCGTCTTGCCGGGATGGCGGCGCAGTCCGGTGTAAGGCGCTTTATTTATATGAGTTCAGTCAAGGCCTGCGGTGAAAACAGGGGATTGCCATATTCCGAAGATGATCAGCCTGAGCCTCAAGATCCATATGGTATCAGCAAATGGGAAGCAGAGCAGGCCCTGCATGAAATTTCAGAAAAGACAGGCATGGAGGTTGTTGTTATCAGACCGCCGCTGGTATACGGGCCCGGCATAAAAGCCAATTTTTTAAGTCTTTTCAAAATTATTGAACGGGGCATTCCTTTACCATTGGCAGGTGTTGAAAACCGTCGCAGTTTAATCTACCTGGAAAATCTGGTTGACGCTGTTTTAAAATGCATTCTTCATCCAAAAGCATCCGGGAAGACTTATTTTGTGAGTGACGGGGTCGATCTTTCAACCCCTGAACTGATCAGGAAGATTGCCGCTGCTATGGGGAAGCCGGCGCGCCTTTTTTACTCACCCTCTTTTTTGCTGAAAGCGGCAGGAATGTTTTCAGGCAAATCCGGGCAGGTTGACCGCCTTACAGGATCACTTACGGTTGACAGTGATAAAATCCAAAGGGCATTAGGGTGGAAAGCAAATTATACTATTGACCAGGGACTATCAGAAACTGCAAAGTGGTATTTAAAAATAAAGGATGCTTAAACCATGCAGAAATTACCCATTGGGATATCCACATTCAAAGAGATTCGGAAAAAGTATGGATATTATGTCGATAAAACTTTGCTTTTAAAAAAACTGGTTGATAATGGAAAATATTATTTTATGGCGCGCCCGCGGCGGTTTGGCAAGAGTTTGTTTATTGATACGCTGAAGCAGGCTTTTTTAGCCGAAAAAAAATATTTCAAGGGTTTGTTTTTAGAGCAAAACTGGGATTGGGCACAGAAATATCCGGTTATTCATATCAGTTTTGGGGCGGGTGTGATTCAATCCGCCCGGCACTTGAATGAAGTGATAAACTATAACATGGATAAACACTATGCTGTTTATAAAATAACCAACCGATATAAATCGCCTGACATAAAATTTCATGAATTAATTAAAATTCTGCATGAGAAATACCAGCAGCAGGTCGTTATCCTGATAGATGAGTATGATAAACCGATTCTTGACAATATTACTGAAACAGGTATTGCCCTGGAGATCAGGGAAGGTCTGAAAAATTTATACTCGGTTATAAAAGATTGTGATGAATTCCTGAAATTTGTTTTTTTTACCGGCGTAAGCAAGTTTTCAAAGGTGAGTCTTTTCAGCGGTCTTAATAACTTGACCGATATTACCCTGGATCACCGGTATGCCACCCTGTGCGGTTATACCCATCCTGAGCTGATTCATACTTTTAAAGATCGGCTGGACGGGGTCGATCAGGACAAGATAAAGCTTTGGTATGATGGTTACAGTTTTTTGGGAGAGACTGTTTATAATCCTTATGATATTCTTCTTTACCTGGATTCCGGGGTTTATAAAAATTACTGGTTTGAAACAGCAACGCCTTCATTTCTGATTAAGCTGATCCGGGAGAGAAAATATTTTGTGCCCAGGATAGAAGATATAAAAGCTACTGAAACTCTTTTAAGCAGTTTTGATGTTGATGTTATTGAGCTGGAAACACTTTTGTTTCAGACCGGTTATTTAACTATTACAGGCAGAAGGCAGGTTGGTGCGAGGGAAATATATGAACTGGGCTATCCCAACCTGGAAGTAAAAATGAGTTTAACCGATTATATTTTGCATTACCTGCTAAAAGAAACCTCAAATAAAGAAGATAACAAAATAGCCATATATGAAGCTTTGGTGGAAGCTGATTTTGACAAGCTGCAAACTGTTTTTCATTCCCTGTTCGCTTCAATTCCTTATAACTGGTATGTTAATAATGATCTTGATAAATACGAAGGCTATTATGCCTCTATCTTTTATTGCTATTTTGCGGCCTTGGGGATTGACGTAAAACCTGAAGATCCCACCAATCATGGCCGAATTGATTTAACTATTAAATTAGACAGGCATATTTATCTGATTGAATTCAAAGTGATTGAATTGGATCAAAACAAAAATAAGGCCCTGGCACAGATTAAAACAAAAAAGTATTTTGAAAAATATCAGGCATTGCTCCATTCTGATGACTATAAAATATTCCTGGTCGGCGTTGACTTCAGCAGAAATGAAAAAAATATTGTTGGTTTTGAGTGGGAACGGCTGAAAAACTCTTTTTCAGCCTTGTTAAATAAGAATGGGTTTTAATAATTTTATTGCATCATTTTAATATGTTACGATATATAGAACTATCCGGAATTAACAATGCCGATTTTTTAAAACGAATAACAATGTAACCCGTTGTTTTCATAAGGGTTTAACAATGAAATTTCCATACGGTATCAGTGATTTTCAAAAGCTTGTTACAAAGGGTTATTTTTACTGTGACAGAACAGACAAAATACCCTTGCTTGAAAAATCGGATTTCCAGTTGTTCATCCGTCCCAGGCGTTTTGGCAAGAGCCTTGTTCTTTCCATGCTGGAGAACTACTATGATGTGGCGAAAAAGGATGAGTTTGAAAAAATTTTTGGGGGATTGAAGATTGGGAAGAATCCAA
Source organism: Desulfosarcina sp. BuS5 (assembly GCF_028752835.1). NCBI lineage: Bacteria > Pseudomonadati > Thermodesulfobacteriota > Desulfobacteria > Desulfobacterales > Desulfosarcinaceae > Desulfosarcina > Desulfosarcina sp. BuS5. The sequence continues at coordinate 2,413,783 of NZ_CP087952.1, forward strand.
CTGATCTGCGTAATTCATATTTTATTTTAAGATTCGATTTTTCATGTGTTGATCCCACAGGCAGCTCTGAAGATGTCAAAAAGACATGCCGTTGTTTATGATGTTTTAATCGAATTTAAGTTTGTAACCCTGAAAGATGCCGGCATAACCGGTACGCAGGCAAAAAAGCTTTCTGAAAAACGCATTACCCGGAATTCCCCGAATCCGGCAGGAGCTGGATAACGGTACAAAACAGGTTATTGATTACGGGGAAAAACTTGAATCAAGGCATAAAAACCTGCGTCTCCTAAAATTTGTAGTTGTTGCTCTTGGTTTTGAAAGAATTTGTTTTAAAAGAGTGGACGGATAAAAACAACTAAATCTTGAAATAGCTTTGCAGGTTCGGGTTTGGTTCTGACTCCTGGATTCTTTAAAAGGCAAACCCTGGATGCAAAAAATCATTTTCCTGATATGAAAAAAACAGATATTATTTTTTACCTTGCGGCTCTTGTCTCAGGGGGAGCAGGCGCTTGGGTAATGGCGATTTATGGCAACAAAATCGGGTTTTCCGATAATCCTGGTGAGCGGAGTTCACATAAAAATGTAACACCTAAAGGCGGCGGAATAGGTATTCTGGCCGCTTTTTTATTTTTTTCGGTCGTATTCAATATTGTGTGGACTTTCTGGGTGCCGGCGCTGATTATTTCATTGGTCAGTTTTTGGGGGGACAGATCCGATATCCGGCCGGTATTCAGATTGATCGTTCAGTTTTCAGCAGCCATTATGCTTGTATCCGGAATATGGGGAAGCGATCAAAACCCGATACATGCTTATTTATTACTTTTATTCTGTGCCATATTTATTGCGGGAACTGCCAATTGTTACAATTTCATGGATGGGATTAACGGAATCGCGGGAATTACAGGCCTGGCCGGATTCGGGTTGTTATCATTTTATGCTTTCAGGATTGGAGCAAATCCTGATTATATCAAACTCTCTCTTTGCATGGCTTTTGGCTGCCTTGGATTCCTGCCTTTTAATATACCGAATGCCAGGGTATTCATGGGAGATGTTGGGAGTGTTCTGCTTGGTTTTGTGTTTTCGGGATTGATGGTCGTATTTTGCAGGAATTGGCTTGATTTTTTTGTGATGACTGCATTTCTTTTACCGTTTTATGCCGACGGTCTTACTACCATGGCAATAAGGTTTGTCGATGGTGAAAATCTCAGCAAGCCCCATCGCCGCCACCTTTACCAGATTCTGGCCAATGAAGGCGGCATGCGGCATTGGAAGGTGTCTGCCGGATACGGATTTATTCAGCTTTTTATTGGAATTTCCATAATTTCACTCTGCAATAAATATGGTCCGGCTGTAATATTGCTGCTTGTTCTTTATTTTGCCCTTTTTGCATATTTTTCTTGTTTCATTCGAAGAAAAATGGTGCATTTAATTTCATGGCCAGGCTTTAAATCAGATCAAAGATAAAAAATATTTTGAAAAATATCAGGAAATGAACAAGGAAGTTTATCTCTTCGGGGTTGAATTTACCAACCGGAATGTTGGGGACTGGTTGCTTGAGAAAATGCGCCTATGAAAGCCCACCTTAAAAAAATATAGGAGATATACGGTTAGACACATAAGTGGAGACAAAAAACTTAGAAAACAGCTTATGCAGATAGAAAAGAAGGTTGAAATTGTCAAGAGTGTACCCCTTGACCCCATACTATGCTACGCTATCATGCCAAAAAGCCAGAGGGGTATTTTGCGAACATCTGTAGTGTAGTCAATATCAATGACCAAATAGCTCTTTTGTACATCTTTGATTTGTTTAAAGGTTTTATCTCTTCCGCCGATTTCAAAAAAAGTATCCTTTACCCTGAAATCCCCGATATCTGAATAGTAAATATCGGAAAAGCAACTTGCAAAAAAAGTCTCTCTGATCGTTCCGACCTCCACATCCATGCCGAATTCGTCGGCATAGGCATGGAGAATATTGGTATTATCAAAGAGCAGTTTTGCCGGTTTTCTGGATATCCGGGTCGAATATTTTTTTATGGGTTGAAAAATTTTCGAATCTTTGAGCATGTCCAGGTAAATACTCAACGTGGGATGGGTGATACCAAGTTCCAGAGATAATTTTGACACATTGACTTTATAGGGCACCCTTGATTCGATTAATTTCGCAATGAGTTTTTTGAATATACGGGTCTGAAGATAATCTATTTTATGGCAGGACGGAATATCTTCATTAATGATCTTCTGCAGGGCATTAAAAAGCTTGTTTTTGAATTCATCCTTATCCTCCATAAAAAATGGATATGCCCCATATTTCAGATAATCTTTAAAATCACTGTAAATGTTGGACTGTGACAATGCCAGATCAAGGCTGATTTCCGAGCCCCGGTTTAAGATCTCTTCCAGAGGCTGAACAGGCAATTTGCAGCCTCTGCTGAGATCAAGATATTCATTAAAACTCAATATATCCATCGAACAAAAGCATCGGGTATGAACTGAACAATCCTTGCCTGTTTGTTTCTAAAATAATTTAGCATAATTATCTCCTTTCGACTTTTGAATTATAATGCTCAAGTATGCTTTAGGATTTAACTGTACCTGGACGTACTTGCGGAACGTCCATTGTTTTTATTGGTTTCTTTGTCAGGCAAAATAAAAAAACTGTCATTGATGAGGCTGCATTGAAATTATTTATGTGACGATCTATAGACCTTGTAAGTTCCACTATAGAACCCGACACTTTCTCCTTTCAAAATGATAGAAAAAAGTGTTACCTTATCGTAACCTGTTTTGTTTGATTTCTTATTATAAATTACAGCTAATAGCTTTAAACCCTGGTTTAGAAAAAAACTGGAAATAGTTATTTTATCAACATGATATATACTTGTAGTTGAGGCACTAAGTAAAAAAATGTATCTCTTTTCCACTCTACTTTTGTCAATGTTCATTACTATTATCCTTATTCCTTGTTTCAAGGAATATGCGGTTAAAATGAATGCGGTGGATATTCCCAACAAGAGAAAAATACACGAAACAACCATGCCGAAAATAGGCGGACTCGCCATGGCTACAGGCGCCCTTGTTCCGATTCTATTCTGGTCAAGCATGGATCATTTTATTCAATCTATTCTGGCCGGTGCTTCTATAGTTGTTATTTTTGGATTTCTTGATGATATAAAAAACCTGGGATATAAAACAAAATTTACCGGCCAGATTGCTGCAGCCCTGATTGTTATCCTTTACGGGGGAGTCAAGATACAGTATCTTGGCACCTTACTGCCGGATGGCAGCCTTCTGGCCGATCCATTCTCTATCCCATTGACCTTAATTTTTATTGTGGGCATAACAAATGCTATCAATCTTTCCGATGGCCTTGACGGTTTAGCAGGTGGAATATCAATCCTAACCTTCATAGGCATTGGTTATCTGGCCTATTTAAGTAACAACTCCGCAATCCTGCTGATTGCGGTAGCAGTCACAGGAGCAATATTCGGATTTCTCAGGTTCAACACCTTTCCGGCGGTTATTTTTATGGGTGACGCAGGCAGCCAGGCACTCGGGTTTATGGCTGCTGTGCTTTCAATCAGTATAACACAATCGAATCCGCCCTTTTGCGCTGTTTTACCTTTGCTGCTGACAGGTTTTCCGGTACTGGATACTTTAACTGTGATGACAGAACGTATTATTGCTCATAAGTCTCCTTTTGTGGCCGACAAAAGGCATTTCCACCACAGACTTCTGGATCTCGGCTTTTTCCATACCGAAGCAGTACTTTTAATATATATTTTTCAGGCATTGCTGGTTACTGCTGCGGTTCTGCTCCGCTTCTTTTCAGAATGGTTCATATTAATAATTTATCTGATATTTTCGGGTACAATTATTTACTGTTTTTTAACGGCCAAAAAAGCAGGCACGCGCCTGGCCAGGTTAAGCTGGTTCGACAAAAGCATCAAAGGCAGACTCAAAATACTTAAAGAGAAGAAGGTTATTATAAAAATATCTTTCAAAACAATTTATAATGGCATCCCTTTACTTTTGCTGGCGACTGCTTTTATTCCGGTCAATATTCCGATATATTTCTCAATTTTTTCAATTATTGCGTGTATACTGATTTTAGCATCTATACTTTTCAAAAAAAAAAGGCTTTGCAATATTCTCCGCCTTTGTTTATACATTTCTATCCCTTTCCTTATTTTTATAAGTGAATCAACCCCTGTGCCATGGATAAACAGCAGTATGACGCAAATTTATAACCTTTCATTTGGATTCCTGGTTTTTTTTGTGATAATGACGCTGAAGTTCACCAAGCGACAACATGGTTTCAAAACAACGCCCATGGATTTTCTTATACTCTTTGTCGCTTTAATTGTGCCTAACTTTCCTGCGGTTTACTTTGATAACAATCATTTAGGTCTGATTACTGCAAAAATAATTGTCTTTCTGTTCAGCTATGAGGTTATTATCGGAGAACTGCGCGGCGAGTCAGGTAAGCTGGGAGCCGCTACTGCCGGCACTTTTATGGTAATTTTTATAAAAGGTTTTACATGATTTCAATTAATCCGCGAAAATTTACGTTTTGAACGGAGCATCAAGCATGTCTAAATACTTATCCAAAACTCTTATTGTCTGTCTTTTGGCTTTCCTCCTTGCCGCCTGCGGCACACCGGAAGAGAAAAAAATGAAATTTTTCACTAAAGGGCAAACACTTTTTGAAAAAAAGGATTACGTAAAGGCCCGGCTGGAATTCAAGAATGCCCTGCAGATCGATCCAAAATTTGCGGGCGCCTATTACATGCTGGGTATGGTGGAATTTAAGGATAAAAATTATAAAAAGGCTTTTGGTCTCTTTTCAAAAACAATATCCCTTGATCCTAAAAATATGGATGCACATCTGCAGCTTGGCAAACTTTTCATAGCAGGCCGGGCTTTTGACCGGGCCAAAAAAGAGGTTGAGCTGATATTAAAGGCAAACCCGGATAATCTTGAGGCGCTCCTTTTGAAAGGAGCAATCCTGCTGAGCGAAAAAAAGAGCTCTGAAGCGGAAAAGCTGCTTAGAATGCTGCTTGAAAAAGGAATGACCAAACCGGACATATATATTATGATCGCATCTATTTATTCCCGGGATAAAAATCTCCATGATGCTATAGAAATCATCCGGACCGGTATTAAAGAAAACCCACAATCTGTTTCGCTCCATCTTATTCTGGCCCGATTTTATGCCGGCTCCGGGCAGCCCGATGACGCTGTTGACACTCTGAAAAAAATCATCAAGCTGGAACCTGACAAGGTCGGCCCAAAATTTAATCTGGCCGGTTTTTATTGGGATTCGGGCCGGCAAGACAAGGCTGTGACCCTGCTGAAGGAATTGGTTGAATCGGATAAAACCAATGAGGATAACTGGATCAATTTCGCCAAATTCTATATAACCAAAAAACAGATTGATGAAGCTGAAAAAATGCTGCGCCAGGGGCTGGAACATAATCCCGGCAGTTACAAGCTCCGTTTTATACTTGGCGAGCTCTATGCAAAACAAAACAAATCGGACAAAGCGGTTGAGATTCTTAAAGAATGCCTGGCACTGGATAAAGATCCGGCAGCGCCGGAGATTTTGCAGGCCAAAAATGCGCTCGCAAAAATATATCTTATTAAAAAGGATCTAAAAACAGCGGAAGTGTATGTTACGGAGGTGCTAAAAGAAGATTCTAAAAGCCTTGAAGCGCATTTTACCAAAGGAGAGATCTGCCTTATCAAGGGTGACGGTTTGAATGCCATCTCTGAATTTCGCACCATAGTAAACGAAAAGCCTGAAAATATTACCGCCTATCTTCGCCTTGCCCAGGCGCACATGATGAACAATGAAAAAGGTCTGGCCCTGGACACCCTCCGCAGTGCCCTGAAAGTTAACCCGAAATCAAGAAAGGCTTTAACGGGTATTGCGCGCATACTTGTTATGAATAAGGATTATAAAGGTGCCGAAGATAATCTGAAAAAAATAATAGCTTATTATCCTGATGATATCGGAGCAAAAGCTGCGCTTGGCGATCTTTTTGCCGGTTTAAAGAAATTTGACCAAGCTGAAAATGAGTATAAAAAAATAATCCGAATAATGCCTGAAAATGCCCAGGGTTATTTAAAGCTGGCCAGATTGTACGGCGCCGAAAAAAAGTGGGATCAGGCTATCCGGATCCTGGAGCAGGGCTATGAAAAAAACCGCCAGTCTGCCGCCATTTTATCTTCCATGCTCAGGCTTTATATTTTCAAGAAAAAACATAACAAAGCCATAGCGATATGTGAGGAAAGAATAAAAGATAATCCTGGGGATGCGTTTGCATACAACATGCTGGGACAAATTTACGGATCTCAAAAAAAATATAAAAAATCTGGAAATGCATTTAAAAAAGCGATTAAAATCCAGCCCTTGTGGCCGGCGCCGCATAATAACCTGGCCAGTCTTTATATTGCGCAGGGAAAAAAACAGGAAGCTATAGACAAATTTGAATCCGCCTTAAAGGCCAATCCCAACAATCCGGCCGCGTACTTGTCACTTGGACAAATATATGACCAGGCCGGCGAATATGAAAAGGCAATCAAAACATATGAAAATGCCCTGGAGGTTAACCCGAAGCTCTGGTCGGCCGCTAATAATCTTGCATTTTTGATAAGTAATCACTACCAAACAGACGAGGAGCTTGAAAAAGCTCTCGAAATTGCAAAAAAAGCTGAACAAGCAAGACCAAACGAGGCGGTAATACTTGATACTATAGGATGGATATATTACAAAATGGAGAATCTGACTGAAGCATTGCGGTTTACCCGTTATGCCTTTGATGCAGCGCCTGACAATCCTGTGATAGCATACCATATGGGGATGCTTTTAAATAAAACCGGCCGGATCGAAGAAGCTGTTGATATGCTTGAAAAGGCCCTTGCCGAAAATCAGGATTTTGACGGCAGGAATGAGGCGAAAAAAATATTAAAAAAACTTAAAGGACAATTATTATGAAAAGGTTAAAACTCCTGGTAATGGTTTTAATTTCAGCCGTTTTAATTCCAGTTTCCATACTTGCTACAGCGTGCCTGGCAGAAGAAGATAGGGTAAAATTTTTTGGTGATGACTATTTAATCGGTCCCGGTGATATCCTGGATATTTCCGTCTGGAAAGAGGAAGCTTTGACCAAACTGGTTACTGTTCTGCCTGATGGTAAAATTTCATTCCCGTTGATCGGTGATATTGATGCTGCCGGAAAAACAGTGGCTTCTCTCGGGAATGAATTGAATAAAAAAATTGAGCGATATGTTCCCGATCCAAACCTGTCCGTGGTTGTGCAGCAAGTAAACAGCATGCTGATCTATATTATTGGCCGGATAAATCATCCCGGTCGTTTTGTTCTCAATACTAACATAAATGTGCTCCAGGCGCTCTCCATGGCCGGTGGACTGAATCCATTTGCAAAAAAAAATAAAGTCCTGATTTTCAGGGAGAAAAACGACAAAACAACTATTTTTAAATTCAGGTACGACGATGTCTCAAAAGGCGAAAATCTTGAACAAAACATAATGCTGAAACGCGGGGATATTATAGTAGTGCCGTAGGGGCAACCCTTGTGGTCGCCCTATCCGAAAAATATCGAATACATTAGCCCGCCCATCAGGGCATGGCGGTTATTATAGATTTCCACATAAATAATTTCACTGCGTTATCGGTCGTCGGAGTATTACAATACGCCTTCCTCCATCTGGCCTTGTGCCCAATTTTAAAATCGGGTAATTATCTGAAAATCTATAGGAACTTTTTTTTGTTCAAGGAAGTATATTTTTTACATATGGTCTTACAAAAAAAAATTATCTTATATTTATTTGCCTTGGCTCTTGTGGCCGGGCCGGGAAAAGCTGCCGCAGACGATTTCAAGCTTATACCTTCAATTGGCATTAAAGGGGAATATAATGACAATATATTTTTCGACGACGGGAATGAAGAAGAAGACTTTATAACCACGATTTCGCCCGGGCTGAAACTGAGCAACCGTACCGAGAGATTAAATGCCGGCCTGTCCGCCCGTTTTGACGGAATAAGCTACTTTGATAATAATGACCTGAATGCCATAGATCAGGATTATAAAGGCAATCTGGATTATCAGCTTACACCTAAAACAGGTGTAACCGCTGATGCCGGTTATAAAAAGGATTCCCGCCGGGACCGTGATATTGAAGTAATAGATGAAGGCACGGCAACAGGCCTGATTCAAGGCGATGAAACCCGTATAAGGTATAACGGCGGCTTTTCTTTCAACAGCATGCTTACCGAAACAACTGCAGTAAACTGCTCGTATTCATTTGCAAAAGATGATTTTGATAACCGTGAAGATAATGACATCCGCATGCAGAATGTAAATCTGGGATTTACCCATAATTTGACTTTTATAGATGAACTGACTGTGGGACGTTTGAATTTCGGTTATGGAAGATATGATTATCTGGATGGTGAAATTACCAGATCTTTTTTAACAATTATTGACAATACAAGAATAGATTATTATTCCGCTACAATCGGTGTCAGCCGAAATGTTAGTGAAGTTTTCAGCATACTTGCCGATATAGGAGGTAGTTACACAAAATCGAAATATGAAACCAGTTATGAGTATGATCAACCTTTTAGCGTATACGATTCTACCCAAAAAGAAAATAACAGCGGCACCGGCATGGTCGCGCGGATTACTACTTCCTATAATGGAGAGCTTACAAGCGGCAGTCTTAATTTTTCCCATGACGTCAGAGCATCCAGCGGGACATCGGGAGCAACCGAAAGAACATCCATAGAGCTTAATATAAGCCGGAGGTTCACATACGAACTCAGCGGCCGGATATCGACGGAATATTATCTTAACAAAGCCGATGACGGCGACTATTCAGCGAGGGGTACTGATGAAACCACCTGGCGCATACGCCCCAGTATAAGGTATAATTTTACCAATGATCTTTTTATGGAAGCTTCATATTATTTTACAAAAAATAAAGACAGGGAAGATCATACAGATACAAGGCGAAATCAATTTTTTATTAAAATTTCAATGGATTATCCATTGTTTGAATAAGCGCCATGCATTAATGTTTACCATTTTCATATAAAAAGTTTAATACAGACTGAGATTTTTGGAGAAAACTCTATGGAAGAAGCCGCTTTATCACCTGCCGACTACATTCAGATTGTAAAAAACAGGAAATGGTCACTGATTATTCCTGCTTTAATCATATTTGTTATTGCCGCAATAGTTGCCTTGACGCTGCCGCCGGTTTACAAATCGACAGCTACAATCCTGATTGAAGAGCAGGAGATCCCGGCCGATTTTGTCATCACAACCGTTACAAGCTATGCTGAGCAGCGGATCCAGTCCATCAACCAGCGAATCATGAGCACGACCAAGCTGCTGAATATTATTAAGCGTTTTGATCTTTACCCGGACAAACAAAAAAAATGGACACAGGAAGAGATAGTTGAAAAAATGCGTGGAGATGTTTCAATGGAGCCTATCAGTGCCGAGGTAATGGACCGCCGCACAGGCAGGGCTTCAGTCGCAACCATAGCTTTTACCCTTTCCTATGAAGGCAAGGATACACCCGAAAAAATTCAGCGGGTTGCCAATGTTATAACTTCCCTGTTTCTCGAAGAAAACCTCCAGGTCCGGGAGCGTCAGACAAGCGAGACGACCAAATTCCTGGAAACCGAGATGCTCAAGGTTAAAAATGATCTTGCGGAAATAGAGGGAAAAATTGCCATCTTTAAAAAGGAGCATATTAATGAACTACCTGAACTGATACAGGTCAATATGCAAACCTTAAACAGCCTGGAGCAGAATATTGACCGTCTGAACGAACTCCTTCGCACGCTCAAGGAAAGGGAAAGTTCTTTGCAAACCCAGCTATCCGGGATCATTTCGGAATCGGCCAACCAGGACAAACAGCGGCTGGACGAGCTTAAGTTGCAGGTTGTTTATCTGAAAAGCCGCTTTTCAGATAAGTATCCGGATGTGATAAAAACAAAAAATGAAATCGCAGAACTGGAAAAACAGATCAACGCCCCAGGAGGATCAAAAGGTAAAAAAAATGATATAAAACATAATCCTGTACATATCACCCTGGCATCCCAGCTTTCAGGCGTAAAGTCCGAGATAGATTCCGTTTACAGGCAGATAAAAGAGGTCAAGGAGAAACGAGACGATTATAGGGCCAGAATTGAAGCGACTCCGCGCATAGAAGAACAATTCAAGGCACTGGCAACTGAACAGTTGAACACCAGGGCCAAATATGAAGACCTGATGAGAAAATTCATGGAAGCAAAGGTCGCCCAGGGACTGGAAAAAGAGCAGAAAGGAGAGCGTTTCACCTTGATCGATCCGGCCCAGTTGCCTGAGAAACCTTTTAAACCCAACCGTCTTGCAATTATCCTGATAGGTCTTGTTCTATCTTTAGGAGCTGGAGTGGGGGCTGCTTCTTTAAAAGAATTTACAGATCAATCTGTCCGCAAAGCAGAGACCCTTACAGCCGCGACATCGTTCCCGGTACTGGCGGAAATACCTGAAATTTTAACCAGCAAGGATATTGTGAGTAAAAAAAAAAATCGCATTATCCTGGCAATAGGAATAATTTTATTTGTGGTGGCAGCAATTATTATTTTTCATTTTTTTATTATGGATTTTAATGTATTCTGGGCCAAACTCATGCGGAAGCTATAAATTATGGATCATAGCGGATTATTTTGGAAATTCTATTTATTGAGCATATACTAATTAAACTTATGCCATCAGCTATTAGCAGTTAATACCTAACAGCTAAAAGCTAATAGCTGTTCATCACGGATTACCACACTAATCCGTGATGAACCAAAATTATTTAGGGCAAAATTATGGAACTTAGAAAAGCTATAGAAAAAGCAAAACAGGAACGTGAACGAACAGGATCAACAGCGCAGCAAAACAAGGCTAAAGCACCAGTACACCAGGCCGTTCAGAAAAATACGGGATGGACTCCGCCGGATTATCTTGAATCAAAATCAGCCCAACTCGATACGGTTAAAGCGGAAGAAAACAAGTGCGCAGCCCTTTTTTCGGATTCAGTTGCCATAAATTATTACAAGGTGCTGAAAACCCGCATACAGCATTGCATGCAGGCCAACGGATGGAACACAATCATGATAACCAGTGTCAATCCCGGTGAAGGTAAAACCCTCACTTCCATTAACCTGGCCATTACCATGGCCAGGGAATTCAATCAGACCGTACTCCTTGTAGACACTGATTTACACCATCAAAATATTCACAAGTATCTGGGAGTTTCCAGCAATATTGGGCTGATAGATTATCTTGAAAATAACACACCTCTGAAGGAACTGATTATATGGCCGGGAATTGAAAAATTGACTTTTATCTCCGGTGGCAAAAATGTACTGGAAAGCAGCGAACTCCTTGGATCACCAAAAATGAAAAATCTGGTAGATGAAATGAAAAAGCGCTACGATGAAAGATATATTATTTTTGACATTCCCCCTGTACTTGGAAACGCAGATGCCATTACGTTTGCACCAATGGTGGACTGCACCTTAATGGTGGTCGAAGAGGGAAAGACCACCATCCAGGACGTGAAAAAAGCGGTGGATCTTCTCCCGCAAAACAATTTTATCGGATATGTGCTTAACAGACAAACAGCTTCTATTCATAAAAGGATGAAATATGGTTATGGTTATGCCTGACGAACATAGGCTACAAAGATCGCTCAATAACGCTTGGCAAACCATTGCATAATCCCCCGTTTTACATGTTGATTTTTTGGATCTTCATCTTTCGGTGATTGCAATGTCGGCCTTTCTTCCCCGGCCTCTTTTTTTATCATACCGAAATAATCTCCGGATAACCGCTTGAATCTTTCATCCAGGGCTGCATATTCCTTTATAATTTTATCGCTATTTTCTCTTTCCCGATCAAGAAGGTTCTGCAGCGTGCTGACCATTTCATCATGGTAATCATCTTGATTCGCCTGTTTTTTAACAAGCATATTAATTTTCAGCCTGATATCCTGGAGATTAACTTCAAATCTCTGGAACCGCTGTAAAAGTTCCTCATCACCCCCCTCCCCTTTCATTGCCGGCAAAATCCCGCCTTTATCTTCATCTTTTTTATCTTCATCCTTTTTTTTCTCCGGCTCGACATAAAATCCTATTCCGCCTTTATCTTCAATAACCCGGTCAATAACTTTTGAGTTTATCTGTTTCAATTCATAACCAAAGCCATAGACCATGGCAGTATCACAGAACAGGTTTATAATCCTGGGAACCCCCCCGGAATTTGTATAGATTAAATCAACGGCTTCAGGCATGAATATATCAGGACTCCCGCCTGCTTTTTTCAACCGGTACGCTATATACTCCCCTGTTTCCTCCCTAGTAAGGGTAGATAAATGATAATTTACGGTAATACGCTGCGCAAGCTGAGCCAGCCTGGGATCTTGAAGTCTGGCTTTTAATTCGGGCTGTCCCACCAGCATGATCTGTAACAGGATCTGCTCATCCGACTGAAGATTCGACAGCATTCTGACTTCTTCCAGAACATCTGCAGCAAGATTCTGTGCCTCGTCTATAATTATCAAAACCCTGCTGCCATCGGAAAATTTTTCTATCAAAAAACGATACAGCAGATCAAGATTAGCTGTTTTATCTTTTTTGGAATTGATTCCAAAATTATCCAGGATAAGGCCGATCAGCTGATCAGATGTAATATTAGTATTGAAAATAACCGCAACATCCATATCAGGCTCAACCTGATTAAGGATATATCGCACCAGGGTAGTCTTGCCGGTGCCGATCTCCCCGGTCAGGAGGATAAAACCGGTTGCCTCCATCAACCCATATTCCAGATATGTCAAGGCATCCTGATGTTTTTCACTCCTGTAAAGATACGCGGGATTAGGTACTATATTAAAGGGCTTTTCATTCAGGCCGTAAAATTTTTCATACATAGGAAACTCAACTTTTACATTATTGACCTTAAATTGTTTTATATGTTATATATTTTAGTGCTGTTATTTTGTTTAATTTATAAGGCTATTTTTTATTATTTAAAATATGTAAAGGCAAGTTTATTCTTAAGGGTGATTTCAAAGGAGGAAGTTTAGCATGAAAGACGTGGTAATTGTAAGTGGCTCAAGAACTGCTATAGGTAGTTTCGGCGGAGGGTTGAAAACAGTTCCGGTGGTTGAATTAGGCTCGTTGGTAATGAAGGATGTTCTTAAACGCGTTGGCCTTAAACCGGTGCCGAATGAATTAATGGAGGAGAGCGCCCCGGACAAGCTGAAAGGCAGGGGAATTATTGAGCTTGAAAAAAAAGGTTATGATTGGGACAATTCTGCGGCTCCGGTAACAATCGACGAAGTGATTATGGGTAATGTGCTGCAGGCCGGTCAGGGCCAGAATACTGCGCGTCAGGCCATGATAAAGGCCGGAATCGTCAAAGAGACTCCGGCCACGACGATAAACAAAATCTGCGGTTCAGGCCTCAAAGCAATTGCCATGGGAGCAGCATCGATCATGGCCGGCCAGGCTGATATAGTGCTTGCGGGTGGTCAGGAAGCGATGAGCATGGCGCCCATGGCGCTGCCCAAGGCTCGATGGGGGCACAGAATGGAGCTTACCGGTGTCGGCGACATATATGATATCATGGTTTTTGACGGGTTGTATGAAATTTTCTACGGATACCATATGGGTTTAACTGCGGAAAATATTGCCGATCTGTACGATATAGGCCGGAAGGAGCAGGACGAACTCGGTGTTTTGAGCCATAACAGGGCAAGAAAGGCCATTGCAGACGGAATTTTTGCCGACGAAATTGTGCCGGTCGTAATCAAAACCAGGAAAGGTGAAACGGTTTTTGATATTGATGAGCGTCCCATGGATACAAACATGGAAAAAATGGGCAAATTAAGACCGGCCTTTAAAAAAGGCGGATCAGTCACAGCCGGAAATGCATCCGGAATTAACGATGCTGCGGCGGCCGTCCTTTTAATGACCGCTGATAAAGCAAAAGATATGGGGCTTGAGCCTATAGTAAAAATAAAGGCTTTTGCAGCCGGGGGCATAGACCCTGCGTATATGGGCCTCGGTCCCGTGCCGGCTGTAAGAAAAGTTTTAAAGGCTACAGGAATGACGCTTGATGATATTGATATGATCGAGTTGAATGAAGCCTTTGCATCCCAGGCGATTGGATGTATGCGTGAACTAGGGATCGAAACCGACCGGCCCAATGAGCTTGGAAGCGGTATTTCCCTAGGCCATCCGATAGGGTGCACAGGTGCCAGGCAGATGGTTACCGGAATGAACCATATGAAACGCAAAGGCTATAGTACCGGCCTGATAAGCATGTGTATCGGGGGCGGAATGGGCATGGCAATGATAATTGAACGTTAATTATTTTTAAAGGAAACTTATTCATTATGAATATAAGCAGAAAATTAGGTATTCTTGTTTTTTTTGTTGTTCCCGCCATAATCGGAGGTGTTATCGCTTTCACTCTTTCAGGCAGTTACGCGCCGGTTTTTGTTTATGAAATTATTCTTATTTTGGTAGGGCTCGGAATTATCAGTAAGTAAAACAAGAGTCAGGGTGCAGGTTTAAATTTTCCTGCCCCCTGCTGCTTTAAAAGTATTGGAGGCAGAATGGGTTGCAGTTCTTCCCGTGATTCGATATTCTGGTTTTTCCTGGTTCTCTTTATTATATCAATCTATCTTATCAGCATTCTATTTTGGCCTTTTGTTTCGGTGATTATCCTCGGCGCAGTGGTGACCGGTGTCTTTAAGCCGGTTTATAAGTTTATAAAAAAAGGAACCAGACCATCTTTTGCGTCACTTCTGACATGCGCCCTGATCTTCATTATATTGTTTGTGCCGATAGTGTTTTTCGGAAACGCTCTGTCCAAAGAGGCTTATGATCTATATCTTACAGCAAAGAGCGCTGTATTAAACGATGAGATAAAAACTTTTCTTGCAGACAACAGAATACTGGAAAGAGTAAATATCTTTCTATCTAATTTTAATTTTGAATTAAGCGCTGATGATTTAAACAAAGCAATTGCAGAGACAGCCAAAATAACAGGATTTTTTCTATATGAACAGATCCGGGTAATCGCGTCAAACATGGCAGGGCTTGCGATTAACTTCTGTTTTATGCTGCTTGTGATCTATTTTTTGCTACTTGATGGCGATGACTTTCTTGCTTTTATAATTGATCTTTCGCCACTGCCCAAAGAGCAGAATGAGCAACTAATATCAAAATTTAAAGACATGGCCGGCGCCGTTCTCATAGGCAACGGATTATGCGGATTGATCCAGGGCCTGCTGGGCGGTGTTGTTTTTGCACTTTTCGGCCTTAAATCTCCATTCTTGTGGGGCGTTATCATGGGGTTGCTGGCATTTCTGCCTATCCTGGGAATTGGACTCGTCTTCATCCCGGCAGCCGGAATTCTTTTTTTAAACGGACGCATAGGAGCCGGAATATTTTTTATTATCTTTTACCTGATCCTTTCCGGCTTCATAGAATATCTTTTTAAACCGCGCCTGGTGGGAAAACGTGTAAAAATGCACACCCTGCTGATTTTCCTGGCAATAATCGGCGGTCTGCAATTTTTCGGCATCCTTGGAATAATTTACGGACCACTGGTGGTTACCGCATTTCTGACTTTGACCGATATATATAAAACCAATTACCAGAAAATTATAGAATCAGGCGGATCGAACGCCGCTCCTCCCCTATAGATTTTCAGCTCACTGATATTGTTAACTTTGGTGGATTCGTCGCTACGCTCCTTAATCCACCCTACAATTTTATATATTTATATAAAAGTTTGTAGGGTGGATTAAGCGAAGCGAAGCCACCAAAAAGTATTGAAAGATATTGATTATTGACCAATTTTTTGTTTTAAATATCAGATAATTATAATAAAGCAAAATGAGTTTGTAAATTTCTGTTAACACTTAAAACTTAACTATTCATTATTATATGAAAAACTGAAAAATTATGATTCAACCGGAAAATAAACATACTATCGGCATTGAGATCGAGATGAAAAAATCTTATCTCGAATACGCCATGAGCGTTATTATCGGCCGGGCACTTCCTGATATTAGGGACGGTCTTAAACCTGTTCACAGACGTGTGCTGTTTGCCATGCATGAGCTCAAAAACGACTGGAACAAACCTTATAAAAAATCAGCCCGTATTGTTGGTGATGTTATAGGTAAATATCATCCACACGGCGACACTGCTGTTTATGACACCATTGTAAGGATGGCGCAGGATTTCTCTTTAAGATATCCGTTGATAAACGGCCAGGGCAACTTCGGCTCGGTGGACGGCGACCCCCCGGCCGCGATGAGATATACCGAGATCAGAATGATGCATCTATCCCATCAACTGCTTGAAAACCTTGAAAAGGATACTGTCGAATTTGTCCCCAATTACGATGAATCACTATCAGAACCTACTGTTCTTCCAACAAAATTTCCAAATTTATTGATAAACGGTTCCTCAGGCATAGCCGTCGGAATGGCGACCAACATTCCTCCACACAACCTGCCGGAAATTGTTGCGGGGGTTAAAGCCGTCATCGATAACCCGGAAATCAGCTTCCAGGAACTTGTCAATATCATTCCGGGGCCGGACTTTCCCACGGCGGGCATGATCTACGGGACCAAAGGAATCTACGATGCATACAGAACCGGCCGGGGAGTAATACGCCTGCGGGCCAGGGCTGTGATAGAAAAAGATAAAAGAACACAAAGAGAGACCATTATAGTTACCGAAATTCCGTACCAGGTTAACAAAGCCAGGCTGATAGAAAAAATATCGCACTTAATTAGAAATAAGCAGATTGAAGGAATAAGGTTTGTGCGGGACGAATCCGACAGGGAGGGCATGCGGATTGCTATTGCCCTGAAAAAGGGCCAGATACCGGACATTACCCTTAATCAGCTTTATAAACATACCCAGATGCAAAACAGCTTCGGCATTATCCTTTTGGGAATATTGGATAACCAGCCCCGGATTTTTAACCTGAAAGAACTCCTGGAACAATTTGTTCTACATCGCCGGGAAGTGATTGTCAGGCGAACGCGGTTCGATCTTAACAAGGCTGAAGAACGCGCCCATATTTTGCTCGGTTTGAAAATTGCGCTTGAGAACCTGGACGAAGTGGTTGCAATGATACGTAAATCAAAATCCCCTGCTGAGGCCAAAACCGGACTTATAAACAGATTCGATCTATCTGCCATCCAGGCCCAGGCAATTCTCGATATGCGGCTTCAAAGGCTTACCGGACTTGAGCAGGATAAAATTTTGGAAGAATATAATAATATTTTGAAAGATATTGCCAGGTTCAAGGAAATTCTGGAAAGCGAGCACCTTGTTGACCTGATTATTAAGGAAGAACTGGATGAAATAGAGAATGAGTACGGAGATGAGCGCAGAACCGAGATAGTAGAATCTACCAGGGAAATCACCCTGGAGGATATGATTGTAGAAGAAGATATGGTGGTTACCATTTCAAGAAGCGGTTATATTAAAAGGAATCCACTAACCCTTTACAGCAATCAGCGTCGCGGCGGCAAGGGCAAGACCGCCATGACCACCAAGGATGAAGATTTTGTGGAGCATCTTTTTGTGGCTTCCACCCACCACACTTTTCTGTTTTTTACAAATCTAGGCAAGGTTTACTGGTGTAAAGTTTATGAAATCCCCCAAGCCGGACGAGCGACCCGGGGCAAGGCGATCGTAAATTTGCTGAATTTTGAAAAAAACGAAAAGCTTACAGCAGTGCTGAATGTTCCGGCTTTTGAACCTGGCTCTTATATAATCACAGCCACCAAAAACGGACTTGTTAAAAAAACGGATATCATGGCTTACAGCAGGCCCAGGGCCGGCGGAATTATTGCGCTCGATCTTGTACCAGGCGATGAATTGATCTCCGCCAGAATCACGGACGGCACCATGAATGTATTCCTGGGATCATCTTGCGGGCAATCGATCAGGTTCCACGAATCTGATGTCCGCGCAACCGGTCGGGTTGCCAGGGGAGTAAGAGGGCTCAGGCTCGCGCCCGGCGACTCAATTGTCGGCATGGAGGTTTTAAGCTACGGACAGACTCTTTTTACCGCAACGGAACATGGATACGGCAAAAGGACTTCGATTGACGAATATCACATTCAAAAACGCGGAGGCAAAGGTGTTATCACAATCAAGACCAGCGAACGAAATGGACGAGTTATTGCAATCCTGCTGGTGGAAGATGATGATGACCTTATGCTTATAGCCGACAGCGGCAAACTGATACGTATGCCTGTACAAGGAATTTCCATTATAAGCCGTAATACCCAGGGTGTAAAACTTATAGGCATTGATTCTGAAGAAAAAGTTGTCGGCGCGGTCAGGCTGGCGGAAAAGTAGGGGCATAATTTATGAATGATAATAATTGTGACGGGTTGAGGATTGGAGTGGTTGGCTCCGGGAGTTGGGGAACCGCCATTGCCAATCTCCTGGCCTTAAAAGGTTTTAGTATAGATTTATGGGCTTTTGAAAAAAATATTAAAGAAGATATAGCCAACTTCAGCGAAAACAGGATATTTCTGCCCGGCGTTAAACTTTCACCCAATATTCACCCATCGAACGATCTTAAAAAAGTTGCATCCGGAAAAGATCTGCTGCTACTTGTTGTCCCATCGCATGTGATGAGAGAAACAGCAAATAAAATATCCGATTTTGTTACCAAGGATATGACCATCGTATCAGCATCCAAAGGTATTGAAAACAAAACACATCTGACCATGACAGGTGTGCTTTCTGAAATTTTCAGCAATATTCCTGAAAATCTTTTTGCAGTTCTTTCGGGCCCTAGTTTTGCCAGTGAAGTTGCAAAAAAAATACCGACACTGGTAGCTGTTGCATCCAAAAATCAAAAAACAGCTGAATTAGTGCAGCATGCTTTCGCCACTCCCTATTTTCGGGTATATACCAGTAATGATATTACAGGTGTGGAGCTTGGCGGAGCAACTAAGAATGTTATTGCAATAGCTGCAGGCATGGCGGACGGTCTTAATTTCGGCTTAAATACCAGGGCAGCCATCATTACAAGGGGTCTTACAGAAATACGCCGGCTCGGGTTAAATCTGGGCGCAAATCCAAGAACATTTGTGGGCCTGGCGGGTGTCGGGGATCTCATCTTGACATGCACAGGCAATTTAAGCCGGAACTATACAGTTGGCAAACTTCTGGGGGAAGGAAAAAAAATAGATGACATCCTTTCTGAAATGAAGATGGTAGCCGAGGGAGTAAAAACAGCCAAATCCGTATATAATCTTTCGCAACGCATAGGGGTTGAGATGCCGATATCATGCGAAATATACAATATACTTTATAATGATATTTCTCCTAAAGAGGCTGTTCACAGGCTTATGACACGAGAACTCAGGGAAGAACTGGATGAAATCTGACATCAAGAATAACGAGTCTGAATATCCTTCCTGTTTCGGCCAAATAGACAAGGTGTTTCCACAGACCGACGATGGATTACGAAAGACACCGGAAACATGCTTTGCATGTATTAATAAAACCCTTTGCTTAAAAAAAGCCATATCCGGAGACCAGGGATTTAAACTTAAGGAAGAGCTCGTTGACAGGGCCTACAAAGCAGGTAAAATAAATTTTCTACAAAGATGGTCGCGAAAAAAAAGTTTATCTTACCAAAAAAAGGAAAATCTTGATGAAATCAATTAGAGATCTTGATATAGACGGTAAAAGAGTTTTAATAAGGGTCGATTTTAACGTGCCTTATGATGATCAGCAGAATATAACCGACGATACAAGGATCAGGGCGGTTTTACCGACTATACAATATGTTCTTGATCATAATGCCATATTGATTATCTGTTCACATATGGCCAGGCCCGGAGGAAAAGTTGTGCCTGAACTCAGCCTTTTGCCGGTGGCCAGGCGTTTAGGCAGGATAATAAAGCATAATGTGTCTATGGCGCACGACTGCGTAGGCCCTGATATCAAAAAAATAGTTTCAGCAATGAATCCTTGTGATATTATTCTTCTTGAAAATTTGCGTTTTCACCCTGAAGAGGAGCAGGATGATGATGCTTTTGCAAAAGAACTGGCCGATTTATGTGATGTTTATATAAACGATGCTTTTGCAGTCTCTCATAGGGCCAATGCATCTGTCAGCGCCATTACCAGGTATGCGCCTGTTGCAGCAGCCGGTTTTCTTTTAATAAAAGAGCTCACCTATTTTTCAAAGGCCATGTCCGATCCTCATCGTCCTCTTGTTGCTATTGTAGGAGGGGCAAAGGTTTCAGGCAAGCTTGAAGCCCTTGAAAATATGATAAACCATGTGGATAAGTTGATAATAGGCGGCGCCATGGCCAATACGTTCCTTAAGAGCTTAGGGATTGATATGGGTAATTCAAAAGTAGAATTAAGCCTTATTGATACAGCCCAAAATATCATAAAAAAGGCAAAGGAAAAAAAAATAAAACTTTACCTGCCAGTGGATACAGTTGTTGCGGACAGATTCGATGAACGTGCTGAAATCAAGGTAGTCCCGATGCAGGAAATTCCTGCTGACTGGATGTCTCTAGATATAGGACCTGCCACTTCCTTATTATATTCAGAAGCATTATATAATGCAAAGACTATAATATGGAATGGACCCATGGGCGTCTTTGAGATGGATGCTTTTTCCAGGGGTACTGGCGCAATGGTGCAGAGCGTGGCAAATTCCTATGCACTTACAATTGTAGGTGGAGGTGACACTGATGTAGCCGTTCACAAAGCCGGAGAATCACACAGGATGACATATATTTCAACCGGGGGGGGCGCTTTTCTTACACTTATGGAGGGTAAGATGCTGCCTGCGGTCACAGCGTTGAATGAGGCTGCAAAAAACTTGGGGGGTAGAAATTAAAAAACGGCAAAAAATTATTATATTTCTGATCCTTTTTACTTTGCTGATGATATTGGGATTTTTTTATAAAGATATATTATGGGAAGAGTTAAAGTCTTTCTTTGCTTTTATCACAGACAGAGATGAAGTTAAGGATTTCATTATATCCTTTGGGGCCATGGCTCCGCTTATATTTATCATAATCCAGGTTTTGCAGGTAATTTTTGCTCCTCTCCCCGGCGAGGCCACAGGTTTTATAGGCGGCTATCTTTTCGGCGCGGCGCAAGGTTTTTTATACTCAAGCGCCGGTCTTGCCGCAGGCTCATGCATTAACTTTTTAATCGGTCGTTTACTGGGAATCCATTGTATAAGACGCCTTATACCTCCCAAAAAAATAAAAAAACTGGGTGCTTTAACAACAAATAATGGTCTTTTTCTAATTTTTCTTCTATTTATTTTTCCAGGTTTTCCAAAAGATTATTTCTGTATATTTCTTGGAATAAGTGAAATACCGTTTAAAATTTTTATAATCATGGCATCAATAGGACGTATGCCCGGAACATTATTGTTAAGCCTGCAGGGAGCCTCTCTTTTTGAAAAAAACTATCTTATCTTTTCTTTAGTTTCCGCTTTGTGCCTTATTTCTATTTTATTTGCATTCCTGTATCGGGGAAAAATGTATCAATGGATAAAAAAGAGAAATGATTGATCAGGACGATTGACGATCTGCCGAATTTATGATAACTTATTATAAAAATTGAGAAAGGTATGAACAATTGGCATTCTGGGGTGTAAGAGAAGAACTTAGTCAGTCAGACCGGTTGAAACGCTCTTATTATGAACTATTGAGAGATGAACTGGATCAGTTCATGTTTCAACATTCCCTTGTCGATTCCTACAATAATTTTATTAAAAAAAAAATTCCTTATCCTTTTGTAGAAAAGCGTGAATTAAAACCGCGGGCCCGCATACCGGATCTTGAATACCAATACCAGAATGCTTTCCTGGTAATTTTTATAGAAGATACGATACCCGATGACCACAAAAAATATATAAGGTTTTTCGACGTAAACAAGACAACCAAACAAAACCTACTACGCTCTAAAGCTTTTCCTCTGAAAAACAAATTCGACAGAAACCAGAAGTACCTTGAATCAGTGCATTTTTATGACTTCCTTGAAACGTTGCTCCCTGTGGATTATGCTCTGATTATTCAAAGGAATCCCGACGCCAAAGCAAGAGACCGATACAGTCTCTCCCATTTTCATGTAAGAATCGACTGGCCGATTGCCGATGCCGCAGAAGACATGGCCAAGAACATGCGCTATATTTCAAAAGATCTTTATGAAAAAGGTGACAAGTATGCGGAAGATATTCAAAAAAAATTTTTTGAATATTATGGCCAGCCTTTTATGGTAGGAGGCAGAAGAACTGCTGCTATTGTTGCCGCCCAATACCTTAAACGTATACCCTGTATCAGCACCATTTACGCCGGCAGCAGCGAGTCGAGAGCTCTTATCAGAATTTCCGAAAGGGGGGTCTCAAAGACGATCCTTATGGAGCTTGATGAGAATGAGGTTGAGCAAATAGCCAGGGATAACAACATGGAGCCGCAAACATTGACCAAGAATTATATTGTTGCCCACAGTGAAGATAGAGGAATTGCCATTTTTCAAGCCACCTATGCCTATACCAGCCAATCCAGGCCCCCTGATGACGGAAAATTGAGGGAAATCAAGCCCGATTTAAACTGGCTTTCAGTGGGCGGGCAGCATCTCTGCCCAAGGCCTGGGGTTTGGGAATATCCACCTATCCCTTTAAATGTTATCTACTCCTGATTTTTTTCATCATAGCAGTTTCGTCACAATCCGGAAACTTTACACATAGGATACAGTCTGCCCATATCTTAAGCGGCAAACTTGATCTGTTTATTATTTTAAAACCAAATTTTTTAAAAAATTCAGGTTGATAGGTAAGTGCAAAGACCTCTTTAATGCAGAAAGATTCCGCCTCGGAAAGAGCAGCCTCCACAAGTCCGGCTCCGATGCCCTTCCCTGTATAATCGGGACGCACAGCCAGGGATCGGATTTCAGCAAGATCTTCCCAGCAAAATTGCAGAGCGCAGCAACCTGTTAAAATATTAGTCTGCCCATCAATATGAACTGAAAAATCCCTTATATGATCGTAAAGTTCACTTAAAGGCCTGGGGAGCAGTTCCCCCTTGCTGCCATATACCATTAAAAGTTTATGAATCAATTTAATATCTTTGATAGTTGTTTTTCTGATCATAGGCGTATGCATATCATCATGGCCCGCTAAAACAAAGTAAAAAATTGAGGCGCTGAACGGTTGAATTTTATACTTGAATAGGTTATGCTTTATATATGACAATACGTAAAATATTCGAAAACCGTGAAAAAAGTTTTATGTCTCCGGCAGGCTGCTTGAGCGCTGAATCGAAAGGGAGAACAATTAAAGAGAAGCCATGCCCCATACGCACTCCTTTTCAGGTGGACCGTGACAGGATTGTATATTCCCATGGTTTCAGAAGATTAAAATACAAAACCCAGGTCTTTTTATCCCCCCTTGGTGATTTTTACAGAACCCGCCTGACACATACTCTTGAGGTTGCCCAAATATCAAGAACCATAGCACGCGCCATGTTCATGAATGAAGACCTTGTCGAGGCCATTGCCCTGGGTCATGACCTGGGGCATCCACCCTTTGGTCATAGTGGTGAAAATTGTCTCCAGGAAATTTATTCCCCTGATTTTTCACACAACAAACAGAGCCTGCGTCTTGTAGATCTGCTTGAAAACAACGGAAAAGGACTCAATCTAACCTATGAAGTACGAGATGGAATATTAAAGCACTCCAAAGGCTACGGCAAAGTCATTTCCAGCGATCCGGAGGAAACTGCCAATACTGCTGAGGGGCGGATAGTAAGAATAGGTGATATAATGGCATACCTGAATCACGATCTTGATGATGCCATAAAAAGCGGTGTAATTAAAGAGAGCATGGTCCCTGATTCATGCAAAAAAGTGCTGGGCAACTCCTACTCCGAACGGGCAATGACAATGGTTAAAGATCTTGTTTTTTCAAGCCGGGTTTCAGACGGCAGAATGCACATGCAGGTTAGTGATGACGTATCAGCCGCAATAAAAGAATTGAGGAAGTTTCTTTATGATAAAGTGTATCGTTCCAGCCGTGTACACCGGGAATTCGTTAAATCAAAAAAAATTCTCTCTGAACTCTATGCCTATTTTTTGGAAAATCAGGAGGAACTTTTCAAAAGACTTGAAAGCATGGATTTACGGGTTGCAGATAAAAACAGGCCTGTTGAGAGGGTTGCATGTGATTTGATATCAAGCATGACCGACCGATATGCTTTATATCTTTATGAAAAAATCTTTTTCCCTTCCTCCCTGGTTTGATAGAAAATTTGCCTGTTATGTTTAAAATAGAAAAATTACAATTCAACAAATTTATGCCCTTGCTTGACAGATTAGAAGAAATTTATGCCTACATGGATGAAAAATATAATCAAGCCACTGAATATTATGGTTTTAAATGTACCGACTGCATGGACAACTGCTGCCTTACCCGTTTTTACCATCATACCCTACTTGAATATCTTTACATCCGTAAAGGATTCAGCAAATTAAATACGAATATAAAGCCGGATCTCAAAAAGAAAGCCCTGGATGTTCTAAGATTAACCGGGGAAGCGGATAAAAATAAGAAAACAGCACATGTGATGTGTCCTTTCAATCTTGATGGTTTGTGTCTTATATATCATTTCAGGCCCATGATATGCAGGCTGCACGGAATACCCCATGAACTGAACAGACCAGGCCGGGGTATAACCTGCAGCCCGGGGTGCGATGAATTTGCGAAACTATGCGGCTCAAAAGAATATTTTAAATTTGACAGAACACCATTTTACATAAAAATGGCAGGCCTTGAAAAGGAATTAAAGGAGACTGCCGGAATACACCAAAAAATCAAAATGACCATTGCGGAAATGATCATCAACTGGTAAAAAGCGTATGAAAAGCATTGATATTGAAAAACTGGGCGATTTGTCCGGAAAAAGAATTAAAGATAATGACACTTTTTCATTTCAGTGTCACTCCGGCCTATCCTGCTTTAATCTTTGCTGCAGGAATTTGAATCTTTTTTTATATCCCTATGATGTGATCAGGCTGAAAAACAGCCTGAAGATCTCATCCGACAGGTTTATAGATGAATACGTCGACATCCTGTTAAAACCATCCGATTATTTCCCTGAAGTATTATTGAAGATGAAAGAAGATGCAGATAAAAAATGCCCTTTCCTGGGGGCATCGGGTTGTATGGTATACCCTGACAGGCCGGATACGTGCCGTACATTTCCTGTGGAACAGGGTATTATGCTAGAGCAGGAACAGAAAAAAGCCATACCTGTTTATTTTTTCAGACCACCTGATTTCTGCCTTGGTCGGCACGAAAAAAAAACATGGACGACAAAAACCTGGGCAAAAGACCAGGATGCCATTATATATAACATGATGACAGCAAAATGGGCGGAAATAAAAAGCCTGTTTCAGGCTGATCCCTGGGGAAGGGAGGGAAATAAAGGCCCCAGGGCGAAAATGGCTTTTATGGCGGCATACAATATAGACATATTTCGCGATTTTCTCTTTAACAGCAGTTTTTTAAAAAGATACAAGGTCAACAACAAAATAAAGAAAAAGATCAAAAAAGACGACGTTGAACTGATGAAATTAGGTTTTGAGTGGATAAAATTTTATATATGGGGCATAAAAACAAAATCCTTCACACCACGCCCTCCGGCATAGGTTCAACCTTTTCCCCGCCCAATACATATCCTCCGTCCAACCTTATCAGGGACCCGGTCATAAAAGGAGCATCTTTAAGAATAAAAAGAACGGTTTTAACCACATCTTCGATGGCGCCTGTTTTTTTAAGCAGGGTATGATCGATCAGGGCATCTTTCTGAGCATCTGTAAGGAGTCCCCAGCCCCTTGTCTTTTCTCCGTGCCTGGTTTCAAATATCCCGAGCATGATCTCATTCACCCTCACCTCAGGAGCTCCGATTCGTGCCCAGGTTTCCGTTAAAAGGGATAGACCGCGGTTTGCGGCGGAATAGCCTTCATTGAATATATAACTCGCAGGCCCCGTCCTTCCAACAAGACCCGCGATGGAAGAAAAATTTATAACAACCCCGTTTCCGGAGGCCTTCAGAAATGGCAATGCTGCTTCAAAGACCCAGCGCTTGGCTCTCAGGGTTGTTGCAAGCTCAAGATCCCACTGTTCCTGTATATAGGGTCCGTGAACCACAGGCCATCCGCCCCGCTCAATATTATTAATAAGGATATCAATCCGCCCAAAACGCTCCTTGACCTTATTGATCAAACCATAAATTTGTTCTGTCTCGAGCAGGTTTGTTTTTAATATAAGGTGCTCAATACCGGTTTTTGCAAAATCATGATTTAAATCGTCAAGATTCTCTTCCCAGTCAAAATAGTTTAAGGCTACCTTTACGCCTTCATTTGCAAGGGCTAAAGCGATTCCTTTGCCAATTCCCTTTATGGCCCCAAGCACCAGCGCTACCCTGTTTTTAAATTCCATGATATTTCCCGGTCTCCAAAAAGATTATATTTAATCCATTTAAGACCCAATTCCAACAAAAGGGTATCATCGGTTTTTACAGATTCCAGAGTTTTTGGATTCAAATTCAGATGATCCATAATACCATTTTCAAATATATGTTTTCTGAAGACATCAAGATTATAACAGGCGGTATGAAAAGTCAGTTTCGATTTGATATCGAAGGGACCGGGCATTAAACGATTCTTCATGCTTATGATTTCAAGGAGCATATCATTCATCCGGTTATAAACGGCAATTCCCTGATCTGCGATCCATTGCTCCACGGTCCATGTTTGACCGTTCCGGAAACCTTTGCAATGATCCTCTTTTAAAATCATATAATGCTCGGTCGATATGCCGGTTTCCCTCGATCGCGAAAGACCCCGGGCAAGAGGATACATTCTGCATGAAGAAGGGCGGTCTTTGTAAATACTGCAACCCGCGGCAGTGACAAATGGGCACTTTAAAGCATCATCCGCATCAGCTTTCAGCGAAATAACAGGAAGGCCGGTTTCAGGACCGGAATGTTCAGAAGTATATTTCCCCAAAAATATATCAGACGGCATATGAAAATTATTTTTTATGCGAAGTATATCGTAAGGAGTTAAAAACTGGTTAAGGTCTCTACAGCATTGATTAAAGCATGCGAGGTCGTCATTACATGAGAAATTAAAGGTATCTTTTGTTGTAATAGGTATAAAATCGCTCATAATCATTCCATGGTTTGCAAAAAAAAGTCTCGACAAGTGAGAATTATTTAGGTAACAGGTTCACAGATTCTGTCAACATAAAAAAGTCCATACAATTATTGGAAAAGGCCAATTGTTTATCCAAAAGTACTTGACAAGCATCAACTTAAAGAATAAATTATTTTTTTAATTAAATGGATTGACCCATTTTATATGAATTCTTTTAATTATTTATTTTTATTGTTTTTAAATTAATGGCCGAAAAGGCTGAGAAATATAGTTCAGAGAGTTCAGTAATGAAAGGAGGTGCGAACCCTTAAAATTGTACTATTGAAATTAACTGTAGTTTAACTATAATTTTGGGAAAACAAAATTTAGGAGGTTTAATAAATGCCAAGTTTTGTAATTGCTGAAAAATGCGATGGTTGTAAAGGCGGGGATAAAACAGCTTGTATGTATATTTGTCCCAATGACCTTATGGTCCTTGAACCTAATGCTATGAAGGCCTATAATCAGGAGCCGGATCAGTGCTGGGAATGTTTCTCATGTGTAAAAATTTGTCCTACCCAGGCAATCGAAGTAAGGGGCTATTCCGATTTCGTTCCTCTTGGAAGCAGTGTTATGCCCATGCTGGGCACCGAGGATGTTATGTGGACCTGCAAATTCAGGAACGGTCTTATCAAACGTTTTAAGTTCCCCATTCGCACAACAGATGAAGGCAAGGCCAATGCTTATCTTGATCTTAAGGGAAAAGATCTCGACAGCGAACTCCTCTCCACGGAAGAGGCGGACGAAATGACGCTTAAAACACCTATTGCGACTGTTTAGTTGCCAAATATTTCTAAAAATTAATATTAAAAATATATATTTTTATAAGGAGGATATAATATGGCATTACCTAATAAACCCTTGGGTGAACTTAAAGCCGTAAGAGATCCGGAAGTCGAAGAGCTTGAAGTTGATATTCTTATTGTGGGCGGCGGGATGGCTGCCTGCGGGGCTGCTTTTGAGATAAAAAAATGGGCGCAAGATGACGCAAAGATACTCCTCTGCGACAAGGCTGCCATGGAAAGAAGCGGGGCTGTAGCACAGGGCCTTTCAGCTATTAATACATATATAGGCGAAAATACTCCTGACGATTATGTCCGCATGGTCAGAAACGATCTGATGGGCATTGTTCGTGAAGATCTTATCTTTGATCTTGGCAATCATGTTGATGATTCCGTTCATCTGTTTGAAGAATGGGGTCTTCCGGTATGGAAAAAAACCGATGACGGGAAAAACCTGGACGGTAAAAAAGGTCTAAAACAAGGTTCTCTGAAAAGCGGTGCAACCCCGGTCAGAACCGGTAAATGGCAGATAATGATCAACGGCGAATCCTACAAAAGGATAGTTGCCGAAGCTGCCAAACTGGCCCTTGGCGAAGAGAATATTCTTGAGCGTGTCTTTATCGTTGAGCTGCTCCTGGATGCCAACAAAGAGAACCAGATTGCCGGCGCGGTAGGTTTTTCAGTTCGCGAGAACAAGGTATATATCATCAAATGTAAAACCATGATGGTTGCATGTGGTGGAGCCGTTAATATCTATCAGCCAAGAAGTGTAGGCGAAGGTAAGGGACGTGCATGGTATCCGGTATGGAACGCAGGTTCCACATATACAATGTGCATGAAAGTTGGCGCTGAACTTACAATGATGGAGAACCGATTCACCCCGGCCCGTTTTAAAGATGGTTACGGTCCTGTCGGAGCATGGTTCCTCCTGTTTAAAGCCAAGGCATTAAACGGACTGGGCGAAAATTTTGCCGCCAGTGATGCTGCCAAGGCTGAACTTGAAAACTACGCACCCTATGGAACAGCAGCGATTACACCGACATGTCTGCGAAATCACCTGATGCTTTTTGAAATGAAGGCCGGCCGCGGCCCGATCATCATGGATACAGTATCAGCCCTTGCAGCGCTTGGTGAGACAATGAGCAAAAAAGAGCTCAAGCATCTTGAATCCGAAGCTTGGGAAGACTTCCTGGATATGACATGCGGGCAGGCGAATCTCTGGTGCGCAACCGATACCGAACCTGAGAAAAAGAATTCCGAGGTTATGCCGACCGAACCTTACCTGCTCGGATCACATTCAGGCTGCTGCGGTCTCTGGACCTCAGGGCCGGATCTGGACTGGATACCCGATGCATACAAAATTAAGGCGTCCAACGGCAAGATATACAACCGTATGACTACAGTTGACGGGCTCTTTACAGCAGGCGACGGTGTGGGCGGTTCCGGCCATAAATTCTCATCCGGTTCCCATGCCGAGGGTAGAATAGCTGCCAAGTCAATGGCAAGATATGCCCGTGATAATGCAGACTTCTCACCGGCTTTAAGCCAGTCAAAAGAAGAACTAGTCGACCTTATCTATGGACCTGTGCGTACATATCTTGATAATTGTGAATATACAACAGCCGAAGATATTAACCCAAACTATGTTAAACCTGCCGGAATGGCCCTGCGTCTCATGAAAGCTACCCATGAGTATGGTGCCGGAACAGCAACATTTTATATGACAACTTCCAAATCTCTTGAGATCGTAATGGATCTTCTTGCAACCATGCGCGAAGACTGTAAAAAACTTGCTGCCGGTGACCTGCATGAACTGATGCGATGCTGGGAGATCCTTCATCGGATCTGGACGGTTGAAGCCCACTTGCGGCATATCCAGTACCGCAAAGAAACCAGATATCCCGGTTTCTACTATCAGGCTGACTATCCTGGACAGGATGATGAGAACTGGTTCTGCTTTACCAATTCCAAGTACGATCCAAAAGCAGCTTCCTGGGAAATGATGAAAAAAGATTATATCAAGATTATCCCTGATTAATGGATAACCGACTATACTTGACAGTCGAATAAATTACCTCTAGGCGTATGTGCGTCTGGAGGTTTTTATTAATTATCTAAAAATCTATAGTCAATGATACTAACAACGCTTAATCTTTTTTCTTTAGCGATATCCTATTGATAGATTACTTTGTCCGGGAGTTTAATGGTTTTATTTATCTAAAAATCTATATAAAGCCCTTAAACATTTGGATAAAATTAACGGATATCGCTTTAAAGAAATTTTTATTTATTTCACAGAACGTTTTAAATCTTATTAATCTGAAGTAATTTCAAAAATTTTATTATATTTTTAAAAAAACTTCAATTAATTAGTATTTGGCGTACGGAGGGATAGCATGGCAAATAATCAAGCGGCCCTGGCCGGCGGGAGTATTTTAGTAGTCGGAGGGGGAATAAGCGGTTTAACTACGACCCTTGAAGCCGCCGAAGTCGGGTATGAGGTCTTTTTGGTGGAAAAAAATCCTTACCTTGGCGGAAGAGTGTCTCAGTTAAAACAGTATTTCCCCAAACTCTGCCCCCCGACATGTGGTCTTGAGATCAATTTTCGAAGAATAAAGGACAATCCCAGAATAAAAGTCTTTACAATGGCCGAAATTGAAAAGGTTGACGGAGCGCCCGGCAGCTACAATGTAGCCATTAAACTGAAACCGAGGTATGTTAATGAAAACTGCACCTGCTGCGGTGAATGTGCTGAAGCATGTCAGACTGAAATTTCAGATGAATTCAATTTCGGCATGAATAAAATCAAAGCAGCTTACCTGCCACATAATATGGCATTTCCTGCAAAATATGTAATCTCACCGCAGATCATAGGCACCGACGACGCCAAGCGCTGTCTTGAAGCCTGTAAATACGATGCCATTGATTTTGACATGAAGGAAAAGGTCATAAATCTTAATGTGGGCGCCGTTGTCTGGGCAACCGGCTGGGAACCTTACGATGCCTCAAAAATCGACAACCTTGGATTCGGCACATATCCGAACATCATAACCAACATGATGCTGGAAAGACTTGCGTCCACTAATGGGCCGACCAATGGCAAAATCCTCAGACCTTCCGACGACAAGGAGCCTGAAAGTATAGCCTTTGTGCAGTGCGCGGGATCACGAGACGAGAATCATCTTCCTTATTGTTCCTATGTCTGCTGTATGGCTTCCCTGAAGCATACCACCTATATCAGGGAACAATATCCGGATGCTAAAATATATATTTTCTATATTGATCTGCGGGCGCCGGGCCAAAGGTACGAAAAATTCTATAAAAAAATTAAAGAAGATAAAAATATCTTTTTTATCAAAGGAAAGGTGGCAGAGGTTTCTGAAAATACCGGTACCGGCGATATAACCGTGGTTGCCGAAAACGCTGTGACCGGAGAAAAGATAAGACAGGACGTCGAAATGGTTGTGCTTGCTACGGGTATGCAGCCGACTGCGGCTGGTGCAAAGCTGCCTGCTGATCTGAAATATAATGAAGACGGTTTCATTATCAATGATTTTGAGCAGGGCGGAATGTTTGCCGCAGGATGCGCCAACAAACCGGCCGACGTGGTTTCGTCTAATCAGAATGCTACCGGAATGGCTCTGAAGGCTATTCAAACCCTGGTGAGGAGGTAGGAATTCATGGATAAAAAATATGGTGTTTATATCTGCACAGGCTGTGGTATCGGGGATGCCCTTGATATGGAAGAATTGTGCGGAGTACCTGAAGAAGAAGGTTTTTCAGTAAAAACGCATCCTTTCCTTTGCGGAAAGGAGGGGCTTGATTTAATAAAAAAAGACATTGCCGATGATGGGGTTAACACTCTTATCATAGCAGGCTGCTCACGGCGTGTAAATTATGATGTTTTTAAATTTGACGGATGTATTGTCGATCGCGTTAATCTCAGGGAACAGGTTGTCTGGTCACATCCCAGATCTGAATTTCCGGCTCTTACAGAAGAGCAGAAAGATGACGAGGAGCACTTTGATTCACTCCAGATGCTGGCCGAGGATTATGTAAAAATGGGTATGGCCAGGGTTGAAAAAATTGATCTTCCGGAACCTTTTCTCCTTGAAAGCATCTCTAAAAAAATTCTTGTCATCGGCGGCGGAATTACCGGTATTTCAGCAGCGCTGGATGCTGCCAAAACCGGCTATGAAGTTACTATTGTTGAAAAGGAATCTTCCCTGGGCGGTTTTGCCGCCAAAGTCCGTAAACAGATCCCGGTGGTAGAACCTTATGACGGGCTGATTCCTCCAATTGTAGATGCAAAAATTAAAGAAGTCGAGGCTGAATCGAATATAACGGTTAAAACCGGCACCATTGTTGCCCGTATAGCCGGTCAACCAGGTGAATTTACGGTTACTTTTAAAAAACCTGGTGAAAAAATCGAGTTTGACGTTCCTTTCCCGCTTCCTGATGATATGAAGGTGGATGAAGACGGCAAGGAGCTGGATGTTGATAAACTCTTCGAAGTATACACTGAGTATAACAAGGGTAAAAATGATATCCTGGCTCTTGATCCTGACGGTGAACTCTTCGGCGCTGTGATTCTGGCTGCCGGCTGGAGGCCTGACGATCTTGAAGGAGTTGATGTTGAACACCTGGGATCCGGAAACCTGAAAGATGTTGTTACCAACAGCCAGTTTGAAGAAATAGCCGCCAAGGGTAAAATTCTCAGACCATCGGACGGCAAAGAAGCAAAATCGGTTGTTTTTATACAGAGCCCGGATAAGGGTGATGATTCCGATTTCCGATATGCAGGATCAGTTACAAGCCTGGTATCTCTAAAACAGGCCAAATATGTACGTGAAGATTATGAAGACGGAAAAGCCTTTATCTTCTATAAGCATATGCGGACCCCCGGTCTTTCTGAAAATTTTTACAAGAGCCTGCAGCAGGATGAAGGTATATTCCTGACAAAGGGCGAGGTTGTAAATGTATCGGACAATGGCGGCAACCTGCTTATTGAAGCTGACGATACCCTTCTGGGATCAAAAATCAAGGTCAAGGCCGATATGGTTGTACTGGCTGCCGGTATGGTCCCGGTTACCAGGGACGATCCGGTAATCAACCTTGCATACAGGCAGGGTCCCGGTTTTCGTGACAACGCGCTTTTTGATGATTATGCCGATTCCAACTTCATCTGTTTTCCATATGAAACACAGAGAACAGGCGTTTATGCGGCCGGATGTATCCGCAGAGGCATGACCATCGAGGAATCTATTGAAGACGCTTCCGGCGCGGCCCTGAAAGCGATTCAATGTCTGGAATCCGTAAATAGAGGTGTGTCGGTTCATCCCAGATCCGGGGATATGACATTTCCTGATTTCTTTTTCCAGAGATGTACCCAGTGCAAACGGTGTACGGAAGAATGTCCTTTCGGGGCCCTGGATGATGATGAAAAAGGGACACCAAAACCTAACCCGACCAGGTGCAGGCGCTGCGGTACATGCATGGGAGCCTGTCCTGAACGTATTATCGGGTTCGCCGATTATAACATCGACAGCATCGGATCGATGGTCAAGGCCATCAGTGTGCCGTCTGAAGATGACTATGACGAGCCGCCCATGAGGATACTCGGTCTGGTATGTGAAAATGATGCCTACCCTGCCCTGGATATTGCCGGCTTAAATCGCCTTACATATTCGGCGGATGTCAGGTTTATCCCGGTGCGCTGCCTTGGTTCCGTCAATGTTATATGGATCAAGGATGCATTCTCGCAAGGCCTGGACGGAGTCTTTTTGCTGGGCTGTAAACATGGTGATGATTATCAGTGCCATTTTGTAAAGGGCAGTGAACTGGCTGACATCAGAATGCAGAAGATCGGTGATGCCTTGGAGAGTCTTGCTCTTGAGGCGGAACGAGTCGCTCAATTCGAAGTTGCAATTGACGACTATGAAAAACTCCCGAAAATGATAAATGATTTCGTTGAAATGATAGAAGGTATCGGACCGAACCCCTTCAAAGGGTTCTAAACGTTAAGTTTTTAATTGAGGGTGGCAAACAAACACCACCCTCAATTTAAATAGTGTCCGAACGAAAACTAGAAAATTTTTTCAAGTTCTTTTTTCAAGTTCTTTTTTCAAGTTCAAGGAAGACAAAAATTGGGAAAATTAGCAGTTTTCGTTCAGGCACTAAATATATGGAGGTGTTAATATGACTGACAGATGCCTGATTCAGCCTGATGTTGATTTTATAAAGCAAGTTGTCGGGCTTGGGGGCGATACTCTGAAAAAGTGCTTTCAATGTGCCACATGTTCCGTGGTATGCCCTATTTCTCCTGATAACAAACCCTTCCCCAGAAAGGAGATGATTGCGGCATCCTGGGGTTTAAAAGACAGGCTGGTCGGTAACGGTGATATATGGCTCTGCCATAATTGCGGTGACTGTTCCACAATGTGTCCTCGGGGTGCAAATCCGGGTGATGTTCTGGGAGCGATACGCTCCTATGCCATTAACGAATACGCACCATCAAAAACCTTGGGAGAAGCAGTTAATAATCCTAAAAAACTGCCGCTGCTGCTTGGCATCCCGGCGCTGTTGTTTGCTCTGCTTGCATGTATAACCATGTTTTGCGGTGGCACCATGGAAACTATTTTTCATGCCGTTGGCCTGGAATGGTACCATGGAGGACATGGCGATACCATTGCCCATGCCAATTTTTTTTCAACCTGGTTTGTTGATCTTGTTTTTGTTCCTTTGACCGCCTGGGTAGTTATTAACTTTACAATCGGCCTTAAGAGATTTATCAAAGATATACATGAAAATGCGCTGCTTGAAGAAAAGACCGATAAAAAAAATATTGATGTCGGAGGGTTTATCCAGGCTTTCCTGAAGATAATACCCACAATAATCAAGCATGACAAGTTTACTGAATGCAGTGAAAATCAGGATCGTGCTACAGCTCATCTGATGGTTCTTTACTCTTTTATCGGTTTGTTTATTGTAACCACTATTTTCTTTGTAGTATTATATGTTTTCCACATACCAGGCCCCTATCAGCAGATTAATCCTGTAAAATGGCTGGCTAACATCAGCGGGCTGGCTCTTGTTATCGGCAGTATCATGATGATAAAAAATCGTCTGGCAAAAAAAGATCAGGTTTCGGTCTACAAGGACTGGTACTTGTTAGGTCTTGTTCTGGGGCTCGGGCTTTCCGGTATGCTGACGGAGATGACCAGGCTGGCCGGATTGGCGGGACTGACATATTTTATATATCTTGTACATCTTGTCTTTGTTTTTAACCTGTTTGCATTTCTGCCTTACTCCAAGCTGGCACATCTGGTTTACAGAACTGTTGCAATGGCTTATGCAGAGTACGGGAACAGGAAATAACTGTAGGGGTTCAAAATTTTGAACCCCTACTTCGCTATTTTAAACCCCTACTTCGCTTGAGGATATAACAAAAAAGGGAAGGTTTAAAAAACCTTCCCCTTTTTTTAGACATTCCTGTAGGGGTTCAAAATTTTGAACCTCTACATTGTTAATTTTGAAACATTGTTAATGGGGTTCAAAATTTTGAACCCCTACAGTTTATTTGCCGCCGGTTGCTGCTGCGTGAGTTTTAATCTCAACCTTTTCTGTGAGGTTGCTATAGTATTCACGAAGAATCTCGAGAACTTCTTCCCGGCCAAAGTGATCCGGAATCGGAGTACCTTCCGACAGACCCTTGCGCAGCATTGTGCCGGAAAGCATAACCCTGTCTTCCTTGGCATGCGGGCAGGTTCTAAGGGAGGCCATTCCGTCGCATTTGTGGCAATAGAATGTCCAGTCTATCTTTAAGGGAGTACACAGAAGCGCTTTGCCTGGTTCAGACGGGGTTGGAATTTTATCAAAAATTGTCTGAGCTTCAAACATACCGTAAAAATCACCTACACCGGCATGGTCACGCCCGATTATCATTTTTGAACAACCATAATTCTGGCGGAAAGTAGCATGCAGGAGGCCTTCCCGGGGACCGGCATAACGCATATCAAGCGGGTAACCACCCTGTAATACATTAGCTTCTACAAAATAATTCTTTACAAGCGCGTCAATACATTTAACACGCACCTCAGCGGGAATATCGCCTGGTTTCAGGTTTCCAACCAGGGAATGAATGTAAACGCCGTCGCATACTTCTACTGCAATCTTGCAAAGGTATTCATGGGATCTGTGCATCGGGTTTCTGAGCTGCAGGGCAGCCACTTCACTCCAGCCCCTATCTTCAAACATTTTCCTGGATTCTGCCGGTCTAACGTAGATTCCTGGATATTTTTCCGGATATTCGCCTTCGCTAAGCACTTTAACAGGGCCAGCCAGGTTTACATCCTTTTGACCCATTACCATCTGAACACCTGGATGATCATCCTGTGCAATTTCCCAGAACTCTTTTGGAGTAGGAGTGCCCTCACCCATATAGACCTTTTCGCATTCATATTTCTTGTCTGCCTCGGTCATTTCATACTTCTCGGTAACTTTCATGGTTGCCATGATTTCACCGGCGCCGGTCACAAGGGCTATCTCGTCGCCGTCATTAATCGCGTCGGCATCCGCCTTGTCCGCAGAAAGGGTAACCGGAATTGGCCAAAATGTGCCATCCGCAGTAAGGAAATCATCGCATACGCCCTTCCAGTCGGCTTTTGTCATAAAACCTGTCAGAGGGCTGAATCCGCCAATACCCATCATGATCAGATCGCCCTCTTCACGTGGTGAAATAGTTATTTTTTTAAGACCTTCAGCTTTTTTCTTTTCAGCTTCAAGCTCTGCGCCCTCAAGAAGGCAGCAGGTCAAGCCTTTTCCGCCATGCGGAGCTACTAGATTTGCCATAAGTATTCAATCTCCTTTTAATTAAAATCGATTAAAAAAAAAATCTTATCAAAAAAACCTGTTACAGGTTAAAATTTTAAAAAAAACTAATAGATTTTTATTAAGTTATTATGCTTTTGTCAAGATTAATCAAGCAAGGCTGCTCTGGGTGTTATTTGATCTTTTACCACCCGCCGGTAATACCATTAGCTGTATTTTGTAAAATTTCTTCAATACCTCCGGGTTGGCGCAAGAAGTTGATAAAAACTTCTGCCGGCTTTGCCATGTATGAATCACCACCAGCCAAATAATCTGCCGCACCAACAGCATAGAGAATAAAAAATCCATAAAGAATACCAAGAATTATCAAATGCCCTGATTTCATCTCTTTGCTGAAATAGTAGACTGCCACTGTAATTACGCTTACGATTAATAACATTATTCTAATGTCTATTATGGTTGGGCCTGCTTCAATAAAATCAATTTTTTGACCTGTAATTACAAGAAAGAGACCGAGAGGAAGCCCCATGCTTATAGTAACATCAAATATATTGGAACCGAATACATTTGATAAGGCATCGTCGTGATTTCCTTTTTTTGCATCCCTGATTGAAATTATAGTATCCGGCACACTACTTACCGCTGCAACGAGAATTAATGCTATGAATAAAGGATTAATTCTCATTGCATCAGCTATCCCCTTACAACTTTCCACCAAACCTGCACAAGCCGCTGCAATAACGACCATTGAAAGCAAAAACAATATCCAGCTCCGGCCTGTGCAGCCTTTCGGTGATTTAAACTGAAACTTTGTGAACCATGAATCTACTGCTTCATGTATATTTTTTTTTACATTTTTATTGTTTTTCATGGAAAGCAGGGTATATGCAAGGTAAATAAAATAAAATGCCGTAAAAGCCCAACCATGCCAATGGGTTATGTAATCACTGGACAATAAAACCAAAAGCAGGACTTCTGCCGCAATAAGGAAGAGACCATCCCTGAGAATCACTTTTTTGCTTATTCTCACACCAGTTAAAGCGGTTGCCAGAACAACCTGAATTACCAGCATGGGAATGACAATGCTATTGAAAATAGCTGACCCTGCATTAGCGCCTATACTT
Organism: Desulfosarcina sp. BuS5; assembly: GCF_028752835.1. Classification (NCBI taxonomy): domain Bacteria; kingdom Pseudomonadati; phylum Thermodesulfobacteriota; class Desulfobacteria; order Desulfobacterales; family Desulfosarcinaceae; genus Desulfosarcina; species Desulfosarcina sp. BuS5. The sequence goes on from NZ_CP087952.1 coordinate 2,451,882, forward strand.
GCAGCTAAATCCCGGCCAAGATTTTCATGTAACGCAAAAACAAGAAAAAATACAGTTGTTAATAACTCAGGCATGGACGAACCAATGGCATTTAAAGTTGCCCCTTTTACGCCTTCACTTAAACTACGGCCGAGATAGTTTGTTGCAGCTTCGAAAACATCGCAGGATCGAGCCATTACAACTGAGCAAAATATCATTAAAATTAAGCCTCCATACCATGTATGAAGAAACAGATGTGCAATTCCCATTTAATATTTTTCCTCGGGGTTCACTTAAAAATTAGCTATTTTGGTGGATTCGTCGCTTACGCTCCTTAATCCACCCTACGATTCAGGTCACCAAGGTAAGTTTGTAGGGTGGATTAAGCGAAGCGAATCCACCAAAACCTGTAAATTCAATCAGCCATAAAGTGCCCTGCTTTAAGTTGGCAGCCATCACATTCTTATCTTTACCGCCTTTGCATGGGCGTCAAGTCCTTCTATTTCAGCAAGACGAATAATATCCCCTGCTTCCCCCATAAATGCCTCCTGCGAATAATGAATAAGGCTGGTTTTTTTAATAAAATGGTCAACGGACAGGGCTGAAGCATATCTGGCAGTACCGGCGGTGGGAAGAACATGGTTCGGGCCTGCCATATAGTCTCCCACAGGTTCAGGCGTATAATTGCCGACAAAAAGGGCTCCGGCATTACGTATCCTCCCGATATGCTCAAAAGGGTCTTTGATATGCAACTCAAGATGCTCAGGCGCTATCCGGTTTGCAAGCTCAATAGCATTATCAAGGTCAGGCACAACTATGACTGTGCCGAATTTTTCAATCGATGCTTTTGCAATTTCAAACCGTTGCAGATTAGTAATCTGATCCTTGACAGCCCTTACAACTGCTTGGGCTTTCTTCCTGGAATCTGTTACCAGGATGGAAGATGCCAAAGGATCGTGCTCCGCCTGGGACAGAAGATCGGCCGCGACAAATTCGGGGATTGCGGTTTCATCAGCGATTATCAGGATTTCACTAGGACCGGCAATCAAGTCAATACCGGTTTTGCCGGATATAATTTTTTTTGCAAGGGTAACATAAATATTGCCGGGGCCGACAATAACGTTTGCCCTGGGAACGGATTCGGTTCCATAAGCCAATGCCGCAATAGCCCACGCACTTCCAATCTTGTATATATCATGAACTCCAGCCTTTTTTGCAGCAACAATAAGATGAGGATTAATACTCCCGTCTTCCCTGGGGGGCGTTACCATGACAATATTTTTTACACCAGCTATTACAGCAGGAATTGCACCCATAAGTACAGATGAAACAAGCGGTGTTTGCCCGCCTTTACCACCCGGCACATAAATACCGGCCGTATCAACAGGATTTACAAGCTGTCCCAGGATAGTTCCCTGCCTTTCCGTGCTAATCCATGATTTACTCTTCTGAAGCCTGTGGAATTCCTCTATCTGCTTTATTGCTTTATCCAGAGAGCAGGTAAAATCATCTTCTATTGCAAGAAAAGCAGCTTCTATCTCCTGCTCCGTGACTCTAAGGGATTCTATAGAAAGTTCAGGAGCATCAAACCGGTTGGTATATTTGATCAGTGCTATGTCACCATGCTTGCAAACATCTTCAATGATTCGCGATACACTCTGCAGATCTTTTTTCTTAAATCCGGTATCACGGTTCAATATTAATTGAACTCTTTTTTTTGCCGATTCTGAAGGATAATAATAAGTTTTCATAATCATTGGTTTCCTTGAAAATGAAGTAAAATAAATATAAAATATATATAAACTATTAAGAATCAGTAGTGTCCGGTTAGGTTTTTGCATGTTATATGGGATAAAAAAATTAGAAAAATGTTCATTTTTTACTTGACAAACCAAATAAAAATTTTTTATCGTTTTGTTATAAAATATAATTATAACAAGGAGTTAAGACAAAAATGGACATATTCAATATCCCAAAAAAGAATTTTAATCCCCAATCTCATGCTCGATTTCTCAAACCTTTGCAAAAGATTTTTCCTGACACGCCACAGCTTAAATCCCGAGGTCACAGGCCATTGAAAATGACTTTTGAAGATCAGCTTCACGCACTGATATTTTTCCATCTACAAGAACATGAATCAGCTCGTGATCTTATTCAACACCTTAAAGAAGACGATTTTGCCAAAGAATGTGTCGCTCCAGATGGAGGGATCAGTCGTAGCAGTTTTTCCGAAATTATCAATTCTCGAGGGCTTGAACAGCTTGAATATGTTTTTCAAGCTCTTTGCAGCCAGGCACAAAATGCTTTACCATCAAATTATTCAGATCTCGGTGAACTCGTTTCCATTGATGGATCTTTAATTGATGCAGTTCTGTCCATGTACTGGGCTGATTACAGAAAAGGCGCTAAAAAAGCAAAAGGCCATTTCGGCTTTGATGTCAATCGCAAGATTCCTATAAAAATTCATCTGACAAATGGAAATGGCGCTGAACGCCCCTTTGTCAGGTCTATCCTTACAAAAGGCCAAACAGGAATCATGGATCGGGGGTATCAATCACATAAGGATTTTGATCTTCTTCAGGATGAAAAAAAACATTTTGTTTGCCGCATCAAAGCGAAAACAACAAGAACTATTATCAAAGAGCAGCCTGTTGATCCCGACAGCTATATTTTTTATGATGCTGTGGTTCTTCTTGGCACTCCTGGGGTAAACCAGACCAGAAAGCCGGTTCGACTGGTTGGTTATAAAATTGCCGGTGTCAAATATTTTGTGGCAACTGATCGTTATGATCTTACAGCCGAGCAGGTTGCAACCGTTTATAAGCTTAGATGGGATATCGAAACTTTTTTCAAATGGTGGAAGAAACATTTAAAAGTGTACCACTTGATTGCTCACAGTAGATATGGCCTGATGGTTCAAATCCTTGCGGGGTTAATAACCTACCTGCTTATGGCCATATACTGCCATGAACAGTTTAATGAACCTGTATCAATAAAGAGGATTCGTCAGCTTAGAAATACCATCCAGAACGAATTACGTACTGACGAAAAAAACGTATGGTCTAATAATCTGATTATCAAAGAGCAAATGCTATATGCAAAAACTTAACCGGACACTACTGATTAAGAATGACATATTTAGGATTATCTATGCAAATTATTTATGCAAATAAAAAATATTGATTTTTGCATACACATCCTTCAGCAAGCCGGAAAAGTAAGGAACGGGGGTGAATAAATAAAGCGCAATAAATTTTCAATTGTCAAATAAACAACCTTCTGTTAATTAGGAATCTAATTATTTTTAATTAATTTTTCGGCATCCTTCATTAATGCTGCAAAAGGAAGGAATAAAAATGCATAAAATAATTGAACAATTTATGCGAAATTACAATAATTTTATGAAAAACTGTCAAAAGGTAACAAAATAACAAACCATATATTTCGCCAAAACAAAACAATACTAAAAAAGAAGCTTTAAACCAGTCTACTTTTAATGATCAATCAAAAAAAAACAGTTCCTGTTCAATTAGAATTATTTTGATGTTGTTTATATTTTGTTGTGTCCGATGGGGCGTGACAGTTATTGAAAAGTATTTTTTTTGGAGGTTTAATGAAAGAAAACAGAGTATATAATTTTAACGCCGGTCCTGCGGCTTTACCATTGCCGGTTCTTGAGGAAATAAAAAATTCATTTCTGAATCTCAACGGAAGCGGGATGTCTGTAACTGAAATAAGTCATAGATCGAAATGGTTCGATGATATAATTAATGATGCGGTGGCAAGAACGAAACGGCTGCTGAATCTTGATGACAGATTCAGAGTACTCTTTATCCAGGGAGGCGCAAGCATGCAGTTTTGCATGATACCAATGAATTTTCTCCCTAAAGGTAAATCCGCAGATTATGTCAATACCGGAACATGGTCGACAAAAGCTATTAAAGAAGTAGAAATACAGCAAAAACAAATTAATGTTGCCGCATCATCGGAAGATGAAAATTTTTCTTATATTCCCCAGGATATACAATTCAATCCGGATGCTGCATATATACACATCACTTCAAACAATACAATCAAAGGAACCCAGTGGGCATCCTTCCCTGAAACAAACGATGTTCCTATTATTTCAGATATGTCATCGGATATGATGAGCCGACCCCTGGATATTGATAAATTCGGGTTGATTTATGCCGGAGCCCAGAAAAATATCGGACCCGCCGGAGTCTGTATGGTTATAGTTCGAGAGGATATGCTGGAACTTGTTCCGGACAACATACCGTCAATGCTGAAATATACCACTTATACTGAAAAAAATTCCATGTATAATACTCCGCCATGTTTCGTAATCTATGCGATTCAACTTGTACTCAAGTGGATTGAAGAGACTATCGGCGGTCTCGGCAAAATGAAACAAATCAACGAACAAAAGGGAAAAAATATTTACAGCCTGCTGGATAACAGTTCCTTTTATACAGGAACCGCCGCATCCGGAAGTCGTTCATTAATGAATGTAACTTTCCGTCTTCCCAATGAGGAGCTGGAAAAAAGGTTTATCCAGGAAGGAATAGACAACGGGTTCATGGGACTCAAAGGACACCGCAGCGTAGGCGGCTGCAGGGCATCTATTTACAATGCTACCTCAATTGAAGCGGTTGAAGCGCTTGTTGACTTTATGAAGATGTTTGAAAGGAAGAACGGGTAGCATCTTTTGGATAAAAAAAATCCTCCCTACGGTGAAAACCGGAGGGAGGATTACCTGCAACTATTTAAAAAAACTGGATTCCGGCTTTCGCCGGAATTACAAAAAACCTTCAGGTTCTCAGATAATTAGTTTCACAAGGCTGGCGGCATTTCATCACGAGGCGTTGATCCGGTCTATGATATGCCGCGCTTTTTGTTTTAGCCGTGGAAGGATCTGCCTAACGAGGCATTCTTTTATTATTCCGCCCTTTTTTACAGGGTAAGCTATAATATCACCTACTTCCGGAAGCAGTAAGCTTGTAAATCTAAAACATCCTGTGAACATTATAAGGGTCGGGACAACAGAAAGAAACAAAGCCATTTCCCACTCTGTAAATTTATATATTGGCCGCAAGTAGATCGAAACCACCACAGCCATGGGGAGTCCCCAGAAACATAGCCTGCCTAAGAATTCCCTTGGGTCGTAAAAAAATCTTGTAATATAAAATAACCTGCAGGCTGTGCATATTGCCAGGCAAACATAAAAAGCCTGCAAGGTTAAACTTATGGAAAAACCTATGCAGTCCCCGCTGAGTATTGCGAATATAGCTTGTGAGTTTTCTGTAAATATCGAAATATATTCTTTGCCTGCAGGCGTTAATACATATGCATGCCAAATAAGTTTGCATATATAAAAAAAACCTGAATTTATAAGTGCAGTGGTTAATAACAGAATCAGGATTATTGCAACTTCATTCCATGTCCTGCGTACATAGTTAACATAAAGATTATTTCGTTTGAAATAATTGCTCCGGAACTCCTTTAACTTTTTGAACGGATTTCTTGTCATCATACTCTGCTTTGATAATTTTTATTGACAAACCTTATTTTAAAAATTATAATTTATATTTTAACTTTGATACATTTAAAGGAGTACGATATTGGCTAATCATAAATCTGCTGTTAAACGCGCCGCTCAGAATGAAAAAAAACGCTTACGCAATAAAAGCATAAAAACCAGGATCAAAAATGTAACAAAAAGTGTTCAATTAATAATCAAAGACAAATCAGGGGATGAGGTTGCCGCAATCTTGACCAGGGCTCAGTCCGTGATTGATAATGCTGCAAAAAAAGGTGTTATTCATAAAAATACAGCTGCACGTAAAATATCCCGCCTTTACAAACTCGTTAACAGCAACGGATAGAAGTTTCCGCCCAAAAATTATCTGTCAGGCTAAAAATTATCTGTCAGGCGATTATAGACTTTCTCTGCGAGTTTTTTTGAAAGAATCTTAATTGCTTCACGCTTGTTGTTTTCAGTTGCCGGCTTGTCTGGTGAAACAGCATAGGTTTCGTCTTCCGATATCCCTTTCATGGCCCACATTATCATTCCATCATTCCCGGCTAATTTTAAATCAACAGCAAGCCTGACCCGCCTTTGACTGGATGTATCGCTGTTATGACGTGAGACCGTGCCTATTGCTAAGGAGCTTACGATCCCTGTGAGTACGGCTTCCGAGTTTTCTTCGTCTGTTATTACGGCTTTACCGCTTCTTGTAAATTCATAAATTATATCATCAGTTAGAAAATTTTCGATTCCGGTTTCAGATGTTCTATTTTCAAGGGTTTTCACATATACGCTTTTAACCCCTCCAGGAAGGTCCCCTCCTCCTGTAAACTTGTATGCACAAGAAGCAATAATCAGACCAATAAAAACAACAACAATTTTTTTTCCCTTAAACAATGTCCCTCCTTTGTCGGTAGGGGCACAAAATTTTGTGCCCCTACCCCGCATTTGGCCTATTCCTCATTTGGATTGATCGGGTTTGGAATCTACCCACTACGGTATGTAGATAAAAATTATACGACTATGTTTACAAGCTTATTTTTTACAATAATAACTTTTTTTACATGCTTGTCCCCAATAAATTTTTGAACACGTTCATCTGAAAGCGCTGTTTCCTTAATTACTGCTTCAGCAGCATTTTTACTAATATTGAATCTGCTTCTCAATTTACCATTTACCTGTACAACCAGAAGAATGTCATCCTGCACAAGCACTTCTTCCTTATATGACGGCCATGAACTTAACAAAATACTCTCTTCATGCCCTAAAGACTCCCAAAGCTCTTCAGCAAAATGGGGAACAATTGGTGATAACATAAGGGCTGCGGATTCCAGGGTAAATTTCATCACCCCGGTATTGATAATGTTTTTTCTTAATTTATCCGACAGGTTGTCTATGGCGTATATTCTGTTGACAAGCTCCATAACAGCGCTTATTGCGGTATTAAAATGGAATCTATCCTGAATATCGTTCGTAACCTTTTTTATGGTGTGATGCGTTTTCCTGTATAAATCGAGAAATTCTCCCTCAATTTCATCAACGCCGCCGTTAAAAGGAACCGCATCCCTGATCAGATCTACGATTATAACAAAAATACGCCATACACGTTTAAGAAAACGATAACCGCCTTCAACACCCTGTTCGCTCCATTCCAGGTCTCTATCGGGAGGCGCGGCAAAAAGGCAGAAGAGTCTCGTTGTATCCGCGCCATAAATTTCGAGCAGAGTATTAGGATCGATCACATTTTTTTTTGATTTGGACATCTTTTCAACACGGCCGACAATAATGTGGTTGTCGCATTTTCTGCATACGGGTTGAGCGCCCTTGTCATTTACTTCCTCCGGAAAAAGAAAACCATGTTCCGGGCATGTAAAAGTCTCTTTGCACACCATACCCTGGGTGAGCAACCTGGTAAAAGGTTCCTTGAATTTTACCAAACCCAGCTCATTCAACACGCGAGTATAATATCGGGAATATAAAAGATGTAGAATTGCATGCTCGACGCCTCCTATGTATTGATCCACAGGCATCCAGTAATCGACTGCATCTTTATCGAAGATTAGGTCTGAACAATCCGGGCTGCAGTAACGTTCAAAATACCACGAAGACTCAACAAAGGTATCCATGGTATCCGTCTCCCTGTGCGCGTCAGTGGAGCCGCATTTCGGACATTTGGTCCTGGCATAATAATCGAGCTCTGGAAGAGGAGATTTCCCTCCTTCCAGAAGATCCACATCTTCTGGTAATATAATAGGAAGGTCATCATCCTTAACAGGAACAATTCCGCATTTATTGCAATGCACCATAGGAATAGGAGCCCCCCAATACCTTTGTCTGGAAATTCCCCAGTCCCTTAACCTGAAGTTAACAGTTCTTTTTCCCAAATCCTTTTCTTCGATAAACGATGAAATATCATCTATAGCTTTTCTACTATTTGTGCCGTCAAAATCGCCTGAATTAACCATCACACCTTCACCTGTAAAAGCCTCTGTCATGTAAGAGACTTCAAGATCGTCATCAGGCGGTTTGACTACGATAATAATATCGAGGTCATATTTTTTTGCGAATTCAAAATCACGCTGATCATGCGCAGGGACAGACATAACAGCGCCTGTACCATATTCCATAAGTGCAAAATTAGCCGTATAGACCGGCATTTTTCTCCCGCTTAAAGGATTTATGCAAAAAGCTCCTGTAAAGACTCCTTCTTTTTCATAATTTTCCAGTGCCCGGCTTGATCTGTCCTGCCGGGATATACGCGCTATAAACTTATCGATGCTCTCCTCATACGAGGTACCGTTTGATAACTTTTTGACAAGCGGATGCTCCGGCGCGAGACACATAAAAGTCGCTCCAAAAACAGTATCCGGTCTGGTTGTAAAAACAGGTATATGCTCATCCATATCCTCGATCGGAAATTTAATAAAAGTACCCAGGCTCTTTCCGATCCAGTTTTTCTGCATTGCAATAACCTTCTCCGGCCATCCTGGAAGCTTATCGCAGTAGACCAGTAGATCCTCGGCAAAATCCGTTATACGAAAAAACCATTGCCACAGCTTCTTCTGGCGTACAGGCTCACCACATCTCCAGCACATATCGGCTTCAACCTGTTCATTGGCAAGCACTGTCTGACATGAATCACACCAATTTACGAGAGCCTCTTTCCTGTAAGCCATTCCCTTTTCATACATCCTTAAAAAGAGCCATTGCTCCCACTTATAATATTCCGGTTTACAGGTAGCTATTTCCCTGTCCCAATCATATGAAAAACCGAGTCGTTTCAATTCCCTGCGCATGGAATCTATATTATCATATGTCCAGGCCGCCGGATGGGTTCTGTTTGCAATTGCGGCATTCTCGGCGGGCATGCCAAAAGCATCCCATCCCATGGGATGAAGAACATTAAATCCACACATCCTTTTATATCTTGCAACAACATCCCCGATTGTATAATTTCTGACATGCCCGATATGGATCCTGCCTGAAGGATAAGGAAACATTTCGAGAAGATAATATTTTTTTTTCCCAGGTTCCTCTTTAGTCTTAAACAGGTTCGATTTTTCCCAGTAGGTTTGCCATTTTAATTCAACAGCCTTATGGTCATACACTTCATCCATTATTATATCATACCTCCAAGTATGTTTGTTCGATAACGTAGTGAAGTTATTTTTAAGTGAGCTCTTATATAGATTTTCAGATAATAAATTTCAGAAAGATTATCCAGGAGATCTGAGCTTTACTCAATCATTTTTGAAATTATCCAGGTTACGCAATATAGGTTGAAATCTATAACATATTGTTCTGATATGTTGCAACAGGCAAGGTGCAACAATTATCCAGAAAATATTTGACTTGTTAAAGGCAATCTCATATTCAACTAAGAGAATTATTTAAAAATAAATGTGCCTGTTATCAAATATTCCATTACTCAAAGTCTGAAAAACAAATTTTTTAACCTAAGTTGAGCGAACCCTTAGGTTTAATCTTCTTAAATCGGCGCAAAGGATATTATTGAATGAGTGTAAAAATCCTTGTTAATGCAGTAGATCCTGAAGAATGTAGAATAGCGACCATAAGAAAAAATAAATTGGATGGTTTTTATATTGACCGTGCTTCAAAGGCTATTACACACGGCAATATTTATAAAGGTATTATAACCCGCATTGAGCCTAGTCTGCAAGCCGTATTCGTTGATTATGGAGCCGAGAGACATGGTTTTCTCGGTCAGAAAGAGATACACAGCGATTATTATCAGGACAATCCTTCAAGAAGCAAAACCCTGAGTAACTTAGTCAAAACCGGACAGGAGCTGATCGTACAAATAACAAAAGATCCTTTTATGAAAAAAGGAGCAATGCTTACGACATATATTTCACTACCTGGAAGATACGTAGTTCTTATGCCGGGTACTGTCAATAAAGGAATTTCACGGAAAATTGAGGATGAAAAAGAACGTAGCAGATTAAAGAATATAATCGAGAGGCTTAAACTGCCTGAGGGTTTTGGTTTAATAGTGCGCACAGCAGGGGAAAAATGTACAACCACCAGTATCTCCAAAGACATGAGCTATCTCCTGCGGCTTTGGAAAAATATTAATAAAAACGTAACTAATGAAAAAGCGCCCTGCCTACTTTACAAAGAAAGGAATCTGGTACTGAGATCATTGCGTGATTATTTCACTCCTGATGTTACCGAAATTTTAATAGATAATGATGTCTTATTCAGGGAGGCCAAAAATTTCATTAAAATTATTGCTCCCAAAGAGACCCGGATCGTCAAACTCTACAAGGGGGCTAAGCCGATATTTTCAAAATACCAGCTTGAAAACCAGATCGCTTCCATTTTTCAAAGCCGTGTCGGGTTAAAATCCGGCGGTTCCATAGTAATTGAACAGACCGAAGCCCTTGTGGCAATAGATGTAAATTCAGGAAAAGCAACCAAAGAAAAGTCTATTGAACAGACTGCATCACATACAAACATAGAAGCGGCTGAAGAGATTGCCAGGCAGCTTAGACTTCGGGATCTTGGTGGTCTTATTGTACTCGACATGATAGATATGAGAGACCGCAAGCATAAAGCAGAAGTAGAAAAGGCACTTAAACTCCATCTGAGAATCGATAAGGCAAAAACAAAAATCGGTAAAATATCACAATTCGGTTTAATCGAAATGTCAAGGCAAAGAATACGTCCATCCATAGAGTTCAGCAGTTTCGAAACCTGCAAGCATTGCCAGGGAAAGGGACAGATTCCATCTCCTGAAACACGCGGCCTCAGTTTTTTACGGGAATTAAGCGCGACGACTCTTAAAAGTGAAATGGTTTCGATTAACTGTATTGTGCCTGTTGATGTTGCCGAATACCTGTTAAACAAAAAAAGAAAGGAACTTGTTGAACTGGAAACAAGCCGGGGGATTCAAATTAATATAGTCGCAGAAAGCTCTATGACGCGTATGGAATCAAAAATAGATTACTGTTAAATTTCATAATTGAGGGAATATATGCCAATAAAAAAAAATGAAAAATCAAAATTTTCCTTAAAATTGAGCCTGATATTTGTAGTAATTATTATCCTTATTATTGCAGGATTATGGATAGTGTCAAAATATAAACCTGTTGTAACTGATACTACAGAAGTTAAGCCAATTCAGGTTAAAAAACAGTCTGTTATAGATTATAACAAAATTGAGAACGATACTGCACTAAAGGAGATGATGGAACAACGAAAAACAGACTACGGTATCGAAAACGGAGTTGATGTTATTGTTAAATCCGATGAAGCGCTGAAAATCGGCGATTCAACGGTTCCCATGAAAAGAATTATTGAAAAGATACGCTTAAAAAGCGGTGAGATAGTCGAATCTGATATCGGATCGGCAAAAAAAGATCCAAAATATAAATTTGAGACGTTCGGAATATATATAGTAAAAAAAGGAGACAGCATATGGAACATACATTTCAAATTTTTAAAGGACTTTTTTGACCATAAAGGCATTCCACTGGCGCCCACCTCCGATGAACCGAATCAATCAGGTTACAGCTCCGGTGTGGGTAAAATTTTAAAATTTTCTGAAAACCTGGTAAGTATTTATAACATTAAAGAGAACAGTCTGGATGTGGATCTTAACCTGATCCATCCTTTAAACAAAATGGTTGTGTATAATATGACACAAATTTTCGGGCTGCTCGATTCTATTGATTACAGAAATGTAAACAGCATTCAGTTTGACGGTGAGACCCTCTGGATTCCTTCGGAATAGAGGAGCGCTGCGCTTTAGGGCTGCTTTGCGGGAGGGTTAAATTCGGCAATGTTTATAAGAAATAATTGACGTATAATTTTTTTTACAGTATATCAGCACCAATTAAATTGAATCGAATTATATGATATTTAGAAGGCTTAAAGGGAGGTTGTTTTGACAAGTATCGCATATGCACTGGGAGCGGGAGGCGGAGCAGGCCAGGGATCCGGAGGATTTACGGCATTTATCCCGCTGATTCTTATGTTTGTTATTTTCTATTTCCTGCTTATCCGGCCACAGCAGAAAAAACAGAAAAAACATCAGGAAATGATAGGCAATCTGAAAAAAGATGACAGGGTTCTCACAGGAGGCAGCATATACGGCCGTATTACCTCTGTGGATGAAAACGACATTACTGTTGAAATAGCAAATAATGTTCGCGTAAAAGTAGCTCGGGGGAGCATTACCGCACTTGTCTCCCCACAGCAGCAGACCCAGGCAAAAAAAGGAGAAGAACAATAGATTTCCACATAAATAATTTCACTGCGTTATCGGTCGTCGGAGTATTATAATACGCCTTCCTCCCTCTGGCCTTGTGAAATTCATTATCTGGCAATCTATAGAGTCTGAATGACTTGTCGGGTATAATCAATTTTTTCCCAAGAAAGGAACCTGGTTTTGAAGGATATTACCTGGAGACCTATTTTTGTTCTGCTGGTTTTGATAACCGCTGTTATTTATATACTTCCCACGATACAGCCGGGCTGGTGGCCGCATAAAAAAATAAACCTGGGGCTCGATCTCCAGGGAGGAATGCACCTTGTCCTTGAAGTGGATACGGAAAAAGCTGTTGACAGTACACTTGAGCGGATTTCCCACGAACTGCGGGGAGATTTAAAAAAGAACAGTATCCGGCATACCGGGATAAAGCTGGTGGAAGGAACCGGTATTGCACTTAAGATGCCGGATAAGAGTGTGAATAATTTTGAAAATTTTATTCATAAAGAATACCGGGATTTACATATACAATCCAGATCTGCTGAAAATGGGATTAATACTATAGTTATAAATCTCCCTGCTGATGAAGCCTTGCATGTCAAAAAAATGGCTACTGAGCAGGCTCTGGAAACAATAAGAAACAGGATAGACCAGTTTGGCGTCAGTGAGCCCGATATAAGAATACAGGGTGAAAAACGGATATTGATCCAGTTGCCCGGCATAAAAGATACCCAAAGGGCCAAGGATCTTATAGGCAAGACTGCCCTGCTTGAATTTAAACTTGTAGATGAAACCCATGATGTCAATACTGCTTTAAACGGTACCCCGCCCCCGGGAAGCGAAATACTCTACCAGATCCATAAGGATGATCAAACAGGTCGAAGCAGTAAAACTCCGATGCTGATAAAAAAGAGAACCGCTTTAACCGGTGCTACCCTGACAGATGCGAGGGTGCAGATAGATTCTCAATATAACGAACCTTATGTTTCAATTAAATTTGACAAAAAAGGCGGAAGAGATTTTGCCAGGATAACCGGCGCAAATATAAAAAAACGGCTTGCCATCGTGCTTGACAACAAAGTCTATTCAGCGCCTGTTATACAGGATAAAATTGCAGGCGGCGAGGCCCGTATTACAGGCAATTTTTCAACAGAAGAGGCGCGTGATCTGGCCATTATACTGCGCGCCGGCGCTCTGCCGGCTCCTGTAAAAATACTAGAAGAGAGAACCGTAGGTCCTTCACTGGGCTCGGATTCGATCAAAAAAGGACTTTTTTCCATGATGGCCGGCGGCGTGCTGGTGGTTCTGTTTATGCTGGTCTATTATAAAGGCTCCGGACTTATCGCTGATCTTGCCCTGGCCCTGAATATTCTTCTGATTGCCGGAGGTCTGGCAGGATTCCAGGCAACCTTAACACTCCCCGGCATAGCGGGCATTATACTCACCATAGGCATGGCGGTAGATGCAAATGTTTTGATATTTGAGCGGATAAGGGAGGAACTGCGTTTTGGCAGGACCCCCAGGGCTGCGGTGGATGCCGGTTACAGCAGGGCTACGCTTACGATTCTCGACGCAAATGTTACCACCCTTATTGCCGCTCTTGTTCTTTTCCAGTTCGGCACCGGACCTGTCAAGGGTTTTGCCGTTACCTTAAGCCTGGGAGTGATAGCCAGCCTGTTTACAGCGTTAGTCCTGTCACGTCTCATATTTGACTTTTTACTTATTAACAGGAAAATAAAGAATTTAAGTATATAAAAAAAAGTGAAACCAGGGTTTCAAAGCCGGAGATACCAATCTATGCAATTTATAAAACCAGGTATTAATATTGATTTTACCAGTAAAAGAAAGATTGCTTTCTTTATCTCAACAGCATTCATAGTGATCAGTATAATTTCCCTGGTCATGCACAAAGGCCCCAGGTACGGAGTCGATTTTTCAGGGGGCACCCTGATACAGGTCAGGTTCACATCTCCGATCAGCATAGACGACATAAAAAAAGGGCTTGCCCGGATAGAACTCGGTAAATCAGCCGTACAGCAGTTCGGTGATCAAACGGAGAATGAATATCTGATCAGAACCGATAAGTCGGTTTTAGCGGCCGAAGATTTTTCTCTGAAAATAAAAAACGCACTTGAAGCTTCAACAGGTAGTGAGGCTGATATTCGCAGAATCGAGATGGTCGGCCCCCAGGTCGGCAAGGATTTAAGAGAAAAAGCGCTATTTGCCATGTTTTATGCTTTGCTCTTTATTACAATATATATTTCCGGACGTTTTGAATTAAAATGGCTGTTGAGCGGATTCATAGCGGTTGTGCTGATTGGCGCAGTTATCGTTATCCTTAAAATATGCGATTTTTTTTCTTTGGAAAACAGTATACCAGTACTTATCGCCGTTGCAATTATTGTTACCCTGATACTTTTCTGGTTCCTTGAGCTTAAATATGCCATGGGCGCAATAGTGGCTCTTATCCATGATGTGATCATAACCGTTGGTATATTCTCTATAATGAACCTTGAATTTACTCTTCCTATTATCGCAGCCCTGCTCACAATAATAGGTTATTCTCTCAATGATACAATCATTGTATTTGACCGTATCAGGGAAAATCAGCGCAAACATCATAAAGAACGGCTTGAAAGTATTATCAACGCGAGCATAAACGAAACTTTAAGCCGTACTATTCTTACATCAATCACCACGCTGGTGGTGGTGGTCGCACTCTTTTTAATGGGCGGCGGAATAATTCATGATTTTGCATTTGCAATGATCATCGGCGTACTCACAGGAACCTACTCCTCAATTTTTGTAGCAAGCCCCATACTTCTATCCTGGCAGGGGAAAAGTAAAAAAAAATAAATGGATAGACTGCTGCCCTGGTTTTCTTTAAAGTCTGTTCCCGGAGTCGGAAACCATATATTTAAACTGCTGATCGACCGTTTCGGATCGCCGGAAACAGTTTTTAAATCAACAATCGCAGATATTGCCGGCGTTGACGGTGTAAACTCAAAAACAGCCTCTGCAATACTGAATTTCAAAACACTTTCTAAAGATAAGAATGAAATTGCTCTCATAAAAAAAAAGAGTTACCGCATTATAACCCTTACCGATCCGCTTTACCCTTCACTATTGTATCAGATACATGACCCACCGCCATTTCTTTATGTTTATGGAACCATTGACAGATCCATAAAAAAAATTGCAATAGTAGGATCAAGAAAAGCTACCGCATATGGAGTTACAATAACAAAGCGCCTGGCCCAGGAACTGGTCTCCTACAAGGTTACTATTATAAGCGGGATGGCACTTGGTATAGATACAGCCGCCCATATAGGAGCGCTTGCAGGCCATGGAAAAACAATTGCCGTGCTGGGAAGCGGACTCGAAAAGATTTATCCTCAAAAAAACAGGAAGCTTTTTCATAAAATATCCGAAAACGGCGCTGTAATATCGGAGTTTCCCCTACACGCTGAGCCTGAGCCTCATAACTTTCCTAAAAGAAACAGGGTTATCAGCGGCATCTCCCTTGGGACCATAATAGTTGAAGCGGCCGGCAGAAGCGGATCACTCATTACCGCTCGGCTGGCAGCAGAACAGAACCGGGAAGTTTTTGCCGTACCTGGCAATATTAATTCTTTTAAAAGCACAGGAACACACAGACTGATAAAACAGGGCGCAAAACTTGTGGAAAACGTAGACGATGTCCTGGAAGAGTTCCAGCACATTTTCAATATAGACGACAAAAAAAAAGAAACGGGGAGCAGACCCATTGAAAAAATACCGGAGCTGTCTGATGATGAAGATAAAATATACAGGGTACTGGGACCGTATCCAATCCACATTGATGAAATTGTGAGAAAATTATCAATGGAAACCGGAAAGTTATCGAGTATGCTGCTGCAAATGGAATTAAAAGGTATTGTTCAGCAATTTCCAGGAAAACTTTTTTCCTTAAAAATCTGAGGAATAAACAATTGAGTAAACCGCTTATTGTAGTTGAATCACCAACCAAAATAAGAACCATCAAAAAATATATCGGCAAAGATTATAATGTGGCGGCAACCGTCGGTCACATAATGGATCTTCCCAAAAAAGAGATCGGCGTAGATATTGATAACAAGTTTGAACCAAAATACACCACTATTGCGGGCAAGGCGAAAGTTATCAAATCATTAAAACAAGCCGCCGGGAATGCCACCGAGATATACCTGGCTCCCGACCCGGACCGGGAAGGCGAGGCAATTGCGTTTCATGCTGCCGAAGTTCTAAAAAAAAAGGGCCGAAAATTTCACAGGGTCCTCTTTCATGAGCTTACTAAAAAAGCGATTATAGCAGCTCTGGCTTCCAACGAGGAGCTGAATATAAATAAATATAAAGCTCAACAGACCCGCAGAATTCTTGACAGGATAGTAGGCTATATGATCTCCCCTCTTTTATGGCGAAAAATAAAAGGCGGGCTGAGCGCCGGGCGTGTGCAATCGGTTGCAGTAAGAATTATTTGCGAAAGAGAACGGGCTATCCAGGCTTTCGAACCGGAGGAATACTGGACAATAACAGCCGGTCTGGCATCTGATTTACCACCGGAGTTTGACGCCAGGCTGGTTAAACAGGATAATAAAAAATTAAAAATATCTGACGGGAAAACATCTTCAGCAATAGTTGCAGAGATTAAGGATGAAAAATTTATTGTTGATGCGGTCAAAAAGAAAACAACCAAAAGGAATCCCCCGCCTCCCTTTATAACGAGTAAACTCCAGCAGGAAGCCATCAGGAAATTAAGATTTTCTGCAAAAAAAACCATGACTATAGCCCAGCAGCTTTACGAAGGGATAGAGCTTGGGCCTGGTGAACCTGTTGGTCTGATTACATATATGAGAACCGATTCCACCCGGATTGCCCAGGAATCGGCTGAAGAGGCCGGGCATCTTATCCTGGAGCGTTTCGGGAATGAGTATAAACTGGACAAACCCAGATTTTTTAAAAATCGTAAAAAAGTTCAGGATGCACACGAGGCTATCAGGCCGGCATCTGTTTTTAATACACCAGAAGAAATCGAACGCTTCCTTGATAAAGACCAGTTGGCCCTGTACCGGCTTATATGGCAGAGGTTTGTGGCATCCCAGATGCAGCATGCCCTTATAGATCAAAACTCCGTCTCAATCAAGGTCGGCCGCTATACTTTTACCGCCAGCGGATCCTCGATCAAATTCCCCGGTTTCCTGGCTCTTTATCAGACCGTTGATGATGAAATAGCCAGCAAAAAAGAGAAAAAGATGCTGCCGGAAATGACCAAAGGAATGATCCTGGATCTTAAACGCCTGGAACCGAAACAGCATTTTACCTTACCACCTCCGCGTTTTTCAGAAGCATCCCTGGTAAAGGAACTGGAAGAGAACGGAATCGGAAGGCCCAGCACATATGCTGCCATCCTCTCCACCATCAGGGGAAAAGAATATGTTGATCTTGTTAAAGGTTATTTCAGGCCCAGTGAACTCGGTTTTATTGTCAACGACCTGTTGGTGCAATCTTTTCCTAATATTATGAGTGTCGACTTTACAGCACGGCTGGAGAATCGTCTCGACAGTATTGAGACTGATGAAATGAAAGCATTAAAAGTCCTGACTCTATTTTATGACCCTTTTAAAAAGGATATTAATGCAGCAGCAGAAGGGATGCTGAGCATGAGAGGGGTAGGAATAACCACAGAGCATGACTGCCCTGAATGTGGAAAAAAACTTCATATCAAAATGGGCAAAAACGGGCATTATCTGGCCTGCATAGGTTACCCGGAGTGTAGATATACCACAAACTATACCAGGGATGAAAAAGGCGGAATCCAGCCCGCAGAACAGATTAAGTATGAAGTCTCTGATGAGGTATGTAAAAAATGCGGCAAGCCGATGGTAATTAAAAATGGCAAATATGGGCCATTCCTGGCATGTTCGGGATATCCTGATTGTAAAAATACCATATCCATAAATTCAGGAGGACCACAACAGGAAACCGGCATCAATTGTCCCCAAAAAGACTGCCAGGGAACCATTGTTACCAAAAAAACCAGGCGAGGCAAAACATTTTATGGCTGCAATCAGTATCCTGACTGCAAATTCGCGCTTTGGGATAAACCTGCACCGCAAAAATGCCCGGAATGCGGAGCCGAATTCATGGTTGAAAAATCGACTAAAAAGGAAGGAAACTTTCTGCTATGCATAAACCAGGAATGCCGGCACAAGATAATAAAGGAGAAGTAATGAAATTTGGTGAATACGAATGCCTGTCTGTAGATCTTGGCAGTTTTTATACTGACGGCGGCGCTATGTTCGGGGTTGTTCCCAGGACATTATGGGAGAAAAAAATACCTCCGGATGAAATGCACAGAATTCCTATGAGAGCCGTATCGCTTTTAATAAAGGGAAAAAACCGCAACATCCTGGTAGATACAGGATACGGCGACAAGCTGTCGGAAAAATCAAAAAAAATCTACGGAATTACCAGTTGCCCGAATATCGATGCATCCCTGTCAAAGTACGGATTAACCGGCAATGATATAACAGATGTTTTCATAACGCATCTTCACTTCGATCATACCGGGGGAGCAACCTGTGTCAAAGATAACCAAACAGTCCCGTTTTTTTCAAATGCAGTATATTATATCCAGAAGGACCAGTGGGAAGCAGCTATTCATCCAAACCTAAGGGACAAATCGAGCTATATAGACGATAATTACCTGCCCCTGGAAAAAAAAGGTCTGCTAAAATTAACAGAAGGACCTGAAAAGCTGTTCCCTGGAATTGAAACAATAGTTACCCACGGCCACACACCCGGCCAGCAGCATCTTTTAATTAAAGGAGACCCTTTAGAAAATAAGGAATCACTATTTTTCTGCGCCGATCTAATACCAACCGCAGCCCATATGCCCATAGCCTGGAACATGGCCTATGACCTTGACCCCCTTATGATAATGCAGGAAAAAACAAAACTCCTCAAAAGAGCAATAAAAGAAAACTGGGTACTCTTTTTTGAGCACGATCCTTACATTACAGCAGCAAGAATCACAGAAAAAAATAAAAAAATCACCCTGAGCGAAAAAATAACAATCTAAACCCCTCAAGCGAAGCGCCCCTCAAGGCCGAAGGCCGCTCCTCAAGCGAAGTGCTCCGTTTTTCTAAAACGGAATATCATCATCCTTTTGTTCCGCATTCTGAGCCGTGGTCTGCCCCATATTTGACCCCATATCCTGTCCCATATTTTGTTCTGGCCCATCATAAACAGGCCCGGATTGATTACGGTCATAAACGGCACCCTTGGGACCAAGCATCTGCATGGTATTAGCGATAATATCCGTAGAGTATCTTGTTATGCCGTCCTTTTCCCATGAACTTGTCTGAATCCGCCCCTCAACATAGACCTGCTTACCCTTGGAAAGATATTCCCCACATATTTCAGCAAGCCTCCCGAAAGCAACAATCCTGTGCCATTCCGTTTTTTCTTTTTTCTCTCCGGTAGCCTTATCCTTCCATTCCTCGCTTGTCGCAATGCTGAACTTTGCTACTGCGAGACCTGCCGGAGTATAGCTCATTTCCGGATCCCGGCCCAGGTTACCAACCAGAATAGCCTTGTTTATACCGGCCATATTTTTTACCTCCAGTAAGGTCGGCCCTTGTGGCCGCCCTGATTAGGGGCGGCCACAAGGGCCGACCCTGCGATTGAAAATTTCATCAAACATATTCCACAAACATCTCGTATATATCACCAGAAATTTACAAATTCATTTTACCTCATTATAACTATCCGATAGTTAGGGTAAAAGATTGATTAACAATCAATTTTTTTGGTGGATTCGCTTCGCTTAATCCACCCTACAAACTACCAACTTTTTTATATGAAAATTGTAGGGTGGATTAAGGAGCGTAGCGACGAATCCACCAAAGTTAACAATATCAAACAGTTATTCAGTTTGTAAATTTCTGATCACAGTGTATGGAACCATCCCCTATTTCAACAAACCCAGGCCGACCTCACTTACAGTCGGCGCAACCCATACCTTGGCATGGGTGGTGAAATTACGCTCAGTAATAGATACAACACACCATCTATTATCCTTTTGAAACAGCATTAACGTATGCGCTGATTTGAATGAACACACCTTCTTCCAGTTATCCTTGGCCATGTTGTTCTCAAAAAATGCGATCAGCGAATTAGTATCCACCCTTCCGTTTAAAACAAGAACACCTGCCGAAAAACCGGTGGAATTGTAAATAAAAGACTCTTCTTTGTCTACTTTAAGTTCACCCGGTAGCAGGACATCCCCAAAATCATAATATAAAGGGGCCGGCCTCTTGCCGGCAGATTTTTGAATGTTGCTTGAAGGACTCTTCATCCTGGTCTTAAATAGACCGCATCCAGTAAAAAATAATAAAGAAACAGACAATATTATTGCAAAATTTACTATCCTTTTATTCCATAATTTCATAACAGATATACCTCCTTTAAAGGGATAAACCTTAACCCGGTTTATAATCCAAAACAATTTCCTTGAGTTTAGCCTTGATCCTTGCCGCATCATAGCTTCCGGCCAGCAGGATCAATTCATTTACATGACCGTTTAGTAAATTCTGATCTTTATCGGTTCCATTTAACACTAAAATCTTCTCATGACAAGAAGGAAGAATCTTCTCTCCATCGGTTATCAACTCTTCAAACAACTTTTCACCAGGTCTCAAACCTGTGTATTCTATTTTTATATCCCGGCCGGGCTCAAATCCGGAAAGACGAATCAAATCCTCTGCCATATCAGCAATTTTAACAGGCTGTCCCATATCAAAAAGATACATCTCGCCGCCCTTGCCCATGGCGCCGGCCTGGAGAATAAGCTGACAAGCTTCCGGAATTGTCATAAAATATCTGGTTACATCAGGATCGGTAACAGTAACAGGCCCCCCCTCTTTAATCTGACTCTGAAACAAGGGAATAACACTCCCCACGCTGCCCAGCACATTACCGAAGCGCACGCTGATAAGTCTGGTTTTACAACTTTCATCTTCATTCCGGCTTTGCACAATCATCTCGGAAACACGTTTTGAGGCCCCCATTACATTTGCAGGACGGACAGCCTTGTCCGTAGAAACAAAAACAAACTGCTTTATATTAAATTTTCTTACAACCTCAACCAGATTCAAAGTACCGGCAATATTATTTTCAACCGCTTTCCAGGGGTGCAGTTCCAGCATGGGGACATGTTTGTACGCGGCCGCGTGAAAAACCGTTTGGGGTTGATATTGTTTAAAAATATAATCGAGCTGTTTTGTGTCCCGGATATCAGCCAACATGGGCACCACCGCTACACTTTTAAAACGTTTTTTCAACTCCAGCTCAATTTCGTATAAAGGGCTCTCGGCTCTTTCATAAAGAATTACGCTTGAAGGATTAAACTTGCAAACCTGCCGGCAGAGCTCGGAACCGATTGAACCACCCGCTCCAGTAATCAGGACGCTCTCACCCTCAAGATAGTCTCCGATTTTATCCTTATCGAGCCTTATAACATCACGACTGAGAAGATCCTGATAAGAGACTTCCCGAATAGCGCTGATCGATACCTGGCCGCTAAGGAGCTCACCAATTCCCGGAACAGTTTTAAATATAATCCCGCTCGCCTTGCAGATTTCAACAATCTTGCGCATCTTTTCAGCGCCGGCGGAAGGTATGGCAATAAGAGCCTCATCAGCGCCGGACTTTTTCATCACAAAGCCTATATCCTTGATACTGCCCAATACTGGTATGCCATGAATTTTTTTCCCCAGCTTGACAGGGTTATCATCAAGGAATCCTACAACATTATATAAAAGTTTAGAATTATCGCGTATCTCGCGATAGATTTTTTCACCGCCGTCTCCGGCCCCTATAATCAGAAGATTTGCAGTATCGGTCCTGCCGGTTGTGAAAAGCCCTTTAGAAAAACGAAACAGAATCATCCTGACACTGTCTCCTGTAAAATGCTCAAAATAAAAGCGCACACTTAACCGGAACCCGGCAATCAGCAAAACCGTAAACCCAAAATCAACAATAAAAACAGAACGGGGGACCCCGATGAAACGGTTGCTGAACAGAATATAAGTAATGATCAGAAGAGAGCTGATAGTGCTTGCCTTTATGATATTTAAAAGATCCTCAACACTTGTATAGCGCCACATACCGCGGTATAGATCAAAAAAATAAAAACAGGTAATTTTGATTAAAAGGAGAACAGGTAAAATCTTTAAAAACATTCCCAGCATATAATCCGGGATATTGAAATCAAAGCGTAATAAATAAGCTGCATAAACAGAACAAAGCAGAATAAGGATATCCAGACAGAATACTATAACAAAATTTTTAGATAGAATTTTTGGTTTCATAAAATTGAATTCACCATTTTTAGTCGAATGAAACAAGAAAAATATCAGCAGCTCCCGCTTATCACCTTAATTAGTTTTGACCATATATAGAATAAAAAGCTAACATTATCACAACATATTCTGATAATATAATAAAATTTATAACCTTTATACTTGTAACGTAAAGCTGAAAGAAACGCAAATTGGTTTAAATTCTTAAGGGATTAATGCTGCATACCGTAAAATCTTATTCTTATGCCGGTTAAAAAATCGCTTTTATTTACCGCAGTAAAATGTTTCAAAAAAAATACATTTTAGTAATATTTTATCAATTTAATACATTTATGTTATTTCAATTATTTTAACCGTAATAATTATAAACTATAAAAACAAAAGGTTATCACAATTTAGCAGCACATAAAATTGCGGCATATTTTTTGCGTTTAATTATAATAATTAAAAAATTATAAAAAAAGAACCGAATATAATGTCCTTTGCATCCGATATAATCAGGGAAGCCGAGCCTTACGACATAAATCAAATGACACATCTTCTTGAAGAGCTGTTTTCAATAGAAGATGATTTTACCTTCAATGAGTTTACCCAGCGTCAGGGCCTTTTAATGATGCTTGATGATAATGAAAAACGCTGCATTATGATTGCTGAATCCGGGGATCAAATCATAGGGATGTGCAGCGCTCAACTCCTTGTATCAACAGCGGAAGGGGGAATATCTGCATTGATTGAGGATATGATTGTTGCCAAATCATATCGAGGACAGGGTATAGGCAAAAGACTGTTGCTGTCGATTGAAAAATGGGCGTATAAAAAGAAAGCAAAAAGGATGCAGCTTCTTGCTGACAGAAATAATATTAATGCCCTCGATTTTTATAAAAAACAAAAATGGGCAGCAACGCAGTTGATCTGCCTGCGAAAAAAGCAGGAAAGGAATTAAAATATGTATACAAAACTAAAAACAGCGTTAATTGCTTTATCTGAAAAAAATGATCTTTTGGAAAGTGAGATCAACATTACAGCCAAGATCCTGACACCTGAAGAGGCTATAGGCGAGACAGAAAGAAAGGATTTTCCTTTGCTACAGGGCAAAGAGTTTCTAATGCAGGCGGATTTTAAAAATGCCCTGGGGCAGGCATTTACAGATGCTCCGAGTAATTTTAAGGGAAAACTCAAAAAAATACTTGAATTAAAATTAACGGATAACAGTGACAGGGCTCTTTTTATTGCTACCCTCAATGCTGTAATGCGATACCTTGGTGCAGCCGAAAAGACTATTCACTGCAAAAATGAGGAACCTGAATTATGTGCCCGGGAAATAGCAGGTACAATTATTGATAAATACGGCGCTGATATAAAAATCGGAATCGTTGGATTCCAGCCGGCCATCATAGATAATTTTGCTAAAAGCCTGACTCCCCAAAATGTAAAGGTAATAGATCTGGATAAAAACAATATTAATAAAAAAAAATATGGGGTGCTTATCCGGGATGGCAAAAAAATGGCGGGAGAGCTTTTTAAAATCTCTGATGTTATTCTGGCTACAGGCTCAACAATAGTAAACGACAGCCTGTCTGATTTGATTGCCCTGGCCAAGAAGTATCAAAAGCCTTTATATCTTTACGGCACAACAGTTGCCGGGGCTGCCAAAATTTTAAACCTGGAAAGGCTCTGCTTTCAATCCTCTTAAGGAAAAGGGGTTATCATGAAAATAACCGCCAATTTTAAAAAATATAAAATACTTCTAAAGGGTGTTGAAAAGTAGGCTGCTGTCGCCTGATTAAGGTTCCCCATCAAGCGTATTCGCCGTAATTTTTTTGCTTGCTCGTCGGTTTTGCTCAACTATCGAACTGTTAGGTGTTGTTTGACCCATTTTATCCCTTATAAGGGCGGGTCCTATTTTAAAACAGATCGTCTTGAACAAATTTCAAACAAGGCTATAATATGTTTCCGTAATAATTTTGTTAAATTATATAGTATCTGCTGAATTTCTATATTCGTAGTATTTTAGGCTGGTTAGGGATTTCCATATTATTGCTGCCCAAGAAGGAATTGTCATAGTTTCCCTGTTGCCGCTATATATGAAAAGGCCGTTTTTGATGTCTCGCAAAGAGTCGAACGTAACCATGGCTAACTACCTGAAAACATGGTACAATAGAAATTCAGCAGATACTAACTAATAAAATATCGACGAATTTTACACATTGTTTGAATCAGGATTTTGATGTCAACAAATAGAAATGTTTTTGATGTACTCAGAGAGCACAAAACACTGTTAACAATAATAGGTATTATTACGTTTTTAATTGAGATTGAGATATTTGCTATAGCTGCAATGAAATCAGGGCGTAAATCGTGGCTCCAGGTGCTCGACAACAATGGTACCGTTATTCATGAAACAGATGGCAAAAATTTAAGCGATTTTAATAAATATTATTTTGAAAAAACCTTTGGCCCATTTGAACAATACAATGTAAAACTTGTTACCAAAGAATATCCTTTCCCGTTCAGGGCCTGGTTTGTGGCTGCTGCGGGGGTGCCCGTATGTGTGATTTTGTTGTTTGCTTTTATCATAAAAGCTTATATATCAATATTTTACGGTGAACAATATAAAATCGATAAAAATGATTCTCTTAATATTGAATATGATACACAATTTGAAAAGATATTAAAGAGTATCAGCCGGCTAAATATTTTTACAATAGGATTCCTTGTGTTTCTGGCTATTTTTTCCTACTGGGTAATACCTAACCTGATTACATATCTCGGCAAAGTGGGTATTGAAACATTAATAAAATATAAATGGGCATTTATATCAATGACCGCAGCATTTGCCGGGTTCATAATGTGGGTAGTTTATCTAAGGTATAACCTGGCAAAAAAAACTATGGAAAATCATATGGAAGTCGAAAAGTATCGCCTTAAGTTGGAATATGAGAAACAAAGTACTTTACCTTTACTGCTTGAACATGGCGATGAAGGCAAAAACGGAAGCACCTGTATTGCCTGGAATAACAAAAAAGGCAATATCAAAGAGCAAACAAGGGAACGACTTTAAATATTAAAAAGCAACCCAGGTTTTTATACCCCCGGGTGCCCCGCATCCCTTTTGCGGCCGAAGCTACCGCGCGGCAATTCCTCAAAGGGCATGCAACAATCCAAAAAATAGTAATCAACACTTATAGGAATTGCTGATTTCTCAGTAGCACCTGGTATACGTTCGATATATTGAGATAAACCTCGTTTTTGACTATCACAGTAGTTTGTATTATTATACCAAGTAAAAGGAGTGTTGTTAAATGGATGAAAAGATTGAAAGACCTGATGATCTCTCCCAAAAGGACCTGGCGCTGTTTATCATTGATATGTTTCACCGCATCATGGTTCACCATACCCTGTGGTTTTGTGAGGTTGAACATCAATTGGGAATGAAGAAGGCCCTGGACGTTATGGGTGTGGCTTCAAAGCGAAGCTATGACATCCAAATGAAAAGGCTTAGTTCGGCATTAGGTTTTGAGATGAAAGACGGCGTGCCAAAGGCTTTGCTGGATTTGCCCAAGAAATCACTTCTAACCCTGGCGGATGATATTGGCAAAAATTGGATCGCGAACGATGGAGTGTGGTTTCAAGCGGTAGAATTTGCTTATGGAATGAATGATGCCAAACGATGCAATGATTCCTGCTGGGGCCGTTTTTCTCCCTTTGAAGCGTGGGCCATCAAACAATCTTTGGATTTGCCTGAAAATGCAGGACTTGAAGGATTGAAAAAGGCGCTTGGGTTTCGCATATACTCCCGTGTCAATCTGCAATCAATTATTGACGAAGGCCCGGGCAGCTTCATCTTTCAAATGAATAAATGCCGTATTCAATTAGCCAGGAAAAGAAAAGGTCTCACTGATTACCCTTGCAAATCGGGGGGCATGGTTGAATACACATATTTTGCGGAAGCGATAGATCGTAGAATTCATACGGAATGTATCGGTTGCCCTCCCGACAAACATCCTGATGAATGGTATTGCGCCTGGCGTTTTACCATTCCGGAACATAATGAATAATTGTACAAACTTGCTGGAACTATAAACAATCTCATATAAAAAAAATGACCAAAAAATCTACTGCACAATTATCTTTAGCTTCCAATAACAAGAAATATGAAAGCTTAATTAAATCTTATACGGAGCTATCCCCCACCCACCAGGCAATCGTCCATGTCCTTTCCGTGATATTCACTGAAACATCAAGATCTACTTTATTAAAGTGCCTGCGCAAACTTAAGGTTCGTGGTCCTGATGACAAATTTTTTACACTTAAAGCCCTTGATGCTTTTATCAGGCAAATGACTTTGGACGGTATTATCGAGCAGGATGAATCTTTGAGATGCACTGACATGCTTAGAGAGCCTGTCTCTCGAATGCTCCTTCAGGCGGGGTATTTTGGCCTAATCGCAAAAATTGTACAGGAAGTTATTCCGCAAAGAGAAAACTGGGGAACAGGATTATATCCCGCAAATTATGGGCAGTTCATCAGGGAAATCCGGATCGGCCTGTATAGTAAAGATATTGATTATGTTAAAAATCTGTTTTCGAATGATATTAAACATAACAGGTATCTAGACTTGTACCCGCATCCTTATGTAAGCATTTTTGGAAGCTCTTTTGATGCAAACTGGTTTACTGAAAATTTACCTGATGAGCTGCTCGTTGATGTTCTCCAAGTTCTTTTGGAAAATGCCGAGCATAAGCTTCTTCCGATTCACAAGGATGTTTTCCCGCTATTGCAGGATTGCTTTGGGTCAATCAGGGAGGAGCTTAAATATCCCACAGCGCTTGTTATTGCAGAACAGTTGATACTTCAAGGAAGGATAGCAGATGCGGAACAACTGCTTATCAATTTTGAAGGATTGGAGGCTTTAGCATTTAAAGGTTTTTCAGCTTTTCTTTCCGGCAGAGACGAAAAATCAATCTCTCATTATAACGCTGCCTTAAAGCTTTTAAAAAAAACAACAAGAAAACGGAAAATTTACTTTAAAACAATCCCTGGCATATTTTTTATTTTTGCTCTTATTCGAAGCGCTACAAATACGAATTTTCAAGCTGCAAAAAACTATAGCAGTATTGCAGGAGATGATGTTCGTAATCCTTTTCAGGAAGGCTATGGTTTTTTATTAAATCTGCTGAAAGCACATGAAGGCGATTCTGATTCTGCTGAATTTATCCTGTCATGGTCAACACCACCATTCGCGATAAGTACTTTTAATGATTTTATAAAAACCCTTTCCCTTTACTGGATAGACAAAAAGAAGGCCGGCAAGGCGAAAAAATTCCTCAAAGATTTTCATGAAAAATCTGAAAAAAACGGTTATGAGTGGCTGGCGGCTGAATCTGCCGAGTTGCTGTCACGGCTTTTAAAAAGCGACACCTTTTACAAAGAAAAAGCCGCACTGTTTCGTAAAAAAACAGGAATTAAGAGTATTGTTGATCTTATTGAACCTGAAGAAAAATGGAAACAGGTTCTAAGGGCTTTGACAAATATTAAACAGTCGCCATCAAACAATACAAACAATAAAACTTCGCGCATGGTCTGGTTTGTCGAATTTTCTGAAAAATATCATCACTGGAATATCAATCCGCGTGAACAAACCAGGAATGCTAAAGGCGTTTGGAGCAAGGGGAGGCCGATTGCCCTGAAACGCCTGCACAATCAGATCGAAACTTTTGATTTTTTTACACCCCAGGATATCAGGATTTGTTCCTGTATTAAAGAAGAATATGACTCCAACTGGCGGGGGTATTCAAGGGTTTTTTATTATTTCAGTTCCAGGGTGCTTACTGCTCTTGTGGGGCATCCGTTGCTTTTTTGGGAAGATTCACCAACAGTTCAACTGGATATTGTCAAAGGAGAACCTGAACTTATAGTGAGCCAAGCTTCCAAAGGAAAAATTGAACTTTCATTTTACGCTGCTTTAGATACAGAAAATAGAATTCAATTGGTCAAGGAATCGCCGACGCGAATAAAAGTTATTGAAATCAGTGAAGAAGTCAAACAGATGGCCAAAATTCTCAATAAAGGAATAAAAATTCCTGCCACAGCAAAAAAGCAGGTTCTTGATGCGGTTAAAAGTATTTCCTCCCTTATAACCGTTCATTCCGAGATAGATGGCAGCATTGGTGACGCAAAAAAAATTTCCGGCGATCCAAAGCCCCATTTTCATATTTTGCCTTTTGGGCAGGGCTTGAAACTTAATCTTTTGACACGTCCGTTTTCAACGGATGGTCCTTATTTCCGGCCGGGAGAAGGCGGTGAAACCGTTATCTCCAAAATCGGAGATCAACAGTTTCAAGCAAAACGTAATCTTGAAAAAGAAAAAAAACTGGCAGATCAAGCTGTTTCAGCCTGCCCTACCCTACTTGCGATCGAGGAATCCGAAGCAGGCGAAGCTGAATGGCATATTGATGAACCGGAGGATTGCCTTGAAACTTTGCTGGAACTTCAGGCTCTGGATAAGTCGGCAATCGTTGAATGGCCCGAAGGGCAAAGTTACAAAATCAGGCAGCAGGCGGATATAAACAAATTTCATATCAGGATTAAAAAGCAGCAGGAATGGTTTTCCGTATCCGGTGAGTTGAAACTCGATAATGACCTTGTGCTTTCAATGCAGGAAATTTTTAAACTTTTGGAAAGTTCTACAGGACGGTTTGTTCAGCTTAAAGACGGCCAGTTTCTGGCGCTGACCAAAATATTCCGAAAGCGTCTGGACGAAATGAAAGCCTATTCAAATAAATCCGGCAAAGATTTACGTTTTCATCCCCTGGCAGCTCTTTCCCTGGATGATTTAACAGGAGATATTGGAAGCATTCGGGGCGACAAAGAATGGAAAGCACATTTAAAACGTATGACTGCCGCCAGTCTGTTGGAGCCGAAGCTTCCTTCCACTTTTAAGGCTGAACTGCGCGATTACCAAACAGAAGGCTTTAAATGGCTTGCCCGCCTTTCCAATTGGGGTGTAGGCGCATGCCTGGCTGATGACATGGGCCTCGGCAAAACCATCGAAGCCCTTTCCATAATCCTGGAAAAAGCCGCCAAAGGCCCGACACTGATAGTAGCGCCCGTATCAGTCTGCATGAACTGGCAAAATGAAGCCGAACGCTTTGCGCCGACACTAAATTTTGTTTCACTGGTAAACGGCAACAGAAAAAAAATTCTTGAAACTTTACAACCCTTTGATTTGCTGGTTATAAGCTATGGTTTATTACAACAGGCTAGTATAGCGGAAATGATTTCCGAAATAAAGTTTCAAACCATTGTTCTGGACGAAGCCCAGGCCATTAAAAATTTTACAACTAAACGCTCCCAGGCGGCCATGAATCTGAAAGGCGAATTCAAGCTTATCACAACCGGAACTCCCATTGAAAATCATCTTGGCGAGCTGTGGAACCTGTTTCGTTTTATCAACCCCGGCTTTTTGGGTTCTTTGTCACATTTTAACAAAAATTTTGTCGTTCCGATTGAAAAGTATCAGGACCGAAGCGCCAGGCGGCGGCTAAAAAAACTAATTCAGCCATTTATGCTGCGGCGCACCAAAAATCAGGTTCTGGAAGAACTGCCGCCGCGAACGGATATTCTTTTAAACGTAGAATTAAGCGTCGAAGAGATGGCAGTTTATGAAGCCTTACGGCGCCAGGCAATCGAAAAACTGGAAAACAAGGATCTACCCCCCGGGCAAAAGCATCTCCAAATTTTTGCCGAGATCATGAAATTACGCCGGGCATGTTGTAACACCAGCCTTGTCTTGCCGGATACTCCACTTGCATCATCAAAACTCACCGTATTCGGCAATCTGCTGGATGAATTAATCCTAAACAAACACAAGGCTTTAATCTTCAGCCAGTTTGTTGATCATTTAAAAATTATCCGGGAATATGTTAAGGAAAAAGGTATCAGCTACCAGTACTTTGACGGGAGCACCACCCAGAAAGAACGTAAAAAACGGGTCGATGCTTTCCAGGCCGGAGAGAGTGATATCTTTTTGATCAGCCTTAAAGCCGGCGGCCTTGGATTAAACCTGACCGCAGCCGACTACGTGATTCATATGGATCCATGGTGGAATCCGGCAGTTGAAGATCAGGCCTCGGATCGCGCGCACCGGATCGGTCAAAAAAGACCGGTAACAGTCTACCGGCTGGTTGTAAAAGATACAATTGAAGAAAAAATCGTTGCATTACATCAAAAAAAACGTGACCTGGCCGACAGCCTGCTTGGCGGCGCGGATATAAGCGGAAAAATGTCGGCCAATGAATTGCTGCGCCTCATCAAAGAGAATTAATTCTGATATAGTCTATACCCTGCCTGAAAAAAAAATTGAATAAACATGTTAACCCTGCGTCAATAATAAACAAAGGAACATTTTGTCGTTTCTATTTGATGAACATCCGGCTGATAAACATCTGGTGAAATCATGCGCCGGTGGAAACCGCCGGCACTGCCGCCTGATTTACGAAAGGTATAAAAAATTCGTTTATAGCCTTGCATGGAAATATTTCAAAGATGTTGAAACGGCTGAAGATTTTACCCAGGAAATTTTTTTAAAGGTTTTTAAAAATATAGAAACATTCAGGCATAATTCGTCTTTTAAAACATGGCTGGCAAGAATTACGGTCAATCTTTGCATCTCTCATCTCAGAGCCATGAAAAGCCGGAAGGCAGATGACCATTTTTCCCTAAATGATCAGGATAACCCGGATGAGAATAGAAATAAAAAAAATATCGAAAAAAACAGAACTTATGACCCGCATGACCTTTTATTGCAAAAGGAAAAAAACAAACAAGTCATGCTGGCTGTTGATGAACTTAAGCCGGAAGATAAAACAACTATTTTACTCTGGAGCGAAGGTTTTACCTATGCCGAAATTGCCGAAACAACCAAAACCAACCCAAAAACCGTGGGAACCAGGATATATCATATAAAGATTAAGCTGATAAAAAAACAAAATATCGCTTAAAGTAAACGATAAAACCCGCCTGATATTATCTCCCTACCGGCAGGTTGAGGTTAAACTCCTGGAGTTGGATGATTACAAAGCCAGGTTGTCGGTCAGAATTCTTGAAAAGAAAAAAGAAACCTTTAAAACAGTCCTTTTGCTTATTGATAACGGCAGCGCCCTTATCGGCGGTCCTCCCCATGAAGGCGGGACGCTTCTTTTAAGAATCAAGGTAAAATTTGAGTAAGGGGGGGGATTACAGGTTGAAGGTTGAAAAATTTGGCTACCAACGTAACTTTGTAGGGTGGATTAAGCGAAGCGAATCCACCAAAAAGCGGAAAATGTCCCACTTTAAGTTGGTAGCCCAACAAATCAACAGACTATTTCTAAATATTATACCTGTTTTTTGTCAAGCGGCTGTGATATAATTTTTATTATAAAAAATTGATTTTATAGAATAGCAGAGACCAATATTAAAATATATTGACTCATCAAAATTATCATAGGGAAAATGGAAATCATGAACCGGAAAGCAATCCTTGATTTTCTGAAAAAGAATAAACCTGAAATCGAAACCCGTTTCGGTGTGACAAAACTTGGTTTGGCAGGCAGCTATGCCCGCAATGGGGCAAATGAATCAAGTGATATTGATATTATCGTGAGCTTACGGAGTAGTAATCAATTCCGCAGTTTTTTCGGGCTGCTTCATTTTCTACAGGACTCCCTTCATTCGAAAATCGACCTTGCAACTGAAAACAGCTTGAAGCCCATTGTTCTAAAATCCATATCCAAAGATATTTATTATGTTTAAAAGGGATGTTTCGCTTTACATATCAGATATAGAAGATTCTATTGAGGCTATAAATGAATTTACAGAGGGTATAACATTCGATTTTTTTGTGTCCGATCGAAAAACCTATTCAGCAACCTTGCGTGAATTTATTGTGATTGGCGAAGCAGTAGCCAATATGCCCGATGATATCAAAACACGGTTTCCAACTGTACAATGGCGTTTGATTAAGGACTTCCGCAATTTTATTATCCATGAGTATTTTGGTATTGATCCTCAAATTGTTTGGGATGCTGTTCAGCAGGAGCTGCCTTTGCTGAAGGTGGAAATGCAAAGATTATGTTTTTATATTACTTCACAAACCAGTTTGTAAATATAGACCGTGCTATCGGTCGTCGCAGTGCTGTAATACGCCTTCTAATCCTCCAATCTCAACACCAAAAATTTTCCTCGTTCCCACGGTCCTCCGTAGGAATGCAGACTTAATTTATACGTTCTCACGCTGGAGCGTGGGAACGCATACGGAAAGGGCTTACCCCCTTCCCGCGACAAATTTTTTACACGTTTTTTCAGGTGAAAAACTTTATAAATTCAGCCACTTACAATTATAAAAATTAAATGAGCGATCTTATAACCAGGCCCGATGCAAATCAATCAATAACGTCACGAAATCTAAAATCTACGATCTTGGAGATCTTCACGAAATCTGAAATATTCCTGGTTACAACTATAGCGCCGATCTGCCTGGCAAGCAGAGCGATGGAAACATCATTGTAAATACGGGGACAGGACGGGTCAAGCTTGCCGGAAAGGCGGAGTTTTTGGCACACTTTACCAATCAGGATTTGCGTAGAATCTGTTGGACTGACAAGCCGCTCTAATTTGATAAAACTTTCTCCGAATCTGATCAAATGCTTAACTTCATTTTTACCTTTGGCTCCTATCCACAGCTCATGAAGCACAGGATGAACCAGATATATGATCTTGTTAAATCCATTGATTTCAGTACGATAAATCCCGTGATTAAAAATTCCGATATATACATTGGTATCAAAAACTACTTTTTCCTGCATGGAGCTATACCTCATCAAATTCAAAACTACCCGCGTTTTTTAATATCACTTCTGCTAATTGCAAGTCTGTATCAAATCGTTTAAGCACCTCATTTATTGCTTCCTTTTCCGATTTGGCTTTGAGGGCTATCTTAATCCGATTAATCTGGTTTTGATCTAATTCAATGGTTTTTTTTACAAGCGCCATTTTTCCCTCCAGTTAAAACATAAAAACCATACATATTGTATGGTTTTTATAGTATGTGAAAAGAATTTCGTTTGTCAAGAGAAAAGGACGACCTTACATAGTCAAATAACTCAGGTTTCCAGTTAAAAACCTCGTTCCCACGCTCTACCGCCACATCCTCGTTCCCACGGTCCTCCGTGGGAATACATACCTGACTTATGCATTCCCGCGCTGGAGCATGGGAACCAGACAAAATTATGATGAAAAGTATTTTTTAAGCCTATATTACTCCGGCAATTAAATACCTGAAAATTGTCATTCCCGCCTGCCTGCTGCAGGCAGGTCCGGCATGACGGAGTAAGCCTGTTTAATGGCAGGGTTAATAATGTTAATCGTATATCTCCGACCGATAACACAGTGAAATTATTTATGTGACGGTCTATATATCAGGAAAAAGCTTGAAGAGTGGCGAATATTTACCTGCATAAAAAATAAGCTTGCATTTTCAAACACATCGTTTTATTTTGCAAGGTATGAAACGAGCTTGTGAAAAACTGTTAAAGGAATACCTCGGATTTTTTTCATGCACGGCAATTATCGGCCCGCGACAATGCGGCAAAACGACGTTTCTTGAATCCCTGCCCGGCGGATGGAAAATATTCGACCTGGAAAAACAGAGTGATTTCCAGATTATCGCACAGGATATTGATCTTTTTCTTCGTTTAAATCCTGAAAAGGTGGCTATTGATGAAGCGCAGATGCTTCCTGAACTGTTTCCGGCCCTGCGTGTGGCAATTGATAGAGATCGGCGATTGACGGGCAGATATGTGATCACCGGTTCCAGCTCCCCAAAACTGGTGAGATCGGTTTCCGAAAGTCTTGCCGGTCGTATCGGAACAATTGAAATGTCGCCATTTTCTTTTGCTGAAACTACCAAAAATATTTCGCCTGCATTTTACCGGCTTTTAACCCGGCGTGCTTCTGTAGAAGATATTATCGAAAATTTAGAACCTGTTGCAAAAATAAAAAATATTCATGAATTCTGGTTCAGGGGTGGATATCCGGAACCATGGATAAAAAACAACCAGCGGTTTTATTCCCTGTGGATGAATCAATATGTCGGCGCTTATCTCTATCGTGATGTTGCCAGACTCTTTCCAGGGATTAATGAAAACAGGTTCCGCATGTTTACGCAGTTTCTTGCCGGAATTTCCGGAAATATAGTTAACTATGCAAACGTAGCGCGTTCACTTGGTGTATCCCAGCCCACAGCGCGTGATTACTTTGAAATTGCCCATGGAACTTTTCTGTGGAGAACCATTCCTGCCTATACTCAAAATGCATTAAAGCGGGTTGTAAAACATCCCAAAGGATATCTGCGTGATAGTGGCCTGTTGCATTACCTGTTGCAAATTCCTGATATAAACAGCCTGCTGGCGCATCCCGGCATGGGGCAATCATGGGAAGGCATGGTCATTGAAGAGATAATTCGCGGACTCAACTGCCTTGGGACAGGGTTTGATTATTATTATTATCGCACCGGAGGCGGCGCCGAAGTTGATCTGATACTTGAAGGCGATTTCGGTCTGATTCCGGTTGAGATTAAATATGCCCAGACAGTGCCGTCAAGGCAGTTGAGGGGATTAAAGGATTTTGTCAGAGAAAGAGATTGCAGATTCGGGATTGTCATAAACAACGATGAACGCCCGCGCCTGTATGACGAAAAAATAATCGGAATCCCGTTTGCGTCTCTTTGAGCCAAAATCATACTCTCCCTCAGCCTTCAACCTTCAGCCGTCAACGCCAAAAACCGCCCCTTTGACCCCTCGGTTTGCAGGCTGGTAAATCTTTTGTCCCGCGCAAGCCTTTTAAAGATTGCCCTTTTAAATTCAGAGACGGTTCCCTTGTATTTTACCATCATTTCCGTAATCCCCCCGGCGGAGCTTCTTTCCGTCAACGAAACCACCCGCGGGATCGATTCAACCGCGTCCTGAAATGCAAAAACCAGCCTGTCGGCGTTTTTCCCGGTTTTTAATCTGATTGTATACGGCAGCCCGTTGGCCGTATAATCCGCCCACCATGAAACAATGCCGTTTATCATGGGAGATGCAATATTTTCAGCAGCCCTGCGCGCGCCGTTTAAACATGCAATGTCCGCAGATTCCCCGATTCCGGATATGCTTTGTTCGTCTGCAAAAAGAATCTGCGCGGTGGTTGTTACAATCGCCTTTACCCGCATGGTAACCGAAGCTGTCTCCATCATCCCGTCAAATCCAGCCGGTTTTGCCTTGACCCCGTAAAGCAGCACGATTTCGGCATGATGCTCAAGCCCCAGCTTTGCCGCCGCATTGTTTATGGTGTCAGCCTTAAGCAGGCTTTTTGTATCATCATGCAGTTTTAAAGAGATGCCGGGATCGACCAGGTCAAAATGCTTGCTGGTCAGGGTTTTTAAAAATACGCTCTCCGCCGCTCCGGCCGCATCTGTAACCTGTGCGTCAGGAGAGCAGATAACAAGAATCCTGGGATAATCCATCATACACTTGTAAAGACCCAGCTTGATGAGCGTATCAACAAGAATACCAGGTTTTACCACGGCGCGTATCTTTACCCTGTAAAGACCGTTTTGCTCCCGGCGTTCTTTAATGATTTTATACCCGGTGATATATCCCCGGGCGCTTGTATAAATTTTTTCCATCAGCAGATCATCCTGCAAAATGGAATCAGCATCCATCAGCGTTCCCACCCCTTGTTCAACAGCCTTTCGCAAAGCGTCTTTTACGGCATTATTGCGCGCGCCTTCAATATTTTCTCCTGAAACAGGAGCCGCGCCATCCACAACAATTTCTTTTTCCTCCGACCATGCAAAAGGGGCAAACAAAAAAGCACAAACAAGAACAACTGATATAATTAAATGCCATTTAGATTTAGTTTTCAATTTTTTCTCCTTCAACCTTCAACCTAATAAACCTTTACAATGCATTCAGCCGCAGAACTCAGTTCAGCCTGACTGAAATTTTTGCCTGCCTGATAAACCTTTATATCCCTGGTTCTGCCGCGTGTTAATGATGTAAAGGCCTGTTTATTAAAATCATCATCAAAAATATGTATCGGCCGGGTTCCTGCTACTGCATACACCCTCTCTTTTCCGGAAGGCCCTTCAACAAGGAACTCAAACCCATAGGTGTCATCCGGTATCCGGTGCGTAACGCCGGCCCTTACAAAATTATTCGAATGAAACCGGTTAGGAAATATTTGGGTAATATCACCGCTGCTGCCTATGTTAACAAGAACAAGATAACAATCCTTTTCAGAGCGGAAAGAAAAACAGATCGGGTCATTTAGATTATATGAACTTTTATCTGTCCATAATTTAACATTAAAGTCCTGCTTTTTCCGGATCTCTTTATATTTTTGAAAAAATTTATTTTTCAGCGCAAAAAAAGGATCGTCTGTTTCAAGGTGAATCGCAATGGTCTGATTATTTGCAGGGTTAAAGGTTTCCAGCCTGCTGCCGTGTCCTTTAGCTTCAGCCACATAACTGCATTTTCCTGACTTTAGATCTGAAACCGTTGCATATCCCTGGGAGTTAAGCTTTATTTTTTTTCCATCAACTGTAAGTTTTGCATCAGGCGGCACAATCTGAAAAGATACGCTGTATCTCTTTGCTTCAAGCCTGACGGATACGGCCTCATTTGCCGACCGGACAATAATATTTTTATGAACCGGCGCATAGCCTTCCGGTTGAATAACAACCCGGCATTCGCCATAGGCAATGCCGCTGAAAACGGCGGTTCCATTTACAAGCCGCCCCTGTTTCCCCCCTGCAATAACACTTCCGCCTGCCCGGGGAACAGTAGAAACAGTAAGAGTGGCGGTTTTTTGCCTGCGGATAAGGTTTTTTACAGATTCATCCTTTACGACACGCACATCAGCAGCCCCCTGAATACGGCCGGTTTCGGATTGAACTATCCTGGCGGTAACATCAAGATAACTCTCCATGTCCTTGACAGTCCCTATGACCATGCTTTCAACCCCGATCATTTTACCGTATTTTGTCACGGTATTCTGATCAAAATATCCGCCCTGCTCTATTTTTATAGCAGATATGACCTGCTTTAATTTTTTACGCTCCATCACATCGGAAAATCTGCCGGATGCAAACAGCTTGATAGTCAGCTTGTCGGAAATATGCTCCCCAATTCCTGTAATATGTTCACCAGGGCCTGTAAAATCAGCCACAGCAATTTTATCGACCTGGCGCTGACCTAAAGACGTCACAAGTTTTTCACCAAGAACATCAACAGCCTCAAAAAGCTGTTTTGCCTGTGCGTATGCCGGTGGTTTTTTTGCGGCGCCGGGAACAGTCGCGCATCCTGAAAATGCCAGGATCAGGCATAATAAACCGGCAAGACAGAGCCTCTGGTTCATATTTTTACTCTCCTTTTATTTAAAAATTATTAAATTTCTGATAGAAAGTATTTTTTTGAGCTTATAAAATCAAGATAATTCAGGCTTTTTAATTAATGACGCATAAAACAGATATTTATTCAATCTTTTATCACGAAAACATGAAAGTACGAAAAACATGGGAAAGTGGAAATCTATACCTGAATATTGAATAAAATACCGGCAATTGCGTCTACACTTAAAGCGTAGGGGCTTAAAGCGTAAGGGCAGGCCTCTGTTGCCCGCCCTTTTACGGCTCAAACCATTTTTTTCGTGTTTCCGCAATAAAATAAAAAAGGAGAATTATTATGATTCGTTTAATGATTGCCGTGGTTTCACTAACCGTATTAAGCGCTGTTTCCACAGCGGCCGAAGAAAAACCCCTGTTCCAGACAACAAAAGATGAAATCATAAAGGAGCTGACCCGGCCTGTTTCACGCACCAGGGGATTTATTCCGCAAGGCAAAACAAGGAATATTGTGGTTTATGAAAAGAAAAATACGGAAACCATAGAAAAAATCGTGGTGGTAAGCAGCAATGATAATACCCCAAAAGTTAATTTGAAAATAGAGTTTAATTTTAATTCATACAGAATCCGGCCGGAATCATACAGCCTGCTCCGTGAACTTGGCAAGGCTCTTGCTGCCGAAAATATAAGCCGCAGAAACATTGCAATCAAGGGACATACCGACTCGGACGGAACAGAGCGGTATAACCTTGGTTTAAGTCTGAACAGAGCGTTGTCTGTTAAACAGTATCTGACCGCTAATTTCAATATAAGCCCCGGCAAACTCAAAATTTTTGGGTATGGTGAAGCCATGCCCCTTGTATCCAACACAACCGCTGCAAATAAACAGATTAACAGACGGGTTGAAATTCAGCTTGAAAAATAGAAAATCATCTTGTTACCAGAAATTTATAAACTGAATAACTGTTTGATATTGTTAACTTTGGTGGATTCGTCGCAGCGCTCCTTAATCCACCCTACGTCGGCTGCCAACGTAACTTTCACCCTCGTTCCCATGGTCCTCCGTGGGAACGTATACGAAATGAAGGCAAAAGGAAAAACATCATGAAACAAAAAATATCCATATACATTCTGACTTTCTTCTGCATTCTGACAGTCTCTTTTCCCGCGTTTGCTTCATCAAGCAGGGTTGCCCTGATTATAGGAAACAGCGCCTACAAAAGCGCGCCCCTTGCCAACCCAGCCAATGACGCAACAGATATGGCAGTGGTTTTAAAACGTCTCAGCTTTGATGTAATAAAAAAGATAAACGCCGACAAAAGGCAGATGAAAAACGCGATCAACAAGTTTCACAAAGGGCTCCGCAACTCCGAAATCGGTCTTTTTTATTTTGCGGGCCACGGCATGCAGATAAATAATGCAAACTATCTTGTGCCGGTCAATGCAGACATCGAATCAGAATTAGACGTGGAATATGAATCCATCCACGCCGGCCGTGTCCTGGGCAAGATGCGTGACGCCGGCAACCGGCTCAACATCGTAATCCTCGATGCCTGCCGCGACAATCCCTTTAAACGGAGTTTCCGGACAGAATCAAAAGGACTGGCCCAGATGGACGCGCCCAAAGGCTCCATCATAGTCTATGCAACCTCTCCAGGCTCTCTCGCGGAAGACGGAAATGGCCGGAACGGAACATACACCGGCAATCTGCTTAAAAATATCGAAAGAAGCGACCTTACCGTGCAGCAGGTCTTTAATGAAACCGGGCGGGGCGTTATGGCGCAGACCGATGACAAACAGGTTCCCTGGATGTCATCCACTCCGGTGGCCGAGTTTTACCTTGCGGGCGGAAGCGTGATTGTCACCGAACCGCAAGCCTCTGATACAGGCAGCCTGAAGGTTAAATCCACTCCCCGTGGAGCGCGAATATACCTGAACGGAAAAAACCGGGGCGCCGCCCCAAAAACATTTTCAAACCTTGCGCCCGGCGCTTACAAAGTAAAAGCCGTACTCTCCGGTTACAACGCTGAAGAAAAAAGAATCCGCGTAAACAGCGGCCGCGCTGCAATTCTTACATTTTACCTTGACCCTGTGACATCTGCGGGTCGTTTATATGTAAATACCGACCCATCCGGCGCAACTGTAAAGGTCCTGAATATTACTCCAGAATTTTATCAGGGCATGGAACTTGATGCCGGAACTTATAAAATTAAAGTCTTGAAAAAAGGATATATTTCAAAAACCGAGCTTGTCGATATTGCCGCGGGCAAAGCTGTTGATCTTTATGTGGAACTTGAAAAAGAAAAAAGAGTCTCAGCCGGAGAAAATTTTACCAACAGCATCGGCCAGGAGTTTGCGTATATCAAACCCGGCACATTTATGATGGGCAGCCCATCGAATGAATCAGGCAGGGACGATAATGAAAAACAGCATGAAGTTACCCTGACCAGGGGATTTTATATGCAGACTACCGAGGTGACAATCGAACAATGGAAATCATTCGTA
Organism: Desulfosarcina sp. BuS5; assembly: GCF_028752835.1. Classification (NCBI taxonomy): domain Bacteria; kingdom Pseudomonadati; phylum Thermodesulfobacteriota; class Desulfobacteria; order Desulfobacterales; family Desulfosarcinaceae; genus Desulfosarcina; species Desulfosarcina sp. BuS5. Next base: position 2,492,432 of record NZ_CP087952.1, read on the forward strand.
AAAGATACAGGCTATAAGTCTGAAGCGGAAACAGGTGGAGGCGCTTATATCTGGACAGGGAAAAAATGGCAAAAGAAAAAAGGGACATACTGGAACAATCCGGGATTTTCTCAAACAGATCGTCATCCTGTAACTTGTGTTTCATGGAACGATGCACAAAAATTTATCAAATGGCTGAACCGGAAAGAAGGCCGGGTTTACAGGCTGCCAACAGAGGCCGAGTGGGAATATGCCTGCCGGGCCGGAACTGCAACCCCGTTTTCATTCGGCAGATGTTTATCGACCGATCAGGCCAATTATAACGGTAAATATCCTTTAGACGGATGTTCAAAGGGAAAATACAGAAAAAAGACAGTCTCTGTGGCAAGTTTTTCGCCCAATGCATGGGGACTTTATAACATGCACGGCAATGTCTGTGAGTGGTGCCGGGACTGGTTCGGTAGCTATCCTTCAGGTTCCGTGACTGATCCGACAGAGCATTCAATGGGCTCTAGCCGGGTGGCCCGCGGCGGTAGCTGGTTCTGCAAAGCTCGCTTCTGCCGTTCAGCGTATCGTGGCTTCAATTTGCCGGGCTTCCGCTTCAGCGCCCAGGGCTTTCGCCTTTCCAGGACCTTTTAGATTTGACGGGAAAGAGGGACGTCCTTAAATAATTAAATAACTTGACCCATTTTTATTTGCCCTCGTTCCCACGGTCCTCCGTGGGAACGAGGGCAAACCTCGAAAATTCGCATATTTTTTGAATTTACATATATTTCTTGTGTTAATCTTAATAACTGCCTATTTCTTGATTAGCAATTTCTCCATTACGATATGTTTGTTAGTGTCATGTCAATTGTGTAATGTTGTAAAGATGGTTGTCATTCCTGCGGAAGCGGGAATCCAGAACTATCGAAGTAGCCAAAAATATTGGATTCCCGCCTTCGCGGGAATGACAAGTACCTGATACAATATTTCACACATGACACAACAATAGGCTAACGCAAAGGTAACCATAATTAATCTTGATAAGGAAAAAAGAAAATGGAAAGAGTTTTAAATATCCACATTGAAAAATTACCTGAAGGAGTTTATCTGGCAACGTCAGAATCAGTGCAAGGACTCATTGCTCAGGGACGAACTGTTGCCGAAACTCTGGAAATTGCCCGTGATGTTGCAAGAAAATTGATTGAAGCAAAAGCGGAAAAAGAAATTGCCACAGAGTTGCCAACAGTAAATAAGTCTTTTGACTATCCTCTCATTATTGGAGTTTAACATGGGCAGATTGGCTGGTTTTAGCTATCGACAAATTACCAGGAAATTAAAAAAGTTAGGATTGGTTTTCAATCGTCAGGCTGCAGGAAGTCACGAAATCTGGTATAATCTTAAGGCCGATAAATATACAACCATCCCTAATCATCCTGGCGATATGCCTGAAGGGACATTAAAGGCAATCTTGAAACAAGCTGAGATTGATCTCGAAGAGTTTTTATCTCAAAAATAAGCAAGAAAATGGAAAAGAGGGACGTCCTTAAATAATTAAATAACCTGACCCATTTTTATTTGCCCTCGTTCCCACGCTCGAGAGTGGGACGAGGGCAAATCACAAAAAAATAATCTCCGTTGCTTTTCAAGTCTTACACATGATAAACTATTTTATAATGTGTAAGAAAATAATAAGGAGGAAAAACATGGCCACTAATTTAGCAATTGACGACCAATTAGTCGAAGATGCCCGTTTAATTGGTTCTCATCGTACCAAAAAAGCAGCTGTGACTGAAGCGCTCATTGAGTACATCCAAAGGCGCAAACAGGTTGAAATTATTCACTTGTTTGGCACAATAGAATATGAGCCCGATTATAATTATAAAGAACAGCGGAAGGTTAAATGAAAGTTTTGGTAGATACCTGTATTTGGTCTTTGGCCCTTCGCAAAAAAAACAGCCGACCTCAAATGTTGAGATTGCTGAGTTTATTGCCCCTCGTTCCCACGCTCCTCCGTGAGAACGCAGACGGAAGATGTATAATAATAAATTGACATGAATACCTGTTTGCTTTATAAAACAAATATATACATTTTTGTTTTATAAATAATCCGACTATCCGTTTTATTCGGCATATCCGATTTAAAAAGGTATTATGTTAAAAGAAAAACTCAAAATTATCATCAAGGAATTTCACGACACCCCGCTTCCTGATCTGATTGAACGGAATCAAAAAATCGATTTTTCCATTCTTCAATCCCCTGTAAAAAAAATCATAACCATCATCGGCCCGCGGCGGGCAGGCAAAACATATTTTCTGTTCCAGATTATAAAAAAGCTGCTTGCCGGAAAAACCGATATAACCGACATACTCTATATTAATTTTGAAGATGAACGTATTTTGCCGATGAGCGCCAATGACTTTCAGCAGATTATGGATGCCTATTTTGAGCTGTACAAAGATAAACAGAGCCCGTTTATTTTTTTTGATGAGATTCAAAATATCAGCGGCTGGGAAAAATTTGCAAGAAGAATTAATGATCAGGGATACAGGGTTTTTCTTACCGGTTCAAATTCCCGGCTGCTCAGCCGTGAAATTGCAACGGAATTAAGAGGTCGTACCCTGGTGTATGAAATATTCCCCTTTTCTTTTATAGAATTTCTTGCGGCAAAAAGGGTAATCGTAAATAATAATATATTATACGGATCGGAAAGGCATCAAACACGACAACTCTTTGAAGAGTATCTTTTTACCGGAGGATATCCGGAAATTGTGTTTATAAAGGATAAAATTACAAAAAGCAGAATATTACAGGATTATTTTAACACTGTTTTTTACAAAGACCTCGTAGAGAGGTATAAAATCAAAAACAGGGAATTGCTGAGGCATTGGTTAAATGCCTTGATCATGAACATTTCATCGCTGGTGAGCTTCAGTAAAATTGAAAACGATTTTAAATCAAGGGGCATGAAGCTTTCCCGGGCCACATTAAGCGCCTTTGCCCGATATATTGAAGATGTCTTTTTCGGTTTTTTCGTAGAAATCCATTCCGAATCAATTCGAAAACGGCAGGTAAACCCAAAGAAATTTTATCTTATAGATCAGGGAATCCACAATTTCCTCACATTAAGTTTTGCTGAAAACAAGGGCCGTATTTTAGAAAACATGGTTTTTCTTGAATTAAAGAGAAGGGGGTTTCCTGTTTATTATTATAAAACAAAAGGAGGGCTGGAAGTCGATTTTCTGCTGACGGAAAACGGGAATAACAAACTTGTTCAAGTCTGTTATGATATGGCTCATATTAATACTTATAACCGTGAAAAAAAGGCTCTTCTTGCCGGAATCAGTGAACTGGGGCTTTCAACCGGCCTGATTTTGACCAAAGATGAGAAACGACTGGAAAAGCATGGCAATTATTTATTAAAAATTGTTCCGGTATGGGAGTGGCTGCTGAATTTGAAGTAATTCCCCGTTCCCGCGGAGGATCGTTGAGGCTGCTTTTACCTTCCTGCCTTATTTTTTGAAAGGGCAACCACAGGGGGTTGCCCCTGCGGCGGCCCTTTCGAAAAAATCCCAATGCCCGGAGAAAACAATCTGTTTTTATGCAATCTATGATTTTCGGGGTCTGTATAAAAAAAAATGAATATTTTTTCAACTTATCCGTCAATAGTTTTTAAAAGCCGATTTTTTTAACAGTTTAGTAAGATAGGTAGGAGGTGGAAGGTGGAAGGTGGAAGGTGGAAGGTAAAAAACAGCACCGTAGCTGATTTATATTTTTTCTAATGGAAAACATATAATTATTTGTTGGAAGCAGCTCACGTTTCCTTCAACCTTCAATCTAAATAATCTTTTAACATTTAATACTCTAAGGAGAAAAAAATGAAAAAAACAGTCTTTATTTTTGCAGTCTTTTTTCTTGTCAGCATGCCATCTTCAAGCTTTGCAGCCGAAGGAGTCGCTATCCAGCGGGTAATAACCAATACCCGGTCTGAGCTGGGCCAGCTTGCTTCATCGTCAAAAGCCCGTAACATCACAGAACTTATGAAAAAATTCGACACGCAATATGAAACCTGGAGCAGTTCCTGCGGGGGAGGGGAAAATTTTGATCCGGCAAATGTCAGCGATGCCTGCAAATCCATGGCATCCCAGATGCGTGAAACCGGCATACTGCTTTACGGCAATCTATCCGGATACCTGCCTGATGTAGCGGCAAGATATGAACAAGGCGCCAAATCCGCCAACCGCATTATTAATAAAAAAGCAGCCGGTCAAACACCTGCTGCTCTTTACCGGGCAGCCATGGACGGAGCAGCCCGGGCTCCAAGGCTTGGAAGTCTTTCCAGTCAAAACGCCGAAAGTCCGTTTGATTTGGAAACGGATAATTTTATCGATCCAACTGAACAGATGTTTTCCGTTCTGGAAAAACTTGTGCCTGATTTCGGCAAAGAGCTTCCTGAAGTGGTAAGAGCGGGAAGCGCTCAGGTAACCATGATGAAAAAGGCAAAACGGGCCCGGTACCTGGCGGAAAAATTTGAAAAGGCAAAATTTATTCTGGAATCCCAGCGTGAATACGGCGACATCATTTTTAATGCCACAAACGCTGTCAGCGCAATGCCGCAGGTGCTTGGTTTGCAGTACACCGGCGCCGGTCTGTCAGCCAGGCCGAATGCTAAAGTAATAGAATATTATCGCAAAAAAAATGCGCCCGCATCACCGGCTGTAAAAGAAAAAAAAATCGGCGGATTTAAACCAAGAACATAATTCATGGCCATGTTTCAGACAAGGAGGATTAATATAATGAAAAAGGCAACAATGCTTATCGCATCAATTATCTGCATCTTTGCTTCAGGATGCGCAAACATGCACAACAAGGCTAATACGTCAGCTATCACACAGCAGCCCTTAACCATGATTTCACAAATCGATTCCTTTAAACCGGAAATCGCCTGCAGCCAGGCGCTTGAGGTAGTAAACAGCAATCCTTACGGCCAGGAATTCTTTGAAAAGATTTTTGCAAAGCTTGTCGAGCAAAGCAAAAACAGCGCAGCGCCTGAAAATGCCGACCTTATCTGGGACAATTTTGTGTCGCCGTTAAATCAGACCGGCAAGGTGCCGCCGGATTTGGTAAAAAATCTGTGGAATTCTTATTTTTCAGCGCAATTTGTAAGCCTGCCTGCTGTAGATTCAGTAGAGCAGTGCTGTCACAAGCTGATTGATATAAAAAAGAATATTGAAAAGGAATACAGACTCAAGCAACAAGGTTTTGCGGCATGCAAACAGGGTAATCCGGATACTCATTTTTTAAACGCCATGTATGTTTACAATACTATCTGGGCGGTTTGCAACGAAGTTGATTAGCTTTTTGGTGGATTCGCTTCGCTTAATCCATCCTACTATAACGGGTTCCCACGCAGAAGCATGGGAACCAGGGGATGAACGGGAACATGGGACCACAGGCAACCTCTTCCGATGTATAGCATGGAGAATTGAATGAAAACCCTGTTTGCCATAATTATATCATCCGCTCTTGCTGCTGTTATCTGCCTGGCGCTTGTTTCAACAGGCATTATCAGTTTTAAAAAAAATGATGCGGAACCGTTGAAAACGGAAATCAAAAAAGCGGAAGCTGTTTTTCACAAGGTTCAGGATATTATGCCAAAAATACCGCCTGAAAAAACGCCTGAAACTTTGCCTGAACCTTTGCCTGAAACAGGCATACAAGATATTATTTTTAATAAAGTAACTGCGTTTTTGCAGTCTGCTATTGAAAATGGGACGGCTGACATTGAAGATCAGTTCAAAAAATTTTTAAAAGAAGAGCAAAAGCTTGATGAAAAAAGCGTTCAAAAATTTTTAAAAATGAGCTTCTGGAAAAATTTCGTCACCCTGCAGAATATTAAAGAAACTGATGATTACGATAAAATCCGCCTGGAATTTGCCAGGGAAATGGAGCTGAAAAAAGCCGGGTTTGCCGCAAAAGGGATAGTTCTTATGAAGAGCGAAATTGAATCGGCTGAAAAAGAGCTTGAGACAAGGTTGAAGGTGGAAGGTGGGAAGATAGAAGGTGAGAAGGTGGAAGGTAGAAGATTGAAGGTAGAAGATTGAAGATGGGAAGGTGGGAAGGTGGTATGAAATCAATATTTACTATTTTAATTCTTTCAATATTCTGGAGCTTTTTGTTTGTCTGTGCCGGGATTTTCAGCGGTATGATTACGATTACTGCATCCCCGGACTGGCTGCTCCATCCCCTCGCTGCATTGTACCGGCATCTTAAGTTATCTATTGTTCCTTTTGGGGCGCTTTTTGTTCTCTATTTTTATCTGATCAACAAGATTCGAAGCGAACTCGGCAAAGAAAATTCTGTTCTTTCACGGCTTACATTTTATGACCGCCTGCTTAACACAACCATTTCCATGTTCTTCGGCGTGGGCGTTATATGGACGGCCATAGGTATGGAAACCGCGCTTATGAACGCCCTTGACGGCACAGGCGCTTCAACCGACATGACAGCCCAGGGGGTTCTGAAAAATCTTGTCAACGGAGGGCTTCTTCTGGCTCTTAGCACGACTGTTTTCGGAGGCGCATGCGGATATATGCTGCGGCTTTTAAAAATTGTTTTTATCGGCAGGAACTGGGACAAGGTTATTCTTAAGGTTGAAGGTTGAAGGTGGAAGGGGGGGTAAACCTGTGAATAAAGCAGCGCTGCTTTGCGGTGATTCCAGCCAGGACGACCAGGTTCTGGAAACTGACATTATGCGGTTTATGGCAATTATCGGGATTATTTTCTGGATAATTTTTTCCATGATCAAAAGCATGCCCTTTAAGGCTGCGGAAACATTTCCTGAAGAAAAAAGCGTATCTATTCAAATGCCGGAGCCGGTAAATCTTCAAAAACAAAAACCTGTTATAAAAACAGAAAAAAAGCCGGGACATAGAATAGAATCCGTACCGGAACCCCTGCAAAAGGCTGAAATGTTTGCGCAAACCAAAACCGATAAACTACCGCTGAAAGATAAACAGCCCATGCAAAAGGGTGTGTTCATGCAGTTTCAAAGCCGCCGGGATCTGCTTTTTCTGATGGCAAAAGGCAAAGCGCGGATTTTCTGCCGCGCCCGGGCAAAGGGGTTTGATCTTTTTTTCGAGGGCTTCCCCATGGAAGATGCGGTGGTTTTCAAGAGTGTTTCAAACATTCCCGCAAGCCTGTGGGAGATTAAAACCGGGAAAGACAGAGACTATTTTATCGATATTATAAGAAGATCATTTCCTGCTCTGCGTTCTTTTACCGACCGCCGGGTAATGGTCTCTTTTACGGATCAGGAACTTGAAAACCGTGTTATCAGTGAATTAAGCCGGCTGCAAAAAGAGTTGCGCAATGGAATTTTATCAATCAACGCCGGAGGCGAGGTGATCTTTTCCGGCTTTGAAACCGGACAGGACGCCGAAAAAACCATAGTTGAAGGAGGGAAATAATGAAGACCGTTAAAAATATTATATTTTACTTATGCCTGCCGCTTCTAATTTCAGGGTTCGGGCAGGCTGACGCGGCAATCCCGCCGGACCGGCTAATCAGCGCCGACTTGAAAGCGCTCTTTGCAGACCCGCCTTCCGTCAAAGGGTATCCGTATCAGGAGCTTTTTAAAAAGGCCGCGCAGCGTTACGGACTTCCCCTTCCTTATCTGCTCGCGGTTGCCCGCGGAGAGTCATTTTTTGACCCCAATGCCGTAAGTTCCAAAGGCGCCATCGGGCTTATGCAGGTTATGCCCGCCACAGCCGGTGATTACGGCGTTAAAAAAGAAAAACTTTTCGATCCTGCCGAAAATATCGATACAGGAGCCCATCTTCTTTCCGATTTGAACACACGGCTGAATGACCCATACCTTGCGCTTGCCGCCTATTATTGCGGGCAGGGAGGCGTGGATATTGATAATTTTACAATAAGAGAAGATTGCAATGAATATGTTCATTATATCCATTCGCATCTGGAAAAAATTTTAAAAAAAGCCGGACAGCATCTTCCTGATTCCGCTGTCATGGAAAAGCATTTTGTTTTAACGGTGTTTGACAATTTTCTTGATGCCCAGTCTTTTGTAAAATTTTTATCAGAAAAACTGCCCCTGATGCAGTTTGAGATATTTCGCAAAGAAGCGGCTTTGCAAGACCATAACCGTTATCAGTATCAGATCATGGCTGCTATCAGCGGCAAAAAAACAAAGAATGAAGTCTGCGCCATGGTTGAAAAGGCAAGCGGTTTTTCCTTCTGCGACGGCAAAGGAGAGTAAAAAATGAAGACGATATTTAAAACAATTCTGTTTTTGATAATGGTTGCTACTCTAAATAGCTGCGCAGGTCTGTCCGGAGCCGTAAAACCTCAGGAGCCTGACAGGTTAAACAGCGTTGTGCCTGAGGCTTTTCATTTCAACATTCATGATAAAACCATCCGTAATTATCTTGCCGAAACCGAACCTGACCGATTTCCCCCAAACTGCCAATCAGAACGCAGGCTGGAAATTATTCTGTTGGCAGGCCTTGCGGAGGCAAAGGACGAAGAAGATCTTGCGAGGGTTTTTGACAATCTATGGCAAAAGCATGAAAAAATCAGGGAACTTATTAACAATCCCCAACAACGGGCCGATCTTGTCAGGCCGACAGCAGAAATTTATTATCTCCTGTCGGCAATTCCGGGAGCCGACTGGCGGCATGAAACCGCCGGCCGGATTTATACCGAAACATTAAAGGATATAAACCCGGAGCAGCTTTCAGGTTATGCCCTTCATTTTTACACGCTTGCGCTTTTAAAAAACGGAAAATCCAATACCGCCCTGCCCTTTCTGCTGCGGCTCAAAGGTTTTGCCGAACCTGCTGCATATCTGAAGGATTTAAGCATTGCTCTTTCCTTTGCGATTGAAGGCAAAGACTATTCAACCGCTGTTAAAATCATGGAGCAGGTATGCAGGTTTGACCTGCAAAACAATCTGAAATTTCCTGATCAGCAAATGTATGACGCAGTCAAAGCAATGAAAGCTTCAGGAAAACTATCTTTGGCTCAAATAGCGCTCGCACCGCTCATTAAAGAGAATCCCGGCCTTGAAACCTTTCAGTTTGCAAAACTGCTTAGCAAAAAAGCTGTTTTTGTAAATAAACAAAAACACGCGGCACAAAAAAAAATTATCATAAAAGCGCAGGTCATAGAAGCAGGGCAAGACTCGAAGCATATCGACATAAAGCTAACAGGAGCAGTTGAGAGCCTGAAAAAAACACTCAACTATTCAAGCTTCAAGCTGATCAGCGAAAAAACATTTTATCTTCACACCGGCCAAACAGGAAAAATGCCGCTGTTAAAAGGCAGCAGACTTAAAATTACACCTCAAAAGATTACTTCCAAAACCGCTGTAATCGAAATTTTTATCACACAGGAAAGTAAAGAAATTTTTAACACAGTTATTGAAACCATTAACAAAGGGGCAGCCATAATAGGCGGCCCGAAAACAGGGAGCAAAATTATTCTGATTAGATTGGTTACGGATATTTTGTTGTGATAAATTAATAGGTAGAAAGGTGGAAGGTTTTTGTGAAAAATGTATATTTTTAACTTTTCGTGTTTTCGTACTTTCGTGTTTTCGTGATAAAAAAAGGAGAGTAGCAATGAAAAAACGCACATCATTTTTAATCTTATTCGCAGCATCTTTTCTCTTAACAGGCATGTTTCCCGTTTATGCGCAGGAGCCCGGCGCCGGTGAAAAGGCTGCTGTTTCCGCAGAAGCGCAGGAGTGGCAGGTGCTGGCAACCTCCCCGGGTGTGAAAGTACTCAGCCAGGTCGTGCACAGCCCCGGCAAAATTCTCGAACAAGGTGAAAATCCCCTGGAAACAGCCCAGGACTGGCTGACAGACAAAAATCTGGAAGAAGGCCGGAATTTAAAAAATAAAAAGCTGCTTTATATCAGTATCGGCGCTGCAACAATCAATGCCAGGCCGGAAGATCCAGGTTTTATAGACAGCCGGTTTCTTGCGTTTCAGAGGGCGGAGCTTGAGGCAAAGGCAAAAACAGCAATATTCCTCGGCGCTGATCTTACAACCTCAAGAGGCGCTTCGGAAAGGGAAATCAACCCTGAAGAACGGGCGGCCATGGAAGATATTATAAATACAAGTTCCGGGCTTAAAAAAACTACAAAAGCCATGAATATTGCCGGCTCTATCTCCGAGCTGTTTGAAAAATCCAAAACCTTGATAAACGCAAAGCTTGATAAGGCCATCAGGGAAACAGATGAAACTTCCGATCAGGAGCGACAAGAGGAACTCAAACGTAAAAGAGCCGCTGCAAAATCGAAAGCCAAAAAAAGAAACCGCCTGAGAAATATCAGCGAAACATCCATGAAAGCCGCTGCATGCGCCTTTACCGAGGTGCAGGGTTCCCAGGTGATCCAGTCCTTTGAAGGCTCCTATCATAAAAACTATCAGGTTGTTGTTATTACCCTCTGGTCTCAAAACCTGCAGAAAATGGTGGACAGCATGCTTTCCGGCAGCGCGCCCTATGGGCTTGAAGGGAAAAAAGCCAAAACCGAAATTACAAGTCAACTGCCGAAAGATTCCAACAAACTGGCCTGCATGTCCGGCGTCCGGGCATATATTAACCAGCACGGCGAGCATGTGCTGCTTGCGTTTGGCCAGGCCGGAGTTGAAGTAATAGGCGGCAGGGAAGACAAAGCCTATGAAAAGGCCGGGAAAAAGGCCAGACTGCGCGCACTTGCCTCAATGCGCACGTTCATGGGCGAAAAGGTGGCTTTTGTTGCAAATGAAGAGCTTGCCGAAGCCCTTGCCCTGTATGCTGACGAGTATAAAGGAGGCGAAGGATCGCAGGAATACAAATCCATCAGTCAATTCCAGGAAAAAATCCGCGCCGTGTCAGTCAGGCAGAAACTCACCGGCGCACACGGCCTTTTAACCAAAGAGCTTATTCATCCATTCACGAACAAACCGATGGTATTAAAAATAATGGCATGGTCTCCGTCATCCCAGAAAATGGCAAAAGATATTAAACAGGCTATTGAATATAAGCCTGAACATTCATACGGCCGGAAGAGGAAAGAGGCGGCTGCTGTTGAAAAACAAGAGGTGATTAAACGTAAAGGCGTTATCTCGTCCGGTGATGGGGCTGATTCGGATGCCTGGTAGGGAATAGGTGGAAGGCTTAAGGGGTATGCATTCCCACGCTGGAGCGTGGGAATGAGGATTATTTTGGCTGGAAAAGGATTACATAGTATCTGCTGAATTTCTTTTTTATGAAAGAAATGCTTTGCTATCCATAGCAGTATATGCCATTTTTTAAATTGCAGCTAAATGGTATTTTAAGCACTCTAAAAAGGATAGGAGGTATTCTGATGATAAAAAATACTTTTGAAGAAGTTCTTTCTGATGAATGGGTGAAAGCAAATATAACCAATCCAGTTCAGGAATTGGTTATTATCCGTGGGATAATTCCATGGCAAAAAATGATTACAAAGTTGTGTAAATTTTATAACACCAGTCAGGGTGCTTTTGGAAAATCTCTCAGGATGATGACAGCGATTTTGATTTGTATAAAATACTATCAATTAAGTGATAGGCAAATGGTTAAGCATATAAAAGAAAACCACTATATTCAATATTTTTGTAACATCACAAATGAGGAATTGCAAACATGCCTGGATCCGAGTTCTATATGTGTATTTCGAAAACGTATAGGTGAAGAAGGTGTTGAAATTATAGAAAAAGAAGTTTTTGAGGTTCTACGCAAAGCTGGGATAATACAGGGTGATAATGCTATGATAGATTCAAGCGTATTGAAAAATAACGTTATCTATCCAAATGATGTACATTTAATTTTTAAAGCTTTTGACAAAATGAAACAATTTGCCGTTTTGCATCAAATCTCCTTGTGGTGGGACAATAATGAAGTAAAAAAATTATGGCGAGAATTTTTTTTGAACAAAAAACAAAACCGTTTGGAATGGTTACTCAAATTTAATATATTATTTATTCCTGCTCTAAAAATATTTGATAAAAAAGTTGAATCATTAAAGACCACAAAGAAAAAACAAATAAAAGCTGACAATATGTTTGCTATTCTTACTATTCTTGAAGCACAAACCTTAGAAAAACTCGAAGGTAAAAAACAGATAAAAAACCGGATTGTATCCATTGATGAACCGGATGCCCGCCCGATTGTAAAAGGAAAAGAGCATCCGAAGTGTGAATTCGGCACAACAATGGAAATGACTTTCAATAGGGAAGGATTCATGATTACCATTGAAAATTTTATCGGTAATCCAAATGATAAAACGCTTTTTGCTGGAACACTCGAACAGTTCAAAAAACGGATGAAAGGCGAACCGGAAAATATTATTACCGACCTTGGTTACAGAAGCAATGGTAATTTTAAAATTGCAGACAATATCAGTAACGTTTTTTTGGGGCGTAAAAAAGATGTATCCGAAGAAAAACAGAGTTTTTGCTGTAAAGCCCGTTCAGCAACAGAAGGTTTCATAGCTATTGCAAAAAATATTAGAGGTTTTGGATGCAGTCTTTATAGAGGATTTGAAGGAGACCGTATATGGTCATTGCTTTGTCAAACCGCTTATAATCTTAAAAAGTTTATTCAGCTTCTAATGGGAGAAAAGATTGAAGAAAAAAAACTGATGAAACTCGGGCTGGCATAAGCCGAACAAGGATTTTATCAAAAATAGTTGATTTTAAAAAATATGCGGATAGGAGAGGTGCGTCTATAGGTGTTAACAATTTGCCGTTTTTTACCAAAATTCAATTAAAATACCACAAATGAGCTTAAAATTTTAGATTAAAATTCTCTATGATTAATATATGAACAATGCTGATATACTATGTTATTATCGAAATTCAGCGGATACTACATAATCGGAAAAAGTAGGCAAAAGAACAGGGTACATGCCAGGGATTTGGTTTGCTATTGGTCTGCAATTGAGCTTGGAATCTCTATGGCGGATTTAGCCAAAAGATTTGGGTTAACACTCTCGGCAGTGAGTTACGCAGTAAAAAGGGGAGAGGAAATAGCAAAAAAGGCGATTATCTACTGGAGGATTAAGTTATTGGATTATTTAAGGACGTCCCTGAAACTCGTCCCAGTTCTCACGTTCTAATCATTTCTACGCTCCCGCGTGGGAACGAGTGAAAAAAACCAAACATTAAAAGGAGGAAACCGCCATGCGCTTTTTCAATACGGCCGGTCCTGTTGTTCCCAATGACCATTACTGTTTATCTCCATTAAACAGGTTTAATCTGAAAGTTTGTAGGGTGGATTAAGCGAAGCGAATCCACCGAAAACCGATCCGCCAAACAAAAAACGAAATACATGCTATGGGGAATTATCGTCGCGTTTATCAAGAAGGTGGCTGTTATTTTTTTACCGTTGTCACGTATCAACGGAAAAAAATCCTGACGCAACCGGTGCATATCAAACGGCTCAGATATGCCTTCAAAAGAGTCATGGACAAAAGACCATTTAAGATGGATTCAGTGGTAATTTTGCCGGATCACATTCATTGTATTTGGAATCTGCCGGAAGGAGATGCGGATTTTTCGACCCGGTGGAAACTCATAAAACGCAATTTTTCAGCAGGCATTGCCGCACCTGTTACAAAACGCGGAGAAAAGAAAATCTGGCAGAGAAGGTTCTGGGAGCATGTGATACGAAATGAAGAGGATTGGCGAAGGCACGTAGATTACATCCATTATAATCCTGTTAAACATGGTTACGCAATGCGTCCGTTGGATTGGCAGTACAGCTCATTTTCCCGCGCGGTGGAGCGTGGCTGGTATTCTCAGGATTGGGGAAACCACGAACCCGGAAATATAAAAGGGGTAGAGTGGGAATAATGGAAAAGTGAAGATTTGGTGGATTCGTCGCTTATGCTCCTTAATCCACCCTACAATTTATGACAATTTACGAGATGGCGCTGTAGGGTGGATTAAGCGAAGCGAATCCACCGAAAACTCTATATGGAGAAGGAAAAGTATGAAAGGTAAAATTCATAGGTTAAGGATCGGGATTATTCAAAAACGGTTGATGGCTCTATTTATGTCAATAATTTTCACTAGCTACACTTTTTGTGGCTGCGCTGGCACAACAAAGCAGCTAATTCCCACAAACACAGGCAAAAAAGATAGCTTTATACATGTCATTATAGACGATAAGTTCATTAAATCTGAAAAATATGGTCCAAAGCTTGTCGGCAAAATAGAGGAGGTCTTTCGGAAGTCCTTTGAGAACGTCTCGGTACGGACGGGGTATGATAATTGCCAAATTGGGGACATGTTAATTCAGCCTACCACGCTTTCTGTAGTACCTTCAAAATTAGAAACAGGAGAAATCCAAAATACATATCTCTATGCAAATATTCGAGTAATAACTAATAATTCTTCTCTGGAATTCACAATAACAGAAACAACCGAAGGTGAAACACCGGGTGTAGTGCTAATTGGTGAAATACTTTTAGCGTATATTTTTCTTTTTCCAATTGGGGGAAGTTATAATGCATCTGATTTAGTAGATAGAGCTTTTACCACCAATAAAGCATTGAAAATTGGAGCTATCGATCTCCATAACAAGATTATAAGTTCATCTGAATTCAAAGCATACGCTAACTCATCGCAAATGATTCAAACCTCCCCTGCCACCCTCACAGCCCAACTTCACTACTCCGACAAAACCTCATTCCTTCCCAACAACACCATAGACGCAGCCGAAAAATCCACAATAACCGCCATCATCACAAATTCCGGCAAAGGCACCGCCTTTGACGTAAACCTAATCACCGAATCTAAATATAAAAACATCAACTTTCCTGAAACAATCCCAATCGGAGATATCCAGCCGGGTGAATCCAAGGATATCACAATTCCGATTAATGCGGATTTGTCCCTTGCTTCCGGCACTGCTTCATTTTTGATTAACGCCCGTGAAAAAAGGGGTTATGATGCAAGGCCGGTTGAGCTTCAAATTTCCGCGGCTCAACTGCGAAGCCCTGAACTGCTCTTTGCTTCATGCAATATCAATGATTCTTCAGGTCTTGCAGACGGCGACGGGGATGGTGTCCCTGAAAATAATGAAATTATTGAGTTGAATCCTTATGTCAGCAATAAAGGGATAGGGGATGCCCTGAAAATTTCCGTTCAATTGACGAATATTACGGACGGAATAGAGATAATAAAGAAAAAGGACGATCTGACATCAATCGGGTCAGGCGCGATTGGCAAGTCAACCCTGGCATTTAAAATCCCCCGCACCTTTGCTCAGCCTGAGATCAAATATACTGTTGCCGCAACAGATGTAAGAGGAATGCGAACCGAAAAAACCTATACAATACCGTTTCAGTCAAAAGCGCCTGAACTCTATTGCACTTACCGGATTGTTGACACAGGCCTCAGAGAAATATCAACTCTGAAGAATGGTCAATCCTGCAGGCTGAAAATTATACCCAAAAATACAGGGAAAAACATTGCCGAGGGAGTAACTCTTCGAGTCACATCCGCATCCGGTAAAGCAAATATCGGCAACTATGATAATGATATTGGCGTGTTGTCACCAGATACCACGGGGAGCGCCGTCACAGTGCCGGTCTCTTTGAGCCGTTCTTTTGTCGGGCAATCATTGACACTAAATGTTTCCATGGAACAGGACGGTTTTGCCGGATTTTCCAGGGAGATAACTCTCCCTGTCATGACCACACGGCCTGAATTGGAATGCAGGGTTGTGCTGCTTAATGGAATCTCGGAAAATGCCGTATCTCAAAATTCCCGGCCAAAATTTCGGGTCAGCCTGAGCAATAACGGCAGCCTGGATGCAAAGGACGTAAAAATCGCATTTAAAGCCAACGGCGCCAACATTACATATGACAAGGAAAATTTTATTGGAACTATCAAGGCTGGAGAAAGCCAATATAAAGATTTCACCTTTTTTGTCCGTTCCAGGTAGGAGCATCGGTTACCCGACGCCCCCCCTACAGACCCGTACGTGAAGATTTCCCTCATACGGTTCCTCGGTTCAAATCCTTTTTACCGGATTATCAACCAAACAGGCGACACCCCGTTTGGCGTATAACTTTGCAGCCCTTACGGCATCAAATATTATGGACTATTCTGGGTAATGGCAGTGGGTATGTTGTGCGCAAGTCCTCGAACATTACTTCGCCCTTGTGACTTCTTCGGCTTAACCATCGACGCCATGCTTTCTCAGTATATTCAAACACAACTTCCAGCACTTTGTAGTTACTTATTACTCCAAAGTACTGGTAAAAACCTCGCAGTTTACTGCAAAGAATCTCATACTGCTCGGCCATTGGCTTATGACGGTTATCCTTGCACCATATCCATATTCTCTTCATAAAACGGCTTGAACGCTTTCTTGCCGTCTTTTTCTTTATTACCATGTACCCTTTTAATGATTTTGACCAGTAAAATGTAAACCCTAAAAAATCAAACGTCCCGTTTCCCTTTCCGCTAATGCGTTTGGAAAATCGAATCAGTTTTGTCTTTTCCGGGTGAAGTGACAGCTCGAACTGTTCGAACCGCCTGGGTAATACATCCATGACACGCAATGCGTCTTTTTCATACTCGAACCCGAGGATGAAATCATCCGCCCAGCGTATGATGGAGCATCTCCCTTTCATCCGGGGGATCACTTCTTTCACGTACCAGTCATCTAAAACATAATGAAGAAAGATATTACTGAGCACAGGGGAAATTACTCCTCCCTGTGGAGTGCCCGTTTCAGAGTACGTCAGGTTGCCTTCCTCCATTACGCCTGCATTCAACCACTTCCCTATCAGGCGAATCATTCCGCCGTCACTTACTCTCCGACGTATCATGTCTTTAAGTAACTCGTGATTAATATTGTCAAATAGTCCTGTAATATCTGCGCTTACTATCCAGCTGATATTCTGCTTCAAGCATTGCTCACGTAAATCTTTGATTGCCATGTGTTGGCTCCGACCTTTTCTGAATGCATGGGAAAAATTGTAAAAATTCCTGTCAAATATGACATTCAATATGGCTGCTGCTGCTTTCTGGACAATTTTATCCTCAAGTACAGGTATGCCAATTGGACGCTTTTTCCCTCCTTCCTTGTCTATCCAGATACGCTTTACAGGAGACGCAACGTACTGTCCTCTCCGCAGTCGTTCATACAGATTATAGAGGTTTTGATCAAGATTTTCGGCATACTCCTTTGCCGTAACCTTGTCCACTCCTGCAGATTTGCTTTTCCGAATTTTACGAAAGGATTGTTTCAGTAAATCAAAGTCTATCCGATGGACTACTGATGTAAATACCAGTTCAGGATTACTTTGAGCAAGCAGCTCGATTTTGATAAGGGATGACCCACCTGTTAACACCGGTGGTTGTCCCCATTCTATCGGTCTGGAATTGCAAGCGACCGTTCTTGCAATTTCTCGGCTTTTTGTTGATATGGTTTGTGACATCTGTGTATCTCCCATAATTCCTGCCAAAAAAACGTTATACCCTGCTTCACCTTCCCTGCAGTGGGTCGCTTGGGCATCACTTCCCCACCTTTCCGATCAAGATAGTTCAATTCTTAATCATCGGTACTATGATCTGCTAAGACTTCCGAATGTTTATCTCAGGTTCGTTCGCTCTTCGCTATCCTCCCCTGATACCTTGTATCGCCCATCTTTTAATGTTTGTGTTTCTGCCAATGGCAGACTCGTTGCAAGGCGGGACATTCCTATGCAACGCCGGGATTTCGCTTGCGCTGGATTTCCTGTTACCGTTCTTTTTACCCAAGGAAACATCCGGGTCTCCCAAGTTCCCGAGCTACCCCTTTGAGTACATGCCCTGGTCTAAGACCCCGGTGGTGTCCTGAATACTTGCCTTAGCATATTCAGGACTGCTGCCTTCCGCTGTCTCCAAAGCGTCGGCTTTTTCCTGCAAGCAGGATTATCACAATGACCACAACCATACATTTTTCGGGGCTCAATACAGAGCCTGCAATCTTGCTCCGTCCAGCTCCAGACTCCCGTTACCGGGTTTACCTGTGGACTTCGCTACTGACCTGCTGGTTAGTCTTTAGTCAGGTGGGACTATCTTAACATCAATGCCAGAGCAAGCCCTGCAGAGATGAAGGAAACAAACCGTTTCCCGAGCACCCACTTGGTAACAATATCGAGTTTCAAAGACCTTGTGTCTTATCCCAACGATTCGGATTTATCTTGGCACGAGAAGACGCCGGTTCGGTGTATGATACCACACTTCAGCCGATTGACCAGCCGCCGGAAATATCATCGAGGATAATTGTTGAATATGCATCATCCATATACGACAACCAGTTTGTTTTTCCTGAAGATATTGGTGGATCTACACAGGATCTCCCGTCAAGGATTATCGTGGAATATGCGTCATCCATATACGACGGCTGGCTTGTTTTTTCTGTGGATATTAACGCATCAACCCAGGATCTGCCTTCACGGACAATTGCAGAATATGCAACTTCGATCTTTGATAAAAAGCTTGTTTACCCTGCTGCAATGACAGCATCCACCCAAAACCTCCCTTCAAGAATCGCAGTCGAATATGCCACTTCAATAATGACTATGGAATTACACCGGCCTGATATCCCTCTTGACAGCGATAATGACGGCATGTCCGACGCCTGGGAAGTCTCAAACGGTCTCGATCCTGACGATCTCATCCGATGCCCAAAACGATCCGGACAACGACGGCCTCACCAACCTTAAAGAGTTCAACAACCAAACCAATCCTAAAAATCCTGATTCGGACGGCGACGGCATGCCGGATGGCTGGGAGGTTATTAATAATTTAGATCCGAATTCCAATGACGCTGATAATGACGAGGATTCGGACGACCTGACGAATTTCCTTGAGTTCTCACATGAAACAAATCCTTTTAATGGAGATACGGATAATGACGGAATAAGTGATTATGATGAAGTGAACTCTGGAATGGATCCAAATTCCGGTAAGGTTGTTAACCTCTCCTTTGATCAAAACGATGTGACAATCTCTCTTTGTGGTGAAAACAGTATCTATTTTACGGTAAAAAATCTGGTGGATATTTATAATCAATATAAGCTGGATATAAAGATAGAAATAAATGAACAGGTTATGGATCCTGCATGGTATTCTCTTGAAAAAAAGGGTTTCCTGAGTACGTGGCAGCCTATAACCGGTGATTCCATATTTATGCTTTACGGGTCTAAGAAAGCATTCAGAATTAAATTCAATATACCATGCGAATGTGAAACACCTGAAGCTGACTACACCTTAACGATTACTGCATCAGTCAAAGACAATGGAGCGATTGATCCGGTTGAAGCTTCGGCAAATATTCACGTTGATAAAAAACCGCATATCACACCCCTTAATTTTAACCCGGATGATAATACTTTTCATAATGCTGCAGGCAATAGTATTTTTGTGTCATGGTTGACAGATGTGGAAACTTCAACCGAAATTTATTACAAAAAAATTGATGATGAAAGTTTTTCTACTTTAACCGGCGCTCCCGGAAAAGAACACCGGATGCTATTGGATAATCTTGAATGGGGAACAAGCTATATATGGTATGTCAAAAGTGTTTCCGACTGTAACGAGTTTGCAGAGACAAAACCGATCTTGAGCACAACAGGCAAGGCGATTACTTTTGTCAGCGGGAATCATGAATTTACCGTTAACAGGGATTATGACCAACAGGCGGAATTAACGGTTGTTAATAATGATTCTGAATCGGGACATGAACTCCTTTTATCTGTGATTAATCCTTATGATGATATAATTACAGGATTTATTGGAGAAGGGAGCGTAAACCATCTGATTACCCTTGCTCCTGGTGAAACAAAAAATGTAAAACTTGTTATCCACGCACAAGATGCCTCCAAAACAGACTATAATCTGCTGCTCAAGGTCGTGTCTGATCCAGGTTCGGAAAAAGAATTTACCGATTATGCGCCTGTAATTTTGCATGTGCCAGATGATTTTTTTGTTTTAAATCTCGATTTGCAGGAAACCTCGCAAGACTTTCAAGGATTTAAAAACACTTATCGAATCACAAATTATGGACACCCACTGACAGATCTGGTTGTTTATCTCAATGATGAGGCCATCCCAATAGTTACCTTAACTCCTACAACAGATCACGGAAAACTTGAAACAGGTGAATATCTTGAGTTTACTCTTTCATCAACAGAATATGTTTCAGGTCATGTATATGCGGCATCAAGGAACATATCTGGCGCTCCTGCGAGTCTTGCTTTTGAGCTGGGATGCGGCCCTAACTTTGAATCCAGGGAGTTTGAAGTTGCAGATCCGGTAATTGCCTGCAGAATTGCGGACTGGTATTGCATAAACAGGCCGGTTATTGAGCTCCCCTTTACATTGCCCCCCCGGTTTTTTGATTTCAGATATTAAGGAAGCTTCTTTTAGCGCCGTGTTTGAATTATTCGAGGGGTTTGATTACCAGAATCATAATATTACCATATTACTTAACGATCATCCTATTGGTTCATTATACAATACCGTGCCCTCCGGAAAATATACATTTACGATACTGGCAGACTACCTCCATGTTTCCGAGAATCAGCCGACTACCAATATTCTTACTATAAAAACTGAAGGTATGAATCAGGGCAACTATATCGTTTCAACAGATTTTGAAATTATTCTAAGCCTTGACAAAATGAAGATTACCCATTGTGTTCCTTTGCCTATGGATGAAATTGACAGGCCCCCTTTGATACTGGTCTCAGGAAATCGGTGTGTGGAAGAGGGAGAAACCATTACTTTAAAGGTAATTGCTGTTGACCCGAATAGAGAAAGCGTATGTATTAATGCAAACAACCTGCCCCCGGTGCAGTTTTTGAATCAGCCTGTGCAGCAGGTTACGTTACCACAAATTTAGTTTGGACGCCTGGAGCCGGAACTGCAGGGACATCATATAATGTAGAATTTACAGCAGTTGATGAAGATTTGATGACTGATTCCGAATTTGCTCAAATAACGGTTTCAGAAATATGTGATACTCATTCCCTGATTCTCGAAAATATTGGGAACAAGATAGTCCTTGTTAATGAATTGCTTGAATTTACTGTTTCTGCAGCAGATTCCTTCGGACATCCGATCTGGTATAATCATCCTGACAATGACAGTAGATTTACAGACAACGGAGACGGTACCGGCACATTTTCCTGGACACCTGCAGAAGGTGATCTGGGAAATCATAGTCTCCTCTTTGATGTTACCGATGGCATTATCAACGATTCTGAAAATATTGCAATCCAGGTGATTCAGCAACAGGAAAACAACCTTCCGATCCTTGAATATATTGGCAGTAAAAGCGTTACAGCAGGAGATACGCTGACTTTTACGGTCAGAGGTATGGATCCAAATAATGAAAGTGTTTGTCTCAAAGCTCCTGATCTGGCTCAGATAGCTGCCGGAGCTGAATTTGAAACAACCTGTTCAACAGGTTCGGTAAATCAGGTTTTTTCATGGACACCGGATGAAGATCAGATTGGTACGCATTATATGATGTTTTACGCTTATAATGAAAACAACCAATCACTCAAAGACTGGGAAAAAGTAGCAATCACGGTCAAACAGGACGTTCCTGTAGTGTCATGCCCCAAAGTAATGGGAAACATCAGCACTTTTACAGAAATAGAAAATGATAACGGTGAAATGCAAACCATTGAAACAAATGTGATAAGGCCGGGGCAAAATGTAACTGTCAAAGCTGTCATATCAAACCCGACCCGGGAAATACAGGAAATTGCTCCGATTTTAAGCATACGAAATAATTTAAATATCGAAGAAATAGCAGGAGAAACAATTTATGTTGCTCCCAGCACTCTCCGTGAAGTTACCTGGCAATATACGGTTCCGGAAGATGCCGATGATATTGAATATGATATCAGCATACGCCTGATTGCCGCTGGTATCGGATGTGATACGTCAACCGGATATCGATGGTCTTTTTATGTAAAAACCCCGATTATTATTTTGCCGGGAGTAATGGGGAGTACTTTAATTGATGAAAGTATCAGCGAGAATGAACCATGGAACCGTGAAGTTTGGCCAAATATTCCTAAAATGGCTGTAAAGGAATTGCCTGATTTGTGCCAAAACTTGGGACGTAAATATCTTTCATATGGATATTTTTATACTTCTATTTTGTTAAAACATGGTTTCGATGTTTCAACTAATTTTGCTGAAGCCTGGGATGATTGGAAAAATTCTGAAGAAAATGATCAATATTTATTGGCCTTGATGCTGGATCAAAATGGTGAACCGGTAAATAACAATATAAAAGCAGAAAGAGTAATAAGAAAAACGTTGGATATATATGGCAAGACAGGACTTTTTGGGACAGACTCATTTGCCGGATTAGAATCATGGCTAACCAAGAAAGGGTATTATGAAGGAGAAGGAGGGGATTTTAATTTTTTTCCATATGACTGGCGTCTTGATATCAGTGTTCTTGCCGGTGCATTAAATGCAAAAATAGAAAACGTTTTAAAAAAAACCGGGGCAAAAAAGGTAACAATCATTGCCCACAGCATGGGAGGCCTTGTAACTAAAAAATATATTATTGATAATAATGAAAATCCTAAAATTAAAAATTTTATTCTACTCGGTACTCCAAACCTGGGAGCGCCCAAAATACTTTTGCCGTTGGTATATGGAGATACCGGATCATCCGATATGAATATGTATCTGGATAAAAACATAATCAGGGAAATCAGCAGGAATTTCCCTTCTTCTTATCAACTTTTACCATCGTATAGATACTTTCAAACTATTGGCAGTTATTTTGAGACCGATGATCCTGAAAATACATTTCCTGTTGATACCTATGAAGGCATGCAGGATTATCTAAAAAATAATTATAACCTTCGTCTTGTTAATAGTGCAAAAATTTTTCAGAAAGATATGGAGATCTGGAACAGTTCCCATTCGTCAATTAAAACCTATATGTTTGCCGGTTGTGGTCTGGGGACAATTCATAGAATTATAGAACAGACTGATTCGGCTAAACCCTACTATATTGGACAACAAAACGGCGATAGCACTGTGCCTCTGCAAAGCGCTATAGAGGAAGATATCTCTTTTGATACAAGGTATCTGATTAAAAAAATAGAACATATATCATTACCAGGTTCAAAAGGGGCTTTTACTTTATTAGATTTGATTCTAAAGGGCGATGAAGATAGCTTTATTGCTGATAATAACGTTAGAGAATATGATGGCAGCGCTGCGTGTGATAAATTCTGCGAGCTGAATGAAATTGAAATAGTTCTGGATGATCCATGTATGGAGATAGAAATATTTGGCGGAGATTATCGCGTTTCTCCTGATTGGATGACTTATTACATACCCAATAACGGACAATATAAACTGCGCATTAATGGTACATCTGATTCTGATGGATTATTAGACCTTAAGCTGAGACTTCTCCAGGAAGGCGGGTATTCAAAAACTGTAATTTTTTATCAATTGCCATTACCGGAGGGTGGCATCGGGGAATTCATTATAAATTCTGATCTTTTGGAACCGGTAATGGATATAGATATAAATGGTGACGGGATTTTTGAATCTCATGTGAACCCGACAGATGTTTTAGATTTTCCGGAAAGCGATGATTTTATGCCGCCGGTTACAACAGCAAACATAACCGGAACCACAGACGGAGCAGGCTGGTATCTGCCGGATCTTTCAATCAGCCTGGCAGCAACTGATAATGCTGGCGGAAGTGGTCTGTCCGCAACCTATTATCGTCTCCAGGGAGATACGAATTTTACCAAATATAATACCGATCCCATTATAATTTCGGAAACAGGAAAGCATACGCTGACATTTTATTCGATAGACAGGAATTTGAACCGGGAAACCAACAAAACGCTCGAATTCACAATCGATAATGGCCCGCCGCAGGTTATATCGTCAACACCTTCCAACCTGTCTTTCGGCGCTGATAGATCGACAAGTATCCATGTGGTTTTCAGCGAAATGATGGATGTAAGCTTCCTGACAGAAAGCAATATCACAGTCAGCGGAAGCATTACAGGTATGCATAAGGGTTCTATTTCGTATGATTCAGTGACTAACACTTTAACTTTTGACCCGAACACTGAATTTATGCTCCAGGAAGATGTAATAATGACTATCAGCGGCGAAATTGCTGATATGTCAGGAATCACCCTTGATGGAAACGGAAACGATCTTTCAGAAGGAAGCCCTCCTGATGATTATACGTTATCTTTTATAATAAATGAGAGTGACGGCCTGATAGTCAGGATAAGTGAATTAACCCCGATTTTTTGTCCCACAATTCAGCCTGTTGTAATTGTTACTGATGAAAACGGGGAAATAGTGCCTGATCTCCCGGCATCGGCATTTACTCTTTACGAAGATCATATTGCATATCCGCTTCTTTCGGTTGACTTTGTAAACCTGATCTCATCTCCGGTTTCAGTAAGCTTGGCTCTTGATTACAGCGGAAGCATGGGCAGTACTGCAATAAACGATATGGAAGATGCCGCTGCGGAATTCATCAACAACATGATTGAAGAAGATGCAGGGGAAATTATCAAATTTGCCGATGGCGTTGAAACCATGCAGGAATTCACCACTGATAAAACGGATTTGATTGATGCTGTGTATGCCGACCCAAGCCTCTCACGCTACTTAACTTCGCTTTATGATGCTGTTTATCAGGCAGTAACAGCAAGTTCCGCCGAAACAGGGCGAAAGGCGGTAATCGTTATGACCGATGGGAAGGATACAAGCTCATCTCACAATGACAGCGAGGTTATTGCTTATGCTCAAACAAACGAAATCCCTGTCTTTACGATTGGATTGGGAACTTCCATAAATGCTGCGGTACTTGAGGCAATAGCGGAGCAAACCGGGGGGCTCTATTATGAGGCCCCGGCATCTTCCGATTTGCAGGCAATTTATCAATCCATTTCCAGACTGTTAAAAAACCAGTACATTATCAGATATAATCCCGCCATTCGGGACGGGCTGGAGCATACTCTGCAAATTGTCGTTAATTCCGGAATATTGAGCGGAAGCGATAAAACAACATTTATATCATGCCTTGATCTGGATAATGACGGCCTGCCTGACAACTGGGAGCAGCAAATTATCGATGCGGACCCAGGTGATGATATTGATAATATTGCGCAAGTATTGCCCGGGGATGATTTTGATGGAGACGGATTCTGCAACTTAAGAGAATATATGTTTAATACAGATCCTGCCAACAGTCTGGATATTCCGGTTTGTCTTGGAGATTTTTTCAATGACGGTGATGTTGACGGATCTGATTTGTTTTATTTTACAAGTGAATTCGGGAATGAAACTTGCTCGGTCTCATCTCCCTGTGATGCTGATTTTAACTATGATAACTGGATAGATGGTCTCGATCTCCTGTTTTTCTCGGAAGATTTCGGCCGGATTGATTGTCCGTAATAGTAGAATGGTGGGCAATGCCCACCCTGCATGATTAATCATCAGTAGTTTGAGCAGGTCTTCTTAAGTTCTTTAGTTTACTTCTGTGACGTTTGCCGTAATGGTGTTTTGACCAACCAAAAACCAGCAACACTTTGTATATATAACAGCATCCAACATTAAATTGCTGATCACGGATCCCATATCTGTTCTACGATCTGAGCTGTTGTCTGTTGAATAAATCTGTCCAAAACCGTTGGAATGCCAAGCAAGCGCACGCCTCCGTCTGGTTTATCGATTTCTTTCCTCCTAACCGGGAATGGATTTTATTTACTGTTTAGCAAATCTTCAGGGTAAAGAGAAAAATCTTCATAACATGTAAGATAGTCTTTCCAAAGCATGATCATATTTTTTGATCATGCTTTCCCATGCAAAGCGGCCCATGGCCTCGGAGATTTTTATTTGTATATCTTGCAACTCGTTGATATTCAGAATGATAAAGGTGAGTTTTTCAATCAAATCCCGTTGATCCAGGTACAGGAAATCTTTATAAAATTGTTTTGGTAAAACTTCATGATATGCAAGTCTGGCGGGAAGCAGGGGTATGCATCCGTAACGGATTGCCTCTATCACTGATATACCGAAATTTTCATTGTTGGAGGTGCTTATTACTATTTGACCCTGGGACAGGATACTGACGTATTCTTTTTTTGATTTGATATAACCATATTGTATAATTTTGTTCCCAAAACGTGCTTTGGCATCGATAAAAGCCTTGGGGACTTTTTGAAAATTCTCTCCAAGCAGGGCGATGCGGAAATCAAACCCCAGCTTCTCCACTTCCGCTAACGCGTCGAAAAAGTCTTCCGGATTTTTATCGAATTCCCAGCGGTGATTCCAGATGACGAGGGGAGCCAAAGGAGATTGGCTGGTTATTCTATTTCTTTTTTGATAAAAACGGCATCCCGGATACAACACCTCCGCTTTGGCCTTTATGGCGTCCACCACCCACATGGGCTTGTATTCCGGCATCGTTCTTATAAAACCGGGCAGGGCTTCAAAAAAAGCATTCATATGGGTGTGGGAATTGAACAAAATTTTTTGGGCGGCCAGTGCTGTGGTAATATCTGTAAAGCCGAACTGAAAATCCCTATGCTCTCCGGCGGCAAGGGGATAAGTAATCTGATTTTCATGGAAGTAGACCAGGACAGGGGGGCATGCTGCTCCCCAGAGCATTTTTAAATCAGACAGGCTCATAAGATTGGTTGTTATGAGCCCGTCATAATCGGTAGGTGAAGTTATTTTTTCTGCAAAATATAAGGCCGCTCCCCGCATTCGCCATTTCCAGAAACGGGCAGGCAAAGTGTAAAGATCTATCTGATGGCAGGAGTGCGCAATCAGGCCTTCTGCAAAATCCCTGTGGGATCCGCCAAAAAAAGGTTCTATGAAAAGAAACCTCATATTATAAAAAACCAAACCAGACTGAATAATCTAAAATTTATTGAGGAAAGCATGAAAAATTGGCTGAAGCTGTACACCTGTTTGTGGAAATTATTTCGTCCCCGTTCCTTAAAAATAAAAAAGGAATGAACAAAAACTACTCATTCCTTTTTTATTATTAATATACTTTGTCTTAATTCTTAATGACCAGCGCCAAAGAGAGCTGCAATTGCGCCTGCCTGGGGATGCGCATATATAAGAATAAGAGAAACAACCAGTGCATAGATAGATAGAGACTCGATCATAGCCAGACCGATCAGCAATGTTACGGTTACTTTACCGGATGATTCCGGATTTCTGGCAATACCTTCGACAGCGCCCTTTAAACCCATACCCTGTCCGATACCACAACCGAAAGCTGCGATTCCTATGCCAAAACCTGCTGCTGTAACACAAGCAATAAAAAATTGTAATGAAGCTGCCTCCATAAAACTAAACCTCCTTATAAATAATTATATTATTCCGCTTCTTCCATTTCCCATTAAATTTTGAAGCAGATTGTAAATTCTTAATGTGCATGCTCGAGTGCGCCTGTAAAATATATAATTGCAAGCAAAAAGAAAACAAACGCCTGTACGAGGGCCACGAAAATACCAAGTGCCATTATCGGCAGGGGAGCAAAAAAAACTCCCGCAAGCCCGAAGAGTATAAACAGAACAATTTCATGCCCCATCATATTCCCAAATAGCCTGAAAGAAAGAGAAAGGATGCGCGCAAGATGACCGATAATTTCTATAAGAAATATTAAAGGACTCATCCACCATACCGGGCCGAGGAAATGTTTTATATACTTTATCCCATGATATTTAATGCCGATAACATGTGTAAAAACAACGACAACCAGGGCTACGGAAGCTGTGGTGTTAAGATTGGCTGACGGGGGCAGGAACCCTGGTACAAGGCCTATCAGATTGCATACGGCAACATAAATAAAAACAGTTGCCGTCAACGGCACAAGCCAGCGGCCCTCTTCACCGGTAATATCCACCATAAATTCTTCCATGCCTGAAATAAGCACTTCGAAAAAATTTTGTGCTCCTGACGGGATTATTGTTATTTTTTTGGTCGCCATTGCACTACAACCGATAAGGAGTATCATTATTACCCATGAATAAATAACATGCGGATATGTGTGTGCGAAATGACCAAGACCTATTAATTCAAAAAGTTTTACAAAAAACAGATAGGGGTGTTCCATGTTTAAACAGCCTCCTTAATAATAAAATTTTTAAGTTCACGCAGGGTTGCAAGAAATATGCTGACCACCACAACAGAGAGTCCTATCAATAGACCCAGCGGATTGACACAGTGATTTACAATAAGTAAAAATATGATTAACCCGCTGATAACAAACCTTATATAGTACTTTGCCAAAATTACATTATGAGAAGCTATCTTCGGGGGAATAAAGGCTTTTTTGAGTGTTTTGGCAAGCAAGTGGAAGTTAATTGTAACAATAAGTCCACCCAATATGATACCAAATGCAAAATCGGGTGGAAAAACCACGAACCCGGCCGCTCCGAATATACAAAATATTATCCAGTTGGAGAGTGTAACAAATTTTACAATACTGAGCTGTTTATTATTCATTCAAAACTGTATATATAATTAAAATTTTCTGCTTTTTTTAATCGCAAGACCGATATTTCTAAATCCCGCTACAATACCGAGTCCAAGGAATATAAACATGAATACGGGCGCTGTGTTAAAACACTTGTCAAGATACAACCCCATGGCAAGCCCTATAAAAACCGAAAGAGCAACCGAGAGTCCAATACTACTGTAGTATGCCAGATCTTTTAAATAGCGTCTTGTCTCTCTTTTCATGGAAAAGTTAAATTAAATGAACTCATTATTCATAATTTATTATCATGATGTATTGAACTAATCAATATAAAACTTAAGGAATACCAAAAATAAAAACCGGCGCTAAACGCTAAATTAGAGCTATGATCGACGCAAACCTTCCTGTAACGGTCTCTTTTCGATAGGAAAAGAATAGATCCGGCCTGCATTTTGTACAGGTATTGCTTGAAAAAATATTTTTCCGCAAAACCCCTTCGGCCGCAAGCTGATCGACGCTGATTGACCAGAAGTTGAAATGATTAAGCCTGTCCCCGTATTTCCAATATGCTTTATGGATTTCCTTTTTGTAATTAATAAATTCCGCACAGCATGGGCCCAGTGAATGACCTATACATACAATTGCATCAGAGGGTCTGCAACGAAAACTTTGGTTCATTTTTTTTATAACGCGGCCGGCAATATTTTTTAAACTCCCCTGCCAGCCGGAATGAACATTTGCCACAACCTGCCTGACCGGATCATAGATAAGGATTGACTGGCAGTCTGCGGTCTGAATTACAAGGAATTTTTTTTTAATATCGGTGATCACGGCGTCCCCGCTAAAGGGAGTTTTAGTATTGATATTAAAATCTGATCTCCTGGAGAGTGTAATGATTTTATCCCCGTGGATCTGTCTGAGAAATACAAAGTTTTCAGCCCCAAGTGATTCTGAAATAATTGCCCTGTTTGATTTAACATCTGAAGTATTGTCGCCCACAGAAAAACTAATATTAAGACTGTTAAAAGGGCTTTTACTGCGGCCTCCCTTTCTTGTGAAAATCCCGTGTCTTACACCATCAAAGCATGCAAGCCCAGGAAATATAAAGATCGGAACACCGTTTTTTTCGATCAAATCCATATATTTTACTGGTAATGTTTAGTCTTAGTATATTATTACGTTAAAAATAAGATAGTTAGTGTTAATACATAAATAGGATAGTTTGTTCGAGATCAAGGCGCTCTAAAATTTTAACCACAGGAATACATTGAGTATTTCGAGGATTAAAATTTTAGCGCAACGCAGATATCGAGCAAAATAGCCATTTATGGATGGGCAATAGTTACAACTCACCCCATAGTATCCATAATTCTTTGAATAATATCAGATGTTGAAATCTGCTGCACAATATCCACCCTGACAATTCTGCCCCCATTTTTTTTGACGATATCAGCGCCGATAATATCCTTCTCTTCCCAGTCGGCGCCTTTTACAAGCACATCCGGCTTTATCCTGCAAATCAGCTTAAATGGGTCGGGTTCATTAAAGATTATAACATAATTGATCGGTTCAAGCGCTGCAAGCACTTCCGCCCTCTGAGCCTGGCTGATTATAGGCCTTTTATTACCCTTGATCAATTTTACGGATTTATCTGAATTAAGGCCCACAATTAGAATATCACCTTCCGCCCCGGCGGCAGCGAGATACCTGACATGGCCGGCGTGCAGTATGTCAAAACATCCGTTGGTAAATACGATTCTTTTTCCATTTTTTCTAAGTGGTTGTATCTTTGAGGAAATATCATCGGATTTTATGATTTTATCTAAAATATGCATCGGGAACTCTCTCTTTTAAACAGGGAATCCGCTTGCGGAATTCTGCAAGTTCATTCATATCTATTTCAGCACTCAGCCGGCGGGCTTTGTTTTCGGCTTTTGCGAGTACCACTCCCTGGGGTGACACAATCTGTGAGCAGCCGCCGTACACCAAATCCGGGTCCCGGCCGCACATGTTAGCCGCTATAATGAAAATCTGGTTTTCAACAGCTCTGGCCTTAAGCAGGATATTCCAGTGATCTATACGCGCAAGAGGCCATTCCGCTGAAACAAGTACAATACGAGCTCCCTGCAAGGCCAGCGACCGGCATAGTTCCGGAAATCTTAAATCATAGCAGGTCATCAGTCCCACCGGCCCGATAGAAGTCTTTGCGACAACCGCCTTGTTGCCTGCGGCAAAATATTTGTTTTCTCCTGTTAGGGTGAAAAGGTGGATTTTTCTGTATGCAGCGGCAATATCCCCATTTTTGTCAATGAGGTAGAGGGTGTTGTAGATTCTATCACCGGATAATTCCGGAAGTGATCCGGCTATGATGATATTATCATCTTCAGCCTTTTCTCGCAGCCTTTCTATTATTGCAGGGGTCTGTTTCGCATGGGTAATCAGTTTTTGATTGTCAAACCCGCTGGACCAGAGTTCGGGAAGAAGAATAATTTCAACGCCCAGGTCTGCAAGGCGGCCTATTCCGTCGACAGCCGCCGCCAGGTTTGATTCCACATCAGCAAATTTTACATCCATCTGCACTAATCCTGCTTTTAACATATTTTACCTCAAGTTATAGACCGCCACATAAATAATTTCACTGCGTTATCGGTCGTTGGAGTATTACAATACGCCTTCCTCCCTCTGGCCTTGTGAAATTATTTATCTGACGGTCTATAGGAACGGAGATTAAATCGTGTGAGCCAGGGTCAAC
This sequence comes from Desulfosarcina sp. BuS5, assembly GCF_028752835.1. Taxonomy (NCBI): domain Bacteria; kingdom Pseudomonadati; phylum Thermodesulfobacteriota; class Desulfobacteria; order Desulfobacterales; family Desulfosarcinaceae; genus Desulfosarcina; species Desulfosarcina sp. BuS5. The sequence continues at coordinate 2,523,700 of NZ_CP087952.1, forward strand.
ACATCAACATTTTTTGCCCCGCCGTGCAAGAGTATTCGCGCGCACTCATCTACTGTGGCGCCTGTTGTATAAACATCATCCACCAAGAGTATTCTTTTTCCGTTTATTAATGCAGGCCTGTTTAAACTGAAAGCATTTTTAATATTTTTCTTCCTGCTTGTACGATCAAGACCGGTTTGCTGTCCGGTATTCCTGCTCCTCACAAGGGCATCCCTGTTAATCTGTCTGTCTGATAACATAAATCCCAGATTTTTTGCAATCCCAGGCCATTTTCTGATTAAAAGAAAGGCCTGGTTAAAACCTCGTTTTCTGAACCTTGTTATATGCAGCGGCACAGGCAGAATCAAGTCGATCTCCTGGGGATCCCAATGACTGATAAAGGTAGAAAAAAGGAGCAGCCCCAGGGGACGCGCGAACTCGATCCGGCCTCTATATTTCAAGGCGTGGATCACCTCCATAAGCGCTCTTTCATATATTCCTGAAGAACGCGCCTTTCCATAATGTTTTGGAGAATCGAAACACTCGCCGCAAATATGGTCATCCGCCTCCCGACTCTTAAACATAATTCCACATTTGGAGCAAACTGGGGATTCAACAGGCAAAAAATCCCGTGAGCAGGATGGGCACAAAAATCGATCCATTAACAGTTTAAAGGATAATTGTGAGGGTGCGGACAATATTGAGTCGCGGGTAACGGTATTATTGATGCTGTTCATTGCAGCATAATTATCAGGTTTAAAGAATGATCCGCATGCCGGACATTTATAAGGAAAAACAGCACTTATTATGCCTCTGCCCAGATAAAGCAGCAGATTTTTATGATTAATTTTTTGTTCTGTTTGATTTATTTTTATTTTTTCCCTTTCCTGAACCCGAAGGCTAAATAAATCATAAACCCGATAAAAGGAATGGAAGCAATAACCATCCATAGAACTTTTTTCTTTAAACTGCCGAATTCTTTTTGGGCTGCATTTACAACAGCCCATACTGTTAAAAGGAAAAAGGGAATGCATAAACAAATAAAAAACAGAATTTCTTTTGGGTTCATTTCTCCTCTTTCAAACTGTTGGCTATTTTTAAAATCGTATTAACATAATAATTGCTGTGGTTATATCTATAAATAACTTTAAATGCATTTTTCTCGTTTATATCGGGATACCATCCATGATGCTTAAGGTAGTTTGCAATGCTGAAAATGGCATCAGCATGATTAAATAGATCCACTTTCCCGTCATTATTTCCGTCGACAGCCAGGGATATAATGTTGCTGGGCATAAATTGGGCGATCCCTACTGCTCCTGCGTAGGAACCGAAAATTTTATCAGGCCTGATATTTTCCCTTGATGTGTATTTGATAAAAGCCTTTAACTCACCATAGGCCCACCCGGATTTTTTTATAGATTTTTTTTTAAACTTCTCACGGGTCAATCTCCTCTCTGCCGGAATACTCATCCATAACAGATCCCGCGCTTCCCTATCAGATAGAGACGCCATTGTAGATAGTGTGTTTATAACGGAACTCTTCCCGGTATTGGTGCCGAATTTTGTTTCTACAAGAATAATTGAAGTGATAATATTTTTATCAACACCAAATTCTTTTTCAGCGCCATTCAAAGCATTAAGATGTTGCTGCTTATACTTTTCTGCCCGTTTCATATATTTCTTTGCTGAAAAAGCATTATAATTCAGATTCGCTTCATTATGCATGAAAAATAGTGAAACACTTTTTAAATCAAAACGTACACTTTTGTTATTATAAATACCGGCAATATTTTTTTTGTCAAAACCATCATCTACAAGTCTTTTTTCAAGGGAATCAAAACTTTTTGTTTTATCTTTGATTGTTTTTGCATAAACAAGCATGGGAACAAAAATAAAAACAGCTGCATAAACAAAAAGAATTCGGAGATAGTTGCGCAAATTTTTTATTTTAAACATTATCCGGCTCCTTATTCAAAAGTGGTTGTAAGCCCGGTTTACGGATGGATCCGGTCTATTGCAATCGTTCCGGCGAAGCGTTCTGAAAAAACTGTAACATGACTGTATCCGGCGGAAACAATAAGATCGAAAGCCTTGTCAAAGTGCCGGCCAACCTGTTCAGGCCTATGGGCATCTGACCCGATAGTAACGGGGATTCCTTTTATACTGCATTCTTTAAGGATCTCTTTATTAGGATATATTTCCATCACCGGATGGTTTAATCCACTTGTATTAATCTCCATCACAATACCTTTTTTTTTCATTACAGATAATATACGTTCAATTTCTTTATCATATTTTTTATAAGACTTGCGACCGAATTTTTTTATCATGTCAAAATGACAGACAACATCAAAATAATCATACTCCATCATTTCAGATAGACGTTCGAAGTAAAGAGAAAAAACAGAGTCGGTGTTCTCTTTTCCTTTTTTCCAGGGAGAACTGCTGCTGACAATATTAATATCATCTATAAAATGAAGTGAACTTCCTATCAGATCGAAAGAATAGGTGCCAAGGATATCTTCAACAAGATTTACATCATCAGGATTGAAATCGATCTCAAGACCGGACTTGATCTTTATAATCCCCTTATACTTCTGTTTAAGCATTTGAATAGCATTATAATATACAGGCACTTCATCCGGCGTCATGGAAAGAAATTTTCCTAATGGATTAATAGTCAGGTGATCCAGGAAACAAATCTCTTTTAAACCTATAGCTATGGCCTGGTGTATATACTCCGGCATTGAACCGGTTGCATGGTTACAAAGCATTGTGTGAACATGATAATCTATCATATTAAACCAAAAAAAAATTTGAAAGGATGCTTTTCTTGATACCAATTAAATGACATGGTATGTACTATACCAAATTTTAACAAAAAACTTATTTTATCTTTTACAATGGTTAAGCGTGAAAAAAAAGATTAATATAATATTTTCCTGCCGGTCATGCGGATATCAGACTTCAAAATGGCTTGGAAAATGCCCGGATTGCGGAAAATGGGATACATTAATAGAAAAAACCCGCTCATTCCCATCTATTCATTCCGGAAACAGGAATCTGCCCAAGCCTAATCTCCACGCACAACCTGTGCCCATAGATTCAATAGATATTGAAGATCAGCACCGCCTGTCTACCGGTTTAGCAGAATTCGACCGGGTACTGGGGGGCGGACTTGTATCCGGCAGTCTTGTGCTGCTCGGCGGCGATCCCGGCATAGGAAAATCGACTCTCATGCTTCAGGCACTGCATGGTATTGCAAAAAGCGGGCGTAAGGTTTTATATGTTTCAGGTGAAGAGTCGATCATGCAAATCAGGATCAGGAGCAAGCGATTATCATCGTTGTCATCCAATTTGCTGGTAGTATCAGAGATAGATATCGGGGCTATCCTTGCAATGCTCGACTCTATAAAACCGGATGTTCTGGTTATTGATTCCATCCAGACAATGTTCAGCCCTGATATAACCTCTGCTCCGGGAAGCGTCAGCCAGGTTCGAGAGTCGACCATGCAGATTATGCTTACTGCAAAAAAGACTGACGTGCCTGTATTCCTCATAGGTCATGTAACCAAGGACGGAGCCATAGCAGGCCCGCGGCTGCTTGAGCATATGGTCGATACGGTTCTTTATTTTGAAGGTGACCGGAATCATGTTTTCAGAATTTTGCGGGCCGTCAAGAACCGCTTTGGTTCTACCAATGAAATCGGTGTCTTTGAAATGAATGAAAACGGGCTGGTCGAGGTTTTAAATCCTTCGGCGGTATTTCTGGCCGAGTGCCCGGAAAAGACACCCGGTTCCATAGTTACGGCCAGCATGGAAGGTTCAAGGCCGATCCTGGTCGAAATCCAGGCTCTGGCAGGTAATACCAGTTTCGGGACTCCACGCAGGACAATATTAGGAATAGATCAGAATCGCGTTGCTCTTCTTCTTGCTGTAATTGAAAAAAAGCTGAACATGCATATGATGGGGCAGGATATATTCATGAATGTTGCTGGAGGTGTCAAAATAGATGAACCTGCAATTGATCTCGGCATAGTCTCTGCTGTGGTATCGAGTTTCCTGGACAGGCCGATTTTAGAGAGAACCGTTGTAGTCGGCGAAGTCGGTTTGACCGGTGAAATCAGAGCGATAAGTAATATTGATATACGAATATCGGAAGCGGAAAAAATGGGTTTTTCAAGATGTCTTGTACCCCAAAGCAATCTGAAACGCATAGCTGTAAACAAGGGTATGGAACTTATAGGTATCAAAACAATATCCGATGCAGCGGAGGTCTTGTTTTAAACCTATGAAACGACCGGCATCAAAAAAAAACAGGTGGGAAGATCATTATACTCGCAAAGCGAAAAAAGATAAATATCCGGCACGGTCTGTTTATAAGCTTCAAGAAATCCAGAAAAAATTCAGGGTTATCAAAAAAAATGATTCCGTACTTGATCTTGGCTGCGCACCCGGCTCATGGCTGATCTACGTAGCTGAATTAACAGGCCGCACGGGTAGTGTGGCGGGAATCGACTTAGAGCCGGTTATATGCAATCTGCCTGCTCATGTTACAGTCCATACCGCTGATATGTTAGCGGAAAATAATTCTTTTTTTAATGAGAAAAAGCAATTTAATGTAGTGCTTAGCGATATGGCTCCTTCCACAGCGGGTAATAAGCACCTGGACAATACCAGATCTTTTAATCTTGCCATGGCCGCTCTTGAGTGCGCGCAAAAAAGATTGAAACCTGGTGGAACTTTTGTATGTAAAATATTTCAGGGAGAGGATTTTAATTTTTTTTTAAATCTGGTAAGAAAGAATTTTCATAAAATAAATATTTTTAAACCTCAAAGCAGCCGAAAAGCAAGCAGAGAGATTTATATAATCGGATCGGATTTTTTGACAAAAAAAGACCTTTGAAAACGGATAAAAGATAGCGTTTCGCAAAGGCCTCATAAAAGGAGATTGGAATGTCGGGACATAGTAAATGGTCTACTATAAAACATAAAAAGGGCGCTGCGGATGCAAAGCGAGGTAAAATTTTCACAAGACTGATCAAGGAGATAACTGTCGCAGCTCGTATGGGTGGCGGCGATGCCGACGCAAATCCGAGGCTTAGGACAGCCATAGCGGCTGCTAAAAATGAAAATATGCCTAAGGATAACATTGAAAGGGCCATAAAAAAAGGGACCGGTGAACTGGAAGGTGTTAATTATGAAGAAACAGCTTACGAAGGTTACGGCCCGGGAGGAGCGGCGGTTTTTATAGAATCTTTAACCGACAATAAAAACAGGGCTGTGGCGGACATAAGAAGTATCTTTAATAAAGGCGGCGGAAATCTGGGCGAAAACGGCTGCGTGGCATGGATGTTTGATACCAAGGGATATATTGTTGTGGAAAAAAAAGTGGTTGACGAAGATACCCTGATGGATACCGCCATTGACGCAGGTGCGGAAGATGTGCGCGATGATGGCGATAACTTTGAAATTCTAACTGACCCCAGGGACTTTGAAGCAGTCAAGACCGCCATGGAGAGTGCGGCAATCGAATACATTGCAGCGGAGATCACCATGCTGCCCCAAAACACAATAGATCTTAAGGGGAAGGAAGCTGAACAGATGATAAGGTTGATGGATAACCTGGAAGACTGTGATGATGTGCAGAAGGTCCATACCAATGCCGATATTCCGGATGATCTTGTGTAACTTTTCAATAAATTCGGCAGCCCCTGAAAATGCAAAAATTTAAACCAGGGAACTCCCATGAAATAAATGTGATATTTATTTCATGGGAGTTCCTTCGTCCCCATCCCTAAGGCGATTCGTCTAATTGCAGTATATCTACATCTTCAGGTAGTGCAAAAGCAAACTCCGCACTATCCATATCTTTTGTAAATTCTATATTATATAATTTTATACTGGTTTTATCATCATAGGTATTACAGGTAACTATTTCAGTAATAACAAAAGTCTTTTTTGAAATAAAAAGATAAATTGCAGATATATCAAATGCTTTTTTCTTGGGTATGAGTTTAAGTTCAATCAAGCCATCCGGTGCAGTCTTTTCCAGGCTGATATTAAATTTTTTTCTTAAAACAGTCATATCCGACAAAAAACCCGCTCCTTTTCCTTCTCCAAAAAAAACAGGAGCTGCTCCTATCATTACCTGATTGTCTTCGGGACGATGAACCCAAAGAGATTTACCGTCCGTAACAATAATCTGTTTATCAGGTTTTTCATATTCCCAGCGCATCATTCCGGGATATTTAACCATCATATTGCCAGTTGCGGAATCGGTTATATCCAGAGCTTTTAAGGTCGATTCCTGGATAAAGTCAGCTGAAAAGCCCATATTGTTATACCGGTTTTCAATCCTTTCCATAATATGGTCGAGAGTAAAAGGAACATCTTCTTTTAAAGCAACCGTCTTTTGTGCCTGGTCGGTGCTTAAGGCAAACCCGGCATGCAATAAGATCAAAACAGATAATAAGGCTATTTGTATTCGCATAATATTTCACGGAATTCTTTTAAAAGCTATAGCTCCTCGAAAAGATTACTGTTAATATAGATTCTCACATAAATAATTTCACTACGTTATCGGTCGTCGGAGTATTACAATACGCCTTCCTCCCTCTGGCCTTGTGAAATTTATTATGTGACAATCTATAGCTCCTTAAGGAACTCTTTTTGGTATTGATTTTATCCTGATACTCTAAAAAATCAAGTTTATTCCTTTGATTTTTTATTTTTGTTCAAGATCAAGGCATACTAAAAAAATAGCTCGTTAAATATAAAACATAACATCCCCTATCCCTACAATCCTAAGAATTATACGATATATTGCGATATCACTTCAACGATGAATCGTAGTGCCGTGCATATCTATGAGAATTATAGTCCTGCAAGTTGAGCCAACATGACAGAATAAATGCCAAGAGACCCAGAATCAAGACTGCCGCGTCCACTACCGAAGGATCCCATGTAAATTCTGTTAGTTTATCTGCATAGTACTTGACGTATGAATTAGGCAAGTTAGTTTCTCCGAGCTCACGCTTGACCTCCCAATGCCAGTCCGTAAAAGGGCAGCAGTATCGGGCAACCACAAGGGATTGCCCCTACGAAAACCAAATACACGGTGAAAACAATAGGCATTGTCCCTGCCCGCAGGAAATTGAATATCAAAGAATAACTTAACCTTATTTACTGTAGCATTATTCAAAAGCATTAACCCACCACTGCCCCAAGGCATTGTTTAAGAAGCCACCTCCTCATAACCGTTTTCAAGATCATTTGCTATCAAACGAAACTGCTCAAGGGCAGCTTCAAGGTCTTCGACTATTTCCTGGGCGAGGATGCCGGGATCAGGAAGGTTTTCGGAATCTTCAAGGCTTTCGTCCTTGAGCCAGAAAATATCGAGGCCGGCTTTGTCCCGGTTTATGAGTTCATCGTATTCGAATGCCCGCCATCTGCCGTCAGGTTTCTTCTCAGTCCATGTGGGTTTGCGTTTGTTTCTGTTTTTTGGATTATAGCATGTTACAAATTCATCGAGGTCTTTGCGCTTTAAGGGATTGGTTTTGAGAGTAAAGTGTATGTTTGTGCGAAGATCGTATATCCAGAGCTTTTTTGTCCAGGGCTTTTCAGATGCGGCTTTGCGGTCGAAAAAGATAACGTTTGCTTTTACGCCCTGGGCATAGAACAGGCCTGTCGGCAGGCGAAGAAGCGTGTGGACCTCGCATTCGTGCAGGAGTTTTCTGCGGATATTTTCTCCTGCACCGCCTTCAAAAAGCACATTGTCCGGAACAACAACGGCCGCGCGGCCGTTTTGTTTGAGAAGGGTTTTTACATGCTGGACAAAGTTGAGCTGTTTATTTGAAGTTGTGGACCAGAAGTCTTCTCTTTCAATAATATCTTTTTCCTTAGAAATTTGACCTTTGCCGTTAACAATTGTCGTGCTGCTTTTTTTTCCAAATGGCGGATTAGTAAGAACAATATTAAACCGGTCGCCGGGATCTGCAGCAAGGGAATCTGATACCAGTATTGGAAGATCTTCATCACTGCCTATTCCATGAAGCATAAGATTCATGGCACAAAGGCGGGCAGTGCTTTGAACCAGTTCCCATCCTTTGAATGTTTTGTTTTTAAGATTCTTCTTGTCTGCCTTAGACATATTTTTGTTTCGATCAACAATATAATCATGGGCAGCAAGGATAAAACCACCGGTTCCGCAGGCAGGATCGCAAATGGTTTCGCCGGGCTGCGCATCTATTACATCAACCATTGCGCGAATAAGCGGGCGGGGGGTAAAATACTGACCTGCTCCTGTTTTTGTATCCTGGGCATTTTTTTCCAGAAGTCCTTCGTATGCATCGCCCTTGACATCAGCACTCATCACAGACCAGTTTTCATTATTAATCAAGTCAACAATCAACCGCCGAAGTTTAGCCGGGTCCTGAAACTTGTTCTGGGATTTCATGAAGATCAGCCCAAGCAGGCCTTTTTCTTTACCCAGATTTCTTAAAATGTTCCGGTAATGCTCAAATAACTCATCACCGTCTTTTTTAATCAGGCTGGGCCAGTCATGATTTTTCGGCACTATGCTTGGCTGTGTATATGGCGGCTTTGTCCTCTCATCTGCCATCTTAAGAAACAGCAGAGGAGTTTTTAATTTTGTTTTTTCTACCCGCGTTTCTACCCGCGTTTCTACCCGCGTTTTCCCCGGCGTTTTCCCCGGCGTTTTCCCCAGAGATTCCACTTTCATAGTCATTGGCTGATGGGATCAATTGGCCGGAGAAGGCCTTTTTCAGGATGGATTGGCGGAGACGGTCCGCACGTTTTAAATTCCTTTCAATTTCAATCTCAATTACAGCAACAATACCTAGACTTTTATCTATTTGAAAAATTATCTCCTTCTGCTCATCAATGGGCGCTAAGGGAACAGGGGTTTCATTTATTTTTTGTAAAATTATACGTTTTATAGCTGTTCCAGTCATCTTCCCTGTTACCAAGTTAAACCCTAAAGGGCTATTTAAATAATTTTTTAGATACAATGAATTTAAAATGAAATTAATTGGCTTGAGCAAAGCAACACTTGATAACAAACTGAATTCCTCTTCAAGCTGATTTACAGTTGCAATTCCTGTTTTGACACCATCTTTAATTAATAACACATCATTTTTTTCAACATTACATCGACTAAATATTTTTTTATGCACCCTTTCTTCTATATAAGTAACATCCGTAAGATCAATTCCGGGCACTTTAATGTTTTTCGCTGTTATATATAAAAAGTAGCCTTTTTTCTTTGATTTAAATTGATTCTTTGGTGAAAAATGTGTTCCATCTTGAATTTTGTTACAAATAGTATTTGCCAAGCACCATATCCAACTATCTGGCAACGATGGTAAACCGTCAAGCTCAGGCTTTGCAGGTTCTTTATACTTCTTCTTCCACTTATCATCCTTCGGAACTTTCCCCTTGGCTTTCATTTTAGCCAATTCCGCTTCTTCCCATTTTTTACGGCGTTCGACTAAAATACGTTCGAGAAGTTTGCCAGCCGGTTCAACATCAGGATGCTTTTCCCTCCATTCTTCTGTGAGCTTGCCTTCAACAGCAGCTTTGAGGACAGAGGCTTTGTATCGCTTGAGGTTGGCTTTTACGCGCTTTAGGTTTTCAACAGCTTCATCTAAGCGGGAAAATTGCTTTTCGATCTCTGCGACGATGCGTTTTTGTTCGTCTGGCGATGCAAATGGTAAATCAAACTTTTTTAAAAACTGAAAATGTCGACTATAGCCACGGTCTGGTATCTGTAAAGAGTGGAGCAGGTAAAAAAAGAATTTGATGTTATAGCTGGATGCTGGTTTTAATATTTTTATACCATCTGCACCAACAGCGAAAGGGCTTTTAACAAATTTTATTGATTTTGTATGATCGCCAAAAAGTATAACAGGGAGTTCTCCAGTAAAAGTCATACTTTCATCATCTGTAAAACCACCTATATAATCCTGCCCCTGATCAATCACTGGTATTTTTCCAGTTTCGAGATAATTTCTTTTTTTTACACGCTTACTACCATCGGGCAAGACAGAAACGACTTCTTTAAAAGGAACGAGTTCCCAAGTATCAGGTAATTTTTCATCAACTTGTTTTATATCATTATCCATCAGGCAGCCAACGCCTCATTGAATTCATCCAAAATATCGTTCAACTCATCCCCAAACAACTGATACACTTTCCCAAGTCCACCCTCCTGCGAAAAAGGCACATATCCCCTGGATATATAATTCTTTCAACTTATTTCCCTTTGTCAACATTCTTACCCAGCCATGCCTTCCCTTTTGCTGTAAGTCTATATTTCTGCAGCCGGCTTTGAGGCTTTTCCGGAATCGTCATTTCTATCCAGCCGCCTTCTATTGCTGGTAAAATATATGCTTTTCTGAAATGATCTGCATTGCGTAGCCCCAGTCTTTTCTGTAGGATACGTCTACTTTCCGGTTGCAGACAGACTGGAAGCAGCCTTGCGACTTCCATGGTGACTTCCATGGTGACTTCCATGGTGACTTCACCTGCGACTTCCATGGCCTTTTTGTCAGTTATCGGAAAAAACGTCACCACCACAGACCCGGCCCGCTCCTGCCAGCGAGGAACTGGATTGTCATTTTCTTCACACCAGTCAATGATATTGGTTGTACCGCTTCCCCAGCGTTCAATAATACCTGCCCGGTAGAATGCATTGGCAATCAAGGGATTCCATGGTTTGGATTCATGTGGTTCTTTCAGTTTTTCAGGCGTTATGCCAAAATGAAATTCACCTGGATTGATGATTTCAAGCCTGTCATCATGCATGGCCAAAGCAACAGCACTACCCGGTTCAGTATAGTCCCTGTGGCAAATAGCGTTTGCAATGGCTTCACGGGTTGCAGGCGGCGGATACCAAGGATTATCTTCCCTGACCATTTTTCCGGGAATAACACGCCCGGCAATGAGTACATGATCCAGCAAAAAACGTTCAGCCCGTCTGAGCAAAGAAAACGCATTTCCTTTATACTGCCTGTTGTCAATAAAATCACCCAACCGATCTTTCCCCCGGAATCTTGCCAGGCGGATTTCACATTGCGGATAATAAGACCATATGTCGCGGCCAAACAACACAACGGCGGCATTTAGCAATTTATCATCCCGTATAAGATCAAGACCTCTAAGAATAGATGTTGTATCCGTATTTTTTGGAGGTTCCATGCGCCCGATGCGGACTGAATTGGCAACCAGGGTCTGTATCTCTTCATCGTCAAGGTCTGCAATGGTTATCCCTTTTGCAACAGGTTCGTTTTCCCACCGACGGGTTGCGTGGAGTTTCTCCATCAAACGGTTATTATATTCACTGCGAGGCATCTGAATAGTTGTCGGGCCGTTTCTGATATAGGATCGACCGGAATATGCATAGAGGCCCCTGCTTCCGGTAACATGTATAATGATGACAGCCTTTCCCGATTTCAGAGAAATTGTTTCAATGTCAGGAAAGGCAGGAGGTTCAATGTTGCGGATTTCGTTTGACATGTTTTCAAGTGTTTTTGCAGAAACCTGCTGCCCGGGAATTTCTCCTTTATCAGTCACCCCGAATAAAACAAAACCGCCCATACCGTTTAGCATGGCACAGACTGTTTTTGTCGCAGCAGTCCGCTGACCGGTGGTCTTTTTAAACTCAAGCCGGTCTGACTCGCCCTGCTTTACAAGCTGTTTCAGTTCCGTTAAATTCAAGATTCAGCCTTTAAAATAATTTGTCTAATTTTAAGCTGCAAGCTGTTCATTTAGGTCTTCCAACAGGGCGCTTACTTCTTCACCAAACAACTGATAAAACTTCCCCAGGCCACCTTCCTGAACAAATGGTGAATATTCAAAGTCTTCCGTATCTATCGACAAATTCCCCGCAATATGATCCTTTATCATCTCAAGCCAATGAAGCTTATCTACTGTGAACTCTTTCTCCTGCTGTGCCAGCCAGGCCTTAAAATTTGCATCCACCTTTTCCGGAAACGGCACAAGCTCATTTTCCTGCTCAAGTGCATAGCAAACAAGGGATACAAGATCCGTCATTATCCGCGCGCCGCTTGCGCCTCTGACTCTTGATTGGCCCTTGGATTTTTCAAGAGCGGCATAGGCAGCCCAGAGATTGTCCTCTGTCCAGTGATGAGGCGGCTTATTGATGGTATCAGCCAATTCTTTTATATTTTCAAACTTTAAAGGCGACTTGTACGGCCTGGAATAAAGAATCTGCAGAGCAGTGATTTCATCCCTGTTATCCTCTATAAACTGTTTAAAAGACGCTACCATGCCTTTTGCCTTTTCCAGGGCCTCCGCGCTGAAGGCTGCCTCTATAACAGTATCCGGACTTACATTATCAATAATCTGCTCGTTCTTTTTCTTTACCTCAAGCAACAGATTCCGTAAGTCCGGATTGTACAAAGGCTTGACAGCGCCTTTTATCAGGCTTTTCGCAGCCTGTTGAATTTGCTCTTCTGTAGGCTGATCCACATCCGGATTATCCTGTTTTGCCTGTTCCAAATGATTGTCAGGATTAAGGGCATTTACAAGATCAGATACAAGACCTCCCAGACTCTTGCCGTCTGTAACCTCTATAATCTTATCCGCATCTTCTTGTGAAATATTTTTATTGATACGCGCAATACGGGCAGCCACGGAGGAGATAACATTCGGATCTGTGTTTCCAAGACTTACTGCCTGGAGAAGTTTTTCAAAGGATACTGATTTTTTCCGGTCCATGGGCTTTGAATCTGTCTTGTCCCGCTCGCACACACCAACAGCATCCACAATAATATAATGATCTTTTGCTTTGGCATCCGGTGTAACAGACTTTAGATCATCATCATTGATTACGCGCACGCCCCGGCCCTTCATCTGCTCGAAATAACTGCGGGATTTCACACTGCGCATGAACATTACAACTTCAAGGGGTTTTATGTCCGTGCCCGTGGCGATCATGTCCACTGTAACGGCAATCCTGGGATTATAACTGTTTCTGAATTCTGCTATAAGATCTTCTGGTTTTTTGCCGGTTGTCTTGTAGGTAATCTTCCGGGCAAAATCATTGCCCTTTGCAAATTCATCGCGCACGATTTTAACAATGTCTTCAGCATGGCTGTCATCTTTTGCAAAAATCAGGGTCTTTGGTACTTCGGTGCGGCCGGGAAAGATCTCTGTAAAGAGCTTGTCCCGAAACTTACTGACAACAGTGCGGATCTGATCCACTGCAACCACATCACGGTCAAGCTTGTTTGCATCATATTCAAGATCTTCATCCAGCTGCTCCCAGCGAACTTCCCTGGTTTCCCTGTCACGAACATCAACATAATAGCCGGACTCCACATTTGAGCCCTGTTCTGTAATTTGTGTCCTGATGCGGTAAACATCATAATTGACATTCACACCATCAGCCACAGCCTCCTCGTGCCCGTATTCCATAACAAGGTTCTGGTTAAAAAAACCAAAGGTCTGTTTGCCGGGCGTGGCAGTAAGGCCGATAATATACCCGTCAAAATAATCAAGCACCTGCCGCCAGAGATTATAAATGGAGCGGTGACATTCATCTGTGATGATAAAATCAAAAGTCTCAATGGGAATGGCCGGATTGTATTCTATGGGCGGCACTTGGTCATAGACATTCTCAAGACCATTAACAGATTCTTCTTCATCAACTTCCTGAAGATCCACTCCCCTGAGCATGGAGTAAAGACGCTGGATGGTACAGATGCAGACCCGGGCGGTTTTATCAAGTGTGTTTGAAGTAAGGCGCTGAACAATATATTCTTCGCTGAATTTATAGTTGTTATAGGGTGAAACATACTGCTGAAATTCCTTAAGGGTCTGTTTGCCCAGATTGCCCCGATCAACAAGAAACAAAACCCGGCGAGCCTTTGCAAACTTGATAAGCCTGTAGATAAAATTAATTGCTGTAAATGTCTTACCTGAACCTGTGGCCATCTGAATAAGAGCACGGGGGCGGTTTTCCGCAAATGACTTTTCAAGATTTTTTACAGCTATGATCTGGGCAGGCCATAAGCCTTCCTCTATGAGCTCGGGCATCTGTTTGAGCCGCAGGTTCAAAGTGGAGGGTTTACCATAAGGGGCCTGCTTTTCAGCAACTTTACCCGGAAATACTGGTGTGTCATCATTCAGCCATTCTTCAAAAGTTTCCGGGAGATGAAAGGAAAAAGTACCCCTGGAACGGGGAACAGGGTCAAGATCATTTGTAAAACGGGTTTCAATACCTGTGGATTGATAACAGAAAGGAAGGGGACTGTACCATGCAGGAAGATCATCCGGCAGACCGGTTTTATACTTGTCTGACTGGATTTCAACACCGGTAAGGGTATTACCGATTTTTTTTGCCTCAATAACACCTGCTGCCTTGCCATCCACATACAAAAGATAATCTGCAAAGCCATGGCCCTTATTTAAGGGAAACTCCCTGATGGCAACGCCCTTTTTTGCATGGATGTTGGCATTTTCAACATCCTGGATATCCCAGCCGGACTGATCCAGCATTTTGTCGATGTTTTCCCGGGCTTCTTGTTCTGGTGTTTTTGTCATAAACAAACAGGAGGTTGATTAGCAAAGCAGTTTTGCTTTTAACCGCTTGAGAACTATGAATATTTAAAATAATTCTGACTATCGTTTCAGCGTTACATTAAAAAAGGCCATATCAAGGAAGGCGTCCTACAATACTCCGACGACCGTTATTGCATTAAAATTATTTATGTGACAATCTATATTACTGGTAACAGCCCTGAGTGGCTATATTTGTTACTGATTGTATCCTGATACTCTAAAAAATCAAGTTTATTCCTTTGACTCTTTATTTTAATGAGCTTGAGATAGAAAGTATTGAAAAACTTGATTTATTATACTTGATTTATTATATTATAACATTTCAATCCCCCCGAAATAAAATTTTAAAACCACAAAATCTTTGTTATCCGTGAACGGTTACAACTAATTTTATGGATCGCCTTCTAAAAGCATTATTTTTTGGTATAGCAACAGGGCTGTTGGGGCTTTGTCTCACCCCACTGCTTTTTGGTCTGGAGGAAAATATCGGTCTTGAGTATCTATTTTCGATCAGAGGAAAAAGATATGCTCCCCGTGATGTCATTATTATAAGCATAGATAAAAATTCCGCCAAAAAATTAAACCTGCCCAATAATCCTGAAAAATGGCCCCGCTCTTTACATGCATCCCTTGTTGATATTTTAACGCAAAAAGGCGCAGCCCTTATTGCATTTGATGTTTTTTTCGATGAACCTCGTTCCCCGGCCGATGATAATTTATTTGCCTATTCAATAAAAAATGCGAACAACGTTCTCCTTTTCGAATCTTTGGACAAGGAAACTCTTCCGTTGACAAGCGAACAGGGAGCGCCTTCCGGTCAATTACATGCCGTAACACAAAAGCCGCCGATACCTCTCTTTGCAAAATCGGCTCTGGCTGTGGCGCCTTTTGTTTTGCCGAAAGTACCGGTTAAGGTAAGTCAATACTGGACATTTCAAACAAGCGCAGGGGGGTTGCCAACCTTGCCAATGGTTGCATTTCAATTTTACGCTCTGAAAGTTTATGATGAATTTATCCATTTATTGAAAAAGGCTGACCCTGCCCAAGGAGAAAAAATCGCATTTCATAATCAAACGGCGTTAATAAATAATAAAGGTCTTTGCGAACTTATCCGGTCAACCAGGGATATTTTTCAAAAAGATCCGTCCATTGCGAAAAAAATGCTGGATGAGCTTCGTAACTCAAACTTATTATCCGGTGAAGTAAAAAAGAAACAAATTATTAAGGCGCTGATAAAAAATTATCAGGATCCCCCAAGTCATTTTATCAATTTTTACGGCCCCCCGGG
The DNA here is from genome assembly GCF_028752835.1 of Desulfosarcina sp. BuS5. Taxonomy (NCBI): domain Bacteria; kingdom Pseudomonadati; phylum Thermodesulfobacteriota; class Desulfobacteria; order Desulfobacterales; family Desulfosarcinaceae; genus Desulfosarcina; species Desulfosarcina sp. BuS5. The sequence continues at coordinate 2,539,577 of NZ_CP087952.1, forward strand.
CAGTATACCCACGATTTCCTATTCTGAAGTAATAATGGAACGGGGAAAGCCGGGGGCCAATCAAAAAAAGGTTATTTTTAAGGGTAAAGCCGTCTTTGTCGGGGTTTCGGAATATTTGCGGCCTGAGCAGGAAGATGGCTTTTATACTGTTTTTTCACAGGCCAGCGGGGTTGATATCAGCGGGGTTGAGATTGCGGCAACAGCTTTTGCAAACATGCTGGAAGATATGCCTGTCAAGCCGCTCAATTTGCTTTATCATCTTTCTTTTATCTTTTTTGGTGGAATGTTGCTGGGTTTTTTATCATTTTATTTTACTACCTTTGCCGCTGTAACAAGCATATTTGTTCTAAGTGCCATTTACCTGATTTTTGCCCAGTATCAATTCAACAATTTCGGCAATTGGTATCCCCTTGTTATCCCCCTCTTGTTTCTATCTCCGGTTACTATTTTTTCAGCTTTTATCCGGAAATACCTTGAGGCACACAGGGAACGTAAAAATATCAGAAAAGCGTTTGGATATTATCTCCCTTCCAGGATAGTCGATCAACTTGTGGAAAACAAATCAGAAATTATCAAAACCGGAGAAATGGTCTCCGGAATTTGCTTATGCACGGATGCGGGACAATATACCACCTTGTCGGAAAGTATGAAACCTGATGAACTGGGAAGTTATATGAATGAATATTATGAAACTATTTTTGAACCGGTTGTTAAATCAGGCGGACTTATATCAAACATCGTGGGAGATGCCATGCTGTCCATATGGGCTGATACCGATCTTGAGCCTGCCCTGATGAATAGGGCCTGCCACACAGCGCTTGATATAGTGCGCAATGTAAACCGTTTTAATAGTGAATCAACTCGATTAAAACTTCCCATTCGCATAGGTTTGCATTCCGGGCAAATGATGATAGGCAATATTGGCGCCATCGATCATTATGAGTACCGCCCGGTTGGTGATGTGATCAATTCGGCATCCCGGTTAGAGGGGCTTAATAAATACATGGGCACGGAAATACTTGCGTCTGCTGAGAGCCTGTATCAGGTTGATGATTTTTTAGTTAGAAATCTCGGAGAATTTCTTGTTGTTGGAAAGTCAAAACCGATCATGGTCTATGAATTAATATGCCGGAAGGAAGAGGCAAGCAAACAGCAAAAGGAGCTTTGTGCAATTTTTGATGAAGCCCTGAATTCTTACAGAAATCAATCATGGAATCAAGCAATTGCAAAATTTCACAATACAGCAAAAATATTTGGAGAAGATGGACCTTCCCGTTTTTTTTCAGACCTTTGTGAAAAATATAAAAAAAATCCCCCGGATGAGACCTGGACCGGAATAGTTCGCCTGAATGTAAAATAGTAAAATAAAAAGGAAGGTTTATGAAAAAATTGCCTTTATATTTCCAAAGGCTCACCACCCTAATCGGTATCCTGATGGTATTTTACTTACCAGTCAACGTGTCTGCCCAGAATGACGAAAAATGGGTGGCAAAGGTTGTATCTGTGCAGGGCAGCGTTCTGTCGCGCAGAGTCGGTGAAGATAATTGGGTAAAGGTTAGATTGAACGATACCTATGGCTTTGGTGATATGCTTAAGGTGCAGGAGAAAAGCCGTGCAGGCATTATGCTTTGCAATGATATCATTCTCCGCCTTGATCAGCGGACAACCATAACCCTTTTGGAGTCAGAAAAAGGAGATTCCACCTCTTTGATTGAGCTGTTAAAAGGGGCTGCTCATTTTTTCAGCCGTTCCCTGCAACAGCTTAGGGTCAATACGCCGTTTGTCAATGCTGCTGTTGACGGAACAGAATTTTTTATCAAGGTTGAAGAAGAGCAGACTTTGTTGTCGGTATTTGCAGGGCAGGTATCTGCAACAAATAAAAAAGGCCGGCTTCTCCTTGCGGATGGCCAATCGGCAATCGCCATGGCCGGGCATTCCCCGGTGCTGCGTATGTATCTGCACCCCAGGGACGCTGTCCGTTGGGTCCTTTATTATCCGGCTATTTTATATTATCACCCGGCTGATTTTACAAACGGCGTTGACAACGGTTGGCAAGCAATGGTTCGGGAATCCATAGAATTTTACCGGGCTGGAGACCTGGAAAAGGCCTTTTCAAGCCTGACCAAGGTGCCTGACGATATCTCCGACCCGCGGTATTATAACTACCTGGCCGGTTTGCTGCTTACTGTGGGACGCGTAGATGAAGCTTCTTTCAACATAGAAAAAGCGTTAAGTATTGATTCCGGCAACAGCTATTCGTTTCTCCTCAAGTCGATCATCGCGTTAGCCCAAAATCAAAAGGATACAGCCCTTGGGCTGGCCCGAAAATCGGTGGAGCTGGATCCAGGCTCCTCCCCTGCCCTTATTGCGCTCTCTTTTACTGAGCAGGCCCATTTCAAACTTCAAAGCGCATTAAACAGTATAAAAAAGGCCATACAACTCGATCCGGAAAATGGGCAGTCATGGTCACGGTTGTCCGAACTCCGGTTGTCAGTGGGAGATATAGATGGCGCCCTTGATGCTGCCCGGGAAGCTATGCTCCTTAACCCCGACCAGACACGCACCCAAACTGTTTGGGGCTTTGCCTGCCTTGCCATGATAAATATAAAAGATGCAAAAAAAGCATTTAAAAAAGCAATCAGGCTGGATCAGGCAGCACCCCTTCCCAGGCTGGGGCTTGGTCTGGCAAAGATTCGGGAGGGTGACTTAAAGGGAGGCCGCAGGGAAATTGAAATTGCGACAAGTCTTGACCCTAACAACTCACTTATCCGCAGTTATATGGGCAAGGCCTACTATGAAGAAAAACGGAATAAGCTGGCCATGAGGCAGCTATCCATTGCAAAAAAACTTGATCCCGGGGATCCAACCCCATACTTCTATGATGCCATCCAAAAACAGACCATGAATCGCCCTGTAGAAGCTTTGCAGGATCTGCAAAAATCGATCGAATTAAACGACAACCGGGCTGTATATCGTTCGCGTCTTTTGCTGGATCAGGATCTGGCCGCACGGAGCGCCGGCCTTGCCCGAATCTATAATGATCTCGGATTTCAGCAACTGGCTTTAGTGGAAGGCTGGAAATCTCTCAATACCGACCCGGGCAATTATTCTGCACACCGATTCCTGGCTGATTCATACTCTGCCCTGCCGCGGCATGAAATTGCAAGAAGCAGTGAAATTTTGCAGTCCCAACTGTTGCAGCCGGTCAATATTACCCCGGTCCCACCCCAACTGGCCGAGGCGGGTCTGCAAATTTTGGAAGGGACCGGGCCTGCAGCCCCATCCTTTAACGAATTTATGCCGCTTTTTAACCGAAACCGGTTTTCGCTGCAAGCCAGTGGTGTTACAGGGAAAAATAATACCCTGGGGGACGAAACGATACTGTCAGGAGTCTGGGGAAAGGGTTCATACAGCATTGGCCGTTTTCATTACAAAACCGATGGATTCCGGCAGAACAACGATTTAAAGCAGGAAATTTACAATGCATTTATCCAGGCCAGAATTAACCATAAAACAAGTGTACAGGCGGAACTCAGAAATACGGAGACTGAAAACGGCGATCTTGGCCTCCGCTTTGATCCGGCTTTTTCAAATGATTTCCATGAGGAACAAAGAGTTAAAATCTTGCGGCTCGGTTTTAAGCATACCTTGTCCCCCCGATCTGATTTTGTTGGTTCTTTTATTTACCAGGATCTGGATCATGATCAAAATGACCACTATCCATCAGCCAAATTTACAGGATATGATTATGATGCTGAAAAACGCTGGGATGGCTATAATTTTGAGCTGCAGTATCTTTTTAAATCGGCAAGATTCAAGCTTACCAGCGGAATCGGCCATATTGAGCAGGACTTCAAAGATAAAATTATGGTAGATTTGCTGCCATGGATCATAGAACCCCCTCCTCTCCCTCCTCCCTTGCCTCCTCTGCCCCCATTTGAATTTGATCCGCCTCCTTCCATCAAAGAAGAAGATGATGTTTTTCGCAGAACAAATATATATACGTATTCACAGATCAATCTTTGCCCGGAACTAACCTTGACAGCCGGGTTAAGCGCCGATTTTCTTGAGCGCGGAGAACAGGTGGAGCGCGATCAGCTCAATCCCAAAATCGGTCTGACCTGGCAGCTTTTTCAGGCAACCACGATAAGAATGGCGGCTTTTCGGGAACTCGGCAGTTGGGAATATATGGATCAGACCATCGAACCTACCCAGGTAGCAGGTTTTAACCAGTTTTATGATGATAATAATGGCACCGATTCTTGGCGCTATGGCGCCGCTGTTGATCATAAATTTTCTTTGGACATATTCGGCGGCATTGAGTATGCTGAAAGAAAACTAAAAGTTCCCCTGCTTATCGACCCCGACACAAACGCCAATCGGTTCGACTGGAAAGAAGAATTCGGCCGGGGCTATCTTTACTGGGCGCTCAATCCATTGCTGGCATTAAGCGCGGAATACCAATACGAAAGGTTTGACAGAAAAACCGATGAATTCAGACTTGGAATACTTGATGCCAAAACCCACCGAATACCTTTAGGCTTTTATTTTTTTCATCCATCAGGGATAACTGCCCGTTTCAAAGGGACTTATTTCAGGCAAACTGGAAAATTTAAACAACACAATTCAGATGCTGTTTTTAATGGCAAGGATAGGTTTTGGGTGTTTGATACGGCCGTCAGTTATCGGCTGCCCCGGCGGCTCGGCCTGTTCAGACTGGGGATCAAAAATCTATTCGATAAAAAGTTTAATTTTCAGGATACGGATCCTCTCAACCCGATGATTATTCCGGAGCGCTTTATCTTTGTAAAGCTTTCACTGACCTTTTAATTTCGTAAGCGTGAATAAAGAATGCCCAACAACAGTCCGTAAAAAACGAGGGTTAAAGGAGGTGATAATCTGAATCAGTAAGGCGTTTCAAATGTAAAAGCATTCAAGTGAAAATCTATAATAAGAGTATACATTAATAAATTATAATATATCACAAAAAGGAGAAAGATAATGGAGAAAGCCATAAAACGTTACAAATATTCATTGATAGCCTGCATAGTTATAATCCTCCTGCTCCTGTTCTGGATTATGACTTCGGGACAGTTGGGCTCCTTGCATAACACAGCGGAAAACGCCTTAGAAGGAGCGGTGGGAAGCATTGCTTTTAATAAAGACGGAAATCTTGCTTTAGTCGATAATAAAGGCGAGCCATTAAATCCAATAGACTTACCCCTTAAATTAAGAGGCGGCGAGTTAAAATTTATGACCACTATATCCATGTTTGGAGTTAAAGGATCACCCCTGAGAATTGTTATACATATGGGAAGGTCGACATATGCTTTCTGCATAGACGATGCTACCGGCGAATGGTTGCCTTATGGTGCTTGCGACTAAGGCAACCTTCCCTTGGGTGGCATAGGTGAATTTGTGTGCCACCTCCCATAGCTTTTCAGATAATAATTAATTTCACAAAGTAAGAAAAAAACCTGCGGTAGGCTTACTGGTAGTACGTCGACCGCAGGTTTTTACCGAGCCCCTGGTGGATATTATCATCCAGGCGGGAATTTATAATTTTATGTTGTAACGCACTATCTTGTTAAGCAGACCCTGGCGGGTCAGACCAAGAAGACCGGCAGCCCTGGAACGATTGCCCGCTGTCTCACGGAGAGCTTCACTGACCATCTGCTGCTCGATTAGTTCAGTGACCTCTTTTAATTTTTTATCGCCTGGCGCTATGAAAACAGGAATTTCCTTTGGGTTGTTTATCTTTACGGATAAAAACTCTTCTCGAATCTCCCCCTCTTTTCCAGCCAGGATCAAGGCGCGTTCGATTTCGTTTTGAAGCTCTCTAATATTGCCGGGCCAGTCAAACCGGGCCAAAAGTTCCATTGCCCGGGGCGTTAAGCGGGCACCTGGTATCTTTAATTTTGTAGAAAATTTTTTAAGAAAATAATCCGCAAGCAGGGGAATATCCTCTCTTCTATCCCGCAAAGGAGGGAGCGTTATTGGAAATACATTGATTCGATAAAAAAGATCCGTGCGGAAATTACCTTTTTTTACTTCTTCTTCCAGGTTGCGATTGGTGGCAGCAATAAGGCGCACATCCACCTTAAGAGTGCGGCTTCCTCCAACTGGTCTAAATTCTCCTTCCTGGAGGACCCTGAGAAGTTTAACCTGCATGGCTGCAGGCATATCCCCAATTTCATCAAGAAAGATGGTCCCTCCGTTTGCCAACCTGAAAAGCCCTTTTTTGTCGGTAACCGCACCGGTAAAGGCTCCCTTGACATGGCCGAAGAGCTCGCTTTCCAGAAGATTTTCAGAAAGAGCGCCACAGTTTTCTACCAGAAAAGGATTTTCCTTTAAATGACCATTAAAATGGATCGCCTTGGCAAAAATCTCTTTACCGGTGCCGGTCTCTCCCTGGATTAATACCGGGGTTTCTGTATCGATAACTTTTTCCAAAAGGGTAAAGGCCCGGCGCATTGCCGTGCTGGAACCGATGATCCCCTGAAGATTAAAACGATCCTGTGCCTCTGATTTAAGCCGTCTATTCTCCTGCTCCAAAGAACAGGCATACTGTTTTAGTTCTCCATAAAACTGGGCGTTTTCAATCGCGATGGCGATTGTTCCGGAAAGGATCTCCAGTAACCTTTCCTCCTTTTTCGTAAACTCTCCCTTAAGTTTATTTAATACATATAACACCCCAATCAAGCCTTTCCGCGTCCGCAAAGGAAGGCAGATCATAGAGCGGGTTACAAAGTTTCCCTTCAGATCTACCCCTTTAAAGAATCTGTCATCCCGTGATGTATCAGGTATTATTACCGGCTCTCTTTTGCGCAGCACCCATCCGGCCACTCCCAGATGATCCGGAAACCGCATTTTCTGTATCCCTTTTTTTTCCCCGTTTCTTTCCTCCTCCACGGTACGGATAAAGTAAAATTCTTTATTTTCAGGATCATGAATGGCTATGGATGCGCCTTCTATATGGAAAACAGCCTTAATTCTGCTAAGAATACTTTTAAGCATTTCATCCAGATCCCGAATGGCATGAATAGAGGTAGAGACCTCGTAAAGCAGCGTAATATCTTCCAATGTTCTTCTCCAGTCACAATCTTGTTTGCTGTCAATCTATATCCATATTTACAATCATAAAATTTATATGGCGAAAAACCTTATATGTCAAGCAAGTTAACAGTTGGAATTATATATGCATATCAAGTTTACAGCAAACATGCTCTCCACATTTTTAAACCGTAAACCAAACACGTTTTTCATTCTACCCTTATCCTTTTAAATCAATTTATTATGGCCTCACGAGCAAAATAATTTCTCTTTTCTGTGTTGTGGCACAACTTGTGCAAAAAAGATTACTAAACAACAAAACAATACTTCAACCGACATAAAGAAGAAGGAGGTGATTGTGTTAACATGAATAGCAGCTTTTTGAAAAAAAAAGGGTAAATAAGAGGGTTTATTTAAAACATTTCAACCTGTTAAAAAAAAAAGGAGGTGAAAACATGACCGAAGAAAAATTTCAAATCATGTTATCCAAAGTGGAGGAAGTCAAAGAAAAAAATGAAGGACTGCTGTTCACTCTTCCCAATGTAGTTGGAGTGGGAATCGGATTAAAGGAGGTAAAAGGCAAGGAAACTAAGGAAATTGTTTTAAGTACTTATGTGGAAAAAAAGCTTTCCAGGGACAAACTTGGAGCAAACGAACTGGTTCCTGATACCTTTTCTATACCCAAGACTTCAGAAACAATAAAAACAGATGTACGCCAGGTAGGCAAAATTGAAGCTCTCGCTTTCACAGCAAATATAAGGCCAGCCAAGCCAGGCTATAGTATCGGGCACCACCTGATCACGGCCGGGACGTTTGGCTGTTTAGTAAGGGATGTTTGCCCTCCCTGCCGGATTCATATTCTGAGTAATAATCATGTGCTGGCTAATTCAAATGCAGCAGGAATAGGCGATCCGATTCTGCAGCCTGGACGTCATGATGGCGGCAGATATCCGGCAAATATGCTGGCAAGGCTATCGCGGTTTATACCCATTGCCTATGGCAGCATAGCTCAATACAATCTCGTGGACGCAGCTCTGGCACTACCAACGAATCAGAGAAAGGTGATCTCCTCAATTGTGGGGTTGGGTATCCCTAAGGGCACAGTGGAAGCTACATTGGGAATGGAGGTTATTAAAAGTGGCCGGACTACAGAAATCACAAAGGGCAAGGTTATCGGTATGGATGCAACCGTTGCAGTTCATTATGGCAGCGGAATAGCTTATTTCCGTAATCAGATCATGACTACCAACATGTCGCAGGGAGGTGACTCAGGATCTTTGCTGATGAGCCAGGCCGGGCACGAAGCAACAGGTTTGCTGTTCGCCGGTTCAAGCACAGTAACCGTTCATAACAATATTAAGAATGTTCTTATGGCTCTGGGTGTCGAAATTGTCACCCCTTAAACTTAAATTAAATTGTTTTAAATAAAAAGGAGGGCGTAATGGAAAATAAAAATAACTTAACCGAACTGCATAAGTACATAACGAATCAAATTATTGAAGAGCGTACCCGAGAGATGGCCGAAGCAATTGCCCAGAAACGAACAGAAGCCAAACTTGCGGAGGAAAACTATCAGAAAGATATCAAAGCAATGGAGGCTGCCGGCATAAAAGTTGCCAATATGGAAGCCCTTGATGTGGAGCTCAGTGCAGATGTGGATGTGGAACTTAAGGTCATTGAGGATAAAATGATCGAATTATCCCAAGAACCATCTGAAGCCACGATAGGACTTGATATAGAGAAAGCCTTTCTGCCTCAGGACGCTTTGGTACTTTCCCCGGCGTGGGTTGCCGATTTTTCAGATGATGATGCACAAGACAAGCTAACCGGAGCATCATCCATAACGACCCAAACGCTGCTATCAGGGGGGGGGTGCAAAGACAAGTATGTCTGGGCTAAAGGGGCAGGTTCCGGCATTGCAGGCACCGGAGTTGGGAAAATTCAAGCATGGGTAGACTTTGGATTTTGGTTCAAGCCGTCGACCAGTAGATTTTACAGCATACGACCGCACTTTCGCTTTCGAGGATTTTATATAGTCAAAGCGAATGACAAATGGTATAATTCAAAATTTGCACGGGTGAAGGTTTCTGCATGGACAAACGTTTATCAATATAACTGGAAGGGATGGAACAATATAGACGTACTCAACGTGGGCGATGATAACATCAACGTGAATAGGAGGTTTGATGCTGATCGTAACATGTATACCAGTTATCTGCTGGGCGGAGGTGATTGGGCTTATATAAGATGCACCATCGGTCTTTATGCCTATGCTAGGGGTAGCGGCTCATATGCAAAACTTGACTTCGCCACAGGAGCGGCTAACTATCTCTATGTTCCATATTGCTACATTTATTAATCCTGTAAAACAAACCGGGCGGCTTTCGGGTCGCCCATATGTCAGAAATAAAGACGAAATTATGGAATTAAATGTTCAGGCAATCGAAAAGATACGGGCAAAATACGACACCCAACTTATGGCCATAAATGGTGTGAACTCAGTAAGTCTCGGAATTGGAAAAAACGGAAATCCATGCCTAAAAATCAGTACGTTCAAACCGGCTGAACAGGTGCGTGCTAAACTACCGAAAGATGTTTTACAGGTAGAGGTTGAAATATATTGTACAGATGAGATTTATGCCCAAGAATAGTAAACATAAATTGCAACCCTATTTTTGAAACTCACCGAGAAACTTCCTGAATCCGGTCCGCTCGTGGAAATAGGCACCATTAAGTGTGGTATGATTTCGATATTCGATAAGATCCATCATTAACGAGACCATCTCGGGCTTTCCTTCAAAAATATATCCAGCGATCTCTTTGGCACGGGGTAAAAGTTCATCATGGGGTACTACTTCATTGACAAGCCCGAGCCTTAAAGCCTGCTCTGCTGTAATTGGCTGGCATGTCAAAGAAACCTGTTTCGCCATTCGAGCTCCTATAGCCTGCTGAAGGAGCTGGGACATCCCCCACCCTGGATGGATGCCGACTCTGGCGTGGGTATCTGAAAAGAATGCTCTTTCGGATGCGATCAGGAAATCGAGATTCAGCGCCAATTCAAGGCCTCCGGTGATTGCGGGGCCATTAATAGCGCCTATAACCGGTTTTTTGCAGGCAGAAATTATATCAGGAAAATCAAGCCCGTCATTTCTGGGATCGAAAAAATTATCTTTGTCCAATACTCCCAGATCCAACCCTGAACAGAATGATTTCCCCTTACCGGTAATGATCACCGCCCTGATATTGTCATCTTTAACTATCATTTCCAAATAATTATAAAGATGAATAAGAAGGTCCTGTGTTATAGCGTTGCTTCTGGCCGGCCTGTTAAGGGTTAGCAGCGCAACCCCGTTATCATATTCACAAATTACCGGTTTTTCCATAAATTATCTCCTGTTCAAACAAATGATTTTGAATGGAAGGTGAAAGCTTTAAAAAAAAGCAAACTAACAATTTTTATTTTCTAGTGCCACCGGCACCTCTTGAATCTATACTTCAATGACGGCAGCCCGTTCCCGGATATTTCCTGTTTGCCCGTGCCAATCTCTCCAGGAAGCGCTTCAGCCATTTCGGCTTGATATTGCCTGTCTCTTTATTTCTATTTATTATTTTGTTTTTTTGACTCATGAGATAACTCTTTAATAGCATCGCTTATTAAATCACTATTTCCCTGCAACCTTATTCGAGCGATTCCAGCACAAATTCAGAAAAATACTTTATATTCTTGCCAAGCTTCATCTTCGCAGAGGCATAGTTTAAGTTAAAAACACAGAAAGGGCAGGCGCTTATGACCGATTCGGTCTCGGCCTCTCTTAACATGCCGGCTGCGATCTTCAGTGAGAGGTCTCTGTAAACAGATCGAATACCTCCACCGGCTCCGCAACAAAGGGCATCCTCACGATTATTTTTCAGCTCTTTCAGCTCAAGGCCGCACCAGTCAAGAATTCGCCTTGGCTCCTCAGTAATCCCCTCGCCCCGCCCTAGACGACAGGAATCCTGATAAACAGCAGTCCTTTCAATCTTTTTTAAAACGCCCGGATTATCCTTGAGCAGATCATAAATAACTTCCACCGCGTGATGCACCGAAATGTCGGTCTCCCCAAGCAGATCAGGATAAAAATATTTAAAGCACTTCAGGCAACCGTTGCATGGCGCCACAATCCTTTTAATCCCCAGGGCCCGGAAACGTTCCAGATTCTTTTCGAAGAATTCTCCGGCCAAATCCGTTTTGCCGGACTCATACAGATATGTACCACAGCAGCCCTCGTCTTTCAGAATCATAAAGTCAAGATCCAGCTTTTTCAGCGCCAGATAGGTCGAAACGGCAGCATCTTTTAATAGAAATGAAGGCAGACAGCCCAGATACAGAAGGGTGTCGGATTCGTGTTTTGGGAATTCCCCAGGCAGCCATTCCAGCCTTTTTGCCGGATCACCATTTACTGAATTACCCTTACGCATGATCCCCTTAATCACGCTGTTCTGTCTCTCCAACGGTCCCAGGCCGCGCCTTGCGAGTTCCTCGCGCGCGCTATGTATTACTCGTGTAATCTGAATTTCTTCCGGGCAAATCACATCACACTGCATGCATTTAGGGCAGTTATACAGGCTTTCTATAAGGCGTGGTTCAAGTGCTTCTCCATCAAACAACCAGCCCGCTGTCTTCAGCCTCTGCATCGGAGAAAACAGATCTTCACCGGTTATCGCATACGTGGGGCAAACTTCCACGCAGAGTCCGCAGTCAGTACAGGATTTGATTTCTTCAAGTATTGTTTTCATATCAAATACCAAAACCTCTCAATCATTATACTCCAAGCATCCTTCTGACGACTTCGACTATTTTACGGCAATCCCTTTCGGTATCCTCCATGGTGGGGCCCTCCACCATTACCCGGCAAAGGGGCTGTGTGCCCGAATACCTGACAAGCACCCTGCCCTGCTCTCCCAGACCCGATTCCACGGATTTTATTATATCGACTATTTCAGGAATGGTATTAATATCCGGTTTTTCTTTAACTTCCACACCAAGCAAAACCTGGGGGAATACATCCATAACAGAAGCAAGCTCCGACAGGGGCTTTGAATTATTCAGCATGGCTTCCATCAGTCTCAGGGCGCTTAGTATGCCATCGCCGGTGGTATGATGATCCAGAAAAATCATGTGCCCGGAATCCTCGCCGCCTATCACAGCTCCGCCGGCAATCATATCTTCCATTACATAACGGTCGCCTACCAGTGAAGCGATATGTTTTATACCCATCTTTTTTAAGGCTATACCGAGTCCAAGGTTGCTCATAACCGTGCTGACAAGGAGATCATTCTTAAGCAAACCTCTCTGTTTCATATCCCCGGCACAGATCGCCAGGATCTGATCACCGGTCAGCTCCTTCCCTTTTTCATCCACAGCAATAAGCCTGTCTCCGTCTCCGTCAAAGGCCAGCCCCAGGTCTGCTTTTTTTTCCATTACAGCTTTACAAAGAGTTCCGGTATGCTGGGAACCGCAATTATCATTTATATTTTTCCCGTCAGGCTCGGCAAAAATTATTTCCGGATCCGCTCCAAGCCCTTTAAAAACTTCGGGAGCAACCTGGCTGGCTGCTCCATTTGAACAGTCGATCACCAACTTTATAGACTGGAAGGGATTTATACCTTTGATTGTATTTTTTAGAAAATCAGCATATTTTGCTATCGGGTTTTCAATATCATGAACCCTTCCGGGCTGAATCACATTCTCCTGTTTAAAAGCGTTACCAGTATCATCAAGGACCGCCTTTTTAATTTCAGATTCAATTGCAGCTTCCATATCATCGGAGAGCTTGAATCCCTTTTTATTAAAAAATTTGATGCCATTATCATAATATGGATTGTGAGAAGCGGATATAACTATTCCCGCATCAGCATTGATTGAAGACGTTAAAAATGCAACCCCGGGCGTAGGAATCACACCGGCCAGGTAAACTTCACCGCCCATTGAACAGATACCGGCAGCAATGGCAAATTCAAGCATATCCCCGGACAGGCGGGTATCCTTTCCGATCACTATCCTGCACATGTTGTTACCATTTTTTTCCTGATTCCTGAAGATGGAAACCGCTGCCCTGCCTAGTTTTAAAGCCATTTCAGGCGTGATCGGATATCTGTTTGCGACCCCCCTGATCCCGTCTGTGCCGAATAGTTTTCCCATAATGAATTTTATTAAGCTCCAGATTTAATTTATAAAAAATTATCAAACCTGTAACACTTTCACATGAATGAAGTTTTACTTTAAATTAATTACATTCGCTTGTTACTTTTTGTATAGAAATTCTTGTTTGTCAATGAATTATCTTTGAAGCAAATTGATTATGTTGACATTTTAAAATTGATATATAACTTTTTGTAGTATTTGCAGAGAAAAAAAACTTTTTTATAGTAATTTTTAACCGGCGTTTGTCCAGGAATAGTTTATTTTGTTTGGGATCAAGCCATACGGAAAACCAACTCTTCCCGGATGGGCGCTTGCCAAAATCCTAATGGAGGTAGGCTATGATTAGGGAATTAAAAAAGCAGTTAAAATTGATGTCCGGATCTCTTGTTGATCTTTCTAAACAGATTGAGCAGATTTCTGAATATATGGATCAGATTCAATTTGCCGAAGACCTTTCAAAGTCAGGAAAAAAATCATCCTGCAGCAAAAAAGGAGTTACACAAAAAGCTGATCAGGAGAAGAATAGAACTACTAAAGTAACTATGCTTGATATGGTGTTTGACAGTATTAAGAAATCCAGAAACGGGATTACCATCCCCAAACTCAGGGAAAAAACCGGGCTGGAACCTAAACAACTCAGCAATGCTCTTTTCAAACTTACCAACAAAGGCAAGATCAAACCTAAGGAACGTGGAATATATATTAAGGCGTAGGAATGAGGCGTCCCGACAGTAAGGCGATCGAAGATTTTAACATGTAACGCACTGAAATTAATGCAAAAATATATAATTTAAAAAGAATAAATTGCTGTATATAAGGTATATTTATGTCCTTGATGTATAGATCTTTAAGATTTTCAATACTATTTTTTGTTATACTTTCCCTTTTGAGCGCAGCATCCCTTCAACAGTCTTATGCTTTCAACTCAGCAGATATAATTGCTGTTTCTCTTCCAAAATGGCCGCATGAGGAGAGCGATCTTCTTCCTGATCCCGGGCTTGTTTACGGCAGATTTCCCAATGGATTCAGGTATGTTCTTCTAAAAAATGCCGAGCCGAAAGACAGGGTCGACATTCACCTTGATGTACTTGCCGGATCATTGAATGAAACTGATCAGGAACAGGGACTTGCTCATTTTCTTGAACATTTACTTTTTTGCGGTTCAACCCATTTCAAACCTGGAGAACTGGTTAAATATTTTCAGAGCATCGGAATGAAATTCGGCGCTGATGCAAATGCGCATACAGGTTTTAATGAGACTGTTTATAATATTCTTTTGCCGGATGGAAACAAAGAGAGCCTTGAAAAAGGACTTGTGGTGATTAAAGATTATGCCGAAGGGGCATTTCTTTTAGAGGATGAGATCAAAAGAGAAATGGGTGTTATCCTTGCTGAAAAAAGAACTCGCGATTCTGCGTCTTATCGTACTTATGTTGAAACTTTGAAGTTTGAACTGCCTGAATCGATGATTTCGAGAAGACTCCCCATAGGTAAAGAGGAAATTATTAAAAACGCTCATAGGGGATTATTAAAAGGATTCTATGATGCCTGGTACAGACCTGAAAAATTAATCCTGATCATGGTGGGTGATTTCAACCCGGAGGTTGCCGCAAATCTTGTTAAAGAAAAATTTTCTATGCTGAAACATAGAGCTGCTGCACGGACTGATGTTGATACAGGATTGATAGAGCATAAAGGCAACAAGTCTTTTTATCATTACGAAAAAGAGTCGGGCAGTACCTCTGTCAGCATAGAAACGGTGCATAAAGCTTTGCCCCATCCTGATTCTTTTGCTTTTCAGAAAAAGAAGCTTATCGGTAATATTGCCGACAGCATCATCCAGCACAGAATAGATGTACTGGTAAGCAAACCTGATACCCCTTTTACTTCCGCATCTATCGGATCAGGAACCTATCTCAATGAAGTTGAATATACCGAAATTACCGCGAAGTGCGGTCCTGAAAGCTGGAGTAAATCTTTGTCTCTCCTGGAACAGACATTAAGAAGAGCATTGGAATACGGATTTACAAAATCCGAGCTTGAAAGAGTAAAAAAAGATTACATAGCCACCTTCCATAATGCCGCCAAAAGGGCTTCTACACGCAACAGCGGGATATTGGCGGGAAGCATTATCAGAGCTCTAAATAATAATCAGGTTTTTCAGTCTCCTGAGCAGATAAAACTGCTCTACACCCCGGTTGTTTCCGAACTTACACTAAAGGATGTGCACAATGCTTTAAAAGCGGCATGGGCTGATGACCACAGGCTTGTCATAGTAACCGGCAATGCGGATCTCTCAGGACATGATGCCTCGCCTGAGGAGATTATACTTAATGCTTTTAACAAAAGCAGCAGTGTGGAGCTGAAAAAGCCTGTTGAAATGCAAGATGTCGTATTCCCATATCTCCCTGAACCTGGCCAACCCGGCAAAGCAGCAACCACCACCAGGTTGCCGGAACTTAATATTGTCCAGGTAGAATTTAAAAACGGTCTGCGTTTAAATATGAAGAGGACCGATTTCAAGGCCAACCAAGTTTTAGTAAAATTAAGTTTCGGCTCCGGAAGATCCTCAGAACCCCTTGAGCTGCCAGGACTTGCCCTGCTAAGCGAAGATGTAGTAAATGAAAGCGGGCTGGGAAGACTCGACAAAGAGTCAGTTAACCGCGCCCTTGCCGGCAAAACGGCCAGTATCTCTTTTGGTATAAGCGAAGACAATTTCTTTTTTACCGGAAGTTCTTCATCCGGGGAGATAGAGCTGTTGTTTCAGCTTCTTTATGCCCATATAATTGATCCAGGTTACAGGGAGGATGCTTTTCGTCTTGTCAAGGAACGTTTCGGCCAGAGTTATAAATCTCTTTCCCATTCAATAGACGGCAGCATGGTCCTTTCCGGCAACCGTTTTCTGGCAGGCGGAGATACACGCTTCGGATTTCCGCCTTATGAAGCTTTCAATGCCTTGACTTTGGATAACATCCGGTCATGGATTGACAAACCTTTAAAGAATGAACAGATGGAGCTTTCTATTGTCGGTGATTTTAATCTTGAAGAGGTGGAGAGGCTGGCAGGGAAATATTTAGGAGCACTTAAAAAAAGGAATCCTGTCAAGATGGCGGATAGGGCAAGCAAACCTCTGTTTCCGGTTTCACGCAATTTAGAACTAAGGGTGGAAACAAAAATTCCCAAGGCTCTCGTTGTTGTTGCATATCCTTCATCAGATTTATGGAATATAAGCTTGACCCGCCGTCTGTCGGTCCTGGCGGATGTTTTTTCAGAAAGGCTTCGCGAAAAGATAAGAGAAAAGCTTGGTGTATCTTATTCACCATTTGCCTATAATCGTCCGAGTCGGGCCTATCCCGGATATGGTGTTTTGTTTGCGTTTGTACATATCAGTCCTGACAAGACCGATTTAGTGCGGCAGGAGGTCAAAAATATCGTATCGGAATTATGCGAAAAGGGGGTTACCCCTGAAGAACTGAAGCGCGCCGTAGATCCTACCCTCACTAGTATAAAGGATATGTTGAAAAAAAACGGTTATTGGCTTAATACGGTCCTCTCAGGTTCTGCCGGGCATCCCGAGCAGTTGGAATGGTGCAGGACAATAATGAAAGATTATGCTTCAATTACTGATGACGAAATTTCAAACCTGGCAGTGAAATATCTGAAAAATACCGACGCTGCGACAATTATTATAACCCCCCCCAAACAAGAAACTGTACAATAAGCTGTAAGACTATACAAAAGCCCGGGGAACGCCCCGGGCTTTTATATGTTTAGATAAAAAATAGTCTCCTGCTGCAAAATGCAAAGTCTTTTAGTCTATTGACATTTCACCACAATCTATGATTTTAACATGTTTCGAGGGTTTTCCACTCGATGATCCCAATGCCTCTATGCTCTTGACCACATCGATTCCTTCGGTCACCGCTCCAAAGACCACATGCTTGCCGTCAAGCCAGGCAGTTTCGATCGTGGTGATAAAGAATTGCGAGCCATTCGTGTTAGGACCCGCATTTGCCATTGATAAAATCCCCGGCTTCGTGTGGCCGAGCGTGAAATTTTCATCGTCAAATTTGCTTCCGTATATTGACTTGCCACCTGTCCCATTATGATTGGTAAAATCACCACCCTGAAGCATAAAATTCGGTATGATCCTATGAAATGTACTACCCTTGAACCCAAAGCCCTTTTCACCTGTACACAAGGCACGAAAGTTCTCGCTTGTTTTGGGAGCAATATCTGTACGTAATTCAATCACTATTCGTCCTAATGATTCGTCATCAGCCTCAACGTCAAGAAAGACTTTAACAAGTTCCATGATGTTCTCCTTTTTTCTTCAGTGTTGATAAAAAAAATTATGATAGTATTTCTGCTCAAGTTTTCGAAAAATAATAGTAGACAAAATTAACAAAACGTGTCAAAATAGTTTGGTTTATTTTTTTCTCACATATACATCAAGGAGAACAAATGAAAATTCCATGTGCCAAACGGCTTGGTTTTGTTGTAAGTGGTCTCTCTTTTCTTCAACCCGCACTGACGAATGCCCAGATGTATGACTTTACCTTGGTTGCTACAGCATTAATATTAGGGTCACGTCTACATCTTACTGAAATTAGCTGTATGTTGCTGAAAGAGAAAGCAGTGAGCACACTTTCCTATCTTTTTTCGAATGCAAAAATTTGTACAGATGAATTGCAAATGCTCTATTTGCTTCAGACACTCAACACATACAAAATTTCTCATGGCTATTTCATCATAGATGATACCATGAAACATCATACCAAATTTTGTAAATGGATTCATGGTGTTTTCATATTGTTCGATCATGCACTTGGAACCAATTTAAAAGCAACTTGCATTGTTTTCCTCTATTATAGTGATGGGGCACTTATCAAATTCCCCATTGCTTTTCGAGTATATCACAAGGGAACCGGTACTCTTATGCCTTGGCAACGCGGTAAACGGTGTGACTGCATAACCAAATATGATCTTGCAGTAGAAATGATGGAGTGGGCCATATTAAAAGGGTTTCCAAAGTGTATTGTTCTTGCCGACTCCTGGTTTGGAATATCGCCATTTATCAAGGAGCTTAATCGGCTTAATCTTGACTATGTGCTTGAGATAAAAGCTAATCTCAAGATAAGAGAATCATGCAAAGAACCAAAGTTAACTCCAAAGGGACGATTAGCAAAATATCAATACGATCTTGTTGGATTAGCAAAATATTTTGAAAAAATAACAACCTTTGTTCGTTGTGGATTTCCTGCCGACCCGGAAACAGGTCAAAAGGAAAAAGCACTTTACATAACCAAGGCTTCAACAGTTCGCTTGAATGCCATACCTGGCAAACATCGAATAGTTGAAAGTCACGACCCTGCCACTCAAACCATCAAGTATCTCCTCACCAATTGTCTCACCTGGGAAGCCACCAAAATCATTTCTGTTTATAGCCACCGCTGGGTTATTGAGGAGTTTTTCAAGAATGCAAAGCAGTTGTCCGATATGGAGGGAGCCACTATCAGGAGTGAACAAGGCGCAACACTAGCGTTGTACCTGGTGTCCTGGATTGACTTCCTCCTCCATTTGGAGAATTACAAGCAATGCACTGTTGGAAAACTGCCAAAGGAACCATTAACGATTCCTTCAATAGTTCGCCGAGCGCAAAACGAAAATTTGGAAGCGTTTGTCTTGCGAGTACAATCCGATGAGGATTTCGTTAACAAACTGGTTGAATTCAGCAGGGCTAACATGAACCGCAATCGTAAGAAATACAAAGAGTTAGTTGTTATTAATGGGGATGTTGCTGCTCCTATGAAAAAGGCCGCATAGCAAAAAATATGCCAGATGCCAATTTTTACAGGAACTATTTTTCGAAAACTTGAGAATATAAATGAAATAAAAACTCATCTCTCAAGTTACCTCACCAAGGTCGGCAGGGGTGAAACCGTAATTATATGCAAGCGAAATGTACCCATTGCTGAAATAAAACCTATCACGGCACTCCCAAGCAAAAAACGTCCAATTGGTCTAGCCGGTAAAGAATATCCGGATTTCAAAATTAGCGAAGCTTTTTTTGAACCTCTTCCGGATGATATTGTTGCCGCTTTTAATGGAGAAGACTTGTGAAACTGCTTCTCGACACCTGTACTTTTCTTTGGTTAACTAAAGGCAGTGAGGAACTTTCTAAAAATGCAATTAAAGCTTTTACTGATCCGAAAAATGAAGTCTATTTAAGTGCTGTTTCTGCTTGGGAAATCAATGTAAAATATCGGTTGGGGAAATTGTTCCTTCCCCTTTCTCCTGATAAGTTTATTCCCAAAGAGCGAAAAAGACACCTTGTCGCCCCGCTGGATTTAACAGAACAAGACACCTTGCATCTATGTAAACTGCCGGCTACCCACAAAGATCCTTTTGATCGCATGCTTATTTGTCAGGCCATTGAGCATTCATTAACAATTCTTACCCCTGATCCGCTTATCGTTCAGTATCCAATTCGTAATCTCTGGTAGTTTTGTGACAATTTGAAAATGCAGTTGTTCTGATTGATTGACAGTAATGAAAAAAGGCATTGTGGAGCGGTGACAGATGTAGAGCATTTTTTACAGGCGTTTTGACGCGAATAGACGGAGGCAGGTGTATTAATCCATCTTCATACGTACGCAACATGGCAACACGGCGGCACGACATATATTTTAATTTTCCGTCAGGTTTTAACCATTGAAGCATCAGGCAAACGGACGGTTCATTAAAAAAGACGAAAATTTTTAACTACCACTATATTTAATGGTAGTTAAGTAAATAGTAGACCAGGTATTGATTTTAAGCTCGTGAACGGTTACGTTGTGTTTAATACTTCCAGACAGATCTCATGGCAGATATCTGGGAAGGCCGTAAAAAAATTGGAAATATTTCTTTTATTCATCTGTTTGATGATGACTGAAGTATTGAAGATGTACGATCTATATACTGGGTTAAAAGTTTCCGGTTGTCTTCATCTGTAATCTCATCCGGAATCTTTTCCATGGCCAAGTCAAAGGCGGCATCAACAAGTTCGGCACGAAAAGAATTTTTTGCATTCTGAATAATTGCCTTCACCTTTTGTTTGGACGCTTCTATCATTAATCCGCTCTGTATGCGGGCATCTTCAATAATCTTGTCCTTCTGCTTGGCGCCCTGCCTGACTATTCTTTCCTTTAACTCAGCAAAATGACCGATGCTCTCCTCAAGCTGCTGTTTGGCCTCTTTGATTGACTGATTGGCCTTATTTTTTTCTTTTTCCAACAAATCTATATCCCTGGCCAAAGACTCTTTGCGTGAATGCAAAAAATTCATCAAAGGTTTTTTGCCGAATTTAACCAGCAGGAATACAATTATACCGAAATTTATCCATCTAAGGACCAAATCGTATGTACTTCTCCAGCTACTGGCGCTTTCAGATGCAAAAGCAAAATCGCCAAATAATAATAAAGCAAATCCGGCCACAAAAGCATAAAATACCCACTTCATTCTATATGCGCTTTTCATTAACCCAACCTCCGGTCCAGAACTTTCTCCATAATTCCCAAGGCGAGGGCTTCGGATTCTTTTTTAAAAAATTTCCTTGCCTCAATAATTTCCGCCTTCACTTCCGCTTCAGCTGTAGCATTTATGGCCGTAACATCATCCATAGCCACTTTTATAATCTCTGAAGCTTCTAAGGTGCCCTTGTGTTCAAATTCTGTTTTAATGGCCGAGGCTTCCTCTCTGGCTTTAGATTCCCCTTCTTTTAACTGAACAGTTATATCAGCCAAACTTTGCTGAGCGCTAATAATATCCTGTCCGATATTATCGATATAAACATCCCTTTTGCGCATCTCGCTTGAAAGAGGCTGAAACATGATACGGTTAATCAGAAAAACGAATATTAAAAAAGAAACCAATTGGATAATCATGGTCTCATTGATACTAAGAAGTGCTATATTGCTGATAATTTGCATTGCCAATTATACTCCCCTAAAAAAAAACAGCAAAACACAAACTGGTATGTATAGATTCGATAGAAACACTTTTAACTTCACTAGTTTTTTCATAAGTTCTATAGATTTCCACATAACCATTTCACTCCGTTATCGGCCAAAACATTAGGTCGACGTACTATTGGTACGCCTCCCTATAATTTATTTCTCTATCATTGTGAAAATAATTAGTGCTTGAACGAAAACTCTCAAACGTTTTATAAAACAAGTAGTTATAAATACTTTCGAAATTAAGATTTTAAAAAATTAAATTATTCAACCCGGCTTTCCTAATAAGAAGTGCCAATTCTTCATAAAAAGTCAAAATCTTTGTTTTCAAAAATAACAACAATATATCTTAAAAACAATCAGTTAAATAATTTCCGTTCAGTCACTAATCATCTCAAAATCTATATATAGGCCGAAAAGTACAGTAGATTGCTTACAGCGAATAAACAAAACTTAAACAACAAACAAAAGCAGCAATGCCACAACTAACGCATAAATACCTGTCGATTCCGTCACAGCTTGCCCTACGAGCATTGTTCTTGTGATCAGGCCTGCTTCAGCAGGATTCCTGGCTATACCTTCACACGCTTTAGCGGCAGCCATACCTTCACCGACACCAGAGCCGATTGCACCAAGTCCCATTGCCAAGCCAGCGCCTAAATAAGCCGCAGCTTTTATAATTTCTACACCTTCGATAGCCATACATGCCTCCATTATTTGTTATTTGCTAATAATGTCATGCCCTGCCGGCACAACAAGATATAAAAAATGAAACAGCTCTTAGCGCGTTCATTTTATAAATTGATAAAATTCCTCTATTCATAGTTTCATATACTCAATTTTTCAAAAAATAATTCTTTGAAAAATTTAAATTTAGCGGGAATATTGCTTTTATGGTATCAATATTTCTTGATACGAATCTAATTTTTTATGATAAAATACCTTTTCTTTTTTACAGGTCTATGTATCAGCTACAAAACCGCAAACCTGATAAAATGCCATAATATTAGGGGCTCGTTTAAAAATATTGCATCTCACAGATAGATGTTTTTGCATATGATCTAATATCTGCCACTATCTAACCTGTACCGAAATATAAACAACAGTCAGGATTGTAAAAACAAAGGCCTGAATAGTGCCCACAAAAAGACCGAAAAAAGCATTCAAAAAAGGAGGAAGCAGCAAGCTGTATGTAAGATATGAAATCACCAAAATAATAATGGAGCCACCCATAACATTTCCAAATAAACGGAAAGAGATTGAAACAACCTTGGCCAATTCCCCGATTAAATTCAGTGGAAGCATAAAAACAAATGGTTGAAAATAACCACTGATATATTTTTTTATACCTTTTGCTTTTATTCCGGCATAATGAGCAATACAAAAACCCATTAGACCTAAACTTAACGGAGTATTAAGGTCCTTTGTAGGTTCATCAAGATGCGGAATAATTCCAAGCCAGTTTGAAAACAGAAGAAACATAAAAAGCGCACAGACAAGAGGCGCATATGTTTTTGCCTTCTCACGGTCAAGTGCATCCTCTGTAAGGTTGTATAACTGTTCAACGAATAGCTCCCCAACAACCTGAAAAGGCCCTGGTAAAATATTCTTTCTTCTAACTGTCAAAAATCCAAAAATAAGAAGACAAAAAATTACTATCCATGACATAATGATTGGTTCAACGTTAAATACCAGGTTGTGCCCATAAAAAGGCACAATAAGCTGATGAATTTTTCCCAAATCTTCCATAATCTTTTAAGCCTGTCTTTTTGGGGGTTTAACAAATAAAGTATCGACAAGAATCACAATTTGAACTGCAAAAATACCAAAGATAACTGCGATAAAATTAAACTGTTCCATTTTAATAGATAAAATCAACGGAAAAGCTAAAATTATATATCGAAAACATGCGGAGCAGATAGCCAACAATATAAGTTTAGCTTGGGTAACTCCTAATTTCATTGAGATCATCTCATTAAGTAAAATAAAATTTAAAATACTGAATAATGTCCCAAGGATAAGACCCTTACCGAATGATTTAAAACCAAACATTATAAAACCAGTGCCTGCGATTAGTCCATTAATTATAGCTCCAGAGCAATATCGTTTCTTAAACTGCCTTATCTCTTCCACTATTTTTGCTGGTTCCTATTTGTTTTGTTCGGTTCATCCTCTTTATTACTTTCAGTGATCTCAAGTATCTGCCTATAAGCTGTATTAGCGCCGCCGATCACACCCAGAATAATAAAAACCGTAACAAAAACACCCTTTGTGCCAAGCCATTTATCAAGGTAAAGGCCGATAAAAAAACAGAAAATTATACAACCTGCCATCGTAAGGCCAAGCTGCATAACAATTCCCATATTCTCTGCAATCTCGCTGTTTTTTTTATAGCTGAAAAATCGTTTTTTCTTATGAGTCATGTTGCATAGTTTGTTTCTATGGTGATTAACTATAAAAAAGATCAAGATGTGTCAATAGAATATATTGCTAACTGAGGGCTCAACAAGTTCTCTATTTCATTCCGGAGTCTCTCGTTACCCAAATTTGTCTTTGCGGAAAATAGAACCAGGTCACCCTTATCCATAGAAAGCGTTTTTGATATTGCAAGGATCTGTTTTATCTGTTTTGTTTTGGAAAGCTTATCGGCTTTTGTAAGGACAAGTATGGCTGGAATGTCATAATGATTAAGCCAGTTGATAAAATTCAGTTCCTCAAGCCCGGGAATGCGGCGCAAATCCATCAATAAGACCACACCGAGCAGGGTTTCTCTTGTTGAAAGATATGTTTCAATCATCGGGCCCCAGGTTTTTTTTACGGATGCCGGAACTTTTGCATATCCGTAGCCGGGAAGATCAACAAAAAGAAAGGCGCTGTTAACCATAAAAAAATTAACAAGCTGGGTACGTCCGGGCGTGGAACTTGTTTTAACAAGGCGCTTCCTGTTGATCACTCTATTAATCAGAGAGGATTTACCTACATTGGAGCGTCCGGCAAATGCTATTTCAGGTAAACCGGTCTGGGGATACTGGGATGGTTTGACTGCGCTTGTAATGAATTCGGATGATTTTATTATCACGTTTATAATCGTTTACATTTGACGGTTCATATAGATTGTCACACGACCTTATTCAGTGGATACTCAATAATACCTTCAGCGCCGGTTTTCAACAGGTGCGGTATAAGTTCCCTCACAATGTCGGATTTTACCACTGTTTCCACTGAAAACCAGTCTGTCTGGTAAAGCGGAGAGACTGTCGGCGCGTTAAGACTGGGGAGCATGGATACTATTTTTTCCAAGGCAGCGTTGGAGACGTTCATTTTCAGACCCACAAGTTTTTCTCCGCGGAGTGCGCCTTTAAGCAGCAGGGCTATCTGCTCAATTTTTTCTCTTTTTTCAGAATCCTGCCATGCTTTATGGTTTACAATAAGCTGGGTATTGGTCTTCATAATTTCATGTAAAATTTTGAGACCGTGGGCTCTTATGGTGCTCTCCGTCTCCGTAACCTCGACTATGGCATCGGCAAGTCCTGAAACCACCTTTGCTTCTGTGGCGCCCCATGAGAATTCAACGCATACATTAATATTTCTATCTGAAAAATATTTTTTGGTAAACTCGACTAATTCAGTGGCGATCTTCTTCCCTTCAAGATCTTTAAGCTCTTTAATCTCCGAATTATATGGAACCGCCAAAACCCATCTTGCAGGCCTGGCGCTTACCTTGGAGTATACCAGATCCTCAACAACATGGACATCGGATGCGTTTTCAGCTATCCAGTCTTTGCCTGTAAGACCTGCATCGAGAGTTCCGCTGTGAACGTAACGGGACATTTCCTGGGCCCTGCATATTGCGCATTCAATTTCATTGTCGTTAATTTCAGGGAAATAGCTTCTCCCGCTTACATTTATCTCCCAACCGGAACGTTTAAACAGGGCAATAGTTGCATTCTGCAAACTACCTTTAGGGATTCCCAGCTTTAATGGTTTTTTCATTTTTTATATACCTCATCAGGATTAAATATCGGCTTTCCAATAGTCGTAAGAGAACCGTCTTCAACTTTTCTAAAAAAACAGGATCTGTAACCTTTATGACATGCCGCGCCTCCGATCTGTTCAACCTTTAAAAGCACAGTATCCTCGTCACAATCTATCCTTATATCCTTTACAATCTGCAAGTTTCCGGAAGTTTCGCCTTTGACCCAGAGTGATTGGCGGCTGCGACTAAAGTATGTGGCTTTTCCGGAAGAGATGGTGGCTTCCCAGGCCTCCTGATTCATATATCCCAGCATCAAAACTTCTCCGGTTTCATAATCCTGCGTAATAACAGGAAGCAATCCATTGTTTTTGTTAAAATCAAGCTTGATCATTATAATCATGATCCTTATTTTTTCGTTAAAAAGTTTATCAAAAATTTATAAAGAGTTAATCATTATTATAGATTTATTGTACTCAAACCTGTTAGGTTAGATATTATTTTGAGTAAAGTCAATTTTTTTAAAAAAAAGGAGCAAAAAAATGGATAGAAAAAAACTCGATCATTTTAAGCTGTGGTTTAATGATTATGTTTCAGGCTATTTAACGGGAAATACAGACAACAACTCCATTATGCTTCTGAAAAAAGAACATACCCTGAGAGTATGCCGTAATATAGTCATGCTCGGAACAGCATTGCACTTGCCGGAGCAGGATCTTATATGTGCTGAAACAATGGCTTTATTCCATGATATCGGCAGGTTTAAACAATATGCCCTTTACGGAACCTTTAATGATTTACAGTCGGTAAACCATGCCAGGCTTGGTCTGAATCAACTTGGAGTAAACAGGGTTTTATCAGTATGTTCAACCGATACAAAACGTTTAATATCAAAATCAATAGCTTATCATAATGCCGCGGCAATTCCGGAATATGAGGATAAAAACACTCTTTTTTTTATGCGCCTGCTTAGGGATGCCGATAAACTTGATATCTGGAAAGTTGTCACTGACTATTATAGCAATAAAAATAAAAAAAGAAGTACAACTATAGAGTTGGGGCTTCCGGATGATCCGGTATGTTCAAAAAAAGTTATTATACCGCTACACGATCATAGAATCGTGAAAATAGAAGACATAAAAACATTGAATGATTTTAAGCTGCTACAGATAAGCTGGGTGTTTGATCTTAATTTTGCACCTTCTTTTAAAGCTGTTCAAAAACGTAATTATCTGGAATTAATAAAAATCACCCTTCCGGAGTCGAAAGAAATCCATGAAGCGGTACAAGAGGCTCAGGATTATGTTCATAGAATGGCCTTAGTTAGTGACTGAACGAAAAGCTAAAATTGTCATATTTTCGGTAGGTTAAAGGTATTTTTCAAAGTGAAGTTTTTGAGCCGTTAGCTTTTAGCTGTTAGCTTTTAAAATCAAACAGATAGTTCCTTGAGCCAATAGCTAACGGCTAAATGCTAACAGCTTTTCGAAAATCTTCGTTTCTTGAATAATGTTTAAATACCCGAAATAGTATCTGTTTTTAGTTTTCGTTCAAGCACTGATTATCTGAAATCTATAGTATGCTTACATGCCGTGAGGTAAATCAGAAAGTTGTTCGACACTTGTAAGCTCGATTTGCGGCTTCCCCCTCTCGCTCGGAGGATAAAGACTTGCTTTTCCAGATACGTAAACATAGCCACGCCCCTGGCCGGCGTATCGTTTTTCGATCAAATTCAGAATGTTTCCGGACTGTGCTGATTCCCGATCCGGAATCCAAAGATTGAACTTATGTTTGATTGAACCGGCATAAATCAAAGCTCCGTTGCCCGGTCGTTTGTTTATACCAACCCTGCAGGTCACAAAATACTGTTATTGAGCTGCCGGTTTTTGCTGCCTCGACAATGTCGTCATAATCAACACGTACAGACTGCACTCCCCTTTGTATGCCGAATTTACGATAATCCTGAATAATACTTTCACGGAGATGCCACCACGGAATTAATATTTTGTATTCACGCTTGTTCCCGGAAGCATTCGTCACAGGATCCCATATTGCTATATTCTTTGATTGGGCTTCTTTTTCGGCTTCCAGAAACTCCGAGTGATAATAGCGCGAACGACCGTACTTTACAAAATATGGACTCCACCCCTCTTTTACCATATTTAAATTATAGTTCTCGCAGTTTTTATTTACATAGCAAAGCAATCGACCGTAATTACCCCGATGTTTCTTCAAACATTCCGGCAGAGGATCGTTAGTATCGAACTCAATATCGACCCTGATCTCCCCTGATGGAAACCCATCCTGAGCGGTACCGAAATATTCCTTGGCTCGTTTTGAAGCAAGTATTCCGGCCCTAGTCACCGGCTTCGACCCACCGGGCCAACTTTCCTCGGTATCGAGGCAGCAAAGGCGTAATGACTCCACTTCGCCATTTAACTCAACCTTAATAGTGTCGCCATCAACTACCTTAATGAGCTTGAGCCCTTCAATCGTTGTTCCAGTCATACGCCCCTCCCTTTAACTCGATGATCAAGTTTTTATGATTAGCTAAATTTTAAGCTTGAGAGTATAATCACGGCCATTGAAAAATATTAATAATTTTGAAAGAGTCCATTCATAATGCTATTAACTGAATCTGCACCATTTATCAAACAGTACATTGAAGATCTCAACAATAGCCTGGAGCAATACAAACCTGGTGCGGGATTAACATTTACCCAGAAAGCATGGCTAAGCTTTTGTCTTACCGGTATATTAATGGTAAATGCTGTATGTTGGGCAAAATTTGAACGGGCGAGTCTGGGCAATTATAAATTAGCAGCTCTATCTTGGATGTTTCGTAAGGGTAAGATTTCATGGGACAATTTACTTGTTGGAAGCGTCAGGCGTATTTTGAAAAAATATGGTATCACAAATGGTGTAATTGTTTTTGATGAGTCTGATCGTGCCCGTTCTAAGAATACAAAGCGAATATACAAGGCTCATAAGCAAAAACACAAAGCAAGCGGAGGTTATGTTAATGGGCAAACAGTTGTTTTGCTTCTTTTGGTCACAGACTCTATAACTCGATGTTCAAGTTTTTGATGACGAACTTGCCAAAAGCACTTAGCAAGGACAATATTTACGTGATAGAGAGGGTGTTGGCTCCAATCTACCTATGGTTCTTCCGCTCATATGTTTTCCCGATGGCATAAGTCGGAAAACTTTTTTGATAACTTGCCCCATTTCTTTAAGCTTTTCACCGGGATCTTGTTGTTGCAGCAAAAATTTGACACATTCCATCAAAACATCCATTTGAGCTCTTTTTTGTAGACTTCCCACGGTAAACACGGGAGTTTTGTTCTCTATGCAGGCCTTTTGCTCAGGGTGAAGGAGGAGGCAATGGTCTAGCAACAGACTCAAGATCAGGCCTCGGCTTGATCCTTCTTCGTCATATTGTTTGGCCTCTTGTCCCCATCCTTCATAAAGCTTCCAGTCTTCAAAAAAAACCTCTACAAGCCATCTCAAAGAATATGCTTGAATAATGTCAACTGTGCGCCAACTCACATCAGTGGCAGCTAAGTAACGGTATTCATCTTCCCCTTCATATTTAAGAGCTATCACAAAAAGCACATTGCCATCGTGTGCATCAACCTTAAGGCGGGCACTGCTCACTGTTGCATTGACTTTTTCACCGCCTCGCACACGAATGGTGCAATTTACACCTTTGTTAATCATGTTGAAATAATCCGTAATTGTCTTTTTTTTACCTTTGTACCGTATATTTTGATTTGACTTTAATTGGCTGATAACTTGCACTCCTCCCAAAATATTAGAGGCTCCATTCATAAATTCTTTTGAACCGTATAAAGCGTCAGCCAATACACATTTAACAGTAATTTTAGGATAATATTCTTTAAAATTTTCAAGTAAGAGCAGGGCTAATTGAATTTTTTTCGGGTACTCAGGGTTAAATGCTGGTTTGACAGGACGCTTATTCTTCGGGAGTCCCTTTTTTTTCAATCTCTCTTCTTCTTTTTTCCAGGCACTAACAACTGGATCAGGCATGTAAAACTTAAAACCAATAGGTACGGTTATAGAGTCTGTGACCAAAAGAAGCAAAACAACTGTTTGCCCATTAACATAACCTCCGCTTGCTTTGTGTTTTTGCTTATGAGCCTTGTATATTCGCTTTGTATTCTTAGAACGGGCACGATCAGACTCATCAAAAACAATTACACCATTTGTGATACCATATTTTTTCAAAATACGCCTGACGCTTCCAACAAGTAAATTGTCCCATGAAATCTTACCCTTACGAAACATCCAAGATAGAGCTGCTAATTTATAATTGCCCAGACTCGCCCGTTCAAATTTTGCCCAACATACAGCATTTACCATTAATATACCGGTAAGACAAAAGCTTAGCCATGCTTTCTGGGTAAATGTTAATCCCGCACTAGGTTGGTATTGCTCCAGGCTATTGTTGAGATCTTCAATGTACTGTTTGATAAATGGTGCAGATTCAGTTAATAGCATTATGAATGGGCTCTTTCAAAGTTGTTAATATTTTTAATGGTCGTGATTATACTATCAAACTTTAAATTTAGCTAATCATAAAAACTTGATCATCGAGTATAACCGTACCTATTGGTTTTAAGTTTTACATGCCTGATCCAGTTGTTAGTGCCTGGAAAAAAGAAGAAGAGAGATTGAAAAAAAAGGGACTCCCGAAGAGTAAGCGTCCTGTCAAACCAGCATTTAACCCTGAGTATCCGAAAAAAATTCAATTAGCCCTGCTCTTACTTGAGAATTTTAAAAAATATTATCCTAAAATTACTGTTAAATGTGTATTGGCTGACGCTTTATACGGTTCAAAAGAATTTATGAATGGAGCCTCTAATATTTTGGGAGGAGTGCAAATTATCAGCCAATTAAAGTCAAATCAAAATATACGATACAAAGGTAAAAAAAAGACAATTACGGATTATTTCAACATGATTAACAAAGGTGTAAATTGCACCATTCGTGTGCGAGGCGGTGAAAAAGTCAATGCAACAGTGAGCAGTGCCCGCCTTAAGGTTGATGCACACGATGGCAATGTGCTTTTTGTGATAGCTCTTAAATATGAAGGGGAAGATGAATACCGTTACTTAGCTGCCACTGATGTGAGTTGGCGCACAGTTGACATTATTCAAGCATATTCTTTGAGATGGCTTGTAGAGGTTTTTTTTGAAGACTGGAAGCTTTATGAAGGATGGGGACAAGAGGCCAAACAATATGACGAAGAAGGATCAAGCCGAGGCCTGATCTTGAGTCTGTTGCTAGACCATTGCCTCCTCCTTCACCCTGAGCAGGAGGCCTGCATAGAGAACAAAACTCCCGTGTTTACCGTGGGAAGTCTGCAAAGAAAAACTCAAATGGATGTTTTGATGGAATGTGTCAAATCTTTGCTGCAACAACAAGATCCCGGTGAAAAACTTAAAGAAATGGGCCAAGTTATCAAAAAAGTTTTCCGACTTATGCCATCGGGAAAACATATGAGCGGAAGAACTATAGGTAGATTGGGGCCAACACCTTCTCTATCACGTAAATATTGTCCTTGCTAAGTGCTTTTGGCAAGTTCATCATCAAAAACTTGAACATCGAGTTTAAGTTTCAATTATCTGATGGTCTTGTTCTATCTCTTTTGTTTGCGTCCTCGTTCCTAACTTAGGATCGCAAATTAAATAACTTGAATAATATTATTTGTCTTTTGGCCCATCTGCTGTGTTGCATTAAAGGTTGAATACTTCGAGTATTCAACCTTTAATGCGCCTTGCAGATGAACCAAAATCCTTCATAATCTTTGTCCAATTTATTTAATCTCCGATCCTTACTTTTTCATCATAAACCGAAAGTAAAAAAATTGTGGCCAGGGGTTGTGTAAAAAGCGACCCGAGTAAAAATGAACTTCCAATGGCTGAGATGCCAAAGAATAGAACAGCAACGATGATGTGTTCAACTATATTACCATTAACGGCCATTCTGTAACTTTCCTTGATCGCTTCGATAATACCCAATCTTTTATCGATCATAAGCGGCAACATGTAGAGGCAACAAAAGGCCAATGCTATTAAAACAAGCAGACCGGGGAGAAAGAGAAGCATGAAGCCGATATAGGTGATTATACATGCAATAATTCCAAATAATAACAATGGAAAGAATAACCTCATCTCCGAAAAGAGATCCTGTATTTTGGGTTCACGGCGATCCCTCACCATCAAAAGAATAGACTGCATGTATCCAGCCATTGTTACTGGGGCCAGAATACCAATGGTAACAACAGAAACGACAATCATCACCAAGGTCATTAATATTAAAGGCACAATAAACTCCAAGGTCGATTTCCATGCCGTCATGAAATGCTTTTTAAAATCCATTTCCCCCCCCCCTTCTCATCAAACCGTTAATAAAATAACTATAGATTGTCACATAAATAATTTCACTGCGTTACCGGTCGTCGGAGTAGGGGTTCAAGATTTTGAACCCCTACTCCCTCTTCCCTTGTGACAAATTTTAAAATCCAGTTCCTTTGATAGCCATATTTCATAGGTAAGCCGTTCGTCAAGCTTTTTTACCCTTCTTTTGATACGCCAAGGTTTATAATAATAAACACGGCACCGGCAAGGAGGGGATAGTGGCAAGCAAATTATAAGTCTACAGGTTATTTGGACCGGTTTTTCTACTTGAAAGGACCATGGTCTTGACGGAATCTTCAAAAAAAAACTTTCCCAAACAAAACAGCCGGAGATAAAAGGAACAGGAAAAATGCTGATTTAGACAGGCTGCGGTGGCTTCTTTTTGGCCATGAGAAAACCCAAATTTATCAACTTAAAGAGCGGTTGGACAATTACAAACTTCTTGCAAAAGATGTAATGCGAGTTCTGCCCGAGTCGATTAGACTCCGGTTCTCTCGTGATAAAGATATAGCCAAAGCATTGAGTCCCAGCATCGAAGAAGGAATCAAGGCTGGGGTGTCTAAATCCCCATAATTAGCTTGCTCAGGATTTGGCCCCCCCTTCAGAATATAAGTTATGTATGTCAATTTGCTCCATTTATAAACAAAGCATTAACATGTTGATAATACCCATTATTTATATTTGAATGTGGTCAAACAAATGCTTATTAAGCTGCGGCACGGTTATTATATTCAGCATTATTGGGCGCATAAGGTTGTTTTGTAAACTTATTTACGGGCCCACCTAATTGTTCAAAATTTGCTGTAATATCAGTTACATCTTTTGATTTTTCATCATTTTTTGGCACCGGTAGAAGAGTTAAACCACAGTCAAACTCAGTTGACAAACTATCTGTAAGGCTTCCGGGGGTTGGTAAAATTTTTCGGCGCTGCCGAGTTAAAGACAACAACTTATTTTCAACTTCCTGTTGTTCCTTTACTGTAACGCCCATTGCCATCCGAACGGATTCTCTATTCACAGATCCGCAAAAAGCCGGTAAACGAAGTGCAATTCGGTTTGCATCTTTTACTTCTCCTGTACCATGTGTTTTACCAAGTCCAAACAGGGATTCAATATTATCAGAACAAATAGGCATTCCAGTATTGCCCATGCCCAATGATTCAGCGACTATTAATTGTTTTTCCATCCAGGTAATAAAACCGATACGTACTTGAGAGCTTTGAGGGATATTTTTTAAAAGTTCTTTGCACTCTTTGTAGGTTTTCATATTCAAGCCTTGAGCTTTAAGAATTTCCTGGCTTTTTAAAAGAGGAGATGCATCACGAAGAAATCGCTTGATAAACTGTTTATATTCAGGAAGTTTACCAAGATAATTCCTAAGTTTTGAAACTACAGAGTCCTTTGAAACTCGCCCCCGTGGTGAGTGCTTAAGAACCATTTCAGCCCATTTCACCATTCGATGAATATTCATGAATCGAGCTTTTGTCGAAACCTTTGGGGGTGCAAAAAATGCAAGTACTGTTTGCTTAAATTTTTTTGAGGCTTGTCCGCAAGCAGAGATAAAACAGTCATACGAAGGATGTTTTGTATATTCTTTTTTTAATAGATTGGCAACAACATGAGAAATATCATCAATGGAGAAACTTGAAAATCCTCTTTCATTTAGGAGTCTGACACCTTTCATGAGGTCCATTCCTCCGTCTTTCAAATATGCAGCAGGTTTTCCGGTGATGAGAATCACCTTTTGTAAAAAATTTGCAATGGATTCTCCAGTCCATGATTTCGCCACTGAAATTGCTACACAATTGATGTTTTCAAGAGTTGGAGCACCTTCATGATTTTTAAAATGATCAGTTCTAAGCTCCAAAATAGCAAGAATTTTACCAGCTCCCAATGCTATTGAGGTATCTATCATCCAAATAGCACCATTTACAATCTTATCCATATCAAAAGAAACAGAAGAAAGCCCTTTATAGTTCCAGATTTTTGATAGTGAATATCTGGTGACCCAGTTAATGATCGTTTGAGGGCACGGTATTTTGGTTATCCCAAGGTATGCTTGTAAAATGCCAAACATTCTTGATATTGCTCTGAATCCAACGTGTCCGACCAAAAATAGGCGTAAAGAAATAAAAATCAATTCCTCCTTACTATTAACCGACAATGTGTTCTTTTTACGTTCTTGTTCTAATTCTTGTCTATTTTTCCGGAGTTCAGACTTGTATTTATTTCGTTCATTTTTAGTACGTTTCAGCTCAGCTTTCTGATACTTAATTATACGAGTACGATCAACTGCTTTGTCTTTCCAGGCAGTTCTACTTTTTTTAATTTTGAAACTTTACTCATAGCAATAACCATCTTTTTGGTTAAAATATTTGAATATATAGGGAATAATAATTTTTTTCAATCAGCAATTTTGAATTATTGACGGCATTTTGTTATGGTCTACGCAAATTTTACTGAAAATATTGAAGGTGCCTGAATGACATATGATAGATTGCAAGCAAAAATAATCCCTGGCAAACATTGTAGCTTTTGTGGAAACGATTCTGTTCCTTTAATAAAAACAAAATGTTGTGACCAATGGATTTGCTGTGACACTTCTTTTGCATCTATAAAAGGTGGAGATTATTGCCAATATCATCACGAGCACGAGAGTCTCTGTCATTTTCAGTACAATAACAGCCATTCAGGGATATGGCAGGAGTGCAAAGAATGCCGGGATTTGGTTGGGGAAGATAATTTTAATGCTGCATTTCATGACCCCAACAATGTGCCAAGATATTAATCGCACTCATGATAGGGCCAAAAGTTGAGCAAAAAAAGTAGCCACAAAACTGAGTTTTTGGACACCCCAAATCAAGGCGTCTATCAAAAAAAATTCCCAGGCACTTGTGAATATCCTTTATCCTGTTATGGGCCCTTCTATCAGGAAAGGCATTTCCTCGGCAATCCTCAATATGATTCATTCAATCAATCATGTTGTTGAGCAAACTTTTTCCTTGCAGGGGCTGAAGTGGCGGATAAAAGCCCTGACCACTAAAAAACAGTTTGCCAAAGTTGTCTTGCTCAATACCCTTATATACCAGGTTGACAAGTCTTTCTCATACATAGAGACACCGGGCTGACACTTCAGCATGTGGTGTCAAAAGGCGAAGGCCTTGATGCCTTGAGGATGGCGGGAGACTTTAGACGAAATACACCTTCAACAGAGCGACGCACTTCAATCTTTCGAAGGTGATCCCGCCCCTTTTAAATCTATCAGAAATAACCTTGAATACTGCCTTCAATTTTAGTTTAAACCAAAGAGAAACAAAATATCTCCCCTGTTATGGATTATTTTAGTCACAGTGATTCTTTTTATCGGAATTTGGTCAGTTTCTTACTATCGAGACAATCAACGATGGGCAGATTTTCTAAAAAGATTAAATGGTGAACCTGGAATTGTTGTTACAGACACTGAAAAACGTTCCGGCAAATATCACATTTCCGGGCTTTGTGATCCCTTAGCGCCTGATCCTGTAAAAATACTGAAACACGCAAAGCTTGAACCTGACAGAGCTATTTTTCATTGGGAGCACTACCAATCACCTGACCCGAAATTTATACTGAAAAGAATCAAAAACATTCTTACCCCCCCGGCAACAGTAAGAATTGAATTAAAAAATGGTGTTATTTACCTACAGGGGTCGGCACCTCATCAATGGATTGATGAAACAGATAAAATTTTAAAAAAGATTACCGGCATTCTATATTTTCATGATGACAGCCTACTTGACACTGATTTGAAAAATTTTGAAGTCATTAAAAAAAAGATTGAAAAAGAGTCTATTCTTTTTCATTTTAATGAAAAAAAAATCGCGACTGGTCAGGAGATCATGATCATCGATTTGATAGGAAATATATCAAAATTATTTAATTTGGCCAATCTACTAAACAGGGATATCCGTATAAAAATCGTCGGACATACAAATAGCAGCGGTTCGGATAAATTAAATATGACTGTCAGCCTGGCACGTTCAGAGTGTATACTATCAATTTTCATCTCAAAAGAACTTGGACGCGACAATTTTATCACTATTGGCGCGGGTTCAAATGAGCCTTTGCGAAAAAAAAATAACAGACCAAGACAGTAGGTTGAACCGCAGGGTAACATTCAAGGTAATTCTTGTCGAAAAATAGCCACTATCACCTTCATTGACTGCTTAATCTGTAGAATATGAGGGCAACCGGCAAATAAATAAGCGGCCTTGTGCTTTATTTTTTGCATAATCTTTTATAAATGCCGCTCCGTGATAGGGAGCACCGTCTTCAAAAAGTATAAACAGGAAGGAGTTTGTTAAAATAATAATTTGACATAAGATTAATTATGACTATTTTATAATAAATCTTTGATGGCCTGTATTAATTTTTAGGCCGGTTTCTCCCCCAAGGAATATCCATTTTAAGTAGTGGCATCCTGAAGTTTGGAACTAAGATAATTTTATTGAAAGGAGGAAGTCACTATGGCTAATGGAACTGTAAAGTGGTTTAGCGATCAAAAAGGATTCGGGTTTATTGAGCATGAAGGTGGAGCGGATGTTTTCGTTCATCATTCGGCAATCAATGCAACCGGTTTTAAATCCCTCAGTGAGGGAGACGAAGTTTCTTTTGAAATAGAACAAGGACAAAAAGGTCCTTGCGCTGCAAATGTAACTGTAGTCTAATTTTTTGTTTCCAATGAAAAAAGGGCATTCCTTCTTATATTGATGGGGTGCCCTTTCTTTTCATTTG
Source organism: Desulfosarcina sp. BuS5 (assembly GCF_028752835.1). Classification (NCBI taxonomy): domain Bacteria; kingdom Pseudomonadati; phylum Thermodesulfobacteriota; class Desulfobacteria; order Desulfobacterales; family Desulfosarcinaceae; genus Desulfosarcina; species Desulfosarcina sp. BuS5. The sequence continues at coordinate 2,576,000 of NZ_CP087952.1, forward strand.
AATGTACACTCAAAGATCCATTCTTCTATAATCTCAGACCTAAAAAAAGTCCATTCCACGATTCTTTCCGTTATTTAGCAAGCAAGAAGCCCTATGCCCTATCGGGCACAACAAAAAATGAAAGATAGTTCTATCATTTTGGGCATTGGTTGTGTGTAAAAATCGATCCAGTCACAATATGTTGTGACTAAAGCAGTTCTTTCATATAACAGACCTCGGTATTTGAGTTCGACAATGTTTTTATAAATTTTACCACTAACTTATTGAATTAATTTAAACAAAACGATGGCATGAAAATTGCCGTGTCCAATTTTTATACAGCTTTACACTATAGCTTTAATTATAAATATATTCAGATTATTAGATATCATAGCGTCTAATTAATATTGATAAAAATACGAGGTCTGTATAAAGAATAATAGCAAAGAAAGGGAGCAAAATTGGCAAAACCAAATTTTCAATTCAAAAAACGTCAAAAAGAACTGGCAAAGCAAAAAAAGAAAGAGCAAAAAAGACAAGCCAAACTGGATAAAAAAGCTATAAAATCAGAAGAGGAGCCTCAGGAAGCCCCCAAGATGTAGGCATTGTTATAGGGAAAGCCCCGTTGGGGCTATTTATTCATCATGAAAATTAAATTCCATCTGTTTTTTGTCATGACTGTCCTGTTCCCGAATATACTTACGAATGACGGCTTCATCGAAACCGACTGTACTTACACAATAGCCCTTGGCCCAAAAATGCAACCCTGTCATTCGTTTATATTTTATCAAATCTCGATGGATTTTTTTGGGACTTTCCCATGAGAGAAACTATTAACAAAAATTTACAAACTCATTTTACCTCATTATAACGATCTGATAGTAAAAAATTGATTAACAATCAATTTTTTTGGTGGATTCGCTTAGCTTAATCCACCCTACAAACTACCAACTTTTATATAAAATTGTAGGGTGGATTAAGGAGCGTTAAATTCAGGGGACACCATACCTATTTCTTCGGTTTTCGCCCCGGTTTTTTAAGTTTCAGCGTCACACCCAACGATTTTTCCAATTTTTTAATAAATTGAATATTCCCGGCTGGCCGACCGGTTCTCTCATGTTTTTGCAATCGACTCCGCATTTTTGCTGTAATACTTTCCGACAAAAATTGAGCCCAATCCTTATTTACTAATTGAATTAAAGATTGTGTTTTCGCAAGCTTATCTTCGCCACCATTAGTATGAGCGAAAGCACTGCTCCATGTCCAATGCGTTGGATCTTTTACAAGGTTTGCCCTGACTGGATTCATTTCAATATAACGGGCACATGCCAACAAATGAATTTCATCCAAAACATAAGAAGCAAACCTGCCTTGCTACAAATGTCCCTTCCAGCCTTCACGAAAATTGATCATTCGCGAATACCGCCTATGGGCCTCTCCAATTGCAAGCATTAACGATTCTTTGGTTTCAGGGACAGCAATTAAATGGACGTGATTAGGCATCAGGCAGTAGGACCATATTTCTACTCCATGGGCATCGCACCATTCCTTCATCAAATCGATATAGGCAATATAGTCCTTATCAGAAAAAAAGGTTTCTAACCGTCTGTTCCCTCTTTGAGTGATATGATGTGGTATCCCCGGTGCCACTATTCTTACTATTCTTGGCATAGCCTTCCATAGGATAATTGCAATTTATAGTCAACAGTAAATAAGTATGGTGTCCCCCGAATTATTCCTTAATTTTCAACGATTAAACGTATCTTTTTCATAATTTTTTTTGCGGATTTCCCTTGTTTGTTGATCATAATAATAAAACTGAAAAGAGCACCTTCCTGATTTACCAGATAACCTGCGCGGGTACTAACCCCTTTTAAGGTTCCGGTTTTGAAGTATTCATTTTCGGAATGGCGCATAAGATTACGATAAGGTTTAAAATCCTCAATAACTTTAAGCATGTCTCGTGCCGAAATTCTATTCTTTCTTGAAATCCCCGAACCTTCACTAATATTAATATTATATGCTTTAAGCTGCTCCCCTGAGTAGGCAAGCATCGCCTTAACACCCTTTTGCAATGTTCCCGGAGCTCCGAAAGCATCCGCTCCCACAGCGATGAGTACTTGATTGGCAATAAAGTTATTGGAAAATTCAAGGAGTTTGGAAACAACCTGTTTTATAGTAAACTTTGAATAATATCTGAAGATCAGCCTATCCTTTTCAGTATCTATCCTCCCCGGGCGCACCCTGCCTTTTACCTTTATACCTTGTTTTGCCATAAAATATTGAAACATATAACCAGCATAGAGTCTATTCTCTTTTTTGAAATGCGAGAGTACTATTCTACCGTTATTTATACCGGAGGCTTTGATTCTTTTTAAAGCAAAAGGCAAAAGAGGTGTTTCAGGCTCAGCGCTGACAAAAGAACCGTTGGGGGCGCGTTTAAAAAAAACAGTATTAAAATTAACGCACAGCGCTCCGTTGGGTGCGTCATACGGTTCCGGAGAAGATGACCTCCCAGGTATTATAATCCGGTCTGCAAAATAGGAATCATCCAGGATTATGTCACCGATTGCAGGCCCGGCATCTGGCAGTCTTCTTTTTAACGTTCCGGAGATCTCCTGGACAACTTTTGATGTCAGCAGCGGATCTCCGTATCCTTTTATCTTTAAATTCATATTATCGTCAATATAGAATTCAGTTGCAAACCTGTAGTCCGTACCGAGATAATGAAAGGCCGTAAGAGCTGTTAATAATTTCAGGATTGAAGCAGGTATCAGTTTCTGATCGGCATTTATGCTTAAAAGAATCTTTCCCATGCTGTCAGATACCAGGACAGCTTCATTTTTTGCGCAAATAGTATCCGGATTTAAAGGCTTTTCAGCGGAAAGGGAATGGTTTTCCAGGAAAAATAAACCGAACAGGATAAATAATATTTTTATGTATTTGGAAAATATTGGCATTGGATGTAAGAAGCTGCTTGTAATGTATAGACCGTCACATAAATAATTTCACTGCGTTATCAGTCATCGGAGTATTATAATAACTCTTCCTACCTATTTATAAAACCGGTTAGTTGTAAAAACGATGCTCTTCCGCTAGTGCTTTGATTCTATTTTATATACAAGGGTATTGCACAATGAGTGTTTATTATTTATATAAATTATTTAACTCAACTTTCGGACTTTCGGACTTGATGCAGATATATAATTTTATATAACTTCAAGATATTATGTAGAAATATCTCTAAAATATAATTTATAAAAACTCTTTTTAATGCTATAAAATTTGCGATTTTAGATATCTAACATATTGAAATTATTGAAGCACATTTTAACTCCGAAAGTTGAGTTTATAAAAGCTTTTTAGCCCTGAAAGGGCACAATATAATAGCCCAGGGTAACGCCCTGGGCTGGTATATTTAACCCCTTCAGGGTTTTGACTACCGAATTAACCGCAAACCAGAAAGTTGAATTATTTAAACGATACTATATTTTTACTTAGATATAAAATATATAAAAAAATGCGTTTTGCAAGTGTTTTTTAATTAATTTAAACTGTTAAAAGGCAATTAAAACGGAAAGTTTAATAATGGATGTTGGTCTATAGATTTTCAGAAAATTAGAGAATCTATAGATCAAATTTGGGGGATGTTAAAAAAGATTACCCTTGGAATCCAGGGGTGTTAAGCATGGGAATAATTTATTGAGAAGTTACAAAAAAAGGAATAATGATATGCAAAAGTTATTGGTATTATTGGTAATTATTAGTGTTATTTTATTAAACAGCGTTGATTCCAGAGCTGAAAAGGGAGAGAAATTGAAACCTGAAAACCCAATTTATATAATAAAAACTTCTATGGGAGATATTCAGATTGAGTTGTTTGCTGACAAGGCACCGGAAACAGTAAATAATTTTATAGGACTGGCTGAAGGTACAAAGGAATTTACAGACCCCAAGACCGGCAAAAAGGTCAAACGACCATTTTATAATGGTTTGATATTCCACCGGGTTATAAAGGATTTTATGATCCAGGGCGGATGTCCCCTTGGCAACGGGACCGGAGGCCCTGGTTATAAATTTAAAGACGAAATTGATGCAGATGCTTTAGGACTGGACAAGATAGTTGCTATGGATAAAACCAAAGGCCCCAACCCTTATCTTATGGTAAAGAATAGAGAAGAATACCAGCGAAATATCTTAAACCCATTATTTAAAAAGATGAACATAAATTCCCAGGATGAACTCAACCAGAGAAAAGAGGAACTGGAAAAAATACTTTTTTCAATGACAGTTAAAGATGCCCTGGAAAACATTGGTTACGTATACAGTGAAAAAGGGTCTCCATATACTCCTGAACGGGGATGCCTGGCAATGGCCAATTCCGGCCCGAATACAAACGGTTCCCAATTTTTTATCAACCTGATTGATACCGACTGGCTTACAGGTAGACATACTGTTTTCGGTAAAGTAGTTAAAGGCCAGGATATTGTCGATAAAATCGGCTCTGTTAAAGTTGGAGCCGGCAGCAAACCTGTCGAGGATGTTACGATAGTTTCAATAAGTAAGCAGACAGAAGAAAAGAAATAGAAAAGCTAAGGATCGGAGATTAAATAAATTGGACAAAGATTATGAAGAATTTTGGTTCATCTGCAAGGCGCATTAAAGGTTGAATACTCGAAGTATTCGGCCTTTAATACAACACAGCAGATGGGCCAAAAGACAAATAATATTGTTCAAGTTATTTGATTTGCGATCCTAAGGGTTCACGCAAAAATAAGTTCGCAATTTTAAGTGTTGAGGCGCCTGGCTGGCACGGCGCGCAAAACGTAAGAATATCAAGATATTTCTACGTTTTCGTAACGCAGTCAGACAGGATGAATCGACGCTTAAAATGTAAAGTTATTTTTGTGCGAGCCCTAATGGCCTCGATTAACAGTAGCCTCTCCAAGAAATTTAAATACTTTTTCTCCCTCAAGAGAGGCTGGTGTTTTTCCGGCGACAATCTGTTTAAACAGCTCTATTTTGCCCTTGTCATAATTTCCTATGAGATCATCGATTAATTTGAGAGTATTGTGTACATTGCTGTAAATCAGAATCGGACCGAACATGACCTCATCGGTTTTTGCTTTGGTCAAAGCGCCCATGATCAGGTGGTGGGGGATTTTAAATCCCCTGGGAGGCGAGCTGTAATCAAGAAGTTCTGCAAAAAGCTCAAGCGATTCTATCACCCCTTCCATGTAACCGTTTTTCAAAGAAGCAGCACCCTCTTTTTCGATATCCGCTATGTCGGCTTTATTAAACGTGAGATCGATCATATCCACACATTCCTGATGAATGGTTTCAAGTGATTCCTCTCTCTTGCTTACAACAACATCTTTGTCGTTTAATATCTTTATTGCATTCCTGAAGTAAAGCATCTCCTTTACGGTTGGAGACTTCCGCATAGCCACATCATCGACACTGGTCTTGTAAAGGGCAAGCTCATTATCTAAAACAAGAATTTTGTCCCGGCCTGCATCACCTTCCTTTACAAAAAGCTCAAGGTCCCGGGCCTTCCTGAATTTATAAGGGCTTTTTTCCATAAGGGATTTCATGGCGGCCTTATCTATCTTGCGATTACTGCCGGGCGGTCCTATTGAATGCAGCACTTTTTCCGCAATCTTGTCGATTTTAATTTTATCTATAAGGTTTTCTTTAAAAGACATTACCATTTCCTTTTTATTTGGGGGTATCTATCATTTTCTATAAAAAATTTGAATTTAGCTATATTTTTTGTTATATAAAAATATCGTGGTTAGCAAGATATTCATATATTGATTTTTATTAATTAAAAAATACGTGACACACTCCCTAAAACTATGGGGGAATCTTATATTTATATTTTTCTCTGCCGATTAATATTGACACATTTAGGAATAATTGATAGAAATAATTTATTATTTGATTTTACCTTAAACATACGGGCAAAATCAAAACTTTTTTTACCGGATTATTAATTTTATTGGAAAGGTGCCATGGAGTTCTGGAGGATTCCCTTTGATGCAAACGAAATAGATATCACCTTGGGAGAGGTGTGCATTCTGGATGACCGGTGCAAAGGCTGCGGATATTGTATTGAATTTTGTCCCAGGCAAGTGCTTCAGGTTTCAGACAAATTTAACAAAAAAGGTTATCATCCCCCTGTTGCGGTAAACCCGGAATCTTGCGTGAACTGCCATTATTGCGAAGTTATTTGTGCGGAATTCGCAATTTATTCAGTAGAAGCTGTTTAGTGCCCGGATTTTTATTTCTTATAAGGTCTACTATTTATTTGATATGACTGAAAATATAACTAAATCAAGAGTGCTTACAGGCGAACATTTTATGACAGGTGATGCTGCCTGTGCAGAGGGTGCGCTTGCGGCAGGGTGTCGTTTTTTCGGAGGATATCCGATTACACCTGCAACTGAAATCGCTGAACAAATGGCTGTCCGTCTTCCCAAGGTTGACGGAACATTTATCCAGATGGAAGATGAAATTGCGGCTCTAACCTCCGTGCTTGGCGCATCCTGGGCAGGTCTGAAAAGCATGACGGCAACTTCCGGACCCGGTTTCAGCCTTATGATGGAGACTATAGGTCTTGGAATTTGTACTGAAACACCATGCGTTATCGTAAATGTACAGCGGGCCGGACCCTCGACCGGACTGCCCACCCAGGGAGCGCAGTCTGATATGATGCAGGCCAGGTGGGGTTCCCATGGGGATTATGAAATTATTGTTTTAGCCCCATCCTCACCCCAGGAAATTTTTTATCAGACCATCACCGCCTTTAACCTGAGCGAAACTTTTCGCCTGCCTGTAATTATAATGACCGATGAAATTGTCGGGCATATGAGTGAAAAGGTTATCATACCTGGGGCAGAAAAAATCGAAACACTAAACCGTCTTCGGCCGAAAGGGAGAAAGGATCGCTTTAAACTTTTTGAACCAGGGCTGAACGGTGTGGCGCTTATGCCGGCTGCCGGAGATGGGTACAAGATGCATGTAACCGGCCTTACTCACGATGAAAAAGGTTATCCGGTAATGACAGTCGATGCCCAGGCAGAGATGATGACGAGGCTGACCGGAAAAATTATAAACAATCTTGATCAAATCATTCAAACTGAAAAATTTTTCCTTGATGACGCAGAAATTATATTTATATCATACGGAATATCATCCCGTACCTGTTTGGAAGCCATGGATATGGCCCGTTCAAAAGGAATAAGGGCAGGTTTCCTGCGCTTGATTACCATATGGCCTTTTCCGGACGATCATATCAGGGCACTGGCAGAAAGGACAAAAGCCTTGATCACAGTTGAAATCAATCTAGGTCAAATCCATCGGGAGGTCAAACGTTGCACGGAAGGAAAAACTCCGGCATATCTGGTTGGACACCCAGGCGGCACGGTTATACCTCCTGAAAGGGTCCTGGCGATGGTTGAGGAGGTTCTATAAATATGACACCTGTTAACAGACCGAATAAGCAGCAGAATCACCCTCTGGATGACTTGATCCGAAAAGATCGCATTCCTCATATCTGGTGTCCGGGATGCGGAATAGGAACCATATTCGCATCATGTCTGACTGCTATTAAGGAGTGCGCTGCAACAGGGAAAAACGAATTCAATTTAGACAAATTTATAATGGTTTCGGGAATAGGGTGTTCAGGCCGTGCAGCCGGTTATGTGAAGCTCGACTCTTTTCATACAACCCATGGAAGAGCCATTCCTTTTGCCACTGGTTTAAAGCTTGCCAACAGAAATTTGAATGTAATTGTTTTCAGCGGAGACGGGGATCTTTTTTCAATAGGCGGAAACCATTTTATTCATGCAGCCAGAAGGAATATAGATATTACGGTAATCTGTGTGAATAATCTGAATTATGGAATGACCGGTGGCCAGGTTGCGCCAACAACGCCGCACAATGCCAAAACGGCCACAACACCTGCCGGTAATTCGGAAAATCCATTCAGCCTGCCCCTCCTGGCGTATGCATCCGGGGCCACATATGTTGCCAGGTGGACAATGCTTCATACCAGGGACCTGACAGTCTCTATAAATGAGGCGCTTTCAAAAAAAGGTTTTTCATTTATAGAAGTTCTCTCCCCCTGTCCGATAAATTACGGGCGCAGGAATAAGGAAAAACCTCTTGAAACACTTAAAATCTATCAGGAAAAATCGATTATCAAGAATGGAGCAGACCCCTCCGAGATTGATATAGATATGGAAAAGGGGATTATCCTCGGTAAATTTGTAGATATTGATAAACCTACGCATAGTGAAAAATATGACAAACTCTATAGAAACGAATAAAAAAAGAAAAGAGATTATTATAACCGGGTTCGGGGGCCAGGGTATCATTCTGATAGGCCGTATCATGGGCAAAACGGCAGCTATCGGCGATCATATGGAGAGCACAATGGTTCAGTCATATGGTCCTGAATCCCGCGGCGGCGCATGCAGCGCCCAGGTCATTATTTCTGATAAAAACATTCATTTTCCTTATATTAAATCACCCGATATACTGGCCTGCATGTCCCAGTCAGGTTATGACAAATATAAAGCGAGTATAAAAACAGGAAATACCATTCTTGTTGACCAGGATCTGGTTCGCTATAATAAAAAAGCGGAAGTCGATTGCTTCTCCATACCAGCCACTCGTATGGCCGAAGAACTCGGCAAAACAATGATGGCAAATATCATAATGCTAGGTTTTGTCACTGCCGTAACAAAGGTAATATCGATGGATGCGGCAAAAAGTACCGTGGCGGAGTCAGTGCCCAAAGGGACTGGGGAATTAAATATCAAGGCCTTTGATGCTGGTTGTTATTATGGTCTGGCGGCACTTAAGGGTGGGGAAAAGAAAGTAACCGGCCTAACTGGAGCCGGGTTATGAAGACCCAAAAAGACAGATTGCGCCGTGTTATAGTTATAGGCGCCACTCCGTCAGGAGTAGCAGCGGCCAACAAACTTGAAGAGTTGGGCATACCGGTTACACTTATAGATTCGGATTTCGACATAGACCAAAAACTCGCTATTGAAGAATGGAAACTTAAATCCGGAATCCCGCTGAATCATGCCTTAAGGCCCGGACTTATAAGAATCTTGAGAAACCCCGCCATCAGGGTCTTTCTTCCTGCCGAAGTCATTTCAATCAAGCACAGCGCCCAGGGATTTCGTGGACGAATTAAACGCAGCCAGACTTTTATTGACCCGGACAAATGTACTCTTTGCGGACGTTGCGTAGAAGTATGCCCTGTATCCCTTCCCTGCGGTGAAAAAGCAGTTAAACTAAACAGTCGTCGCAGCATTCCCGGCAGAGCTGTTATCGATAAAAGAATGCAGCCTTTATGCCAGGCAAACTGCCCCCTGGGAGTCAACGCGCAGGGGTATATAAATCTTGCAAGGACAGGCAAGTTCGCCGAAGCTTTGGCCCTGATCAGGAAAAATAATATTTTACCCGGAATTTGCGGGCGTATTTGCACCCATCCATGTGAAGATGCCTGCCGCCGCAATGAACTGGATGAACCACTGGCGATAAGGGATATAAAAAGGTTTCTTGCCGATTACGAATTATCTCATTCCGGAGACATAAATAATAATATTGATCCAAAAATATCAAATATCGGGAAAAGACCTGAAAAAATTGCAATCATCGGCTCAGGTCCCTCGGGACTCGCAGCAGCAGCGGAGCTTGCCAAATCAGGATATAACGTCACTCTTTTTGAAAAAGAGAACCAGGCCGGCGGGCTGCTTCGTTACGGCATCGGTTCCCACCGGCTCCCAAGAAAGATTCTCGATACCGAACTTAAATATATAGAAAACCTGGGGGTGAATTTTGTCACTTCAAGTAATATTGACCTCAAAATAGATATTGACCGTTTGGCAAAAGAATTCAATGCGGTAATCCTTGCTACAGGGGTATGGTCGGATCGCATGCTTGGAGTGCCGGGCGAAGAGCTTGAAGGTGTTGAGGGGTGCATCTCTTTTCTTAGAAAATTTCATAATAGCGAAATTAACGGTCTGCCAAAAAAAATAGCAGTAATCGGAGACGGAAATGCAGCTTTCGATCTTGCGCGCACTGTTGCAAGAACAGGCTCTGATGTAACGATCCTTTCATGGTTTTCCCATGCATCGATCCCCGCAGATAAAGAAGAGATAAAGGCTGCCAAAGAAGAGGGGATTTCGATAATAGACCAGGCAAAGACCGTGGAATTTATCGGAACGGGCGAAAAACTTGAATCAATCAGCTGCAAACCCACAATGCCTGGGGAACCGGACGTCACAGGGATATGCTGGCCGGAAATTATCCCGGGCAGCAAATCTTTTGAACTTGAGTTTGATATGGCCCTGGTCGCTATCGGTCAGAAAAGTCCTTTTGCCGTAGGAGCTGGCTCCAGTGCCCGCCCTAAATGCGATATTAATGAGCATGGGTATATTTTAACTGATCAATCCATGCATACAAGTTTTACAGGGGTTTATGCAGCCGGTGATGCTGTTTCCGGGCCATCCTCGGTTGTCGAGGCCATGGCGGCAGGCAGAAAGACGGCCATGTCGGTTCATCTTGATTTAAGCAAAACTTCAGGGTTGAATATTGAACCGGAAAATCGTCCCTCGCGACCTGCCAGCAGGGATTTTCCTCAAATCCCACAGGATATACCCTCCCTTGCCCGGCCCACAATACCTGAGCGGCAGCCGGCAATTCGTATAAAAGATTTTGATGAGGTAGCCCTGGGCTTGAAAAAAACCCAGATAATCATTGAGGCCGAGCGGTGCCTGCAATGCGGAGTATGTTCGGAATGTATGCAATGCGTGGAAGTCTGCAATGTAGGAGCCATAAATCACTCTGCCGCATCTGAAGAAATAAACATAAATGGAGGGGTAGTAATTATAGCTGATCCTTCCATGGCTCCTAATATAAAAGGTGAAGATATAATCCGGGCATATGGACCCGCTGCTGCAAGGCCGGATGTTAATGCAATGCTTATACGTGGTTATGCGTCCGCAGCAAGGGCTATGCACCTGCTTGGCGGAACCTCGCAGCGGCTTAAAGGACATGGAATATCATTTTCTCCACCTGAACCAGAGCTCTCATCCGATATTCGTATCGGGATATTCGCATGCAGATGCAACGATTCTTTTGGCTGGCTTGACAGTATGAGCAAATATCTAACAAACTTGCAGTCACGTAAAGATGTCGTTCATACTGAAGTTATGCCGGCCGCCTGTTTGGAGGAAGGATATACCGGAATAATAAGGAAAGTGCGCGAAAAAGGGATTACACGCATAGTCCTGGCATCATGCGTATGCTGTCCCTTAAATTTTATCTGCAGTTCATGCACAGATCAGAGGAGCAGGCTAAAAAACGCCCTCTTTCAAGGCACCGGTATCAGCCGTTCAATGGTGGAGACATGCAACCTTAGGGGCGAAGTCCTCCGCCTTATACGCGCAAATGTGTTTAATGCTTTAAACAGTTTTATGTGGCTTATCGACCGTTCCCTGAAAATGGCAAGAATGTTAAAGCCTCTTCCGGTACTTGCAAGAAACTATAATTTTACCACAGGGGTTATAGGTAATTCAGAGGCTGCAATTTGCAGCGCTTTGACTCTTGCCAGATCAGGTTTTGATGTTTTTTTGTTAGGGAGCCCTGAACAGCCTTTTTACGAAAAACCGGATCATCCAAATATTTACTGTTTTGAGAATTCGTCAGTTAAAGGCTTTACCGGCACTCTCGGTGATTTTCAAATTTTTATCGAATCAGGAGAAACAAAGCAGACCTTGCAGGTTGGAACCGTTATTATTGGTGAAAAATCAATAAAAAGGATACCATATCTTCATCAAGCAGGTCTTCCAAGCCGCATGGTTGCATATTCTATCCAGAAAGCAGGTAAACCCGACAGACCATTCTTGTATCCTGGAACCACTTCTGTTCGTGGCCTTTTTCTGGCAAATTCGCCCGGTATAAATGCCTCCAATTTAATTAAGGGAGCTGCCGCAGCAGCGCATGCGGCTGCCATAATGCCCAGCAGACCGCGTCAAAGCCGTGGCTTTACCGTATTTGTGAATGAAAATCTATGCCGCGGATGCGGCCGCTGCATTGCAAGCTGTCCATATCACGCGGTTACATTACACGAGAACTCTATCGGAGGATGGTCGGCTGCAGTTGACCAGGCAATCTGCATGGGGTGCGGCAACTGTATTTCGGTATGCCCTACAGGAGCAGCAGATAGTCCGCATCGAAATCAAACTTTTCTGGAGCATACCCTTGAAGAAATATTAATACAAGGGAAGCTACTTTTCACTCTTGATAACCCCGAGAAACCAAAATGAATGAATACAAAATAATACTTTTCCTCTGCAACTGGGGGCCTCACACTGCGCTACAATCTCTTCAGGATACTTATGATGAAAAAAAAAATATTCCTGTAGAGATTAAAATAGTCAGGATTCCATGCACAGGCAGGATAAGTAAAGCCCTGCTTTTAAAAGCGTTCGAGATGGGAGCGGATGGGGTGGCGCTTGTGGGTTGCAAATCCGGCACTTGCCGTTATGGAAGAGGAACAGTTACAGCAGAAGATAATACCAGAGATACCCGTGATATCCTGGAACTGCTCGGACTGGGAAAGGATAGAATGCAGCAGGCCACCTTTCTGCCTGACGAAGGGGATGCTTTTTTAAAATTTATAAACAATTTTTGTGATCAAATTAGATCACTCTGCACGAGCCCTGTTATTCCTGATAAAAAAATTGAACTTGAGCATGTAGAGAAAAAATCTATTGAGGAAATAATTTCCACGTATGACATATATGCCTGCCAGGACTGCGGCAAATGTACATCCGCCTGTCCACTGGCATTAATCGGAAAGCCTTTTTCACCGCGCACCATAGCAGGTTCGATACTTAAGGGCGATCTTGAATCCGATGCCATAATTAATGATGTCTGGTCATGTCTTACTTGCGGTATCTGTTATGACCGATGTCCTTCAAACGTGAATTTTCCCGAATTTATCAGGGATGTCAGGCATCTTTTAAAACAAAACGGCAAAAATGGTCATGAAAACCATGGTGGATTTTTTCATTCCCTGATGCGGACGATGACATCCTCCAAGCTCGAGACAAAGCGCTGGCATGATATTCCTGAAGATATAAAAATTGATCATGATAGCAAAACACTTTTTTTTGGAGGGTGCGCTCCATTTTTTGACATCTTTTTCAGAAAATTTCTTGGCGTCAATACCAACAAAATTTTGATTGACAGCCTCAGGCTTCTTAACTTTTTCGACATACAGCCGGCCATTTTTAATGATGAACGCTGCTGCGGGCATGATCTGCTATGGTCAGGAGATCGGGATAATTTCTTAAAGCTTGCCCAACTAAACGCAAACTCCATTAACAGCCTCAATATTGAGGAAATTATTACATCATGCCCCGAATGTTACCGAACCCTGTCACACGATTATCCCGGATATGGAATAAAGTTGAACTGCAAGATTACATATATCCATGAATTTCTTGAGAATAGAATAAGCAAGGAAGCGGTGAAATTTAAAAAATCGAATAAACGATTAACATATCAGGATGCATGCCGCCTTAACTGGATCGATGATCAGAGGGATCTACCCAGGAAACTCATAAAACGTCTTAAGCTTGCCGGTTTTCAGGAACTGCAGAATCATGGAAATACTGCAATCTGTTGCGGCAATTGCGCCTGGATCGGCTGTGATTCATACAGCAAGGCGCTCCAGGTAAAACGTCTGCGTCAGGCTAGTGATACGGGAAGCAATGTCATGTTAACCTCCTGTCCCAAATGCCAGATACATCTCAGTTGTGCCATGGAGGATCCATTCATAGGGGATAAGCTTAAAATCAAGTTGGTTGATTTAATCAGCGCGATTGCCGGAACTATCTACAGGGAGTAAAAGTATGGAACCAATTAAAGCTATTACCAAGGCAACCGGTTATGAGACGGAAACACGCGTGGGCGTATATGTTTGCAAGTGCGGACTTAACATTGCTCAAACAGTAAACTGTCCCGAAGTTGCAAATTTTGCATCCGGTCTTGATGATGTTGTCCTGGCAAAGGACATATCATACGCCTGTTCGGAACCTGGTCAAAAAGAGATCAAGGAAGATATTGAGGAAAACAGGCTCAATAAAATTGTTATAGCATCATGCTCCCCGCGCCTGCACGAATCTACGTTCCGGCAGATGATGCAGTCGGCCGGCCTTAATCCATACTTGATGGAGATGGCTAATCTGCGTGAACAATGCAGTTGGGTGCATATTGAGCAGCCGGCAGAAGCGACACAAAAAGCGATCGACCTTGTAAAGATGGCTGTTGCACGAGTGCGCATTCTCTCTCCTCTTTTTGAAGAGACCCTTCCTCTTACCAAACGAACCTTGGTGATAGGCGGTGGCATTGCAGGCATTCAGGCTGCGCTTGATCTTGCGGATAACGGATATGAAGTTGTCATGGTGGAGAGGAGTCCTTCGGTGGGCGGGATTATGGCCCAGATTGACAAGACCTTCCCGACCATGGACTGTTCCATCTGAATTCTCGGTCCCAAAATGACGGATGTCGGTCGGCATCCCAAAATCAAACTCCACACTATGAGTGAAGTTGTTGACGTTAAAGGCTATGTTGGCAATTTTAAAGTAAAAATATTAAAAAAAGCCCGCTATGTTAATGAAAATGAATGCACTGCCTGCGGTGAGTGCGCCAAAGTCTGCCCGGTGGTGCGTCCTGATGAATTCAACATGGGGCTTTCATCACGCCGGGCCATATATTCGCCTTTTCCCCAGGCCGTGCCTTCCTCTTTTCTGATTAATATTAATGAATGCCTGGGCCACAATCCCGTGGTATGCGCAAAATGCCTGGATGTCTGCGACAAAGGCTGTATAAATTTTCACATGTCCGACTCTGAGTTTGTGGAGGATATCGGCTCCATAGTTGTCGCCACCGGCATGGATGTTTATGACCCCACCGAACTTGATGAATACGGATATACAAGATTCGAAAATGTAGTAACCAGCCTCGAACTTGAACGTCTTGTCAATGCCGGAGGACCTTCACAAGGTGAGCTTATTCGTCCTGCAGACAGAAAAAAACCGAAATCGATAGGTTTTATTCAGTGTGTAGGTTCCCGTTCATCCAGAAAAGGGAGTGAATACTGTTCCAATATATGCTGCATGAATACCATCAAAAGCACCCTTTTACTCAAAGAGCATTACCATGATATTGAAATTAAGGTTTTTTACATAGACATCCGCGCCTTTGGAAAAGGGTTTGAAAATCTCTATCTTCGAAGCCGCCGCCTGGGAGTACAATATCTCAGGGGCTTGCCGGGCACGGTCGAGGAGCAGGCCGACGGGAGCCTCAAAGTCGCGGTGGAGAATACATCAACCGGGAAGCTGGAATTCCATAATCTCGACATGCTGGTTCTGGCGCTTGGTTTAAAACCGTCAAAAAGCACCCGGAAGCTCCAGGAGATGCTCGGGCTTCAGCTTACTCCGGATGGTTTTTTCCTGGAAGCTCATCCCAAGCTTCAGCCGGTTGATGCCGCAACCAGGGGCGTCTTTTTTGCCGGATGCGCCGAAGCTCCCAAGGATATAAAAGAGAGCGTAACACAGGCTTCGGCAGCCGCAGCGCGTGCAATCAGGTTGATGCACAAGGGTGAAATAACCTCCGAGCCGATAACTTCCGAAGTCATTGAGGAACACTGCAAATCCTGCGGAAAATGCGCTGAGGTCTGCCCATACAACGCCATTACAGTTGATGTCAAGAAGAAGACCCCGGCGGTTGTGAATACAGCATCATGCGCCGGATGCGGGACATGCGCGGCGGAATGCCCCTTCGGCGCCATTACCATGAGCCATTTCACGGATGACCAGATCACCGCCCAGATTGATGCCCTGCTGGATGAAATGCCCAAAGAAAAAATACTGACTTTTGCATGCAACTGGTGTTCCTATGCCGGCGCCGATTATGCCGGTGTTTCGCGTCTTCAGTATCCTCCCAATGTTCGTATTGTAAGGACCATGTGTTCCGGGCGCGTTGATGAAAATTTCATTTGGCATGCTTTTAAAAAAGGAGCGCCGGTTGTCCTGATCAGCGGCTGTCATATTGGAGATTGCCACTATATTGACGCCAATCACTGGACCGAAAAAAGAATCCGAAAAGTCCACAAAAAAATGGAAAAATTAGGGATCCGAAAAGAACGTCTCCAGCTTGAGTGGATCAGCGCAGCCGAGGGCATCAGATTTGCCGAGGTAATGAATAGAATGGAAAAACTCAGGGAGAGTGTTTCATACCAGGAGATTGCAGAAACTATCAAAAAGTTAAAAAAAAAAAGCGCATAATCTCTTAAAAAAATATCAATTTATTTATTTCCGTGTTATCTACAGGTTTTTTTATGAATAGCATGACTGGTTTGGAAATGCAGCATGGTCGCCTTTTTGTGGGCAGGCTGCCTTGCAAAAAAGATCTGATTACCTCAGTTGAAAATTTTTGCAAAGAATCTTCAATAGATATGGCGATTTTTTCAATAATCGGCGCTGTTTCTTCAGTTACCACAGGATCTTACGACCAAAAACAGCAGGTTTATGTTTCACATTTTGAAAAAGCACCTCTTGAGATTTTAACTTGCACAGGCAATATTTCTTTAAAAGAAGGCAACCCTGTTGCGCATGCCCATATTGTTTTATGCGATGAAGAGGGAAAAACAACAGGCGGACATCTTTTTTCCGATACTATTGTTTTTGCTGCAGAAATTGAATTACAGGAATTAATCGGAAATACCCTGGAAAGGGTTTATGACAAGAATACAGGGCTTATGCTCTGGAAACTATAGGCTGTTAATATTAATAAACTCCGAGGTATTAAAATGCAATTGACCATTACAAAAGCAAAAAAATTAAAAGAACACCCGAACGATGACAGTCTATCATTTGGAACAATCTTTACTGATCATATGTTCAATATGGATTATAATCCTGAACAAGGATGGCATAATCCACGCATTGAACCTTACAGTTCAATTAATTTTGATCCTTCCACCATGGTACTCCATTATGGTCAGGCCATTTTTGAAGGGCTCAAGGCATTTAGTACGGAATCGGGCAGCATTCAGATGTTCAGGCCAAAAGAAAATATCAGTAGATTTAACAAATCTGCACATCTTTTATGCATACCTGAACTTGATGAGGCTTTTCATTTTGATATTCTAAAGCAATTTATAAATATCGAGCGAGACTGGGTGCCTAAAGCTCCCGGTACCGCACTCTATATTCGCCCTACAATCATTGCAACCGATGCCTACCTTGGGGTACGCGCTTCTCACACATATCGTTTTTTCATTATTCTTTCACCTGTCGGCGCTTATTATGCGGAAGGATTTAATCCTGTTAAGATCTGGGTGACAAAAAGCCATGTCCGCGCGGTACCTGGTGGCATGGGTGAAGCCAAGACTCCCGGCAACTATGCGGCCAGTTTGTATGCGGGGGAGGAAGCTACTAAAAACGGTTATACCCAGGTACTTTGGCTTGATGGAGTTGAGCGTAAATATGTGGAAGAAGTAGGCTCCATGAACATTTTCTTTGTTATTGATGACGAAGTAATAACGCCAATGCTTAACGGAAGCATACTGCCCGGTATTACAAGGGATTCTGTCATAGCGCTTGCAAAGAACTGGAATCTGAAAATTTCTGAAAAAAAGATCAGCATAGATGAGGTTCTTAAGGCAAATGATTCAGGTAAGCTCCAGGAAATTTTCGGAACCGGAACAGCTGCTGTTATTTCACCTGTCGGAGAGCTTAAATACGGTGACAGGGTTATAAAAATAGACGATGGAAAGGTTGGTCCGATGGCATTGAAGTTTTTTAATGCAATAACAGATATTCAGTATGGCAGGGTTGAAGACAGCATGGGATGGATCGAAAAGGTGTAGCCGGAATTTTTCATAAAAAATTTATTTTGTGAGAAATTATCAGGTCTAAAATGTTACAGGAAATCACCTTTTATCTTGACAAAAAGGTTAGTTATTAGTTAAATTTTTTCTTATATAGATTTCAAGGTAATGAATTTCAGGTTTAAGGCACGTAGCTCAGGGGGAGAGCGCTACCCTGACACGGTAGAAGTCGTTGGTTCAAATCCAATCGTGCCTACCAATAAGGATCGCAAATTAAATAACTTGAACAATATTATTTGTCTTTTGGCCCATCTGCTGTGTTGCATTAAAGGCCGAATACTTCGAGTATTCAACCTTTAATGCGCCTTGCAGATGAACCAAAATCCTTCATAATCTTTGTCCAATTTATTCAATCTCCGATCCTAAAAATAAGGTGTTACGTTATTATAGCGTAACACCTTTTTCTTTGCTCAAAGTTTCAGGAATGGAGCAGGAGGTATTCACTTAACTCACTTGTGGTCTTCGAAGCTGGGGCAGTCATGTTTTTCAACCACATGGGGCTTAATATCAAGTATAGGCGTACCGTCAAACATATCAAGTCCTTTGACATAAATTGTATTGCCTTCCTTGTGGATTACCTTCAGCACAGACATACCTATTGGATTAGGTCTTCTCGGGGAGCATATACTGAATACACCCATACGATTTTTCCTGTGAGAGGGAGTTTGCGTAAAATAATCCGGTGTAAATTCCGAACTCCTATGAAAATGAAAAATAACAACTATCTTCTGTCCAGCTTTTATGTCCTTAAGCCCTTCTGTATACTCATCTTTTATAACCAGTGACCCTTCAACATCAGAAACGGACCAGTGGCGTGGAATATTTGCGGCACTGGTCCGTACAAAACCGATGTATTTCATCTTTACACTTGTCATGATCAACTCACCATTTCATTTTCGCTATCAGTTTGAACCTGTAACACATGTAACCTCGGCATTTAAAACACCGCCGGATTCAACCACAAGGTCCTTACACTCTACCTTGCCGGTACACTTTCCGGTGGAAAGGACTACCAGCTCCCTGCTTGCCTTAATGTTGCCTTCAAAGACCCCGCCTATGGTCATACTGGCCACATTGGTCTCCGCATAAATGGCACCGTCTTCCGAAACAACTACTGCATCCCCGTCAAGGGTTCCCTTAATAGTGCCTTTGACTATCAACCTTCCGGTAGTCGACAATGTCCCGTCTACTGTCAGACCTTTATCGACAATAGAAATATTTTTTGTTTTATCCGCCATTTTTATTTTCCTGTATAAAATTTAAATAAATATCTCCAAGAATAATATTATCACGTTCTATTATAATTCTCTCAAAAATGCGCATGCCCCTGTTGCCGTCAGATGGCAAATCGTCCAAGACAAAAGGCTCGTTTCTCTTAATCAACTTTTTCCAGGCTCTTTGCGATAAATCATGTAAACATTCAGTTCATGATCAGTGCCTTAGAAAAAACAGCATGCCGTCTTGTTTGCGCATCAACCCGAAAGCCCGACTGTAATATAAAAATTACCAAAAAAATCATTCCGATTAAATGTAATCCAGGGCTTCTTTTCCGCTATATTCTTTCCTTCAATATCATTCCCCCATATACGGTTTTGTATCAACCGGTTTTTGGCCGACTCCATCAGATTTCGTTACCTGCTCAGACTCCTCTACATCAATGTTTTTAACTATCCCAGCCTGAATAGTCCCGTCTGCGGGGAGTACCTTTTGTGCGCGCCCTTTCTTATCAACTTTTGCTTTGGACGGATTTAATTTAATCGAAAAAGGAAAAACCTTCTCAATCAAAAGGTCGCCGTTTGAATCATAAACAAAAACAATAGCCTCATTAAAACTCTCAATATTTTCCCCAGGAACTTTCAGGCTGAACTTAATTATATTATATCTGGAAATCAAAAAAAAACGCCCTTTTTTAAACTGGGCCGGCTTCCCGGAAAGAATTGCAACCTGTGGAGATATAAGCCATTTATTTTTATCTATTTCATTGTTTTTTAACAAAACAAAAGTATGTCCTGAGGCAGCTCTGAATTTTGAGCTCTTATTGATCAGCTTGAATTGTGTTCTAATTATCCTGTTATCATCAGAAATGGAGTACGCAAAATTATCGATAGCCATCTTAAAGGTCACCTTTTTATCAGCAGCAACGGCTGACTTTACGTCAGGCTTCTTTTTTATTTTCTTTACTGATTGTTTATTTTTATGCTGTAAAAGAGTTTCTGTTTTCAGTTTGGATGTCAAAGCTTTGTTTTCTTTCTCCGCCACAACAAGACGCACCATAAACAGATCCTTCTCTTCCTTTAATGACAAAACCTGATTTTGGGCGGATTGAAAAGCAGACTTGAGACTCTCCGCCTCATTTTCAGCATTTTTATAAATAAAAAAAATAAAAACAACAGCAGTGACTGCAATAATCAAAGCGATTAGTAGAGCGCTTATTATCCAGATAAAATTCCTGACGGATATAATCTCTCCGTGATCTCCGACCAGGAGCAGTGTCCATTTTTTATTTTTTTTTATAGTTTTAGTTGAATTGGCCACTGTTAAATTTTTATTCGAATTTTCCTGTGGATTATTCATAATAGCCCTTAATAAATCATTTTTTCTTGCAAAAAACAAACAATCTATGTAACCATCAATAGAGTAAAATACAATAGCAAAATAGATGACGGTAGAACTTATATAGAACTATAGATTGTCAGATAAATAATGTTTCCGCATATTCTCATTGCTGCAGCAGTACATAATGAACTTACAAATCTAATAGATTTAGTCGAGAAGCCTGTTTCATCATTAATTGGAGACAGAAAAGTTATCTCAGGCTATATATCTGATCAGCCTGTAAGGATCATCATTACAGGCCCGGCCCTGTTTAATAATGTCCAGTCATTAACCGCAGCAATAGAAAATTCAAGGCCCTCAATGATAATCCAGACAGGATCGGCGGGCGCATTTAAAGTGGCAGGACTTAATATAGGGGACATCGGCATTGCAACAAAAGAGATAGATATTCACCTGGGCATCGAACTGGAACCCGGAAGTTCATTTATAAATGAACTTCCATTTTCTCTGATGATTCATGAAGGTCATAATATTAAAAACAGGTATTACCTGGATCAGGACCTTGCCAAACTGGCATATAACTGCTTGAAAAAATTTTTGGAAGATAAAAACATCGGTCTGAAGCAAGCCCCCTTTATTACTGTTTCAACAATAACAGCAACAGACCGGAAGGCAGAGGCACTCTATCGGGAGTTCAAGCCCTGTATGGAAAATATGGAAGGTTCCGGCACTGCTCTGCTTGCTATCCATTATGGAATTCCATGCATTGAGATTCGCGCTGCATCCAATTTTACAGGAAAAAGGAATATAGAGGCATGGGACATTCCCCTTGCTTCGGCAAGAGTATCTTTGGCAGTTTGTAAATTTATTCAAAGCATCAAAAAATGACATATAAAAAAAGCTTAAGACTCGGTTATTCCACCTGCCCCAATGATACCTTTATATTTTATGCTCTGGCGCACAACTTGATCGACTGTGAAGGTTTTGAATTTAAAATCGAATTACAGGATGTGGAGACATTAAATCAGCAGGCCAACACATGCATGATAGATATATCAAAACTTTCGTTTGCCGCTATGGGCCACCTCCACGATAAATACGGGCTTCTTCACACCGGAGCCGCACTTGGCAGAGGCTGCGGTCCTCTTATTGTAGCGCGCCCTGGGGCAAAGTTGCTTCAACTCGAATCAAACAGGATTGCGGTTCCCGGCCTGTGGACAACGGCCTGTATGCTGCTCGGCCTGTTTATATCCGGAAAACCGGATGCCGTTCCATTACCATTTGACAAGATTATGCCCGCTATTCAAAAAGGGGATTTTGATTTCGGTGTAATCATTCATGAAGGGCGATTTACCTTTAAACAATATGGCCTTGTCAAACTTCTCGATCTTGGAGAATGGTGGGAATCCGAAACATCTCTTCCGATTCCCCTTGGAGGAATTGCAATACGCAGGGATTTGGGTAAAAAAACTGCCAAAATAGTAAATACAGCTATAAATGCAAGTGTTAAATATGCATTTAATAACAGGAGTAAAACAGACCAATATATAAAAAATCATGCCCAGGAGATGGAGCAGTCGGTTATTCATCAGCATATTGATCTTTATGTAAACGATTTTACCCTTGATCTTGGAAATGAAGGCGCTGAAGCAGTAGAAAAGCTTTTTTCCATAGCCAGGAATAGAGGGGTAATCCCAAAAAGCGATTTACCTGTTTTTGCATTTTAAAAAATAAACAAAGGAGAGATAATAGATGTTGGCTGAAATTCTTGCAACAGGCGATGAAATACGATCCGGTGCATTGATAGACAGTAATTCAGCACATATTGCACAAAAACTTGAAGAAGCAGGGATTGAGGTTATCAGGCATATATGTGTAGGAGATGATATGGATATTATGGTCTCCACCTTGAAAGAAATCAGCAATCGAGCCGATTTTGCCTTGGTAACAGGAGGACTCGGCCCGACAGTCGACGATATCACCGCTGAAGCAGCCGCAAAAGCTGCAGGAGTTGATCTTGTTCTCGATAATAAAGCATTAGAGAATATCGAATTTTTTTTTAAAAACCGCAAACGTCTTATGACTAGTTCCAACAAAAAACAGGCTATGATGCCTGAAAATTCCGAGGTTATATATAATCATGCGGGAACTGCTCCAGGTTTTCATTTCAAAATAAACAGATGCTCTTTCTTTTTTATACCAGGCGTTCCATTTGAAATGAAAAAAATGCTTTCAGAGACTGTTATTCCTGCCATTCGCAATCTATGCGGGAAAAAACAGGAATTCTGCATGGTCAAAACCATATCGACTTTTGGCATAACCGAATCCGCTGCAGGTGAAAAACTTGCAAGTATAAAATCAGTATTCCCGGATTTAAAAATCGGCTTTCGCGCAAAATTTCCTGAAATACAGGTAAAAATTTATCTTTACGGTAAAGATGAAAAGATAATGAACCGACGCATGGATGAATCCTGTAAATGGATACTCGAAAAAATAGGGCACAAAACTTTTTCGGTAAAAAACAAATCAATGGAGGCTGAGGTGGCGGTGCTTCTGTTAAAACAAAAATCTACAATAGCCGTTGCTGAAAGCTGCACCGGAGGCCTTATATCTCACCTTCTTACAAATATACCCGGCAGTTCCGAATATTTTCTCTTTTCAGGCATATCCTATTCAAACGAATCCAAAATAAAAGTGCTTGGCGTTTCTCCTGATACTTTGGAGAGAAACGGAGCAGTAGATGAGAAAACAGCACAGGAGATGGCGGAAGGGGCACGAAGGCTTGCCGGAGCCGATTACGGACTCTCAACAAGCGGTATTGCAGGGCCGTCAGGAGGAACAGACGAAAAACCGGTGGGCACATTATGTATAGGTATAGCAACTCCTTCAGGCACTAAAGGGTTTAAATTCAATTCAGTTTTTGATAAAAGATCGATGAACAAAATAGTCTTTGCCATGAAAGCTTTAGATCTCTTAAGGCGGGAATTACTCTCTTGAGATATAGACCGTCAGATAATTAATTTCACAAGGATAGAGTGAGGAGATAATACTAATCGTATATCTCCGACCGATAACGCAGTGAAATTATTTATGTGACGGTCTATAGACTTTAAGATAATGATTTTGGGAAGGCCAGAGGGAGGAAGGCGTATTATAATACTCCGATGACCGATAATGCACCCAAAATCTTTATCTTAAAGTCTATATAAAATTCAGGGGTGGCGCTTAGCCAACCCCTGAAAATGAGATAAATTTATTCAGACGATTTTTCCAGTTCTGCAACACGGCTGTTGATATTATCAAGGATATTTTTCAGATAATCTGCTTCAGCCTTCAGGCTGTTGACCTCGCTGGTTTGATTAACCGGTAATCCGGATCCGTAAACAGGCATATTCCCTGCAAAACCACGTCTCATACCGATACCATTTCCATAACCACCCCTGAAACCACGTCCCATACCTCTGCCATAATAGCCTCCTACAAATCGGCCGCCATATCCCGGGGCTGCCGTATTGCAAACCCCCCTGCCGCCTCCCGTCATAGGCCCGGCTCCCTGGGGGCCGCTCCCGTCTAATCCTGGCATAATATACACCTCCTCTAAAAATTAAAAAATCCTAAACTATCTTCTTCTTCCGGAACCTCTTCCGCCGCCTCTTCGTTGACCGCCTAAGCCTGAACCTCTATTTGTACCGAATTGACCGGCCAGGCCTGTTCCTCTACCTGGCTGCGGCGCTGCACCACCGCCGCCCGGGTTACAGGGGCCCAGCCCCCTTCCTGTTTTTGACCCTCCTCCCTGGGGACCTGATCCATCTCTGTTAGGCATACTATCACCTCCTTTTTAGTAACATTGATTATGACCAATGTTTAGTTATGAGCATTTGACTATAAAATAGTAATTAGATTGGAAGGTGTCAAGTACTTTTTTGGGCATAAGACCAAAATTAATTTTGTTCTATTTAAAAAATCATAAAACTGCTTGACGAATTCAGGGTTCCAGTTTAAATATTATTATAAGCATATACTCATAACAAACCCTGGGATTACCATGACTTTAAAAGAAAAAGTTGAAGATAGATTGAAAAGCTTTAAAACTCCGGGCTCTGTCCATGATGTAATTGAAAAGAATGTTGTAAAAGAGATTCAGGTTGATGAAAAGGGGAAGGTAGCTTTTACGTTTCATCCGGTTTCTTCCGTCTGCCCCATGGCATTCAAACTGGCGGCAGACATCAAAAAAACTGTTGAACAAATTGAAGGCGTAACAGATGTAAATATTGATATAATCGATTACAATAGGGCTGATGAGCTTATGCGGCTTTTAAATAGTGCCTGAACGAAAACTGCTAATTTTCCCAATTTCTGCGTCAGGCGAAAATTTTAATCCTCAAAATCAGTAGTGTCCGGTTAGGTTTTTGCATGTTATATGGGATAAAAAAATTAGAAAAATGTTCATTTTTTACTTGACAAACCAAATAAAAATTTTTTATCGTTTTGTTATAAAATTATAATTATAACAAGGAGTTAAGACAAAAATGGACATATTCAATATCCCAAAAAAGAATTTTAATCCCCAATCTCATGCTCGATTTCTCAAACCTTTGCAAAAGATTTTTCCTGACACGCCACAGCTTAAATCCCGAGGTCACAGGCCATTGAAAATGACTTTTGAAGATCAGCTTCACGCACTGATATTTTTCCATCTACAAGAACATGAATCAGCTCGTGATCTTATTCAACACCTTAAAGAAGACGATTTTGCCAAAGAATGTGTCGCTCCAGATGGAGGGATCAGTCGTAGCAGTTTTTCCGAAATTATCAATTCTCGAGGGCTTGAACAGCTTGAATATGTTTTTCAAGCTCTTTGCAGCCAGGCACAAAATGCTTTACCATCAAATTATTCAGATCTCGGTGAACTCGTTTCCATTGATGGATCTTTAATTGATGCAGTTCTGTCCATGTACTGGGCTGATTACAGAAAAGGCGCTAAAAAAGCAAAAGGCCATTTCGGCTTTGATGTCAATCGCAAGATTCCTATAAAAATTCATCTGACAAATGGAAATGGCGCTGAACGCCCCTTTGTCAGGTCTATCCTTACAAAAGGCCAAACAGGAATCATGGATCGGGGGTATCAATCACATAAGGATTTTGATCTTCTTCAGGATGAAAAAAAACATTTTGTTTGCCGCATCAAAGCGAAAACAACAAGAACTATTATCAAAGAGCAGCCTGTTGATCCCGACAGCTATATTTTTTATGATGCTGTGGTTCTTCTTGGCACTCCTGGGGTAAACCAGACCAGAAAGCCGGTTCGACTGGTTGGTTATAAAATTGCCGGTGTCAAATATTTTGTGGCAACTGATCGTTATGACCTTACAGCCGAGCAGGTTGCAACCGTTTATAAGCTTAGATGGGATATCGAAACTTTTTTCAAATGGTGGAAGAAACATTTAAAAGTGTACCACTTGATTGCTCACAGTAGATATGGCCTGATGGTTCAAATCCTTGCGGGGTTAATAACCTACCTGCTTATGGCCATATACTGCCATGAACAGTTTAATGAACCTGTATCAATAAAGAGGATTCGTCAGCTTAGAAATACCATCCAGAACGAATTACGTACTGACGAAAAAAACGTATGGTCTAATAATCTGATTATCAAAGAGCAAATGCTATATGCCAAAACTTAACCGGACACTACTGCCTCAAAATACTTAATGTATTCCTGCGGTTAAAATTTTAGCCTTCCTTGAACTTAAAAAATTTTCTAGTTTTCGTCCGGGCACTAAATAAAACAAAGAATTAAATCTGGGACAGCAGCTCGGATGGCATTTCCACTTTTTTTCTTGTCAGCCACATACCCTGATATGGTTGAACCGGCAAATATAATTTTCCATCCGGAGCAGTCTGCACAATTCGGCCCTCAATATTATCAAACAAAGACCGGGACCCATGCAGACCGCACGCGCCAAGGTCAATCGTTATAGTTTCCATGCTTTGTTTAACATTTACTATAACCAGGGTATGATGCTCATTATAAGAGTTGTGGATAAGAGCCACAGATTTGGCAGAAGAGGTACCTGAAGCAATACCTGCTTCAGCTTCATTGCCTCTAAAATGAAGGGCCGGGTCCATATCGGCCAGGGCAATAATATTATTTATTCCCCTGGCTATCTTGTGCTGAAGGGAGGCAGGATCTGATAAACGCTTTTCCAGCTCTTTCAAATCTGACTTCGTTCTTTTAATATCTCTTAACTCGCCATTTTCTTTAAGTCTCTTATAATCATTCGGGAGACCCAGCAGATCATTAAAATAGATGGACTTGACATTCCGTCCCATTAAAGCAAAAGCTAGGGTGTAGAAGGCCAGGTAACGTTTTGCTTCCATATCCTTATCATCCAGTCTGATCATGGAATCGATCGTGGAGATACATAGCTCATAAGGCTCCCGGCCGTTAATGACTTTGTTAATAAAATATCTAAGGGAGTCGTTTTTGGCAAACTGACCTGCGCCGATACCTAATGCCCGGGCTATATCCGATTCATCATGAATGCTTTTCCTGAGATATAGAATAGTATCAGAAGGATTGACACACTTAAACAAGGCTGTTTTTGCCGAATTACAATCAATTCCGGTTTCTCTGCAAAGTTCCTGAAACTCCATGCCGGCATACTGACGCCGCGGCACGGCTCTATACTTGATTTTACCTCCATTTATTTCAACAGTGTCAGCCAGGTTCTGCCTTTCCGTAAGAGATAAGAGATCGAGGCTGCCGCGTACGGATTTGCCGTCATGACTTTCCGCCAGGCTGAATCTTATGCTTGTTTTAGGGATATCATATTTGGCTATCACCTTAAAAATTCTTGGAAGTACTCCTGCGTTACCGGTGTTGAACACAACCGGCAGCATACTTGCCAGGTGAAAATCATACATCATGGGCGGCGGACCTTTGTCCGCCATTTGATTTAATATATTGCCGAGCTGGTCGTTTACTTCCAGATTGGGCACAATTCCGGGAGCAACACAATCCATGGAAAGATAAAGAATTTTCATGACAGATTTAACTTCAGGCAATCCGAAACAGGAGGTTTTCCATTTTTTAAAGGCAAAATTGGCGGCATCCAGGCGAAGCATATTCAGATCCATACTAAGATACCAGAAAAAATCATCCGCAAGCATTTTCAGCCCCTGATATGTCGAGGTATTCAAATCAACCTGCACATGACTGAAAGTCGTAAGCGCTCGAATCTCTTCACCGAAAACAAGCGGATCATACTGCTGATAAATTTCAGCATATTTCATTGCCGAATCCGGTCTGTATCCAACAGACTCTAAAATGTCCGCCATATTTTTAATCTTGTTATTAAAAATATATGGTTTATGCTTGGTTTCCTGGGTTGCCGAAAGCGTAAAAATTGTATCAGGATTAACAAAAACTTCCTTTTCGAGGTAATCCCTGAAGCCTATAATATGACGATAATCTTCGGGTAGCAGCATCTGGTCGTTTTTGATTTTATTAAAAATCGACAGCAGGCCGACCACCGCTCCAGGGAGACTGCCCTTTGTAAGATGAGCAAAATGACTAAAATGATTGTTTATTTCTGTAATTTTTTCCTTGTGGTTTAATTTGGCAAATTTGTCATCCTTTGGTTTCCTTCTGAAAATTGTAAAGAGAGGAAATGGCCGGGGACGAAAAATTTGATCAAAATCGCCATTTTTCAAGCGCTCCTGATATTTCTCTTCTGTGAAGATATAAAAAGATTGGCCTGCATCATCATCACCGTCAAGAAAGGCTTGGAATAAGGGATTGGTGATATCGACATGGTTAAGGATAAAATCAGACATGGAAAAATATTTTCCCATCATTTCAGCATATTGCTGATTTGTTCCAAATGATTCATGGATTTCATTACGAACTACCTGGGAAAAAAAACCATCATTAAACCGATTTTCAACTATTTGACAAGCCGGGAGTACGTGCAACCCTCGTATGGCCGGAAAATATTTACTTAAAAAACCATCAAGGGTAATCAGTGAGTTCTCATCCCCCTTGCTGACACTATCCGCATAAGATATCAATACGGTTCTTTGCTGAATTCGTGATAATGGGTCAGAGGGTCTGTATTGCTGGTTCTTATCCTTTATGCTTTGCGCTTTGTTGTTCCATGCCAGGCGCATTTTTTGAGTCCAGTAATCCGAAATTCTTGCAGCCAGATCGGCATATTGATCAGCAGGAAACAGGTCGGCAAAGATTTTTTTTATGGCCGATATCTTGTCCGGCGACAGGGGTTTCCAAGTTTCACTTTTCCCCGGTGTTATAACGCTCATTATGCTTCCTTGTTCCGATATCCGACGGTCTATAGCAGGATTTGGGACATCCTTTCTCCTCGTTCCCAGGCTCTGCCTATGAATGCATACCACAAGGCTCTGCCTTTTTTAAATCAGCGGTTTTACTGCCCCCCATCCTTTAGCGCCCATATTTATTCTTAAAATTTTGTCCATGAATTCCCTCCTTTTAAATCAGGTTTCAGAAAATTTAATAAGAATATCTCCTGTTTCAACCGGCTGACCTGCAGATACCAGAATCTCGGAAACCTTGGCATCACATTGCGAAGCAACGCCGCTTTCCATTTTCATCGACTCAATTATCACAAGCTGCTGGCCGCGATGAACCATTTCGCCAGGTTCAACTTTAACTTCAACGATCATTCCCGGCATGGAGCTTACCAGGATATTTTGAGCCACCCGCTTGATGGACTCGGGCATAAAACTGGCAAGCTCCCACTCCCTTGGGCTGTAAATCTCATAAGTGCGGCAAATTCCGCAGTATGCCGCTTTGACAAAATTTCCCCGGTTCTGCATTCTGAGCATGTGGTCTTTGCCGTTGATTTTCAAGCTGAGTCTGCGTCTGTAAAATTCGAACTTTGGAGTAACAACCTTATATTCCACACCATCTACAGTTATCTCCCATTTTTTGCTCTCCTGGTCTCCCCGCACTATAAGGTCAAAAACATCATCTCCCCCCTTAACTATATAATGATAGCTGTCTTTCAAGGTTGCAGTTACGCCTACATGGGCTGCCATAGGTTTAAGAGAGAGCCTGATAAGATCTTTTTTGTTGTGATAAACAAGCGCCGCCGCAATCGCTGCATGATGAAGATGCTCTATATTGACGACGGGCTTCAACTTTGGGGCGTCCATATATTTTTTAATGAAATCGGTTGAGATGTCTCCTTCAATAAATATGTGATGATTAATAACGGCATTGACAAAATTTAGATTTGTTGCAAAACCTTCTATATGATAACCATTCAGTGCGTTTGTAAGGATTGCCAAGGCATCTTCCCTGGTTTCGGCATGGCAAATAATCTTTGCCAAAAGAGAGTCGTAATATACCCCGATCATGCTGCCGGCCTGAATACCGCTGTCAACACGAACCTTTTTACCGCGCGGCTCAAAATATCTGGTGACTATTCCGGTTGAAGGCATAAAACCCATCGAAGGGTCTTCTGCACAGATCCTTGCCTCTATGGCCCATCCTGAAAACCTACAATCCTTCTGCTGCATTCCTAGTGGCTCACCGGATGCGATTTTAAGCTGAAGTTCCACAAGATCGAGACCCGTGACCATCTCGGTGACAGGATGTTCCACCTGCAGCCGAGTATTCATCTCGAGGAAATAAAAATTTTTATTAGAATCAAGGATAAACTCAACAGTTCCCACGTTTGTATAGCCTGCCTCGCGCGCAAAGCCGCAAGCCAGTTTTCCCATTTTTTCTCTAAGCAATTCATCAACTGCAACAGATGGAGTTTCTTCAATTATTTTTTGATAGCGCCTCTGAATGGAACATTCCCTTTCGACCAGGTAAACCACGTTTCCATGATTATCAGCGATGATTTGGATTTCTACATGACGCGGCGCAGCAATATAACGTTCTACGAATATCTGGTCATCTCCAAAAGATTTTATAGTTTCTTTTTTACAGGCCGAGAGGGCATCTTCAATACCGTCTTTATCGTAGACAATCCGCATGCCTTTCCCACCCCCCCCTGCCGCCGGTTTAAGAAGAACCGGATACCCGATGCTGTCTGCCTGGACAATTGCTTCATCAATATCCGCAACAGGACGATTGTGTCCTGGAACTGTCGGCACTCCAGCCTTGATCGCCATATTTTTTGACACTATTTTATCCCCCATCGCCGCGATGGCGGCAGGTGAAGGGCCAACGAAAACGAGTCCCGCATCAGAAGTCAGCTTACAAAATTCAGCATTTTCAGAAAGAAAACCGTACCCCGGATGAATTGCCTGGCAATTGGAATTCAAAGCCGCATCGATTATTTTCTGTTTATTAAGATACGACTCGATAGGACGGGCACCACCGAGAAAAGCAGCCTCATCCGCCATCTTGACATACAGACTACGGGCATCTTCTTCAGAATAAACCGCCACCGTGCCGATTCCAAGTTTTTTGCAGGTTCTGATGATACGGACGGCAATTTCACCGCGGTTTGCAATTAAAATTTTATCAAACATAAACTACCTCATAATGGAATATTACCGTGTTTGCGTTCTGCTCTATAAACCTTTTTATTTTCCAGGAACTGCAGGGAACGAATCAACCTGTGACGGGTATCTCTTGGAAAAATAACGTCATCAATATAGCCTCTTTGGGCCGCAAGAAAAGGATTAACAAAGGCTTTCCTGTATTCTTCTATTTTTTCCGCCAAAAACTCTTCAGGATTTACCGCTTTTTTTATTTCCTTCCGATAAATTACCTCTACTGCCCCTTTTGGTCCCAGCACGGCTATCTCTGCTGAAGGCCAGGCATAATTCATATCGCCTCGTATATGCTTGGAGTTCATAACAAGATACGCGCCTCCATAGGCTTTTCTGACAATAACCGTGATTCGCGGCACAATTGCCTCTACATAGGCATATAGGAGTTTTGCGCCATGTCGTATGATACCGCCGTGTTCCTGCTCCGGCCCCGGCATAAATCCCGGCACATCAACCAGGCAAATCAGCGGAATGTTAAATGCATCACAGAATCTGACAAACCGGGCGGCCTTGTACGAAGCATTGCTGTCGAGCACGCCTGCCAGCACGGCGGGCTGATTAGCCACAAGTCCTACGGTCTGACCGCCAAGGCGTCCGAGACCACAAATAATATTCCGCGCGAAATTTGCCTGAATCTCCAGGAATTCCGCGCCATCCAGGATACTATAGATCAAAACGTTCATATCATAAGTCTGGTTGGGGTTTGAAGGAACCAGGTAGTCCAGGACCGGATCGGTTCGGTCGGACGGATCACCGATATCAAAAATAGGGGCCTTCTGGAGATTGTTGGAAGGAAGATAATTGATCAGCCTTCTGACTTCCCGGAGACACAAGATATCATTCGGCAAGACAAAATGAGCTACTCCGCTTTTTTCCATATGAACATGCGCCCCGCCAAGCTCATCAGTGCTTATATCCTGGTGAATTACGGTCCTGACCACATTGGGACCGGTAACAAACATATATGATGTGTCTTCCACCATAAAAGTGAAATCCGTTATGGCGGGACTGTATACGGCCCCACCCGCACAAGTACCCATTATGCATGATATCTGGGGAACAACACCGCTGGCCTCAACATTTCTGTGGAAGATTTCGCCGTATGCCGCAAGACCGTCAACGCCCTCCTGGATACGAGCGCCTCCGGAGTCGTTAAGACCGATTATCGGCGCTCCCACTCGAACCGCCTGATCCATTACCTTGCAGATTTTTTGCGAATGGGCCTCGCCAAGTGACCCGCCTACAACGGTAAAATCCTGGCTGAAAATTAAAACTTCCCGACCGTTAATTGTTCCGTGCCCCACAATCACACCGTCACCGGAATGGACTTTACTATTACCTAAAACACTGCCGCGGCCGATTTTAAGCATATCAAACTCTTCAAATGAGGCTTCATCGACCAAAAGCTCAATTCTCTCCCTGGCAGAAAGCTTTCCGCGTTTGTGCTGATTTTCTATTTTATCTTTTCCGCCGCCTACTAAGGCTTCATTGCGCATTCTCTCTAAAACGGGAATGTTGTCATTTATACAATTTTCCATCAACTAAACCTCGCTCAATTTAGATTAACTATATGGATTATCAGATAAATAATTTCATAAGGCCGGAGTTAGGAAGCAGGGATACAAAACATCAAGCTCCTAACCCGGCGACCGATAACGCAGTAAAATCATTTATGTGAAACTTTATATTGTAATTTATATTATATAAGTAAGGCAACATAACAATCATTGTTTCTGTAGCCAAATATTTGCCAGTGCCAGAAGCAAAAAAAGAATTTTAGCACATACGGCCTGGTAATGTAAATAGTGCCTGAACAAATAATGCTAATTTTTCCAATTTATGAGTCAGACGAAAATTTTAATCCTTAAAATACCAGCACTTTCAAGGTATAAATTGTCATATCATTACCTGATTTTAAAATTTGGCACAAGACCAGGGGGAGGAAGGCGGCCAACCCGTTTCATATTATCTAAATAGTTCAGTTGACCTCCGGTATTTAAACGATTATATTTAGCCCTATCGAAAAAAACTCGCGTGTATTTTAAGATGAGGGTTAAAATGTCTGATTATATAAATCGGTATATTGAGGATGCTATTATTGATGACATTCAGTATAAAATGGTCTTTGTCGGCGGTCCACGGCAGGCCGGAAAAACCACACTGGCAAAACATTTGTGCCAAACGGCAGGTTTTGATATCCAGACACGGTACCTTAACTGGGACGCGCCAAAAGATCGGGAAAACATAATAACCGAAAGTTTTCCTACAGGTCCCGGATTCATCGTGCTGGATGAAGTTCACAAGTACTCAAGGTGGAGGCAGGTGGTTAAGGGGCTTTTCGATAAACGCGGAGATGAACTCCAGATACTTGTTACCGGCAGTGCCCGGTTGGATTATTATCGCCGAGGAGGAGATTCCTTGCAGGGGAGATATCATTTTTTTCGCCTGTTGCCCCTGACATTGGCAGAATTGGGTGTACATACCAGGGATGCAGTTATGGATCTTCTCGTTTACGGTGGATTCCCTGAGCCGTTTCTCCGGCAGTCAGAAAGACATACAAAGCGCTGGAGCAGGAAGTATCGCACAAGAGTTATCCGGGAAGATCTGGCTGATCTTGAAAATGTCAAAGACCTTGGTCTGATTGAGCACCTGGCCCTGCGCCTCCCTGACCTTGTGGGCAGCCCGCTTTCGATCAATGCTCTGAGGGAAGATCTGCAGGTTGCACATCAGTCAGTCGCCCGATGGATAAGCATGCTTGAAAACCTGTATATGATTTTCAGGATATATCCGTTTGGAGCACCACGAATAAGAGCCGTAAAAAAAGAGGCAAAGCATTATCATCTAGACTGGACAGTGGTAAAAGATCCGGGTAAACGGTTTGAAAATCTTGTCGCCTGCCATCTTCTCAAATGGTGTTTATTTCAGCAGGATACAGAAGGCCGAGACATTGAGCTTCGCTATTTTCGGGATATAGATAAAAGAGAAGTGGATTTTGTTATTACAGAAGACGAAAAGCCCGTTTATTTCATTGAATGCAAAAAATCGGATAAAAATATCAGCAAATCACTCTACTATCTTAAAGTTCGTTTCCCTCATGTCCCGGCAATACAGGTTTTGATTGAAAATGATATTGACCTTGTTACTAAAGATGATATCCGGATATGTTCAGTACATTATTTTCTTTCAGATTGGTAAAAGGAAAGAGTAACCGTAGTTATCGGTTCGCGGTTGAAAAAACCAAAAAATTGGGTGTATTTGGGGTTGACGACACCAACTTTACACGTGCAATGACAGGTTGGGCTATCCCGATGAATTAATAGTTTTATTGATGACTTACATAATAACATATGGGCGGGACGCCTGCCATTCTTTTAACCGTTCAGGAAGCCAGCCTCCCAGCTCTTTTGACAAGTAAAAATGTGGATGGAATAAAAAACCCATACGTTCAATCCCGTAATCGGCAAACATTACTGATGTTGTCCGTACATCTTCAAGTGTATATTGCTTGTTCATATTTTTGAGTATCTCCTCGGAGCCGCTTTCAAAACCCAGGCTTATCTGCCTGCAACCGGCCATGGCCATGAGTTCAACAATTTCCTCATCAATATTTTTCGGGTAAATAATACATCTCCAAAGCATATCAAGTTCTCTTTCAAGAATCTGGCGGCATATCGATTTGGCATAGGCTGGGGGGAGATTAAATGTGTTGTCCACGAAAAAAAAATTTACATACCCTGCCTTCACCCAATTCTCAAGCCAGGCTGCGACAATCCCTGGTGAGCGTTTCCGCAGGAGAGAGCCTTCAATGGTGGCGGTGGAACAATAACTGCATTTGAGAGGGCAGCCACGCCTGGTTTGTACAGGAATCCATGGTTCGTGGTTCCGGGATGCCGAAACAGAAAGGATGCTGGTATCCGGAAGGGTTAACTCATCAAGATCTTCGGCAAATATTTTCAGCTGTGGTTCGTCGTGATCCCGAATATGCATCCGGGTATTCCGGAAAGATCGGAGTTGTTCTCCAATCGTGTCAGCAGAGCAGGAAAGGTAATTTCCCCTTCCCCCTCTATTCCAAAATCCGCATCAAGGTAAGCCAGGCAGTAGTGTCCGGTTAAGTTTTTGCATATAGCATTTGCTCTTTGATAATCAGATTATTAGACCATACGTTTTTTTCGTCAGTACGTAATTCGTTCTGGATGGTATTTCTAAGCTGACGAATCCTCTTTATTGATACAGGTTCATTAAACTGTTCATGGCAGTATATGGCCATAAGCAGGTAGGTTATTAACCCCGCAAGGATTTGAACCATCAGGCCATATCTACTGTGAGCAATCAAGTGGTACACTTTTAAATGTTTCTTCCACCATTTGAAAAAAGTTTCGATATCCCATCTAAGCTTATAAACGGTTGCAACCTGCTCGGCTGTAAGATCATAACGATCAGTTGCCACAAAATATTTGACACCGGCAATTTTATAACCAACCAGTCGAACCGGCTTTCTGGTCTGGTTTACCCCAGGAGTGCCAAGAAGAACCACAGCATCATAAAAAATATAGCTGTCGGGATCAACAGGCTGCTCTTTGATAATAGTTCTTGTTGTTTTCGCTTTGATGCGGCAAACAAAATGTTTTTTTTCATCCTGAAGAAGATCAAAATCCTTATGTGATTGATACCCCCGATCCATGATTCCTGTTTGGCCTTTTGTAAGGATAGACCTGACAAAGGGGCGTTCAGCGCCATTTCCATTTGTCAGATGAATTTTTATAGGAATCTTGCGATTGACATCAAAGCCGAAATGGCCTTTTGCTTTTTTAGCGCCTTTTCTGTAATCAGCCCAGTACATGGACAGAACTGCATCAATTAAAGATCCATCAATGGAAACGAGTTCACCGAGATCTGAATAATTTGATGGTAAAGCATTTTGTGCCTGGCTGCAAAGAGCTTGAAAAACATATTCAAGCTGTTCAAGCCCTCGAGAATTGATAATTTCGGAAAAACTGCTACGACTGATCCCTCCATCTGGAGCGACACATTCTTTGGCAAAATCGTCTTCTTTAAGGTGTTGAATAAGATCACGAGCTGATTCATGTTCTTGTAGATGGAAAAATATCAGTGCGTGAAGCTGATCTTCAAAAGTCATTTTCAATGGCCTGTGACCTCGGGATTTAAGCTGTGGCGTGTCAGGAAAAATCTTTTGCAAAGGTTTGAGAAATCGAGCATGAGATTGGGGATTAAAATTCTTTTTTGGGATATTGAATATGTCCATTTTTGTCTTAACTCCTTGTTATAATTATATTTTATAACAAAACGATAAAAAATTTTTATTTGGTTTGTCAAGTAAAAAATGAACATTTTTCTAATTTTTTTATCCCATATAACATGCAAAAACCTAACCGGACACTACTGTAAGCCAGGACACTTTCCGGAAACATACTGTATCCGGCATCACCAAGGACGATCGGTGTGCTGGATAAATCCCGGCAGATCGTCACAATTTCTTTCACCTTTTCGAGCAGAAACATAGGATTTGCAGGATTCTGGTCGTCAATGTTCCTCACCGCAACACCGATACATTCCGGACTAAACTCCGCAATACCACTTTTCAGTGTGACACTGATATCGGCTTCAAACATCAGATCCAGCATGGTGATATCGTGCCCGGCGTTTTTTGCGGCCTCGGCTACACATGCCAGCCCCAAAGGCATGGCCGGCATGTTGAATTGTTCCGTATTGGCCGAAACAAGAAAGACCTTCATGGGCAAATATCCTCGTTATCAGCCCTGCCCGTTCTTTCCAGGCGATAAACAACCCTGTTGTGATGATCAGGGCAACTTATGTAGGCCACGTCAGGGTTCTTTTCCCAGGGAAAACTGCCGCCGTACTTCAACACCTGTATGGACGGTAAAACTGCTCCGAATGCACTGATACACATACCAGCAGGGGTTAACTCCTTCACAGTGAACACTTTACCGGGTTTGTTGCCAAGCGGACATTTTCCTTCAACCGAGTCTACCGTTATTGTTATCGTATGAAACTGAATCGCAGACATAAGAACTCCTTTAAATTATAAAAATGCCCCCACTCATAGAAATGTATTGACCAGGCAAAAATCTGACAACAAAGATGCCGGGAAAACGGCAACACCGGCGGCATTGTATGGTCGCGAATGATGAAGTATTACTGGAACGTTTGTGTAAAAAAGGGGGTTTACAATTTTTACAAGGAACCAAAATGACAGCAATGGTAAAATAATAACTTGAATCAAAAAAATCCCAACATAAAGAAATGTAAGCTTTAGGAGATTCTCTATTATAGCTCCCATATTGCTGACGGTAGCCGCAATGGCATTTTTGAACTCTATTGATTTTCGTTGAAGAAACGATGTGCTGTTCTCAATGGTTCCTAAAACGCCATCAATTTCCGGTAGTGAAAAATCTTTTAATTTATCAAGTTCAACAATCCCTATGGCCAGTTCTTTGTTTGCCACTGATATTTGATCAGCAAAGAAATGTTTATGAACAAACTCATTTGCCATAGACGATATCGGAAGACAAAAACGAGCAATTACAATAAGTAGTAGAAACCGCATTATGATTTTCTGAAAGGAGTTTAACCTTTCATTCTCGAACCATATCATAATAGACAGGGATAGCAGGAACATAGAAAGTATAGGTGGCACAAGCGATACGCTAATTTCATATGCCAGTTTCTGAACCCCTAATGACGTAATCGCCATTACAAGTACATCGGACAAACGCTCCGTCATATCATCAATCGGATCCAAGGCTTGTCCCACAGCCAATGATACGCCTACCCCTGCGGGTTCCAACTGTAGAGTTGAATCCTTTACAATTGAAACAGCAGCGTTGACAACCCTGCATGTAGCATAGGCTACTCCGGCTTTAGTTATTGCTTCACGAAAGTAAACCTCAGTCGCGGTGTCTAATAGAGGAAGCTTTAGTCCGGAGGAAAAGAATAGCAATATCGCTATCAAGACTCCAAGAGATGATCTTATTGTGGGGTGTCCAAAAACTCAGTTTTGTGGCTACTTTTTTT
The DNA here is from genome assembly GCF_028752835.1 of Desulfosarcina sp. BuS5. Taxonomy (NCBI): domain Bacteria; kingdom Pseudomonadati; phylum Thermodesulfobacteriota; class Desulfobacteria; order Desulfobacterales; family Desulfosarcinaceae; genus Desulfosarcina; species Desulfosarcina sp. BuS5. Next base: position 2,614,125 of record NZ_CP087952.1, read on the forward strand.
GCTCAACTTTTGGCCCTATCATGAGTGCGATTAATATCTTGGCACATTGTTGGGGTCATGAAATGCAGCATTAAAATTATCTTCCCCAACCAAATCCCGGCATTCTTTGCACTCCTGCCATATCCCTGAATGGCTGTTATTGTACTGAAAATGACAGAGACTCTCGTGCTCGTGATGATATTGGCAATAATCTCCACCTTTTATAGATGCAAAAGAAGTGTCACAGCAAATCCATTGGTCACAACATTTTGTTTTTATTAAAGGAACAGAATCGTTTCCACAAAAGCTACAATGTTTGCCAGGGATTATTTTTGCTTGCAATCTATCATATGTCATTCAGGCACCTTCAATATTTTCAGTAAAATTTGCGTAGACCATAACAAAATGCCGTCAATAATTCAAAATTGCTGATTGAAAAAAATTATTATTCCCTATATATTCAAATATTTTAACCAAAAAGATGGTTATTGCTATGAGTAAAGTTTCAAAATTAAAAAAAGTAGAACTGCCTGGAAAGACAAAGCAGTTGATCGTACTCGTATAATTAAGTATCAGAAAGCTGAGCTGAAACGTACTAAAAATGAACGAAATAAATACAAGTCTGAACTCCGGAAAAATAGACAAGAATTAGAACAAGAACGTAAAAAGAACACATTGTCGGTTAATAGTAAGGAGGAATTGATTTTTATTTCTTTACGCCTATTTTTGGTCGGACACGTTGGATTCAGAGCAATATCAAGGATGTTTGGCATTTTACAAGCATACCTTGGGATAACCAAAACACCGTGCCCTCAAACGATCATTAACTGGGTCACCAGATATTCACTATCAAAAATCTGGAACTATAAAGGGCTTTCTTCTGTTTCTTTTGATATGGATAAGATTGTAAATGGTGCTATTTGGATGATAGATACCTCAATAGCATTGGGAGCTGATAAAATTCTTGCTATTTTGGAGCTTAGAACTGATCATTTTAAAAATCATGAAGGTGCTCCAACTCTTGAAAACATCAATTGTGTAGCAATTTCAGTGGCGAAATCATGGACTGGAGAATCCATTGCAAATTTTTTACAAAAGGTGATTCTCATCACCGGAAAACCTGCTGCATATTTGAAAGACGGAGGAATGGACCTCATGAAAGGTGTCAGACTCCTAAATGAAAGAGGATTTTCAAGTTTCTCCATTGATGATATTTCTCATGTTGTTGCCAATCTATTAAAAAAAGAATATACAAAACATCCTTCGTATGACTGTTTTATCTCTGCTTGCGGACAAGCCTCAAAAAAATTTAAGCAAACAGTACTTGCATTTTTTGCACCCCCAAAGGTTTCGACAAAAGCTCGATTCATGAATATTCATCGAATGGTGAAATGGGCTGAAATGGTTCTTAAGCACTCACCACGGGGGCGAGTTTCAAAGGACTCTGTAGTTTCAAAACTTAGGAATTATCTTGGTAAACTTCCTGAATATAAACAGTTTATCAAGCGATTTCTTCGTGATGCATCTCCTCTTTTAAAAAGCCAGGAAATTCTTAAAGCTCAAGGCTTGAATATGAAAACCTACAAAGAGTGCAAAGAACTTTTAAAAAATATCCCTCAAAGCTCTCAAGTACGTATCGGTTTTATTACCTGGATGGAAAAACAATTAATAGTCGCTGAATCATTGGGCATGGGCAATACTGGAATGCCTATTTGTTCTGATAATATTGAATCCCTGTTTGGACTTGGTAAAACACATGGTACAGGAGAAGTAAAAGATGCAAACCGAATTGCACTTCGTTTACCGGCTTTTTGCGGATCTGTGAATAGAGAATCCGTTCGGATGGCAATGGGCGTTACAGTAAAGGAACAACAGGAAGTTGAAAATAAGTTGTTGTCTTTAACTCGGCAGCGCCGAAAAATTTTACCAACCCCCGGAAGCCTTACAGATAGTTTGTCAACTGAGTTTGACTGTGGTTTAACTCTTCTACCGGTGCCAAAAAATGATGAAAAATCAAAAGATGTAACTGATATTACAGCAAATTTTGAACAATTAGGTGGGCCCGTAAATAAGTTTACAAAACAACCTTATGCGCCCAATAATGCCGAATATAATAACCGTGCCGCAGCTTAATAAGCATTTGTTTAACCACATTCAAATATAAATAATGGGTATTATCAACATGTTAATGCTTTGTTTATAAATGGAGCAAATTGACATACATAACTTATATTCTGAAGGGGGGGGCCAAATCCTGAGCAAGCTAATTATGGGGATTTAGACACCCCAATCTTATTGTCTTTTGTTTTTTTGTATTTTTCATATCTCATAGAGTTGGGTTACGGGCAAATCCCGCCTTAGTAGATACAAGCATCTAATATCGATAGCACATTTGACAGCAATTCATCTGGGGCACGTTCGATGCGCTTCGCTCGACGAGTACGGAAATCGACCGACTTGACCTGCTCAACCATGATGACTCCTGTCAGGTTGCTGTTTTCCGGAATAGGCACGTGGAAGGAAAACCCGCGTTCTGTGTTCGTTAGGGGACACAGAATGGCCAGGCCAGCGCTACTGTTGAACAAGTCTTTGCTTACAACCAGAAAAGTATAGCCACTACAGGCCTATCGGTCAACAGGTGTTTTAGGACAACAGCAATTCTAATTATGGAATTTTTTATGATTTTTCATGGGAATATTCGCTATTTTTAGCATCCTTCATTCTCAGTTTACATTTATTTTGTATAAAAAATTAAATTTTACCGCCGAGAACGCAAAAAACGCAGAGAAAACTACTTGATTTTTAATGTAATATCTCAGCGTTCTCAGCGAACTCTGCGGTAAAATACTGATTCTGACATTAAAAAAAAGTGTTAACTACTTTTGGGCATTAATGAAAGATGCCCTATTTTTTAACATTGTTTTTGCCAGTTTTGCCTGTTTTTATGGTAAGAAAATGCTCATAGGTAGCCATGATTAGAATTGCTGTACTTACACCTGATCAAATAAGCAACCTTGATCTTTATCCTGGTAAAGAAGTCATTCTTAAGTTTCACTCAAATGATTTTGAATGGTTTTAAGCATTAGTATCACAATCTATAGTAACCCCTGATCAATTTAAAAAGCTGAAGATATTTGACTTGCATCACTATGCACAGCACTGTAAAATATCTGGAAAGGAAACACATTGTAATTATATGGATAATAATAAACTTTTAAAATTATTTATTGAAGCCGGCAAATTAAAACGGATTAAAAGAACCGGATGGGCAATGAAAAATATTCCATGTCCGGAATCTGTTGCGGATCATTCTTTTCGCACATCTTTTATTGCTTTAATTTTAGGAACAATGCTTGAACTCAATGTAGAGAAATTATTAAAAATGAGTTTATTGCACGATTTACCAGAAATAATAACCGGAGACATAACACCTCATTGCGGTATTCCTGTTACTGAAAAGTACGAAAAAGAAAAAATCGCAATAAAAAAATTTAACGATATTTTTCCTGATAACAACTCAAGTATAGTCGATCTTTGGGAAGAATATGAAAGCAGAAATAGTCCAGAGGCCAGGTTGTTAAAAAATATTGATAAACTGGAAATGGCTATACAGGCTTTTGAATACCAAAAACAATATCCGGAAATTGATTTGGAGGAATTTATTAATAACGCAAAAATGAATATAAATAATCCTACCATACTTTCAATTTTTAAAGCGTTAACCCGGCAAATAACAGGGCAGCGATTTTCAAGCCCTGGTTTTGACTGCTGCCAATAGTTTTTTTCAGGTAAGGAACGTGAACAAAAAGCCGGACACTACGTACCTGGATCTTTACTGCTTTTCATCTTCAGGGAGAAAGCAAGGAGCGGTCTATTTTTTTTAGAGTGGTGACGGCTAATAGAATGCAACAGGACGGTAAAAAATAAATATATGCCTTCAAACGTACTTATAAGCACCCATTTTATGAGCAAATCCTATGGGGCACAGCCCTTGTTTACCGATATTTCTCTAAAGGTTTTAGAGAATGAGCGCCTGGGATTGATAGGTCCCAATGGCGCCGGGAAATCCACGTTATTGAAAATACTTGCGAATATGGAGCCTGCCGATTCAGGAGAGATTTCGCGAAAAAGAAACACAAACATGATTTACCTCCCGCAGGAGGACGTTCTAGACTCGGATAAAACCATAGAGGAAACCCTGTTCCACGCCATTCCCAAAGAGCTTGAGGCATGGCAAGTCAGTAAGCGACGCCAGAAAATCATTAGCCTCATTGAAATTGATAACACTAATCAAAAGGTAAAAACACTCTCCGGCGGTTTGCGCAAAAGGCTGGCCATTGGTCAAGCCCTTTTTCAAAAACCGGATTTACTCCTCATGGATGAGCCTACCAATCATCTGGATCTGGAGGGTATTTTGTGGTTGGAGAAAATTTTAAAAGATGCCGCCTTTGCTTTTGTACTGGTGAGCCACGATCGGTTCTTTCTGGAAAATACGACAAACCGTATTGTTGAACTGAATCGGCGGTATCCTGGGGGATTCATCAAAGTGGAGGGAAATTACAACGAATTTGCTGAAAAACGGGAGAAGTATATCCAGGAACAGGCAAAACAGGAAACCGTCCTTTCCAACAAAGTCCACCGTGAGATAGAATGGCTCCGTCGCGGTCCCAAGGCGAGAACATCAAAGGCGCGATATCGAATCGACAAGGCTTACCGGCTGGAGGAAAATCTTGAGACGATTAAGGGGCGTAACGCCCATAACAGGAGCGTTGATATCGCCTTTGAGAGCACCCACCGAAAAACTAAGAAACTATTGGATGCAAAAAAACTGAGAAAAAGCCTGGGTGGAAAACTCCTTTTTGACAATTTAAGCTTGCAACTCACACCAGGCAGGGGCATCGGGGTAATGGGACGTAATGGAACGGGGAAAAGTAGTCTCATTCATATTCTTAATGGTAAGCTGGCTCCCGAAGCCGGTTCTGTTAAAACGGCGGATGGTTTAAAGATCGTGACTTTTGATCAAAAAAGGGAGCTAAAGGACGGGAGCCGGACCTTGCGGCAAGTCCTGTCCCCGGAAGGAGACACGGTCATATATCAGGGGCGTCCTTTTCACGTGACCGTTTGGGCAAAGCGATTCCTCTTTAAAACAGAGCAATTGGACATGCCGGTTGCCGGGCTCTCCGGTGGAGAAAAGGCCCGGGTTTTTATAGCGAACTTGATGTTGCAACCGGCGGATATTCTCCTGTTAGACGAGCCCACCAACGATTTGGATATCCCCACGCTTGAGGTACTCGAAGATAGTCTGGAGGAATTCCCCGGCGCCATAGTCCTCATTACGCATGATCGGTTCCTCATGGAGCGTATTTGTGATCTTTTGCTTTACTTGGACGGGAATGGCAGTGCGGAATATTTTGCGGATTATGACCAATGGCTTCAATACAGGAAGATCAGGCTGTCCGCCAAACCTAACGCCGGGGAAACATCAAAAAGCCCCCCTGATAATAAGCCCCATAAGCTGGCCTACGAAGAGCGTAAGGAGCTAAACCGGATTGAAAGACAGATAGAAAAGGCAGAAGTAATTGCGGATAACTTAAAACAGCAGCTTCATGATCCTGACATCATGTGTGATGCCGATCGATTGGCGAAAATATATACCGAACATCAAAAAGCACAAAAGAAATTTGAGCATCTATATCAACGTTGGGAAGAATTAGAGTCAAGGAGTAACGGTATGGAATCTTAGTACCTTCTAATCCACTAACTATTTTTTAGGAGATTAAATTTTATGACGATCAAACATGATGGGGCGTAAACAGAAATAGTTCCAACAAAGCAAGTGTTAAATTGGGAATGGAGTCAGCATTGGAATCGGGTCAACTTACAGCATTGATTGCAAATGATTCCAGGAGGCGTAGCCGCCTGGAACCATTTGCAATCAGCCGCGCGGCTTTTTGCGTCGGCTGAATTTGCCTTGTTCGCCCTTTTATCTTGCTTTTAGGTAATTCTTTTAAGTCCCGATAGTAATTTTCATAAGGTCCAATCATTATTAATTCGAGATCATCCCCTATATAACGATAAGAGAGCAAATACTGGATGGTTTTTATCTTGAACTTATGAACAAATACTCCACGGAGTATCACCTTTTTTTTCAACGCCAATAGATGGATTTTCGGCAATCTTTATCACTTGTTTGTTCAGCAATTTTTTTTCTTGCTCGATAAATTTTCTAACTTTTCGTTCAAATGATCGGGACTGAATAATTTTCATTGGCGATTACCCAAATTTGTACTCTGATGATTCACCCTGTTCCAGCTCTGCAATACCGATAAGGATATCTTTAATCAGGCTATAGGTTAAATCGGAATTTTCTTCAGCACACTTACCAATCCTCGCCCAATGCTCAATCTGACCAGTTAACGATCTCTTATCAATTTTAGAAAATATTTTTGCGTCCCGCACCAAATCGTCGGTAATTCTAACTGCGGTTGTCATTATTATTACCTCCTTTGGTCTAAATCAAACTTTAAGTAACGGTACCATAAAAAAGTTGCAGTACGCAACAAATAATTGCAATATGATTCTTGGCGGGTTTTATGAAGGCGAACGCCGGGTGGTAATCCGGAGACACCTTACTTAAACAAAGGATGTATTAAATCCGGCCATTGGGGAGGCGCACCAACGGTACACCCGGTGGATAAATTTTCGGGAAGTCCAGGCCAAAGAAAGAAAAAGAAGCCCCCAAAGACCACCCCACACAATACGAGGATAAAGCCAACCAGGAGTTAAAGATGAGGAAATTGAGACACCAAATGACGAAGTAATACCCAAGTCTCCAAAGAGCCAAACTGCAATGCTATTTACCAATGCACCCAAGCAACCTGCTGCAAAGAAAATTAATATTTTTTTCATATTGGAATTCCGATTAATATTGTAAGGTTACGGAATGTAAATGATCATTAGGCATCAAACAAAACAGGTTAAAATACGGAAGAGATAACCCTTCTGACAGATGACAAACGACGATATAGGAAGATTTTATTTGAAATATGCCATGAACTTTATAGTTCACTTTGCCACCAGGGAGGTGCCTGCAGTCAGTTTAGGAGTGATAAAAAGCGCTCTTGCCTCCGAAAAACTTTTCAGCGTACAAGTAGCTTGGAAATCTGAGAGATGAATTCTCAGATCAAACGGGTAAAGATCTAATAAATCTGTTTGTTGTGAAAGGAATTCATAAGCCTTGCCAATAAAACCATTAAACTTCACATTTTATCCCTTCACCAAAATCTTTAAGTGAAAAGTTATAAAAAACATGGTGGCCGTCATAATCGAGAACCCGCAAATCATCGTTCTGTTTTAAGTCACCCATAACCACATCATATTGTTTACCATATTTTTCCTTAACCATCTCAATGGGTAGTTCATAGACAATAAATTTTTTAATCCCTTTCAAGACAAACCTATCCACAAGATTTGGGTCTGATAAAGAATCAAAGGATGTTAAAACAAGAATCGGACCTGTGCCTGTAAAAAAAACCCCTGCTTTCATAATGTACCTCCTTTTTTTGGATATGCTAAATTAGTAAAAGCTGTTATATGAATCCCTTTCACGCATCATAACCCTAATGTATTAGACTTTAGCCCCCTATCTAAAATCATTTTTTTATTTAAAACTCATGTTTAACATTGTAATGCATTTTATGTTTGGAACAATTAATTGAAAAGTTACCCAAAAAGAGTATCAATGAGGAAATGAAACCGTATTTTTAACTAACAAAAAACGGATTAAAAAGAAGATTAAAAATATTTTGTAATTAATATTAATCACTGCCGGATACCCTGTCAAGCAAAAAAAACAGTATCTCTTTTTCACCTGATCATATCCCTTAAGAAATGGGGACGAAATAACTTTCCCAACCATAAAACACCCAAAAAAATATAAAAAAATTTTGATATTCCCAGGGGCAACCCCACGTGGTTGCCCAATATTTCGTGGTCAATTTGTAATCGAACAGACACAGTGGCATCTCCCTATGATTCCTTATAATGAAGAAATCGAATTAAAATTGACCTTTTCCGGGTAGTATGATAAAATTAAATATTAAAATAAAAATTGATCTTGATTTTTTGTTCACTTTTATACCTGATTTGCGCAAAGACGCTTATTATCGTTTTTGAAATATGTGTCGGGTTGCGCTGTTTTTTATAGTGTCTGAACGAAGGGAACTTACAGAAAATAATCTACGCATCCTGCTTGCCCTTTTGTCCGTCTTCTACGTTGCGGTAACAGTTGTATAGTTCACTATGCAACTGTTACCACGCCTTGAAGACGAACAAAAAATCTGCACGATATGCGTAGATTATTTCCTTCCAGTTCCCTAAAACTGTTACTTTTCCTAATTTTTGCGTCCAGCTTAAGAGTTAATTTTCAAAATACTTTATGTATTCATCCGGTTAAACCTGATTTAAAATTTGGTAGCCGTCCTTGAACTTGAAAAAAATTATCTGCTTTTCCTTCGGGCGCTAATTAATTGTTGTTGTATTATTGTTTACCTTGGAGGTTGATATGTTTAAAATTGTGGAACGGGAAGAAATGACGGGAGGCACGGTCATACGGAATGAAATTAATGCTCCTTTGATAGCGCGCAAAGCTAAGCCCGGTCAGTTTGTTATACTGAAGGCAAATGAAACTGGTGAACGTATTCCATTGACAATGGCTGACACTGACCCGGAAAAAGGCACAATAACTATAATCTATATGGTTGTTGGTAAATCTACAGCTCTTTTCAGGGAATTGAAGGTGGGGGATGCTTACCAGGATATTATAGGACCCCTCGGCGCTCCGACACATATTGAAAAGTTTGGTAAGGTAGTTTGCGTAGGCGGTGGGACAGGCATTGCCGTCCTGCATCCGATTACCCGAGCGCTCAAGGAGGCAGGGAATGATGTTACCTGTATTATAGGTGCCAGAAGCAAGGACATCCTGATAATGGAAGATAAGATGAAAAACGCTTCCCATGATTTAAGAATATGTACAGATGACGGTTCGTACGGGCATCATGGTTTTGTAACAGATGTTTTAAAGGAAATTCTGGAAAAGGGTGATATCAAGCTTGTAGTTGCAATAGGCCCTGTGCCTATGATGAAATTTGTATCCAAAATGACTAAAGAGTACAACGTCAAAACAATGGTAAGCCTAAATCCGATTATGGTTGACGGAACCGGAATGTGCGGCTGTTGCCGTGTATCGGTTGGCGGCCAGACAAAATTTGCTTGTGTCGACGGCCCGGAATTTGATGGCCACGAGGTCGATTATGACGAACTGATGCTTCGTTTACTGGCATACCAGGAGGATGAAAAGAGAAGCCTTGAGGAGAGTGGTTTGCGGTTATAAAAATATAGATAGTTAATATCAAAATTTTATTATGTATAATCCGGTTTTTCTCCATATCTAATTAATGATATATGAATGATATGTAAAAAAGCTGGTTTTTGCGGGGGGATAATATGGCCAAAAAAGAAAAAATACCTAGGCAGATAATGCCTGAACAGGCGCCGGATATAAGAGCAAAAAATTTCGTGGAAGTTCCGCTGGGATTAACACCTGAGGCGGCTATCAAGGAAGCGCAAAGGTGTATGCAATGTAAAAAGCCGGCCTGTGTTGAGGGGTGTCCGGTTGGAGTCGATATCCCGGGTTTTATCAAATTGGTAGCAGAAGAAAAATTTGTCGAATCCATCAGGAAAATATGGGAAAAGAACGCCCTGCCCGCAGTCTGCGGCAGGGTCTGCCCCCAGGAATTACAGTGTGAGGGAAAATGTATCGTCGGCAAAAAGGGTGATCCGGTTGCCATTGGAAATCTTGAAAGATTTGTTGCTGATAAAGAAAGGATCAGTGGAAGTGGAGAGCTTCCGCCAAAGGCAGCGCCTACCGGCAAAAAGGTGGCGGTTGTCGGTTCCGGCCCGTCCGGCCTGACTGTTGCGGGGGATCTTATACTTAAGGGCCATCAGGTTACTGTTTTCGAAGCTTTTCATAAGCCCGGCGGTGTGCTTGTATACGGAATTCCCGAATTCAGGCTTCCCAAGGATATTGTTTTTTCAGAAGTAGCATCTTTGGAAAAACTCGGTGTAACAGTTGACTGTAATGCCGTGGTGGGGCGTACCGTAAGTATAGACGAACTTTTTGAAGAAGGATATGATGCGGTATATCTAGGTGTAGGCGCCGGTTTACCTAGATTTTTAAATGTTCCGGGTGAAAACCTTGTCGGTATTTTTTCGGCAAATGAATATCTGACAAGATCAAATCTTATGAAAGCATATCTTTTCCCGGAATACGATACTCCGATAATCAGGGGTAAAAACGTGATAACACTCGGAGCCGGAAATGTGGCTATGGATTCGGCCAGAACAGCATTACGCCTGGGTGCGAAGAAATCCAGAATTGTATATCGACGCTCAAGGGATGAAGTGCCTGCCAGAGGCGCTGAGGTACACCATGCGGAAGAGGAAGGGGTTGAATTCTTTTTTCTCACCAGTCCTGTGGAATTCAAAGGCAACGAGCAAGGCCGTGTTACCAACATGGTGGGCCTGAAGATGGAGTTGGGAGAACCTGATGATTCAGGACGACGTCGGCCGGTCCCCATAGAAGGCTCTGAATTTGAGCTGGATTGTGATCTGGCGATTGTTGCTGTAGGCGCAGGCCCCAACCCGCTGCTTACACAAACTACAGAAGGTCTTGCTTTAAACCGTTGGGATTATATCCTTGCGGATGAAGCAACCGGAAAAACCAGCAAAAAAGGTGTCTGGGCCGGTGGTGATATAGTAACAGGTTCAGCAACCGTAATTCTGGCAATGGGCGCAGGCAGACTGGCCGCCGATTCGATACATGATTATCTGACATGGGGCTGGTAGAGGAAGAATAGAGATTTCCACCTAAATAATTTTACTGCGGTATCGGTCGTTGGAGTATTACAATACGCCTTTCTCCTTCCGACCTTATACCAAATTTTAAAATTCTGAAAATCTATTCGGCAATTTTATCCGGGTAATCATCGATTTTCGGTAACATTCTGTTTGTTGCCGGAAATCGATTTTTCAAGATACAAAATAGCCTTTTCAATTATTGTGGAAAGGCTATTCCCGGTCCGTTTTTTCTCATTCTCTAAAATAGATTGGGCTTTTCGGCCCAGCATGATCGTATATGACTTTTTACCGAGAGCTTTCTGCTTTTTTCTCCACTTTTCCTGTCTCTCTTTTTCCGACAGTTTCATCCTGCTCCTTTGCAAAACAATGCACTTTTTTTTAACTGAAATCATTAAGAAACCATTAATAAAGCACAAATCGTGCCAAGCAGATCAAAACAGGTAGTAACTGAATAGATCAGGATCGGCTATAATTACAGCGGCAGAAAAGATTATAATGATATCATTTTCTATTTACGCCAGAATTCGGGAACAAGAAGTATAATAACGGTGAAAATTTCCAGCCGGCCTAAAAGCATGCACCATATAAGCAGCCATTTTCCCAAATATGGTATTTGTGAATAGTTGTCCACAGGCCCCACAAGTCCAAAACCGGGGCCTATGTTTCCTATTGCTGATGCCACAGCCGTAATGGATGTTATCAAATCGACCCCCGTACCTGCAAGGAGCACTGAGCATAGGCCGAAAAGACCTATATAAAGGGCAAGAAACCCGAGGACACTCTTTACAACATCTTCAGAGACGGCCTTACCTCCTATTTTAATGTGCTTGACCGCATGGGGGTGTATCAAGGAGAAGATTTCTTTGTAGCAGTACTTCAGACATAGCATGATCCTCAGACATTTCATACCGCCGCCGGTAGAGCCCGCTGATGCTCCAAGAAACATACAGAGCAGAATGATAACTTGTGACATGGCCGGCCATTTTTCATAATCCGCAGTCGCATATCCGGTGGTGGTAACTATTGAAACCACCTGAAAAGCCCCAAATCTGATTGCTTCTCCTATTTGCTTATATACTGAGCCATATAAATTAAAACTAATTATAATAATAAGAAAAATTACCACGCCAATGAAAAAGCGGCATTCAGAATCACGCCAGTATGCAAGGGGCTTCCCTTTAATCATCTGGTAATGAAGGGAAAAATTAATCCCGGCCAGGAGCATGAATATAACTATTATGGTGTCAAAATATATGCTGTCATAATGTGCGATGGATAAATTTTTTGTGGAAAACCCGCCTGTGGGCATTGTGGTAAAAGTGTGGCATAATGCATTGTAAAGATCCATTTTTCCCATCATAAGCAGAATAACCCCTGCAAGGGAAATAATACCATATACCTTCCATAGAACCATTGCCGTATCGCGTATACGAGGCCTCAGCTTGTCGGGGACAGGACTGGGTACTTCCGCCTTGTATAGCTGCATGCCTCCAACGCCGAGAAATGGTAGGATTGCAATAGAAAGGACTATAATACCCATCCCTCCCAGCCATTGAATAAAGCTTCTCCAGAAAAGGAGACCTTTAGAAATCCCCTCAATGTTTGTCAATATTGAGGATCCGGTTGTTGTAAATCCTGAAACAGATTCAAAAAAAGCGTCAACCCATGAATCGAACCCGCAACTCAAATAAAACGGAAGGGCTCCGAAAAGACCTACAGCCGTCCACCCTATGGCAACAATTGCTATACCTTCACGATGAGATATGGATTCAACGCGCGTATTCCTGAAAAATAAAAAAAGCGCCGATCCGGCACAAACTGTTATCCCGATCGATTTAGCGATTGGGATCAAGCTGTTGTCCTTGTAAAAAAGGCCGCATATGAGAGGAAACAACATCAACAGCCCCAAATAAATAATTAATATGCCGATTGTTTTGGCAATAAAGCGCCAGCGCATCAAAAAAACTCCAGTTTAACAGCCAGAATTTTTTCTATCCTGGGAATTGCCTCTTTTCTGGCAAAAATTATGACCCTGTCTCCCGGTTCAATCAGACTGCTGCCGGAGGGAATGATTATATCATTCCCGTGAATTATGCCTGTAATCAAGGCGCCTTTTGGAAAGGAGATGTCTTTCAAAGGTTTATCTACTATATCGGAAGTCTCCATAGCGACTGCTTCCAGGACTTCGGCCTCATCACCTTTAATCGATATTGCAGAGAGCACTTTACCTCTTCGAATATGTTGCAGAATAGAATTGATTGCTGAAAGCCTCGGATTAACAATCTGTTCCAGGCCTATCATCGACATTAACGGAAAATAACTGAATTTACTTATTTTTGTTATTGTCTTGCTGATTCCCATTTTTCTGGCTAACAAAGAGGTCAGTATATTAGTCTCTTCATCATTTGTAAGGGTTATAACAATATCAATATCCTGAACATTCTCTTCGCGCAGCAGTTCCTGGTCGGAACCGTCGCCATGGAGCACTACTGTTTTGTTGAGTCTGTCTGCCAGCATGCAACAGCGATCCTGATCTTTTTCGATAATTTTAATATAAACCGGCTGCTTTTCCAAATGCCTGGCCAGCCTGAAACCAATACGTCCGCCCCCAACTATTAAGACGCGTTTTACCGGTTCAGTATGCTTCCCGAAGGCGGCAAGGGCTTCCGAAAGTTTTATATCCTCACTTATAAAATATACAGTGTCTCCGGCACGAAGTTTGTCGTTTCCAGTAGGTATTATAAGTTCATCATTCCTTATAATAGCAGCAATAAGGGGAATATATATCCCTGTCCTTGAAAAAATTTCAGATAATTTAAAATTCGCGACCTGTGTACCGTCTTCCACATGAATGCCGACAAATTTAACACGGCCGTCGGCAAATTCACCTATATCGACTGCGCCGGGCAGATTCATAAGCCTGTCTATTGTTTTTACAACCTCTATCTCCGGGTTGATTAGAGTATCTATGTGCGGCGCATGCTTATTGAATGTATCATGAAAATTATCGAAGTCGGCATTTCTCAGTCTGGCCAGTTTTTTTGTTGTGGGAGAAATAATATCGGAAACCAGGCATGCCACCAGATTTGTTTCGTCACTGTTGGTCACGGCAAGAACTATTTCGGCTTCTTTAATGCCTGCCTCTTCAAGAATTACAGGACTGCTGCCTGAACCATGCACGGTTTGAACGTCAATGTTATCAGAGACATGCCGGATAGCTTCCGGATCTGAATCGATCACAACAACATCTTTGTTTTCAAGAGCAAGATGACTGGCTATATGAAAACCGACCTCTCCGGCGCCTACAATAATTATTTTCAAACGAAAAAGACTCCTTTTTTTTACACAAACCCCTTCTGACCGAGAAACAGGAGTATCTCTTGGGCAGATTCGTCGGGTGTAAGATCTGTTGTGTTGATTCTTAATTCCGGTGATTTTGGAATCTCATATGGATCATCCACACCCGTAAAGCCCTTTATAAGCCCGGCCCTTGCTTTGGCATACATCCCCTTTCTGTCCCTTTTTTCACACTCCTCTATTGGCGTGGAAACATGAACCTCAACAAAGCCGCCATATGCTTCAATATTTAATCTTATTTCCGCCCTTGTCGCCTCATAGGGAGCTATAGGCGCACAAATGGCTATACCGCGGTTTTTTGTAATCTCACCCGCCACAAATCCGATCCTGCGAACATTGATATCCCTGTGCTCTTTGGAGAAACTGAGTTCGCTCGACAGATTATGCCTTACTATATCACCGTCCAGCAGGGTAACCGGCCGTTCTCCAATCTCCAGAAAACGGGAATAAATAATTTTGGCAATGGTAGATTTGCCTGATCCTGAAAGACCGGTTAAAAAAACCGTAAAGCCCTGTTTTATCGGTGAGGGATAGGCCTTCTGCAATTCCCGGACAACTTCCGGGAAACTGGCCCATTCCGGTATCTTTTTCCCCTTGCGGATACGTTCCTGGATATCGGAACCCGTAAGAGATATTCTCTGGGTGCCGGCGGTCACCTCATTCACCGGCTGGTATTCATCTTCAAAAGGCAGATATACCATCTCCTCAAAAGGGATCACCTCTATACCGATCTCCGTGCTGTAATCTACGGCAAGCTTGCGGGCTGCGTCATCATCGTAAAAGGATTCCCCCTTGCTATTTAGGCCCGGGCTGGCATGTCCATGCCCAACTATAAAATGAGTACAACCGTAATTTTTTGAAATAATTGCATGCAGAATAGCCTCTTTAGGCCCGGCCATTCTCATTGCCAGCGGAAGCAGACTTAATATAAAAGAATCCGGCGGATAGTGACGCTCCACCTCCCGGTAACATCTTACCCTGGTGTAGTGATCAAAATCACCTGTTTTTGTTATACCGGCGGCAGGTAAAAAGAGCAGATTCGCTTTTGCCTCTCTCATGGCACGTATTGTCATTTCAAACTGAGGCCTGTGAATCGGCTGCCTGGTATGGAATCCGACAACTCTTTGCCAACCTAATTTTTTATATAACCCCCGCACCTCATGCGGGGCCAGTCTAAGCTGCTTGAAATCCGGATGAATGGGAAGACTCAGAACCTCAAGCTTTCCGCCAATGTAAAACTCTCCGGCCTTGTTCAAAATATAGGCCGCGCCGGTATGATTTCCGTCAAGTGTGCCAAAGGATTGCAGCGCCTCCTTTTCACGATCAAGGGGCCATATATCCTCCAGATGCATCACCGCCAGCAGGAAGCCCTCCGTATCCCTGAGCGCAACCGACTGCCCCGCCTCCATGGCATCAGCCTGTAGAGCTGAAATATCCAGACAGATTGGAATAGGCCATAGAACATTGCTCTGCAGCCGCATCCGGTCTAAAACAGATTCATAGTCAGACCGGGTCATAAAACCTTCAAGGGGTGAAAAAGCGCCTGTTGCGAGAAGCTCCAAGTCGCAAAGCTGGCGATGGTTTAAAGTTATGTCAGGCAGGTTCAGTGCGATATCCTGCAACAGCAGGCACCGTTCTTTATCCACAACAAGGTGTGCCAGCCCGCCGCCGTGCGCTTCTAAATCAGGTAGATATTGCATATTGAGTAAATACTGTTCCTTTCTTCTTACTCATTCTTACCTTTTTGGCATAAACGATGAGAAATTTCTGCTTCACGGACGCTGCCCGAACCGACTACTTAGGTCTTACTGCATCTCCACAGGCTTTAACCGTAAAACCCACGGCAAAATTTTTTAAATTGATCGCTGCATTTAGGTCACGGTCTATGATTGAACCGCAGTTGCTGCAACAATACACTCTGTCCGACAGATTTAAATCTATTTTTTTATGGTTACATCTACTGCAAAGTTTTGAAGACGGATAAAATCTGTCAGCTTGAACAATTTTGACCCCGGCAATCAAAGCTTTATATTCAAGTTGACGTTTAAACTCATAAAATCCCATATCCAGAATTGATCCGGCTAATTTATGATTTTTAGACATCCCGTTCACGTTTAGATCTTCAATCCCGATAATGTCGTATTCACAAACCAGATGATTAGTTAGTTTGTGAAGGGCATCTTTACGGATATTACCAATCTTCATATGTAATCGTGACAACTTTAGCTTTGCTTTTTTCCAGTTATTAGACCCTTTGACCTTTCTGGATAATGATTTGTTCAACCGTCTTAATCTATTCAGTAGGGCATTATGCGGCTTCGGCCCTTCAAAGAACTTCACCATTGCTGATAGTGGCCAGTTTCTTTACGCCCAAATCAACACCAACTGCTTCTTGGTTTTCGCAAACACCTGGTGTGATTTTCATTTTCAGCGAGATAGAAACGAACCACTTATCAGCAATGCGTGAGATTGTAGCTGATAAAATTTTACCGGAAATATTTAAGCATTCCCGCATTCTCACCCAACCTAATTTTGAAATGTAAATTTTCTTTTTCTCAACCTTGAATTTATCATTGGCAATATAAAAACTATCATTTACGCTTTTCTTTTTAAATTGAGGATATTTTGAACTGTTTTTGAAAAACTGGTTAAATGCCGTTTGTAAATTACTGAACGGCTGACTGTTGGCATCTCTTAGCACTTCAAAAACCCAAGGATATAGTTCTTTTTTAATAGCGTTGAACTGTTTTTTCAGCTCCAATCCGGCTGGCTTCAATCCGTCTTCGTATTGCCGTTTCCATTCAGCCAGTCCCCAATTCCACGTAAACCTTGATATGCCGCACGCTTTTGCAAAATAGCCTTTCTGCGCGTCATTGGGTTTAGGTTCGATTTTATGGGCCAATTGAATGTTCACTATTCAATTTCCTGGATTATTTTTTTTATGTTTTTTTTATACTTGCGTAAGCCGTATAACCTGCAACTAAAAGTATGAATAATTGCCATTAAATCTTCGACCATTTCCTGATGAGGGGACAAAGATTCTTGATTTACCACCTTTATTTTGCATCTATTTTCATTTGCCATATGTTCAAAAAAATCAAATCCAAATCTGGGGTGTCTAAATCCCCATAATTAGCTTGCTCAGGATTTGGCCCCCCCTTCAGAATATAAGTTATGTATGTCAATTTGCTCCATTTATAAACAAAGCATTAACATGTTGATAATACCCATTATTTATATTTGAATGTGGTCAAACAAATGCTTATTAAGCTGCGGCACGGTTATTATATTCAGCATTATTGGGCGCATAAGGTTGTTTTGTAAACTTATTTACGGGCCCACCTAATTGTTCAAAATTTGCTGTAATATCAGTTACATCTTTTGATTTTTCATCATTTTTTGGCACCGGTAGAAGAGTTAAACCACAGTCAAACTCAGTTGACAAACTATCTGTAAGGCTTCCGGGGGTTGGTAAAATTTTTCGGCGCTGCCGAGTTAAAGACAACAACTTATTTTCAACTTCCTGTTGTTCCTTTACTGTAACGCCCATTGCCATCCGAACGGATTCTCTATTCACAGATCCGCAAAAAGCCGGTAAACGAAGTGCAATTCGGTTTGCATCTTTTACTTCTCCTGTACCATGTGTTTTACCAAGTCCAAACAGGGATTCAATATTATCAGAACAAATAGGCATTCCAGTATTGCCCATGCCCAATGATTCAGCGACTATTAATTGTTTTTCCATCCAGGTAATAAAACCGATACGTACTTGAGAGCTTTGAGGGATATTTTTTAAAAGTTCTTTGCACTCTTTGTAGGTTTTCATATTCAAGCCTTGAGCTTTAAGAATTTCCTGGCTTTTTAAAAGAGGAGATGCATCACGAAGAAATCGCTTGATAAACTGTTTATATTCAGGAAGTTTACCAAGATAATTCCTAAGTTTTGAAACTACAGAGTCCTTTGAAACTCGCCCCCGTGGTGAGTGCTTAAGAACCATTTCAGCCCATTTCACCATTCGATGAATATTCATGAATCGAGCTTTTGTCGAAACCTTTGGGGGTGCAAAAAATGCAAGTACTGTTTGCTTAAATTTTTTTGAGGCTTGTCCGCAAGCAGAGATAAAACAGTCATACGAAGGATGTTTTGTATATTCTTTTTTTAATAGATTGGCAACAACATGAGAAATATCATCAATGGAGAAACTTGAAAATCCTCTTTCATTTAGGAGTCTGACACCTTTCATGAGGTCCATTCCTCCGTCTTTCAAATATGCAGCAGGTTTTCCGGTGATGAGAATCACCTTTTGTAAAAAATTTGCAATGGATTCTCCAGTCCATGATTTCGCCACTGAAATTGCTACACAATTGATGTTTTCAAGAGTTGGAGCACCTTCATGATTTTTAAAATGATCAGTTCTAAGCTCCAAAATAGCAAGAATTTTACCAGCTCCCAATGCTATTGAGGTATCTATCATCCAAATAGCACCATTTACAATCTTATCCATATCAAAAGAAACAGAAGAAAGCCCTTTATAGTTCCAGATTTTTGATAGTGAATATCTGGTGACCCAGTTAATGATCGTTTGAGGGCACGGTATTTTGGTTATCCCAAGGTATGCTTGTAAAATGCCAAACATTCTTGATATTGCTCTGAATCCAACGTGTCCGACCAAAAATAGGCGTAAAGAAATAAAAATCAATTCCTCCTTACTATTAACCGACAATGTGTTCTTTTTACGTTCTTGTTCTAATTCTTGTCTATTTTTCCGGAGTTCAGACTTGTATTTATTTCGTTCATTTTTAGTACGTTTCAGCTCAGCTTTCTGATACTTAATTATACGAGTACGATCAACTGCTTTGTCTTTCCAGGCAGTTCTACTTTTTTTAATTTTGAAACTTTACTCATAGCAATAACCATCTTTTTGGTTAAAATATTTGAATATATAGGGAATAATAATTTTTTTCAATCAGCAATTTTGAATTATTGACGGCATTTTGTTATGGTCTACGCAAATTTTACTGAAAATATTGAAGGTGCCTGAATGACATATGATAGATTGCAAGCAAAAATAATCCCTGGCAAACATTGTAGCTTTTGTGGAAACGATTCTGTTCCTTTAATAAAAACAAAATGTTGTGACCAATGGATTTGCTGTGACACTTCTTTTGCATCTATAAAAGGTGGAGATTATTGCCAATATCATCACGAGCACGAGGGTCTCTGCCATTTTCATTACAATAACAGCCATTCAGGGATATGGCAGGAGTGCAAAGAATGCCGGGATTTGGTTGGGGAAGATAATTTTAATGCTGCATTTCATGACCCCAACAATGTGCCAAGATATTAATCGCACTCATGATAGGGCCAAAAGTTGAGCAAAAAAAGTAGCCACAAAACTGAGTTTTTGGACACCCCAATCCAAATCGGCATAATCTGTCTTTATGAGCTACGATTAATATTTCAACCTCCCCGGTAGCTATCCGCGACATTAAAAAAAAATTTTTTCCTTTTAAAATTCATCCCGCCGCCAATTTCTTGAATTCATTCATCAACAGCGATTCCGCAGTTCAAACAAAATTGATAACCGTTCACGGTTACAAGCGGCATAATTTCCTGTTTATAAATTGAATCTCAGGCCATCAACGTAAGGCGGGACAGCTACTTTGGTGGATTCGTCGCTTACGCTCCTTAATCCACCCTACGGTTCAAAAGCAACGTAAGTTTGTAGGGTGGATTAAGCGAAGCGAATCCACCGAAACCTGCTGTATTTTTCAACCGTTAACTGTGAACGGTTACCAAAATTGTTCCATTGCTGTTATTTGAGATTTGAGGTCATCTTTTTGGTTAGAAGAGGACACACGACAATACACAATAGTTTTTCGATCAATATCTTTAATACCTAAAATTTTCCTTACATCTGATTCATCATAATATCTTTGACCTGTAAGTGTCCTCTTGGCTATCAACCTACCCTCTGTGTCCCAACGTCTTAATGTTGAGGCTGATTTTCCTATTCTTTTTGCAAATTCGTTTATTCTATATATTTTACTTATAATAGATAATTATAAATAAGAATGAATAAAATATCAATAACTATTTATCGCTCCTTTGAGCGGGGAAACCAGAATGGGGTCAGGTCTTCATTCTTGACAGATTTATGATTTTTATATATTAAATAAACTTATCCGCTAAGGATCGGAGATTAAATAAATTGGACAAAGATTATGAACCAAAAGACAAATAATATTGTTTAAGTTATTTAATTTGCGATCCTCAGCATGAAGAGGTTACCCACCAACGAAAAGATTGAAAGCTCCCCTAACTCATGGTAGATAGTTTTTATCTAAAAATCTATATAAGATAAATAATAAAATTTTAAAAGACCGGTCAATAAAAATATATCATCC
Organism: Desulfosarcina sp. BuS5; assembly: GCF_028752835.1. Classification (NCBI taxonomy): domain Bacteria; kingdom Pseudomonadati; phylum Thermodesulfobacteriota; class Desulfobacteria; order Desulfobacterales; family Desulfosarcinaceae; genus Desulfosarcina; species Desulfosarcina sp. BuS5. The sequence goes on from NZ_CP087952.1 coordinate 2,634,785, forward strand.
ATGACTGCAAAAAACCGAATAAAAAAATTCATAAAAAAATGCAAAAGGCTCGAAGGGGATCCGCACCATATCGGCCTTGGTATGGGTATAGGAATATTTGTCAGCTTCACCCCAACCTTACCTTTTCATACTCTCATTGCCGTTACTATAGCCATTTTGCTCCGGGGAAACAAAATAGCCGCGGCGATCGGGGTCTGGTTCAGCAATCCTTTCACCATCCCTTTCTTTTATCTTGGAACTTATAAAGTAGGCACAATGTTATTCAATAATTCCAAACCATTTGATACAAAATATGGATCTATCAAAGATCTGTTAGGGCTCGGGTGGGATGCAACCATAGCTATGATGGCCGGCGGTATCATTTTAGGCATCCCTTTCAGTATTGCCGCTTATTTTATTACCAGAAAAATATTCTTTACAATACAATTAAAAAAAAAATTAAAAAAAAAATTGCTGACATAAGGGCTCGTTCAAAAACAAATTCACAGTTTCTATAATTATAACATGACATCACCAGGAACACTCTTATCAGCATGGAACCTTCGGCCCCAAAAAAAAATGGGACAAAATTTTCTGTCCGATCCTTCAACAGCGGAAATGATAATTGCCCGATCAGGAATTGATTCCATGGATACCCTGCTTGAGGTAGGGGCAGGCCTGGGAGCTCTTACCGTTCCTGCCGCGCGTGCTTCAAAAAAAGTCTATGCCGTAGAAAAGGATCAGAGATTGATCGATCTGTTGAAAACAGAGCTTCTTGTATATAATGTATCCAACACCGTCTTGATTAACAGCGACATACTGCGGCTGGACCTTAGAAAGCTTGTGGAGGGCGGGACGGAAAAAATCATAGTAATAGGAAATCTTCCGTACAATATATCTTCCATGCTGCTTGTCCGGCTTATAGAAAACAGGGATATTATCAGCCGTGCAGTACTGATGTTCCAGAAGGAGATGGCAAAACGGATTTATGCCGGCCCGAATTGCAAAGATTACAGCAGACTCTCTGTTATGGTGCAGTATTGCGCTGATATAAAGAAGATTGCAACGGTAAAGGCTCCCCTTTTTTTCCCAAAACCAAAAGTCGATTCAGAAGTGATTGAACTGACTTTTAAAACTGAGCCTCAGTATAAAGCATATGATGAACAGCTCTTTTTCAGGGTCATCAAAGCGGCATTTTCCAAGAGAAGAAAAACCTTAAAAAATTCTCTATCAGGAAACATACTCAATATTGATGCGAAAAAATCGTTCAGCCTGCTTAACCAGGCAGGCATTGACCCTGTCAGGAGAGCGGAAAGTTTGACGGCACCGGAATTTGTTAAGCTCGGCAATCAGTATTGGACACAGTTGCACACAGATAAACACAGATAGGTTTATTTTTTAAAAAAAGTACTTTTGAAGTTATATAAAGGGTGCTTGAAAAGCTATAATAGTGAAAACCATGAAACAAACATTTTATCAGATATTAATAATACTATGTGCGGCGATAGTTATTTCCCTGTTGTTTAATCAGATAAGGCCTGATCCGATAAAATTCGGAGGGGTACCGCTGCTTTTAAACAATGATTTATCGCAGCATGATAACAGTGCCGTCAGGGAGATATCGATTGGCAATGCATATAAAATATTAATGCAGGATTCCTCACTGCTCATTGACGCCAGATCTGAAAGTGATTTTGAGCAAGGACATATAAAAGGTGCTGTAAACCTGTATGAAAAAAAATTTGACGAATGGATAGACGATTTTTTATCCCGCACAGACCCGGAAACTAAAATAATTACATATTGTGACGGCATCCATTGCTCCCTTGGAAGGGAACTTGCCGAAAAGCTTTTTTCTGTCGGTTATAACAACGTCTATTATATTGCAAACGGATTGATGCGCTGGAAAGAAAAATTAAAAAAAGATGAGTGATGAGTCTTTTACTCACCACTCACCATGATAATTTAGACTTCAAGCCATGAATCTGAATAAAGAGTTCTGCCAAGAATAACATCGGTTGTCTTGACAAATTCTTTTAACTCATCCGAAATAGAATCAAGAGCCGGAGGATTTCCATCCATTGTAGCATGAACTACGTCTACAATATCCTGACGCTTTCCCTTAGCAATCTCGGTCAACCTGTCTTCCAGGGGATCGGATATTACTGAATACATTCCGTTTCTTTCCAGCATGATCATGTAGGTCTGGTTAAGAATCGGGCGCAGGTGGGTCGGCGGGCCGTTCGATACATTCGACAGGCCGCAGGTGCTCTTGGCGCCCGGAGCAATATCCTGAACCATAGCCTGGAAAGCCATCAGGCTCATAAGCTGGGGCTGCTGGATATTAACCGGCGTGACTATGCCGTCTACCCATATCCGCTCATTTTCAATTCCGGCTTCATTGGCAAAATAAAGAAGCTCAACTGCCAGGGCAGCGCGCTCATTTTCATCGCGTGGAAGCCCATCCGGCCCCCACATCAGAGCGATAAAATCGGCGTTATATTCTGCAGCCAGCGGAACCATCCGCTCATAACGCTCAGGTCGGCACATGATTGAATTGATCAGAACCGGCTTGGGAGTCTCTTTATAAACCTTCAGGGCGGCTTCTATGGCATCAATATTCGATGTGTCGAGAGCCAGGGGTATATCAGGCACAACATCCTGAACAACCTCAACTACCCAAGGCATCAGTTCATGTCCGTCTTTTTTTGCAGGTCCCAGGTTAATATCGATATAATCCATCCCCTTTTCTTTCTGGAACAAGGCTTCTTCCTGTAAAGGCTTGGGATCACGCTCCTTAAATGCCCGGCCTATTTTTTTTGAAATTACATTTAAGCTTTCTCCGATTAGATACATAAATCCTCCATAGTTTTTAGATTGACGTTTTTAGATTGAAGATCAAAAATTAATAGCATGTAAATCTTCAATCTTCAATCTTTAATCTAAAACTAATTTTATCGGGATTTAAGAAATCCCGGTATATGGGCAGCTTCCCTGGGGCCTACAATAATCGTCCATCCCGGAAGTTCCTCTTCAACATCACCCGCAATAGCCGCTGCATACCCCGGAATGATAAGTTCAGTATGTTTCACCTTGTCCATGATACCCGATTTCTTTACAAAGACTCCGACATCGTCCCCCGCGAATTTACCGGCCGCCCAGGCAGTCATAACAGAAAGGCCTTCGGAATCTTTGACCAACAGCCATGAAGGAACCTTGCTCCCTTCAATCTCGCCGGATACGATGAAGTAGGTCAATGCAAAATTGGTTGTGACCAACACCGGAGAGTTTTCGTCGGGATTACCGATCTCATAAATGCCCTCTGTAACGGTCATCGGTCTCTGTGGATCTGTAAATATATTCAATCGCTCCAGCAGGAGCGGAAAAACAGACTCTCCGGTAAAATCGGAAAGTGTTACAATGCCGCCGTATTTCGCAACAAACATGCCGGCGATCATTGCTTCAGTGTCTAAATTGGATGCCATCTCGCATGGGAAGGTTATAGTTGGAAAACCGAGCGCCCTGTTTCCTGATTTCAAAGCTGCTCTTCTTATTGCTACCTGGTCCTCAAGGGCCTGTTTGATCTCCCTGGAACCGGAATCCATAACAAGATCCTTCAGCCCCATGCCGGTTAATTTTTCCGTCAAGGGGATAAGCGCTTCAACAGAATCAGCCTTTACAGCCAGCGGAAGATCATTATCTTTTGCAATTTCACCAAAAGCATCGGCGGTGGCATCTGCGGCCGCATATAATAAAGGTCTTTTAAATCCGCAGGCCTCGACTCCGGCTTGCATGACATCCGGATCTTCGGTCATAAGGATTAAATTGAACTCTGACTTTTCAGCTATTATTCTGGCTGTATTTGCAAAAGCGTCCTTGTCGCCGCCCGCATCTTTTACTGCCACCAGTTCCGGCCTGAGATTCAAGCCGACTCTTTCAAACTGAAAAGCATTCCATATTTTTAATTTTGTTTCAAGATCGGATTCGGAAATATCGGAAGCGACTGTTGCGGCCAGTAATGTTGGATTAAAAAAAGTTTTTTCGTGCCTGTACTGTACTGTCTCACCGCCGGTTTTGCAGGCCCGAACTCCCTTTCCTATATCTACCGGCCGGATCGGGGGGGCCGATGCCTCGGACAGTTGTTCTCTTGCCTCGTCCGATACATACGGGCAACTGTCCAGTTCCGCCTTGCCGGATGCCAGGTTCATGGCAAATGCAAGACAGGTTGGTACTCCGCACTCCTTGCAATTGGTCTTGGGCAGAAGTTTAAAAATCTGAATTCCGGTTAATGCCATTTTTATCTCCTTAATATTAATTGCATAAAACGGGATGCGGACTTTGGCTCCGCAATCCCGTTTTATTATTTAATTATCCGATTATGGAATCCATGGATAACGCCGGATGTCCCTTTTCTTCGAGCCATGGCAGAATCTCTTCTTCGGTGATTCCCACAGTCTCGTCTGCAATTTTATCGTATAGATCAGGAACGCCCATATCAGCACCGCGTTTCTCTATTCTCTCTTTAAGTTCTTCTTTCAACATTTTGGGCATCCAGACCATCCGGAGCAATCCGCCATCGCCCAGGATAAATTTACCCTGGGTAATATTATGTTTGGAATGACCGACAAATCCGGGCGATGATGCTCCGCCGCCCATTACGCCCGCCAAGGTGGTAAACTTCATTCCGCAGGGAGTCTCCCCGGTATAATCACGGCCCACAGTCATGACCCCGTTGCATGAAGGCAGCATTGCAGCGATACATTCGCAGCACCCGCAGGTGGTCATTGGGTCAATGCACATGGAATAGAAATTATAATGTGTTACAGCGCCGCGTGATGCTTTATATACAAAATCGTTAACGCCTTTCCACTGACCCAGCTTGGGATCGAGACATTCACCCTTTTCAATAGGCTGATTCGGGCCGGTGGGATTAATCTCAAAAGCAGCCTTGCAGTCCATCCAGTTGTATGCGCCGCAAAGTCCGGTTCTTTCAGGACTTACCGAGCAGACATGGTTGGGGGCAAATGACTGGCAGAGGGTGCAGGAATAATAAATTTCAACATCCTCGTCTTTCATGTTATCAACCCGCGAGTCCCTGGCATGGTATGCTGCACGGGCTTTTTCGGTCAACTTGTCCACATCCTCCTTTTTGGTATAAAGGGTTACCTGTACCTTATCCACGATCTTGGTAAAATCCTGATGAAACTTGGCATGCAGAACAACGCCGATATCCTTTAGGGTAAAGCCCTTTTCAACGGCGCCTTTACCTACCCGCAACCAGGCGATATCGCGCTGCCCGATATGCATGACGCCCTGGATATAGTTTACAAGATGGTGAGTTTGACGTTCCAGGATAGGCTCGAAATCTTCCTGGAACTCCCGGCCCGCTATCTGGACGAAAATACCGAGCGGAAGTGTGTCGCCCTCTTTCATATCACCGATATCCGGGCCCACTACTTCTACCTTGCCGTCTTCGATATCATTCATTTCAGCCATCTCGACAAACTCGGTACATTGTGTTTTGCCGCCGCCCATCTGGCAGTACAGATCGGCACCCCGGACTCTTTCACCCTCAAAAGCCGGGCCGAATGAACATGGAATATCAATTTCCGAGACCAGAACCTTAAGGCCCCTGACCTCAATCGATTTCTGACAGATTTCATCATGTGTAACCGGCGAAACAACATGCTCGTAAGTACAGATGCCGGTAGGCAGAATCTCGGTAATATCAGTATCCGCTATGGTCGGGAAGCCCCAGTTTACGCAACCCGCCGCGGCCACGCCCCATTCGGTTCCAACATCGCCGAGTGCATTTACAAACGCAAAGACCCGCTCTTTGTTATACATAAGAATCTTTTTATAATCACCAGGCTCAATACCGCCGAATGCCATTGCAACCCTGTTTGCAAAACCTGCCGCAAATACTGCCGAAGAAATATCAGGGCCAAAACAGGCTATCCTGGTATTCCAGCCGACCTGGACACCTTCTTCAATAAGCTGCTCAGTCACGGTTGTACCGTTATGGTTGGCAGCAAGGAACATATAGAGTCCTTTTTTCTGGTAATCTTCAACAATCATCTTGGCTGTTGCAGAATCAGGCGCTGAACCGACTATTGCTGCAAAACCGGGCGCGCTGCCGTCCACAAACTCAACCCCTCTTTTCCTGAAAATAGTATCATCGGCAGCACCGAGCCAGATTTTACCATTCTCGATATCCGGATCCTCGGCATGCAGATAAAAATCCGGGTCATTCAGATATCTTAAGGCCTCGATAATCTCATAGGATATAATTCCGGCCATGCCCGCATCCAGCAAGGGACCCAGGAAAGGAAGCCAGTTTTTCCCCTGGATATGCGGGGGAAGCAGTCCCCGGGCAATATCCAGAGGAGTCTGCATATCCTCCAGAGTTTCAACCTTGATGCCGAATAAAGAATATATCACCGGCAGGAAATAGGCTGTATTTGGAAACCCGACCTTTGTATCCGCATTATAGGTTGCGAGAGCTTTTTTATATTGGCCTTCAGCCTGGGAAACTACCTTATAACCACCTTGAATAGCGGCAAACGCTATTAATCTTGACATTTTTTTCCTCCTTCGTTGAGGATTTATGTTTTATATGGTTGAATACTTAAATTTTTTGATTATTACAATTAAAGAGCCTGACGTGATGCAAAATCCATCATAACCCTTTCCCTGGCCTTGTCTATACCGAGCTCTTTCCGTTTTTTATCGATATGAGCTATCATCTTATGGGCATGCTTGATCGGGTCAGGCTCGAAATCCCACATACCGCCGTAGATATTCTCAAAATCCTTGCAAATATAATCATTAAATACAGGCGCGCCCGAAGTCGGGAATGTAACACCCACAACAGTATAAACACCTGAAACAACAAAATAATGACCAATGCTGATGGCCTTTTCACTCATCCATTCCGGAGCGCTTCCGGCAACCGGCCATTCGCTGATATCATTACCCAGGCCACCGGCTTTTACCACTTCAGTGGCAGCCAGCAGAATACGGCTGTTGTCAACACAAGACCCAAGATGCAGTACAGGCGGAATACCAACGGTTTCACATACTTCCGCCAAACCTGCGCCCGCATGAACAGCCGCAGCCTCAGGTGTAAGCAGACCTTCCATAGCACAGGCGATTGCATTACATCCTGTTGTAAGAACCAGAACATCATTTTTAATCAGTTCTTTTACCACTTTTATGTGGTCATTATTATGCCTTGTTCTCGCATTGTTACACCCCACAACGCCGGCAACGCCACGAACGCGTCCGTTAATAATGTTATCGTTCAAGGTGTAGTAAGTGCCGCGGAAAGAACCGCCCAGATGGTATTCGGTCGATTCAACCCCAAATCCTGCTACAATCGGAGCTTTATGCTGCGGTATCATCACCTCGGCACCACGATTCTCAAAGTTGTCGATTGCCATCTTCACGATCCGCTCGGCATCTTCCAGGGCATGATGTTCATCAAACTCAATATGGATAACATTATCCTGCTCTATCTGTGCGATCCGATGGGTAGTAATAACCTTTGTATGAAAACATTTGGCCACATCGGCAATATTCTGCATGATACACTGGATATCAACCACCATGGCATCGCAGGCACCGGTTATGATGGCCAGTTCCTGTTGCAGGAAGGTGCCGCACAGGGGTATCCCGTGGCGCTGCAGCATTTCATTGGCTGTGCAGCAGATACCGGAAAGCTGGATACCCTTTGCACCTTTTGACTTGGCATAATCAATCATTTCCTGCTTCTGGGCCACAGCCACGATCACCTCTGAAAGGATTGGCTCATGACCGTGAATAATGAGATTTACATGGTCCTCTTTCATAACCCCAAGATTCGCCTCTGACTGAACCGGATAAGGAGTTCCGAAAATAATATCCTGAATATCAGTCGCCAGCATGGAACCGCCCCAGCCGTCGGCAATGGCTGCCCTGGTGCCCTGTTTCATGAGATTCTTATAATGCATGTCAACGCCTATATGGGTGCGATGCATGATTTCGACGATTTCCCTGTCTATATTTCTGGGAAGCACGCCCTGTTTCTTCCAAAGCTCATAACGTGCCTTAGGAGCTTTCTTAGGATAAAGCAGCTCACCTTCGGATTTGCCCCACTCAGCCAGCGCAACTTCCGCGGTTTCCAAAGTGATTTCATCAAGATCACGGTCAAGTTCTTCGCCATCCACTTCAACGGTTGTTGCAACGCCAAGATCCTTAGCTACAGCTAAAAGTTTATCTACATCCTTAACCTGATAAACATCCGTCTCTTTCCTGGCCACGGAAAGAAATACCTCGGCTACGCCTCGGCCATGATCCGAATGTGCGGCTGCTCCGCCGGCGATCATCCTGATAAAGTTACGTGCGGCTATTGTGTTGGCCGTAGCGCCGCAAAGACCTTTTCGTGTATCTTCACCAACAATCCCGCCTTTAGGAAGGGGTAAACGACACGGACCCATGGAGCAATTTTTACAGCAAGTGCCCTGCACGCCGATACTACAACGCTTCATTGTCAAAGCCCTGTCAAAAATTGTTTCAACTCCCAGTTCATGGGAACGGGCGATCATCTCTTGAGACGCCACATCTATTGATGACGCAACCGGATCTGCCAGCTTGGGAGCCTTTGCTTTTTTCTTTTCTTCTGCCATTAGAGGTTCCTCCTCATATTATAGGAAATTTTCTATTTAAACTTGATAAAAGTTATAACAGGTTAACCTGTTTATTTTAAAGTTTTTATCTGCGCGGCTTAATGAACTTGTTAAGACCTGATCTCTGGGTCTTGGCTGCTGTTTTGGTAACTGTTTCAGTCTTTACGCCGGCGGCTTTGGCCATTCTTTCTTCCTGCTCTTTCGCTCTTTGCTGTCTGACAGCCTCTTCTTCAGCCTCACGTTTGGCGACTTCGTCTGCTTTGGCCTTTGCTTCTGCATCGGCTTTAGCTTTGGCATCGGCTTCTGCCTTTGCTTTAGCGTCTGCTTCCGCCTTGGCTTTGGCTTCTGCATCCGCCTTGGCTTTGGCTTCTGCGTCGGCCTCTGCTTTGGACTTTGCTTCTGCTTCTGCTTCTGCTTTAGCCTTTGCTTCTGCATCGGCCTTGGCATCTACCTCAGGTTCAGCCGGTTTTTCAGCTGGAGCAGACTTCTTGGCCGGAGCCGCTTTTTCAGCCGGGGCGGCTTTCTTTTCAGGAGGAGCAGCCTTTTTCGCCGGAGCCGCTTTTTTCTTTTCCTCTTCAATCGTCAAATCCGGCTCAGGAGCCAGTGACGCCAAGTCTATATCAACATCATCAAGCCGTTTTGCAACCGGAGCAACATCGGTTGCCATTCCGCCGTTCATCGCAAGATCAATAAATGCCCTGGCCAGACGTATGGCTTCAGGATGCCTCATTATCAGTATGTCCGAACCGGCCATGAGATATGTAACAGCGCCTACGGCTTCCATCAAAATGCCCCGTTTTTCCGGATCACCCAGTGTAGGAGCATCTTCGGCCGTCTGTTTGGCTTCCTTGCATTTCCAAACTTCATTTCCGAGGTTATTTATAAGCGGATACTGAAGTTTGTCATCACCCTGCGTCATGGCGGCCATCCTGAGACGTTCCATAACAGAATAGGAATATTCCATACCATAGCCCAAACCGCCCGTGGTCGGATCTACTATCACACGATCCACCGGCATTCCCAAGTTTTCAAGAAGGATGTTTACCTGCTTGGCAAGGTTAACATCAATCGGAGATGAAGAAATTATGGTATGCCCGAAACCCATGGCGCTGGCGCCGATACCCTTGTGATTTTTATCCTCCACCGGTCCGATGGTAAGGTTTTCGCCCTGGCAATCCTCGGACACCTTCTTTAAAACCTCTTCATCCTTTTCAACATTCGCGCAACCCCATATAATCAAGGGAACGTCTATTGCTGACAGAACTTTCTTTACAACAGCCGAAGCATCTTCCGGGCCGGCATTATTCCCGTTCGGATCTATGCTCTTGAGCTGGAGAACGATCATATCCGCTCCGTAATCATCAACACATTTCTTGGCCCAGGCTGCAGGATCGGATATTACATCTTTAAAAGGAGCAACAGCGGATTCCGGCCATTCGTCCGGTTCCATGTCCCATACCTCCATTGCAATCCTGGGCTTGTTGGGCATTTCTCCTTCAAAAAGATAGAACGGGTAGCTGGTCTCTCCACCGACAGTAACCGCTTTATCACCTTTCCCGATGGAAATTTCCCTTATGCCTCCGGCATAGGATTCTTTAAAAATATCAAAGCCCAATGTTACCTCCTATATTTTACTATAAAATAGTTTTTAATATTAAATTCGATTAAAGCCCCAAACTTTCTTAAACAAAAAAAAGGGGCTTTAAAAAGTCCCTTGTCAAAGACAATATCTCTTGCCATTCCCCCTTTCACAATTTATTTTTTTTGATCTCAAAACAAGATAGAATCTTGTTGCGGTATCTATTTATCCTAAAATATTAAATCTTATGCTATATATCCTTAAAACATATATTTGTCAATAGAATGCGAATAATTTCGAGCTTAAATTTTCAAACAAGATAATAATGAACTCCGCATTCCGGACATTCCATATATTCACCATCTTTATCATGCTTTGTACAGCCTTCTCCTATGACGGGTACTTCATTTTGCTGATCATCAAGCTTTGTGCCGTTCATATCCGGACAATACACCCAGGTACCGCACTCACAATAAAAATCTTCCTTTAAAACGTCAGCACAGGCTACTGTTTTTCTTTCATCCATTTGTTATTTATCCTTTATCGATAACTATGACAAATTACCGCCGGCTTTGAACACGTGCCTCCAGCCTGGCCTTAAGTTTTGGGAACTGCTCCATATCCGTATGCGGCAGAAACAGGGCGGCCATATAATTATCCATGTAAGATACGGTTTCAGAAAGCTCAAAATTGGTCATCTTGCTGGTCACCTCAACCACGTCCTTCCTTATTCGGTTTGTAAGAGCGGCCATTTTAGCGCCCATTAGCGAACCGTTGCCTATAAATGTAATTTTTTCATGCTCAATTTCGGGTAATAATCCTATCACGATAGCCTTTTCAATATCCACATAACTTCCGAATCCTCCTGCCAGATAAATCTGTTCTATATCTGCCATGCTCATGCCGACCTCTTCTACAAGAGTCTGGCAGCCACTGTAAATCGCGCCTTTGGCGCGCATCAGGTTCTCGATATCAATTTCCGTTATAACAACATCCCGATCTATACCGGTATCATCTTTCCAGGCCAGAACATATTCGTGAACACCGTTTCTTTCACGGATACGTTGTGTGTCAAGGTCCCTGTCAAATTTGCCTAAATTATTTATCAAACCCATCTCAAAGAGGGTGGCCACCATTATTATAAGGCCGGATCCGCATATACCCCGGGGACGCACATTTCCTATGGTGATATTCATAGGTTCATAACTAACCGGGTCGATAGAAAAATCTTCTATGGCTCCCTTTGTGGCCCGCATGCCGAATTCAATTCCTCCTCCTTCAAAAGCCGGTCCTGCCGAACAGGCCGCACATGCCATCCACTCCCGGTTTCCTATTACGATCTCGGCATTTGTTCCGATATCCATAAAAAGAGTCAATTTGTCGGTCCGATACATACCGGAACCCATTACCCCTGATACAATATCACCTCCCACGTAACTTGATACCTGGGGATAAACAAGGGCCGCTACCTGTTCACCCAGATCTATTCCCAGGTCGGAAGCCCGGATCGGCGGATATATTGAAGAAGTCGGCACATACGGCGAGCGTCTTATATATTTTGGATTAACATTGAGCATCAACTGGGTCATGGTAGTATTGCCGGCCATGGTAATGGTAGAAATACAATCCTTATCAATATCCGCTCTTTTCACAACCCTGTTTATAACTTTATTGATAGACCCTATAACGACCTTTTGAAGTTTTTCCAGTCCACCCGGTTTTTCGGCATAGACAATCCTGCTGATCACATCCTCGCCATAACTTATCTGACCGTTAAATTCTCCGTACTGGGAAATGGTTTTCCCGTTAATCAAATCTATCAACTGTCCGTATATGGTTGTAGTTCCAACATCAATGGCAATTGCATAATGACACCCCGAAGTATCGCCGGAATGGATGTTGACAATATGGGTCTTCCTTCCCTCCTGAACAGGCCGCATAAGTGTTGCTGTAACTTTAAAGCCGCCTTCTCTAAAAATATCTGAAATCCTGCGAATAACCTTCATATCAACAACAAGACGGTGTTCATCATGTTGAAGCTTTAAAAAACTTACCAGCCGCGTTACATCAGGCAAGTGGTCCTGTGCATCCGGTTCGGTAAGTTCCAGGTAAATCTTTTCCACCGGGGGTATAAAAAGCCCTTCTTCCTTTAATTGATTAAAATCAATCTTCCTGATGCGGGCTGTTTTTCTGGGTGTGCTCTGAAGATTCAGAACCCTGGCATCTATAGTCGATTCTGTGGGAATCCTTATTACAAGATCGCTCCTGACTTTCGATTGACAGGCCAGCCGGTAACCATTTTCAATATCCTCCCGGCTCAGTTTTTCGGAAATCCCACCTTCAAGCTCTCCTTCTTCAAGAAGCACACGACACTTACCACAAAGACCTTCACCACCGCAGGAGGCGTTTATATGTACTCCGGCCTCCATGGCAGCCCGAATAAGTTTTCGTCCATCAGAAACGATTATCTCTTTATTGTGAGGTAAAAATTTTACTTTAAAAGAGCTCATAAAGGATCTCTCTCTATTATTGGTCTTTTAGGGTTAATCCGGGTTAGGTGTTTAGAACTGTTTTGATTAGTGGTAATCGTGAGTTCCCTGTATAACCTTAATGCCTGTCTTATTCTCCAGAATCTTGGCCATCTCATCGGCGTTTGAATAGGGACAGCCGGGTTTAGCATTTACAAGACAGGTGCTGAGATAAATTGCGTCGGCTTTTATATCGGCCATCTTCATGGCCATTGCCACAGTCGGCACAAGCGCCCGTCCGGGACATTCACATTTTACAAAAGCGCTTACATTGGAAGGCTTTTCTATCTTGCCTTCCCCCAGTGAGGCCGCCTTAAGACATCTCCATTCTCCCGGACAGCCATATCCGCTGTCCATATAGGCACCGCAACCTACAACTACTATATTGTCCATATCTTTCCTCCCTTTAATTTATAGAGTTTAATATAAAGATTTTGGGTGCGTTATCGGTCGTCGGAGTATTATAATACGCCTTCCTCCCTCTGGCCTTCCCAAAATCATTATCTTAAAATCTATAGCTTTAATGATCGCAAAGATTATCGCCGCTAATCAAGGCATTATTCAGATAGCTCTTAACCAGTATTTCAGGGTCTTCTACCGGAGCGCCCACGATTACAGTTATATCCTGCTCAGTAAAAAGGGTCTGGGCTCTCTGACCCATTCCGCCTGCTATAATAACATTTGCGCCTTGTTCGTGAAGCCACCTGGGCAGGACTCCGGGCTCGTGGGGCGGCGGCACAAGAATCTCCTTGGCTTTTATCTCTTCGCCTTCAACATCTATGAGAGCAAATTCCTGGCAATGCCCGAAATGGGCGGTTAATTTACCTCCAGCTAACGGTATAGCAAATTTCATTTTATTATTCTCCTGTTAAAAATTTAAATAGTTTTTTTTCTGACGGATTATCTGGCCGGGCCTTACATTTTTACCAATTTCCCTTTAACACGTTGAATATTTTCACTTTTACAGGACGGACATCCCTTTGTCCTGCCTGTGCCGAAAGGTTCCTCCCATCCATGATCACAGGCGCAGCATATAAACTTGCGCGTTGCTTCAATAATATTATAATGTCCGCCTTCTACCTTAATGGCCTTACCGGTAATCAACGCATCCGCGACTATTTTTCGCGCACGTTGCACAATTCTACCAAAGGTGGCCCTTGAAACACCCATTTCCCGTCCTGCATCCTCATGGGACAAACCGAGAAGATCCGCCAGCCTTATTGCTTCACGTTCATCAATGGTAAGGCTCACCTCCTCAAGATCAAAGATGGGAATACCCCTTGGTTTAAAATAGACAACATCAGGGTTAAATTTAACAATTCTATTTTTTTTTGGTCGCACCATATTTTCTCAACCGCGACGACCGCCGCCACCCATGCCTCTTCCTTTTCCGCTGCCACCTCCCATCCCTTTGCCTCCGCCGCCGCCCATTCCTCGACCGCCGCCGCCTATGCCTCTACCCATCCCACGGCCACCTCCCATACCGCCGCCGGCGGGCTGAGGTTTTCCTGAGCCTCCAATCTGGGCGACTCTGTCAAAGCCTGATTTTTCAGGCACAAACGCCTCCGGCTTTGAAATTGCAGTACCTTTAATATAATTCTGAACCACATCTCTAACCGAACCGGACTGACCCGTAATTATCTCGATACCGCCTTGAACAAGGGCCTGGGCGGCCTTGGGCCCGCAATTACCTGTTAATACGGCTGTTATTCCTTGCGATGCTACAAGGCTTGCGGTTTGAATTCCGGCTCCGCTGGTCAAACTGGTAGTCTCATTCTTGATTGTTTCATAATTCATAGTCTCGGTTTCTACTATTAAAAAATATGCACTTCTGCCAAAACGGGGATCTATCTGGGAATCCAGATTATCTCCGGATGAACTGACTGCAACCTTCATTTTATACCTCCTGTTTATTCATACCACAACAACTCCCCGGCCCCGCGCATCCGGCTTCGGTGGGCGCCAATCCGCAGCATGTCGTGTCACCCGCGCCCGGAACCCTGTTTTTAGAAACACCGGACATGGAAGAATGTGCGGAGAGTAATTTTTTAAGATTTGCGCTGTCACAATGGCAGCAGCCTGGCGGGTTATCCGAATCGGTAACCAGGATCTCGCTGACTTTTCCACAGTCCAGGCACAAATAGTCGAATAACGGCATGACAATCCTCCTGATTTATTATAATAAAAAAGCTTAGGGATGTTATGAGCATATACTCATAAGGTCAAATTAAAACCTCAACCTTATATTGTCAAGTTTTTTTAAGCTAAAGCACATAAAGAGTGGTATAAAAAAACAGATCTATCCATATTGAGCATACGCCCGGAACAATACTTGACAAATCAGACGCGTGCTGTTAATCTGTAATCAATTGATCATTTATTAATTGGTCAATAACTGGTTGAAAAAAATAGACATTAAAAAAATTATATGCCGAGACCTAAAAAACCGAGATTCATATCAGGCTACCCTTCCATAAACGCTTTTGTGCCCAGGGGTATGCCTCAAACAGGCGAAACCACTCTTCCTGTAGAAGGGCTTGAAGCCTTACGATTAAGTGATTTTGAGTGTCTTGACCAGGAAACGGCCGCAAAGATAATGAATGTATCGCGTCAAACATACGGGAGGATTTTAAATGAGGCCCGGTCAATAGTTTCCGGTGCGCTTGTTACCGGGAAGGCGCTTGTGATAAAAGGGGGAACATATACAATGCACCACGGAACGAAGCTTCGCAGACGAAGAGGAAGGAGGTGAACATTATGCCTAAAATAAATGGAACAGGCCCGCAGGGTCAGGGCCCAAAAAGCGGAGGCGGCCGGGGCGGCTGCTCCGGAGCAGGGAAATCTCCATCACCGCAAGGCGGGTGCAAAAAAGGATCAGGACAGGGCAAAGGACAGGGACGGTGTTCTAATAAGGGCTCCGGCCAAGGCAGTTGCAAAAGATAAATTGAGAGCATTAATGAACAACAATAAATGGGCATCCGAAAGAACCAAACGGATGCCCGCAAGCATGTTTAGTATAATGGATGCGGCCATTGATGAAGCCCGCCAAAAAAGACTGGAACTTATCGATCTCTCTATTGGATCGAGCGACCTGCCGGCGCCTGAAGCGGCCATGAAAGTTTTACGCCGGGCAACAAGGCTTTCCGAAACACACGGATACTGTCTCCATGCATGCACACAACCTCTGCGTAATGCGGCAACTGTTCAGTTAAATAAACGCTACAGCATAAACCTCGATCCTGAAAAAAATATAATTACCCTGATCGGCTCACAGGAAGGTTTTGGACACCTTTTATTTGCCGTGACAGATCCTGGAGATCAGGTTTTAGCCCCGGATCCTGGGTACCCTTCTTATTTCGGCGCCACTTCCGTGGCCGGATTGAAACAGGTTGTTATGCCTCTGCTGGAAGAGAACATGTTTCTTCCGGATCTTACAGCAATTCCGTCTGAAACAGCAGAGAATGCCAGAGCAATGATTATCTCATACCCGAACAATCCCACTGCTGCAGTAGCTCCTGCCGCTTTTCTGCAGGAAGCTATAGATTTCTGTCTCTCTTACGACATCCTGCTGATTCACGATTTCCCCTATGTTGATATGGTTTACGGTGATTACAAAGCGCCGTCGGTTCTTGCACAGCCTGGAGGAATCGATATTGCCGTAGAGTTATATTCATGTAGCAAGAGCTACCACATGGGAGGTTTCAGGATAGGCTGGGCCGCAGGTAATCAGGATGCTGTGCAAGCGCTGGCAAGGGTTAAGGGAGCTATAGATTTTAATCAGTACTTCGGAATTCAGCAGGCCGCTATTGCCGCCATAACTCAGCCCCGTGCCGCAACCCTCAAGGCCGCCGCTCTATTCGAAACCCGCCGGAATGTGCTGGTTGACACGCTCAACAAATCCGGCTGGCAGACATCCCTGCCCCAGGCAAGCATGTACGTCTGGACACGTCTCCCTTCAGGGCTGACCGATTCTTTTGATTTTACAGTAAACCTGGCCAAAGAGACCGGAGTCTGTCTGGCCCCTGGAAGAGGGTTCGGAAAAAGGGGCGAAGGCTTTGTCCGATTTGCCCTTGTTCGGGAACCTGATGCCCTGGTGGAGGCTGTTAAAAAAATTTTTAACTTCCTATAGATTGTCAGATAACAATCTGATTTTAAAATTTGGCACAAGGCCAGAGGGGGTAGGGGTTCAAAATCTTGAACCCCTACTCCGACGACCGATAATGCAGTGAAATTATTTATGTGGAAATCTATATAACTTCCCTTCATGTTGATCCCCTTCTTCTATACACTGAATTTATTGCTATTACTCTCAGGACTTTCAGGCATTCGCCTGGATAGTGGTGAGCGGCGCTTTTCCCTCGCGCTGGTTCAAACCCTGCTGATTTTGCCTCTGCTTGCCGGAGAATATCTCTATCTTGCCTGTCACATGGAGACTCAGGCAGTTAAGGTAGTACTTTTTTCCGAAATCGTCTTTGCCCTTATATGGCTCTCCATGGCCCTGCGCTTCCGCGATGCAACGGTCGCAACCGTGCGTGCGTCACGGCTTAATTTCTTGCGTGAAATGCTTTTTGGGGCGGTGGTGACGGCAGCGGCCGGTTACTTCCTGGTCTACCGCTCTGTGGTCGAAATATCCGATTCAATACTGATTTTCCACATTTACAGCCCTGTCTATTTTTCGACGGCCTTTATCATGATGGCGGTTCTTTACGCTGCCTGGCGTCTTGAGCAGTTTTGGCGCGCCCTCAATGTTGCGCGACGCTGGGAGTACAAGTTCCTGATGGTCGCCAGCTACCTGGTCTGTGGAGCCCTGGCCTGGAGTGCCTCCTATCGTCTAACATGCCTGGCCATTGCTCCGAAACATTTTTTGCTGTTAGCGGCGCTTTTGCTTTTTGGCTGGATTTTGATGTCCTATGCAGTGGCCCGTCACCGGCTGCTGAACCGCAAGATCTTTATTTCCAGAAAGGTGGTCTATTCCTTTGTTGTTCCTTCCCTTCTTGCCGCCTATCTTTTAGGTTTCGGGATGGTCTCCCTGATTATGCGCACCTTCGGGCTTCAGATGTCCTTTGTCCTGAAGTGGCTGTTTGTTGCTCTGGGGTTTGTTGCTGCCGGTATTTTTGCCTTCTCCGGGAAAATACGCCGCCGGGTCCACTTTTTTATCAGCACCCACTTCTATATCAACAAATACGAATACCGGGATGAGTGGCTGGCCCTTTCGCAGCAGCTCCAGGGTGCCATGATCGAGGCCGATGTTGTTAATGCCCTGCGCCAGGTTCTGGCGAAGAGTCTTTATACCACTAAAATTTTTATCTGGTTTGGGGATTCGTCCCAAGGGTACAAATTGGTTTCTTCATCTAAAAAACCTGGAACCCGGACTAATAAAAAATGTATCACTTCAAATGATCCACTGGTGCGATTTATCACAACCCATTCCCATTTTCACGTTAAAGAGAAAGAACCGGATCCGGAATGGCAAAAAGTCATGAAAAGCAAGAAGGCCTTCCTGACCTCCCTGAATCTGATACTCATTGCTCCCATTTCTATCGGCAATCATCTTGTCGGGCTGATCGGTCTAGGGCCGGAGTTTACCGGCGGACAATACGGCTATGATGATTTTGACCTGCTCACCGTCATTGGCAGCCAGACGGCCTCGGCCCTGCTGGCCGTACGCATGGCCGAGAAACTGGCTCACACCCGGGAGCAGCTGGCCTGGAACCAATTGTCAGCCTTCGTACTCCACGATATCAAAAATGCTGCCACCATGCTCTCCCTGGTGCGAGAAAACGCACCGGAGCATGTACATGAGCCTGAGTTCCAGCAGGACATGCTGGAAGTGTTGGACGACGCTTTAAGAAGAATGGGCCGTGTGGAGCAGCGCCTGGGGACATTGAAAGATGAGATCACACCGGTGCTGCAGAACCTTGAACTTGGCCAATTTTTACGGAATTGCCGCATCAGGCTGAAAAAAAAACTTTCATCAATGGAAATAACTGTTGAATGTAAAAGCGAAATGCAGGTAAATACCGATCCGGAGCTTCTCTTCTCCATCCTGGAAAATCTGCTGCTAAATGCTTTTGAGGCGCGGGGAGAAGGGACTGTTGCGCAGATCAGTACCGGCAGTAATGATGACACCGGACAGGCGGTTGTGGTAATTATCGATAACGGCCCTGGAATCGCGGAAGAACTATTGCCCGATGCCCTGTTTGAACCCTTTAAGACCGATAAGGACGGTGGCAGCGGTATTGGTCTTTGGCAGGTCAAAAGATTGGTTGCCGGGCTGGGGGGCAGTGTTTCGGCTGAAAACAGGCTGGAAGGTGGTGCACGGTTTGTGGTGAGACTTCCGTTATTTTTGTAGGTGTCGGAACATTTTACAGGATGGCATGATTAGCCACAGACCCACACGGACGGACACAGACAAAATGCAATAAAAAAAATCCCCCGGTCAACACCGGAGGATTTTTATGAAACTATATCTGATTTTTATAATACTGTTAAAACCTGTTTAACTTTTTTTGCTGAAACGCTTGCGGCTGTAGCCCACCAGACCGAGAAGTCCTACGCCCATGAGCAGGATTGTAGAGGGTTCTGGTACGGGGGCAACGCCGGGCTCTGTTCCTTCAGCGGTAAGTGTTGCGCTGTTGAAATAGAAATCACCAAATGTCGCAGTGAGAGTGGCATCAACGGTGCCAGTATTACTTAATGTCATTAGCGACGTAATCGTGAAACTAACATCACCTGTGTCAACTTCCCACGAGAAGGAATTTGTCCCGACATCAAGAGCCGCCCATTCCCAAAAGTCCCAGCCACTATCATCTTGTAAGTTGAGTTCGACCGACGCAGATGTGACATCCTGTGTAACTGGATTAAAACCGTCATCGGTGATATCAAATGTCCACGAAACACTGTCATTATAACCCCACAAGGAGCCCCTCATGTAAAGGTGACCTGCATCATATGTATCTGTATACGAAATAGCACTCGCAGTTCCCACCATCCCAAAAACCAACATCATGGCACACAAAAACATTAAAAACTTTTTCATTTCTCTACCTCCCTAATTAAAAGATTAAAAAAATAATTATTAAACCCATTTGTTTCTTACTTAAGTTTATATAGCAACTATTATGCCACTTGCATAAGTGTTTGAAATTCAACATCTTTTCAATCTTTAGCCCGCCTGCGGCCCGGCCATTGTAAAAAAATCCGACAGTTATAGGAAGCCGCAATCCATGCCTTTTTTTGCGATACAATCACTTAGAAGCTTGTAATTGCAATAGTTCACACTATTTTTATAAAAAAAATGGAAAATTGAATGGAAAAAGCTTTTCAGAATTGTGTCGGAATATTTTACAGTTTGGCGAGGAATGTTTTGCCTGGTTCCCATGCTCCAGCGTGGGAATCTCATATGGTATGCATTCCCACGCTGGAGCGTGGGAACGAGAAAATGTTGCTTTTCGCCTCGTTCCCAGGCTCTGCCTGGGAATGCATACCACAAGGCTCTGCCTTTTTTAGTGAGTATTTTGCTTCAAGTCAAACTGATTTTCCATCTCTGCCAGCAGGAGGTGAATTCCCCTGGCTGGTCGAACGAAAATGCCTTGACGTTGCTGCCGTTCTTCACCAGCATAGAGCAGGCCTGCCCCTAGTGGAAGATCAAAAAGCCTGGCAACAGCTCGTAATCCCTTGAAATAATCCCTGTTCAGCGTCATCCCGGCCTTGATTTCCACTGGGAAAAGATCAGGACCATAGTTGAGCAGCAAATCCACCTCATTACCATTACTGTCACGATAAAAGTGAAGGTTACTGCGGCGGCCGCTGTGCAATCGATACTTAAGCGCCTCCATCACCACCAGATTTTCAAAAAGATTTCCGCGTAATGGATCCCGGCTAACGTGGAGTTCGCTTTCCAGGCCGAGGAGATTGGCGGCAAGGCCGACATCATAAAAGTAAAGTTTAGGCGACTTTACCAGTCTTTTTGCGATCTTGGCAAAATAAGGCGGCAGCCGGAAGACGATATAGCTTGCCTCCAGCAGGATTAACCAGTTACGAGCCGTCTGGTGGGAGATACCGCAGTCAGCCGCCAGGCTGTTAAGGTTAAGTAATTGCCCCACCCGGCCGGCACACAGGGTGGTAAAACGCTGAAAAAGAGTTAAATCCTTCACGGCTGCCAGCTGACGAATATCCCGCTCCACATAGGTTTCGATATAGTCGGCCATGGCCCGAGCCGGCGATAACCCTTCACGCCAGATGCGAGGGTAGAAACCGGTAAGCAATAGTCCGTTGAGGCTGACACCCTCTTGATGGTGACCGAGCTCATTGAGAGAAAACGGCAATAATTTAAGGAGAGCTGTGCGTCCGGCCAGAGACTGATTGATTGTAGTGGCCACCTCAAATTGCTGACTGCCGGTGAGGATAAAGAGGCCGTTACGTTGATCTTCATCTACTAATGTCTGGATGTAGGAAGAAAGTTCCGGTACATGCTGAATTTCGTCGAGGATGGCGCCGTCCGGCAGGCCGGCCAGGAAACCACGCGGGTCTTCCCTGGCAAAGATCCTGGTATCCATATTTTCCAGGCTGACATATTTTTTTTCGGCAAAAACCTTGCGGCACAAGGTGGTCTTGCCGCTCTGGCGTGGGCCTGTCACAGTAACTACCGGATAATGGCGGGCGCTGTTAATAAAGACTGATTCCAGGGTACGGTCAAGAATTTCCATGGTTTTTACAGTAGCTTACTTTTATGTAAAATGCAATTTAAAATTTAAATATGCATAAATTGATTCCGGAAGACACCTTATTTAATTCATAGCTGTTCACGGTTATCAGTCGATTTCCAGTTTAAAAGTCAAATTTTGCTATGTTTTTCAACCGTTAACTGTGAACGGACAACCGCGAACGGTCACTGAATATATACTTGACTTAGTTTCGAACTTAGTTCATAATATATTTAACTTGATGATCATCGCAAGGTAAAAAGGAGATTGACGGATATGCTGACAGTGAATACACACGAAGCCAAAACCCAATTATCCCGTTTATTAGTCAGGGTTAGCCATGGCGAAGAAATAGTTATTGCAAAATCGGGTAAACCGGTTGCCAGACTGGTTCCGGCTAAACAAAATTTTGCCAAACGCAAGCCGGGAATCGATAAAGGTAAAGCATGGGTGGCCGATGATTTTGATGCGGCCTTACCGGAAACACTGCAGTCATTTTTTGAATAGATTATGCATAATTCTACGGATTACCTGATTGATACGCACTGTTGGCTGTGGTGGCATATTGAGCCCGATCGACTTGCCGGTCAGACCCTTGAGCTGATTAAAAATGCGGAAACCGTGATTTTCTTTTCCGTTGTCAGTGCCTGGGAGATTATCATCAAGTACAATTTAAAAAAACTCAGACTGCCTCTATCTCCTTCCCTTTATATAACCAAACGTCTCGAAATAAGTTACATGGAAGTTATGCCGGTACATTTTGCCCATGTCCTGCAGGTTGAAAAACTGCCGGATTACCATAAAGATCCATTCGACAGGCTGTTGATTGCCCAGGCTGTTACAGAGAATTTAACGGTAATTACCTGTGATCATCAATACCGGCAATACGATGTTAAAATAATAGACGGCTGAAAGCGATAGCAGCGTTGATGTAAGTTCTGTATACGTTTTCATGTATGGAGCATGGTAACGGGAACCAGGCAGAAAGCAACATATAAAAGGTGAGATGTTATATGCTGCCGGCCGGTTTCAAAAGGAAATCAATGAGATTAAGGCGCTTGATTCCTTATCATCCCATTTTAGTTTTCCACGTAAATTTTTCAGACGTTCCTGCTTTTTTATTTGAACTAATAATTTCAGGCTGGTTTCAACAACATCTTTTTTTGTTTTTAAGAGACTGAGTGTCATTGCCTCCTTCATAAGATCGTCGTCTATAACAATATTGGTTCGCATACTTCCTCCTCGTACCTGTGTGTATGCTTATTGTATAATATACACATTTAATAAGTGTCAATGTAAAATCGGATCCTTCATATCACTTCAAAAGTACTTTACACTTTTTTAAAAAATAAACCTATCTGTGTTTATCTCTGTGCATCTGTGTCCCATGGTTGTTGTTTCAAAAGTTTCAACGGACAAATGAAGGATACCCATAAATTTTCATTTAGTTATGCTTAGGGCTCGCTCAAAAATAACTTTACATTTTAAGCGCCGATGCATCCCGCCTGGCTACGTTCCGAAAGCGCAGAAATATCTTGATATTCCTGCGCTTTCGCGCCTTGCCAGCCAGGCGCCTCAACACTTAAAATTGCTAATTTATTTTTAAGCGAACCCTTATTCCATGTTTTTTCAAAAGATCGTGCAAGGTCGGGCGGCTTATTTCGAGGAGTTTGGCGGCCCGGGTGATGTTGTTGCCGCTAAGGGCCAGTGCCCGGCGGACAGCATTTTTCTCCGCAGTCTCGCGGGCATCTTTCAAGGTGGGCAGTTTCTGTTCTTCCTGTTCTACGGATTTCTCTTCGAGTCCCAGGGCAACGGGAGTGATAACCCGATCCATGGTGGTGCCAAGGGCACGGCGGATGCGGTTCTGTAGTTCACGGACATTGCCCGGCCAGTCATGGGCGGTCAAGGCGGCAATAGCTTCCGGTGAAAAAAATGTCCGCCCCCGCTGCAGTTTTCGAGTCTCCTCCAGCAGGAAGTTATGCGCCAGCAGCAGGATATCTTCCTGTCGTTCATGCAGATCGGGGAGTTTCAAGTTCATGACATTCAGGCGATAAAAGAGGTCTTCCCGAAAAGTTCCTTGTTTGAAGGCCTCTTCCAGTTTGATATTTGTGGCAGATATAATCCGCGTATCCAGGGTAATTGTTTTTGTTCCTCCCAGCCGTTCAATGGTGGATTCCTGCAGAAAACGCAGAAGCTTCACCTGCAGGAGCAGGGGCAGCTCCCCAATCTCATCCAGAAAGATTGTACCCTGGTCGGCCTGTTCAAACTTTCCGATTTTACGGCCGACCGCCCCGGTAAAGGCCCCTTTCTCGTGACCGAAGAGCTCACTTTCCAGCAGATTTTCCGGAATCGCACCGCAGTTAATTATGACCAGGGGTTTTTCGGCTCTCTGACTCAGGCTATGCACCGCATGAGCCGCCATCTCCTTGCCTGTCCCCGTGCTGCCGGTTATCAGAACCGGATAATCTGTTTTGCTGATGTATCTGATAATTTCAAAAATTTTTCCCATGGCCGGAGAAATACCTATCATGCCGAACAGAGATCCGCCCTGGATGCTTTGCTGCTGGAGCAGGCGATTGGTCTCTTCCAGTTGATAGATTTTAAACGTACGGGAAAGAATGATCTTTAATATCTTTAAATCAATCGGTTTTGCGCAAAAATCGGCAGCTCCCAGCGCAATGGCCTTCACCGCGTTTTCTTCCTCAGCATTGCCGGTTATGACAATCACCCGGGTATGGGGGGAAAGGGAAGATATTTCTCCGAGTAGTTCAAAACCCTGCCGGGGGGTGTCCGGATAGGGCGGCAGGCCGAGGTCCAGGGTGGCTACCGGAAAAACGCCGGAAGCAAGCAGCGGCCTTGCCTTAGCAGCGCCGGATGCAATAGTGATTTCATATTCCTTTCCCAGACCCCACCTGAGCTGTTTGGCTACCGATTTTTCATCTTCAATCACAAGGAGCTTTTTTTTCATAATTTTCAAGGAGAGGCAATAAGACCCTTCCAGGATCCGCCATGTACCCGCGCCACATGTTTTATTAACCTGTCCAGCCTATTTTGATCGGCCCTGCCCAGTATTAAACCTTTATCGATAGTTGCAAGGCCGGCCATCTCCTTTAAAATTTCTTTTACAGAATCACTGAGTCCCTGGAGATTGTATCCGCCTTCAAGAGTGATAACAAATTTACCATCGCAGCATTCGTTACTGATATCCATAACCGACCTGGTCAGTCCCGCAAAACCACCAGGGGTTACGCGCATACCTCCAAGAGGATCATCCATATAAATATCAATACCGGCCGAGACAAGAATCAATTCCGGCTCGAATTCAAGGGCTACTGGTTTTAATATTTTTTCAAAAATCTCCAGATACTCCCCGTCACCATAACCTGCCGGCAAAGGCACATTGACAGTAAAACCTTCCCCCTTCCCCTTCCCTGCCTGTTCAAAAGCACCGCTACCAGGATAAAATGGATACTGGTGGGTTGAAAAATAAAGGATGGAATCGTCCTCTTCGAATGAATGCTGGGTTCCATTGCCGTGATGAAGATCCCAGTCCACAATCAGAATACGCTTCAGGTTGTGAGATTCCTTGGCATACCTGGCGCCTATGGCCACATTATTAAAGAGGCAAAAGCCCATTGCCCGGTCTCTTTCGGCATGGTGTCCCGGAGGTCTCACAAGAGCAAAGGCATTATCAAGTTCCCCCGATATCACCATCGAAATAGCCTGACAAAGCCCGCCGGCAGCCAGCAGGGCAGCTTCATATGAACCCGGAGATGTGGAAGTGTCAGGGTCAAGCGAACAATGCGGCTTTCCATCTGTAGCCGCAACCAGATCAACATATCGCCCAGAATGGATCATAAGGAGTTCATCCCTTTCAGCTCTTCGTACCGGCACTTCAACAAACTTACCGGCCATATCGACTTCTTCAAGCATTTCATAGATTACCTTAAGCCGTTTATGGGTTTCAGGATGGAAATCTCCGGTTCTATGTTCCAAATATCGCTTATCTTTAACAATGCCTGTTTTCATAATCTTTTACTCCTATAGACTTTAAGATAAAAATTTTGGGTGCGTTATCGGTGGTCGGAGTATTATAATACGCCTTCCTCCCTCTGGCCTTCCCAAAATCTTTATCTTAAAGTCTATTATATAAGTTGATACTAATTAATAAGAGAGTCAAATGTTATACCCCGATTATCCCCACAACAGCGCCGGTCATACAGGTTGAGAGTGTGCCGGCTACTATGGACCGTAAACCGAGGGAAACAATTTCATTCCGTTTTTCAGGAACCATGGTTCCCATGCCTCCGATCATGATGCCCAAACTTCCGGGATTTGCAAAACCGCACATGGCATATGTCATTATAAGCAGACTCCTATGATTCAAAACCCCTTCGGGGAGTCGGCTCATCTCAACATAGGCAATGAATTCATTTAAAATAGTCTTGTTTCCCATAAGCGCTCCGGCAGTAAAAGCCTCATCCCAGGGGATACCCATCAACCATACCACCGGTGCCATGATATAACCGAGCAACCGCTGCAAAGTAACCGGCTCACCCCCGATAGATGGTAAAAGGCCTGCAATAATATTAACAAGATGAACCAGGGCAACCAATACTATGAGCATGGCTATAATATTAATAAGGAGCTGTATTCCCTGGATAGTTCCTTTAGTAAGAGCATCCATGGAACTTAAAGCTTTTTCCGATATAACCATTTCACCGGAAGTCGATTCCCCGGTTTCAGGTATCATTATTTTTGATATAGTGATTGCCGCAGGGACGCTGATAATGGAGGCGATCAGGATATGCCCCATAATGTCAGGTATAATACTGCTGAGGATACTCGCATAAAGCACCATAACAGTGCCGGCTATGGTTGCCATACCGCTGGTCATAAGGGTAAAAATTTCGCTTCTGCTCATATCCTTGAGATATGGGCGTATAAAAAGAGGAGATTCTATCATGCCCACAAATATATTGGCAGATACACCCAAACCTTCGGCGCCGCCAAGCCCCATGGTTTTTTGTAAAAATGTATTAAAGCCCTTAACAACCAAAGGCAGCACCTTCCAGTAAAACAACAGCGCGGATAGAGCGCTCATCACAAGAACAAGGGGGAGAGCCTTAAATGCCAATATAAAGCTTGCTCCCTGAATTTTTTCAACAAAGGGAAGTTCTCCGCCTCCAAGATAACCAAACACAAATGAGGTTCCGGCGATTGTCGATTCTTCAAGGGCTGCAACCAATCTGTTTAAAACAAGAAAGATATCCTTGAAAAAAGGGAGTTTTAAAAGCGCCGCGCCCAGAGCCATCTGCATTATTACACCGGCGATCACGGTTTTTAGAGAAATCCGGCTCCTGTTCTCACTAAGAATCCAGGCAAAAAACAGAAAAGCCCCAAGACCAAGCATACTCTGTATAATCACTACTCATCCAAAGCCTTGCGTGCGACATCCGCCATAACTTCCGCAATTGTGGGATGGGCATGAATTGTCTCCGCAAGTTCCTTAAGTGTTATACCGTTTTTAACTGCCAAAGCTCCTTCGGCAATCAGATCTGTAACATGTGATCCTATCAGATGAACACCTATAATCAGGCCGGTTTCAACATCGGAAACAATCTTTGCCTCTCCCGCAATTTCACCTATTGCCTGGGCCTTGCCCAGGGTCCTGAACAATATACTATCCGCACGGCTATTGAGACCGCGCTCGCATGCCTGAGCCTCTGTTAATCCAACACAGGCTACCTCGGGGATTGTGAAAATAGCATTTGGAACAGCACTGTAATCAATTTCCGTTTTTTTTCCCATTGAGTTGTCAGCGGCAACAAGGCCTTCGGCAGACGCCATATGGGCAAGCATCACTTTTTCAGGCCCAAGCATATCTCCGACAGCATAAACTCCTTCCGCACCTGTCTGCATATGTTGATCCACAAAGACCCATCCGCCGCTGTCAAGCTCAAGGCCGATATTTCCAAAACCCATACCGGCTATGTTCGATCTTCTACCCGTGCATATCAGAATCTTGTCTATTTCCAGCTCAACAGGCTTTAAATTTTTCTTTTCACTATTTTTTTCAGATATTACAGGAATTATTGTTACAATAGCCCTTTCTCCTTTAATATCCACCTTTCCAACGGTGCTGTTCAGGTTAACAGCAATTTTTCGCTTTTTCATTTCCCTTTGAAGTACTTTTGAACAGGCATCATCGACTGCTGAAAGGGGCAGCAGACGTGATAAAGCTTCCACAATGGTTACCCTGGAACCAAAGGCAGAAAAAATCGAGGCAAACTCGCATCCGATCACTCCGCCGCCTACTATTATTAGTGAATCAGGTATTTCAGAAATATTAAGGATGTCATCGCTGGAAATTATCCGCTCACCGTCATAGGGGATTGAAGGGATACCCCCAGGTTCAGAGCCGGTTGACAAAATAAGCCTGTCCCATTGCACTTCTTTAGTTAAACCATCCCCGTGCCTTACACTAACCAGTCCATGTTTGTTTACAAATCCTTCACCTTTAAGGATGGTAACATTCTGCTCCTTTAACTGCCCGCGCATACCATGGTTCAGTGTTTGAATTACTCTATCTTTTTTTCCCATCAAACGCCTGATATCCAGCGACGGAGAATTTTTACAATTTATTCCGAACTCTTTTGCCCGGCCTAAATTTTCGAATATCTCGGCTGCGGTTTTCATGGTTTTAGATGGTATGCAGCCCCTGTGTAAACATGTGCCTCCAATCTGGTCTCTTTCCACCAGCGAAACTTTTGCTCCCAGCCGTGCAGCACGAAGAGCGGCCGCATAGCCCCCGGGCCCTGCTCCTATAATTGTAATTCTGGAAGTCATGAATTAAATCCTTAGAAATAAGGAAGGTTATCAAATACGTGCTAAAGCGGTGAATTCCTGTATTGCCTGCATATAATCTTCGAAGCCTGCCGCAAAGATTGAGTTATGGTTAGCGCCGGGTATCATGAGCATATTTTTTTTTGTTGAAGGAGAGGAGTCAAAGAGAGCCTTGCCGTCACTAAAGGGAATTATATGATCGAATTCGGCATGTATGACAAGGAATGGTTTTTTAAATCCGGCGGCCTTATCAATATTGCGCATGCCGTTTTTTTCCGCAATACCCAGGCGGTCCACGTCAACGCCCAGAATTCTCAACAGCGGCAGGGCATAGGCAAAGCCGCTCTCTATAATCAGCCCGTCTATCAGGTCTTCATAATGTGCGGCTATTTCAAGCGCTGATGCGCTTCCGAGCGATCTTCCCATTATGAACAAAGGTCCTGTAAAGAAGTTCTCTTTAAGCCGGTTTTTAACAAATTCAAAAATAATATGCGCATCGCGCATCATGCCGGTTACAGTGGGCATACCGGTTGAAAGACCGTAACCCCTGTAATCGACAGGCAGAAAATTTATCCCCCTGTCAAGATATAAAGGGCCAAGATCATCATAATCCGACACAATCTCGCCATTACCATGAAAATAGAGGATAACCGGCGCCTCTTTGTCGGCATGATGAAACCGCGCTCCTATTAAAAAACCGTCTTCCACAGGTATCAGCATATCCTCAGCCCGGCCTGGTTTGGATGGATGGATTTCTTCCCGGGGATAAAATAAACGGGAAAGGATCTCCGGCCTGTCAAAATAAGTATAATCTATATCTGATAAATCTTTCATGGCTTGACCCTATCCAGTATCTTTCCTTGTTTATCCAGAAAAAAAATCATGAAATTGTTTTTGGAAGCGTAATTCTCAAGGTCTTCCAGGATCATCGCCTGAACCTCATATCTGTTGCCCGCTTCCCGCGGCATGTTGATAAAACACTCTGCGGCTTCTTCCTTTTCCTTAAAAGCGGGGATGAAATCAATTCCTGACTCCTGGTCGTGCATACCTACAACCAGTTCATCTGCGCCGGCATTCTGAATCACAACAAAAATCCATTTTTCTTTATCACTATTTATGTTCACGCTATTTCTCCGTTATTGCGACCTGTTATTGCGATTGGGCTTGCTGCACAAGCTGATAATATTCGTAAGTCTTTTTCATGCCTGCCACAAAAGGCGTATATTCAAAGCCTAATGTTTTTTCAATCTTCCTGCCTGAATATACAAGATGACTGTCAAGGGGAAATGGTAAGGGGATCCCCTTTTGATTGATCAATTCAATGCTCATCTTTGATGTCTTAATATTTTTTCCGCAAACTTCCTTAAATACTTCCATAAGGCGTTTATAAGAAACAAGTTCCTCTCCGGCAACATTAAAGGCCTGATTAAAAACCTTTTCATTTCCAATGGATTTCTCAATAATTTTAGCCAGATCAACTACCCAAACAAAACTGAAAAGGCCAAGTTCATTATCAGGTAAAAAAATACGTTTATTATCCCTTATAAGATCAAAAAAATATGTCTCACGGGGAGCATAATTATATTCCCCGAAAATTATTGCCGGCCGCAGTGAGGTATATGGAATCCCGTTTCGCCCGCATTCTATTTTAAGTTTACACTCGGACAGCCATTTGTTGTATCCGTAGTCTGCATACTGGCCCAATTCGGGCTGAATACCTGCAAGTTTTGGGGCATCCTCCTTGATGGGCAGATCGAGTACGTTTTCATTTACAGTTGTCGTGCTGATGAAGATATAATGCCCAATATTTCCGGGAACCGCTCTGATCATTTTTTCTATCTGATCCGGTGTATAGGCGCAGAAATCAATCAAGGCATCCCAGTCCAGATCCGGGATGACCTCTTTAATTCTCTGCTCATCATTACGGTCTCCGACCAGTTCCGTCACATCACCCCTGTTAAAGGGCATATTGCCTCTATTATAAACATATATATTATAATTTTTTCTTTGGAGCAGCTCTTCCACAAGAATCCGGCCGGCAAAATAACTACCCCCGATAATTAGAATATTTTTCACTTTTGCCTCCCGATAATATTATCCCGCCCATACATCGCGCTGTCTCAGGTTATCATCACTTATCTTGTCGTGGATTACCGGACCGTGATCCAGAAGAAAATTACTCCCTGAATGACTTAAATCTTGATTCTGTAATTCTTTGACAACTCCCGCGCCTATCTCTTCGATAATCCTGTTTTTAAGCGCCGGGTCGTGGTTTTGCACCAGCTCATTGATTTTTTGATAGATAAATTCCCCCAGGACAGGAAGCTTTCGCACTGCCCGATGGCACCATTTATAGTATGGAGTATAACTTCTGTTCAAAAGGAAAACAAGAGAAATGATATCTGCACAGAACTTGGTTTCAGAGTATAGGGCCGCGAAATATTCCTTGCGCTTGATCGATCTTATATAATTATACTGCCCTGCCTGGGCCGCAGTCATGCACCTTGCCGCGACCTTGACAAGCCTGACATCCTCCGGGTAAAATTCAAGCAACTTTTCCCTTATCCGGGAAAATTCCCCGGACGGATCTGAAAAGACCTTGCCGTTGGTGCATTTTGCAAGATTATTCTCCGGAAGATAAAGCCAGTCATCAAGGGAACCAGGTGCCTGAACGATTCCGATAAATTTTACGTAAAACTCATCTATTGTAAACACCCCTACCCTGCCGCCGCCCCACTTGCTCATTAATCTTTTGAATCCATGGAAGCTATCCGGAAGATTGTCATATTCCCGTTGCAG
The DNA here is from genome assembly GCF_028752835.1 of Desulfosarcina sp. BuS5. NCBI lineage: Bacteria > Pseudomonadati > Thermodesulfobacteriota > Desulfobacteria > Desulfobacterales > Desulfosarcinaceae > Desulfosarcina > Desulfosarcina sp. BuS5. The sequence goes on from NZ_CP087952.1 coordinate 2,665,887, forward strand.
ATCCGAGCCTATTGCTCGAAAATTTTCATCATTAAGCCAGATGCAAAAACCAGGACCCCAGTCGTGGTCTTTTGATATTTTATCGTCAAGCCCATAACATTCGGAGCCATCCCCCACAAGGCCTGTGGCAATCATATGCTCGAATTCAGGGAATTTTTCCCTTATCATGGGAGCCCCGCAAGATTTGTAATATTCTTCGGAGAGCTTTAATCCTTTCATATAGCATTCCTCGGTTAAGGTTAAAAATTAGATTAAATTAAATTAAAACAAGCAGTCTTTCATAAAATTATTATCATCTATTACAGATTTATTCAACAGACTGAATCTGCTCCATAGCCATGACATATCCTTGCTTCCCATCCATAAAAGTGATAAAAGTTATAAAACTTGTTTGATATTATTACACGAGGCTATCAGATATGACTCTTTTTGAACCGGCTTATATCAAAACCTGTAACAGCGGATTGCTGAACCAAAAAATAGAAGAGGCTAATGAAGCCTTGCGTAACTGCACCCTCTGCCCCAGGGGATGCGAGGTCGATCGCTACGCTTCTGAAAAAGGCACTTGCAAAACAGGGGCCAGGGCACGGGTTGTGACATATCTCCCACACTTTGGAGAAGAGCTGCCGTTAAGGGGAACCAAAGGTTCAGGCACCATTTTTTTTGCGTCTTGCAGCCTGCTCTGCAATTTTTGTCAGAATTATCATATAACCCATAAAACAGCAGGCAAAGAAGTTTCAGATAATGAGCTGGCCGAAATGATGATTTCTCTGCAAAACAATGGTTGTCATAATATCAGTTTTGTTACACCGTCCCACGTTGTTCCGCAGATTCTTTCCGCTCTCAAAATTGCCATAGCAAAAGGTTTAAAGATACCCCTGGTTTATGATACAAGCGCCTATGACAGCATCAAAGCGCTTAAACTTCTTGAAGATATTATCGATATATATATGCCGGATTTTAAATTCTGGAATCCGGAAACAGCAAAACTGACATGCAATGCAAAAAATTATCCTGAAGCTGCGCGCAAGGCGATTATTGAAATGCACAGGCAGGTGGGAGATCTTGTTATCAATGAAGCAGGCCTGGCTGAACGGGGTCTGCTGATCAGGCATCTTGCCCTGCCGAAAGGGCTTGCAGATACACCCAGGATTATGAAATTCATCGCAAACGAAATATCTCCCCAAAGTTATGTAAATATAATGCCCCAGTACAGGCCCTGCGGCACATCCTTTAAAATACCTGCGCTTGCAGTTCACATACGTAAAAAAGAGTTTGAAACAGCCCTTAAGGATGCTGAAGAGGCGGGCATTACCCGTTTGGAGGAGCAGAAATACGATTTTCTGTTATGATGAGTTTAAATGAAGATAGCTATTGCACAGATTAATCCTATAATCGGGGATTTTAAATATAATTGCCATAAAATTAAGGAGTATGCAGCAAGAGCCATGGATCTTGACTGCGACCTGGTTGTATTTTCCGAACTGGTTATATCAGGCTACCCGCCCCGGGATCTGCTTGAGAGAAAAGAATTTGTCGATGCAAATATCGAACATCTAAACAAGCTTATAAATTCCATAAAAGGTATCGGCCTTATTTGCGGTTTTTCAGATTACAGTCTTTGCAAAAACGGAAACCCGCTCTATAACTCAGCCGCTCTTTTTGAAAACGGCAAGCTTTTGTACAAGGCTCATAAAAGGCTGCTACCCACTTATGATGTTTTTGATGAAAGAAGATATTTCCAGCCCTGGCGGGAGCATTCAATTTTTTTATATAAGGGATCCAGAATAGGGCTTACAATTTGTGAAGATATTTGGAATGACAGCAGCTTGATTCAAAAGCGATTCTATCAAAAAGATCCTGTCGCCATTCTGGTAGAGCAAGGCGCTGATTTAATCATCAACATATCCGCCTCTCCTTTTGTTATCAGCAAAAAAGAATTGAGATGGAATCTGCTCAGCTCAATTGCCTCTAAATATAAGATTCCTTTAATCTACGCCAACCAGACCGGAGGCAATGACAGCCTGATTTTTGACGGATCCAGCGCAGCTTTTGACAAATACGGACAGATGGCGGCGCGAGCCGGTGATTTTACTGAAGATCTTGTGGTTTTTGATCTTGACAGTCAGAACGATGCTGAATCGTATCGGGATAATATCCATCCGGTTTCAAGCTCTGATGAAGAATCTGTATTAAAAGCCCTTGTCTCCGGAACAAGAGATTATGTAAGCAAATGCGGATTCAGCCAGGCGGTTATCGGTTTAAGCGGCGGGATTGATTCCGCCTTAACGGCATACGTCGCGGTAAAGGCGCTGGGCCGCCAAAATGTATCTCTAATTTTTATGCCTTCGGAGTATACATCAAAAGATAATTATGAAGATACGGAAGAATTGGCTGCAAACCTGGGGATAAAACAGAAAATAATCCCGATAAACGGGATGTTTAAGGAATTTTTAAAATACATCTCTCCTGATTTCGACAAGAATAATCCCGATGTAACTGAACAGAACCTGCAGGCCAGAATACGCGGCACAATCCTGATGGGATTGTCCAACAAGCATGGCTCTATTCTCCTGACAACCGGAAATAAATCAGAATGCGGCTTAGGATATTGCACTCTATACGGTGATATGAACGGAGGTCTGGCAGTTATTTCCGATGTGCCGAAAACAATGGTTTATGATATTGCGAAATTTATTAACAGGGATAAAGAGCATATCCCGGCACGAATTATTGACAAAGCCCCTTCAGCGGAACTTAAGGATTCGCAAACCGATCAAGACGATCTTCCACCGTATGAAATCATAGATCCCGTGCTAAAGGGGTATATCGAAGATTTGAAAAGCGCGGATGAACTTGTTAAAAGCGGTTTTGACAGAAAAATAGTTGAAAAGATTATTAAAAAGGTAACCCTTAGCGAATACAAAAGACAACAGGCCGCGCCCGGCCTGAAAATCACATCCAAGGCATTCGGATATGGACGAAGATATCCCATAGCGCAAAAGTACTATGAGACAGGAGTAAAGGCATAAAGTTAAAGTGGACCCAAAGTCAAGGACAGATTTTATGTTTTGTTAAGGTGTGCCATTATTGATATCAACAAAAAAATAAACAAAAAAATGAAATATGTTTATATGCGCCATAAAAATGTTCATAAGTAATTTAACTTGTTGATTTAATAGATAATAATATCAGCTTAAAATGTTCATAACTTGTTGATAAAATGTTGATAACTTTTCCATATATCGTTAACGTACTATTAAAATTTAATATTAATATGTTCATAACTTATGCCGCACGCTGAATGGCTAATTCACCAAAATATATCTCTGCGGGAGTGTTTCTATTCAGCGATTGATGAGGCCGTTCAAAATTATAAAATTCAAAATATTGCTTCAATGCATTTATTAGATCTTTGACATTCGAATATTCCTTGATGTATATTTCGGTATCCTTCATAAACCATAAAAAGTAGTTTACACTTTTTGAAAACGATATTTGATTATATTAACTATTTACTGATTATAATGAATTTGATGGAGTAAGCATTTTAGCCCTGAAAGGGCGCCACATACCAGCCCAGGGTTTTCGACTAAAGTGCAAACTAAATTTGAAGGATGCCTATATTTCTTCATATTTTACAGAACGCCATAAACGCTCTATGAAGATATTATCCATACAACGCCCCTTGCCATCCATGCTAATCCGGATTTGATGCTGTTTTAACACGCCGGTAAAGTCATTGCCGGTGTATTGGGAACCCTGATCGGTATTGAAAATATCCGGTTTGCCAAAACGTCGGATGGCGCTCTGCAATGCGTTTACGCAGAAAACGTCATCCATCGTTGTTGACACTTCCCAGGAAAGTACATAGCGGCTGTGCTAGTCCATAACAGCCGTCAGATAAACAAAACCGCCAGGCATACGAATATAGGTAATATCCGAACATCAGACCTGATCCGGTTTCGTTATTTTCATTCCCTTCAGCAGGTAGGGGTATATTTTGTGCTCTTTGCGAGGAGCACTCGTATCAGGTTTAGGCGCTATGGACTGGATTCCCATTATGCGCATCAGGCGCTGTATCCGTTTTGTTTAGAATTACACCATAACATATTGTCGCATTTTTGGGGTCCACTATACATCATAATGAGTAGAATTGAGCGTCGAAAAATATTCATAAATGAGAGGGATCGGGAGGATATGTTAAAGCGGCTGGCTAAGGGTTCGCGCAAAGTGCATCTGTGTCCCCTTAGACCAGACGATTAGCATGATTGAAGATATATAAACCGTTCCCCGGCGCAAGGCATGCAAGTGTTATATTAAGCTGAAACGCAAGTTGAACCGCCAGAGAGGTTGGTCTGGAAATCGCTAAAATTACCGGTATCCTTGCCTGCGCCGCCTTTTGTACCAGTTCATAGCTTATGCGGGAAGAGAGGGTTAAAACAGAAGCGTTGCCAAGCATCTCTTTCAAAAAAAGTTTTCCTACTGCTTTATCAAGTGCATTGTGCCGTCCAACATCCTCTGCAGCAGAAAGAAATTCAAGATCAGAGCTGTAAAAAGCTGCGGCATGGGAAGCTTTTGTCCTGGCGCGCAGGGGTTGATGTTTAGATAAATCTTCCAGGCAGCTCAGCGCCTTTGTCCTGTTTATAACAATATCTTCAGAAATGGGACGAATTTCCTGATACAGATCCTCCACAATCTCCTTGCCGCAAAGTCCGCAACTAGTCTGACTTATAAAGCCGCGTCTTTCAAGAATCTGTGATATTAGTTTTCTTCTTTTTTGGTTGAGAGTAACTGCAACAACATTTGTATCATCTTCATCGCAGAATGCTATGGATATAAAATCATCAAGAGTATCAATAACCCCTTCAGCAAGACAAAAGCCGGCCGCATGTTCAATCTCATCGCCGGGCGTACGCATTACAATCGCGTAAGGACTGCCCTGCACACGAATAGACAATGGTTCCTCGACAATAATATCATTAACCGTGGAAATTTCCGACTCTGTATTCCAGCAAATTATCTTTTGTTCTAAAAAACTCTTCAAGACTAGCTCCAACGCCATTAACTCGGGAGAGTAAATTGCGGCTCACCAAGCAGAAAATCTCCGCCTGAAATCCATTTTTTTAAAATATTCGCAATCTCACGGGCTTTGACAACACTGGAAAGCGGGGCTGTGGGAATCTGCTTACCATTGAACTTAATATGTCCGCTTTTAAGTTCCGCATAACTGACCTTGCCGTAACTTTTATCTATTCCATTGGGATAATCATTCCCGTAATCAACAATATGAGTAAAAATATCCTCATCCGCAACGGATGTAAATGCCGCCATCTCTTCATTCAAAATAGGAATAGGTATTCCCACGCCTACAGACATTGAACATCCATATCCCTGGATACTTACCCCCACAAGCCATTCCGGTTTCATCTGTTTCAAATCACCCATCAGCCATAATGTTCCGGAAGGTGTTATCGGAACGCCCTTTTCGGTTCTATCAGAGGGCGGTGAATGCTGAGTGCCGTGCCAGGTAACATATCCTGTGCCTCCTCCAAGAAAAATCCTTGTTCCAAGGCCTATTGTTTTAAAAGAAGGGTCATTCAGAAGCGGGCTCAACGCTCCTGCTGAACAGTAGTTGGCATTACCGGCCAAAGGCTTCAGGGTTCCCATATATGTATAGATTGTTTTTTTGGTCATATTAATTGCGCAATTATAATTCTGATAACAGTTCCTGGGATTGCACAGGGTAGCATCGGAGATACTGTTCAAATCGATCTTTTTTTCTATTGACCGGTTGGGATAACAGTCCGTACCGTAGCCGACAGCCTTTAACATAATTTTTTTTTGGGCCACAAGGTCATGAATAACATGGCCTCCGCCATAATTGAATTCACCAGGAGGGACTTTATTTAAAGGATCATCTTCACAGGTCTCCGTGGCCCCTATATAGCAATCCACCGCTGCAATACCGGCATAGGCGGAAACATTGTTCAGCCATGTTTTGGATGCCTTTATTTTAGGGGTGGAATGTCCGAAATTAAGAAAAAGACCGGAGGAACACATTGGAGCGAATGTTCCGGTTGTTACCACGTCAACATTCCTGGCAGCTTCGACCGGTCCATCATTTTTTACAATATCTATGATCTCCTCGGCCGTTACGACAACCGCCTCGCCCGATCTGATTTTATCATTTATCATCTGATAAGTTTTATTGACCGTATATTTTTTCATGCAGGTGTTATCCTTATTTTTGAATGAGCCCTAACTTTGAAGATATATTATTTTTTATCCAGGCCTTATCCCACCATTCAAGCGGATTTACAAAAACATTATTAACAAGGATGCTGAAATGAAGATGATCACCGCCGGCAAGGCCTGTAGTTCCGGTACGGCCTAAAATCTCGCCTTTTAATAAAATTTGATCCTTTTGCACCGCGATACTGCTTAAATGGGAATACATGCTGAACAAATAAAAACCATGATCTATAATCACTGTTTTTCCGTAAATACCTATTGATCCGGTAAAAGCCACCCTGCCTTTATTCGCAGCAGGCACAGGCGAATGCGCGACTGAGGCAAGGTCAATACCAAGGTGAATCTGATGATCAATAATCTCTCCATTATATTTATACGAACGGCGGTCTGCAAATCCGGCTCTGGTGGCGGATTTCGGCAATCTTAAAAAAGCTCCTTTCCAGTATAAAATTTTATCCGTTTTTTTCACAACCTGAGCTATTTTTTCAAAATTAGCCTTACGCAATTTATTATTTATATTCAAAAATTTATCCTTCATTGATGATCTGTCCGCCACTGGTATATCAGGCTCGAACTCAGGCATTTTCCAGCCAAGAAAGCTGTCGGAAATATTAATAATGTCCTGTTTGAATCGCCTGGCCTTTATATAATAGGGAAAACCTGCTTTAGCGCAGTTGCCGGCCTTATCCGTAGCCTGCACAAAAAGTTTGGTACCTTTACCTTGTTTATAGTCAAGAGCAAAGAATGAAATAAAGACCGTTTGATCTTTTGAATATCCTGCCTGTCCGGGAAAAAAGTTGTCTCCGGCCATGACGCCGCTTTTGATGCAAGGCTCTAATAGCCGATAAATAACAAGCCCTGCCCCGCCCTGGGTTATGTTGTGAACGCGGCTGAGGATTTCAATTTCAGGGGGCCTGGTATCTATGATTATTGTTTTTTCCAGATACGCCCTGTTCCCGTGCCACCACCCATGCCATGAATAATCAGCAACAGCAACCCGCAAAAGGGCTTTACCATCCGTAAGGCCTGCCTGTTCAGGCTCTATAATGACTTTAACCGACTCTTCAAGCACATATCCGCTTCCTGTAAGGTTGGAAGCGGAAAACTCCTTTTTATACAGGGGACTCTCCTTACCGTTTTGCACAAGATCTATCCGGATATTTCTAATTCCGCTTTTAATATCAGAAATATTTAAAATAATTTCCTGCGATGCCCCAATAGAGTCCGGCATGGATTCTATTTTTATTGACGGTTTTTCGCTCTCCAAGCGTAAGGTAGTTATAAATGCCGCCGAAACTGCAATAACAATAAACATAATTATAATTAATCGTGTTTTCATAATCTGAAGATCTATATGCTGAATAGCCCCACTTAATGTTTTGATGATTATAAAATAATAAATCGTAACAGCTTGAAAGAGTCTAATCAAGACAAAGTTTTTCGTCCCTTGACTTTTCGCAGTCCTGACTATAAATTGTGAAAAAAAATTACGGAACTTGCATAAATTATGGCTGATTTAATAGAAAAAGATAATATTGTAATCGGACGCAAAGCGCCTTTATTGCTGATTGCAGGGCCCTGCGTAATTGAAAATTATGAAACTGCTTTTGAAATTGCTTTGTTTCTCAAAGAGGTTACACTGAAATTAGATATACCTTTTGTTTTCAAGGCATCATATGATAAGGCAAACCGCACCTCTATCAGTTCATTCAGAGGTCCCGGCATAAATGAAGGGCTTGAAATCCTTGGGAGTATTAAAAAGGAACTCGACATAAAGATACTCTCTGATGTCCACAGGATAAACGAAGTTAAAGCAGCGGCAGACGTTCTTGATATCATACAGATACCAGCCTTTTTATGCAGGCAGACGGACCTGATCCTTGAAGTTGCAAAAACTGAAAAAATAATCAATATAAAAAAAGGACAATTTCTTGCTCCATGGGATATTACAAACATAGTTGAGAAGGCGACCTCAGCCGGTAATGACAGGGTTATTATCACTGAACGTGGCGTTATGTTCGGATATAATAATTTAGTAGTTGATTTTCGCGGCATAAAGATTATGCAGGATTCAGGGTATCCTGTAATATTTGACGCAACACACAGCATCCAGTTACCTGGAGGGGCGGGAACAAGTTCGGGCGGGCAGAGAGAATTCGCGCCTGTCTTGGCAAAATCAGCCGTAGCAGCAGGCGTTGATGGTGTTTTCCTGGAGGTTCATCCGGATCCCGACAATGCTCTTTGCGACGGACCGAATTCATTAAAACTCAGTACTCTTCAAGATCTGCTTTCCAGACTGAAGACAATAAGCAACGTTGTCCGCTCCTGATAATGCTTGTTGTCGTTAAAGTTTTTGCAAATTAAACCCGATAATATATTCAGAACCCTAAATGAAGATAATACCCGAAATAGCAGATAAACTCAAACGCATAAAACTTCTTATTCTTGACGTTGACGGTGTTTTAACAGACGGCAGCATCATATATAATAATGATTTTGTCGAAACTAAAATTTTTAACGTCAAAGACGGTCTCGGTATCAGACTCCTTATGCGGGCCGGTATAGATGTATGTATAGCAACCGGCAGAAGCTCGGAAGCTCTTCACCACAGATGCAAAGATTTAAATATTATACATATTTTTGACGCATTAAGCGACAAGACGGCTGTTCTGAAAATGATTGTTGAAAAGCTGGATGTGTCCGTCGAAGAGATTGCATTTATTGGTGATGATTTGCCTGATATCCCTCTTATGAAGCTGATCGGTCTTCCTATTACTGTTGCGGACGCGGCTGAAGAGGTTAAACAAATAGCGGATACTGTTACTGAAGCCAAAGGCGGCGCAGGGGCCGTGAGGGAAGTATGTGAAGCTATATTAAAAGCCGGCGAACTTTGGGATGAGACTTTGCATCACTATGTATAAAGTTGCTTGCAAAAGATTTTAAACAAATTTATCATACAATGGTTTTTCCAAAAAATATTAAACTTGTAAATTTAAAATTTATTTTAATTCTTGCCATTGTTATTATATTTTGTGGAATTTTAGCCATTTTTTTTTGGTACCGTAGTATTTCAGAGCATCCGGAAAAACTTTTAGCGCTGGTGCCTAATGATGCAAACATATCAATAGGCAGAGTTTACCAGGAATCAATAAAGAACGGAATAAAGGAATGGAGTCTCAATGCGTCTTCGGCAGATTATTTTGAAGAGGATAAGAATGTAAAATTAAAGGATGTGTCCGTAACTTTTTTTTTTAAAGATGGGGACAAAGTAATACTTAAAGCGGATCGAGGTATTCTGCAGACGGATTCCAATGATATTGAAGTTTCCGGCAATGTAATTATTACTAATAAAAATTATAAGCTTTTAACAAAAAAAATCTTTTATGATAATAAAAGACGTATAATTTTCTCAAAAACCCATGTGCATATTACAGGAGATTCTTTTGATTTGGAAGCAGATGCCATGTCCCATGATTTAAAGACTAACAAGGCCTCACTTGAAGGGATGGTGACGGGTGTATTAAGTGACAAAATCACCTTTTAATAAAAATATTATTTTTTTATTTACTGTCGCCGCATTAATTGTCTGGGGGGAATCGCTTGTACGCGCTGATGAGGCTATAGATTTTCAGCCCATAGAAAACAATGATAAAGTTCACATAGTATCCGACAAACTTGTCTCCGACAGCAAAGGAGGCATTGCAGAATTTTCAGGGAATGTAAGAGTGACCCAGGGTGCAACCACAATTACATCTGACAGCCTGGAAATATTTTATGATAAAAACAAGAAAGACAAACAACCTGAAACAAACACAGAATCTATAAAAAAGCTTATTGTTTCTGGAAATGTCAAAATAATTATGGACAACATGATTGCGACAACTCGACAGGCAGAATATATTATAAAGAATAAAGTTCTAATATTAACAGGTGCCGGTTCAAAAGTAATCAGCGGGAATGATTCTGTTTCCGGAAGCAGGATCATTCTTTACAGAACCGAAGGGCGTGTTATTGTGGAAGGAGGGAGCAAAAGTCGTGTCGAAGCTGTCTTTACTCCCGGAAACAAAGGAATAAATTAGGCTGGCATATGCCGACATTACTATTACGAAATTTGATAAAGGCCTATAATGGAAGAACGGTAGTCGATTCTATAACTATAAAGATAAAAGAGAATTCCGTTACAGGGCTTCTTGGTCCGAACGGAGCGGGAAAAACTACAACTTTTTATATGGCTATCGGCATTATAAAGCCTGATGAAGGTCAAATCTTTCTTGACGATGAGGAGATCACGGAATATCCTATGTATCTGAGATCACGTAAAGGGATAGGATATCTTCCCCAGGAGGCTTCAATATTTAGAAAGCTTACCGTTAAACAGAATATAATGGCTATTCTTGAAATTAATCCAATATCAAAACCAAAAAAAATAAATCTTGCAGAAACTTTGCTTGATGAACTGGGAATACTTAACCTTTCAGACCATAAAGCCAGTCAACTTTCCGGCGGGGAGAGACGCAGACTTGAAATCGCTCGTGCACTTGCGACTAAACCATCTTTTATTCTTTTGGATGAACCTTTTGCGGGTATTGATCCCCTTGCAGTAATAGATATAAAAAAAATTATAAATTATCTAAAAAATCGTGGTATAGGTGTCCTGATTTCCGATCATAATGTAAGGGAAACCCTGGAAGCATGTGATAAAGCATACATACTAAATGACGGCAAAGTAATAGAATCGGGTAACCCTGATCAAATAGCTTCCAGTGAAATTGCGCGCCGCATATATTTAGGGGAAGAATTTAGATTGTAAAATGGCATTTGACTTAAGACAACAACTCAAATTAGCTCAGCAACTTGTAATGACGCCACAGTTGCAAATGGCAATCAAGCTGTTGCAGTTAAACAGGCTTGAGCTTTTAGATACTATTCGTCAAGAACTCGAGGAAAATCCTACTCTTGAGGAACTTCAGGAGGTTATTGAAAAAGACCCGGAAACCGAAAAAAATGAAGAAACAAGTGAAATAAAAGAGGTGGACGTAGAAGAAACAGCGCGTGATGATATTGATTGGGAGAATTATCTTAATGAATATAATTCAACCGGGAAGTCCCATTTTGAAAACGAAAAAAAAGAGACTCCAAGCTTTGAAAATTTTATTGGGAATAAGGAGTCGTTACATGACCATATGCTTTGGCAGCTTCGTATGATTTTCCCTTCAAAGGAAGTAGAGCATATAGGAAGCCTTATAATCGGTAACTTAAAAAGCGATGGTTATCTTGATGCATCGATTGATGATATAGCAAGTTTGAGCGGATCATCCCCTGAAAAAGTAAATGAGGTTTTAACTACTCTTCAGTCATTTAATCCTGCCGGTGTATGTGCCAGAGATTTAAAAGAATCTCTGGCAATACAGGTAAAGCAGTTAGGTCTTGAAAACAGTATTGTTAATGAAATAATTCTACATCATCTAACCCATTTGGAAAACAAAAATTATAATGCCATAGCAAAAGCATTAAAGATAAGTATAGATGATGTTATCTCGGCAGTGGATATTATTCAAGGGCTGGAGCCCAGGCCGGGACGACTTTTTTCCGATGATGAGCCTAAATATATAACCCCGGACATTTATATATATAAACTCGAAAATGAATTTATGATCGTTTTGAATGATGATGGAATGCCCAAACTTCACATTAATTCATATTATAAAAACACCATGAAACGGAATAGTAAATTTTTAGACAAGGAAAGAGAATATATTGATACAAAAATGCGTTCCGCGGCATGGTTGATACGCAGTATTCATCAGCGGCAAAAAACAATTTTCAAGGTTATGGAAAGTATATTAGGTTTTCAGCGGGAGTTTTTTGAAAAAGGCTCTGCCTATCTTAAGCCGATGGTGCTGAGAGATGTCGCACAGGATATAGGAATGCACGAATCTACAATCAGCAGAGTGACAACTAATAAGTATGTTTATACGGATCAGGGTATATTTGAATTAAAATATTTTTTTAATAGTTCTATTAATAAGGTCAGAGGAGGATCGGTAGCATCCACTAGTGTTCGGGAAAAAATTAAGGAAATAATTAAAACCGAATACCCTGAAAAACCGTATAGTGATGATAAAATCGCTGTACTTTTAGAAAAACATAATATTAGTATCGCACGAAGAACCGTAGCAAAATATCGTGAGGCTTTGAAAATCCTGCCATCCAATAAGCGCAAGCAATTTAGGAGGTTGTAAAAATGCAGACAAATGTAATGTTTAAAAATCTTGACCATTCAGAAGATCTAAAATCTTATGTTCAAGGCAAACTCGACAAATTCGATAAACTTCTTGATAACCCCGCGATGGCTACCGTGGTTCTTTCTATGCGAAAATTTCGAAGAATAGCGGAAATCAATATTTCCGGTGACAGATTAAACATTAAGGGCAAAGAAGAAACCGAAGACATCTATTCTGCCATTGACAATGTCCTTGATAAGCTGCAAAAACAAATAAAAAAAAATAAACAAAAAACAAGGGCCCATAGAGGAGTGCGTAATGATAAAGTTCAAACAATTCCTGTAGAAGAGACCGCTCCTGGTACTTTTGAGCCTAAAGAGCAAGTAAGCGTAAGTAATATTGAGTATAAACCCATGGGCGTGGAAGAAGCTATTATGCAGATGGATATAGTGACCAACGACTTTCTTGTTTTTACTAATGCAAAAACTGATAGAGTTAATGTTCTTTACCGACGTAAAGATGGCGGCTATGGACTGATTCAGCCTAACCGGTAAACACTCTTATACAGCCTTCGGCATAATGTTCCTTGTAACCGTTCACGGTTGAAAAAACAGATTGCATCGCAATAAAATAAAAAGAGGACTGTGAACTGTTATTTTTTATGATTTCGGATTCACTTTGCTAAATAATATGAAAATTCTTGATGTATTAAAAAAAAAGGCTATTTTAGCCGACTTAAAAGCCAAAGATAAAAAAGGGGTTCTGGAAGAACTAGTAACCCCTGTAGCCCGTATAGCCAATCTTAACAGGGACGATCTTATAAGAGTCCTCCTGGAAAGGGAAAGGCTTGGAAGCACCGGTATCGGGGGAGGAATAGGTATACCACATGGTAAAATGAAAGGCCTTGACAATCTGGTGGTCGGTTTTGGTTTAAGTAAAAAAGGTATTGACTTTGAATCTATTGACGGCAGACTTTCCTATATATTTTTTCTCCTGATAACACCTGAAGATTCAACCGGATTACATTTGAAAGCGCTGGCAAGAATTTCCAGGATTCTCAAAAATGATCTTTTTAAAGAAAACCTTTTAAAGGCATCGAATAGAGATGAAATATATAAGATAATTAAAGAGGAGGATGAAGAATTTTAAGGGGGCTTGGTGGAGACGCAAAATTTTGCGTCTCTACCAAGCTATACCCCTTGTCACAAGCATATTATGATAGGAATAGTAGTTGTAACCCATGGTAATTTTGGTGAAACATTGATTGATGCCGCTGAATCGATTATCGCTTCCAAGGTAGATGGCCTTATCTCGATTTCCATAAATTTAACTGACGACGCGGATAATCTAAGAAAAAAAATTGAGGATGGCATAAAAAAAGTCGATCAGCATGAAGGCGTACTGATATTAACGGATATGTTCGGTGGGACTCCGTCTAATTTAAGTTATTCCTTTCTTGATGAAGGGTGCGTGGAAGTCTTATCCGGTGTTAACCTGCCTATACTGATAAAGGCAGCAGATTCCCGTAACAGGTTAAAGCTTGGGGAGCTTGCGGTAACCTTGGAGGCATTCGGCAAGAGAAGTATATCCCTCGCAAGCGGAATTTTAAAAGCAAGGAACAAAAATTAAAAGAATTAAACTTATAAAACTGGTCTAAGGAGGTATGATGAGCGTAAAAATTGGCATTAACGGTTTTGGAAGAATTGGTCGTGTAATTTTCAGGGCGGCGCTTAAAAATCCTGAAATTGAGGTAGTGGCCATTAATGACCTTACCGATTCTGCTACTATGGCATATCTTCTGGCTTATGATTCCGTACACGGCAAACTCGACATGGAAATCATTGCCAAAGATGATTCAATAGAAGTTGACGGCAGATCAATAGCTGTTATATCTGAAAGAGATCCCGCAAACCTGCCCTGGAATGACCATGGCGTTGACATTGCTGCCGAATGTACGGGGCTCTTCAGGGACCGTGCCAATGCATCAAAACACCTTACCGCCGGCGCACGTAAAGTTATAATATCAGCGCCTGCACCCGATCCGGATATCACTATAGTCATGGGTGTGAATTCGAACCAATATAATCCCGGAGAGCACAATATTATTTCCAACGCATCATGCACTACTAATTGCCTTGCACCGGTTGCAAAGGTCTTGCTTGAACAATTCGGCTTAAAATGCGGCCTTATGACAACCATTCATTCATACACCGGGGATCAACGCCTTCTTGATTTTCCGCACAAGGATCTTCGCAGAGCCCGTGCAGCCGCTCTTTCAATGATTCCAACCACCACAGGCGCCGCCAAAGCGGTTGCACTGGTTCTTCCCGAATTGAGCGGCAAACTCAACGGACTTGCCATTCGAGTACCTACTCCAAATGTATCTATCGTAGACCTCGTGGCAAGTATCGAAAAAACAGGGGTCACCGTAACAGATGTTAATGATGCATTAAAAGAAGCTTCGGAAGGAGCCCTTTCCGGTATACTCGGTTATAGTGAGGCCCCCCTTGTATCAACAGATTTTAACGGAAATTCATTATCTTCAATTGTTGATGCGCCGACTACTTATGTTGTAGATGATATGGTTAAAGTTCTTTCCTGGTATGATAATGAAACAGGATACTCAACAAGGATGGTTGATCTGGCAGCTATGATAGGTGCACAGCTTTAAATTTTTGTAACTGTTCATGGTGAACTGTTGACTGTTTACAATTTTTTTTAATGGAGAGCATATAATGAACATACGCAGGCCTCTTATCGCCGGAAACTGGAAGATGTTTAAAACTTGTTCCGAGGCGGTAGAAACGGCGAAGCACCTTGTTACACGTGTGGATGATGTTACTGATGTTGATGTTATGATTGCACCTGCTTTTATAGCACTGGCACAGGTTGCGGATATTGTCAAAGGAAGCAAGGTCTCTCTTGGCGCGCAAAATCTTTTCTGGGAAAAAGAAGGAGCCTTTACAGGTGAAATTTCTCCGCATATGATTGTATCTACAGGATGCAAATATGTTATTATCGGCCATTCCGAGCGCAGGCAATTTTTTGAAGAAACAGATGAATCTGTAAATAAAAAAATTAATGCTGCTGTAAAAAACGGAATAGAACCGATTCTTTGTGTTGGCGAATCTGAAAAAGAACGGGAATCAAATGAAACGTTTTCCGTACTTGACAAACAGATAACAAAAGGGTTACAAGGATTGTTTACAGATAATCTTAAACATTTGACTATAGCATATGAACCGGTTTGGGCAATCGGAACAGGAAAGACCGCAACCGATGAGCAGGCCCAGGAGGTTCACTTGTTTTTACGTTCCTTGATAGAAAAAAAATTAGGAAATAAATTTGCTGAATCTATAAAGATATTATATGGCGGAAGCGTCAAACCGGACAATATTACTTCACTGATGTCTATGCCTGACATAGACGGCGCTCTTGTTGGAGGCGCAAGTCTTGACGCTGAAACCTTTAGTAAAATAGTTCACTTTTTATAGTATTCCGGGAAAGAGTATAGAATGGGAATTCTACTAACCATTGTTCATGTTATTGTATGCATCGCGCTAATACTGATTGTACTTTTGCAGACAGGTAAAGGCGCAGACATGGGAGCAGCTTTCGGAGGTGGTTCCAGCCAGACACTTTTCGGTAGTTCAGGAGCATCAACCTTTTTGGGCAAAGCAACAACAATTGTGGCGGTTGTTTTTATGATTACCTCGGTTGGGCTTGCATATATGGTTAGTAACAAAACCGAAAAATCTATAATACTCGACACAACAACGCCCATAGAGGAGAAAGCACAGACTCCCGTTCCCGAGAGTAAGACTCCTGCGGCTGAACCTGTCAAAACAGAGTGATATCATAATACTATATTGTGCCGAAGTGGTGGAATTTGGTAGACACGCTATCTTGAGGGGGTAGTGGGCTACGCCCGTGCCGGTTCAAGTCCGGCCTTCGGCACCACCTATGCAGTTCTTCTGCGCTTTCTGCCACCTTCCTTTCTTCCCTGCTTTTTTGTTGACTTTTTCCCATACATTATATTATTTTATTTATAAATTCAGGTGCTCATAATGAGCTTAAGAGGGAACTCCGTTAAATTCGGAGACGAGCCCGTCGCTGTAATCGGGGACGAACACCGCTGTTTAATGCCACTGTCCGATCATTGGATGGGAAGGCGCGGTCAGTAGGTTGATCCGAGAGTCAGAAGACCTGCCTGAATAAGTAAGTATTGCATGCCTTCGTGGAAAAAAGGCAAAGCAAATAAGATCTATCAGGATAAAAAGGGAAATCCCCAGATCGTAAACCAACGGTCTGGGGATTTTTTTTTGCCCGGCCGGAAATACAAATTTTTCAGAAGAAGGAGAAAGGAAAAAATGAAAAAAAAGTATTTTATATTTTTAATTTGTATGGTTATGCTGCTCCCTGGTTTAACCCAGGCAAAAGATGAAGAGCCGGTATCAACTTTAGACGAAATGGTGGTTACAGCCAGCCGGGTTCCGGAAAAGAAAAAGGATCTTACCACAAATGTAACTATTATTGATGAAAATGATATTAAACTTTCCGCAGCAAAAGATTTAGGCGATCTGTTGTCCGAAAAAGCCGGGGTATATATTAGAAAATATCCAGGTAATATGACTAGTATTGGTTTACGTGGTTTCAGAACTGAAACTCACGGTAACGACCTGAAAGGTAATGTGTTAATATTGCTAAACGGCCGCAGGGCAGGCACTGGCAATGCTGCCAAAATTATGACAAAAAATATCGAAAGAGTCGAAATAATACGTGGTCCGGCCGCCGTTCAATACGGTTCGGCAGCCATGGGCGGCCTTGTAAATGTTATTACTAAGCAGGGTAAGGATAAACCCACTTTTTTTGCTGAAGGATTGTTGGGAAGTTATGGATATGAAGAGGGAAGCGCCGGTTTTTCAGGAAAAATAGAAAATTTTGATTTTTCAGGCAGCTTCACCAGAACAACCAAAGATGATTATGATATTAGCGATGGAGATAAATATGATAATACCGGTTATGATGAAAAAACAAATTGCAGTTTAAATCTCGGATATGAGTTTTTGCCCGGCAACCGTATTGGAATGATATACACTTCATTTGATGCGGATAAAACAGGTTCTCCATATTATTTTATAAATCCTGACCCTGATAATTATGCAGATAATGTGAATAAATCTATTGATTTTATTTATGATGGCACAACTGCAGATGAACTTTTTTCATGGAAAGCCAGATATTTTAATGGAGAAGACGATTATAAATATACATATGTAGATCCTCTTTATCCATCTATTTCCAACAATAATTATGACCAGGAAGGTGCTCAAGGGCAAGTTACTTTAGATTTAGAAAATTTTTCTACAACAATAGGTGTTGATTGGCTAAATTATGACTATAAAAATAGTGACACCAATAGTTTTAATGTAGCTCTTAAGTCTAATTACGAAAATACTGCCGGTTTTATGCTGGCCAAACTTAAGTTGTTTGATAAAAAATTAATTATTTCAGGTGGGCTAAGATATGATGAATATGATCTTGAGTTTAAACAAACTGATAAAAACGATGATAATGATGATAATTGGACACCAAGCATTGGATTAGCATATCTGGTTAATGATTGTTTAAAAATCAGAGCAAATTATGCTGAAGCCTTTGTTATGCCTGCTGCCAATGAAATGGCAGGAAAGTATACTTACTGGTATGGTAGTTATATCGGCAACCCGGATCTTGATCCTGAAAAAAGCAAAACCTATGAAGCTGGTTTTGACTTTTCTTATAGCAGTTTTAATTTATCTATAACTTATTTCTATACTGATTTCAAAGATAAAATTGAGGAAGCTTATATTCCTGGAGATCCTGATTTTACCAAATCATTTTATAATATAAATGATGCCACTATTTCGGGATTTGAAGGCGAATTTTCTTTTAACTTAGGAACATTCTTTGATTTAAATTTAGAATTAAAACCATATTGTAATATTACTTACCTTGATGAATATGAATCTGACGACGCTCCTGCCGGAGAAACTCATAAAGAGCTTAAATATACATCTGATATTACAGCCTCATATGGTATACTTTTTAACGATTTAAACGGATTATCAGCTAATTTAAATTTTTCATATACAGGCAAGCAGAATATTGATGATCGTGTGTATGGATCATGGCCATCATACCCGATAATTGAAAAGGGTGGATTTACTGTTGCCAATATTACAATAAGTAAAAAAATCTATGATTTTTCCCAGTACGGCAAACTTACCTTAAAAGGAGAGATAGAAAATCTCTTCGACAAAGACTACGCTTATGTCCAGGGGTATCCGATGCCCGGCAGAAGCTTTTATATCGGTTTAAGATACGATTATTAATATTGTTATAAGGAGGGAGGTGCCGATTTTATCACACCTCCCTCTTTTTGATTATCGAAAAAAATCCCGCAAGGACATCAAATGAAATACAGAAAAATTTTCTTAACTCTCATTATAATACTCTTTTTTTATGCGAGCGCGGCATTCCCCTACCCTTTCTCCTTTACTGATCATGCCGGTAATAAAACCACAATTACAGCCAGACCTTCCAATGTTGTTTCACTTGTGCCGTCGGTGAGTGAAATAATCTGTAAAATAGGCGCGGCTGATGTCCTTAAAGGTGTTACATGGCACAGTACGCTGCCCCCGGAAATCGCAAAAAAAGATGTCATCGGGGGCTTTTTTTCACCAAGCCTGGCTAAAATAGAAAATATTCAACCGGATATTATTTTCGCAGCCCGGATCCAGAAAAATGTAATAAAGCGTTTCAGTAATGGGAAACAGATTCTTATAGACCTGGAAACAGATTCCATTAATGACAGCTATGACAATATCATGCTTCTGGGCAGGATATTCGATAAGGAACATGAAGCCGCCGCTATCGTAAAAAAGAACAGAGACGAACTGAAAATGATAGCCGGAAAAGTTGCCCGGATACCTCTTTCTGAAAGAAAAAGAGTCATGCGGCTGATGGGGCGTAAATCAATAATGACCCCGGGAGATGATTCCTTTCAAAATGAAATAATCAGAGCGGCCGGCGGAATTACGCCTGTTCTGGGCAAAAAAGGGAATATCGTGCCTGTTACAAAAGAAGAATGGATCGCGTTTAATCCCCAGGTTATCTATGGCTGCGGAGGCGATAAGGGAGCGGCTGATAAATTTTTCAGACTGCCAGGCTGGAAGGATGTGGATGCGGTCAAAAACAAACGAATATATAACTTCCCATGCGCTCTTACCTGCCGGGCCTCGACCAACACCGGATATTTTGTCTCCTGGCTCTCCGCCCGCATTTATAGAGATGAATATGCAGAGAGCAAAAACCGGATAAAACCTGAAAGAATTACAGAGAATAGAAGCATTGAAATAGATTTGGAATATATAAAAAAAGCAGGAATTGCATACAGCAATATTTATGATTTTCCCAACAAGACCCTTATCGTAGATTTTAAGAGACCGATGAAGGTTGTATCGACCCTGGAGGGTGCACGGACAGGGATAACTTCGGTAGGCAACCATTATTCACCTCCACCGTGCTGGGGAATAGGCCATCAATGCGGCCTTGCATCCTTGAGATCCCGTATTTACAAGGTGATCGAAAAAAACGAGGCCACCGCAAGTTTTCTTTTCACAGGCGCGGATATGGATAACCTTGCAGTAAAAATGGAAAATTTTAAAGAAATGAAGGTTTATGCCCTGGTTACTGCCGGAGTTATGTCAAATGCCGTGCGCATGTCGAAAAGTAATGGAAATTATTATGAACCCGGCACTATCAATATAACAATTTTAACCAACATGAAACTGACAGACAGAGCCATGACAAGGGCCATTATATCCGCCACCGAAGCAAAAACAGCCGCGCTGCTCGATCTTGATATCAGGAGCAGCTATAATGCCAAGGAATACAGGGCAACCGGAACAGGAACCGATAATATTATTGTGGTACAGGGCGCAGGAACTCTGATCGATAACACCGGAGGCCATACAAAAATGGGGGAACTGATCGCCAAAAGCGCTTATGAAGGAGTGAAAGAAGCAATATATAAGCAGAACGGCATTGTTGCTTCCCGCAACATTTTTCAGCGGCTCAAGGATCGTAAAATAAACATATTCGGTTTAGTCACGGAAATCGAATGTGACTGCAACATGAAAAAAAACGACCTGAGTACTGAGGTTGAAAAAATTCTGCTTGACCGGAAATATTCCGGTTTTCTTAAGGCCGCGCTTGTTATCAGCGATGATTATGAAAAAGGGCTGTTGTCGGACCTGAGTGCATATAAACTCTGGGCAGAAAATATATCTTTTGAGATAGCCGGCCGGAATATCGAGGAGGATAAAGATTTTGTCGGAAATGCTGCAATGCCGCTTGTGCTGAAAACAGCCCTTAATGCTATTATAAACGGCGCCTTTTATAAAATAAAATAAAGGAGTATTTTTATTTAATGTCAGTAGTGTCCGGTTAGGTTTTTGCATGTTATATGGGATAAAAAAATTAGAAAAATGTTCATTTTTTACTTGACAAACCAAATAAAAATTTTTTATCGTTTTGTTATAAAATATAATTATAACAAGGAGTTAAGACAAAAATGGACATATTCAATATCCCAAAAAAGAATTTTAATCCCCAATCTCATGCTCGATTTCTCAAACCTTTGCAAAAGATTTTTCCTGACACGCCACAGCTTAAATCCCGAGGTCACAGGCCATTGAAAATGACTTTTGAAGATCAGCTTCACGCACTGATATTTTTCCATCTACAAGAACATGAATCAGCTCGTGATCTTATTCAACACCTTAAAGAAGACGATTTTGCCAAAGAATGTGTCGCTCCAGATGGAGGGATCAGTCGTAGCAGTTTTTCCGAAATTATCAATTCTCGAGGGCTTGAACAGCTTGAATATGTTTTTCAAGCTCTTTGCAGCCAGGCACAAAATGCTTTACCATCAAATTATTCAGATCTCGGTGAACTCGTTTCCATTGATGGATCTTTAATTGATGCAGTTCTGTCCATGTACTGGGCTGATTACAGAAAAGGCGCTAAAAAAGCAAAAGGCCATTTCGGCTTTGATGTCAATCGCAAGATTCCTATAAAAATTCATCTGACAAATGGAAATGGCGCTGAACGCCCCTTTGTCAGGTCTATCCTTACAAAAGGCCAAACAGGAATCATGGATCGGGGGTATCAATCACATAAGGATTTTGATCTTCTTCAGGATGAAAAAAAACATTTTGTTTGCCGCATCAAAGCGAAAACAACAAGAACTATTATCAAAGAGCAGCCTGTTGATCCCGACAGCTATATTTTTTATGATGCTGTGGTTCTTCTTGGCACTCCTGGGGTAAACCAGACCAGAAAGCCGGTTCGACTGGTTGGTTATAAAATTGCCGGTGTCAAATATTTTGTGGCAACTGATCGTTATGATCTTACAGCCGAGCAGGTTGCAACCGTTTATAAGCTTAGATGGGATATCGAAACTTTTTTCAAATGGTGGAAGAAACATTTAAAAGTGTACCACTTGATTGCTCACAGTAGATATGGCCTGATGGTTCAAATCCTTGCGGGGTTAATAACCTACCTGCTTATGGCCATATACTGCCATGAACAGTTTAATGAACCTGTATCAATAAAGAGGATTCGTCAGCTTAGAAATACCATCCAGAACGAATTACGTACTGACGAAAAAAACGTATGGTCTAATAATCTGATTATCAAAGAGCAAATGCTATATGCAAAAACTTAACCGGACACTACTGATTTAATGTGATTAAAAAGCCTTTTTCCGGGCATTTTTTTCAGCCTTGGAATTTTTGCATGGGGAACAAGAAAAAAGCATATCCTTTATTCATTCCTTTTGGCGATTCTTGTAACTACGGCAACTCAGGCGATATTCCCATCCGGTACCGCCCTGGCCGGCGAAGATGTTCAAACTCTTGGAACCATTGTAGTAACGGCTGAAAAATTATCCGATTATATAAAAAATCATCCCCAGCAGGTTGTGATGCTTGATCAAAAAGAGATCGAGGAACAAAATTTTCTGGAAGTCGCAGAAGCAATCACTTCAATGCACGGGGTTGAAGTTAGGAGACACTATTATGAATAGAACAGCAGGAAAAACACCCATTCTCCTGGCAGCTTTCGGCACCACCTCCAAAGCCATTGAAACATATTCTTTTATCGACGATATTGTAAAAAAAAGATTTCCAGGCCATGAAGTATTATGGTCTTATTCGTCCAGAATGGTTAAAGACCGGATAAAGAAAAAAAATAATACCGAGTTAAAACATCCCCATCAGGTTCTGTCTGAATTAAAGTCCCGGGGCTTCGCCTGGGCTGCGGTTCAATCCATGCACCTGATGTGCGGACATGAATTTTACCGCCTGGTGGATGAGGCCAAAGAATGCGAGATAAGAACATCAATAGGCCTGCCCCTGCTCTACTCGCCCATAGACTACAAAAAGGTCTTGGCAGCGCTCGATTATTTAATTCCTTCCGTAAAAGAGGATGCAGTCGTATTTATCGGTCACGGCACTGATCATTCAGCCTGGGCAGCCTATGCCGCCCTTTTGAATATGCTGCGCGAGTCCGGCAAATCGAATGCCTATGTCGGAGTTGTGGAGGAAGGACACGCCTCAATGGAAGAAGTTGTCATAGCAGTCAGCCGGGCGGGATATAAGCATGTGCGGCTCGTGCCTTTGATGCTTGTGGCCGGAGTCCATTTTATGGAAGACATGGCCGGCAACGAAAATTCATGGAAAATAGCATTTGAAGCAAAAAATATTTCCGTATCACTGGAGCAGGATGGATTAGGCCTTAACAACAGTATTATAGAGATATTCTGCCAACATATTCATGATGCCCTTGATGTTATTCCATCAGGGCAATAGCGTTTCAAAAAAACGCACCGCTGTCGGCGGTCGGGTGACTGGTTGGCCATTTATTTATTTCTTGGGGAAATACTTCACATCGTCTATATTCTTAAAATCTGAATCTTGGGTCCAGATGATAGCCTCGATTTTTTTTGCTGTTGCAAGAATAATACTGTCAGCCAAATGCCTCCCGGACTACTTTTGGTATAACGACTTAATATTTTGGTGATACGGTTACAGTTTGCATGTCAAAGTCTCCATCGATATTGTTTCGTAATACAATAATATGATCGATAACGCAGTGAAATTATTTATATGACAATCTATACCTTATATTTTTTTGAAACATACCCTCTCAAACCCCAGTGCCGCCACTACAAATTTTTGCAGCCGCAAGTTCCCATGCCTTTGCTCAAGCTTTTTACCGTACTCTTTTACCTGTTTTTTGCCATCTTTCATCTGCTTTACAATCTCAGAGAGGCTGCAAAGCTCATCTTCAGACAACTTTTTTGCCTGTTCAGCACTTATTCCTGCATCTTTGAGCTTTATAAATTTAAATTCAATCAAAACATCAAATATTTTACCATACCTCTTGTCAGGTCTGATAATCATGGTGAGATCTGCATAGCGGCGGTCAATCTCTTTTTCAGAATCCATGATATAAATAATATCATTATAAAGAAGAGTCAGAAAAGCGGTTTTTACAGTCAGTTCATTGGCCCACCTATAATCCCTGTTATGAAAAACCTTGAAATATCTTTCTTCCATAAATCTGCACAAAGGAGCCATATCCCCTTTTTGATAGACCTTTTCCGCGGCAAGCTTTCCATTATCCCTGTCATCAGGCTCCGGCAAAAGCATCTTTTGAACCCGTTCCACATAAAGACTTTGCATAACGAGATTGGGAACTTTTAAGATTACCTGCAAGTCTTCTGTATCACCTGCAATGGTCAATACCCCGAAATAATAGAGAAAAGAGACCAGAAATGTATTGTCGCGGGATTTATCCGTCAGCATCTCCTCTATGCCAAATCGTTTACTGATTTTTGCTGCAACAACCTGCTGTTCTTTTTCCATCAGGCTCATCAACAGATCACTTCCCTTTGGAATTTGAGCAATGTATTTAAGCTTTGCCTCATCTACCGCAAGATTATCATCCAGCATCTCCCTTGGATAGTTGCATGATTTTTCAAATTGTTTAAAAAAATATAAGCAAAGAGTTGGATTATAAATTTGTTCATCTGCTGTATGGGAAAAAATATAACCATTATAATAAGTCTGCATTAAACTTACAGCTTCCTTGATTTTTTCTTTTTCAAAACCACATTCATCAACAATTTTTTTCAGAACATCTTCAATTTCATTCTGCTTAAATCCGCACAGATCATTAAACTCCGGCTCAAAATAGATATTTTCGGCAATATTATATCCGCTTGTAATATCGCTCATCACAACAGGCGAAACCCCTGTAATAAATACACGATCAAACATAGAGCTTGAAGTTGAGGCTTTTACTGCTTTAAAAAAAGTTCTAAGGGGGCCCTCCTCATGCACAAGAGCCTTATATCTGCCTTCAGAGCTTTGGACCCCCATCATAACTGTATTTGCAAAATTATCATATTCATCTATGAGAAGATATACAGGGTATGGGGTCATGCGGGCTGAAGTAATAAGAGATTTCATTGAAAAAAGGGCATCTTCCCGATCAATCTCAATCGCAGGCAGTTCAAATCCTTTATAATTATAAACTTTATAAAATTCGATAATACATGCATTAATATGATTAAAAAGAGCCTTTTTTACATCTTCAGCACTGCCGGTGGGATCAACACATGAAAAATCAAGCTTCAAAATAAAGTATGAATTACGCAGATCAGTGGGATTTTTTCCGATCTTCAATCCACCAAATATTTCTTCAAATTCATCTTTTTTTGCCACATCATAGTAATTTTCCAGCATGGAAAGTACAAGACTCTTGCCAAAGCGTCTGGGACGGATAAAGAGCTGAGATTTTGTATTTTCAAGCAGGGGAATTTTGTCTGTTCTGTCACAATAAAAATATTTTTCCCTGATAATACTTCTAAAATCAGCTATTCCGTATGGATATTTCATTGCCGGCCCCTTTTTAAGGTCTCTTTCCATCATTATAATATATAAAATCTTAAATCTAAACCGGATATTTTTTACAGGTTAATAAAAAAAGACGATTGCCTCTCAAACCCTTCTCAAACTTTGCGCCTTAATGACGCTTTTCCAAGATAGTGGCAAGGATGCATTTACACTGCCTTGCCAAAATGCAATTAATAACGCAGCACAAAGAGTTATAGCTACAGCAAGAAAGGATTTTAGCAATGCAAGGCGTAGCGCATTTGCGGAATCAACTGCATTAATAAGGAAATCTCGCACCTTAGGCTTATATGTTCCTTTTTGATAGTTCCTTTTCAGGTCAGGAGCCTCTAAATTTATAGCAATATTGTGGTTAGCAGCTATCCTTTGATATTTAGAAAATTTAAAAATAAAAAGAAAAGTTGCCAACCAAATATTTGCTCTTTTATAGGAAATACTTGAGTTCATACTCGAACTGGTTATTATGACCACCATTCCTAATCATCCAACTCACAATGCTCCGGATCAATGTCAAGAATTAGTGCGATTGCCTTCTTTATAAGGCGGATTTCATCGTTTGAGATGTTTCCGATTTTTTCCGCAAATCTTCTGTGGCTGATGGCTCTGATTTGAAAACAGTCAACTGCTGATTTTTTCTGGAGACCATTATTTGCATCAGGTTCTAGAGAAACGAAAAAAGGATTTTCCTTCCAATACGGGTTCCAGGCAGTAACAGGTAAAATAATTGCAAGCCTGAGATGCTTGTCATGTCCACCGTTCAAGACGAGTACCGGTCGTTTTTTTTTGATTTCATCACCAATAGCCGGATCAAGACCTACCCAATAGATTTCACCGGTTTTCAAAATCTTCCCCTTCTATTGATTCAAAAAGGTTATCATATTGTGCCCTGCCGATCATCTCCATAGCTTCCATCCTCTTAATTTCCCGAAGCCTTTTGCGGTCTTCTTTCACTTTGGCGTTGATAGCTTCTCGCATGTACTCACTAAGGCTTTTGTAACAAAAGTCCTTATAAATCTTCTTGATAAAATCATAATTTTTGGCGTCAATCTGTACTTTTGTTTGAATTAGCATAATATCCCCCATTTTTTATTTATTTTGCCATACTTCCACCCCAATGTCAAGGGTAAGTAATGGGGACATTTTATAGGTACACAAACTATGCCAAATCCTTTAACGGTAGGGTGCCCAACTGATTTAATTATTCTCTATTCAGTTCGTATATCTTTTCACAGAACAGTCTGACCAGATTCAGGTCATGGCTAATAAAAAGATAACTTACTCCTTATCAATTTCGGGTTTTTTGTTTTTACCGGTAAACTTGTTCAAACAACCGGATCGGGAAAAATTGCCGGCGCCCAGGCTTTTTGCGCGCACAACAAAGGCGGCTTCGCGTACCTGAAGCACGCGCGCCTTGACTACCATGGCCGTACCTGACCATGACAGAAGAGAAATGACAATAATAATTTTTCCTATTCCAGGCCCAAAATAAGCGGAAAAAGTATGAAACAGGATCAGTAAAATGGCCAAAAAAAACGGCATTATCTCAGAAAATTCTCGAAGATTTGATTTTAATACATACGAAAATATTTTGGTTTGCTTTGCCCCTCTACTTAAAATTGAAAAGAAAGAGAAGCATAAAAAAACCTTCCCGGCTCATATATAATCGCAGGATTAGCGCCTGAACCGGAAACAACATCCCATTCATATGAATTTGCCACAGCATAATGTTTGTCAAAAATATTTTCAACACCAACATTCAGTGTAAACATTTTGTAATTCCAGCCTGCTCTGAAATTAACCAAGTCCCAGCCGGATAAAGCCTTTTCGCCGGCATCGGTATCAACATTGTCAGCGTTTTCCGAGTGAATCCATTCTAATGTTCCAAAAAGTGCCGGAGTATCATAGTGCAATGCAAGTTTGGTTTTAAGCGGCGGAACTTCGGCCAGATCATTATCAGTATTATACTCAGGAGTGGAGTCTTTTCTGCCCCTTTGCCATGCCGCAGCGGTCTCTATGGAAAAATCTGATATAATATCTACAATTATTTTAACGTCAGCGCCATAGATATGGGCATCAATATTTGTCCAGGTTTGATGCGAATCATAAGTCTGCTTTCCCTGTTGATAAATATAGTCCTTCAGATCACTGTAAAATGCCTTTGTTTTAAAACTGAATTTCCGGCCTGATAGCTGGAAACCGAGGTCAAACTCTCTATTCTTTGTGGCATCCAAATCCGGATTTCCGTGAAAAAAAGGGCTGGGGGACTGAAAATAACGTTCAACCGCTGTGGGAGTGCGGATACTTTGGCCGATCCCTGCAAAAATAAGCGCATTATCCGCTAAATAATATTCAGCGGACAGATATCCGCTGAATAGATCATCATTATTCCTATTGGTGGATGTTACGGCAATGCTTTGCTTGAGATCCTCATCAGCTTTTGATTCAAAATGGTCGTAACGAAAACCTGCGCTCAGCGATAAGGTGTCATAATTTTTATCCGCCTTAATATACAAGCCTAAATCATAGGTGTTAACATTCGGAATAAGCTCATCATCCATATTTGCGCCGGTATCATCCCTGTACATATTCCCTTTCCAATTGTGTTTGTAAGCATCTATGCCATAAGTAAACCGGGCAAATCCGGCAGACTTTTTATTCTCTATTTTTAATCCGGTGATAGTCGATTTTACTTCATTATGCCGATGAAAGGGAGGATTGCCTGCAAGTTCACGATACTTGTCAAAAGGTTCATGCTCTACCCTGTTTTGATAAAGAGAAAGCGTCAATTCGTCTGAAAAATTTCCCGGACCGGTTATGAAATAATCAGCCCTGCCCATATAAGTTTTTTCGGAATCAATATCCATTCCGGCTCTTGGTGTCATAATATCATCGGCTTCTCCATAGGCATACGAAAAAAGAATAGTTTGATTTTCTGCTGGAGTAAATTGCAGCTTGCCCCATACGTCATTTTTTTCAAAGGCCTGCATATTTTTCCCTTTGGAATTATAAGGGCGGCCTGCCGGAGCAAATTTGTAAAGCTTATTTCCATCTCCGTCTTCATACTGATCTGATTCCGAATAATTATAGCCGATTAACCCTTGAATTTTTTCGTTGCCGCCGGTTGTGTAAAATCCGCTGCTTAAAAAATCATAGCTGCCGGCTTTTGTAAGGATTTCACCCAAAAACTCTTTTTCTGTTTTTCTTGTGATAACATTAATGCTTCCGCCAAGGGCTCCTGCTTTAGTAACATCAAACGCTCCCTCTCTGACTTCTATTTTATCAACAGTCAACATATTGATATGTGACAGGGATGGATCTTTTCTGCTGCCGCAAGCGCCTTCAATAATCCCGTTATCCACCAGTACTCTTAAATCGGATTTCCCAAATCCCCTCAAGGAAACCTCATTTCCATATCCGCTTTTACGAATCATTGTCGCTTCTATCATTTCATTTGAAAGAATTTCGGCAAGATCAACAATCTTGTGTGTCTTAAGCGTTTCAGCTTCTATATTTTTTTCATCCGTATCATTTTTAGCAGCAGTTACCACAATAGTATCAAGGGTTATAGCCCCTGCATAAGTCAAAGTCTCACCGATCAGGACAAAGGAAAAAGTCCAAATAAGCAAAAAAAATAATCCTGTTGTGTATAAAAAATTCATAATTCCGCATCTCCTTATTTATTCCGCATATAATATCTATTAATGGCTAAGGGTTCGCACAAAAATAAGTTAGCAATTTTAAGTGTTAAGGCGCCTGGCTGGCAAGGCGCGAAAGTGTATGAATATCAAGATATTTCTACGCTTTCGTAACGCAGCCAGGCAGGATGCATCGACGCTTAAAATGTAAAATTATTTTTGCGCGAGCCCTAAGGGCGAACATGTTTCAGTAATATCACTGATTACCACGCATCCGGATGAGGCACAGCCCTCTTATGCGAATTGCATAACGATAAGTTGCACAGTTCGTAAAATATTTTAAATCAGCTTTTTATTTCTGGAATAAACAAGGAGGCGAACGGGGCGGGATAAGTAAATAATCAATCCGTTTTAAAATATCAGATTTAAACAGAAATCTGAATATCGGCAACAATGCCAATAATGGCCCGAATGTACAGCGCTTTATTTTGTAAATGTAAAAATGTTTTAAAAAAGAACATATAGGGCAATTTTGATTGGCCTGGTATTCGATCTGCTTATTATGAATAAAAGGCGGGGATTGTTTGGAAGCAGCAGGCGCGTTGCACTGTAAAGACTCTTTACTGTGATGATGTAAAAAAGGATGAAGAACATGTATCCCTGTCGTGGAAAAAAGAAACGCCGACAGGACAATTATAGTAATGGACCTAATAAAATATATCGCTTTCAGAGGGTTCGTTTCAAAAGTAGACACCATTTACGCCCCGAAATGAATAAAATCTTTTTTCCAGGTTCTCTTTTAACATTTTTTCTGCAAAAGGAAATCAAAAATCGCATCCTATTCAAATCTCAGGGTAAGGACTCGCTCAAAAATAACTTCGCAAAATTATCATATTCATCTATGATAAGATATACAGGGTATGGGGTCATGCGGGCTGAAGTAATAAGAGATTGTATTGAAAAAAGGGCATCTTCCCGATCAATTTCAATCGCAGGCAGTTCAAATCCTTTATAATTATAAACTTTATAAAATTCTATAATACATGCATTAATATGATTAAAAAGTATAATACTCCCCAAAAACTGGACAGTTGTTTAAGGTGTAAAATGAGTATATCCTGATCAACAAAAAGGAGGCTCATTAATGGGTAAAATTCGAAAAAATTACAGTGCATCATTCAAAGCTAAAGTAGCGCTTGAAACGGTTAAAAAGGAAAAGACGATTTCTCAACTATCTAGTGAATATGGAGTTCATTCAAATCAAATAAATCAATGGCGAAAGCGTCTATTAGAAGAATTGCCCGATATATTTTCAAAAAAGCGTCAAAAAAAAGAAAAAGACGCTGAAGAATTCCAGGCGGAGCTTTACCAACAAATCGGCCAATTAAAGGTCGAATTGGACTGGCTAAAAAAAAAATCTAACCTTCTCAATTGATATAAAGCGTCAATACATTGAGCCGAATCATTCTTTGATACCGGTAATGCGCCAGTGTGATCTTTTGGGAATAAACAGATCAACCTATTACTATCAATCCTGCAAAGATGAGAGCTATAACCTGGCTCTCATGCGATTGATAGACGAAGAATATACCCGATATCCGTTCTACGGTGTTGAAAAAATGACGGCCGTATTAAAGCGACAAGGGCACACTGTTAATCCTAAACGAATAAGACGTTTGATGCGGCTTATGGGACTTGAAGCTATATATCCAAAACCAAATTTGAGCAAAGCATCAAAAGAGCATAAAATTTATCCATACTTGCTGCGAGGCGTTTCCATTGAGCAAGTTGACCAGGTGTGGTCAACGGATATTACCTATATCCGTTTGAATTCAGGTTTTATCTATCTTGTAGCAGTGATAGACTGGTTTAGTCGGTATGTCCTGAGCTACGAATTTTCAACCACATTGGATAAGGATTTTTGTATAAAAGCCTTACAGGGTGCCTTAAAAATTGCAAAACCTAAGATTTTTAACACGGATCAAGGCAGTCAGTTTACCAGTGATGCCTTTACCGGCGTTTTAAAAAAAGCCGATGTGAAGATCAGCATGGACGGCCGGGGCCGTGCTCTGGATAACATTTTCGTAGAGCGCCTTTGGCGTACCGTGAAATATGAACGTGTTTATCTTCACAATTATGAGACCGTCAGGGAGGCTATTCAAAACATTGGAGAATATTTTGGCTTTTACAATAATGAACGACTCCATCAATCTTTGGATTACCAGACCCCGGCAGAGATATATTTTAAAACTTTTCCAGGGTAATTTCAGAACCACTTTGTATAATTAATTAGAATACCATTAAGTCGTATTGATATTATAAAAAATGTTTCCTGCTGCAAACAAGATAAAAGCGTACTATCCAACACATAATCAGTTGGTAGTAGAGTTTGTTTGAATATTGCATAACGCTAATCAAATATATAGCGTATTTTTAGGATGATTTTTTGAATAGCGTTGCACTTAATTCAACATACTATATGTTTTGGAGGTAAAAAAATGAGAGGAGGAAAACGTGCAGGGGCTGGTCGAAAAAAGAAACCAGACCATTTGAAACGAGAGCTTGTGACAATTAGATTACCACAGTGGATGATTTCACAGCTCAAGAGGAATGGTCAAATTGGTTATTTAATTGAGAGTCAATTGGCGAAAAAAGATTTTTTGAATTTGCCGGATGATTACGAAATTGATAGTTAAGATCGGACAAATTAAAGGAAGTAACAGGCAAGATTTATCAGCAATGGTGATCAATGTGAGGTTGTAAAAATAATATATTTTGGTGAATGCCCTATTCAACGTGCGGCATAAGTTATAAACATATTAATATTGAATTTTAACAGTATGTTAATGAGATACAAAAAAGTTATAAACATTTTATCAATAAGTTATGAACATTTTAGAATGGTATTATTATTTATTAAATCAATTAGTTAAGTTGTTTATGAACATTTTTATGATAAACAGAAACATATTTTTTTTATTTACTATTATTTTTTTAATTTTCAGGATTATTTATAGCTCAAAAGCGCACCTTAAAAAACCTTGTTTTTTGTCTTGACAATGGGGAGTACCTTACTGTATATTTTTTAAATTCATGCAGGCTTACCGGAAGGACACGGAAGGTTCAGCAAATAATCATAGCGCGCATGGTCCGGCAGGTAGAGCCCGCATTTTTCAATGGCAACCTCATTAATCGGTTTTTCCCGGCGTGTGCCTTTGAGCTTTATATATTTTTTATGGATCTCTTTTTCATATTGACTGTACTTGTTGTCGGCAAACTTCAGAAAGATAAGCCCCAACACCGGAGTTGAATACTCTGTTGATTTTAAATCGGAATTGGCCCGTAAATTATCCGCAGACCGCCAAAGCGTTGCTTCCAGTTCTTTAAATCCCTCAGTTTTCATAATAAAAAAATCTCTTGCCTTATGGTATAGTAGCTATCAAGCGGTTAATTTTGGCGGCGCTTTGGGGTCGGATACTTCCACCCTGCAACCCTTTTTTTTTATAAATGACAGGTTATCATCATATTATTTGATGACAAACTATATTATTACGTTGTCTGTAAATATGCCCTCATTTTTAAAGGACATATATCCTTCGGGGCTGATTATGAAGTGGTCCATGGGTGTAAGATCCACGGCAAGGCATGCCTTGACCAGCTTCCGGTTAAGGGGAAGATCGTGCGGGCTGGGCTTTAAACTGCCCGAGGGATGATTGTGAACAAAGATGAGGGCGGTGGCATTTAGCTCAAATGCCCTTTTGATAATTTCTCGTGGATAGACAGCCGACTGGTCAACCGTCCCCTTGAATAAAACTTCGGCAGCCAGCACAACATGGGTGCTATCGAGATAAATAACCTTAAATACCTCCTCCTTAAGATTGGCCATGGACAAAGAGAGATATTCAATAACATCTTCCGGCCCGTTTATGACTTTTTTACCTACCACCTCTTCTTTTAACTGACGTTTGGCAATTTCGGTGGCGGCAAGCAATTGGGCAATCTTGGCGGGTCCCAGCCCCTTAATGTTTTCCAGATCCTTTTTCCCGGCACTGAGGAGCCCCCTGAGACCGCTGAATTGTTTGATCAGCTCTCGACCCAAGGCAACTGCATCTTGTCCCTTTACCCCGGTACGGAGCAATATTGCCACCAATCCGGCGTCAGATACATATTCAGGCCCCTGCTCCAACAATAGTTCTCTTGGCCGCTCTGATTTAGGCCAATTCTTTATCCCATGATTTTTATTGGATTCATCCATTTATGGTAATTCCCGGGACACCTTACTTATCTTTCTTTTTGGGCTTTTTGTGTCCAGGTTTTTTAAGTTTAAGTTTTCGGTCCAAAAAACGTTCCATTTTTTCGATAAAAGAATCCGCGCCTAAAGGCCGACAGGTTCGTTCGTGTTTTCTTATCATATTACGGATCAATGGTTTCCAACAGTTCTGAAAACCGGTTAACAGTAATAACTTTGACATCAGTTCTGTTCTGGGTTGTGTATCCGGCATAAATTATTAATTGGCCGTATGGCAGGTCAGGGAAAAATTTTTTAAACTTTTTTAGTCCCTTAAAATAATCGGAAGTAATGGTCTGGCCGGATTTGATTTCAATGGGCAGTAGATTATGGGAGATAGTATAAACAAGATCGATTTCATTGCCTGAGCTGTCGCGGAAAAAATTAAGATTATCTCTTTTGCCCAGGTTGTAACGGTATTTCAACGCCTCAATAACCGCCATATTTTCAAACAGATGCCCCCTTAATGGATGATTTTTGACATGAGTAATGTTTTCAATTCCGCAGAGCCAGCAGGCAAGGCCCACATCATAAAAATAAAGTTTTGGTGATTTTACAAGCCGCTTTTTAATATTACGGTAAAACGGGGGCAGTAAATAGACAATATAACTCGCCTGCAAAACAGTAATCCATTCACGGGCTGTGCTGTGGCTGATTCCGGTATCATCGGCAAGGTTGCTCAGGTTGAGCAGTTGCCCGGTTCTGCCGGCACACAGGGTCACAAATCTCTGGAACAGACTCAGATTTTTTATATTTACAAGCCGCCGCAGATCCCTCTCAATATAAGTCTCAAAATAATCTCCATAGGCCTGGCGAGGTGGGATATCCTGATCATATATCCTGGGGTAAAAGCCTTTGAATATTATTTCATCCAGGGATTTAACTTTATATGTTTCAAGCTCTTTAATAGTAAACGGTAGAAGCTTTAATAATGCTGTCCGGCCTGCCAGAGATTGAGATACCTTCTCCATTAATTCAAACTGTCTGCTGCCGGTAAGGATAAAAAGGCTGTTTTCCTTTTTTTCATCCACTATTACCTGCAGATACGACAAGAGTTCGGGCGCGCGCTGAATCTCATCCAGCACGGCTCCTTGAGGATACTGGTTCAAAAAACCGATTGGATCTTCAATTGCAAATTGCCGTACAACCGGATTTTCAAGGTTAGCATAGGGTTTGTTCGGAAAGGCCTGCATGGCAAGGGTTGTTTTGCCAGATTGACGGGGACCGGTTACGGTAATAATAGGGTATTTTGTGAATATATATTGTGCATAATCGGAAAGGGTTCTTTTTATCAAGGAGGCACCTTTTTCTGCAATATCATGTTGCAATCTTCAATTTGCAAAAAAATATAAGGATATTAATTTTATGTCAATGCTTTTCTTCTTTTAACGGTTTAAAAACTGTTTTGATGAACATGCAGGGCGATCACAAGGATCGCCCCTACTCCCCCACAAATATCTCGCACATATTATTATGCACGCCGCAAAAACGCCTGGTAGAGGGAAAAGAGATATTGATCTTTAACATCGGGATAGGAAATGGGGGACATTATAAGTAAAAAATTTGTTATAGCAGATT
This sequence comes from Desulfosarcina sp. BuS5, assembly GCF_028752835.1. Taxonomy (NCBI): domain Bacteria; kingdom Pseudomonadati; phylum Thermodesulfobacteriota; class Desulfobacteria; order Desulfobacterales; family Desulfosarcinaceae; genus Desulfosarcina; species Desulfosarcina sp. BuS5. The sequence continues at coordinate 2,700,892 of NZ_CP087952.1, forward strand.
GCAAAAGATGGAAAAACTCATGCCGGAATATTTCCCGTCATTGCTCTAGATTCCATATCCAGATACTGTTTGGCGTTTTTTTTAAAGAGCAGTAAACATTGCTTATTTTAAAAATCTTAAAATCATCAACCCAACACAATAATTTTCGATCTGTGCGAACCCTTAGCGGTTAGCCGCCAGCAATGCCGCACCCAGGGCTCCAACCATCTGCGGATTTTCATAAACAAGAATATCCGTTCCAACAGCCTGTTCCAGTAAATCACATATGCATCGATTTCGCGCGACCCCGCCTGCAAAACAGACCGGTTCTTTTAAGGAGACTTTTTTTAACATGCCCACCGCACGTTTAACCACAGAGCGGTTTAATCCCAAGGCAATATTCTGGCGATTTTCTCCCATTGCCACCAGAGACGTGACTTCTGATTCTGCAAACACGGTACACATGCTGCTGATTTGAATATCTTTAGTTGCCTTAAGCGCCTCTATTCCAAACTGATCCAGATTATAGCCCAGAGCTTGAGCCATAATTTCCAGAAATTTCCCTGTTCCTGCTGCGCACTTGTCGTTCATCTCAAATTTTATAACTTTTCCATTATCATTAAGAGCAATCGCTTTTGAATCCTGCCCCCCAATGTCAAGAATTGTTCGAACTTTCGGGAACAGGTATCCAGCCCCCACTGCATATGCCTTAATCTCTGTAATTGTGGAAGAATCAAACAACGTTTCAAAGAGGTGTCTGCCATAACCGGTCGCCATGATAAAATCATACTCCACCCCTTTAAGCAGTTTTTTTGCCTGGGCCATGGGGTCAAAACCGGTATTTATTTGCCTGTTTGCAACAATTTCGTTCTCGCTCAATACAACCAGCTCAATGGTTCGCGAACCAATGTCAATACCTGCATATTGCATTTTAAAAATTCTCCCGGTTTTTACTGCCCCTATTTTAGGATCGCAAATTAAATAACTTGAACAATATTATTTGTCTTTTAGCCCATCTGCTGTGTTGCATTAAAGGCCGAATACTTCGAGTATTCAACCTTTAATGCGCCTTGCAGATGAACCAAAATCCTTCATAATCTTTGTCCAATTTATTTAATCTCCGATCCTTATTAATTCAATAAACGCTTCCACCCTTGTTTTAAGCTGCCCTATGTCTTCCATGCTGTAATCCGTATCGATACGAAGTACAGGGATATTTTTTTCTTCAAGGGCCTTTTCCGTGGGCATGGATTCCATGAGATAGGGCTGACAAAACTGTAAACCATAAAGAATCACCCCGTCTGGCTTATAGTCTCCGACCATTTCAACTATATGGTCAAGACGATCGGGATTTGGCGTAAAAATGGCGCAATCTACTTTGAAATAGCGGTCAATAACAGCTTCCATGAGTTCTTCCACTGTGCTGCCTGTATTATCTGTCAAATTGCGGGTTCCTCTTTCTCCTACGCAGGATTCCTCACCAACAATTACTCCACCGGATGTTTCAATTATCCACGGAAGCTTCCAGTTTGGAACAGCCATTGGGCAGCCCGATATCAGGATGCGCTGCGTTTTTTCAGGGAATACGCCTTCCCTGTTTTGTATGCGCTTTTCAAGCTCATCGCATATACTGTTTACTGATTCAGTAAAACGGACCGGGTTATCATAGAAAAAAACCTGATTGGCCAAAAGGGCGTCAAGGCCGGAAACAGGAGCAGGAACAGCCTTGCGCAAAGCCGACAATCTGTGAATGGCCTTTCGTTTATTATTAACGATTTCAATTCCCTTTAAAAGCCTTTCGCTATCAATTTTTATACCTGCAAGTTCTTCAACAGCATCTTTAAAACGCCAATATTCGGTTTTCAGAAGATTTCTTCCTTCAGTCGATTTAACCTGTGGTAAATCCATTACATAGAGGTTGGAAACAAGATTATTTAAGGTCTCATAGGCTTTTTTTTTGCCGTCGCAGGTGTTTTCTCCTACAATCATATCTGCTAATTCCAGATAGGGACAGACTTTCCCCAGCTTGAATCCAAAAGCCGATTTAATCAGGGCACAAGTATTTCGCGGAAGATAATTCTCCACTTCCTCCATAGCAAAATCCGCTCCGGAGCAAAGTCCCACAAGGGTTGCATCTGCTGCCAGCACGATCTCCTCCGGCACAAAAACACAGAAGGAGCCGATCACTTTTCTGCCGGCTGCTTTTTCATCCATAAGTTCCTTGATTCGCAGGCCGTGCACTTCACTCATAACAAAATCAAAATACCCCATGCCTTGGGGCCGGTTTTTCTGAGCACTATAAATATCCCGGTATCCTTTTCCAAGAATATCCAGCAACTCATCATGCGCTGCAAGATCCAGTTCCAGGCTTTCCCACATTTTTTTATAATCTTCGCTCATTTTTTTTCCTTTTGTGGATTTGTAATTTTTCAGGTGTTTATAGATTGTCACATAAATAATTTCACTGCGTTATCGGTCGTTGGAGTATTACAATACGCCTTCCTCCCTCTGGCCTTGTGAAATTTATTATCTGACAATCTATAGGTAAAATACTGAAGGGAAGAACAACCATTTTTGACAGAAAATCAGGCATCCTTCATTTTGTAGTTTACACTTTTTCAATATATAGATTGTCAGATAATTACCCGATTTTAAAATTTGGTACAAGGCCAGGGGGGGGTAGGGGTCAAAATCCTGAACCCCTACTCCGACGACAGACAACGCATTGAAATTGTTTGTGTGACAATCTATATCTGAATAGCTAAATAAACTTTCTTTTTATATAGGATATTTTTTAATGTCAAACAGGAAATTACAATAATAAAAAGGGCTCGCTCAAGTTTTTTCTGCACGCAAATCGGGAAAAGAATTATAATACTCCATATGTTTATCAAGAAATATCAGGAAACACTCAGGATAGAGTTAAAAATTGCTTTTGAAGGTCTGGAAGAGGTTATGTAGAATGAGGCATGAGGAATTAAAACCCATGGCACCTTTTTGGGGTCCACTATAAAATGAATTTATAAAAATTATTGTAATCGTTCCCGGTTTTAAAGATATAGGTTCAATTTATTAAGTTCTTTAATCTGATCCCTTATCTCTGCCGCTCTTTCAAATGCAAGTTCCTTTGCAGCCTGCTCCATCTCATTTTCCAGTTGTTTTATTATGACGTCAAAATTTTCTGTCGAGCCGTTTTCCTTTTTGCCATAAGATGCCAGGCTTTCTGCAACCTGGGTTGCAGGCAACTCATCCGATTTATACATATAATCAAAAACAGAATTCAGGTTTTTAGTAATTGTCTGCGGAACGATATCATATTGTTTGTTATAGGCTTCCTGAATTTTTCTACGCCGTCCCGTCTCATTAATGGCCTGGCGCATTGATTTTGTAACCTTGTCCGCATACATTATAACCCTGCCGCAAACGTTTCTGGCTGCCCTGCCGCAGGTTTGTATCAGCGACCTGGCAGAGCGTAAAAAGCCCTCTTTATCAGCATCCAGAATGGCAACCAGGGCAACTTCAGGTATATCGAGTCCTTCACGCAGCAAATTTATACCTATAAGGACATCAAATTTATCCGCCCTGAGATCTCTGATAATTTCCACACGTTCCAGGGTCTTTATATCGGCATGCAAATAACGGACTCTTATGCCAAGATCGGAATAATACTCCGTCAAATCCTCAGCCATCCGTTTTGTCAAGGTTGTTACAAGAACTTTTTCACTATTTTTAATGCATGCCATGACCTCTCCAAAAAGATCGTCAACCTGATTCCCGGCCTTCCGAACATAAATTTCAGGATCCACAAGCCCGGTGGGCCTTACAACCTGTTCGACGATAGAACCATTTGCCTTTTCAAGCTCATAATCGGCCGGGGTTGCCGATATATATATTGCCTGCTGGATTTCAGACTCGAACTCCTCAAATTTAAGCGGTCTGTTATCCATGGCGGACGGAAGCCGAAAACCATATCGAACAAGAGTCTCCTTGCGCGACCGGTCCCCTTTGTACATTGCTTTAACCTGGGGGACAGCAATATGGCTTTCATCGATACATATCAAAAAATCATCGGGCAGGTAATCAATAAGCGTAGGAGGAGGTTCTCCGATTGATCGTCCGGTCAAATAGCGTGAGTAATTTTCGATACCGTTGCAGTAACCGATCTCGTGCATCATCTCAAGGTCAAAATTGGTTCTCTCTTCTATTCTCTGGGCTTCGATAAGCATATCTTCTTTTCTAAAATAAGCGATCCTCTGCTTTAATTCTTCTTTAATCAATTTAGCGGCTTTTTTCAGATTGCTTTTTCCGGTTACATAATGACTGGCCGGATATATTACAGCCTGCTTGAGTCTTTTAATAACAACGCCCCTTAAAGGATCGATCTCGGAAATCCTTTCAACCTGATCACCAAAAAAATCTATCCGCACGGCCAGATCATCCTCGTAAGCAGGTAAAATTTCCACCCGGTCGCCCCTGACCCTGAAAATGCCTCTATGAAAATCAACATCATTACGTTCATAATGCATTGCAACAAGATCCGAAAGAAACTTATCTCTGACAAGCTCCATATCTTCTTTAATATTAATACACATATTAAGATATTCCTCCGGGTCGCCGAGTCCGTAAATACATGAGACACTTGCCACAACGATGGCATCCCTGCGTGATAGTACGGATCTGGTGGCTGAATGCCGCAGCTTGTCTATCATCTCATTCATGGAGGAATCCTTCTGAATATATGTATCGCTGGAAGGGATATAGGCTTCAGGCTGATAATAATCGTAATAGCTGACAAAATATTCAACCGCATTATCAGGAAAAAGACTTTTGAATTCATTAAAAAGCTGGGCAGCAAGTGTTTTATTGGGCGCCAGAATCAAAGCCGGCTTACCAAGCCTGGCAACAACATTGGCTATTGTAAATGTCTTGCCTGATCCGGTAACCCCCAAGAGAACCTGATGTTTCTTACCGTTTAAAAGTCCCTTGCATAAAGCGTTTATTGCTTTAGGCTGATCACCGCGCGGTTTATAATTTGATACAAGATTAAAGGATGACATTATATCCAAGGATGTTTACTGATATTAAATTAATTGCAAAGAAATCGGAGCAGATGTCCAAATTTCAGACCTCGGGAAAAAATAGCATTTTAAGCATAATTTTTTGGACACTTTCCTTTTAAATAGTATCCGCTGAATTTCGATAATAACATAGTATATCAGCATTGTTCATATATTAATCATAGAGAATTTTAATCTAAAATTTTAAGCTCATTTGTGGTATTTTAATTGAATTTTGGTAAAAAACGGCAAATTGTTAACACCTATAGACGCACCTCTCCTATCCGCATATTTTTTAAAATCAACTATTTTTGATAAAATCCTTGTTCGGCTTATGCCAGCCCGAGTTTCATCAGTTTTTTTTCTTCAATCTTTTCTCCCATTAGAAGCTGAATAAACTTTTTAAGATTATAAGCGGTTTGACAAAGCAATGACCATATACGGTCTCCTTCAAATCCTCTATAAAGACTGCATCCAAAACCTCTAATATTTTTTGCAATAGCTATGAAACCTTCTGTTGCTGAACGGGCTTTACAGCAAAAACTCTGTTTTTCTTCGGATACATCTTTTTTACGCCCCAAAAAAACGTTACTGATATTGTCTGCAATTTTAAAATTACCATTGCTTCTGTAACCAAGGTCGGTAATAATATTTTCCGGTTCGCCTTTCATCCGTTTTTTGAACTGTTCGAGTGTTCCAGCAAAAAGCGTTTTATCATTTGGATTACCGATAAAATTTTCAATGGTAATCATGAATCCTTCCCTATTGAAAGTCATTTCCATTGTTGTGCCGAATTCACACTTCGGATGCTCTTTTCCTTTTACAATCGGGCGGGCATCCGGTTCATCAATGGATACAATCCGGTTTTTTATCTGTTTTTTACCTTCGAGTTTTTCTAAGGTTTGTGCTTCAAGAATAGTAAGAATAGCAAACATATTGTCAGCTTTTATTTGTTTTTTCTTTGTGGTCTTTAATGATTCAACTTTTTTATCAAATATTTTTAGAGCAGGAATAAATAATATATTAAATTTGAGTAACCATTCCAAACGGTTTTGTTTTTTGTTCAAAAAAAATTCTCGCCATAATTTTTTTACTTCATTATTGTCCCACCACAAGGAGATTTGATGCAAAACGGCAAATTGTTTCATTTTGTCAAAAGCTTTAAAAATTAAATGTACATCATTTGGATAGATAACGTTATTTTTCAATACGCTTGAATCTATCATAGCATTATCACCCTGTATTATCCCAGCTTTGCGTAGAACCTCAAAAACTTCTTTTTCTATAATTTCAACACCTTCTTCACCTATACGTTTTCGAAATACACATATAGAACTCGGATCCAGGCATGTTTGCAATTCCTCATTTGTGATGTTACAAAAATATTGAATATAGTGGTTTTCTTTTATATGCTTAACCATTTGCCTATCACTTAATTGATAGTATTTTATACAAATCAAAATCGCTGTCATCATCCTGAGAGATTTTCCAAAAGCACCCTGACTGGTGTTATAAAATTTACACAACTTTGTAATCATTTTTTGCCATGGAATTATCCCACGGATAATAACCAATTCCTGAACTGGATTGGTTATATTTGCTTTCACCCATTCATCAGAAAGAACTTCTTCAAAAGTATTTTTTATCATCAGAATACCTCCTATCCTTTTTAGAGTGCTTAAAATACCATTTAGCTGCAATTTAAAAAATGGCATATACTGCTATGGATAGCAAAGCATTTCTTTCATAAAAAAGAAATTCAGCAGATACTAAATAGGTGACGAACCAACTTCAATCTGTAATATTTTTCCAATCGGAATATAGGCGCTTAATGCATTCAATCTTTTACAAAATTGTTCCTGCGCTTTTCGGCGGCTTGGTTGTTGAAGAGGCTCCAATCGGACAACCACTCTGTCTGCTTCAGATTTGATCCATCCATGAGACTGAGTGATGGCATAAAACAAGTCCACATATTCATTTTCATTCGGGTAATGACACAATAACCAGTCAGTCATATCCTTACGCGCATTCCATAATGAAGCTGTAACAAAATCAAAAAGATTTTTTCCTTCATTATCAATCTTCTTAAAGGAATTATAATCCTCAAGAGTAGAAACATCCACCTTTTCAGGCAGTTGTTTTTTCTCATTGAGGAGCTTTGTGAGCTCTGCCTCTAACTGGCTTATTCCTGATTCTAAACAGGCTTTCAAGCTGTTTTCGCGCCTTGAGCCATCTTTGTTTAAAACTTCCTTAGTCCTTGAATTTTTTTTATGCTTTTTATCAAGCTTTTTACGTACGGTCTTAATTTCTTTCTCAATGGATTTGATAGCAGGATTTGCTATAAGCTGTTTATCGCTATCTAATGTTTTAAAGTCGGGGTGATAATGAAAAAGCTGTTGCTTAAAAAATAATTTACAAAGAGATGTGGAAAATCGTAAATTACAAGCTGCATAGAACCATTGCCAAACATCTCTTTTTGGAGGCAATTTATTGAGGCCCAAAATAAGCCCCGCTTCTTTCTGGTTAATATTTTTCAGTTGTTCTATGGATTTGATATTATTGGCGACCATCAACAAGAAAACTAAAAATATTTTATAGGCAGAACCAAAATAACCCATTATCAGCTTAAGCCATTGATTTGTACTAATTAAAACAATTAGATAAGGGAATATCCCTGCAAAACGAGTGAATTTCCAATCATGAAGGCTCTTAAATGGTTGTTCGTCTTTTGAAACAAGTTGTTCGCCGAATTCAAAATCAAGCTCCTGCTGTTTTTTTTGATTTTCTAATCGTTTAGCTTTTCTCTCTTTAGCGAGAATGACAGCCTTGGTGCCCTGTATGCGTTTGTGCTGCGTGCTCTTGCGATGTTGTTCAAGATTTTTGCCCATTTTGGGATTATATCCACCCAATAAGCCTTCTGTCCCAAATTTTTTTTTGCTCTCAATGTAATTGTGTATCGTTTGTCTGCTAATATTAAGGGCACCAGCCAATAAAGATTTATTCGCACCCAATTCAACGGCATCAACAACAAATATTTTTTTTGCCGGCTTGTCAGAAATATCAACCTTTTTAACAATGATATCGCGGTTTTTAAGGGTAATCATGTGCTTATTTCTTCTGTTAAAAACCAACGACAAATTTGCGCCAATCATTTTGGTGTTATCGTTTTTTTTCTTTGGTATATCTGGAAATAGTTGTTTTTGCATAATTGATACCTTAATGTGGTGTACGCAATGTGAATTTTTAATAAGGTATCACAAAAAAATATTTTTTACAAAATAAATTTACATTAAATAAAAGAAATAGTTAAAATAAAATAGGTTAAACATATGAATGTCCAACATTATGCTTGTCCAATAAATTACTGGAGAATAGTCTAACTACCTGAATAATAAGGCTTTACGCATTTCTATTCACTTTGTACGTTCCGAGGTCTGTTGTAGAAGCATGGTTAAAACTCTATTCAAAGGATCGCAACCATGCAAAATACAGCAAATACAGCCCTAACACTTTTTTGTCCCGGGAAAAGCTGCAAATGTTATCAATCAACCGAGAACAAAATCACCAAGGATGGAGTTTACATAACAAAATCCGATTTTGAGCCAAGACAAATGTTTTACTGCAATGGTGGCAAACATAGATTCTCAAAAACAGGATATTCCGATCTTTTTGGAAAGCATGGCAGTTTTAAAGAATATGAGCAAACGGCAAAGCTAAACTCTTACGGCCTTGGCACTAATGCAATTGCCGATGTACTTCAAAAAGATCGAAGGACAATTGAACAATGGCAAAAAGGCCAGCAATTTCACCTATTTCTTTGTTTTACTATCGGACTTACCATTGTATTTTTCCAGATGGATGAACTATGGTCTTACCTTAAAAATAAAAGTCAACAATTATGGGTTTTTATCGCTCTTGAATCAACAACAAAATTCTGGATCGGTTTCGAGTTGGGTTCAAGAACAACTTACACTGCAAACCGTTTAGTAAAGGGCGTTAAAAAGTTGGGCAAATGGGGAAAAGATAATATATTAAAGGTCGCTGCAGATAAATTAGCGGCTTACAAAAATACGCTCGAAAACATTATGTCTGAAATTCCTTATGCTTACCTGCAAATTGTTAAGCGCCGAATAAAGCGTCGGCTTGTAACAGTTAAAAAATATTTTGTAAAAGGTACTGTAAAAGATTTCCCCGGAAAAAGCCAAAACACCTCATTTATTGAGAGACTGAACCTTACCCTAAGGCAACATATCTCCTATCTTCAGAGAAAAACCCTGGGGTATTGCAAGAACAAGCTGAATTTTAGTAATGTAATGTGGATTAACTTATTCAACTATAATTACATACAATTTCATAAGAGCTTACGAATACGAATTAACAATGAAAACGAGAAATTTATAAAAAAGTATAACCATAATACACCGGCAATGCAGATGGAACTTACAAATTCTCCACTAAACTGGAGATATCTCATTACAGTCCCAATACCTTGTAAGTAGCTGATTTTTCAAACCTGCATTGTTTTGTAGGGACTACCCTTCCGTGAGGTTAAACAAAACTGGCACTTTGAACACCCGCCTAAGAAAACAAAGGAAGGGGTTTATGTTCAAGCATATATGACCATGGCCATGAAAGCTCTCACTACTGCTTTCCTGAAATGGCAGCAAGATCAACTTAAATTGGAAGCATTGGGCAAACCAGGCACCTGGCAGATGTACCGCCGAAAGCTTAAGGTCATCAATCGGAACAAATTGATTGTCTTTGCAGACGACTACTTTGGCATCTTCCCGTCACATGAAGTTTTCATGCTGGCAAATGTTTCTGTGCGCGATACGGAAAAAGAACTCAATATCACTCGAGACCAAATCTACGCCAAGTACACTGAACTGGTGCACGATAAAAAATCCTAAAAAAAATAAAGTTTTTTTTGCGGCCGACATATCTTCGCCACATACCTTATATCGGAGTTTTAGGTAAACAGGGAAAAAACTTGACATAATTTATCGTATCTGGCAATTTTAAAAAAATTTAAAATCTCATTGAATAATATTATATTTTCATAACGGCAAAAATGATTAAAGTAGGAATTATTGGGGGCTCCGGTCTGGATGATCCGGAAATACTCCATGGTGCAATAGAAATTAATGTCGATACACCTTACGGGAACCCCGCTTCTCCTTTAACAGCCGGCAGGATTGACGGTGTTGAGGTCCTTATTCTGGCCAGGCATGGTAAAAAACACAATTTCAGCCCGACCCAGGTTAATTACAGGGCAAATATTCATGCCATGAAAGACCAGGGCGTGACGCATATTATTGCCACAACCGCCTGCGGAAGCCTCAGGGAGGAAATCCGCCGGGGCGATTTTGTCATCATAGATCAGTTTATAGATTTTACGAGACACAGAATTATTACATTTAATGACTCCTTTGAAAACGGAGCCGCACACACACCTATGGCGGAACCGTTTGATGCCAAACTTAGGAAGCTTCTTTTTGAAACATCAGAAGAACTCGGTTTCAGGGTACATAAAATGGGGACTGTGATTACAATTGAGGGTCCAAGATTTTCTACTATCGCCGAGTCGAAGATGTTCAGAATCTGGGGAGCAGATATTATTAATATGTCTGTGGCTACAGAGGCTATATTGGCCAATGAGGCCGGTATTCCTTACTCTGTTGTTGCCATGTCCACCGATTATGATTGCTGGAAAGAGGATGAAGAGCATGTAACCTGGGCGGAGATCGTTGGAGTTTTTAAGGATAATGCAGACCGAGTAATAGAACTTTTAAAAAGAGTTATTCCCAGGATTGAGTGAAACTATGATAAATATAAAAAACAGCATAAGAACCGTGCCTGACTGGCCGGTCAAGGGTGTTATGTTCAGAGACATAACGACTCTTTTGCAGGATCCTGAATCCTTACGGGCGGCTTGTGATTTGCTTTACGATCGTTACAAGTCTATGAATATAGACAAGGTTGTAGGGATAGACGCAAGAGGCTTTATTTTTGGCGCGGTTCTGGCGTATAAGCTCAATACCGGTTTTGTGCCTGTTAGAAAAAAAGGAAAGCTGCCCTATAAAACCATAAGCGCTGAGTATACGCTGGAATATGGTAAAGATGTTGTTGAAATGCATGAAGATGCCGTTAAAAAGGATGAAAAGGTTGTCATAGTGGATGATCTGATAGCCACCGGCGGCACAATTGCCGCGACTGTAAATCTGGTCGAAAAACTAGGCGGGGAGATATTAGAGTGTGCCTTTATAGTTGAGCTTCCGGATCTGAAGGGAAGGGAAAAGATAAAAGGTCAAAAAATATTTGCATTAACTGAATTCGAGGGTGAGTAAAACAGCCCTTTAGGAGTTGAAATATGATATACGCATTGGTGGCAATGGGAGGCTTGGGTCTTGTAATCGGCGTGGTATTGGCTGCTGCATCAAAGATTTTCTATGTTTATGTTGATCCTTTAATCCTTGCGGTTGAAGATGCGCTTCCCGGTGCAAACTGCGGGGGTTGCGGGATGCCGGGCTGCAGCTCCAATGCCGAAGCGATTGTAGCAGGAAAGGCGGCTCCTAATTCATGTGTTGCCGCCGGGCCTGAAGTTGCAGAAGCGATAGCCGAAATTTTGGGCGTGAAGGTCGAGGCAAAAGAGCCTGATATTGCGAGCTTGGGTTGCACCTATGGAGTTAAGGATGCTGATATCAAGTATATTTATGACGGTTTGAATGACTGCAAGGCCGCGGCTCTTTTGAGCGGAGGCATGAAAGTATGCTCCATAGGATGTCTTGGTCTCGGAAGCTGCGTCAAGGCCTGCCAGTTCGGCGCTCTTTCAATGGGGCCGGATGGTTTGCCTGTGGTTGATGAAAAGCGCTGCACCGGCTGCGGGGCCTGTGAGCGGACATGCCCCAAAGGTATTATTAATCTTTTATCTGTTACAAGACGTATTTTGCGTGAATATACCACCGGGATGTGTACAACCCCCTGCCAGAGAGCCTGCCCGGCCGGAATAGACATATGTGAATATATAAAACAGATCAACCGGGGCGATTACCATAAGGCTGTACAGGTTATCAAGGAACGGCTGCCGTTTCCATCTGTTATAGGAAGAATATGCCCCAGGTTCTGCGAAGATGATTGCAGGCGTAAATATATAGATGAGCCTGTTGCAATAAATTTCCTTAAGCGCTTTGTTGCAGATTTTGAAAGGAAAAATGGAGAAAGGGTTCTGCCGTATAAAGCGCCTGATACGGAGCGTAAAATTGCCGTTATAGGCGGGGGAGTTGAAGGCCTTTCAACAGCATTTTTTGCCGCCCGTCTTGGCCACCAGGTGACAGTCTTTGAGGCCTCCGATGTATTGGGCGGACTCATGCGCAGCGCCATTCACCGGCAAAGACTTTCAATGGATATCCTTGACTGGGATATTGACGGTGTGTTGGAAATGGGTGTAACGGTTGAAACCAATAAAATTCTTGGCAATGATTTTTCGGTCGCGTCTCTTCTCAAGGATGGGTTTGAATCTGTTTTTGTTGCTTTAGGTGGCTGGGACAGCCGGCTTGCCGGAGGCTCCGCCAAAAGCTCCGATAAAGACTTGGGCAATGATTTTGTTGAGGCTATACCAGGCGTTTCTCTTTTGTTGGATGTAGTTAAATCAGGCCGGGATGGCAAAGGTGGATTTTCGTGCAAAACCGATGTTGTAATATCAGGGGGTGCAGAACTTGCCTTTGAGGCGGCAAGGATATGCAGGAAACTCGGCGCTGAAAAAATCAATATTCTTTTCAGAGAAACAAGGAAGGCCTGCAAGATCAATGCTGCTGAGCTGGAAAAAATTGAAAAGGAAAAAGCTGTAAAGATAATATTTAATGTCGGCATAAGCGGAATTTCAGGTGAATATGATAATCTTCTGGAACTGGAATATACCGAGCTTGACAGTATGAAAAAGAAAATTATTCCAGCGCATAATTTAATTGTTTCATCAGGCCGCCTGCCTGAATTTATTTTTTCTAATGCTGATGCGAATAAAGAGGATGATGCGGAACCGCAAACTGGTTTGCCGATTAAATGGAAAGGCGTTGAGCCCTATAAAACATCTGCCGATAAGAGCTTTACAGGCATTTTTTCAGATGTAGATACGCTGACCGATTATAGCGCTGCCATAAAAGCCATCGCAGCCGGAAGACGCGCTGCGGCTTCCATTCACCAAATTCTGTACGGGATCATGGTTTCGGTTCCGGAAAATCTGGTTACACCCCAATCTTTAATTCAAAATGTCAATCATCTTGAAGCTGTAAAGGCTGTTTCGCGAGTAATTATGCCTTTAAGCTCCACACCGGATCCGGGAGCAACGGAGGAACTGGAAAAGGGCTTTTCCGAAGAAATGGCCCGCAAAGAAGCCGCCAGGTGCCTGCAATGCGGGCTTATATGTTATAAAAAAACTGCGGATGAAACAGCCGTTACTGAATTAGGCAAGGCCGCATAATCTTTATCAGAAATTTACAAACTGAATAACTGCTTGATATTGTTAACTTTGGTGGATTCGTCGCTACGCTCCTTAATCCATCCTACAATTTTGGCCTTGATCATCGTTTCGGCCAGGGAGTTTTAGCAAATGCAGCCCGGCTGGCAATGTGAAATACACCACGTAACACTTAAAACTTTGCTCATACGATGTTCCAAGGCGTCTGTGGCCGAAACGATGATTAAGACCAAAATTTTATATAAAAGTTAGTAGTTTGTAGGGTGGATTAAGCGAAGCGAATCCACCAAAAAATATTGGTTGTTGACCAATTTTTTATTTTAACTATCAGATAGTTAAGATGAGTTAAGGATTCAGCGCTTTTTCCAACTGTTGCAGGTTTTTGTCTTTTCCTACAGCGATAAGGGTATCACCGGCTTTAATTTTTGTCTCAAAAGAAGGATTAAACAACATTCTGTCGTCTGCTTTTTTTATGGCGATTATTATCAAATTATATTCCTGCCTTATACCCGAATCTTTTAACATGACATTCGCCAGGGGTGATGAAGGACATACCGGGATCTCCTCCATCTGTATATCCTTACGCTGATGCTTAAGTGCCAGATCTAAAAAGCTGGTCACTGTCGGTCTTATAATTTTTTGCGCCATATTCTCGGCGCCCATGTCATATGGCGATTCAACAATCTCGGCTCCTGCTGCTATGAGTTTTGATTTAACGTCATTACTGCTGGCCCTGGCAATAATAAAAATTTCGGGATTAAGCTGTTTGGCAGTCAATACCAGGAAAACGTTGTCGGCATCTGTGGCAAGCGCTGCTATAACCCCTTTTGCCCGGTCTATTCCGGCTTTTTGCAGGTTTGATTCATCAACCGTGTCCCCGGTAATATAAAGCAGCCCATCCTCTTCCATAAACGGGATTAGCTCCTTATCTTTTTCGATCACCACTACATTGAACGGTTTTTTTCTTAAGCTATCGCAAATGACCTTCCCAATCCGGCCATAGCCGCAAATAATATAGTGATTTTTTAAACGTTTTATCCGTTTGTCCAATCTTCTCCTCCCAAGGATGGTTCGTATTTGGCCCTCTACTATAAATTGCACTAAAGCACCGGCAACATACAGACTTAAACCTACACCAAAAAAAATCAGAAAAATTGTAAAGATGCGCCCGGATTCATGGAGTTGATGTATTTCTCCATAACCTATCGTAGATATAGTAATAACAGTCATATAGATTGAATCAGCTAAATTCCAGCCCTCGACCATCATATATCCTATAGTACCGGAAGCCGTTATTATGATAGTTATCAAGATAGATATAATGAGATGTCTTGTCGTATTCATTTATCTTATTTTACCAGCGTAGCTTCTTGATTTTCAAGCGTAAAATGCTTGACGCAAATTGGTCGATCTGCTAACTGAGCTAAAATGGAAAAAGAAACTTTGTTATATAAACGGCTGCGTGACAACATGGTTGAGAAACAGATCGTATCCCGCGGCATAAGCGATCCCAAGGTTATAGCTGCTTTGCGCAATGTGCCCAGGCACATGTTTGTAAGTGAAGCCTTGATGGATCAGGCCTATGGTGATTTCCCTCTTCCCATAGGAGAACAGCAGACCATTTCGCAGCCGTATATTGTTGCAGAAATGACCCAGGCTCTTCAGCTGAATAAAGGTGACCGGGTCCTTGAAATAGGAACCGGCTCAGGATATCAGGCCGCAATACTTGCTGAAATTGTATTTCGGGTTTATACGATAGAGAGGATAAATTCTCTTTATATAAAAGCGCGAAAACTTTTTGATAAACTCTGCTATCACAATATAATCACAAAATATTCTGACGGAACCACGGGCTGGCAAGACGAAAGTCCATTTGATGCAATCATAATTACAGCCGGCGCTCCTAAAATACCAAAAACCCTGGTTGATCAGCTTGCTGTTGGCGGCCGCATGATTTTACCTGTGGGAGCTAGTTTTTCCCAGAAACTGATTAAGCTCTACAGGGATCAGGACGGCATACATACCGCTAATCTTGGAGGATGCAGATTTGTCAAGCTTGTGGGCGAACACGGCTGGGATAAACAATAGATTTTAACTGCATTTTGAAAACCCGCAAGCATGACAAACAAGACACCCTTCCATATGCGCCAATAAGCCGCCGCATTCAGGGCAGACACCAATCATAGGGTTCTTTTCAACAAGATTCGAACCTGACAGACCTTTCAAAACCTGGGCAATTGCGTCCGGGCATGAGAGTACCATTTTGCCGTTCTGCCATGCCGGTGAAGGGCACCTGATTCCTGTAAGCTGTTTTATTATAGCTTCTGCTTTAACACCTGAGCGCAAGGCCAGGGAAATTAACCTGCCGGCGGCTTCTATCTGGGAAGAAGCACATCCTCCGGTTTTGCCCATCTGGGCAAATACTTCACACATGCCTTTTTCATCATAATTGATTGTAACATAAAGTTTGCCGCACCCGGTGCTGATACGTTCCGTAATGCCATGTGTCCGCGCCGGTCTCGGCCTGGGCGCGATTGTTTCCGCTCCCCCGGCGACAGCTTCAATATTCAGCACCTGCCTGTCACGACTTCCGTATCTATATATAGTTACACCTTTGCAGCCCTTATGGTATGCTGATAGATAGGCTCGCTCAATATCTTCAGGTGTTGCATCAAAAGAAAGATTAATTGTTTTGGAAACTGCATTATCAGTAAATTTTTGAAATGCAGCTTGAATTTTTACATGCCATTCGGCTGAAATATCATGGGATGTTACAAATATTTTTTTAAAATGAGATGGTATCTTGTCGACCTGCTGTATGGAACCTGTTTCGGAAATAGCCTTCACAAGTTCATCGTTAAAAAACCCTTCTTTTTTTGCTTTTTCAACAAAAATGGGATGTAATTCAATAAGCTTTTTTTTATCAAGCACATGCCGCGCATATGTTAAAGCGAAAATCGGTTCTATACCGCTTGATGTGCCTGCAATAATGCTTATGGTACCTGTCGAAGCGATTGTTGTAGTAGTGGCATTGCGCATATACGGAGTTGAAGGGTGATTGAAAATACTATCCTTGTAACCTGGAAAATTACCCCGTTTTTTTGCAAGACCGGCAGATGCCTTTCTGGATTCCTGTAAAATATAAGACATAACCGTTTCGGCCTGTTTAACAGCCTCATCAGAATCATAGGGTATGTCAAGCTGTACCAGCATATCTGCAAACCCCATAATGCCGAGTCCGATTTTTCTTGTGCTTTTGCTCATTCTTTCGATACGTGCAAGGGGATATTTATTAACCTCAATGACGTTGTCAAGAAAATGAACTGCATCATGCACCGTTCTTTTAAGGCGGTTAAGATCTAATCTGTTTTTTGTGATCATTGCGGATAGATTTATGGAACCGAGGGTGCAGGATTCATATGGCAGCAGGGGCTGCTCACCGCAGGGATTTGTGGCTTCAATTTTTCCAAGTTCCAGGTAGGAGCATCGGTTACCCGACGCCCCCCCTACAGACCCGTACGTGAAGATTTCCCTCATACGGTTCCTCGGTTCAAATCCTTTTTACCGGATTATCAACCAAACAGGCGACACCCCGTTTGGCGTATAACTTTGCAGCCCTTACGGCATCAAATATTATGGACTATTCTGGGTAATGGCAGTGGGTATGTTGTGCGCAAGTCCTCGAACATTACTTCGCCCTTGTGACTTCTTCGGCTTAACCATCGACGCCATGCTTTCTCAGTATATTCAAACACAACTTCCAGCACTTTGTAGTTACTTATTACTCCAAAGTACTGGTAAAAACCTCGCAGTTTACTGCAAAGAATCTCATACTGCTCGGCCATTGGCTTATGACGGTTATCCTTGCACCATATCCATATTCTCTTCATAAAACGGCTTGAACGCTTTCTTGCCGTCTTTTTCTTTATTACCATGTACCCTTTTAATGATTTTGACCAGTAAAATGTAAACCCTAAAAAATCAAACGTCCCGTTTCCCTTTCCGCTAATGCGTTTGGAAAATCGAATCAGTTTTGTCTTTTCCGGGTGAAGTGACAGCTCGAACTGTTCGAACCGCCTGGGTAATACATCCATGACACGCAATGCGTCTTTTTCATACTCGAACCCGAGGATGAAATCATCCGCCCAGCGTATGATGGAGCATCTCCCTTTCATCCGGGGGATCACTTCTTTCACGTACCAGTCATCTAAAACATAATGAAGAAAGATATTACTGAGCACAGGGGAAATTACTCCTCCCTGTGGAGTGCCCGTTTCAGAGTACGTCAGGTTGCCTTCCTCCATTACGCCTGCATTCAACCACTTCCCTATCAGGCGAATCATTCCGCCGTCACTTACTCTCCGACGTATCATGTCTTTAAGTAACTCGTGATTAATATTGTCAAATAGTCCTGTAATATCTGCGCTTACTATCCAGCTGATATTCTGCTTCAAGCATTGCTCACGTAAATCTTTGATTGCCATGTGTTGGCTCCGACCTTTTCTGAATGCATGGGAAAAATTGTAAAAATTCCTGTCAAATATGACATTCAATATGGCTGCTGCTGCTTTCTGGACAATTTTATCCTCAAGTACAGGTATGCCAATTGGACGCTTTTTCCCTCCTTCCTTGTCTATCCAGATACGCTTTACAGGAGACGCAACGTACTGTCCTCTCCGCAGTCGTTCATACAGATTATAGAGGTTTTGATCAAGATTTTCGGCATACTCCTTTGCCGTAACCTTGTCCACTCCTGCAGATTTGCTTTTCCGAATTTTACGAAAGGATTGTTTCAGTAAATCAAAGTCTATCCGATGGACTACTGATGTAAATACCAGTTCAGGATTACTTTGAGCAAGCAGCTCGATTTTGATAAGGGATGACCCACCTGTTAACACCGGTGGTTGTCCCCATTCTATCGGTCTGGAATTGCAAGCGACCGTTCTTGCAATTTCTCGGCTTTTTGTTGATATGGTTTGTGACATCTGTGTATCTCCCATAATTCCTGCCAAAAAAACGTTATACCCTGCTTCACCTTCCCTGCAGTGGGTCGCTTGGGCATCACTTCCCCACCTTTCCGATCAAGATAGTTCAATTCTTAATCATCGGTACTATGATCTGCTAAGACTTCCGAATGTTTATCTCAGGTTCGTTCGCTCTTCGCTATCCTCCCCTGATACCTTGTATCGCCCATCTTTTAATGTTTGTGTTTCTGCCAATGGCAGACTCGTTGCAAGGCGGGACATTCCTATGCAACGCCGGGATTTCGCTTGCGCTGGATTTCCTGTTACCGTTCTTTTTACCCAAGGAAACATCCGGGTCTCCCAAGTTCCCGAGCTACCCCTTTGAGTACATGCCCTGGTCTAAGACCCCGGTGGTGTCCTGAATACTTGCCTTAGCATATTCAGGACTGCTGCCTTCCGCTGTCTCCAAAGCGTCGGCTTTTTCCTGCAAGCAGGATTATCACAATGACCACAACCATACATTTTTCGGGGCTCAATACAGAGCCTGCAATCTTGCTCCGTCCAGCTCCAGACTCCCGTTACCGGGTTTACCTGTGGACTTCGCTACTGACCTGCTGGTTAGTCTTTAGTCAGGTGGGACTATCTTAACATCAATGCCAGAGCAAGCCCTGCAGAGATGAAGGAAACAAACCGTTTCCCGAGCACCCACTTGGTAACAATATCGAGTTTCAAAGACCTTGTGTCTTATCCCAACGATTCGGATTTATCTTGGCACGAAAAGGGGTCGGGTTTTTCTCGTTGATACGATCGATAAAAATTACTCCCGGCTCACCGGACAGCCATGCAGAATAAATAATCATATCAAAAATTTTTTTTGCGGGCATTGATCCAACAGGATTGCCGGTACGCGGATTAACAAGGTCATACTCCGAATCTCTTTCAAGGGCGTCCATGAATTGTTCGGTTATGGCGACAGATACGTTAAAATTATTTAATGTGCATTGATCGGTTTTTGACTGTATAAATGCCTCGATGTCAGGATGATCCACCCGCAAAACTCCCATGTTGGCACCTCTGCGGGTCCCTCCCTGCTTAACAGTCTCGGTTGATATGTCGTAAACAGACATAAATGAGACCGGGCCGCTTGAAACACCTGCGGTTGATTTAACGAGATCATTGGCAGGTCGTATTTTTGAAAAGGAAAAACCTGTGCCCCCTCCGCTTTTGTGGATCAAGGCAGTATGTTTTAGAGTTTCAAATATACTATCCATTGAATCCTCTATGGGAAGTACAAAACATGCTGCCAGTTGTCCTAACCGGCGCCCGGCATTCATAAGGGTCGGCGAATTCGGCAAAAACCATATGTTCGACATTATTTTTAAAAATTTTTTTTCTGTTTTTTCTATATCCGCCTTATTATCAAAAATAGCATCTGCTACAGCTATAGCCTTTGCGACCCTTGCAAAAAGTTGAGAGGGTGTTTCGATAATTTTGCCATGGCTGTCTTTTTTGAAATACCTTTTTTCTAACACAGCCTTTGCATTTTGTGAAAGTGATATTGTCATTTTTTTACGGATTGCTGAAACCGAATTTTTCCTTTAATTTTTTTTCGACAAACGGATGCACCATATTACTGATGTCGCCGTTATAACGCGCAGCCTCCTTGATTATAGATGAACTTGTAAATATCCATCTTAATCCGGACATCAGAAAAACAGTCTGTATGTTCCTGTTAAGACTCCGGTTCATAAGCGCCATTTGGAACTCATACTCAAAATCTGATACAGCGCGCATTCCGCGTAAAATGGCATTTGCTTTCCTTTTAACCACATAATCGACAAGGAGCCCGTCAAAGGAGGCTATTTCAATATTTGTTACCTCTTCGAGGCTGATTTCCAGCATTGTTTTTCGTTCCTCAATTGTAAAAAAAGCCTTTTTTGAAGAATTACAAAGAATAGCAACTACTATTTTATCAAAAAGCCTTCGACCCCTCTTGATCATGTCTATGTGACCGTTAGTTACAGGATCGAATGAACCCGGGTATACAGCTATTCTCTTCATAAATTGATTTCTCCTTTCAAGAATATTGCAAAAAAGTAACCATGCTCTTTCCATATTTTCTTTGGTCTATGGTGATGAATGACTCAATCTCTTCCGGGATAAACTCCGAAACCGAATGTTCAACAATAATACATGCTTCTTTTTTCAATAAGCGGCTTTTTACAAGATTTTTCAGTGAAGGTTTAATAAAATTCCTGTTATAAGGAGGATCAATAAAAACAATATCGAAGCATGGCCTTATGGATTTTGTCCAATCTAATCTTTTTAACGCATTGCGCTTTATTATTGTAGTGCTATCCTCGATTCCGCAAGAGGTTATATTTTTTTTTATGACAGAACATGCACTTCTATTATTGTCGATAAACACCGCATATTCAGCATCCCGGCTTAAAGCTTCAATACCCATAGCCCCGGTGCCCGCAAAAAGATCGAGTACTACAGCTCCATGTATCCGAGTATAAAGAATATTAAATATCGCTTCACGCAACCGGTCTGCCGTAGGCCTTGTTACACTACCGCGCATAACTGCAAGCCTTCTTCCCTTGAGGTTGCCGCCTATTATTCTTAATGTCATTTATTATCTGAATTGAGCGGTTAGCTTTTAGCTGTTAGCTGTTAGCTGTTAGCTTAATGATTACAAGATGTTTTGCGATTACAAATTTTTACCCATTGGGTGTTATTTCTTACTGATGTAATACCTTGATTTTTCAAGGCTAACAGCTAATTGCTTAACTTAGATTATTATTTAGCTGTTATCGAATAAGGTATATCGGAAATATCTATTAAGTCACCATCAGTCATTATCACAAGCCGCTCAACAAGATTTTTCAGCTCCCTGACATTGCCAGGCCATGAATAAGCAGCTAATACCTCAATGGCCGCATTTGATATTCTTTTTTTTTTTGTGCGACTCTGCTCGGCACAAACATCAAGAAATATGCCGACCAGTTCCGGGATGTCATGAGAACGATCTCTAAGGGGCGGGACTTCCATGGGGATAACATTAAGACGGTAGTATAGATCTTCACGGAAGTTGCCCTTTTCAATCTCATTTTCAAGGTTTTTATTGCTGGCTGCTATTACTCTTACATCAATACTGAGTATTCTGCTGCTTCCCACACGCTGAATTTTTTGTTCCTGCAAAACTCGTAAGATTTTAGCTTGTGTCTTTAAGCTCATATCGCCTATTTCATCAAAGAATATTGTTCCATTGCCGGCCAGTTCGAATTTCCCCCTTTTTTTTGATGTTGCGCCCGTAAAGGCACCTTTTTCATGGCCGAAAAGTTCACTTTCTATCGATTCTTCCGGAATAGCCGCACAATTGACGTCAACCATGGGCTGTGCTGCACGTGAACTTAACTGGTGAATGGTACGGGCCACCAGTTCTTTACCGGTTCCGTTTTCTCCGGTTATAAATATCCAGGCATCGGTCGGCGCTGCAATCATTATCTGTTTTTTCAAGGCTTCTATGCATGGGCTGTTCCCGCTTATTGAAAATTTTTCTATTGTTTTTTTTCTTAAGAACCTGTTCTCCTCTTCAAGACGCCTGAAGTTTAATGCGTTGTTAATATTTACTATAACCTTATCTATGCTAAGGGGCTTTTCAATTAAATCGAATGCGCCAAGCTTGGTTGCTTTCACAGCCGTCTCTATTGTGCCGTGTCCTGTAATAATAATTACCGGAATAAAGGGATTGTCCTTTTTAATTTCTTTCAGCGTTTCAATACCATCAATACCCGGCATCCAAATATCAAGAAGAACAAGATCCGGAGATTCCGAGTCTATCACCTTTAAAGCTTCATATCCGTTAGAGGCCGTTAAAACATCAAAGCCTTCATCAGAGAGAAGTCCGCTTAAGGATTGTAATATGGAAGGCTCGTCATCAACAATTAAAATAGATGGAAACATAAAATTAATTCCTTTACAAAAATATTTATTTACGCCGGCAGTTCAATCACAAACTTAGCACCCCGGGGGTGATTATCCTGCACACGGATCATGCCATTATGATCAGAAATAATGGTGCTTACTATGGTAAGTCCTAAACCAATGCCGGCTTTTTTAGTCGAAAAATAGGGCTCAAACAGACGTGTCTTCTCTTCATCGGAAATACCATTTCCATTATCGGCTACCTCTAACCTGACCATCTTCAGGATAGGGTCATAGGTTAAAGTAATTCTTATTTCTCCTTTTCCCCTTACGGCAGCAACTGCATTGTCGACAAGGTTAATCATCGCCTGTTTTATTTGTTGTCTATCAAGGTTAAGTTTTGGTATATCATCAAAAATATTTATTTTAAAATCTATATATTCATGCCCCTCCCTGTATAGAGATATGGTCTCTTCAATAATGGGCTGGAACTCACAAATAGCTGGATTTGCAGTGGGAAATCTGGCAAAAATGGAAAATTCATTTACAAGGTTTTTTATCATTGCCACATTATCTACTATCATGGTGACGCATTCTTCAAATACAGGCTCATCTATCTTGTCTGCGTATCTCCTTTTAAGCCGTTGTGCAGAAAGGGCTATGGGGGTTAATGGGTTTTTTACCTCATGAGCGATTCTTCGGGCCACTTCGCGCCAGGCCATCATGCGTTGTGCTTTTTCCAGCTCCGTCAAATCATCAAAAACCATTACCTTCCCCATATGAATTCCGGCATCGCTTTTAATTGCGTAAACATGCACCATAAAACTACGCGGTCTTCCGTTTATGGTTAAACGTAATGGGAATTCGATGGAATCCCCGCGGGGATCTGCAATTTTTTCTATAATATTAACAGAATGATTTTGCTCAGCCTCCTTTAGCAGCTCTTTATAACTTTTACTTATAATTTCTTCAGATTGAATATTTAACATTTTTTCAGCCGATTTGTTGATGGAAGAGATCAAGCCGCCGGCGCCAAGAGTTATTACACCGGCGGAAATATTTTTTAAGACTATTTCCATGAACTGTCGTCTTTTCTCAATTTCAAGATTCTGCTCGCGCAGTTTGCTGGCTGAAAATTCCAACTGTTCCCTGCTCATTCTCAGGTCTCTTGTCATTTTGTTAAATGAATCAACCAAACTGCCTATTTCATCATCCGCAAATAGAGCTATTGTAAAGCTCAAATCACCTTCAGCAACCCTTCTGGTTCCTTCTGCAAGATCCATAATAGGTATTGTTATAGATTTTGCCATGTAAAAACCAAACCATACTGCGCAAAATACAACAAGCAGTGCTACTATAGAAAGCGCGATATAATAAGTAATCTGAACAGGCTTTTTTAAAAGTTTTATTTGTCTATATTCTTCGACACCTCTTGAAATATATGACATATTCTCTGCAAGAGCAGGTGGGATAAGGATTGCGACAACTATGTAACCTTGCACATCCTTTAAGTTAGATCCAAATGGCACTCTTCCTATTGTTCTGATTAATTCACCAGTATCGATTATTTCGGAAAACGAGCTGATTTCCTCAGAATCTATATATTTCTGGAGATTATTTCCGGAGATCTCTGTAATCTCCAATCCATTCAGTTCGTCGCCGATAGAATAGGTAATACGATTGAAATTTTTTTTATAGACTTCAACAGCTTGAAAATTAAAGGATTTTTGTACAACTTCAATATAATTTGAGAGAGCTTTTTTTAACGGCGGTTTTAGGAGGTTTCTTTTTTTTATCTGATATGAGATTCTTTTTAAAAAAAACCGATTATTTTCTTCAATGTGTTTGTATAGATGCCGGCCAACGTTCAGTGAGTTTTCAAGCGACTGTTCAATCGGAACGTTAAACCAAAATTCAATACTGGTGGTAATAAAATTAATGGAAAAGAAAAAAAGAACAATGGTAGGCAGAAGTGTCAGGGATATAAATGCCACCACAAGTCTGGTGCGTAACTTTGCACCCATCACTTTGCTTTTCCTGTCATAAATAAGTTTTACCAAGTTTCTGAAAACAAGAAATATCAACAAGATAAGCAACAACAGATTGATGTTTATCAGAATAAACATCAGGATTGTGTTTGAAATAGGAAAATCGACTCCAAAATGTATTATCCTGTTTTCAACATAAGTTAAAAGCGCAACGATAGTAATTATTATAATAATAAGAACAAATTCACGTTTACGTCTTTTTCGCTCTTCATCAGATATGACAGGTTTTTTTATTTTGGATCTGGTAATCTTCATAATTATGGCAGAAATGATGTTGAGACCTTTGCAAAACGCCCCTTTTTGCAAAGGTCTCATGTTAATTTTAATAGATAAAATCTATTGTATGCCATTCAGTTTCAAAGTCCCACATAGCGACAAAAAAAAGTACATAATGCAGATAAAAAGGGAGGGTCATCTTCATCAGTTCGGCTTTGGATCTTATTTGATACTGTTTGCCTTTTTTCAAACGGTTAAGCGGAATCAAGATAAAATTATCAATTTCGGACATTAATTTTTGAGCTTTTTCAAAGGTTTTGGTAACTATAGGTGTCCCTGATTCCAGTGACCGAGTAATTGTATATTCTTTCGTCATATTGTTGTATTTAATAGAATGAGTTATTTTTTTTTCAGTAACTTTTTTGTCGGGCCAGAGATTTCTAACTTCATATAGTGTTATAAAAAAAGAAAAAGAGACAGGCACGCCACTGATAATTGCCTTCTCCATTTTTTCCGTGAAGGCTCCCTCGGTTTTACAATAGATTATCAGGTTGTCGCGTGTATTGCTGACAACCAGATCGGTCAGTTTTGCTTCCTGACCCACGGCCGGAGCGTTAAAAAAAAATATAATGCTGCACAGGACTGCCAAGGTTTGCTTATGAATTAATTTTATCATTTATAACAGACAGGTATATGTTGCTGAATCTGGAAAACAATTCATTTGTGCGCTACTTTGTTGGTAGCCCAGCCAGAGATGTTTTTTAAGGGATTGTGCAAGTTTCCCAAAATGTTTTTTCAGTAAAAAATTTTTTCAAAAAAGCATGATTGAAAGCATGTCCTGCCTTATGTAGCACAACATGCCCCAGGATCGGCATTCCAAGAAGAGAAAAATCTCCGATGCAATCAAGAATCTTATGTCTTACGAATTCATCCTTAAAACGTAGACCTTTTTCATTAACAATATTATCTTTATCTATTACAATAACATTATTCAGGGAGCACCCGGCAGCCAGACCGTAATGTTTCATATATTCATATTCATGCAAAAAACCGAAAGTCCTGGCGCTTGCTATTTCTTGCCCGAAGCTCCGATCATTAATATCGATTGAATATGTCTGTGTATTTATCAATGGGTGATCATAAACTATAGTATATGTTATTTTATAAGATGAAGCAGGATATATGCTTACGGATTTACCGTCTTTTTCTAATTTAATAGGCTCTTTTACTATAAAAAAAGATCTTGGAGCGCCCTGATTTTTAATCCCTGTTTTTTGTATTAAAGTAGTGAAGGGACCAGCACTGCCATCCATAATAGGGACTTCGTAAGAATCAATTTCAACAAGGGCATTATCTATAGACAAGCCTGCCAGGCTCGCCATAAGATGCTCAATGGTAGAAACTATAAACCCTTCATGCCCAATTACAGTGGCCAGGCTTGTATCCACCACCATGTTAAATGTTGCCGATATGCATGGATTGTCAGGAAGATCTATTCTTTTAAATTTTATGCCGTAATTAACCGGAGCCGGTTTAATGGTTATGTTAACAGTTTTGCCGGAATGAACACCTATGCCGGAACAAGCTATCGGGTTCTCAACGGTTCTCTGTTCAGTATATAATATCATTAAAATATATATCTGTTTCGAGATCTTTGCAAAATATCCCTATTGAGCATTTTTTCAAAGTCTCATTTATAGATTATTGTAAAAAGAAATAGCTACTTTTTTGATATCTTTTATGGTAAAAATAATTGAATAGCAAGGGAAATTACTTTTATAATACGGCAACGTCACAAACCCATTGAATGCAGATTAAGATATAGATTTTCAGATAATTACCCAATTTTAAAATTTGGTTTAAAATTTGACACAAGTATATAGAAAAAACTGGAGGAAGCGTACTGGGAGTACGCTTCCTCCAGTTTTTTACCGATAATGCATTGAAATTATTTATCTGAAAATCTATAGATGGATGAATGTAAGGAACGTGAAGGAAGTAATTTCCACATCTTATCCTAAAATGTAAAAAAATCGTAAAAACTTATTTACATGGGAATACACGAAAATCGATCTTTAACCAACAAGATCCGAATGTACAAGGCCATATCCATGCTCGCCATGCAGTGACTTGTCAAGCCCTTCCATTTCTTTCTGTTCATCTATCCTGAAACCTACACTCTTTTCGACAATAAAATAGATTACCAATGTGCCGACAGCAGCCAGTGCTATGGTTGCCCCTATGCCCTGAAGCTGTATCAGGAACTGATCCACTGCCGACCATTTGCCCCCTGCTGCTTCAGCCGCACTCCGCATCCAGCTTGGACGGATAAAAAAGAACAAAAGAAGAACTACCAGGCCGCTGCTTATACCGTGTATTCCAAAATAATCCAGACTGTCATCATAACCGAATTTTATTTTTGCCTGAAGCGCATAATAACAGAGAATAGATGATAACGCTCCTAAAAGTATGGCGCCGGCAGGCTGCACGACACCTGCGGCAGGAGTAATTACAACCAGACCTGCCAGTATGCCGGAAACAAAACCCAGGGAGGTCGCTTTGCGGAATATGAAGTACCAGGGCTGTGGAAGTGAGCATCCATGCTGTTGCTCCTGAATCGATTATATATGCTCCATTTTATATCGCATTTTTGCCTTTTTCTCCGGTTCGCACTCTCAGGACATCTTCAACCGGAAGAATAAAAATTTTTCCATCCCCGATTTTTCCTGTGTTTGCCGCTTTTTGAATTGTCTCCACAACCTGGTCTGCAGCAGGAGCATCGACTATTATTTCAATTTTAATTTTAGGTATAAAATCGACCACATATTCGGCTCCTCTATAAATCTCCTTGTGACCTTTCTGTCTGCCGTAACCTTTTACTTCGGATATGGTCATACCCTGTATGCCAATCTCATTCAGAGCCTCTTTTACATCATCAAGTTTGAAAGGTTTTATAATAGCTTCAACCTTCTTCATTATTGTTCCTCCTGATTAATAATATCTAAAAGCAATTTTAAAATTAAAATGTTATTTCAAATGCTCTCTCTCCGTGAATTGAATTATCAAGGCCTTCTATTTCACTATCCTTATCGACTCTAAGGCCTCCGGTTAAAAAGCGAGTTACATAGATTACTATAATTGTGCCGACAGCTGTAAAGGCGGCTGTGGCTGCGATAGAAATAATTTGAATCCATAGCTGTTTTGGATTTCCATAAAACAATCCGGATGCACCTTCGGTAATAGCAGGGTTGACAAAAAGCCCGGTTGCCAAGGCGCCCCAGGCGCCGCACATGCCATGCACCCCGAATGCATCGAGTGAATCATCATAACCGAGCCTGTGTTTGAGAATTACAACAGAATAAAAACCGAACACTCCGGCAACCAGACCTATTATCAAAGCGGCCGATAGATTCACAAATCCGGCGGCCGGCGTTATTGCAACAAGTCCTGCCACGACTCCGGATGCAATACCCAGCACCCTGGGCTTTTTTGTATGACACCATTCTGCGAACATCCACGCAAGGGCTCCAATAGCTGCCGAGGTATTGGTTACCAGAAAAGCGGAAGCCGCTATCCCGTCAGCGGCTAGTGCGCTGCCTGCGTTAAATCCGAACCAGCCGAACCATAAAAGCGCAGCGCCAAGTGCCGTCAAGGTTACGCTGGACGGGAACATGGCTTCTTTACCATAGCCTATACGTTTTCCTATAACTATGGCAAGGACAAGGCCTGCAACACCTGCGTTTATGTGGACAACAGTTCCTCCTGCAAAATAGAGAGCACCCAGAGTGCCCATCCATCCTCCACCCCATACCCAATGTGCTACGGGACAATATATAAAAGTTATCCATAAAATTGTAAAGATAATCCATGCTGAAAATTTCATCCGGTCGACTATGGAACCAAGCACGAGGGCTACGGTGATGCACGCAAATGTCATCTGAAACAGGATAAATGTATAAGCAGGAATAGAGCCTTCAAGGCTGTCAAAGCCTCCTATAAGGCCAGCTTTATCCGAACCGAATGAAAGCGTATAACCCCACATCACCCAGATGATACTTGCCAGGCAATATGCAACAAAAGTCATTGCAATGGTGTTTAAAAGGTTTTTATACTTTGACATGCCACCATAAAAAAGAGCAAGACCGGCCGGCGTCATAACCATTACAAGCGCTGTGGAGACAAACATCCATGAAGTATCCCCGGTGTTTAACACATCCTTTTCGGCAAAAGCCGAAGAAAAAGGGATCAGTGTTGCAATAGCTGCTAAAAACATACTTCTAAATTTCATTGTTTTTTATTCCTCCTTAGGAACGGGGACGAAATAACTTCCACAAGTAGGCGCACAGATTTAGGTTAGGTTTGTTCGATCTAAAAGTATAAAAGTTGCAGGAATAGCAAGCTATTTCAAGATTTTTATACTTTTATATCGGGCAAAGATGGCCTGAAGCTGTGATGTATAGTTGGGGAAGTTATTTCGTCCTCGTTCCTTATTTAGTTCCCGAACGAAAACTCCATTAATCAAAATAAAACAGTGTTAAGTGGTGTATTTCTTAAAACTTAAAATCTGATTATACATTCGGTAGCATTTCTTCTATGGCCTTTTTTATACTTTCCATCTGAACGGGTGAGTCGATCTTTAATCCGTCAAAATCCCTTACATAGAAAATATCAACCACCTGATCCACGTTTGTGGCGATTTTAGCTATCCATATATCGAGACCGCTCTTGAAGAGAGCATTTGTGATGCCGAATAACAATCCGGTGAAATCATAAGTAAAAACCTCGATGATTGTATAAAAACTTGAGCTTTTATTATCGATTATTATTTTATTGGGCCTGTTGAGCATACCGTTAGATTTTTTTAGCATTTCAGAACGATTTTCATCCATTTTCGCATTCAGCCTGTTTGTAAAATCGCTTTTGCCGGATAATTCATAGCCCAGGTCTTTTTTGGCTTTCTCCCATTTTTCATTTTCAAAAATCTTATCCAGAGGCGCTGTTACCTTGAAAATATCTATCGCTGTATTATTACGCCATGTGTATACTTGGGCATCAAGAATATTCAAATCGTTTAAAGTAAATATCCCGGCAATCTTTGAAAACAAACCGGGCCGGTCTTTGGCGCAAGTCGTTACTGTTCTTGTATCAGGGTCCCCGGGCTTTTTTATATCCCAAACAAAATCAGCTTCCTCCATGCTTTTGTAAAGACGCACATGCTCCAGGATATCTTCGGCAGGCGTATATAGCCTATATCTGGGCGACATGACATTGTACAGATCACCAAGCCATTCTATTTCAGTCTCCTTTGAGGCTGAAGAGAGCAACTCTTCTTTTTTTCGGGTCACAATCTCCACGGCTTCATTTGTTGCAAGCTCACCTTTTTGAAGTATGTTTATCGTCTTAATAAAAAAACTTCTTAAAAGTGATGCCGTCCATTCGTTCCAAGCTTTCGGCCCTGTAGAAATCGAATCTGCAACAGTGAGCAGGTACAGCATTTTCAAACGCTCCTCATCCTGTATCTTTCGCCCGCATAATATAGCAGTCTCTTCATCATAAATATCTCTTCGGGTCGCTGTTTGGACAAGAAGCAGATGTTCTTCAATTAAAAAAGAGATTGTTTCAATGCCCTCTTTGTTGTAGCCGATTCGATTAAGAATTCCATGTGCAATGGCCACCCCTCTTTTAGCATGCCCGCCTCCGGTTTCACTCTTGCCTATATCGTGCAGCAGGGCGGCCCAAAGGAGCAATCTGGGATTCTTTAGTTCAGAGTATATCTCCGTACATAACGTATCATTGGTCGGATCTTCATTCTTCCCGAACTTTTTAATTGTCTGGACAACCCGCAAGGAGTGCTTGTCCACAGGGTAAAGATGATATTCGTCGTACTGTATTCTATTAATTATTCCATTTATTTCAGGCAGATAGTGCGATAAAAAACCAGTGTTAAGCATTTCATTCAATACGTTGAATGTGGGCGCATATGTTATTAATATTCTTTCAAATGATTTTAAAGCGGAAGGGGAAGTCCTGAAGTCAGCATCAACCAGATAGCCGAATTCCTTGATAAACCGTTTTGCCTCAGGGTTTATGGGAATTTTAAGACGCGCACTCTCTTCAAAAATTTTTATTAAAAGAATGGGCGAATTGAGAATAGCCTCCGGGTAAGAGAAATGAAGCCTGTCACGTATAATTTCCAGGCCTTCAATTTTTGCCCGGGTTTTTGTGGTTTTTTTTCTTTTTGGCCTTTTTGTATATCCCAATTCATACAGGAACATCAAATGCTGCTGTTTAATAAGTTCCATATGTCCATGCAGCTCACTTAAAAATAGCTCAACCGGCTGTTGCCCGTTGAGCTTGCTGAAATTTAAAAGACCGGCGATTTTTAGCTGATATTCAAAATGCAGTTGATTATTTTTTCGATCTGACAGATAATGAAGCCAGTTTCTAACTATCCATATAAATGAAAGAGCTTCTCTTTGGGCCTGAAATTCGTCATAAGACAAAAAACCATAACGTTCCATATCTCTTGCCTCTTTTAAATCCGTTTTTATTTTGGCAGTCCAGAGCATGGTATGATAATCTCTTAACCCTCCCTGTCCCTCCTTTAGATTAGGTTCGAGAAGGTAGGTTGAGTCGCCAAAACGCATATGTCTGGCCTGGTTGCTTTCGATGAGCCAGGTTGTTATTTTTTTAGATTTTTTTACAATGATTTTGTTTTTTAGCTGAATCTGCAGTTCTGAATAAAGATTCGACATGCCGCATATAAATCTTGCATCCAGAAGCGAAGTTAAAACCTCAAAATTTTGTCCGGAGAGTGTCAGGCAATCCTTTATAGTTCTGGTGGCATGGCCTATATCAAGACCGGCATCCCACAAAGGATACAGGATTTCCCTGATCAGTTCCTCAGCCCTTTCAGGTATCTTTTTATTGAAAAGTAAAAGAAGGTCAACGTCCGAATGTATGGACTGCTCTTGACGTCCGTAGCCTCCAATGGCCAATATGGCATAAGGATTTTTATTGATGCTCATGCTGGGGCCGACCATGCTTTTTTTAAAGCATTCGCAGAAGTAATCATCAAGAAGATCTGAATGCTTGTTAAGAAAATATGGTTCATTGCCCTTTAAAAAATTTGCAATGAGCTGCTTTTTTTTTTTTTTAAAGTCTTTTTGAATCGTAAACATTTAAATTCTTTTTATTTTTTTGTATCAATTCAGGCATATGAAAAAAGGATAAGCATGCGCAGCCACCAATTGTATCTGCGGCAACATGCCCTGATTTTTATTTGAATGAATCGCAATAGCCGTGCCAATACAAATAAGAGTATTAACTTACATCAATTCAATTATAGCGTGTCCCGTAAATCTTGATACTCGTAGAAAGCAACTTGTGACGCATGTTTACTGCCAAAAATCTGTATAAACAGTATCAAGATTTACAGTATGCACTATAGTTCTCAATATTTGTCCTGAATATAAACTTAAAAAAGTTACAAGTTTGTCACATAAAATGATATTAAGTTGCATATTTATATTTCCTTAAATAGATAAGCGCCCTATTTTATAGAAGACCGGCGGGGAAAATTGGTAAAAAAATAAAATACAATAATGTAATTTATTTAATACACATATTACATAAACGTATATATTTAAAAAATTTTTACGAGCTCCATATATATTTTTTATTGCAATATCAAATAGATATCTACAATAGTCCTTTTGGCGCGTTTACTGCAACATTTTTTTACTTTATTGTAAAATTTAATTTTTTGCATATCAGTAATTGTAATTAACTTATGGAGGATTTTTATGAAACCGGAAGAAGTTTTGAAGATGGCCAAGGAAAACGGTGCGAAGGTTTTTGATATACGCTTTATGGATTTTCCAGGCATATGGCAACATTTTACGGTTCCCATGTGTGAACTGAATGAATCGAACTTTGAAGACGGTTATGGCTTTGACGGATCGAGTATCCGCGGCTGGCAGCCGATCGACGATAGCGATATGCTCGTGATCCCTGACCCGACGACCGCCAAAATGGATCCTTTTTTTGATGAACCCACATTAGTAATGATAGGCAACATAGCAGACCCGATTACACGAGAACCTTATACACGGGATCCACGCAATATTGCAAAAAAGGCTGAAATATACCTGAAAAGCACCGGAATAGGAGATACGGCATATTTCGGCCCGGAGGCTGAATTTTTTATATTTGACAACGTCCGTTTTGAATCCGGAAGAAACGTTTCATACTATGAAGTCGATTCAATAGAGGGGAACTGGAATACCGCAAGAGACGAGGCTCCTAATCTAGGTTATAAACCCAGACATAAAGAAGGCTATTTTCCGGTACCTCCACTGGACAAGTTTCAAAATCTTCGAACCGAGATGCTTTTAACCCTGGAACAGCTCGGGATAGACGTAGAATGCCAGCACCATGAAGTTGCTACTGCCGGTCAGGGTGAGATAGATATGAGATTCAAACCACTGGTCCAGATGGGGGACCAGCTGGTATGGTTTAAATATGTATTAAAAAATGTTGCCTATCAACACGGTCATTCCGTCACTTTTATGCCTAAACCGATCTTTGAGGATAACGGCACGGGGATGCATACCCATATTAGTCTCTGGAAAGATGGCAAGCCGCTCTTTGCCGGGGATAAATATGCAGGCGTATCCCAGGAAGCCCTATATGGCATTGGCGGAATCCTTAAGCACTGCAAATCACTCTGTGCTATTACAAATCCGACCACAAACTCCTACAAAAGACTTGTGCCGGGCTTTGAGGCCCCTGTAAATCTGGCCTATTCAAGTCGTAACAGAAGCGCTGCGGTACGGATACCGATGTACTCAAGTGCACCAGCGTCTAAACGTCTGGAATTCCGAACTCCGGATCCATCCTGTAACGGTTACATGGCGTTTTCAGCGATTCTCATGGCTGTATTAGACGGTATTGAAAACAAAATCGACCCAGGTGATCCGTTAGATAAAAATATATATGATCTGCCCCCTGAAGAGCTTGCAAAGGTTGAATCAGCGCCTGCTTCGTTAGATGAGGCCCTTGCTGCACTGGATGAGGACTGCGAATACCTGTTGAAAGGTGATGTCTTTACAAAGGACGTTATTGAAAAATGGATAGAATATAAAACTACAAACGAGGTCGATGCCGTTAGACTGCGCCCGCATCCACATGAGTTTTATCTCTATTATGATATATAATAATTTTTGAAAAGGACGCAAAAAGCAATGTAGGGGTTCAAAATTTTGAACCCCTACTGGAACATGCGCTCTTTGCGGTGAAATTATGTATGTGACGGTCTATAGCTGGCTAAGGGCTTTATTCTTTCCAGTACCGGCGGGTGCGAATAATTCAGAAAAACGTAAAAAGGGTGAGGTGTTAAATTGGAAAGATTATAAACGGATAATTTTTTTAAAGCATTAATCATAGAGTCGATATTTTCATTTGTTTCTACCGCAAACCTGTCAGCTTCATTTTCATTTTTCCTCGAAATATACTGCGTGAATATTCCGGTAAAAAAACCTATCGGAGAATATAACATTCCAAAAAAAATCAATCCTGCATATACAGATTTTTCCTTTATATAAAATGCATCAAAAAGAGGCTGATAAGATATAAATATTGACAATAGAAAAAATATTATACCAATCTGCATTGTACTTATAATAATATTTTTTAATATATGTTTCTTTTTGTAATGTCCCATTTCATGTGCAAGTATAGATACAAGTTCCGAAACCGAGTGCTGTTCAACAAGAGTGTCAAATAATACAATTCTTTTATTATTACCGAATCCGGTAAAAAAAGCATTCGATTTGCCTGAACGCTTTGATCCATCCATAATAAAAATTTTTTTAAGAGGAAAATCTATCTTTTTGGAATAAGAGACTATAGAATCTTTTAGTTCTCCGTCCTCTATCTCTTTAAATTTGTTGAATAAAGGCATAATATAAGTTGGCGCTATAAATTGAACAGATAAAATAAAAACTACAACAGCCACCCAGCAATATAGCCATGAATAATCTCCTGCGTATTGAAAAAAAAGTAGTATTCCGGCAATCAGGGGCGCTCCTAAAAGTATGGAGATAATAACTCCTTTGATTAAATCCATAATAAATGTCTTCCATCCTGTTTTGTTAAATCCGAATTTTTCTTCAATAACAAAAGTTGAATATATAGAAAATGGCAAACCTAAAAGAGACTTGAATAAAATTAGTATTCCCATATATATAAGACCGGTCGCGACAGGATTTAAATCGAAAGATCTGACAATATTATCAAGAAAAAGAAAACCTTTTCCAAACCAAAAAACAAGAATGGTGATCAAGTCAAAGAAAGAAGTCGCCCACCCGAATTTAGTATTTGTTTTAAGATATTCCTGTGATTTTTTGTAATCTTTTTCATCATATATCCCGACAAATTCATCGGGAATTTTGTTGCTTAACATTTTAAGGTTTAACAGATCTGCAAAACCGTGAAGCAAACAATCTGTTATTATGGCAACTATAACGATATAACCTATTAAATTCATATATTTTCATAGTGCCCTAAGAGGGTATGGACACTTCCTATGAGTTGTTGCTTCCAAGTTTTTATGTTTACAATTTAAAATTTATTTTTTAATCTTTTTTTAATTCTTTTTCAATGTTAAGATATCCAGATATCTTTAACACATGATTTATAAATTTTCATATAATTAATTTCACAAGGTTTTTAGCGATAATACAGTAAAATTATTTACGTGGAAATCTGTAGGAGGCTGCATGAAGAAACCTGTGCATATAGGAAGCTTTATAAATGAGGTGCTTTTCTCTTGTCGAAGTGAGATTGAAAACGGAATTTTTGAGATTTGGGATATGTGGGCAAATCTCGTCGGCGAAGTGATTGCAAAAGATTCCAAGCCTGCTGCATTTAGAAAAAAAATATTAATTGTGCACGTATCGGATTCGGCATGGATCCAGCAATTACAATTTTTGAAAAAAGATATTATTAAATCGATAAATGATTTTTTCGGTAAAAGACTGGTTGAAGATATAAATTTTAGAATAGGCCCGGTATAGATGACCGACGACATTACTACCGGTTCCTTTTATGATGGCCATATTACAATTAAACAGTATAGAGACGGTTATCGTTTTTCAATAGATGCAGTCTTGCTGGCTGGTTTTGTTCGACCGGAAAGAGGTGACCGAATAGTGGATCTGGGTACAGGATGCGGCATTATTCCGTTGATATTGACTGATAGTTATCCTGACATCAAAGTATATGGAATAGAAGTTCAGGAACAACTGGCCAAGCTGGCTGATTTAAATATCAAAGAGAACCGGATGGAGAATCAGGTTGCCATTTTATGTTCTGATATGAAAGATTTGAAAATAAATATGATATCCGGCCCTGCTGATATAGTTGTTAGTAATCCTCCCTACAGAAAGGTCGACTCCGGAAGGATAAATCCTGATCGGCAGAAGGCCGTGGCAAGGCATGAAATAAAAGCTACCTTAAACGATTTGATAAAAACCGCAGATCGTTTTCTGAATATTTCAGGAAAATTTTTTGTAGTATATCCTGCTGAACGTATGGTCGATATGTTGACTGTAATGAGATCATACGATATTGAACCAAAATATATCAGGATGGTGCATTCAAAAGGTCATGAGCAGGCCAAACTTATTCTTCTGAAAGGCATTAAAGGAAGCCGCCCGGGAATAATAACAGGCCCACCTTTAGTAATTTATCAAAATAACGGTAAATATACTGCTGAGATAACTGGTCTTTATAACTATAAGATGCGCGATTTTATAGATTTTAAAACAGTTAGGGAACTTACAGAAAATAATCTACGCATCCTGTTTGCCCTTTTGTTCGTCTTCTACGTTGCGGTAACAGTTGTATAGTTCACTATGCAACTGTTACCACGCCTTGAAGACGAACAAAAATTCTGCACGATATGCGTAGATTATTTCCTTCCAGTTCCCTTAATTTCACTGAATTATCGGTCAAAGCCTTTGGTTGACGTATTATCATAGGGATGAGAGTCTATGCTTAAAAAAAAAATCACATCTATTACCCACTGCGGTCGTGAAATCACAGTTCAGGAGCTTGAGGATATAAAGGAAACCGTTAGTATGTTCCAGCGGTTAAGCCGTGTAGAGTTGGCGCAGACAATAGCGGAAAACCTGCAATGGTATAGAGCATCAGGAACCAACAAGGTGGATGCCAGTCTTAAGTTATTGGAAAAACTGGAGTCCCAGGGTTTTTTAAAACTTCCTGAAAAGCGGAT
Source organism: Desulfosarcina sp. BuS5 (assembly GCF_028752835.1). NCBI lineage: Bacteria > Pseudomonadati > Thermodesulfobacteriota > Desulfobacteria > Desulfobacterales > Desulfosarcinaceae > Desulfosarcina > Desulfosarcina sp. BuS5. Next base: position 2,737,857 of record NZ_CP087952.1, read on the forward strand.
AAAATCCAAATATACAATTAAAAAAAAAATTTTAATAACCGACAAAACAGGGCCCCAGCCTGAAATATCTTGCAACCTCAAGGAGTTATGTCCAGTTAAACTGGAGATTGTAAAAGATAAAGATGTTGCAGCGCTATGGAAAGAATATGTATCACGTTATCATTACCTGGGATACAATAGGCCCTTTGGGTATACGCTGCGATATTTTATTACAAGCGAGCTTGGTAGATTAGGTTGTATCCTATTTTCCGGTGCAGCAAAATCCATGGGTACAAGGGACAGTTGGATAGGCTGGACGGAAAAGCAACGTTTGAACAATCTGGCCTGGGTCATTAATAATTCGCGGTTTTTGATTTTTCCATGGGTACGGGTTCAAAATCTTGCCAGCCATGTATTTGGTCAAATCAACCGACAAATAAGTACACACTGGCAAGAGAATTGGGGGTATTCTCCGGTATTAATGGAGACTTTTGTAGATCCGATTCATTATCAAGGCACCTGTTACAATGCGGCCAATTGGCAATACTTGGGGCTGACAACCGGCCAGGGTCTTGTTCGAAAGGGCAAGAGCTACAGCACCACACCCAAGAAAATATTAGTAAAACCGCTGGCAAAAAATTTTCGTGATATACTTTGTTCGGAAAAACTTGTTGGGAGAATGATATGAGCAACCTCAGCAGACCTCCAAATCGCGAAGATATCAAGAAGCATAGATCGGCTTGATGGTTTCAAGACAGAATAGAATTCGTTTAATTCTTATTGACATTAACCGGCAAAATGAATACGGATGTTTCAGTTATGCTATCGAAGAATAATGGAGACAAGGAATATCAATATGGGGAGGCCTGAATTAAAAGAGCATATAATTAACCGGGACTGGTGTAAAGGATGCGGTATATGTGTACATTTCTGCCCGAAAAATGTTTTGGAGCTTGATTCTGATGCAAAGGTTTCTGCAGCCAGACCGGACGATTGTATATGTTGCAGACTTTGTGAATTAAGGTGCCCCGACCTTGCTATTGAAGTGAAAAAGGTTAATTTTAATGAAAGGGAAGATAAAATTCGTTCAGGGTAATGAGGCCTGTGTGGAGGCAGCTATGTACGCGGGGCTTGATTTTTTTGCAGGTTACCCGATCACGCCTTCCACAGAGATCGCCGAGCATCTCTCTTACAGACTTCCTCAACAAGGTGGCAAATTTTTGCAAATGGAGGATGAAATTGCGTCCATGTGCGCAATAATAGGTGCATCTTTGACCGGCCATAAAGTGATGACCGCCACCAGTGGGCCCGGTTTTTCCCTGATGCAGGAGGCTTTGGGCTATGCTGTAATGGCGGAAATCCCTGCTGTAATAGTCAATGTCCAGAGGGGAGGCCCTTCCACAGGCAATCCCACCCATGTCAGTCAGGGGGATGTTAATCAAGCACGCTGGGGCACTCACGGCGACCACGCCATTATTACTCTCACAGCTTCCAGCCATCAGGATCTGTTTGGTATCACTGTTGATGCCTTTAATATGGCCGAAACTTACAGAACGCCTGTTATACTTCTACTAGATGAAGTTATCGGTCACATGCGGGAAAAACTTGTGGTACCTGAAGATGGAGAAATTCCACTTGTTAAAAGGCTGAGAACATCTCTAAAAGAAGGCGTGGACTATCATCCTTATTTCCCAAGGGAAGACGGCCGGATTCCCATGTCGGACTTTGGAGGGGTCCACCGCTACAATGTTACCGGGCTCTATCATGATATGTGGGGCTTTCCGTCAGACAACCCAAGGCTGGTTCATGATCTCATCAGGCATCTTGTTGATAAAATACAGAATGACAGGCATGTTATAACCAGGTGCAATAAATATCACCTTGACGATGCCAGAACTATTTTGATTGCTTATGGTTCTGCAGCAAGATCAGCCCATCATGTAGTGGAAACAAGCAGGCGCGAGGGGCAGCGCGTGGGCCTTTTGGAACTTAAGACTTTATGGCCGTTTCCACACGGGCTTGTTAGGGAAAAATGCGCCAAAGCAAGAACTATTATTGTTGTTGAGATGAATATGGGGCAGGTTCTTGCCGGAGTAAAACAAGCGGTGGATAATCCTGAATCCGTATTTCTGGCAAATCGTATCGACGGGGTTCTTATAAAACCGGTTGATATAACCGGAATAATGCGTATCATCCAGGGCCGGGGAGTATAATTTATGGGAGTCAAAGATTATATCAGGGCAAGATTCTTTCCGCATATCTGGTGCCCTGGCTGCGGGCACGGCATAGTGCTAAACAGCCTGCTTACAGCCATAGAAAAACTTGGTTTAAGTAAAAATGATATTGTATTTGTTTCCGGAATAGGGTGCTCTTCCAGAATTTCGGGATATGTCGATTTTCATACTCTACACACTATCCACGGCCGGGCCGTTGCCTTTGCCACGGGTGTTAAAATGAGCCGTCCTGGGCTGAATATTATAGTACCCATGGGTGATGGTGATGCTTTGGCCATAGGTGGAAACCATTTTATACATGCAGCCCGGCGTAATCTTGATCTTACTGCAATCGTAATGAATAACCGCATCTACGGAATGACCGGGGGGCAGTTTTCACCCTTGTCGGGATATGGCGTCAAAGCCACTACCGCCCCGTATTATAATATAGATCACGGATTTGATATAGCAGAGCTGTCTGTTGCTGCCGGGGCGACATTTGTGGCACGCTCAACCACCTATCATGTTAAACAGCTTACAAATATATTTTGTAAGGCCATCCTGCACAAGGGCTTCTCCGTGGTTGAAGTCCTTTCCCAATGTCCGACGTACTTTGGGAGAAAAAATAATGCCGGCAGCGCTGTAGATATGATGGAGTTCTATAAAAATAATACCATACCCAAAGGATCAAAGGCTAAAGATGAGAATCCGGATCTGATTGAACGGGGTATTTTTGTTCAAAAGAAACTGCCTGAATACTGTGAAGAGTATGATAAAATTATTAAAATAGCAAAGAACCGGAGTTGATTATGAAACGAAGCAGACTGGTTTTTACAGGTTCCGGAGGGCAGGGAGTTATAACCGCTGCTATTCTTGTTGCTGAAGCCGCCGTACTTCATGAGAATCTTAATGCTGTTCAGTCTCAAGTATACGGTCCTGCTGCAAGGGGCGGGGCTGCTCGAAGCGATGTGATAATTGCGGATTCAACAATATATTATCCCAAGGTTACCGAACCCAATCTGCTTGTATGCTTGACACAGGAGTCCTACAATAAATATTCTTCCATAATCAGGCCGGGCGGGCTGCTCCTTACAGATACGAAATACGTAAAAACAGAAAGAAGGGTATCCGCTAATCAGGTGGAACTCCCAATTTACGAAACAGTACTTAAAAAGATCGGCAAACCGATTGTTTTTAATATATGTATGCTGGGTGTTATAATCGGGTTAACGAAAATCGTACAACCTGACTCGGTCATGAAGGTGCTTAGCTCGAAATTTTCGCCTGCTCTCCAAGCCATAAACAGGAAAGCTCTTGAACTGGGTATTGAGTTATGCATTGACACGCGGCCGAATCAGCCTTTCATATAGAGACGAAAGCCGTTCCGTCGGTCTGTTGTTTTTAAGCGCGATTCCCAAAGCTTTTTTCATACCGACAATTATTACCAAACGCTTTCCCCTGGTTATGGCGGTATAGACCAGGTTCCTCTGAAGCATGGGATAGTGGCTGGTCATTAATGGGATGATGACGGCAGGATATTCCGACCCCTGTGACTTGTGAACAGAAATAGCATAAGATAGTGTAAGCTCATCAAGTTCCGTGAAGTCGTATTCTACTATTCTTTCGTAATACTTCACAAAGACCCTTTTTTGCCCTTTGTCGATTGAATCAACAATTCCGATATCGCCATTAAAAACATCTTTTTGGTAATTATTCTTTAAATGCATTACTTTGTCGCCGGCCTTGAACATGGTGCCCCTGTTCTCCACAGAGAGGGTGTTATTGTTAAGAGCCTGTTGAAGCACTTGGTTGAGATTTATGGTCCCTACTTTTCCTTTGTGCATTGGGGTAATTACCTGAATTCCTTCAAGACGATGGAGATAAAATTTTTCAGGGATTCTTTTTGTGCATAATTCCAGAATTGTTTCCACAACAGAATCAGGGTTTTCCTTTTCTATAAAATAGAACTCTGAATGCACCTTTTCCGCTTTTAAATCAGGCTGCTTGCCATTACGAATATTATGCGCATTAATAACTATTTGGCTTTCTTTGGCCTGTCTGAAAATTTTTTTCAGTTCAAATGTTTTAATGATCCCGGATTTGATTATATCTGAAAAAATATTGCCCGGCCCTATTGACGGCAACTGAAAAACATCACCAACTATTATCAGGACTGAAGTTAAAGGGATTGCGTTAAGAATATGAAACATCAGGATTATATCTACCATTGAGGCTTCATCTATAATCAGCGCATCTGCTTCTAGAGGATTGTCCCTATTTTTTTCAAAACATTCATCCGACGGGTTGTAGCCTAGCATTTTGTGTATAGTGGCCGCCTTTTTATCGGTAACTTCTGATAAACGTCTTGCAGCTCGGCCGGTTGGCGCGGCAAGGAGAATCTTTTTTCCAAGAATTTCAAAAACAATGGTAATGGCGCGGATTAGAGTAGTCTTGCCTGTCCCCGGTCCTCCGGTGATTACAGCAATCCTGTGGGCAATGATTTCTTCAATTACTGCAAGTTGGTCCGGTGAAAGATTTATGGAAAGTCTTTTAAGCGTTTCTGCTGTTATTATATCCTGACCTATATCCTGAAACATAACCGGAACGGATAAGAGCGCTTTAAGTTTTTCGGCAACGCCTTTTTCCGCCTGGTAAATTATTTTTGAATAGACTGCCCGGCAGTCGTGATCCTTAACCGGTTCATCAATAACAATATCCCCGGATTTCACAAGTTCTGCCATGCTATCATTGATTAAAGTGGTTTCAACGCCTGTAAGCCTGTTGCAACCACTTATAAGCCTCTCCTCAAAAACAAAAACATCGCCATTTTTTATAGCCCCTTCAATAAAATAAAGAATAGAAGCTTTAATTCTCTCTGGAGAGTTTGCAGGCATACCGAGTTTTATGGCCATGAGATCAGCGGCATGGAAATCTATGCCATCGATTTCTGTTGCCATACAATAGGGATTTTTACAGATAAGATCCACCGCATCACGGCCGTATTTCTTTAAAATTCTAGCACTTAATGATGCGTTTAAGCCATGCTCACTAAGGAAAATCATCAGTCTTCGTATTGCATGGTGTTCTTCCCAGGCCCTGCCGATAATTGCCGCCTTTTTTTTTCCTATTCCGTCAATTTCGAGCAGTCTATCAGGTTTTTTTTCTATTATCTCAAGTGTATCCTCTCCAAACCGGCTTATCAGACTCTCGACCAGAGCAGAGCCTATGCCCTTTATCAAACCTGATTTAAGATATTTTCTAATGCCGTCAACCGTTGCCGGAAGCGTAACTTCAAAGCTTTCTATCCGGAACTGTTCTCCGTACCTTGGATTTGTTTCCCATAAACCTTTTATTTCCAGGGCTTCTCCGGGATTCACACAGGGCAGATAACCTATGATGGTTACAAGATTATTAATCTTCTCTGTTCTGAATTTTGCGATCGTATAGTGGTTTTCTGCGTTGAAATAGGTAATCTGTTCCAGATGTCCGGCCAAAGATGTCAAATTTGGAGATGTAATATTTAGCGATGTCATATTATATTGGTATAATGGGGGATAATCCAGTTGACTGCATGATACAGGTCCTTTGCGATAAAATCCGGGCGAATATTTTTTTCTATAAGAGTTTCTTCAGCTTTATTTCCGTTGCCGGTTCTAACCAGAACATTCAGTCCGCACCCGGCATTAACAGCGCATTCGATATCTTTGGAACTGTCGCCCACCATTACGGCGGAAGAGATATCAAGCTTGTATGCTTTTTGAGCCATATAAATCAGACCCGGTTCAGGTTTACGGCATCGGCATCGGTCTTCGGGCATATGAGGACAGTAAAAAATATCATTGATAAGTCCTCCACCTTTTTCAATTTCCCGCATCATCCTGCTGTGAATATATTCGAGACCTTTTTTAGATATCATGCCTCTGTTTATTGCAGACTGATTTGTTATTATAAAAACAATAAATCCGTTTAGCGTCAGCCGCTTGACGGCCTCAATACTGCCAGGCAAAAACTGAAACTCAGGCCAGCTTTTAATATAGTCCGGTGAATCATGATTTATAACGCCATCCCTGTCCAGAAAAGCAATCTTTTTAATAGGCCTCGATGAAGTCAATCCTTTAATAATCGGCTTTTGCGTCATTATTTTTTTTGTCTTCTTTATCCATTTGTATAGATTTATTATATTCTTCTATCTCGGCGTTTAATTCAGCCTTATTTTTTTTATAATTTTCAATCTTCTCTTTTATCAATAAAGCCTTTTTATTATAGCTTTCAACCTGCGCTTTGGTTTTAAGATTTTTTTTGGTGTTCGCAAGTTCTGCATTCTCCTTTTTCAAAAGAATGTATTCTTGTTCCAATGCATTTTTTCTATTATTCAAATTTGCGGCAGGATCATTACTTGTATTATCAAGAGGCCCATCTTCCTCGGGCTGAATTTCTGCGGACTCTTCAGCATACCCGGATTCTTTAGATGACTCGGTTTTTTTTTCAGGCTCACCATATTCTATAACCCCGGGTCTTTGATTCTCAGGCACTTCGCTTAAATTATCCGTAAAAAAAATATTCCCTTCCTTGTCAATATACTTGTAAAATTCTGCAAATGCACCAACAGTGCTGAATAATAAAGCGATTAATATAATAAAAAGTCTAAGTTTCATGGGATTTCCCTCATTATAATCAATTAGTGCTTGAACGAAAACCCTATTAATCAAAATAAAACAAGGTGTTATTGTTCGTTTATTTAAATGAAGTTTTAGGTGTTAGGTTTTAGGTGTTAAAGGAAAAATAAAACATGTTTAGAGCTAATACATACCTAATACATACCTAAAAGCTAATCGCTTTAAATCTTCGTTTAAAAAAAAAGCTGGAAATAGTTATTTTATCAACATGATAGATAGTTTTCGTTCGGGCACCAATTAGGTAAGTTATAGATTTCCAGACCTATAAAAGTTCAAACATATCTTTACCCGCTCCGCATATTGGGCACTCCCAGTCGTCCGGCAGATCCTTAAAGGCTATGCCTGGTGCAACGTCGCTGCCCGGATCTCCTTTTTCAGGATCATAAACATAACTGCAAACAGAGCATTGATATTTGGGTAATGATGCCGTTTTTTTAACCTTCGGAATAAAGGTCGGAGCGGTTTTAGGGGTTGTACCCCGTTTTACCTGGTGGTAATAGGCATAGGTCATCCGTTCCCCGTCTTTTAGCACCTCAGCCGCCGTCATTTCACCGATAAACAGGGTATGGGTCGTCAGCTCTAATTGATTAATTACTTTTGCCTCAAGATAGGCCACCGTGTTATCCAAAATCACCGGAACATTTGTCTCACTTTTCCGATAATTAATATCAGCGAATTTATCAACTTCTCTTCCCGACTTAAATCCAAACTGGCCGATCAGGCTAAGCGGGGCATCCTGGGCAAGAATGGAGACGCCGAACAGATTACTGGAAGAGATAAATTCATGGGTAAGATTCTGTTTGTTAATACCTATGGCAATGGTAGGGGGTTCAGACGTCACCTGAAAAACGGCATTAGCGACCTGCCCGTTGATTTTGTCGTCTTTTGTTGAAGTTATCAAGTAAAGACCATAGCTAAGCTTATATAAAACCGTGGGATTCATTCTTGGACTCCTTTAATCATAAAATCAAGTATGTTTTGCAATATCCATTTATTCCGCCATTTATCTTCAAGACCCTTGATCGGGACTATTCAATAACTTTTCCAGATGATCACCGTCAAAGCCGACCATCACCTCGCCGCCGACAGATATCACAGGCACAGATGTGGCGCCTCCTGAAATCTTCCTCATTTCTTTTAGTGCTTCGCTGTCCGCAGCGACATCATAGGCTTCATACTCGACTCCTTTTTCGGAAAGAAACTCTTTCGCCTTTTTACAATAGGAGCATGTTGACGTGGTATATATCTTCACTTTTTTTGCCATGGTGTTTCCTCACCTCCTTATTAATAAACCCGCATACCGCAAGCCTGTCAGGCGGTTATAGATTTTCAGATAATTACCCGATTTTAAAAATTGGCACAAGGCCAGAGGGGGTAGGGGTTCAAAATTTTGAACCCCTACTTCGACGACCGATAACGCAGTGAAATTATTTATGTGAAAATCTATAGGTTTAAATTTGTTCCCAGGTGATACAATCCTGGGGGCAGTTCTTGATCGCCTCTTCCACCTCGGATTCAGGATAGTTTGTCAGCTCACAAACTTCTACATAACCTGCCTCATTAATCCTGAAAACTGAAGGCGTTACTTCGATGCAGATTCCGCATAAAACGCATTCGCTAAGCTCAACCACCGGTACTTTCAAAACAATTCTACTCAATCATTACCTTTCTTATGGGTTTTATATGTTACCCCGCTTATTCTTCCAGTTCAAATTCATACTTGGCTGCACCGCTTTTAGCCTCTCCAGGCTTAGGGTTTAGATGCCGTTAACAGATACATTAAAAATGGTATTGCAGAGAGCTTAACTTATGCCTGCTGTTCACTATTTCTCGACAAAGCACAAGTTACTCCCAACAAGAGCAATCCTGCGAAAGCCGCTAAAAGGGATCCTACAAAAATCCAAAGTCTTGACAAGTTATACAAATCCGGATCAGGAAAAGATAGCCCGGATATGAACAAAGACATGGTAAAGCCTATACCTCCAAGCATTGAAACACCCAGGATATGGGACCAACTTACACCCTCGGGTAAGGAGACTATTCCAGCTTTGGCAGCAATATAAGAAAAGAGAGTGATACCGAGTGGTTTGCCGACGCATAGTCCAAGAGTGATACCAAGGGCAAGAGGATGTACGACAGTGTCTGCAATTGACAATCCATGAAACGATAGCCCTGCATTGCAAAGGGCGAATAATGGAAGTACCAGGAAAGCAACCCATGGGTGTAAAGCATGTTCCATCCGTTGCAAGGGTGTCTCAACATCGTGGCACGCCACTTCCAGGGCATGGACAGCATCCAGATGGTCCCGATCCAGGAGTATAGAATATCCACAGCTCTGATCCTCACACTGGAAACCTCCCATAAGCTTTTTTACCTTTTTAACGAATCGGTCGGTATCGTATTTGCCCCGGGCCGGGATAAACATTGCAACCACGATCCCGGCGACGGTCGGGTGTATCCCTGAACCGAGTATCGCAAACCATATACCAAGACCTATGAGAACATATAGTAGTGTCCACCTAATCCAGAAGAAATTGGCTAAAGCGAGTGCAAAAACGAAAAAAATACATACTAAAAGGTAATGCCAAACGATTTCCTGGGTATAAAAAAGGGCAATTATTAGTACTGCCCCCAAGTCGTCGGCAATCGCAAAGGCGGACAGAAATATTCTCAAGCCAACCGGTAACTTTTTGCCGAATACGGCAATGGCACCAAGAGCAAAGGCTATATCCGTGGCCATGGGTATGCCCCAGCCGCCTGCAGTGGGAGTGCCGAAGTTAAAAGCAAAATAGATGGCGCCGGGAACAATCATTCCACCAAGCGCTGCGATTACAGGGAGAAGAGCTTTTTTAGGAGATGAGAGCTCACCCACAAGAATCTCCCGCTTGATCTCCAGACCTACGGTAAAGAAAAAGAAGGTCATTAGGCCTTCATCGATCCAATGGATAAGAGTTTTGGTTACGCTATAGTCACCTATGGCTATGGAAAATCTGGTGTGCCAGAGATGATGGTACGTCTCAGCAAGATAGGAATTAACCCAGACAAGCGCTACGATGGTGGATAAAAGCAATAATAGACTACTGGAGGCTTCATTTTTGAAGAAGGATTGAGCCGGCCTAAAAATTTGATCGGCTATAAGGCTATTACGGATTGGTTGGTATTTACTGAGCATCATATAATTTTTTTGTCTCAGCCGTGTTGAAAAAGTAAGCGACTTCACTTATCGCTATTGTAATTTTTGCCGTTACCGCTTCACTTAGGCTTATCCCTTAAAGATTCCGCCATTTCCTTGATTTGATCCAGATCCTTTGTCATGGCTGCCCAGCCGTACCAATAAGCGTAATCCGGATTGGCATGAAAAACTCCCTGATAGGTCCGCATCCGATGTTTCATGTACATTGTAAACAACACCTGATCTATGTGAGAACCGCCGGTCTGATAAAAATGTAAAAAGTCGGGATAAGCATACGCGTAGTGTTTCGGTTTCTTCAAAATACCGTCTTTATAAAGGGCAGCCACAGCATTTATAGCCTCGGCCATTAGGCGGTCCGCCTTTTTAATCATCTGATCACCCTTTGCAAGTTCTCCCAGGGCGTATTTTGAAGAATGGCATTTTTTGCAGGTTTTGATCATCTTTTTCCGTTCAGACTGCCAGTCTTCTTCGGTTAACCTTACCATGTCGACGGCTTTTACAGCACCAAGGCGGCCGGTAGGTTTGCCATCAGGATCCATGACACCCAACGCCTTGAGGATTGTGGTTTGGTCGGCAGCCCATTGTTTATCCTCCAGCAAGGGCAGCCGCACACCCAAAAAACCCCAGGCCACCTTGTTGGTGTGGGTACCGTTGGGTAGATGACAGAATTGGCAGGTTGGAGCGGCAGCATCCTTTGGTAATCTTCCCCTTTCTTTCATATGGTATCTTTCACCATGTTTTGAGCTTTCATACATCTCCCATTGGGGATGATCAAATCCCATGTGGCAAGTCTGACATGCCTTGGGATCCTGAGCTTCCTTTTTGGAAAAGGTATGCCGGGTGTGACATTCATCGCAGGAATTATTCCGGTAGCAATACCCTTTATCCCGCAACTCCTTTTTCTGTGCTTCAGACTTGATACCCATATTGTGGCAGCCGCCACAGCCTTTGCCACCTTCCATGAGCTCATCCGGCTCCAGATGGATAATCGGCAGAGCATTCAGAGATGTCCAGCCAAAATTATGTTTTCCTTTTGCAAATTGTTCGAACTGCTCCTCATGACAGTCTCCGCAGGTAGCCTCGTCAGGAAACTGGACCAGATGAACAGTCTTTTTACTTTTATGATCCGATCCATGGCACTCATTACAGTAAACATCATTAGCGCTGTGTTCACTACTCTGCCAGTCCTTAACCAGCAAAGGGGTAACCGCTTTGTGACACTTTACACAAACTTCTCCATCATCGGCTGACACCCGAGGCGTCATAAACAAAACAGCAATCAGCGTAGCAAAACAAACCAAATAATAATTTTTCATTATATTATCCTGATAATGTTACGACATTTGGAATAAATGTTCCTCAAAAATAAATAACATTGTTAATCACAATAGTCAATTTTTATTGCAGACGGCGCGGGGTAATTGCATCAAACCTGATATGTTTTTTACCTTCGTTCCCAGGCTCTGCCTTACGCACCAAAACTCACTAAAATATAATACTTTTTATGGGAAGCAGGAGATATAAAATTATTGAGAGCAGTAAAACATATTTCATAACAAGCAGTGTTATAAACTGGCTTTCTTTGTTTGCCCTGCCCGCGTCAGCCGGAATTGTCATTGATTCGTTGAATTTTCTGCAGCAACAGCGAAGAATCAAAATTCATGCCCGAGTTTTAAAGGAGACTCATTTTCATCTTGTTGTAACATCTACAAATATATCCAGTGAAATGAGAAAAATTAAATCATATACAGCAAGATCTATTGTCGATTATCGGGAAGTCAATGGACCGAAATTTTTCCTGGAGCAGTTAAAGTTTTATAAAAAAAAGCCAGTAGTGTCCGGTTAGGTTTTTGCATATTAGACCTCGTACTTTTAGCAATATTAATTAGACGCTATGACATCTAATAATCTGAATATATTTATAATTAAAACTATAGTGTAAAGCTGCATAAAAATTGGACACGGCAATTTTTATGCCATCGTGTTGTTTAAATTAATCCAATAAGTTAGAAATAAAGTTTATAAAAACATTGTCGAATTCAAATACCGAGGTCTGCATATAGCTTTTGTTCTTTGATAATCAGATTATCAGACCATACGTTTTTTTCACCGACACGCGATTCGTTCTGGATGGCGTTTCTAAGCTGACGTATCCTTTTTATTGATACAGGTTCATTAAACTGTTCATGGCAGTATATGTCCAGAAGCAGATAAGTTATTAACCCGCCAAGGATTTGAACCATCAAGCCATATCTACTGTGAGCAATCAAGTGGTACACCTTTAAATGCTTCTTCCACCATTTAAAAAAGTTTCAATATCCCACCGGAGCTTATAAATAGTTGCAATGGGCGCAATCCAAAAAAGTGGGAAAATGTAATAAAAATAAAAAAGTACGAGACAAACGAAGCTTAACGCGATATTTCATAATTGAAAAACCCTATACCCTATAAAGGAGTTCAATTATGAGTCACAAGTTAAGCTCTCAAGAAGATATTACTAATTTTCCAGCCCCAATTAAAGCAATTTTTAAAATGTCTCATAAACTATGGGAAGATGATCAGATTCTTGAAACATCTCAGGATCTTGAAACTTTTGAGCAAACAGTTCTCGAATTAACTACACAGTTACAAGCTGTACTTGTTGAGCATAAAATCCAGAAGTCGTTGGACTCTGAACAGGTTATTGACGATAGTAGAAAGTTAGCAAAAAATCTGCCATGTAAGGTGACAAACAAGGGGTTCCGGGATGTTGTGATTACAACCAAGAGCGGAATATGTATTCTGGTTCATACGCTCTATTGCATTGGTAAAAAAAAAGGGCGTGCCCGAAAGAAAAAACGAAACAAGGGCTTTTACCCAGGTCTTCTATTATTTGGAATATATGATCATTGCACTCCAGGTTTGATTTCCGAAATAGGGGCAACAGTGGCTGCCGCCTGCTCTTTTGAAGAAGCGAAAGATACACTTCTCAGAAATGGCATAGAACTTGACGTTAAAACAATTCGGGACCTGGCATATTGGATGGCGCAACGCGCATGATCAACGCTTATTATTGGATTGCCGGCAGTCTGATACTCAGCTCTCAATCTTGCGATAATCTCGAACTGCTCGTGCGGTATTTACAGGTTCCTATACCAATCACCTTTTGGGCTTTACGTTTCACATAGCCATGTTTTTTGAAAAGCTGTTTGATTATTTTTCTACTTACATCAATTCTGGGGTGTCCAAAAACTCAGTTTTGTGGCTACTTTTTTTGCTCAACTTTTGGCCCTATCATGAGTGCGATTAATATCTTGGCACATTGTTGGGGTCATGAAATGCAGCATTAAAATTATCTTCCCCAACCAAATCCCGGCATTCTTTGCACTCCTGCCATATCCCTGAATGGCTGTTATTGTAATGAAAATGACAGAGCCCCTCGTACTCGTAATGATATTGACAATAATCTCCACCTTTTATAGATGCAAAAGAAGTGTCACAGCAAATCCATTGGTCACAACATTTTGTTTTTATTAAAGGAACAGAATCGTTTCCACAAAAGCTACAATGTTTGCCAGGGATTATTTTTGCTTGCAATCTATCATATGTCATTCAGGCACCTTCAATATTTTCAGTAAAATTTGCGTAGACCATAACAAAATGCCGTCAATAATTCAAAATTGCTGATTGAAAAAAATTATTATTCCCTATATATTCAAATATTTTAACCAAAAAGATGGTTATTGCTATGAGTAAAGTTTCAAAATTAAAAAAAGTAGAACTGCCTGGAAAGACAAAGCAGTTGATCGTACTCGTATAATTAAGTATCAGAAAGCTGAGCTGAAACGTACTAAAAATGAACGAAATAAATACAAGTCTGAACTCCGGAAAAATAGACAAGAATTAGAACAAGAACGTAAAAAGAACACATTGTCGGTTAATAGTAAGGAGGAATTGATTTTTATTTCTTTACGCCTATTTTTGGTCGGACACGTTGGATTCAGAGCAATATCAAGAATGTTTGGCATTTTACAAGCATACCTTGGGATAACCAAAATACCGTGCCCTCAAACGATCATTAACTGGGTCACCAGATATTCACTATCAAAAATCTGGAACTATAAAGGGCTTTCTTCTGTTTCTTTTGATATGGATAAGATTGTAAATGGTGCTATTTGGATGATAGATACCTCAATAGCATTGGGAGCTGGTAAAATTCTTGCTATTTTGGAGCTTAGAACTGATCATTTTAAAAATCATGAAGGTGCTCCAACTCTTGAAAACATCAATTGTGTAGCAATTTCAGTGGCGAAATCATGGACTGGAGAATCCATTGCAAATTTTTTACAAAAGGTGATTCTCATCACCGGAAAACCTGCTGCATATTTGAAAGACGGAGGAATGGACCTCATGAAAGGTGTCAGACTCCTAAATGAAAGAGGATTTTCAAGTTTCTCCATTGATGATATTTCTCATGTTGTTGCCAATCTATTAAAAAAAGAATATACAAAACATCCTTCGTATGACTGTTTTATCTCTGCTTGCGGACAAGCCTCAAAAAAATTTAAGCAAACAGTACTTGCATTTTTTGCACCCCCAAAGGTTTCGACAAAAGCTCGATTCATGAATATTCATCGAATGGTGAAATGGGCTGAAATGGTTCTTAAGCACTCACCACGGGGGCGAGTTTCAAAGGACTCTGTAGTTTCAAAACTTAGGAATTATCTTGGTAAACTTCCTGAATATAAACAGTTTATCAAGCGATTTCTTCGTGATGCATCTCCTCTTTTAAAAAGCCAGGAAATTCTTAAAGCTCAAGGCTTGAATATGAAAACCTACAAAGAGTGCAAAGAACTTTTAAAAAATATCCCTCAAAGCTCTCAAGTACGTATCGGTTTTATTACCTGGATGGAAAAACAATTAATAGTCGCTGAATCATTGGGCATGGGCAATACTGGAATGCCTATTTGTTCTGATAATATTGAATCCCTGTTTGGACTTGGTAAAACACATGGTACAGGAGAAGTAAAAGATGCAAACCGAATTGCACTTCGTTTACCGGCTTTTTGCGGATCTGTTTATCGCCGCTAATATTATCAGACAGCATATAGGGATAGGACTCCCCATCACTGAGGAGCCCTCCCACAGCACCGTACATACGGATCGCGTATACGGCGGTTCGGCTGGTAAAGATAAAATCGGGTGTGAAAAATCCCACCGATTTTACCGGGTTTTCAGAATTCGTACGCTATTGGCATTTCAGCTCCTGCTGCAGTATGCAAATAAGTAACTCATCCATACTCACCACAACCATTTACCCGTACCATTCGGTGCGGGCACCGTTCAGGCCTTCGCCGGGGTGAGTCCTTCGTGGTATCCACGGCTCGTTTCTCCTACGGCTACTATGCCCTCTGCTGACTTCTCCCATGCGGTCAGAGCAGGTTGCCCTGTTCTCAGCCAAAATTCCGTCGCACGCGACTTCTCAAAAGGCATATGGAAGACCTCCCGGGGTAAACACATGTCTTTCAATACGTGGGCGCCGAGTATACGGACAGAGCTTATAATGGATAGAGGACTTTGCCTTGTGTTGCAGGCTCGTCCCACTCATGCACGCCTGACTCGATTTCTGTTCGTCACCCCGTACTTTCGCGGTACCCTGCCTCAGCAGGGCTACTGCCTTCCGAAGCACCGTCACCGATACCCCGTTGTAATACCGCTATACCCTTCGCCTCCATCCGGCTGGGTCTAAGACTTGTCAAACGATTTACTGCATGATACGTTTGACTCACTTTTAAGAACATGTGCCGTGCCCGGCACACAACCAAACACTTCACCTGACCGCCAACAGCTCGGCGGTTTTTGAAAGGCTCTGCACCGCATTAAAGCAGGTGATTTTTCAAGGTTCAGTGCTCCGCTGTGTTGGCGGCAGGTGAGTTCAGTCGTTCGCAGGAAAAGGAGGACATAATGCGCAAGATAAACGGATTCCTTATTGCCGGCATTATCGGAGTTTTAGTTGTTGGTGCTAACTTTGGCATTCAATATGGACGGATAGCATGGGGCAACAAGGATATGTGGTGGACACCCAAGTCAATGGCATTGCCGCTTTCTACGACCCGACACAATTTCGAGCTGTTCGTGAATGGAGATTTGTTACAAGAACATCTCGACAGAGGTTCGTTGTCAGCAACCGACGAACAGGGCAAACGTTACGAGCTGGTGCCGGAAGATATAAAGGTCCGGTTCAACAATTGGCATAAAGTCAAGTCTGCTATGTTGCATACCGCTGTTTGGGAGGCCTTCATGCTTGGAATTTCGCTAATGTCCCTTATTGTTGGAATCAGACAATTCATATCGGAAAACAAAGCAACTGCGAACAACGGCATGCAGGCGGACGCTCGTGCCTCGCGCCGCTGATGCCGGTCGTTCTACCAAGAAAGAGAGATGACAATGAAAAAGTGTCCCTTCTGCGCTGAAGAAATCCAAGCCGACGCTATTAAGTGTAAACACTGCGGTGAGTTTTTGGATGCCTACAACCAACCACGCTTTGCAGAGGAAAAGGTTCAGTGGTATTTCAGAAAATCCTTTATTATTATCGCATTATGTTGTGTGGGGCCTCTGGCGTTGCCCCTGATTTGGTGGCATCCAAAAATGACGTGGGCATGGAAGATCGGACTCACAATAGGAATCCTTGTTCTCAGTTGGATATTGATCCAAGCCACGATGGAATCAATTCGTACTATCAAGGAGTATTACAAGCTAATTGAAGGACTATGAAATGATCGACAGGCAGAACAAATCAGTAAACACCGACGGGCTTACGTCGCGGCTTTATGTAAGTGTACGTGTATTGAAATTTATTATAACCTAAATTGAGCGGTTTTAAGATCGAATCGTATTCTATAATCTCGATGTTCAAGTTTTTGATGATGAACTTGCCAAAAGCACTTAGCAAGGACAATATTTACGTGATAGAGAAGGTGTTGGCCCCAATCTACCTATAGTTCTTCCGCTCATATGTTTTCCCGATGGCATAAGTCGGAAAACTTTTTTGATAACTTGGCCCATTTCTTTAAGTTTTTCACCGGGATCTTGTTGTTGCAGCAAAGATTTGACACATTCCATCAAAACATCCATTTGAGTTTTTCTTTGCAGACTTCCCACGGTAAACACGGGAGTTTTGTTCTCTATGCAGGCCTCCTGCTCAGGGTGAAGGAGGAGGCAATGGTCTAGCAACAGACTCAAGATCAGGCCTCGGCTTGATCCTTCTTCGTCATATTGTTTGGCCTCTTGTCCCCATCCTTCATAAAGCTTCCAGTCTTCAAAAAAAACCTCTACAAGCCATCTCAAAGAATATGCTTGAATAATGTCAACTGTGCGCCAACTCACATCAGTGGCAGCTAAGTAACGGTATTCATCTTCCCCTTCATATTTAAGAGCTATCACAAAAAGCACATTGCCATCGTGTGCATCAACCTTAAGGCGGGCACTGCTCACTGTTGCATTGACTTTTTCACCGCCTCGCACACGAATGGTGCAATTTACACCTTTGTTAATCATGTTGAAATAATCCGTAATTGTCTTTTTTTTACCTTTGTATCGTATATTTTGATTTGACTTTAATTGGCTGATAATTTGCACTCCTCCCAAAATATTAGAGGCTCCATTCATAAATTCTTTTGAACCGTATAAAGCGTCAGCCAATACACATTTAACAGTAATTTTAGGATAATATTTTTTAAAATTCTCAAGTACAGACCTCGGAAAAAAATAGCATTTTAAGCATAATTTTTTGGACACTTTCCTTTTAAATAGGTGACGAACCAACTTCAATCTGTAATATTTTTCCAATCGGAATATAGGCGCTTAATGCATTCAATCTTTTACAAAATTGTTCCTGCGCTTTTCGGCGGCTTGGTTGTTGAAGAGGCTCCAATCGGACAACCACTCTGTCTGCTTCAGATTTGATCCATCCATGAGACTGAGTGATGGCATAAAACAAGTCCACATATTCATTTTCATTCGGGTAATGACACAATAACCAGTCAGTCATATCCTTACGCGCATTCCATAATGAAGCTGTAACAAAATCAAAAAGATTTTTTCCTTCATTATCAATCTTCTTAAAGGAATTATAATCCTCAAGAGTAGAAACATCCACCTTTTCAGGCAGTTGTTTTTTCTCATTGAGGAGCTTTGTGAGCTCTGCCTCTAACTGGCTTATTCCTGATTCTAAACAGGCTTTCAAGCTGTTTTCGCGCCTTGAGCCATCTTTGTTTAAAACTTCCTTAGTCCTTGAATTTTTTTTATGCTTTTTATCAAGCTTTTTACGTACGGTCTTAATTTCTTTCTCAATGGATTTGATAGCAGGATTTGCTATAAGCTGTTTATCGCTATCTAATGTTTTAAAGCCGGGGTGATAATGAAAAGGATGCCTGTCATGGAGGTGTTTAAATGTATTTTCAGAGGCACCCCAGCGGTTCAATATAGCTTGTGCGCATTGAAGAGTAGTTATAGGTCTGCCGTCATCCCATGCAAGACAGCATGTCCGACGGTTGCTGGTCTGATTCCAAAGATAAATTTTCCTGAGTTCAAAGGTTTTAGTTTTACCATTTTCCTCCAGGGTGAAGGTCTTTTCACCCTCGAAAATGCGGTATTTTTTGTTGTTCATCTCAAAGGATTCGTTAAAACAATCATCATCTAACTCCTTGAGTTTTTTTGAATCAACGTGTTTTTCCCAAGTAACAAAGGGAATTTTATCTTCAATAAGAGAGTTAAAAAATGGAGCGCCATACCCTTCTCTGTCAAAGACCATGATGGGAGGCTCTGTAAGTTCCTTGGCCCATTTTTTTTCAGTTCGACAATATGAGTTTTAAGATCGCCTTTTCCTTCTTGAATCTGAAAATCAACAATACGACCACTTTCATCGCATGTAACTATATTTGTTTGTCCCGGCATCATCATTTTGCGCTGTGTATTAAAGGCAAGATGAATTTTTCGTCTGCCTGTGTATGGAAGCAGATGCCCATCTGCAAACCATATACAGGTACTGACCTGGGGTGTCCAAAAACTCAGTTTTGTGGCTACTTTTTTTGCTTAACTTTTGGCCCTATCGTGAGTGCGATTAATATCTTGGCACATTGTTGGGGTCATGAAATGCAGCATTAAAATTATCTTCCCCAACCAAATCCCGGCATTCTTTGCACTCCTGCCATATCCCTGAATGGCTGTTATTGTACTGAAAATGACAGAGACTCTCGTGCTCGTGATGATATTGGCAATAATCTCCACCTTTTATAGATGCAAAAGAAGTGTCACAGCAAATCCATTGGTCACAACATTTTGTTTTTATTAAAGGAACAGAATCGTTTCCACAAAAGCTACAATGTTTGCCAGGGATTATTTTTGCTTGCAATCTATCATATGTCATTCAGGCACCTTCAATATTTTCAGTAAAATTTGCGTAGACCATAACAAAATGCCGTCAATAATTCAAAATTGCTGATTGAAAAAAATTATTATTCCCTATATATTCAAATATTTTAACCAAAAAGATGGTTATTGCTATGAGTAAAGTTTCAAAATTAAAAAAAGTAGAACTGCCTGGAAAGACAAAGCAGTTGATCGTACTCGTATAATTAAGTATCAGAAAGCTGAGCTGAAACGTACTAAAAATGAACGAAATAAATACAAGTCTGAACTCCGGAAAAATAGACAAGAATTAGAACAAGAACGTAAAAAGAACACATTGTCGGTTAATAGTAAGGAGGAATTGATTTTTATTTCTTTACGCCTATTTTTGGTCGGACACGTTGGATTCAGAGCAATATCAAGGATGTTTGGCATTTTACAAGCATACCTTGGGATAACCAAAACACCGTGCCCTCAAACGATCATTAACTGGGTCACCAGATATTCACTATCAAAAATCTGGAACTATAAAGGGCTTTCTTCTGTTTCTTTTGATATGGATAAGATTGTAAATGGTGCTATTTGGATGATAGATACCTCAATAGCATTGGGAGCTGATAAAATTCTTGCTATTTTGGAGCTTAGAACTGATCATTTTAAAAATCATGAAGGTGCTCCAACTCTTGAAAACATCAATTGTGTAGCAATTTCAGTGGCGAAATCATGGACTGGAGAATCCATTGCAAATTTTTTACAAAAGGTGATTCTCATCACCGGAAAACCTGCTGCATATTTGAAAGACGGAGGAATGGACCTCATGAAAGGTGTCAGACTCCTAAATGAAAGAGGATTTTCAAGTTTCTCCATTGATGATATTTCTCATGTTGTTGCCAATCTATTAAAAAAAGAATATACAAAACATCCTTCGTATGACTGTTTTATCTCTGCTTGCGGACAAGCCTCAAAAAAATTTAAGCAAACAGTACTTGCATTTTTTGCACCCCCAAAGGTTTCGACAAAAGCTCGATTCATGAATATTCATCGAATGGTGAAATGGGCTGAAATGGTTCTTAAGCACTCACCACGGGGGCGAGTTTCAAAGGACTCTGTAGTTTCAAAACTTAGGAATTATCTTGGTAAACTTCCTGAATATAAACAGTTTATCAAGCGATTTCTTCGTGATGCATCTCCTCTTTTAAAAAGCCAGGAAATTCTTAAAGCTCAAGGCTTGAATATGAAAACCTACAAAGAGTGCAAAGAACTTTTAAAAAATATCCCTCAAAGCTCTCAAGTACGTATCGGTTTTATTACCTGGATGGAAAAACAATTAATAGTCGCTGAATCATTGGGCATGGGCAATACTGGAATGCCTATTTGTTCTGATAATATTGAATCCCTGTTTGGACTTGGTAAAACACATGGTACAGGAGAAGTAAAAGATGCAAACCGAATTGCACTTCGTTTACCGGCTTTTTGCGGATCTGTGAATAGAGAATCCGTTCGGATGGCAATGGGCGTTACAGTAAAGGAACAACAGGAAGTTGAAAATAAGTTGTTGTCTTTAACTCGGCAGCGCCGAAAAATTTTACCAACCCCCGGAAGCCTTACAGATAGTTTGTCAACTGAGTTTGACTGTGGTTTAACTCTTCTACCGGTGCCAAAAAATGATGAAAAATCAAAAGATGTAACTGATATTACAGCAAATTTTGAACAATTAGGTGGGCCCGTAAATAAGTTTACAAAACAACCTTATGCGCCCAATAATGCCGAATATAATAACCGTGCCGCAGCTTAATAAGCATTTGTTTAACCACATTCAAATATAAATAATGGGTATTATCAACATGTTAATGCTTTGTTTATAAATGGAGCAAATTGACATACATAACTTATATTCTGAAGGGGGGGCCAAATCCTGAGCAAGCTAATTATGGGGATTTAGACACCCCAGTACTGACCAATCCGCCTAAAAGCTGTTGCTTAAAAAATAATTTACAAAGAGATGTGGAAAATCGTAAATTACAAGCTGCATAGAACCATTGCCAAACATCTCTTTTTGGGGGCAATTTATTGAGGCCCAAAATAAGCCCCGCTTCTTTCTGGTTAATATTTTTCAGTTGTTCTATGGATTTGATATTATTGGCGACCATCAACAAGAAAACTAAAAATATTTTATAGGCAGAACCAAAATAACCCATTATCAGCTTAAGCCATTGATTTGTACTAATTAAAACAATTAGATAAGGGAATATCCCTGCAAAACGAGTGAATTTCCAATCATGAAGGCTCTTAAATGGTTGTTCGTCTTTTGAAACAAGTTGTTCGCCGAATTCAAAATCAAGCTCCTGCTGTTTTTTTTGATTTTCTAATCGTTTAGCTTTTCTCTCTTTAGCGAGAATGACAGCCTTGGTGCCCTGTATGCGTTTGTGCTGCGTGCTCTTGCGATGTTGTTCAAGATTTTTGCCCATTTTGGGATTATATCCACCCAATAAGCCTTCTGTCCCAAATTTTTTTTTGCTCTCAATGTAATTGTGTATCGTTTGTCTGCTAATATTAAGGGCACCAGCCAATAAAGATTTATTCGCACCCAATTCAACGGCATCAACAACAAATATTTTTTTTGCCGGCTTGTCAGAAATATCAACCTTTTTAACAATGATATCGCGGTTTTTAAGGGTAATCATGTGCTTATTTCTTCTGTTAAAAACCAACGACAAATTTGCGCCAATCATTTTGGTGTTATCGTTTTTTTTCTTTGGTATATCTGGAAATAGTTGTTTTTGCATAATTGATACCTTAATGTGGTGTACGCAATGTGAATTTTTAATAAGGTATCACAAAAAAATATTTTTTACAAAATAAATTTACATTAAATAAAAGAAATAGTTAAAATAAAATAGGTTAAACATATGAATGTCCAACATTATGCTTGTCCAATAAATTACTGGAGAATAGTCTAACTACCTGAATAATAAGGCTTTACGCATTTCTATTCACTTTGTACGTTCCGAGGTCTGTATATAATAGAATGGCCGTCAAATTTTATGGTCTGCCTTCAGGCCGTAAAATCGAAAAGTTTTTGGTTTGTGGGATATGAAGTTTTATTCTGGATGTTTTATGTTTTTTTTTAGCGGATTAGATTTGGCACAAAATCAACGACATGTCATTATGGTGTCATAAAATATATATTTTATTGTAGCACCAAATCAACGAGGTAAAGGAAATTGTGTCTGTTGGAAGAATAGAAAAGCTGAAATAGCTTTTAGATTTATTTGATGTGGCATAGTCAGACAAAAATGTGGGCAAAAAAATCAGAATTGCTTTGATAATTTCTAACCGAAAATCTCTGCGTATTTTTCTTCAATCGCTTGAATTTCACTATCGGTTAGTTTTTCGAATTCTTTTTCACTTGCACGTTTTGATAGCTTTCCATCGTTTTGAGTAAGGAAGCGTATGAGCAAATCAACAAGTTTATCGGGCATATCAATATAGTTTTTGATGAATTCATTAAGAATATCATATTTTTTAAGATATGCAACTTCCTCAGGAAGCGTTTTATTTACAGTTTCTTCAACGCATTCAAAGAAAAACTCGGCCTGTTTCGTTGCATCAAAATAACGATATAGATTGATAGTCTCGTTTAGAACATCAACATTGTTTTTTTCTGTTGGTCGCCATTCGATAAAATCAAGCCTTGGCTTTGAAAAATGCTCCAATGTCTTTCTATATTCTTCTATCCGATCCAAAATAACAGCGGATACCGGAAATATTAATCCTTTCTGGACAAAACCTTTTTCAGCCAAGACATGGTGAAACAAATAGCGGTGAATCCTGCCATTTCCATCTTCAAAGGGATGAATAAAAACAAAACCAAAGGCAAGTATAGTGGCTAATAAAACAGCATCAAAATCATCCTTACAAAGAAGCTCATATGTATCGATAAGACCTGATAACAAGGTGCTTAAATCTTCAGCGCGAGCGGAAATATGATCGGGCATGGGCATACCCGTGCTGCGATCATGCTCACCAACAAAACCACTTTCCTTTCGTAACCCTGCTTTTATAAAGCGATTATCTTCAATAACAATTTGCTGTAAATACTCCAGCTCTGAAATGCTGAGTTTCCGCTGCCCAGCTTCACTTATCGCCCGTCCCCATCGCTCTATTCGGTTGTGTGGAGGGGTTTCGCCTTCGATTGTATAAGAAGCTTTTGAATCTTTCAGCAAAAGAAAAGCAGCAGCCCGGCTTAAAAGATCGGGGTGAGTCTGGCCGATATTTTTTATGGCTGTTTCTGATAGCTTCTCGCCAATACACTTTTCAAGTTTTTTCGTCTTTCGGATCAAAGGGCAAAAATTACGCGTCCCCGGCAAGTTATTACGAACCCGATGTCGCTTGGATGAATACGACTTTCCTTCATATTGTAATTTGCTATCAATAAGAGGGACAAAGTTTCCTGTTGTTGCGTCTTCAATATATAGTTGCTCATCACGCAACCATTCCCACAAAAACCACAGTCTTCGGCTATAGCTGCCCGTTGGTTCTGTACGAATAATTACCTGAATTTCTCTGGCTTCAATTTTTTGAAACAATGCATTGAGAACAGCCAGATCAACGCCCTCATATTTAAGCGCAAAGATCAAATGCCCATAAAGTGTGTCTTGCGGTTTATGGCGCGGTGTAAAAATATGCCAGCGCTCATGATCATATTTTTTATGTTTCGTGCCTATGGCACATAGAAAATCGGGAACAGGCACTTTCAAACCATGTGCTGAAATTAATGCAGAATATCCGGCTAAACTGTACCCCTCCTTCAAAGCTGAAAAACCATGAAAAACAGTTGCGCGCCGTGAATTTTGATTATAAATTACCATTTTTGTGAATTACTTTTTAAATTTTTTTTACCCATAGTGGCATGAAAAACGATTATTGTCCATGAAAATCAATTATAAAGTAATAAGTTCATGAATATTAATTACATAGAAAAACTAAAAACGCTGTCAACAACCCCTGAGCTAAAGATATCCTGACTTACCCAATGGTCATTGTTTGGTCATTCTCCAATACCGAAGTATCTACGGACGTTCACAACCTTCCAGAGCAACATCGGGTTCCGCGTAATACGATCCTGCACGTCTGCATCTGTTGTTAAGAATGACGGCTCTATTTTCCCCTTGGTAAGGATGCGGTCGAGAAACTCCATTTCCTGCGCAGACAAAGGATAGACTACTGCAAGCTGCTCCCGGCATTCACTCACCAGGCGCTGAACAAACATTGAAATATTTTCGCCGCCGGAGACAAAATTTTCACGGAGAACGGGAATCAGCATTCGCTTTAACTCCTCTGGATCAAAAGCAACGTCTTTTAGAGAAATTGTCCGCCAATCCTTTCGATTCAACGCCCCATAGACGACAAACGCGGTACGCAGACGCTTCTGATCCAGTTTAACGTTACAGAGCAATTGATGAGTATCAAATAGATCCCGTGCCTGGTGCCGGGCGAACAGAGCGGCCAGCTTTCCGGCAGCAAGTTCATGAATGTCAAGAACGGGAATATTTCTGGCCCGAAAGTCGCCAATGGCACGAAAATCGACAGATTGCACTTCCCAGAGTGGCTGCCTGAACATGAAGTTCAGATCAACTTCAAGGTTGCCTGACTGTCCTGTAAAGCTTTGATACTTCAGCCTCCATTTTCCCCCGGCGTGTTCAATCGGTATTCTTTTGACAGTAAATCCTTCTCTGTAAAACACCGCGCCAACCGCCTGCTCTACTTTGGGACGATCCGCCAGCATCTCCTCACGTTCGACCACGCCAATATAGTTAAGATCAATATCAACCGACAGCCGTGGAATATTGAACACAAACAGGTTCAATGCAGAACCACCTTTCAAAGCTAATTTCCCTTTGAGAAAAGGATGCGAATTCAACAAGTTCAACAGGTTTAGCAGATGGAATACTTTTTCGATTACATCGGCCCTGAAACCAGTTGATTCCGCAACCGGTAAAATCTCTGATGCTGAAAATATCACAATACTTCTCCCCAGGATTGATTCAGTATTTCGTCCGGAACTATCAAGTTCCATTTCTTAACCAATCGGCCACCTCGGCGCTTTTTGCTTATCAGATAATGAGGCCGCTGGGGACAGAACTTACGCAAAGGTTTCAGGTGGACATCATCAATCATCAGGGTTTCCTTATGCTGTTCCAGGAAAAATCCGACTTTTGCGGCGGTAGTCGCGTTTTCCAAAAGCAAGACATACTCGAAAACCTGGTCTATGTCGAAAAACTCCACAGATTCAAGAGACCTCCATATCTCTTCCCAACTTCCGGTCAATTCCGGCCGATCCAGCACATCTACAAGGGTTCTTTCAAGGCTGGTTACACGCAGTTTTACTCCGGAACGTTTGTGCCGGACGACACTAAACATCTCCTTGCCTTTAGCACGAAGCGATCGCGGCACGGGCACCCCCCTGATTTCATAAGACCGAAACCTGACAGGGAGAGCCCTCCGGGTGGTCAAATAGTGCAGTCTTGTGTAAACCGAGTATGCTTTTCCGTGGAATTCCAGAGCGGTATGGTAAGCAAGAACAGCATTTTTGGTTATTTTTGCGGTCAAAAGATAAGGATCAACCGGGCTTGAATCAGGTAAAGAGCCAAAAGGAACAACCGCATACAATCCGCGTCGAACAGGTATTATTCGGCCTTGTTTTCGATAGTATGTCAGAATCGCTTTACGGGTACTCGGCTTGCCGGAACCCTTCTCAGAGAGAAAAAGATCCAACTCCCCTACCGTAAACACATCGTGTTGTGATAGAAATTCTCTCAATTTCATAACCCAGTCTATTTGACTTCATGTCGATTTGATTGTAAATAATTTACGATTATCCCGCATGTTTGTCAAATAATTGTTCGCAGAATTTTTGACAGATGAGCAAGAGATAGGGATATTTTTTTAGTACCACCCCGCACTTGTGTCAAATTTTCTCCAATCTTAACTTTTGAGTAAAAGTTAAGATTGGGGGAAACCTGCATCTTTAATGATTTCGATAATTTAACCTCTATTTTTTCATTTACGGAAAAATTTGTTAAAAAAATATCTTAACTTTATATCATTTTTATGCTATATAGTTAAGATTATGATTCAGTTAAATCTTTTTGAACCAAGCACCATTAAATTTGATCATCTTGTGGCCGACACGGCCAGGCAGGCATATTATAAAGTTTGGCTGGAATCGCTGATGGGAAAATATCTGGTAAGAAAAGAGAGCGGGACAAAAAAATATACCCTGGATAAACGGATTTGGAAGTTTGACGATTTTGTGCAGGCTGAAAAATTTTATATCAGGAAAGTAAAGGAGAAAACCAATCCAAACCGGAAATCGAAACTCAAATATAATTTTGCAAAAAAGTAAGGAAGAGCGTTGAGCATAAAAAATCCCAACCATCCGGCAAAAGGAAGCCGGATTACAGTTGAGCCGATCAGGAACCTTGGGCATATCAAATCTATTAAAAAATTGATAATGGATAATCCGAGGAATTATCTTCTTTTTGTTTTGGGAATTAATAACGGGCTCAGGGCAGGGGATCTTCTCAAACTGAAGGTTAGGGATGTTAAAAATTTAAGGCCGGGCCAGTCGATTGCGATCCGGGAGAGCAAAACAGGGAAGAATAATATCCTGATGATTAACAAAACTGCTTACAAAGCCTTGCAGATATTTTTGGAGGGTGCCGGGATAGATAACGGGGAATATCTTTTTGCCAGCCGGAAGACAAAAAAGCCGCTTACGATTCAGTCGGTCAATGCCCTGGTTAAAAAATGGACAGGGGAAATTAATCTTTCCGGCAATTATGGGGCTCATACCTTGCGGAAAACATTCGGGTATATCCAGAGGACAGAGTTCGGGGTGGGGTTTGAGGTTCTGGCCAAACGGTTTAATCATACCAGTCCGGCTGTTACTATGCGATATTTGGGGTTGACGAGTAATGAGGTTAATGAGTTTTTAATGAATGAGATTTGAAGGACGATTCCGTTTTTGTAGTTTATTTCAGCAACTTATCATATCCAGCGTGAGTCCCAATCCAGAACCATAACAACCCCTCTTCCATTTCGATGGCAACGGCACGATGCTTTTTCCCTACTCGCACTGATCTGTAATTTCCAACTTTTTTAAAATGTAATGATGGATGCATCGAGTTTTCTTTGAGAATCTCAAAACTTTTATCTGCTAATTCTTTGATATGTTTTGGGAGCTTTTCGTATTCTTTCCAAAAAGAAGGGGAGCTGAAATGATTCATAGCTTTTTAAAATTCCCTTTCATGAAATCCGACACGGCTTTGTTGGCAATGCCGTCAAGTTCCCCTGAAGCCACATCTTTCTCAAATTGCCTGTCCCATTCTGATGCATCAAACTTTTCAAACCATGATCGAAATTCTTTAAGTTGCACTTCAGGTAATTCAGCTATTTCTTTTTTTATTTGTTGAACCAACATCATAATTTCACCTCACTTTCTTTCTGCCATAATCGCTTCTTTTCAGCGGGCGCGCGCGTTTTGCGCTCCGCTGCAAAAGCCTTGTTGTGTGCCGGGCACGGCACATGTTCTTAAAAGTGAGTCAAACGTATCATGCAGTAAATCGTTTGACAAGTCTTAGACCCAGCCGGATGGAGGCGAAGGGTGTAGCGGTATTACAACGGGGTATCGGTGACGGTGCTTCGGAAGGCAGTAGCCCTGCTGAGGCAGGGTACCGCGAAAGTACGGGGTGACGAACAGAAATCGAGTCAGGCGTGCATGAGTGGGACGAGCCTGCAACACAAGGCAAAGTCCTCTATCCATTATAAGCTCTGTCCGTATACTCGGCGCCCACGTATTGAAAGACATGTGTTTACCCCGGGAGGTCTTCCATATGCCTTTTGAGAAGTCGCGTGCGACGGAATTTTGGCTGAGAACAGGGCAACCTGCTCTGACCGCATGGGAGAAGTCAGCAGAGGGCATAGTAGCCGTAGGAGAAACGAGCCGTGGATACCACGAAGGACTCACCCCGGCGAAGGCCTGAACGGTGCCCGCACCGAATGGTACGGGTAAATGATAACGATAAGTAGGAGATGTGTACTTATGAACATAGCGCCACAGCAGTTGGAAATGTTCGCAGCGTCACAGTTTGCCGAAAGTCTGGGAGGTAGTCTCCGGCTCATGGAAAGAATCATTGAACGGAGAAATATGTTTAGAGCATTAAAGCGAGTCCGTGCCAATAAAGGTGCCCCTGGAGTTGATGGCATGACAGTTAATCAACTTGGCGGATACCTGAAACGGCACTGGCCCAAAATCAGGGAAGATTTGCTAAACAGTAAATACAATCCATTTCCGGTTAGGAGGAAAAAAATCGATAAACCGGACGGAGGAGTGCGTTTGCTTGACGTTCCAACGGTTCTGGACAGACTTATTCAACAGGCAACAGCTCAGATCGTAGAACAGATATGGGATCCGACCTTTTCAGAATTCAGCCATGGATTCAGACCGGGAAGATCACAACGTGATGCTGTACTACAGGCAAAGAGTTACCTGCTGGATGGGTATAAACATGTTATCGATATGAATTTGTCAAAATTTTTCGACAGAGTTAATCATGTCCGTATGATGAGCCGACTGGCAACAAAAATTCAGGATAAACGAGTATTGAAATTAATACGCAGATACCTGACAGCCGGAACAATGATAAACGGAGTTATTAACTACTCTGACGAAGGGACTCCGAAAGGAGGGCCTCTATCACCATTACTTTCCAACATAGTACTTGATGAATTGGATAAGGAATTGGAGGCAAGAGGACATAAGTTTGTCAGATATGCCGATGATTTGCTAAGATTCAAATAGTGTAACGCCTTACCCCCGAATCAATGACAAAATAATGTAACGCCTTGGCTGGATTTTATCCCGCCGCTTATCCAGCTGAAATTTAAAAAAGTACCCAGCTTATCCCGCCGCATTACCCGGCTTTTGAAATTATACTTGCAACGATCAAAATAACATGTTATCTGTCGAAAAAATTCGAAAAAGCTAAATTTACAGGATTTGCACTTTGTCTCCAATTGGAGACATTTTCTTTTTGTAGCCGCATTAATTACTCCTAAGTATTTTATTTCATTGGATAAATATTAACTGCCTTATGTTTTTCATTTTAGCGCTCTATGGCTAAAAATGAAATTTTATTTGATCGTTACAATATTTTGCAAATCTTCCTTTTTGCAATATTTTTCTAACCGACTGATTTCACAAAAGATAAAGATCCTACCTTAAAAAGGACCTCGAAAAAAAGCGTTACAGTATTTGAATCTTATCAATGATTTTATGATTTACTGTAAAAGCAATAAATCTGCCGAAAGAGTGAAAAAGAGTATTACGGGATTTATAACCTTAAAACTCAAACTCAAGGTAAACGAAGAGAAAAGTGCTGTCAGCCGTCCGTGGCTGCGCAAATTTCTTGGGTTCACATTCCTCAGCATGTATGATCAGACAAAGATCAGGATTCATTCAAAGACAATAGAACGTTTTAAAGAAAGAATCCGTGAACTGACCGACCGCAACTGCGGGAAAAGCCTGAATCAGATAATAGAGAAACTGAATTTGTACCTCAGAGGATGGTGTTAAGTTTCACGATAAATTGAACAAAAAAAGGGGAAAATTTTCAAATTAATTTGACCAGTTTAAAAATTTTTCATTTTATTTGGCTCATCATTTTGAGTAATTCAATCCCGAATTCTTTGATGAAAGAAAGAAAAAAAAAGCTTAATATATTTTGGCATGCCGTTCGTTTTTGTCGCAAAGTACATTATTATGTAAACTTAATTGAACCTAAATATATCAATTAGTGTGAAAATTCCAAAATCTATGACTCTTTCCCCTCTACCCCTTGGAAGGGGGGGGGTGTGTCTTTTAAAAAGTTTTAAAAACAGTAAAAAATGTAACAAAATTTATCTCAAATAAAATGAAAAAATCTAAGTTTGGTCAATTTAATTAGGAAATTAATGCCAGAATAATGTGCAACTTAACAATGGTGGAATTATTACCGCCTTACTGAAACGAGGTATATATTCAAAGCCTTGAATAGCTGGATAATCAGGCGACTACGGTGTATTGTCTGGAAACAGTGGAAGAACCCAAGAACGAAAGTGCGAAACCTGGAAAAACTTGGAATTGCTCATAGGCAGGCTGTAAGTTGCGGGAATGCCCGCAAGAAACACTGGCATATGAGCAGAGTTAAGTGGGTGGTTATTGCTCTGCCAAAAGAATATTTCTTCTATAAAGGATTATTCCTGCCTGGAAATTGAACCTTCTTGATCAGCCGAACCGCCGTATACGCGATCCGTATGTACGGTGCTGTGGGAGGGGCGCTTAGTAATGGGCGTCCCTATCCCTATAGCCCTTTGACAAGTCACAACACGGCATCTGCTCGATGCAACAGAAAATATAAACCTATTGATACAAACAATGCCACATAGCCCATTATAAGGAATCTTGCAGTAAAGATAGCTGTATTATTTGTATCTTCATGTGTAACGTATATTTTGTAGGCTATAAGATTTGCCAACGAACCAAATAAGCTACCAAACCCACCTGCATTTGCACCCCATAATAATGCTTGCCAATTCAATGTAAATTTTGCAAACAATAACGTTGCTGGAACATTGCTCATGACTTGGCTTGCTAAAGCTGATAATAGAAAAATATGCTCTGAATGGCTTATTTCAGAAGCCAGTATAGCCCTTAGATTGTCAGCAATAGCCAAAAAGAACAGGAAGCTGAAAAGTAATGCGTAATCAACGCGCAGGGCTTTTCGGTCAAATATGAGCGCAAAAAGGATGACAACAACCCCAGTCAAAACAGGAAGAACATGAAAGACTGTTAGAAGAACAATAACAAGCAACACCCCGTAAATATAGGATTTTTTATTGATTTTCTGTGCTTGTCTTTTTTGTAAATCGTTTCGCACCTTAACAAAAAGAGAAGAAACGATTAATAACCCAAGAAAAACTAAAGAAAACGGAGCAATTATTTTTATAAATGTATCAGGAGGGACATCATAGAACCAATAAATGAAAAGATTCTGAGGGTTACCAATGGGTGTAAATGCAGAACCTGAATTGGCGGCTAACGCTTCCAAAATTACCAGAATATCTTTTCGATTGATGTTAAGTGATAACGTAAGCGGAACAATGACTATTAAAGCAATATCGTTTGTTACCAACATAGACAGAAAAAAAGTTGTTAGCACCAATTTTAATGGTATGGCTTTTCCTTTTTCTATGTTTTGAGCGATTTGTAATATGAATCCAGTTTTCTGTAAGCCATTCACTACAACAAACAATGCAAACAGGATGAACAACACTTGCATTTCATTGATTGAGTAGACTGGAAACCGTTTTGTATAAAAAGCCGTCAGAGCCAAACCAACGCCAGATGCAATTACCAGCCATTCTTTCAAAATAAAATCAATGAATGTTGCTTGATTCTTCAACAATACTCCCATTTTCTAGTATGAGGGCTAATCGCGGTGCTGACCGGCACCGGGGGCCGCACAAGCAAGCGTAGCTTGATTGTGCGGTTTACGGTGTCCGGTCAAGCTCCTTGTTCCGGCGCAAGCGCCGGGGCAAGGAGCTGGACTGAGGTGTCTAAATCCCCATAATTAGCTTGCTCAGGATTTGGCCCCCCCTTCAGAATATAAGTTATGTATGTCAATTTGTTCCATTTATAAACAAAGCATTAACATGTTGATAATACCCATTATTTATATTTGAATGTGGTTAAACAAATGCTTATTAAGCTGCGGCACGGTTATTATATTCGGCATTATTGGGCCCATAAGGTTGTTTTGTAAACTTATTTACGGGCCCACCTAATTGTTCAAAATTTGCTGTAATATCAGTTACATCTTTTGATTTTTCATCATTTTTTGGCACCGGTAGAAGAGTTAAACCACAGTCAAACTCAGTTGACAAACTATCTGTAAGGCTTCCGGGGGTTGGTAAAATTTTTCGGCGCTGCCGAGTTAAAGACAACAACTTATTTTCAACTTCCTGTTGTTCCTTTACTGTAACGCCCATTGCCATCCGAACGGATTCTCTATTCACAGATCCGCAAAAAGCCGGTAAACGAAGTGCAATTCGGTTTGCATCTTTTACTTCTCCTGTACCATGTGTTTTACCAAGTCCAAACAGGGATTCAATATTATCAGAACAAATAGGCATTCCAGTATTGCCCATGCCCAATGATTCAGCGACTATTAATTGTTTTTCCATCCAGGTAATAAAACCGATACGTACTTGAGAGCTTTGAGGGATATTTTTTAAAAATTCTTTGCACTCTTTGTACAGACCTCGGAAAAAAATAGCATTTTAAGCATAATTTTTTGGACACTTTCCTTTTAAATAGGTGACGAACCAACTTCAATCTGTAATATTTTTCCAATCGGAATATAGGCGCTTAATGCATTCAATCTTTTACAAAATTGTTCCTGCGCTTTTCGGCGGCTTGGTTGTTGAAGAGGCTCCAATCGGACAACCACTCTGTCTGCTTCAGATTTGATCCATCCATGAGACTGAGTGATGGCATAAAACAAGTCCACATATTCATTTTCATTCGGGTAATGACACAATAACCAGTCAGTCATATCCTTACGCGCATTCCATAATGAAGCTGTAACAAAATCAAAAAGATTTTTTCCTTCATTATCAATCTTCTTAAAGGAATTATAATCCTCAAGAGTAGAAACATCCACCTTTTCAGGCAGTTGTTTTTTCTCATTGAGGAGCTTTGTGAGCTCTGCCTCTAACTGGCTTATTCCTGATTCTAAACAGGCTTTCAAGCTGTTTTCGCGCCTTGAGCCATCTTTGTTTAAAACTTCCTTAGTCCTTGAATTTTTTTTATGCTTTTTATCAAGCTTTTTACGTACGGTCTTAATTTCTTTCTCAATGGATTTGATAGCAGGATTTGCTATAAGCTGTTTATCGCTATCTAATGTTTTAAAGCCGGGGTGATAATGAAAAGGATGCCTGTCATGGAGGTGTTTAAATGTATTTTCAGAGGCACCCCAGCGGTTCAATATAGCTTGTGCGCATTGAAGAGTAGTTATAGGTCTGCCGTCATCCCATGCAAGACAGCATGTCCGACGGTTGCTGGTCTGATTCCAAAGATAAATTTTCCTGAGTTCAAAGGTTTTAGTTTTACCATTTTCCTCCAGGGTGAAGGTCTTTTCACCCTCGAAAATGCGGTATTTTTTGTTGTTCATCTCAAAGGATTCGTTAAAACAATCATCATCTAACTCCTTGAGTTTTTTTGAATCAACGTGTTTTTCCCAAGTAACAAAGGGAATTTTATCTTCAATAAGAGAGTTAAAAAATGGAGCGCCATACCCTTCTCTGTCAAAGACCATGATGGGAGGCTCTGTAAGTTCCTTGGCCCATTTTTTTTTCAGTTCGACAATATGAGTTTTAAGATCGCCTTTTCCTTCTTGAATCTGAAAATCAACAATACGACCACTTTCATCGCATGTAACTATATTTGTTTGTCCCGGCATCATCATTTTGCGCTGTGTATTAAAGGCAAGATGAATTTTTCGTCTGCCTGTGTATGGAAGCAGATGCCCATCTGCAAACCATATACAGGTACTGACCAATCCGCCTAAAAGCTGTTGCTTAAAAAATAATTTACAAAGAGATGTGGAAAATCGTAAATTACAAGCTGCATAGAACCATTGCCAAACATCTCTTTTTGGAGGCAATTTATTGAGGCCCAAAATAAGCCCCGCTTCTTTCTGGTTAATATTTTTCAGTTGTTCTATGGATTTGATATTATTGGCGACCATCAACAAGAAAACTAAAAATATTTTATAGGCAGAACCAAAATAACCCATTATCAGCTTAAGCCATTGATTTGTACTAATTAAAACAATTAGATAAGGGAATATCCCTGCAAAACGAGTGAATTTCCAATCATGAAGGCTCTTAAATGGTTGTTCGTCTTTTGAAACAAGTTGTTCGCCGAATTCAAAATCAAGCTCCTGCTGTTTTTTTTGATTTTCTAATCGTTTAGCTTTTCTCTCTTTAGCGAGAATGACAGCCTTGGTGCCCTGTATGCGTTTGTGCTGCGTGCTCTTGCGATGTTGTTCAAGATTTTTGCCCATTTTGGGATTATATCCACCCAATAAGCCTTCTGTCCCAAATTTTTTTTTGCTCTCAATGTAATTGTGTATCGTTTGTCTGCTAATATTAAGGGCACCAGCCAATAAAGATTTATTCGCACCCAATTCAACGGCATCAACAACAAATATTTTTTTTGCCGGCTTGTCAGAAATATCAACCTTTTTAACAATGATATCGCGGTTTTTAAGGGTAATCATGTGCTTATTTCTTCTGTTAAAAACCAACGACAAATTTGCGCCAATCATTTTGGTGTTATCGTTTTTTTTCTTTGGTATATCTGGAAATAGTTGTTTTTGCATAATTGATACCTTAATGTGGTGTACGCAATGTGAATTTTTAATAAGGTATCACAAAAAAATATTTTTTACAAAATAAATTTACATTAAATAAAAGAAATAGTTAAAATAAAATAGGTTAAACATATGAATGTCCAACATTATGCTTGTCCAATAAATTACTGGAGAATAGTCTAACTACCTGAATAATAAGGCTTTACGCATTTCTATTCACTTTGTACGTTCCGAGGTCTGGACAATGTGTTTGGCAACCGTATCGACACATAAAGCACCTCTGAATGCAGGCACATAAGTCTTGCGAAGTTTTTCGCCCCGCTTACAGCTCCCATTTTTTACCTGATATGCATTGAAGCCGCACATGCTCATAAGGAGTTCATCAGTGAGCAATAAATCGGTTATTTGATCCATTTTTTTGATGGATCCGACGACTTTCATTAAGTAAACAAAAAGTATCTGCGCAAAAGGGACATTTTTTCTTTGTTGATTTTTTGGATCAAGGTGTTCCAGAAAAGGAAATACTTCAATGTCCTGCAGATAATTGAAGAAGGAATTAAACAAGGTAGCCTCATCCATGGCATAGACCACGTCCATTTCGTGGCGATGAAAAAGGTAGTCTGCAACCTTGCCGTCATTCCGCTCTGCGGTGTGCCAAAAAAGTCGTTTACAGAGTGTGTCTTGTAATTGTTCCCTCGAAGCCATGCAAAATATTAAGCACAAATCGGAGGGCATGTCAAATGGGAGGTCATCAAATCCTCAATAATTTCAACTAGTTATGGACGATTTTTATTTGACATAGAGGCGTTTTTATTATTTGACGCATACCCCTTCCCTGGTTTGTATATGATTGTGCACTCACGCCCTCCTGAGCGCCTGAGAACAGCATTGTATGGCAAATTAAAAAACGCGGTGCAAAATCAATATGTTGAATTTTTTTTAAAAAAATGCATTTTTTTTCGATCCTTATATCGGAGTTTTAGTTCTTTGTTGTGCCCGACAAGGCATGCTGGTTATATAAAATACATAAAAAAATCAATATTGATCTTGGCAAAAATAATAAATGTTTTATATTATAAAAGGGTGTTGCAAAGTAAAAAAACTTTGATAATAAAATCAATTAGTTAACCCAGAAAAACCCCATTTTTCCATTATGGCGTAACTATTTGTTTTAACTACCAATAATAGCAATCTTTACAACACCCTTTATAAGTCTGTCTTAAAATATTTTTTCTGTAATAAATTAAGGAGTAACAATGGCTGAAGCTGACAACGACGATCTGATTAGCTTGCTCGAAGAAGAAGAAAAAGATATTGACTTACCCAATCTCCTACCACTACTGGCCGTTCGGGATGTTGTAGTTTTTCCGGATATGCTGCTCCCGCTTTTTGTGGGGCGCAGCATATCGATACGGGCTGTTGATGAGGCTGTTGCAAAAGACGGTTTTATCCTTCTTGTAACACAAAAAAAACAACACCTGAAAGAAGGCCCACAGCCGGATGACCTGTACACTATAGGCACTATTGCCAGAATTCTGCGTATCCTTAAGCTTCCTGACGGCAGGATTAAAGCTCTGATCCAGGGAATCGCCAAAGCAAAAATAATCAAATATGTACGGAAAAGATCTTTTTATCGTGTTAAATCGGAAGTAATTTTTGAAAAGCCTGTCAAGAACATCACTATCCCTATAGAAGCGCTAATGCGTAGTGTGCGAAAGCATTCCGAAAAGATAATAGAATTAAAGGATGAATTCTCAGGCGATATCAGTTCTATCCTGGAGAGTATTGAATCTCCAGGCAAACTGGCCGATCTTGTTGCATCCAATTTAAAATTGAAAATTGAAGAATCTCAAAGTCTGCTTGAACTTGTCGATCCTGTTAAACGTCTTAAAAAAATCAACAAATTCCTTTCAAGAGAACTTGAACTCTCTTCCATGCAGGCTAAAATACAGTCTGATGTCAGAGTTGAGATATCCAAGAATCAGCGTGACTATTTTTTAAGAGAACAGGTTAGAGCAATCAACAAGGAGCTTGGTGATAGCGATGA
The DNA here is from genome assembly GCF_028752835.1 of Desulfosarcina sp. BuS5. Classification (NCBI taxonomy): domain Bacteria; kingdom Pseudomonadati; phylum Thermodesulfobacteriota; class Desulfobacteria; order Desulfobacterales; family Desulfosarcinaceae; genus Desulfosarcina; species Desulfosarcina sp. BuS5. The sequence goes on from NZ_CP087952.1 coordinate 2,774,831, forward strand.
CAAATCAAAGGAAATAACCGAATATAAAACTAAAATCAAAAAGGCTAAAATGCCTTCCGAAGCCGGCAAGGCGGCTAAGAAAGAGTTAAAGCGTCTTTCTTTGATGCATCCTGATTCCGCAGAATCATCTGTTATTCGGACATATCTGGACTGGCTGGTCGAACTGCCCTGGAGCAAATCGACTAAAGACAATCTTGACATAAAAAAAGCTAAAGAAGAACTAAACGCAGCACATCATGGTCTGAAAAAAATCAAGAACCGTATTCTGGAAAATATTAGTGTCAAAAAACTTAACCCCCAGTCCAAAGGGCAGATTCTCTGTTTTGCCGGGCCTCCAGGTGTCGGCAAAACTTCTCTGGGTCAGGCTATTTCCAAGGCAATGGGACGCAAGTTCATAAGAATATCTCTTGGCGGTATACGGGATGAAGCGGAAATCAGAGGTCATAGACGCACATATATTGGGGCGCTGCCAGGCCGTATTTTACAAGGCTTAAAGCAGTGCAACACCAATAATCCTGTTTTCATGCTGGATGAAATCGACAAAATAGGGGCGGATTTTCGTGGTGATCCTTCCTCCGCATTGCTGGAAGCTCTCGATCCTGAACAGAATTCGGAATTTAGCGATCACTATCTGAACATTACCTTCGATCTTTCAAAAGTAATGTTTATCCTCACTGCAAATATAACCGATACAATCCCCTCAGCCCTTTTTGACAGGATGGAAGTAATTAATCTTACAGGATATACTGAAGAAGAAAAACAAATTATAGCAGAAAAGTTTTTAATCCCCCGTCAAATCACCGAGAACGGCCTTACACCGAAAACCCTCTCCATAAGCAACGGTGCTCTGCTCAAAATAATACAGGAATACACCATGGAGGCGGGCTTGAGAAACCTGGAACGTGAAATTAAAAAAATATGCCGCAAAATAGCGCGTAAAATAGCAGAGGGAGAAAAAAAACTTTTTCAGATTACACAGAACAACCTGCATCAGTATCTTGGATTGCATAAATATTATCCTGAAATGGACAAAGAAGAGAGCCAGGTAGGTCTGGCCACAGGGCTTGCCTGGACCCAGGTAGGCGGAGAGGTACTATATGTTGAATCCTCCCTGATATCAGGCAAGGGTGACCTGATAATAACCGGACAGCTTGGGGATGTTATGCAGGAATCCGCACGAGCCGCCGTTAGTTATACCAAGGCAAATCTGCAATCTTTGGACATTGAAAAAGATTTCTTCGAAAATCTTGATATACATATACATGTTCCAGCCGGCGCCATACCAAAAGACGGGCCTTCAGCAGGAATTGTTATGGCCGCTTCCCTGATTTCATCCGCAACCGGCAAACCTTTAAATAAAGATATAGCCATGACAGGGGAAATCACCTTAAGAGGCCGGGTTCTCCCGATAGGGGGTCTAAAGGAGAAGGCGCTGGGCGCTTTGAGGGCCGGAATCAATACCATTATAATTCCGGAAAAAAACAAAAAGGATATCGCAGAATTACCAGCAAATGTTAAACGAAAAATAAAATTCATTTCCGTAAAAAACATGGATGAGGCTCTCTCGATTGTTTTAGAGAAAGAAAAAAACGAAACAAAAAAAACAAGCAATAACAAATAATAGATGAAGATACTTGCAGCAGATACTGCGACAATGAGTTGCAGCGTTGCCTTAATAGATAACGGGAATCTTCTATGTGAGCAAACCCTTATCAGCGGCCAGACCCACTCCAGGCATTTGATGGAGATGATTAAAAAGGGGCTTGACCTGGCCGGCCTCAAAATGAACGATATAGACGGATTCGCAGTTACCAAAGGCCCGGGAACATTTACCGGACTCCGCATAGGCATAAGTTCAATCAAAGGGCTTGCGGCAGCGTCAGGCAAACCGGTTGCCGGTATATCAAGCCTGGCTGCCTTAGCTGCGCAATCCTCTTTTTCAGGGCATGTCTGCACCATGATTGATGCACGCAGAGGTGAGGTCTACAGCGCACGTTACTCTGTATCCGCATCAGGATTTAACTGTAGCATTGTAAAACAAGAGTCTGCTGAAACGGTTATGACTCCTGAACAAACAGTTTCCGATATAGATGGGCATGCTCTTTTTATCGGAAACGGAGCCTTCCTGTATCAACAAAAAATAAAAGGGATACTTGGGCACCTGGCAATTTTTCCCTCTTTCTTGCAAAATACCATTCAAGCATCGACGATTGCACGGCTCGGAATGGAGCAACTGCAAAAAAAATACTCTACAGAACCACACCCGCTGGTGCCAAGCTATATAAGAGCATCCGATGCGGAAAAAATGAGATCCAACCGGTAGCTTGCTGGTAGTGCGTCGACCGAAGGTTTTGACAGAAATTATTGACAACCATCGAATCCTTCATTATTTTATAACATCAGACCTCGGAAAAAAAATAGCATTTTAAGCATAATTTTTTGGACACTTTCCTTTTAAATAGGTGACGAACCAACTTCAATCTGTAATATTTTTCCAATCGGAATATAGGCGCTTAATGCATTCAATCTTTTACAAAATTGTTCCTGCGCTTTTCGGCGGCTTGGTTGTTGAAAAGGCTCCAATCGGACAACCACTCTGTCTGCTTCAGATTTGATCCATCCATGAGACTGAGTGATGGCATAAAACAAGTCCACATATTCATTTTCATTCGGGTAATGACACAATAACCAGTCAGTCATATCCTTACGCGCATTCCATAATGAAGCTGTAACAAAATCAAAAAGATTTTTTCCTTCATTATCAATCTTCTTAAAGGAATTATAATCCTCAAGAGTAGAAACATCCACCTTTTCAGGCAGTTGTTTTTTCTCATTGAGGAGCTTTGTGAGCTCTGCCTCTAACTGGCTTATTCCTGATTCTAAACAGGCTTTCAAGCTGTTTTCGCGCCTTGAGCCATCTTTGTTTAAAACTTCCTTAGTCCTTGAATTTTTTTTATGCTTTTTATCAAGCTTTTTACGTACGGTCTTAATTTCTTTCTCAATGGATTTGATAGCAGGATTTGCTATAAGCTGTTTATCGCTATCTAATGTTTTAAAGCCGGGGTGATAATGAAAAGGATGCCTGTCATGGAGGTGTTTAAATGTATTTTCAGAGGCACCCCAGCGGTTCAATATAGCTTGTGCGCATTGAAGAGTAGTTATAGGTCTGCCGTCATCCCATGCAAGACAGCATGTCCGACGGTTGCTGGTCTGATTCCAAAGATAAATTTTCCTGAGTTCAAAGGTTTTAGTTTTACCATTTTCCTCCAGGGTGAAGGTCTTTTCACCCTCGAAAATGCGGTATTTTTTGTTGTTCATCTCAAAGGATTCGTTAAAACAATCATCATCTAACTCCTTGAGTTTTTTTGAATCAACGTGTTTTTCCCAAGTAACAAAGGGAATTTTATCTTCAATAAGTAAGGTACTCCCCATTGTCAAGACAAAAAACAAGGTTTTTTAAGGTGCGCTTTTGAGCTATAAATAATCCTGAAAATTAAAAAAATAATAGTAAATAAAAAAAATATGTTTCTGTTTATCATAAAAATGTTCATAAACAACTTAACTAATTGATTTAATAAATAATAATACCATTCTAAAATGTTCATAACTTATTGATAAAATGTTTATAACTTTTTTGTATCTCATTAACATACTGTTAAAATTCAATATTAATATGTTTATAACTTATGCCGCACGTTGAATAGGGCATTCACCAAAATATATTATTTTTACAACCTCACATTGATCACCATTGCTGATAAATCTTGCCTGTTACTTCCTTTAATTTGTCCGATCTTAACTATCAATTTCGTAATCATCCGGCAAATTCAAAAAATCTTTTTTCGCCAATTGACTCTCAATTAAATAACCAATTTGACCATTCCTCTTGAGCTGTGAAATCATCCACTGTGGTAATCTAATTGTCACAAGCTCTCGTTTCAAATGGTCTGGTTTCTTTTTTCGACCAGCCCCTGCACGTTTTCCTCCTCTCATTTTTTTACCTCCAAAACATATAGTATGTTGAATTAAGTGCAACGCTATTCAAAAAATCATCCTAAAAATACGCTATATATTTGATTAGCGTTATGCAATATTCAAATAAACTCTACTACCAACTGATTATGTGTTGGATAGTACGCTTTTATCTTGTTTGCAGCAGGAAACATTTTTTATAATATCAATACGACTTAATGGTATTCTAATTAATTATACAAAGTGGTTCTGAAATTACCCTGGAAAAGTTTTAAAATATATCTCTGCCGGGGTCTGGTAATCCAAAGATTGATGGAGTCGTTCATTATTGTAAAAGCCAAAATATTCTCCAATGTTTTGAATAGCCTCCCTGACGGTCTCATAATTGTGAAGATAAACACGTTCATATTTCACGGTACGCCAAAGGCGCTCTACGAAAATGTTATCCAGAGCACGGCCCCGGCCGTCCATGCTGATCTTCACATCGGCTTTTTTTAAAACGCCGGTAAAGGCATCACTGGTAAACTGACTGCCTTGATCCGTGTTAAAAATCTTAGGTTTTGCAATTTTTAAGGCACCCTGTAAGGCTTTTATACAAAAATCCTTATCCAATGTGGTTGAAAATTCGTAGCTCAGGACATACCGACTAAACCAGTCTATCACTGCTACAAGATAGATAAAACCTGAATTCAAACGGATATAGGTAATATCCGTTGACCACACCTGGTCAACTTGCTCAATGGAAACGCCTCGCAGCAAGTATGGATAAATTTTATGCTCTTTTGATGCTTTGCTCAAATTTGGTTTTGGATATATAGCTTCAAGTCCCATAAGCCGCATCAAACGTCTTATTCGTTTAGGATTAACAGTGTGCCCTTGTCGCTTTAATACGGCCGTCATTTTTTCAACACCGTAGAACGGATATCGGGTATATTCTTCGTCTATCAATCGCATGAGAGCCAGGTTATAGCTCTCATCTTTGCAGGATTGATAGTAATAGGTTGATCTGTTTATTCCCAAAAGATCACACTGGCGCATTACCGGTATCAAAGAATGATTCGGCTCAATGTATTGACGCTTTATATCAATTGAGAAGGTTAGATTTTTTTTTTAGCCAGTCCAATTCGACCTTTAATTGGCCGATTTGCTGGTAAAGCTCCGCCTGGAATTCTTCAGCGTCTTTTTCTTTTTTTTGACGCTTTTTTGAAAATATATCGGGCAATTCTTCTAATAGACGCTTTCGCCATTGATTTATTTGATTTGAATGAACTCCATATTCACTAGATAGTTGAGAAATCGTCTTTTCCTTTTTAACCGTTTCAAGCGCTACTTTAGCTTTGAATGATGCACTGTAATTTTTTCGAATTTTACCCATTGATGAGCCTCCTTTTTGTTGATCAGGATATACTCATTTTACACCTTAAACAACTGTCCAGTTTTTGGGGAGTATTATAGTCTCCAGTTCCATTCCCTGCAGACTTCTTGAGAAATGAAGCGTCTGCTTTTGTCAGGATGTGATTCAATAATCCGCCTGACGGTCGCTATATTTTGCCTGGTGACTGATCGCCTCCGATATGTTATGACTGATTCCATTCCTGACACTATAAACCATCAGGCACTGGAACGCAAAATTTTTCTTAAAAAAATTTGCGGTTAGATATTAAATTTTAAACTCAAAACGATTATTGCCCGTGAACGGTTACACATTATGAGCACTATTATCTACGCTGGTGGCCAGGTTAATCAACCTCAACGGAGGAAGATTATAGATAAAAAGGCGGGAAAACAAGGGTTATGTTCATATCTTTTTCATAGATATTTATCATAAAGGTCATCAAACAATACCGGTATCTTCTCATGGAATTCCGCCAGCAGAGGAAGCATTATTTCCCGAATCTGGGGATGTGATGCTTTGGAACATCTGAGAGCCAGAACATGTCTCCACTCCCTTAAATTGCAGGTCATGACAATTTCGGTCTTCAGGCTGTTGGGCAGTACGCTCCGGGCCTGTTCGGGTCTGGCGCCGTTTTGCAGCAGCTTCAAATAGCTCTGCTCCGCATTCTTCATGGCTGTTTCCCATTCCAAATATTCTTCAGAACCCTCAGACCAGAAATATGGTTTTATAACCGTAATCTCATTCCCGAACTTGTCCTCTGAGTAGTTGGCATATCTGGTGCTCTCCTGGCTGTAAGCAGCCAGTCTGTGACGGACAATCTCATGGGTGATGCCCCTGTCGCATATAAAACGGACAGAGATGCTGATATGTTCAACAACGCTATGATGCCCTGATTTAATAATACTCTTCACAAATCCGGCGGCGGAATCAGCAGTAATTTTGTTTTCTGATTTGTAACATGTCCGCCCGGCGGCCTCAATCTGCTTTAAAATAGATGCTCCGTCCTGTATAAAGAGTATCTCATGGCCTGGGGATATAATTCTCAAACCTGATCTCCTTTTTTTGACAAATTTGATTTTGGATGCGGTAGAAAAACCGTCCCAACAGGTTGGCCTTCTTGATTCAAAAATCTAGGGCAAAGCGGATTGCTCGCCCCACTTCAAACATCTTTGCCGGAGATAAAAAAATTATCAATGATCCGATTTTACCCTTCGAAACAGTCTGCAAGTGATCGCAGTTGATAGCGCAATCCCGATGTATGCCGTCGGCTTTCGAAAGAAGAACCTCAGACGGTATATTGCGAACCGTAGTTGTAATGGGAGCGACGGTTACTTCACCAAGGTATTCCAACACTGAATCGCGTGTTAGTATAAGGACGGGTCTTTTTTTATCCGGCCGAACGAATTTATACCAGCGTATTTCGCCGTGTTTCATTCGTCACCCCAAGCGTGCTCTGTTTCCCAAACTGAAAACTCATCGACACCAACGGGATGAAGTTCGTATCCTTTGCGGTGCTTAAGCTCCAGTTGCTCAAGATTGTGGCGGGCAAGTGCCTCACGAAGTGCCTTTCTTGTAAAAGCAGAACGATTGGTCCGAAGTTGCTTAGAAACGCAGTCGACCGCTTTGACAAGATCATCATCGAGGGTCATCTGTACGGTTCTCATATTGCACCTCCATAATGTGGATGTTTATAACTATAATAATCCACATTAAGGGTCATGTCAATCCTATTTATTCGCCCAACGTAGAATCGAGCGGCGGCGGGTCGAAGCCAAGGCCATTCACAAAGCTCAAAAAATAATAAAAAGTAAAACCATTCAAAGCGCAGCAGCTTTTAGCCTTCAGACTAAAATGACTTGTTCGGTGCCCTTTACAGCTTAGGCAAAAGCAAGACGACGGCCTTGTGGAACAGGAATACGGTCATTAAACTCTTTTGCTGTTTCCATCCAAAGTTCCATCGCTGTTTTGATGTTGGTTAGTGCGGCTTCGTGAGTATCGCCATGAGCCATGCAACCAGGAAGCTCTGGAGCTTCAGCAACAAAGGCTTGATCTTCATCACTCCAGTAAATAATAATTTCATATTTATCCATTATACATTACCCCCTAATTTGTATTTGACTATAATATTGCGCACTTGACTAACCTGATAGGGCTTTGCTTTGTTGCCTTCTTTCTGCAAATTGGCCTTCTCTATGACACCATCCTTCCTGAAAACATGATGACTTCCTTTGATTCTCATGTCAAACCCAAGATGTTTCAACAGGTTAAGCAAATCAGTAAAGGCGATATTACCATCGCTCATACCTATGCGTATCTTAAAGACTAATTTGTCGTATTTGCTCATAATAATTGTCAACTAATTCAAAAGCAATCTACAAATTTAGTTATTATCTAAGTTGAGCGATTTCCAACATCAATGAGAGATAATTTTTCCATAAAAGTCTTAATACAGACCTCGGAAAAAAATAGCATTTTAAGCATAATTTTTTGGACACTTTCCTTTTAAATAGGTGACGAACCAACTTCAATCTGTAATATTTTTCCAATCGGAATATAGGCGCTTAATGCATTCAATCTTTTACAAAATTGTTCCTGCGCTTTTCGGCGGCTTGGTTGTTGAAGAGGCTCCAATCGGACAACCACTCTGTCTGCTTCAGATTTGATCCATCCATGAGACTGAGTGATGGCATAAAACAAGTCCACATATTCATTTTCATTCGGGTAATGACACAATAACCAGTCAGTCATATCCTTACGCGCATTCCATAATGAAGCTGTAACAAAATCAAAAAGATTTTTTCCTTCATTATCAATCTTCTTAAAGGAATTATAATCCTCAAGAGTAGAAACATCCACCTTTTCAGGCAGTTGTTTTTTCTCATTGAGGAGCTTTGTGAGCTCTGCCTCTAACTGGCTTATTCCTGATTCTAAACAGGCTTTCAAGCTGTTTTCGCGCCTTGAGCCATCTTTGTTTAAAACTTCCTTAGTCCTTGAATTTTTTTTATGCTTTTTATCAAGCTTTTTACGTACGGTCTTAATTTCTTTCTCAATGGATTTGATAGCAGGATTTGCTATAAGCTGTTTATCGCTATCTAATGTTTTAAAGCCGGGGTGATAATGAAAAGGATGCCTGTCATGGAGGTGTTTAAATGTATTTTCAGAGGCACCCCAGCGGTTCAATATAGCTTGTGCGCATTGAAGAGTAGTTATAGGTCTGCCGTCATCCCATGCAAGACAGCATGTCCGACGGTTGCTGGTCTGATTCCAAAGATAAATTTTCCTGAGTTCAAAGGTTTTAGTTTTACCATTTTCCTCCAGGGTGAAGGTCTTTTCACCCTCGAAAATGCGGTATTTTTTGTTGTTCATCTCAAAGGATTCGTTAAAACAATCATCATCTAACTCCTTGAGTTTTTTTGAATCAACGTGTTTTTCCCAAGTAACAAAGGGAATTTTATCTTCAATAAGAGAGTTAAAAAATGGAGCGCCATACCCTTCTCTGTCAAAGACCATGATGGGAGGCTCTGTAAGTTCCTTGGCCCATTTTTTTTTCAGTTCGACAATATGAGTTTTAAGATCGCCTTTTCCTTCTTGAATCTGAAAATCAACAATACGACCACTTTCATCGCATGTAACTATATTTGTTTGTCCCGGCATCATCATTTTGCGCTGTGTATTAAAGGCAAGATGAATTTTTCGTCTGCCTGTGTATGGAAGCAGATGCCCATCTGCAAACCATATACAGGTACTGACCAATCCGCCTAAAAGCTGTTGCTTAAAAAATAATTTACAAAGAGATGTGGAAAATCGTAAATTACAAGCTGCATAGAACCATTGCCAAACATCTCTTTTTGGAGGCAATTTACTCAAGTTTTCGAAAAATAGTTCCTGTAAAAATTGGCATCTGGCATATTTTTTGCTATGCGGCCTTTTTCATAGGAGCAGCAATATCCCCATTAATAACAACTAACTCTTTGTATTTCTTACGATTGCGGTTCATGTTAGCCCTGCTGAATTCAACCAGTTTGTTAACGAAATCCTCATCGGATTGTACTCGCAAGACAAACGCTTCCAAATTTTCGTTTTGCGCTCGGCGAACTATTGAAGGAATCGTTAATGGTTCCTTTGGCAGTTTTCCAACAGTGCATTGCTTGTAATTCTCCAAATGGAGGAGGAAGTCAATCCAGGACACCAGGTACAACGCTAGTGTTGCGCCTTGTTCACTCCTGATAGTGGCTCCCTCCATATCGGACAACTGCTTTGCATTCTTGAAAAACTCCTCAATAACCCAGCGGTGGCTATAAACAGAAATGATTTTGGTGGCTTCCCAGGTGAGACAATTGGTGAGGAGATACTTGATGGTTTGAGTGGCAGGGTCGTGACTTTCAACTATTCGATGTTTGCCAGGTATGGCATTCAAGCGAACTGTTGAAGCCTTGGTTATGTAAAGTGCTTTTTCCTTTTGACCTGTTTCCGGGTCGGCAGGAAATCCACAACGAACAAAGGTTGTTATTTTTTCAAAATATTTTGCTAATCCAACAAGATCGTATTGATATTTTGCTAATCGTCCCTTTGGAGTTAACTTTGGTTCTTTGCATGATTCTCTTATCTTGAGATTAGCTTTTATCTCAAGCACATAGTCAAGATTAAGCCGATTAAGCTCCTTGATAAATGGCGATATTCCAAACCAGGAGTCGGCAAGAACAATACACTTTGGAAACCCTTTTAATATGGCCCACTCCATCATTTCTACTGCAAGATCATATTTGGTTATGCAGTCACACCGTTTACCGCGTTGCCAAGGCATAAGAGTACCGGTTCCCTTGTGATATACTCGAAAAGCAATGGGGAATTTGATAAGTGCCCCATCACTATAATAGAGGAAAACAATGCAAGTTGCTTTTAAATTGGTTCCAAGTGCATGATCGAACAATATGAAAACACCATGAATCCATTTACAAAATTTGGTATGATGTTTCATGGTATCATCTATGATGAAATAGCCATGAGAAATTTTGTATGTGTTGAGTGTCTGAAGCAAATAGAGCATTTGCAATTCATCTGTACAAATTTTTGCATTCGAAAAAAGATAGGAAAGTGTGCTCACTGCTTTCTCTTTCAGCAACATACAGCTAATTTCAGTAAGATGTAGACGTGACCCTAATATTAATGCTGTAGCAACCAAGGTAAAGTCATACATCTGGGCATTCGTCAGTGCGGGTTGAAGAAAAGAGAGACCACTTACAACAAAACCAAGCCGTTTGGCACATGGAATTTTCATTTGTTCTCCTTGATGTATATGTGAGAAAAAAATAAACCAAACTATTTTGACACGTTTTGTTAATTTTGTCTACTATTATTTTTCGAAAACTTGAGCAATATTTAAAGCCAAAAAAAAAGTCAAAATTTTGACGCAAAAATCGTCGGGTCGACAACATAAGGATGTTGCAAAGTAAAAAAACTTTGATAATAAAATCAATTAGTTAACCCAGAAAAACCCCATTTTTCCATTATGGCGTAACTATTTGTTTTAACTACCGATAATAGCAATCTTTGCAACACCCTTAACATGAGATGAATAGAAAATAATATTGCCATAATCAGTGAAATGGTGTATTATTTATTAAGTAAAGGTAAAAAAGGGAGATTTATATGCCTGAAGAAAAAATCGAAGAAGGTTTGACTCTGGACAAAAAAACCATGGATGTCCTGGTGGCCAACATCATCCCCACCTCCAAATACTTTGAGGTGCGCTTTGACCACATGCAAAGCCAGATGGATGATTTTAGAAGTGATATCAAAGATTTCAGATGTGATATCGACAAGCGTTTTGAACAGGTCGACAAACGCTTTGATGATATGAAATCGGATATGGACAAGTGCTTTGAACAAGGAGACAAACGTTTTGAACAAATTATTGCTTCGATTGATCGTTTAGGAGATAAATTGGATCACAGAGATGAAAAGCAAAGATATTTTACCCTTCGGATGTTTACTATTGCCATAAGCATTTCCATCCTCGGAGTGCTTGGAGCATTTCTGAAATCTCTCGGCATTATTTAAACCCATGAGCCTGTCCGAAAAAGACATAGGGGTCAGGTCTTCATTCTTCACGCTTTTATCTTTTTTTCAATCTTTGAAATTTTTCCTTCACGCTTTTTGTTTTTTCTTATTTTATCTTTAATACGTCTGCATGCCTGGGACACACCGGATTCTCCAATCCTGCTGTTTTCACATCTTCATAATCAAACCCTATTTTAGCAAAAAGTTGATCACCTTATCCACACATTGCTTCAAATCAAGTTTGTCTGTATCAATAATATAATCAGGGTGTTCCGGCTCTTCATAAGGATCAGAGATACCTGTCATATTGGTAATTTTGCCTTCGCCGGCTTTTTTGTAAAAACCTTTTGGGTCACGTTTTAATAAACACAGACGATTTATTTGGCAAAACAAACAATTCTATTTATACTTATTTTTTTGTCTGCACATATTAACATCTTTCCCTGGCTAATTTTATTTAGCTTAAGCTTTACAAAATAAAAAAGTAACGCGAAACAGTTCTCCTATTTCTTCAAAGATAGCCCTTTCTCCCATTTCTTTGATAATCATGGGAATACCTCTACCAAGACCGTCTATGTATCTCATGTTATCAAGATATTTTACCAGGAAATGATTCCGTATAGCAGAATTGCCTACTTTGATTTTTTCCAGCGTAAGAGTATTTGCTATTTTACCTGGAGATGTAATTTCAATCCTGTTGCTAAATATATATACTGTTGTATGTCTGTTTATAATTGAATAGTCCCGATGACTAACGGCGTTTACAAGCGCTTCCCTGATTACTCTGACAGGTATAAGAATTTGCTCTTCTCTTTTTAGCTTTTTTACAATTGAAGCTCTTGGCAAAAAAATATTGATAAGCGATGCCGTATTATCAATTATTTCAGGTAAAACCCCGATAATCTCTTTTTTATCAATTATATCATCAGTAATATCCTCCCCTTTAAAAATAGCAGTTTTAATAGAGCTTTGAGGTAATCGTCTTTGGGGCTGTTTTCCAAAAAGAAGTAAACCACCAACACTTGTTACGTTTTCTCCTTCAAAAGGAACAATAATGTCTGAGTTTATTAATATTTTCTGTTGTTCATGTTTTTCGAGTGAAATAAAATTGATATCGTAACAAGTTGACCAGTAGTCGTTCACCTTAAGCAAATCAAGATCCTTTCCTTCCGTTCCTTCCACAGGTGACAAATCAAAATGAACTATTCCTGCCTGCTGAAAAAGTCTGCTTAACTCTTCCTTTGTTGCTGTTCTGTTTGTAGAGCTAATCCTTATATAGTATTTTCCGTCAATCGTTTGATAGGGTTTATTCATCCCCTTGGGTATTTCTACAACAGCAACTTTTTTGCTTTCTATATTCTCAATGCTGATGTCCGGTGAAATTGCAGGTATTACATTGTTTCGTGCAATGTTCGCAAGCCATTGGTCAATCTTTTCCATATTAATTCCACTTATAATGCCATCATCCTCAACTCCGATTAAAAGGGTTCCTCCAAAACTGTTTGAAAAAGCAGCCATCTCTTTAGCAACACTCTCCGGTCTTACGTTTCCTGATTTAAATTCGATTGATGAATTCTCACCCTGGCTGATTAGTGCCAATATTTTTTGTATTTCCATTGTCATTTAATCCTAATTCCATGTTTTTTCAAAATTAAATGCGCATCGTTGAAGTATAACTTATTGCTCTTTATGGGTATTTGCTTAGGGTTCCGCGTACCTTTTTTATATTTCCCCTGATCCTTGCTTTCAAATTTAAACGGAACATGGAGATATCCTGGCAGAACATCTTTGATCTGCCGCTGCTTTTCAGGTGGAACAAAAAGAAGCATAAATCCGGAAGAACCGGCACCTAAAAGTCCCCCCCCTTTCAGTTTAAATCTCAAGTATGGTATGTTTTTAAACCGTTAACTGTGAACCGACAACCGTGAACGGTTACAAAAAAAATAGGTCATTTTGTATTTCATTTCGCTTCAGCCAATATCCGTTCCCATTCAAAATTAACGATATTCCGATCTTCGCTGCTGAATTCAATTCCGATCAGATAGATGTCGTTTCCTGAATATTTCTCATGATATCTTTTTGCCTTGATTTGGCTTAGAGCGTTTCCTTTTGCAGTTAGTTCCAGCACTTTGAATTCGATGATATACACCCTGCCGTTAAATCGGATGGTTAGATCAATCATGCCATGGTTCGTTGAATCTTCCGGAATTGTATCCAGACCCAGCGCAGCAAAGTAACAGTACACGATCGAGGCATAATAGCCTTCATAATTAGAAATCCTGTTCTTGCGATACCACTGGTTTGGTATGGAGGCAAAAAAGGCGTGTATAGTGTTCTTGAGCTTGTTTAAATTATTAGCCTGCAATGCATCCAGAATCGAGGATTGATTTCGGGTCTTTGCAAGGTGGTCTTCAACCAGGGCACTCAAAATGTAGTTGTTCAAACTGGATTCCACTTCGAGATTGGGATACGTCAAGTCGTAACGACGAAAAGCACCGATTTGTTGCAAGTTTTTGATCGTCAGGTATCCGGCCTGAAAAAGGAGTGTTTCGACTTTGATATTATCCACATCGAAGCTGCCGATAATCTCCTCGCCCGCGCTCAGATTGTAGAGATCAGGGATATAGTATTGTCCCGTCTCAAGTAATTTGATGAGGAATGTGGGGGTAGCAGTTTCAAACCAGTAACTCCGAAAATCCTTGTTTCTCAAATATAGAAGGATATCAAAAGGATTATAAACCTCTTCACCTAACCAGCTATATCCATTGTACCATTTTCTGACTTCATTCAGATCCACACCTTCAAGGTAATCGACAAATACTGTTTCCAGTTCCTTCCGGGTGTAACCGCAAATGGAAGAATACCGCACCGCCAGTGTAAGATCCTCAAGGTTGTTCAGACCGCTAAAAAGGGAAACCTTGCTGAATTTGGATACTCCGGTAATAAAAACGAACTTGATGTAGGGGTCGCTGTCCTTGATGACGGAATAAATATTTTTCAGTTCTTCCCTAATTGCAATGGCCGTTGTTTTATCGTGAATATTATCAAGAATCGGCTTGTCGTATTCATCAATCAGAATAACTACAGATTGATTGTATTTTTCATTGAGAAGCTGTATCAGTTCTCCGAATCTCCCCTTACGGCTTTTCTTTGCGAATTGGATTCCATACTTTTTCGTGTGATCATATAAAATTTCATCAAAAGTCACCTGAATATCTTCCACGCTTTTACATACGCCGGAGCCGAAGCTGATATGCACCACGGGATATTTTACACTCCAATCCCAGTTATTTTTAAGGAAAAGTCTTTGGAAAAGATCCTTTTCACCAGAAAAGGCGGACTTCAGGGTGCTCAAAAAGAGGCTTTTGCCAAACCTGCGGGGCCGGGAGAGAAAGTAATACTTGCCTTTTGTTACGAGGTCGTGAACGAATGATGTCTTGTCAACGTAGTGATACCCCTCGTTGATCAGGTTTTTGAATGTTTGTATGCCGATAGGGAGTTTTTTCATAATGTTAACTCAGATTTTTATCCCTTTTTATTATTTAGGAACAAGGATGAAATAACTTCCTCGAAATATCCTTTGATTCCCCATTCCAGGCTCTTGCCCTGAATGCCGTAAATTCCGTCTACCGGGTCGTAATACAGAATATTGTCTTTAACTGCCTGCCCCAGGAGATCCTTGCCGGTTCCTGCAAGTTCTGCAAGCTTGCGGATCGGTTGTTTTCTAAAATGACGCAAAAGGCAATTACGGGCTTCATCACCAAATGTCCAGTCAGCGATCATAGACACCTTTTCCCGCTTGATTTTTGACACGATGGCATCCAGGGAATATTGAAACAAATCCTCAAGAATAGAATGAATTTCCCAGGCACTGCCGCCAACCGTATCCCATATTGTCTCTATCTGCTGTTTATCAAGAGTATATTCCTGAACCTGATTATATTTTTTTATATCCCGAAGCCAGGCAAAGGCGTCCTCTTTTTCAAGATAATCCAGTTTCATAAATTTACTGGTCTTGCGGAGCTTGCTGTCCACATAAACCTGTTCGATGAAAAAGGCATCCGACGAAGCGATGATCACATGGCATAGGTGACTTTCCTTGGTCATGGCCACGAAAAAATTCATTAATTCCACAATGAGCCTTTTCTGCTTGTCCGGCAGATAGAGGCCATCAAGTTTATGGAATTCATCGATAATGACCACTGGCTGAATACCCTTTTTGAGCAGACGCTGAAATTCCCGCTCCATGACCAAAAAAGGATCTTCCTGACGTTTTTTAAGCATCTTCTCGGTAAAAGCGTCAAGCTTGAAAAGACCAAAAAGGCTGTACTTCCTCCGGGTACCGGTTTTCAGGCCATTTCCCGAGCTGCTTGATTTAAAAAAGGCATCGATAAAATCATCAGACGTGGTCAAAAAAATCTTGCGGAGGTTGAGAAAGTTGATCTTATACCCCTTTTCGGCCTCCATGTGCTCGAACAGTCGATACATCAGGGTAGTTTTGCCGGACGATTTGGGACCGTATAGAAAAAGGATGGAGTTGGGCCGCCCTTCCAGATAATTTCGCAACTCGGCCATCTCTCTCTCCCTGTTTATGAAAGTTATATCTATCTTAAACTGTGTCATCTTGATTTTCCCTATTCATTAAACCAACAGCGTCAAAGCTCGCATTGGATGTTCAGTCGGTTTTTTCCGTCTCCTCGAAATATCCTTTGATTCCCCATTCCAGGCTCTTGCCCTGAATGCCGTAAATTCCGTCTACCGGGTCGTAATACAGAATATTGTCCTTGACTGCCTGCCCCAGGAGATCCTTGCCGGTTCCTGCAAGTTCTGCAAGCTTGCGGATCGGTTGTTTTCTAAAATGACGCAAAAGGCAATTACGGGCTTCATCACCAAATGTCCAGTCGGCGATCATAGACACCTTTTCCCGCTTGATTTTTGAGGCTATGGCATCCAGGGAATACAGCAATAGTTTTCTTAGAATATAATAAATTTCCCAGGCACTGCCCCCAACCGTATCCCATATTGTCTCTATCTGCTTCTCATCAAGAGTGTACTCCTGAACCTGGTTGTATTTTTTTATATCCCGAAGCCAGACAAGGACATCCTCCTTCTCAAGATAATCCAGTTTCATAAACTCACTTGTCTTGCGGAGCTTGCTGTTTACATAGACCTGTTCGATGAAAAAAGCATCCGACGAAGCGATGATCACATGGCATAGGTGACTTTCCTTGGTCATGGCCACGAAAAAATTCATTAATTCCACCATGAGCCTTTTCTGCTTGTCCGGCAGATAGAGGCCATCAAGTTTATGGAATTCATCGATAATGACCACTGGCTGAATACCCTTTTTGAGCAGACGCTGAAATTCCCGTTTTATAACCGGAAAGGGGTCTTCCTGACGTTTCTTAAGCATCTTCTCGGTAAAAGCGTCAAGCTTGAATAGGCCGAATAGGCTGTACTGCCTCCGGGTACCGGTTTTCAGGCCATTTCCCGAGCTGCTTGATTTAAAAAAGGCATCAATAAAATCATCATACGTGGTCAAAAAAACCTCACGCAGGTTGAGAAAATTGATCTTATACTTCTTTTCGGCCTCCATTTGCTCGAACAGTCGATACATCAGGGTAGTTTTGCCGGACGACTTGGGACCGTACAAAAAAAGAATGGCGTTGGGTTGGCCTTCCAGATAATTTCGCAACTCGGTCATCTCTCTCTCCCTGTTTATGAAAGAAATATCTATCTTAAATTGAATCATCCCGGTTTCCCCTATTCTTTAACAGAATTACATCAAAATTCAGCACGCCGTCAGATAAGAAGATAGATGTTTTGCTATTTGAGTTGAATCGTTTTCGCTTAAATGCCCAATTTTTTTTTGCATCAACCTGTTATCAAGCGTGAAAAACTTAAAACGGATCAGACATGGAAGTCTTAATCCGGCATCTGTATAATCGCTAATTTGGAAGTCTCCCGGCCATGCCGGCTCTTTTTTAGTAGTTATCATAGCAAGAATTGTGTGGTTGCTTTTGTTAAATTCTTTGTTGCTGAGTACAACCGCAGGGCGTTTTTTCGTTTTAGGTCTGTCAATAAATGGAAAAAGGACTGTAACCACATCATATCGACTACAAATCATTGAAGGCCTCTTCATCTTCAGGGCTGTTCCACTCTTCAAGGGTTTTTGACACCGCTGCGTGGTAAGCTGCGTCAAACGGCTCGACCCTTTTAAGTTTTACACTTTTCCCCTGCAACTCGTAGGCTACCATATCGCCCGGTTCTATACCTATAGCCTTCCTTAGTTCCGCCGGTATGGTTACCTGCCCTTTTGTAGATAGTTTGCTCACATGTTGCATTCGGTTCACCTCTTTAATTCCTAATCTTTACTCTTTACGGTAAAGATATTCCCTGCGGCTTGTTTTGTCAACAGGAATGGTCCATCCCCGCAGGGTGATTGCATAAAAATTCGGCACATTTTTTGCCGAATATATCTTTTGTGCGACCATACAACAACCTATTGAAATTACAACAAATCTTTTCCGCAAACAAAAATTTTGATTTATAGTTTAATCATAGCGCAAACTTTTACCTTGGAGGCGTTATGATTGATAAACCTGAAAAAAATGTTTTTGAAAAAAAATTTTGGACCGGTATCTTACCTCATTGAAGAAGCTCAGAAATCTATACAGGATGATTCTGAAGCCTACACACTTTCCTTTACGGCGATGAAGGGAAAGGATTAATCAACCACACAATAAAGGGTTTAAACGCACACCATTCATCTGATTGCTTTCATGTACCTCATGAAATTGAAAAAGGGACTTCTGGAGCCTTGGCCTCCGCTATAAAAAAAGCCGAAAAGGAATATGGGAACCGTTCACTTATCAGAAAAAAAGGTTACTAACCGTCTGTTTCCTCTTTGAGTGATATGATGTGGCATCCCCGGTGCCACTATTATTGCTATTCTTGCAATAGCCTTTCAGAGGATAATTGCAATTTATAGTCAACAATAAATAGGTATGGTGTCCCCCGAATTTGCTCAATAGCCTTTGGCCCAAAAAATGCATCCCTGTTATTCGTTTTTGTTTCATCAAATCACGATGGATTTTTATGGAATTTCAGTGCCTGAATAAAAACCTTATTAATCAATAATAAAACGAGGGGTTATTGTCTATTTATTTAAATGAAGTTTTAGGTGTTAAAGTAAAAACAGAACATTTTTAGAGCTAAAAGCTAATCGCTTTAAATCTTCGTTTAGAAAAAAGCTGGAAATAATTATTTTATCAACATGATAGTTTTCGTTCAGGCACTGCTGTTTAGGTGAAATGCTAAGACACAAATGTATGTGATTCGGCATGGCCTTCGAGTAATTCCACCCCTTTTTTTTACACAATTCCCGAAGAATTCGGCAGACTCTCCGGCGCATTTTGCCGTAGAATACTTTCTGACGATACTTTGGAATAATTGAGGAGAATCTTATGTCTAAACTCACCCTGCTGGGACTGGCATTATGCCTGGGCGGTCTGCTGACGGTCGGATTTCAGAAACTGTCGACTCTGATGGGCACATTGAGTACGGGAGCCGTCCAAGAAGCAACTACCATAAAAAAACTGGTCGACCCTGATAATTTGAGCTGGATTAATAATATCTCGGTCGATTTCGTTAAAACCGCAGCAGACTATATTATAACAATGCCATTATATATTCTGCTGATCTGCCTTGGAGTAATCTGTTTAATGTCCAAATATTGTTTTAAGGATTAAATCAAAAAGTGGAACTTCAACGTACAACTTTAAGCATCTTGCCTGGCACAGGTTTTCCTTTTGGATACTGATGATTTAATAAACGGAGTTGAGATTCCGCATACCCCGGCAAACGTGATTCTCGGGCAAGCTTTCTGTATGTGGTGGATGTTGTTGCGCGTTGTAGCTGAATGGTTAAAGGTTTTGCCAGAATAGCTTCCTTTTTGCTTAAAGGGTGAAAGCTTAAGGCTGTTTTCAGCATATTATCGTTTATATTATTTTGTAATTGCATATCTTTTGCAATGCCGATCAATATATATGCCCTGTCATTAAAATAAATAATAGAGACCCTGGCATAGCGCATCCCGACAGAGGACTTAATCTCTGCAAAAGCAGTATATCCGTTCAGCCCTGCCGGCTTTATATTTTTTCCGTTGGTGAGTTGTTTAAAACCTAGTCTTTCTGTTAAAAACTCCCTGGGAGTAATAAGCTTGTTTATATCCTGCAAGGTAAGGAGAGCACTGGCCTTCCCTTTTGGAGCAAATCCCTGCAGGCTGTCGGGACGATTTTTAAGAATCCATCCCTCTGGGAAGTAAACGGCAAATCCAAGTTCCCTGTGGTAAAATTTATTTTTCCGTCTAATCCCTTCTGCAGCGCTGTCCCCGAAGGTAAGCCCTGACAGCATGGCAAGAAAATTATTATCGTCCTTCAAATGATTTTTCCGCGAAAAAAGCAGTCTTTTGTTGTTTATAACATTCTGCAGCCGGGTGTCATTATCGGGATGCGAAGCGAACAGGCCATGATAAGTCTGAATCTTCCGGCCTTCGGATTTGGCAATCTCACTGCTGAATTCAGCCTGACTTTTTAGAATCTTTAAGACATCTATCATTGCATGAGGATCATAACCGGCCCTGGCCAGATATTCGGCCCCAAGCCCGTCCGCCTCAAGTTCATGCTCTCTGCCGTATCCGCTTAAAAAAGCACCGCTTAACAGACCGTATAGATTGGAAGCAGCCTGATTGCGCAATTCAGGCACAAGAATCTGGCCTATTGTCATACCTATATTTCCCGCAGTGGCTGCTGTTTGCTGACGCACACCATGCCTGGCCGTAACATGGCCGATTTCATGCCCAAGTACCGCTGCAAGTTCCGCCTCAGTATTCATGTAAGCCAGGAGCCCCCTGGTAATGTAAATATACCCACCCGGCAAGGCAAACGCATTAATATCAGTGGAGTCTAAAACTGTAAAGCGGTACACAAGTCCCGGCCTGTGGCTGAAAGACGCCAATTTTTTCCCTACTTGAGACACATATGCCTGTAAAGCAGGATCATGATACTTACCGTACTGTTTGAGAATTTTAGGGTGATATTGCCTGCCGATGGAAATCTCTTCAGCTTCGCTCATCAAAACAAAATCGCGATCTCCAGTTACAGGATTAACTGCACACCCACAAAAAACCAACAGTATGAAAAGCATATATATATATTTAATAAATCGTTTCATTTGCTAAACTTATCGGCGCAAGGCGCAGAAGGGAAAACCTGCTTTATGATCTCGCCCATCTCTTTATGTATCTTGCCATTTGAGGCGATTATATATGGATTGTTCAGATATTGAAATCCACCCCAGAAATTTGTTACTATTCCACCGGCCTCTTCTATAATTATTGCACCTGCCGCCACATCCCATGGTTTAAGGCCGATTTCCCAGAACCCATCGAATCTGCCCGCTGCAACATAGGCAAGATCTATGGCAGCGGTGCCTATCCTTCTTGCCCCTATGCATTTTTGAAAAATATTTTTAAAAACTTCAAGATAATCAGATAACAATTCCTTGTTTTTAAAAGGAAACCCGGTAGCGATAAAACTTTCTTCAAGTATTGAAGTCCCGGATACTGAAATGGATCGGCCATTAAAAAAAGCCCCTTCACCCTTACTCGCCCAGAAAATTTCATCGGACAAAGGACTATAAATAACGCCCGCGATCAAACTATTTTTATACTCCAGAGCAATAGAAACGGCAAAAACAGGAATAGAGTGAAGATAATTAGTTGTTCCGTCAAGGGGATCAATAATCCAGCGATAAGGGTTGTCGTTTTCAAAAGCGCCGCCCTCTTCGGCCAGAATTGCATGGTCAGGAAATGCCGACCTGATAATCTTTATAATAGTCTCTTCAGATTTCTCGTCAACAAAGCTGATAAAATCATTACGTGCTTTTTTCCGAACAGCCGACTGTGGAACATTGCCAAAATGTTTTAATAAAATTTTTCCGGCTTCACGTGCCGCTTTTTTTGCTTTTTCTATCATAATCCCTAATTTATTATCATAACCGAGACACCCTTTACCGAATGGAGTACTTTTTGTGAAACACTTCCGATGAGGAACTCCTTGATTCCGGAAAGACCTCTTCTTCCCAGTATCACCACATCATAACCGGTTTGAGCCTCAGCGATCAGATCTCTTGCAATGCCTATTTTTTTGTTTTCAACTTTCAGTTTAATGTTTTTTTTGTCAAAACCGGCCGTTATAAGTTTTTGTTCAGCTTTTTTCATTGCTTCCTTAATAAGTTCCTTTTTTTTATCTTCAAGGATACAAAAAGAACTCTTTTGAGATAAAAAGTAAGGGGTCAATTCCGGGCTGTTTATAGCGCATAAAACAGCAGAATCAGGAAGCACATTAAAGAGTGTTATTTTGTGATCCGCAGTGAAATATTTTGTAATAAACTCCACCGCCCTCATGGCGTTTTCCGAATCATCAAATGCTACCAGCAGTCTATTATTCATAATTACCCTCCTTTTTAAAAGTCTAATTCCTAATTCATAAATATTTTTTACTTTACAACCTCCAGAAAACTATCCGCTCACAAAATAATATGTTTTGCAATAATTCCATACAGCACCTAATCTCTTTTAAATATAAAAAAGGTTTAATACAATACTTTTTTGGCAAATACCCTGCTATAGATTGTCAAATAATTACCCAATTTTAAAATTTGGCACAAGGATAGAGGTAAAAATCTTGAAAAGGCGTACTGGTAGTACGTCGACCGAAGGTTTTGACCGATAATCTATAAAGGAATTCCGGCGCAAAACTTGTACCTTATACTGAGGGGGTGTAAAATGAAAATAATAAAGGTTTTAAACCCTTATGATCAATATCTAATCGAGGAACTTGACAAAACAAGTGAAGGTGAGACATTATCAATACTGGATGAATCCTACAGCCTGTACAAAGATCGTTCTGCATGGCTTCCCCCTATCAGCGCATAAAAATATTTAAAAAGGCGGTTGAATTAATAAAAAAACGTTCTCCGGAACTGGCAAAAACGGCTGCCTTGGAGGGTGGTAAACCTGTTGTTGATTCAAAAATAGAGATTGACCGCGCCGTCAACGGAATTAAAGTGGCAATTCAGGATGTCCTGTCATTGTAAAACCATCATCCGCAACACCCCTTTCTTGCAGAAAGCTGGTAAATATTCTTTACCAGGCCGGCCTTCCTGAAGCGTGGTGTGGACTGGATGCCTTTTGGCGGAAACAAAGAGTCAGGACTTGGTGTGGAAGGCATCGGCCCTGCCATGCATGAAATGAGCATCGAGAAGTTGATGGTAATTAACGACCTTACATATGGATAATAGTAACTTATACTTGTTAAAGTATAAATATTCTGTTATCGAATCGAAAAACAGATATGATTAAGAGAAAGCAAAACATAATAATTTTCTGCCCAAACTGGGTCGGCGATGTTGTCATGGCCATACCCTTTTTCGATTCTATCCGCAGCAATTATCCGAATGCAACAATTACCGGTGTTGTAAGAAAATATGTCAAAGGCGTAATAGAAGACGGGCCCTGGTTTGATCATTTAATCCCCTGCAATGATAAAACAATTGCAGGTTTTTTTAAACTTTTGATAGAAATACGCAGCATCAAACCGGACATTACCATACTTCTGCCAAACTCCTTCAGATCTGCCTTGCTTGCCAGACTCGGCTTCTCCAAAAAAGTATTAGGATACCGTCGGGGAGGCAGGTCCCTGTTGTTGACCGGCGGTCCCGCACCGGTGTCTGATAAAAACGGATACCTGCCCATGCCCATGCAGGACTATTATATGAAAATTTGCAAATGGCTGGGGCTGGATATTTCTGCTGCCGTAAGACCCGCTCTCTTTATTTCAGAGACATTGAAAAAAAAAGGAGAACGACTTTTTGTAAAATATGGGATAAAACAAAAAGACATGCTCATCGGCATAAATCCCGGGGCAAAATTCGGTTCCTCCAAATGCTGGCCTCCCGTTTATTTTGCAAGGCTGGCTGAACTCCTCTCAGAAGAGTGGAACTGCAAAATTTTATTATTTGCAGGTCCGGGAGAGGATATCATAGCCGAAACCATAATAAAGGAGTCTTCGGCAAAAATAATAAATACAGGACCGGACAAGGTCGATCTTGCCCTTCTGAAATATCTCATACAGGGTTGCTCGCTTCTGATTACAAATGACACAGGGCCGAGGCATTATGCCGTAGCGCTTGATGTGCCTGTACTTGTGATCATGGGGCCCACCGATCACAGATATACAAATACCAATCTCGAAAAAACTGTTGTTTTGAGAAAAGAACTGGACTGCTCTCCATGCCATAAACCGGTTTGTCCAAAAGGGCATGAATGTATGCTGCTCATAAGCCCCGAGGATGTATTTCAAGCAGCCAAACAATTAATGAACCGTCAAAAATAATCAATTCACAATTTCAAACTATGCCTGACTCATCATACAGAAAAAAATGGTCTGAGCTGAAAAAAGAAAATATCAGGCCCGAAAATCTTGTCCGGCTGTCCCGGCAAATAGCATATTCATTCCTGGATCTCTACTTGAAGGACTGTCATTATGAAGAAGATTTCATAGACCTGCTCTGTGAAATGATGACTTTTTCAAAAAATCCCCAGCTTAACAATCCTGGCACCCAGGCTCTTTTTGAAATAATCATAGAAAGACTATGCGATGACTTTGAAACTCTTCAAACAGAAACCTACAATCGGGTCATGACCCAGGTCATCTCTTTCTGCAGAACAATTCCCGAAGGCAATGAACTCAATAACCGGCTTAAAAAATTCATGATTCACTCTGATGATGATATGCTGCAACGGATAAACAGTATCAGGCTGAACGGAAACAAACTTGCAAATAAAGGCTTTATTAAAAAAATACTCATTCTGTCACGTGTTACCATCGGAGCGGATGTCGCCATAACCAGCATTGTTATACAGCGCCTGGCAGAACTATATCCCGATGCTGAAATAGTTCTTATAGGAAACAGCAAGCTTAAAGAAGTTTACGGGGCAAATTCAAATATCAGAATTGAAGGAATTTCATATTCCAGAAAAGGCGGTCTTATGCCGCGTCTTTCGAGCTGGCACCGGGTTCTTGAGATTATAGACCGGGAGACTGCATCTGTTCATCTGGATAATATTGCCCTGATAGATCCTGATTCACGCCTGTCGCAATTGGGAGTACTGCCGCTGATTCCTGAAAATAATTATTTTTTTTTCGACAGCAGGTCCGACACTTCCTTTAACAAAAAAATGTCCATGGTTGAACTGACTAATAAATGGCTTGATGATATTACGGATAACATGGGGTTTAATTTTCCCAAAGTATGGATACCTGATGAATACCTTCAGGTATCAGGTAAACTGTTCAACGATCTTCGTAATAACGGAGCAGAAAACATCATTGTGGCTAATTTTGGAGTAGGCGGCAATTCACGTAAAAGTGTCGGTAAAAACCTTGAAAAAAAACTTCTGATCACTCTTTTACAAAAACCGAATACGGTTATCCTGCTGGATAAAGGGTTCGGCGACCAGGAGACATTATCTATCAACGCTCTTATCGCAGAAATAGACAAGCAGGGATACCCCACCCGGCACTCAACATTCGGCTCAACCAAAAAAGAGCTGATTAACTGGGGTGTAATAGGAATAGAGAGCGGCATAGGAGAGATAGCCGCCTTAATAGCAATGTCCGAGGAATTCATAGGTTATGACTCCGCTTGCCAGCATATTTCCGCAGCGCTTGGGACACCTTGCCTGACAATATTTGCAGGTTCCAACAACATGCGTTTCATCAGGCGCTGGAGCGCGCACGGCCCCAACAGATGCAGCATTGTTCATGTGGACACCCTGACCGACCCCCGCGCCGTTGAAGTGGATGATATTATCACACGCATAATGCAGTTAAGGATTTAATTCCGTAATAAAAAAAATAAACAAAAAGATTGACTTTACTTTTTCATCATTATATTTCTACAGAAAATATTTATTCAGGTGCTCATAAAGCATAAAAGGGAACCTCGTTAAAATCGAGGGCGAGCCCGTCGCTGTAATCGGGGACGAAAATTGCACAATGCCACTAACAAATTGTTGGGAAGGCGCAATTAATAGTTTGATCCGTAAGCCAGAAGACCTGCCTGGGTAACAGATGCAAACCTCGCGGAAAAAGGTTAGCAAAAAAATTCAAGGATAAAAAAGGGTAATCCCTGAATCGATCAATTTCGATTCAGGGTTTTTTTTTGGGGAAAAGAAATTGCCCTGCCGAACGCTTAACGAGGGATGGAGTGCTTGTTCACTATGCTGATACCAATATGTTTTCCCCGCCTCAGCATAAATGACAAAAACTTTTTCTTAACATCCCTCAAAGCATCTTTCGCCGCAAGGCGAGCCGGAATGCCACCGGATCTCCTACCGAAAAAACCGGGCAACTAACCGATATCTTCTCTTCGCCCGGTTTTTTCATAGGTATAGATTTCAACATAAATAATTTCACTGCGTTATCGATCAAAACCTTCCGTCTACGTACTATCAGTGCGCCTCCTTCATCTTTTTCCCTATTACCCCCCCAAGAATTTCTTTTGTATTCTGATGATAACTTAAGTATAAGAATTAAATTCAAAGAAAATATATTTATTTAACACCTTGGGAAGTCTATACAAAAATAGCAACACAATGCTACCCTATGCTATAGAAACCGTTGCTAATTCTTTTACAGGAAATAAAATGCCATGCAAAATAATATCAATGTTATCGCCCCGGACGTCAAACTGGGGAGAGATGTCACTATTTATAATTTTGTTAATCTTTACGGGTGTAAAATCGGGGACGAAACCAGGATCGGCGCCTTTGTGGAGATCCAAAAAAATGTAACCATCGGCAAGCGGTGCAAAATCCAGAGCCACACCTTTATATGCGAAGGAGTTGTGATTGAGGATGAGGTTATGGTCGCCCACGGCGTCATGTTCATAAATGACAAAGATCCTGGCGCTGTGAACCCGGATGGATCATTGAAAAGCGAAAAAGACTGGATTTGCACCCCTACCATAGTAAAAAAAAGGTCTGCCATAGGGAGCAATGCCACGATTATGTGCGGCATAACCATCGGGGAGGGGGCGCTGATCGGCGCAGGGGCCGTGGTCACCAAAGATGTTCCCCCTGACACCATAGTAACAGGAAACCCTGCAAAAATATTAAAAAAAAGATAAAATATTGAAAAACCGATTGCATACTCGTGCCTAAACTCAAAATATTAATTTATGAACCATATGGCTTACATTCCACACTTAAATAAGACAACATGTTGTGGTATATGGGTAAGTTATTGTCTACATCTTGCATAAATTAATTATCGTATCTTTCTGCTGAAAAAGTGCTGATAATTTACCTTCCCCTATATTATGGTCTATGTTGAACAGAACACAACATATAGTATATCTAATTCAAAAAACACATAGTTTTAGGTGCAAAATGTAGGATATGGAATTGATCTACCAGGTTTTACTAATTTTAATAGGAATAGTGCTTGGCTGCACAATTGCATGGCTTTTATCGAAAAAGCGTGAAAGCATTATATATGATAGAGCAAAAGCTGAAGCTGATCTCGAAAAAGCTGTTATCCAGGAAAGGCTTTTATTCCGGGAGAATGCATTAGCGGAACATAAAGAGCGGTTTGAGAAGGCTGAACGATTCTTAGCCGAAAAAGAAAAAAAAAATTTACAACTCCAAACAAGAATTTCCCATCTTGAAACACTGCTTGATCAGGAACGAAAGCAGTCGGAAGAAAAAATAGCCCTACTGGTCGAAACCAAGAAAAGCCAGATGATGGAATTCAGCTCTCTGGCAGACCGTATATTTGATACAAAGGGTAAAGAAATTACCACCCGGAATCGAGTCGATTTGAATGATATCCTGCAACCGTTGCGGGAACAGATAGAGGGTTTTAGAAAAAAAGTTGAGGATGTTTATGATAAGGAATCGAGAGACAGAGTCTCATTATTTCATGAGATCACAAATCTGAGAGAACTTAATCAGCTCATAAGTAAAGAAGCGGTTAACCTGACCAGGGCATTAAAGGGAGACAGTAAAACAAGGGGGACATGGGGCGAGATTATTCTTGAAAGGGCGCTGGAAGATTCGGGCCTTTGTAAGGGAAGGGAATATGATGTTCAGGTCAGTCTGGAAAATAATGACGGCAAACGTTTTCAGCCGGACGTTATCGTCCGCCTGCCGGAAGGACGGGACGTCATTATCGACTCCAAAGTATCTCTGAACGCTTACGAACGCTATTATACTGCTGAAACCGATCAGGATCGGGCTCGTGCCTTTAAAGAGCATATTAATTCCATGCGTACGCATATCAAAAGCCTGAGCACTAAAAATTATTTAGAGCTTAGAGGAGTGCGCTCTCTCGATTTTATCCTGATGTTTGTCCCGATTGAAGCCGCCTTTCTTGCCACCCTGGAACAGGACAGGGGGATATTTAACAAGGCTTTTGAAAAAAATATTATCCTGGTCTGCCCATCCACGCTCCTGGCCACCCTCAGAACTATTCAAAGTGTCTGGCGTTATGAATATCAGAACCGGAATTCACTTGAAATTGCAGACAAAGCCGGTGACCTGTATGATAAATTTGCCGGTTTTGTCGAAGCCCTGGAAGATGTGGGGAAACATTTGGGAAAAGCAGTAAAATCGTACGATTATGCTCACGGCCGGCTTGCAAGCGGAAAGGGTAATTTAATAAAACGAACAGAGGCGCTGAAAGCACTCGGCATAAAAGCAAGAAAAGATTTGCCTAAAGAGCTTGTTGAAAAGGCGGCCGAATAGTCGGAACTACCCCTGTTTATTGAAATGAATAATCATAAATGTAACAGTATTGTTATTATCTGAAACCAAAAATAATTTCTTTATGAAAAATTCGGGTTAAGGTTTTTCGTTTAATGTCCGATATAAAGATAGTTGTCAGGCAGCGGGCTTTGATAGTTTATACTGGTCCGGTCTCCTTTAAACAGATTTTTATATTAAATCATTCAACAACCATGTAAAAAACCTTATGAAAGTAGAAAAACTTGAAAAAGAAAGGCGCAACGGCAGGGATCGCAGGCAAAGCATTATTTTTTATGAATACCCGGAAAGACGAAGCGAAAAGGACAGAAGAAAAAATATTGAAGAACAGCTTAAATTTCTGATAGAACAAAGCATAAAAAAACAGGCCTCAAAAAAACGAAAAAAAAGTACCCCCGGCTCAGGAAAAGTTATCCGACGCCGTAAAGGTGAAGATGATAAACGTATTTAAATCTTTACTGCCGGAGCGAGCCCCAAGTATAATCCGCTTATGAAATCGATCAAGGAGATACCTGAACATAACCGGCCGCGTGAAATGCTGCGGGAAAAAGGTGCATCAGCGCTTACTGATGAACAACTTGTAATGGCTATTATAGGATCCGGAGGGAGGGGATTCGATGTTGTTTCAATTGCGCGGGCCGTCGTAAAACTTATCCGGGAGCATAAAGGTGCTCTGTCCCTTGAACACCTCTCTTCAGTAAACGGAATGGGGCTTGCAAAATCCGCCCAAATACTCTCCTCCCTTGAACTTACCCGACGATACCTGGCTAAAGATAGATTAAGAATATCAAGCGCAGCAGATGCGCTCCCCCTGCTGGCCGATATTTCCAAAAAAAATCAGGAACATTTTGTCTGCATATCCCTTAACGGGGCTAATGAAGTTATTGAAAAAAGAATAGTCACCATAGGCCTGGTCAACAGCAGTCAGATCCACCCCCGTGAGGTTTTTGCCGATGTGCTTAAAGACAGGGCATCAGCAGTCATATTTGCTCATAACCATCCTTCCGGTGATTTAAAACCCAGTAAAGCAGATACGTTGGCGCAAAAACAGCTTGTCGATGCGGCGGAGATTCTTGGGATACGTGTTCTTGATCATATTATTGTATCAAAACGTGGTTATTGTAGTTTCCAGGAAGAAGGTTTAATATAGGCTTTAATATAATGATTTTGGGTGCGTTATCGGTCGTCGGAGTATTATAATACGCCTTCCCCCCCTCTGACCTTCCCAAAATCATTATATTAAAGCCTATATTAAAAAATGGAGATATATGGATTTAAATAAAAATTATATACCGGATCATCTTAAGAGCATACATCTTATCGCGGCTTGCGGCACAGGCATGGGTGCTCTGGCCTGCATGCTTAAGGATGCAGGTTTTGCCATAACAGGGTCAGACAGAAAAGTATATCCTCCGATAAGCACTTTTCTTTCAGCCAGAGGTATCAATCTATCTGATGGATTTAGCCCGGAGAACCTATCATACGGACCGGACCTTGTTATTGTTGGTAATGCTGTAAGACGTGAGAATTCCGAAGCAGTAAAAATGATGGAGATGGGCATCCCTTTTTGCTCCATGCCCCAGGCCGTTAGAAATATTTTTGCCAAAAAAAAGAAAACGATTCTGATTACCGGCACCCATGGTAAAACTACCACTGCTTCAATTATTGCCTGGATTTTTCATGAGGCCGGCCGTTATGAAAGCAAATGGGATCCTTCCTTTATAATTGGCGGGATCCTGAAAAATTTTGGGAGTAATTATCGTGTTGGGAAAGGGGAGTATATAGTAATAGAAGGTGATGAATACGATACGGCATTTTTTGATAAAGGAGCCAAATTTTTACACTACGACCCACTCATGACCATCCTCACAAGCGTAGAATTCGATCATGCGGATATTTTCAAAGATCTCGATCATGTAAAACGGACATTCAAAACTTTTTTGGATGCTATTTCTTCAAAAAGCAGTCTATTCGTCTTTGATAATGATGCTAATATTGATACCCTTGTGGTTAATGGAAAATTTCGGTTGGAAAAGTACGGTAAAAAAGAATCATCAGGATGGCGTCTGGCTGATATAGAGATTGATCCTCCCTGGACTAAATTCAGACTCTTGAAACATGGAGGCAAAGCCACTACCTTTAAAACCAGGCTGATGGGAGAGCATAACCTGCTTAATGCTTCGGCGGCCATAGCGATTGCCCATAGTTTGCATATACCTCTTGAGATTATCCAAAAAGCTGTTGCAACATTTCAGGGAATAAAAAGGCGTCAGGAAGTGCGAGGTTTAAAAAACAACATCACGGTTATGGATGATTTTGCCCATCACCCCACTGCGGTAAGGGAGACAATAAAGGCCGTAAAACCATATTATCCTGATGGGCGGGTTATTGCTGTATTTGAACCTAGAACCAATTCAAGTATGCGTAAAGTTTTTCAGGATGTTTATCCTCTTTCTTTTGATTTTGCCGATATTATTTGCATACGCAAGCCGCCGTTACTCAACAAGATACCTTCTGACGATAGATTTTCATCAAAAAAGCTGGTGGAGGATATAAAAAGCCGCAACAAGGACGCATACTACTTTAAAAACACAGAAGAGATAATCGCTTTCCTGATTAAAGAAGCAAAACCAAAGGATCTTATACTCATTATGTCAAACGGCGGTTTTGATAATATACATGAGAGGCTGCTCGATGGAGGGTTGTAATGGCAAAAAAAGCTTTGATTATTATTGATATGCTGAACGATTTCATAGATGCAGGAGGTGCGCTTTTTTTAGGCAAACATGCCAGGGATATAATTCCTTTTATTAAAAAACGTATTAATATATATCGAAAAAATAGTGATTTGGTTCTCTATCTGAAAGATTCTCATGCTGAAGATGACAAGGAATTTGCAAGATTTCCGAGGCATTGTATAACAGGTACCTGGGGAAATCAAATCATTAAAGAACTCAAACCTGAACCTGGAGAAGCGATTATTCCCAAAAACAGATATAGTGGATTTTTCAATACGGATTTATCTATAATATTAGAAAAAGAAAAAGTAGAGAATATTGAAGTTGTCGGGGTATGCACTTCTATCTGTATAATGGATACTGTGGGCGGACTTGCCAATAGAGATTACAGGGTTTCTGTTCCTGCAAAGGGCGTGGCGGATTTTGACCGGGAGTTTCATGAATTTGCTTTAAAGAGAATGGATAAGGTTTATGGGGCAACTATCTTAAAATGATACCCGAACGAACCTTATAATTTAATTTATGCCACCCGAAATTTATAGCTGGATGCCGCTTGAATGCATTTAAAACATAACATACTTTACAGCTTGATGTTTTTATTATTCTTCTGGATTGTGATCGCGTTGCCTTCCTGTCTGGATGTTGAAGAGAACTTACCAAAGGTAGAAGTCTCTTTAGATGATTTTAAATCCTTTGAAACATGGTATGGTGATTTTGATGAAATGGCCGAACGTAATCAGATACGCGCGCTGGTTACGTTTAACAGGATGTTTTATTTTTTCGACGGCGGAATACAGCGGGGGATATCCCATGACATCCTGAAGGAGTTTGAGAAATTCATCAACAAAAAACTGGATAAAAAGACATTCAAAATAAATATACTGTTTATTCCAGTCACACGAGACCAGTTAATCCCGGCCCTGCTCGCCGGAAAGGGTGACATCATTGCTTCTAATTATACCATAACTCCGGAGAGGACCGAACAGGTTGATTTTTCGATTCCATTTGCAAGTGGAATAAAGGAAACCCTGGTTACAGGCCCAAATTCATCACCCATTAAATCAGTAGACGACCTGGCGGGAAAAACGATACACATACGCCGTTCCAGCAGCTATTACGAACATCTTTTAAATCTCAATGAATCTTTCCTGAATTCCAAAAAATCTGAAATAAAAATCGTATCTGCCGATGAAAACCTTGAAGACAGCGATCTGCTGGAGATGGTGAACGCCGGTCTTATTCCCATGACCATTGTAGACAGCCATAAAGCAAAATTTTGGGCCGGAATCTTTGATAATATTAAGGTGCACAAGCATATTTACGTAAATTCCGGAGGACAAATTGCATGGGCTTTTCGCAAGCAGAGCCCAAAACTGCAACAGATTATCAACGAATTTACGGCCGGACATAAAAAGGGAACCCTGTTCGGAAATATCATCTTAAAACGATATCTTAAGCAGAATAAGTGGATCCATAATTCAATGGACGATGCGGAAAAAGCCAGGTTCAAGGAGCTCATCAGGCTATTTAAAAAATATGGTGACAAGTATGACTTCGACTGGTTGATGCTGGCTGCTGTGGGATATCAGGAGTCAGAGCTTAACAATAGCGTTATAAGTCAGTCCGGCGCAATCGGTATTATGCAGTTACTCCCTACAACCGCATCTGATCCTAAAATAGGGATCACGGATATATGGAAACTGGAAAATAACATCCACGCCGGAGCCAAGTATCTATCTTTTTTACGAAACCACTATTTCAGCAATACTGAAATGAGTGAACTCGATCAAACACTCTTCTCATTGGCAGCATATAATGCCGGACCTGCCAAAGTAAACCGACTCCAAAGAGAGGCTGCCGAGTCAGGATTCAATCCCAAGGTTTGGTTCCGGAATGTAGAAATGATTGCGGCAAAACGTATCGGGCGGGAGACTGTGCAATATGTCCGGAACGCTTACAAATATTTCACTGCGTATCGACTGGCGAGTGAACAGAAAAAATTTGAAGAGTGACGTTGGTAAAAAAGTAACAAAATCTTATTCGATTAATTGCAACCCATTTTCACGGGCAATGGTTTCTCACCTTTCAACATAGAACTCCACTCCGGAAGAGCTCAATGTTTAATATTTTTTCAATCAAGCTTTTAGTGGAATTGCCCTATAGTTCCATTTTACCAGATATGGATAGGCTTAACAGCCTGTGGCTTTAGACTCTCAAGTTATTTAAGGATGTCCCGCCTTTCTCCAGGATAATAGTTATCAAAAAAGCACTTTTCTGCGTCGGCAGTGCCAATTAAAATCATCTCATCGTTTTCACCAAGAGGAATTAATGGGTCGGGGTTAATATTTAAGGTTCATCGCGGATTAGTGTGAGAACCAAGTTCTGCAAACACCTGCAATCGAAAATTATTAAAATTTCTGTATCCGAATGCTCTACGGATTATATTTCTTATAGCATTATTTTGCCCTTCAACATAGCCATTGCTTACTCTCTCGATAAAATAATTGAGAATCTCGTCCCACCAATTCTTTAATGTGCCAACAAATTTAGGCAATATAGTACTTATCGGAAAAAAGTGATATAATGTGGCATCCCCGGTGCCACTATTATTGCTATTCTTGCCATAGCCTTTCAGAGGATAATGGCAATTTATAGTCAACAATAAATAGGTATGGTGTCCCCCGAATTCCATGGCGATTACAGCTACAAATTAAGTTCAAAAATAATTATTAAAGCTTGATTTATTTCCCGTATCTTAGAATGGGACAATTTTCCACGAATTCTTACCATCCTATGACGATGATCAATAGGACGTGTTTGCAAACAATCTGCTACGGATTTTTTTGATAGGCCATTATCTTGTGAAGGATAAAGTTCAACATTGGTTTTTATTCGAATTTTTTTTGCACTCCATTCAGTAATTGGAACAACTTGAATAACAGGGACTCTTTCATTATAAACATCATTGGTTACAATTATGCATGGTCTGACTTTCCCCGTTTCTGAACCTTGCGTCGGATCAAGATTTACATCAATAATCATACCTCTTTTCAATGTTGTCATTCTGGCCATCCAGATAGGGCTGTTTCAGTCAATTCTTTTAAATTATCATTTTCAGAATAAATTTCAGAATATAATTCAGCGGATTTTTTTAGATTTTCAAGTTCCAATTTATTTTTAAAATGGTCAATAGCCGTTCGAACCAAAGAACTTTTATCCTTAAACCCATAAGCTTTAAAATTATTTATAAAATGTGCTTGTGCCTCTTTAACACTAAATTTCGCCTGTTGCATACGGCCTCCTTTATAATGCCAAATATTGAACCCTATATTACGTACCAATTGTAGGCACTAAAACAATGGAAGTCAATGGAAAATTTGTTAATTGAGAGGGAGGTCATGGAAGTTATGGGGTCACGTTTGACCCTTATTAATATTGATCTGCTTTTTAAATGTATGTTTTTAGTTTTCCAGTTATATTTTTAAGCCTCGAAACTCTCTTTTGATAAGACAAAATCAATGTTTAACTCTTCTCTTTTATCATCAAGGGTCAAACATAGACTTGACCCCATTTTTTGCGCAAAAATAAGTTCGCAATTTTAAGCCATTGCAGGGTGCGCATTATGAACCTTGCAATGGCTTTTCTTACACCCAGTGACCTTCAACATTGGCCTCTTGAGATATTTTAAGCTCATTGTTTTTGTACTGCTGAACAGCGTTTATGACATTCCCTTTTGCTCCGGTTACAATCCTAACGCCAGCCTGATTAAGCACATTAAATGCTTTAGGACCGCAATTTCCTGTTATCAATACCTCGGCCTTGCTGTTTACTATTATTTTTCCTGCCTGTATTCCGGCTCCCTGTGGAAGGTTTAAATTTTGCGTA
Organism: Desulfosarcina sp. BuS5; assembly: GCF_028752835.1. Taxonomy (NCBI): domain Bacteria; kingdom Pseudomonadati; phylum Thermodesulfobacteriota; class Desulfobacteria; order Desulfobacterales; family Desulfosarcinaceae; genus Desulfosarcina; species Desulfosarcina sp. BuS5. The sequence goes on from NZ_CP087952.1 coordinate 2,809,773, forward strand.
TTTTCTACTTCTTCAAATTCAAGCGTTTCGGAATCTACAATAACAAAATATGCGGCTCTTCCAAAACGGGGGTCAAGATCCGAGTTTAAGTCTTTACCTGTGGATGTGACTGCAATTTTCATAGCTTCTCCTTTTTTATAAATAATATTGCATACTACAGATCCATGAAGTTCTCTACTTCATGCCATACTTTTAGCATTGCCTGGGCCCCTTTTCCTTCTGAAAAATCGACCAGGCTTTTTTGAGCAACCATTGCGGCAGTAACATCACTGTCGTACGGAATAGAACCTATATATTTTATCTTATTTTCATCAGCGTATTTTTTGATCTGATCCGCTATTTCAGGGTTAATATCATATTTGTTAACACATACCATGGCTGGAATCTTAAAAAAGGCTGTGAGTTCCCCCACTCTTTCCATGTCATGTATTCCCGAGAGGGTAGGCTCCGTTATTATTAGAACAGCGCTTGTCCCTGTTACCGACGCAATAACAGGGCAGCCTATACCGGGAGGACCGTCGACAATAATTGTTTCAAGACCCTTTTGTTCTGCTATTTCTTTTGCTTCCCGGCGCAGCAGACTGACAAGCAGGCCGGAATTTTCTTCGGCAATACCCAATCTGGCATGAACCATGGGGCCGCATGCTGTGTCTGAAACAAACCATCTACCGCAGGTTCTCTGGGGAAAATCGATAGCCTCAACCGGACAGAAATGTACGCAAACCCCGCATCCTTCGCATGCAATCTGATCTACAACAAAATCATCGCTGATCGCATGGAACTGACATCGGTCCGTGCATTCACCACAGCTTGTACAAATATCAGGGTTAATCTTTGCAATATGTCCGCCTTTGAAATCCTCTTCCTTTTTTATTTCAGGAGGCAGCACCAGATGCAGATCCGCAGCATCCACATCCCCGTCAACAAGAATTGTATTTTTTGCAATGGAGGCAAAAGACGCCACTATGCTTGTTTTACCTGTACCGCCTTTACCGCTTATTATTGTAAGTTCTTTCATGGTTGAGTTTCCTTAATGCCGAATCCGGTTTTCTATTTTTGAATAAAGTCCCTTAAAAAATTCTTTCATTTCAGGCATACCGTTTACCATCGGCACGCCTTTGGAGTAATTTTCAGCTATTTCACGGCGATCCGGAATTTCCATCATTATCTGTATATTTTCTTTTTTTGCATATTGGAGAACCCCGTCATTACCTGAATCGCATCGGTTAATAATTATTCCAAACGGCAGTTCCATGGTACGAACGGCCTCTACCGCCAGTGCCAGATCATTTAAGCCAAAGGGCGTCGGTTCTGTTACAAGTAAAACGAAATCGGAATTTTTCAGCGCCGCAATTACAGGGCAGGATGTTCCAGGAGGAGCATCGATAATTGCAATCATCTCCTTGTTAATATACTCCTTTACTTTTTCGATCAGTGGCGGCGACATGGCTTCTCCAACGCGCAGCCTCCCATATACAAGTTCAACACCCTCCGAATTTTCAATTAAAATTTCTCCAAGTTCCCTGGATGATTCCTTAATTGCTCCTTCAGGGCAAACCATCAGGCAGCCTTTGCAACTATGACACATTTCCGGAAAAGTCATAATGGTCTCGCCAATCAGGGTTATGGCTGAAAATCGGCAAATTTTTTCACATTCACCGCAATGTGTGCAAAGCCTGGAATCGACCTCGGGGACCATTGTGCGGACGGTTTCTTTTGATACCGGCTCAGTTCGTAAAAAAATGTGAACATTCGGTTCTTCAACATCACAGTCAAGAAGTTGAACTTTGTCAGCCAGGGATATGGCAAGATTGGTTGCAACCGTTGTTTTTCCGGTGCCTCCTTTGCCGCTGGCTATAGTTATAATCATTTTTATCTCTCCCGGAAAATTGGTTATAAAATTGTTATGAGTATATGCTTATAATGAATTTAAACAGCAATCCCTTGTTCGTCAAGTAGTTTTTATACTTTAAGCCGCTATATTTTTGGCATACTGATTGCATTTGAATTTTGGGTTTGAAAAGTTTTTTTTATTTCCTCCTCGTTCCTTAACCATTACGGCGATTGCCGCCGTAAAAGCTTAGGATCGCAAATTAAATAATTTGAACAATATTATTTGTCTTTTGGCCCATCTGCTGTGTTGCATTAAAGGCCGAATACTTCGAATATTCAACCTTTAATGCGCCTTGCAGATGAACCAAAATCCTTCATAATCTTTATCCAATTTATTCTCATTATAACGGATTTAGGGGAGGCCTACCATAGCCCCTCAAAGAAGCCGAAACATAAAGGTTGTGCAGCCAATTATCGTGGTACCTGAACTTGTTTAACCGTTCAGCCGGACTTTTTAGCCCATGTAGTTTTTCTACGGTACGTGGATTATAGGGCGCAAAATTCTGGATAAGAACCCAACCTCTGATGCTCAGTTCGGCTGAGGCCATGGAACCATGAAAATATTGGACGCTGAACAGGTGACGATCCATTCTTTGCATCAGCCGGTCGACCATATTACTGGTTCTATGGGCATTCGGGTGTTCATAAGCCACTTTATATTCAGCAATATTCTTGCGTAACTTTGCGATGGGCTTTGAAATAACGGCTGGCATCTCCTTTTTCTTGCACCACTCTACAAGTCTTCTGACTCGTTGTGAAAATGACCGCTTGTTCTCGGCATGATAACAGTCCCAAAGTTTTGAGGGGGCTTCAGTGAAAATGTCTTTGTACTTCTTTTTGGCCCTGTCGCGTATCTTGATGAAAATATGCAAAAAGCAACATATGATAACGACAGAGGTGAACAGAAATTTCCAGGCGTTTCGCGTGGCCTGCCACCCATCCATGTTGACTGTGGTGGGTGTGTAGTCCGGTTTTAAGCATTGCGCTTCATCTTTGAATACTTGGTAAGCATTACGCAAAGATTGCTCTCCAGCATCGCCGGCTATGGATGCACCAAGAATACATTCGTCGCCAACCGTGGTGGCAACATAAACCTTATCACCCAGGATCCAGGTATGTTTCTCATCGGCTGCCAAATGATCGGGGATATCGTCAGCGTCTCTGACGGTTGTTCCGACAATGCTGTTGCGTCCCAGAGCCTGTTCCAACCGATACCAGTACATCGGATCTCTGCCGAAAACATAACTCAATGCCCAGAAAGGAACATTGAATTTTCTCAGGAAAAGGGGTTTTTCGACTTCATCTGTCATTCCTGCCATATATGGCGTTACAAACGAGGGGCGTATCGTATAGGCGGTGCCCGCAATTTCAATCCGACGGACCATAATGGACTGCTTTTTTGAATAGTAAGAATCTTTCATCCGGTATCCCCCGGTGATTTCAGGGGGGAACAACTCATTATTCGACGCAATGTACTCGTCAATGCATTTGCGAAAACCAGCAGCGTTTCGGATGTTATCGTTATAGACCTCTTGCAAAAAGGGCAAACATATGGTTTTATTATTCTGGGTAGTGGATCCTGTATCTGCTTTTCCCATATGGTTTCCAGGTAGGAGCATCGGTTACCCGACGCCCCCCCTACAGACCCGTACGTGAAGATTTCCCTCATACGGTTCCTCGGTTCAAATCCTTTTTACCGGATTATCAACCAAACAGGCGACACCCCGTTTGGCGTATAACTTTGCAGCCCTTACGGCATCAAATATTATGGACTATTCTGGGTAATGGCAGTGGGTATGTTGTGCGCAAGTCCTCGAACATTACTTCGCCCTTGTGACTTCTTCGGCTTAACCATCGACGCCATGCTTTCTCAGTATATTCAAACACAACTTCCAGCACTTTGTAGTTACTTATTACTCCAAAGTACTGGTAAAAACCTCGCAGTTTACTGCAAAGAATCTCATACTGCTCGGCCATTGGCTTATGACGGTTATCCTTGCACCATATCCATATTCTCTTCATAAAACGGCTTGAACGCTTTCTTGCCGTCTTTTTCTTTATTACCATGTACCCTTTTAATGATTTTGACCAGTAAAATGTAAACCCTAAAAAATCAAACGTCCCGTTTCCCTTTCCGCTAATGCGTTTGGAAAATCGAATCAGTTTTGTCTTTTCCGGGTGAAGTGACAGCTCGAACTGTTCGAACCGCCTGGGTAATACATCCATGACACGCAATGCGTCTTTTTCATACTCGAACCCGAGGATGAAATCATCCGCCCAGCGTATGATGGAGCATCTCCCTTTCATCCGGGGGATCACTTCTTTCACGTACCAGTCATCTAAAACATAATGAAGAAAGATATTACTGAGCACAGGGGAAATTACTCCTCCCTGTGGAGTGCCCGTTTCAGAGTACGTCAGGTTGCCTTCCTCCATTACGCCTGCATTCAACCACTTCCCTATCAGGCGAATCATTCCGCCGTCACTTACTCTCCGACGTATCATGTCTTTAAGTAACTCGTGATTAATATTGTCAAATAGTCCTGTAATATCTGCGCTTACTATCCAGCTGATATTCTGCTTCAAGCATTGCTCACGTAAATCTTTGATTGCCATGTGTTGGCTCCGACCTTTTCTGAATGCATGGGAAAAATTGTAAAAATTCCTGTCAAATATGACATTCAATATGGCTGCTGCTGCTTTCTGGACAATTTTATCCTCAAGTACAGGTATGCCAATTGGACGCTTTTTCCCTCCTTCCTTGTCTATCCAGATACGCTTTACAGGAGACGCAACGTACTGTCCTCTCCGCAGTCGTTCATACAGATTATAGAGGTTTTGATCAAGATTTTCGGCATACTCCTTTGCCGTAACCTTGTCCACTCCTGCAGATTTGCTTTTCCGAATTTTACGAAAGGATTGTTTCAGTAAATCAAAGTCTATCCGATGGACTACTGATGTAAATACCAGTTCAGGATTACTTTGAGCAAGCAGCTCGATTTTGATAAGGGATGACCCACCTGTTAACACCGGTGGTTGTCCCCATTCTATCGGTCTGGAATTGCAAGCGACCGTTCTTGCAATTTCTCGGCTTTTTGTTGATATGGTTTGTGACATCTGTGTATCTCCCATAATTCCTGCCAAAAAAACGTTATACCCTGCTTCACCTTCCCTGCAGTGGGTCGCTTGGGCATCACTTCCCCACCTTTCCGATCAAGATAGTTCAATTCTTAATCATCGGTACTATGATCTGCTAAGACTTCCGAATGTTTATCTCAGGTTCGTTCGCTCTTCGCTATCCTCCCCTGATACCTTGTATCGCCCATCTTTTAATGTTTGTGTTTCTGCCAATGGCAGACTCGTTGCAAGGCGGGACATTCCTATGCAACGCCGGGATTTCGCTTGCGCTGGATTTCCTGTTACCGTTCTTTTTACCCAAGGAAACATCCGGGTCTCCCAAGTTCCCGAGCTACCCCTTTGAGTACATGCCCTGGTCTAAGACCCCGGTGGTGTCCTGAATACTTGCCTTAGCATATTCAGGACTGCTGCCTTCCGCTGTCTCCAAAGCGTCGGCTTTTTCCTGCAAGCAGGATTATCACAATGACCACAACCATACATTTTTCGGGGCTCAATACAGAGCCTGCAATCTTGCTCCGTCCAGCTCCAGACTCCCGTTACCGGGTTTACCTGTGGACTTCGCTACTGACCTGCTGGTTAGTCTTTAGTCAGGTGGGACTATCTTAACATCAATGCCAGAGCAAGCCCTGCAGAGATGAAGGAAACAAACCGTTTCCCGAGCACCCACTTGGTAACAATATCGAGTTTCAAAGACCTTGTGTCTTATCCCAACGATTCGGATTTATCTTGGCACGAAGAGACCTCCTTTGGAGTGGATTTGTCTCTAACCATATAAAATTATTGAAAAAAAATCTAGTCAAAAATATCTTTTGTAATATCAACATGTTATGCATGTTTATGTTTTAATCACAACCAGTTACGCTACTCATTATCAGGCTCCCCTAAATCCGATATAATCAGAAAAAATTATGTTGCTTGCAAAGATCATCGATACCGGTATAGGAATACCGGAAGATAAGATCGATACGATTTTTGAGACCTTTCAACAGGCGGATGGTTCTACTACCAGGAAATACGGCGGTACAGGCTTGGGGTTGTCGATCTGTAAACAGATCGCCGGCCTGATGTCTGGAGATATCCGGGTGGAAAGCGAGGAGCATAAAGGGAGTACCTTTTACTTTACGGCCTGGCTTAAAAAAGTTGAAGGCAGAGAATCGAAAAGAACTACTCCAATGCCGCTTGCCGGTAAAAGTCTGCTCATCATTGATGATAACCTCAAAAATCTTGAAATATTAACTCACTATTTAGAATCGGCCGGCATGCAGGTGGTAGCTCTGACAAATGGCCGAAACGTACTTGCCACCCTGGAAAAGAGCCTGGAAAACGGAAAACCGTTTGATCTTTGCATATCTGATATTAATATGACGGAAATGAACGGGTATGAAGTAGCCAGGATAATTCGCAATTTTATAATATCCGCAATCAACAATCTGCTATTAAAAAGCTGCCCATGATTGCCCTTTCCTCTCTTATGGAACGAAATGCTGAAAAATGTGAAAAAGCCGGTTTTGACGGTTTTTTAAGCAAACCCGTCCGCCGGAAAAAACTGTACCAGATGCTGGCAGGATCTTTGGGATCAAAGGAAGAAAAGGATAAAGAAGATAAGATAATAACCGAGTATTTCGCCCGGGAAGAGATAAAGCATTCTGCGTCTATCCTGCTGGCGGAAGATAACCCGGTGAATCAGAGACTGGCCAAAATGATGCTGACCAAGGCAGGCTGCCAGGTGGAGGTGGCGCACGACGGCCGCCAGGCTGTGGATAAATTTACTGCTTCTCCGGATAAATATGATCTTATTTTCATGGATATGCAGATGCCTGAAATGGATGGGCTTGACGCAACAGTGGAGATTCGCAATTGGGAAGCAAATATTGCCGGGGGAAATAATAAATCGAATTCGAAAGGTGCCGGTAATCAAATATCAGCCCGGCCGGAACATATCCCGATTGTGGCCATGACCGCCAATGCCATGCAGAATGACAGGGAAATGTGTATTGAAGCGGGCATGAACGATTATACGACTAAGCCGATCAAACGAAATTTAGTCCTGGGAATGGTTGAAAAGTGGGTTTTTAGCAAGGAAACCCCATAAGCTATTTCCCCAAGACAACCCCGCAATTTTCCATACAGCTTTTTTTGCCGATATTTTGGACACCAAACTCTGTTATACTTGCATTTCAACGTTACATGTGATTGACTTTGATAATTTTTCATGAATACCTCCTTCTTGAGACTACGCCAAAAATGGGAACCCTCAAAAGGAGGCATAGATTGTCAGATAATTACCCTATTGTAAAATTTGCTTACAATTTGTTTGCAATTTGGCACATGGCCAGATGAAGAATGAGGGGTTCAACATCTTGAGCCCTACTCCTACGACCGATAACCCGGTGAAATTATTTATGTGACACTCTATAGCTCTAAAAATGTTCTATTTTTCCCTTAATATATAAATATTAAGATACTAAAACTTCATTGCAGCGGCTTACTTGAACCAGGACATGGAACCGACGCGCTGAAACGCGCATTTCATGCCAGACATTCAGCGTCAAGGATAGCGACCATGGCAAAAGAAATTTCTTCCAAAAAAAAGGCCTCATCAATTTTTCCAATGACAATCCATAACAAATTAATACTCGCCTTACTTACGCTGTCTCTTCCATTACTGATCATTACCAATATTATTTTCTACATCAGTGTAAAGAAGCTGCTGTCACATAATATTTTAAATCATCTTGAGTCCGTAGCTTCCATCCAACAACACAGGATAAAGGATATTGTCGAGCAGAACTCTGAAAGGCTAAGGCTTGTAGCCAGCCGAACCCAGATGCGCCTCTCTCTTGATCAATTCCTGACAAGTGCTGGCAAACAACATCAGCTCAAAATGAACAAAATACTTCGTGATGCCCAGGCATCCATCACTGATTTCAAATATATCTGCGTTCACTCTCCGGATGGGGTATTGGTTGCCTCAAGCGGTCCATCCAGGATAGAGGGAGAAAATTGCAATGAAGATTTTTTTGCCAGTGCCAGGGAGGGTAATAGGGTCGATCTGTTTTATCTTGATGCGGACCAAAATATTTCCCTAAAGATAGCCGGACCACTCTACCTGGAAAACAAATTTTTGGGAGTGATTTTCATCGATGCCAAAGTTGACAATATGATCACAGCTATCAGTGATTACACTGGGTTAGGAGAGACTGGCGAGACCATTTTGGCTGCAAAAAACAAAAATGGTGACACTGTTTTTGTCATGCCAACCCGGTTTGACCGGCAGGCAGCGCTCCGCTTGACGATTACCAAGGACAATATTCATATACCAATAAATCAGGCTTTTTCAGGTAAAGGTATGCTGCTGACAGATAAAACCGATTATCGTCAGGTTCCTGTTCTTGCCGCCACCAGATACATCGAAGACATGAACTGGGGAATAGTAGTCAAAATAGACAAAGAAGAGGCTTTTGCACCACTTGCCAAGATGAACGCTATGTTCTTTTGTATACTTACGGGTGGAGTATCGTTAATACTATTTTTATCATTCTGTTTTGCCAAAAGCGTTACCAGGCCCATCGTCAGACTTACCAGGGTAGCGAACAATATTGCCGATGACAACTTTAGAGAGCAGGCCGAAGAATCAGATAAAGACGAGATCGGTCTTCTTGCTGCTGCCTTTAACAAAATGACGAGAAAATTGATTAAAACAAGAAATGCGCTGGAACAAAACATTGATGACCTGCGGGCAGCCAACCAACAGTTTCAGGCCGGAGAAGAACGATATCGGGAAATATATAATGCCCCCAGCGACGCTATTTTTATACATGATGCCGACACAGGTAAAATTCTTGATGTCAATCAAGGGATGCTTGAAATGTATGGTTATAGCTATGAGGAAGCGCTCCTGATAGATGCTGGAAGTGTCAGTGCCGGAGCCCCCCCCTATACCACGGAAGAGGCCGTGAAAAAAGTCAAAAGCACCGTATTGCAAAACCACCAGACTTTTGACTGGCTGGCCAGAAAAAAAAACAATACTCTTTTTTGGGTGGAGGTGGCCCTGAGATACACCGAGTTCAGCGGCCAGCGTTATGTTATTGCAGTGGTCAGGGATATCAACGACCGCAGACAAGCGGAAAAGGCGCTGGCTGAAGAAAAAGAACAGTTGGCAGTCACCTTGCGAAGCATTGGCGACGGCGTAATCACCACTGATATCTCCGGGAATATTGTCCTGTTGAACAAGGTTGCCGAGAACCTTACCGGCTGGAGCAACAAAGAGGCTGCCGGGCGGCCTTTGGATGAGGTCTTTCACATTATAAATGAACATACCAGGAAGGTTTGTGAGAATCCAGTTACAAAAGTTATAAGCAGCGGTCAGGTAATCGGGCTTGCCAATCATACAATTATGATTGCAAGGGATGGTGAGGAGCGAAGCATTGCTGACAGCGGTGCGCCGATTCTTGACGCCAAAAGCAATACAATAGGAGTTGTTCTTGTTTTCAGAGATGTAACGGAAAAACAAAGGTTGGAGCAGGAAGCGCTTAAAGCCAGAAAACTGGAATCCCTTGGGGTTCTGGCCGGCGGTATTGCACACGATTTTAACAATATACTGTCCGCTATACTTGGCAATATTAATCTGGCCCTTAACTACACAGATCCCCATGAGTCGACCTACGCCCTGTTGTCTGAAGCGGGAAAAGCATCTCTGCGGGCCAAAGATCTTACCCAGCAACTGTTGACTTTTGCCAAAGGGGGTGAGCCGGTACTAAAAACTACTTCAATTGCCGAAATTATCACCGACTCTTCTTCATTTGTATTAAGGGGCAGTAATGTCCGATGTGATACCTGGTTTGCACCTGATCTCTTGCCCGTTGATATAGATCCCGGACAGATCAGCCAGGTGATTCAAAATATTATCATTAATGCCGCCCATGCGATGCCCCAGGGTGGTGTTATTGATATCCGATGCGAAAATGTACTTAATCACCATCAGAATTTCCCATTCCTACATGGAGACAGTTATATAGTAGTCACTATCAAAGACCACGGGGCAGGTATCCCCAACAAAATAATTGACAAAATTTTCGACCCCTATTTTTCAACCAAACAAACTGGAAACGGACTAGGGCTTGCAATCTGCCATTCAATTATCACGCAGCATGGAGGCTATATCACTGTCGAATCAAAGCCGGAGAAAGGGACTCTCTTTTCAATATATCTTTCTGCGTCCAAAAATCAAATCTCTGCTCCTCCTATAAAAAAAACCGGACATATAGCACAAAGGCAGGGAAAAATAATGATCATGGACGATGATGAGATGATACGGGAAATAGCAAAGGCCATGCTTACCAGATTAGGTTATGAAATTGAACTGGCAACCGATGGAGCAGAAGCCGTTGATATGTATCGAAAAGATCTGGACGCAGGGATACAGGCCGATCTTATTATTATGGATCTTACAGTTCCCGGTGGTATGGGAGGTGAGGAAGCTGTTAAAAAAATTCTATCCATTAATCCTGGGGCGAAAATCTTTGTTTCCAGCGGCTACTCTAATGATCCAATAATGGCAAATTATTCGGACTATGGCTTTTGCGGTGCGATTGTAAAACCGTACCAGATGCAGGAACTTAATAAAATTCTCCAGGAGGTTTTAGGGAACGGGGACGAAATAACTGACCTATCAGCTACAACGTCTGAATAGAATATTGACTAAAAAATAAAAAAACAAGTTTTCTGAAAAAAGTTTAATTCCGTAATAAAAAAAAAATAAACAAAAAGATTGACTCAGTAGTGTCCGGTTAAGTTTTTGCATATAGCATTTGCTCTTTGATAATCAGATTATTAGACCATACGTTTTTTTCGTCAGTACGTAATTCGTTCTGGATGGTATTTCTAAGCTGACGAATCCTCTTTATTGATACAGGTTCATTAAACTGTTCATGGCAGTATATGGCCATAAGCAGGTAGGTTATTAACCCCGCAAGGATTTGAACCATCAGGCCATATCTACTGTGAGCAATCAAGTGGTACACTTTTAAATGTTTCTTCCACCATTTGAAAAAAGTTTCGATATCCCATCTAAGCTTATAAACGGTTGCAACCTGCTCGGCTGTAAGATCATAACGATCAGTTGCCACAAAATATTTGACACCGGCAATTTTATAACCAACCAGTCGAACCGGCTTTCTGGTCTGGTTTACCCCAGGAGTGCCAAGAAGAACCACAGCATCATAAAAAATATAGCTGTCGGGATCAACAGGCTGCTCTTTGATAATAGTTCTTGTTGTTTTCGCTTTGATGCGGCAAACAAAATGTTTTTTTTCATCCTGAAGAAGATCAAAATCCTTATGTGATTGATACCCCCGATCCATGATTCCTGTTTGGCCTTTTGTAAGGATAGACCTGACAAAGGGGCGTTCAGCGCCATTTCCATTTGTCAGATGAATTTTTATAGGAATCTTGCGATTGACATCAAAGCCGAAATGGCCTTTTGCTTTTTTAGCGCCTTTTCTGTAATCAGCCCAGTACATGGACAGAACTGCATCAATTAAAGATCCATCAATGGAAACGAGTTCACCGAGATCTGAATAATTTGATGGTAAAGCATTTTGTGCCTGGCTGCAAAGAGCTTGAAAAACATATTCAAGCTGTTCAAGCCCTCGAGAATTGATAATTTCGGAAAAACTGCTACGACTGATCCCTCCATCTGGAGCGACACATTCTTTGGCAAAATCGTCTTCTTTAAGGTGTTGAATAAGATCACGAGCTGATTCATGTTCTTGTAGATGGAAAAATATCAGTGCGTGAAGCTGATCTTCAAAAGTCATTTTCAATGGCCTGTGACCTCGGGATTTAAGCTGTGGCGTGTCAGGAAAAATCTTTTGCAAAGGTTTGAGAAATCGAGCATGAGATTGGGGATTAAAATTCTTTTTTGGGATATTGAATATGTCCATTTTTGTCTTAACTCCTTGTTATAATTATATTTTATAACAAAACGATAAAAAATTTTTATTTGGTTTGTCAAGTAAAAAATGAACATTTTTCTAATTTTTTTATCCCATATAACATGCAAAAACCTAACCGGACACTACTGAATTTTTTTATCCCATATAACATGCAAAAACCTAACCGGACACTACTGAGATTGACTTTACTTTTTCATCATTTTATTTTTATAAAAATAAAAAATATTTATTCAGGTGCTCATAAAGCATAAAAGGGAACCTCGTTAAAATCGAGGGCGAGCCCGTCGCTGTAATCGGGGACGAAAATTGCACAATGCCACTAACAAATTGTTGGGAAGGCGCAATTAGTAGGTTGATCCGTAAGCCAGAAGACCTACCTGGGTAACAGATGCAAACCTCGTGGCCAAGGGTTAGCAAAAAAATTCAAGGATAAAAAAGGGTAATCCCTGAATCGATTAATTTCGGTTCAGGGATTTTTTTTTGGAGAAAACAAACTGCCCTGCCGAACGTTTAACGAGGGATGGGGTGCTTGTTCACTATGCTTACACATAGCAATATATTTTATCCGCCTCAGCATAAATGACAAAAACTTTTTCTTGACATCCCTCAAAGCATCTTTCACCGCAAGGCGAGCCGGAATGCCACCGGATCTCCTACCGAAAAAACCGGGCAACTAACCGATACATTCTCTTCGCCCGGTTTTTTCATAGGTATAGATTGTTACATAAATAATTTCACTGCGTTATCGGTCGTTGGAGTATTACAATACGCCTTCCTCCCCCTGGCCTTGTGAAATTTATTATCTGACAATCTATATAGAGGCTGTTACCTCCAAAGCTGCAACCAGCACGCCCTAAAATTAATTAAAAAATAATATAGTATTGAAATCGATAAAGCCCGAATAACCATTGGAGGCTCACTCAAAAATAAAATACCGAATTAGTTATTTTTTAGTGAGCCCCTTAGGTGAAACAGGAATACCCGAAAGCTCATTATCAAAAAAAGCCGGGTTGCCGAAATTTCTGCATATTTCAGCAACCCGGCTTTTTTTTGTTACAAGCGACAAAAAATTAAGGGGTGAACGAAGTAGGAGCACACAATGCAAACACACGTTAAACAAATTAATATCGCAAAAGCCGTTAATTTTATCGATACTCATTGCATAATGCCATTATCACTTGACGAAGTTGCCAGAGAGAGCGGCATGAGTAAATTTTATTTTGCAAGAACCTTCAAGTCGGTTACCGGCACAACCTTCAAAAATTATCACAATCACAAAAGAATTGAAAAAGCAAAAAACATGTTCCTGCAACAAAAAATAAGCATAACAGATGTCTGTTTTTCCATCAGGTTTAACGATGTCTCATACTTCAACAGGGTTTTCAAAAAAATCGAGGGAACCAGCCCGTCTTGCTTTAAAAAAAGGCTCATCATGGATTCCAGGTTATTATCGAAATAATGATCCCCACCCCCACTAAGAGTTGCGTGTTGAGTAGTGGGTGATGAGGAAAGCAAGATCGTATCTTTATTCTCAATACTCAACACCCATAGAGTTGGGTTGCGGGCGTTTAGCCCGCCTTAGGTATGTATTAGCTCAGTAGTGTCCGGTTAAGTTTTTGCATATAGCATTTGCTCTTTGATAATCAGATTATTAGACCATACGTTTTTTTCGTCAGTACGTAATTCGTTCTGGATGGTATTTCTAAGCTGACGAATCCTCTTTATTGATACAGGTTCATTAAACTGTTCATGGCAGTATATGGCCATAAGCAGGTAGGTTATTAACCCCGCAAGGATTTGAACCATCAGGCCATATCTACTGTGAGCAATCAAGTGGTACACTTTTAAATGTTTCTTCCACCATTTGAAAAAAGTTTCGATATCCCATCTAAGCTTATAAACGGTTGCAACCTGCTCGGCTGTAAGATCATAACGATCAGTTGCCACAAAATATTTGACACCGGCAATTTTATAACCAACCAGTCGAACCGGCTTTCTGGTCTGGTTTACCCCAGGAGTGCCAAGAAGAACCACAGCATCATAAAAAATATAGCTGTCGGGATCAACAGGCTGCTCTTTGATAATAGTTCTTGTTGTTTTCGCTTTGATGCGGCAAACAAAATGTTTTTTTTCATCCTGAAGAAGATCAAAATCCTTATGTGATTGATACCCCCGATCCATGATTCCTGTTTGGCCTTTTGTAAGGATAGACCTGACAAAGGGGCGTTCAGCGCCATTTCCATTTGTCAGATGAATTTTTATAGGAATCTTGCGATTGACATCAAAGCCGAAATGGCCTTTTGCTTTTTTAGCGCCTTTTCTGTAATCAGCCCAGTACATGGACAGAACTGCATCAATTAAAGATCCATCAATGGAAACGAGTTCACCGAGATCTGAATAATTTGATGGTAAAGCATTTTGTGCCTGGCTGCAAAGAGCTTGAAAAACATATTCAAGCTGTTCAAGCCCTCGAGAATTGATAATTTCGGAAAAACTGCTACGACTGATCCCTCCATCTGGAGCGACACATTCTTTGGCAAAATCGTCTTCTTTAAGGTGTTGAATAAGATCACGAGCTGATTCATGTTCTTGTAGATGGAAAAATATCAGTGCGTGAAGCTGATCTTCAAAAGTCATTTTCAATGGCCTGTGACCTCGGGATTTAAGCTGTGGCGTGTCAGGAAAAATCTTTTGCAAAGGTTTGAGAAATCGAGCATGAGATTGGGGATTAAAATTCTTTTTTGGGATATTGAATATGTCCATTTTTGTCTTAACTCCTTGTTATAATTATATTTTATAACAAAACGATAAAAAATTTTTATTTGGTTTGTCAAGTAAAAAATGAACATTTTTCTAATTTTTTTATCCCATATAACATGCAAAAACCTAACCGGACACTACTGAGTGGGTCTCAGTATTGTTCTCGTTTTTTTTATGATGCAGGTAGGGCCGGCATTTGGAGATTACAGCTTAACCACAATAAGGGACCTTGATCGATTTGATAAAAATAGAATAACTTTTCAATGGCCTACAGGGCTATCTAGTTTAAAAGTATGGGAAAGACTGGCTGAACCAGGAGAGGTGCCTCTTACCACCGTGCCAAAACTGGCAAATAAACCCCATTATGCCCCTATAAAGGATTGTGCCACGCTTACAGTTAATAAAAAGGGTAATTTTTTTGATTCACGAGTCACAACTCTCTTTTGGCCGCCGGCTGACGGAACCCTTACCATAGATTGGACATTTAAAGTAAAAAGTAAGCTTGATAAAGATCCGGGAATTGTCGGATATGGATTCGAATTTTATGATTCCGACTTCAATGGGATTGATGAAAATATCAATATAACCTCCGCTGGGAGCGATGTTTTTCCTAATTGGGAATTCAGTGATGGTTTATTGGATTTTTATGATCCAACGTTTGAAAACTATGTCGATTTAAATGAATGGGTGACTTTTGACTTTACAATGGAGATAAACGGCCTGGAAGAGGATCAATGGTGCAAGCAGTTTGGTGTGCGTCAATATGACATAGTTCCTGTCCCGGGCGCGCTATGGCTTCTCGGCTCTGGTTTAATCGGTCTTATCGTACTGAGAAGAAAAATTTAGTTTTTGATTTATAATGCAAATAAAAAACCGGATCCGGAGGGTCCGGTTTTGAAATAACCCCTGGAAGGGGATAAAATTGTCTTTGCCCACCCTCTTCCCTGCTTCTCTTGGTGTTTACATGCCCAGGTATCATTTCTGCGTCCAAACCTACTATAGATTTTCAGATAATTACCTGATTTTAAAATTTGGCACAAGGCCAGGGGGGGTAGGGGTTCAAAATCTTGAACCCCTACTTCGACGACCGATAACGCAGTGAAATTATTTATGTGGAAATCTATATATCGACACAGCAGCCTTTGGCACAGGATTGCCCCAACTGGTTTCTTAATCCAGCTTCTTAAAACAGGTTCATAACGGATTAGTGTGGTAATCCATGATGAACAGCTAATACATACCTAATGGCATAAGTTGAATTAGTATATGCTCAATAAATAGAATCTCCATAATAATCCGCTATGACCCAAAAAAATTACACATCTCTGCTTCGTCAACTTGAAGGCGGAGCCATGCATGCCGAAGTCACTTTTCACAGCGAGGATAAATTCGGAAAACGTTATACGGCGGATATTACCGTCAAAGGAATGGAAGGTCGGTGCGCTGTCGTAAAAACAGGATGGATCGTAACTTCCGAAATCAGGGAAGCTCATCTCGTAACACTTTATGTAAGGAAAAAAATATGAGACCGGATATAGGAGATATAGTCGAAATTATAATAGACATCCCTGAAAAAAACCTGCGTGCCGGAGTGCGGGGGGCGGTTGTTCATTGTCACGGCAATGATGCTTACGAAATCGAATTTGCCGATGATGAGGGAGAAACTCTTGATTTCTTAGCCATGCATACAAAACACTTTATCGTTGTATGGCGGGCGGAAACCCGGCAATGGATTCCAATTGCGGAACAAGCTTCGGTACTGGTTGCCGGTTTGCCCGATGATGCGGCAAAAGAAGTTCTGGATTTTGCACGTTTTCTGTTTGTACGGAGTTGTCAGTCCGCCAGTTATGAAAACATAGCTACATAGAAACGAGGGCTAAGGATCGGAGGTTAAATAAATTGGACAAAGATTATGAAGGATTTTGGTTCATCTGCAAGGCGCATTAAAGGTTGAATACTCGAAGTATTCGGCTTTTAATGCAACACAGCAGATGGGCCAAAAGACAAATAATATTGTTCAAGTTATTTCATTTGCGATCCTAAGGGTTCGCTCAAAAATAAATTTACAGAATTGGCGCTCAGATTTAGGTTGAAGTTGTACGATCCGATTGAGCAAAGCCGCAGGAATAGCAAGCTATTTCGAGGACTTTGCGTAATGAGGATCGTGCAAATACAGCCTGAAGCTGAGATGCCAAAATGTGAAGTTATTTTTGAGTGAGTCCTAAGGGTTCGGCAAAAAAATAACGTCCACAACTACGCGCCTACTTGTGGAAGTTATTTTGTCCCCATTTCGTATTTCCTGTTTTTTCCAAATCATAGCTCATCATTTAATCATACAAATCACAGTTCAGACATTCTTCACAGCTTATCAGTTTTTTTAGTTCCCATTGCTCCAGCGAGGGAATGCATACCATATGGGGGTTCCCACCCTGAAAGATGGGAACCTTCGTTCCCGGACTCTGCCTGAAGATAAAAAAAATAAAAAAAAAAAAATAGCAATATAGTCCAAGTATTTCATTTTTTATTGGTGTATGGTGACTTAAATTTAAAAAATAATTAAAAAAATAGCAATATAGTCCAAGTATTTTATTTTTTGTTGATGTATTGTGAATAAAAATTGTTGATGCAGAAAAGGGAAAACGGTGAAAATCCGTTGCTGCCCCGCAACTGTAAATCCCGGTTCCGTGTAAAACGGAATCAGAGTCCGTCCATTTTAAGCCACTATCCTTATATTACGGATGGGAAGGCGGCCGGACCGGGAAAGTCAGGATATCTGATCTGTATCTCACAGGCTTTAAGATAATAATTTTGGGAAGGCCGGAGGAAGGAAGGCGTATTATAATACTCCGACGACCGATAACGCACCCAAAATCTTTATCTTAAAACCTGTAACTGCCACAAACTCCGGCGAGGGATGGAGCGGCAGGAAAAGATACCTTATATAACAGCGCCCGCCCAGGGTATCGATTCTTACCGTTTTTCCTGACATCCCTCCCATTAAAAATTTGCAGTATTGAAATCGATAAAGCCCAACCCGCCGTGAGGCGGACTCAGGAATGCCCAGGGTCTCATTTTTCCAGGTAGGAGCATCGGTTACCCGACGCCCCCCCTACAGACCCGTACGTGAAGATTTCCCTCATACGGTTCCTCGGTTCAAATCCTTTTTACCGGATTATCAACCAAACAGGCGACACCCCGTTTGGCGTATAACTTTGCAGCCCTTACGGCATCAAATATTATGGACTATTCTGGGTAATGGCAGTGGGTATGTTGTGCGCAAGTCCTCGAACATTACTTCGCCCTTGTGACTTCTTCGGCTTAACCATCGACGCCATGCTTTCTCAGTATATTCAAACACAACTTCCAGCACTTTGTAGTTACTTATTACTCCAAAGTACTGGTAAAAACCTCGCAGTTTACTGCAAAGAATCTCATACTGCTCGGCCATTGGCTTATGACGGTTATCCTTGCACCATATCCATATTCTCTTCATAAAACGGCTTGAACGCTTTCTTGCCGTCTTTTTCTTTATTACCATGTACCCTTTTAATGATTTTGACCAGTAAAATGTAAACCCTAAAAAATCAAACGTCCCGTTTCCCTTTCCGCTAATGCGTTTGGAAAATCGAATCAGTTTTGTCTTTTCCGGGTGAAGTGACAGCTCGAACTGTTCGAACCGCCTGGGTAATACATCCATGACACGCAATGCGTCTTTTTCATACTCGAACCCGAGGATGAAATCATCCGCCCAGCGTATGATGGAGCATCTCCCTTTCATCCGGGGGATCACTTCTTTCACGTACCAGTCATCTAAAACATAATGAAGAAAGATATTACTGAGCACAGGGGAAATTACTCCTCCCTGTGGAGTGCCCGTTTCAGAGTACGTCAGGTTGCCTTCCTCCATTACGCCTGCATTCAACCACTTCCCTATCAGGCGAATCATTCCGCCGTCACTTACTCTCCGACGTATCATGTCTTTAAGTAACTCGTGATTAATATTGTCAAATAGTCCTGTAATATCTGCGCTTACTATCCAGCTGATATTCTGCTTCAAGCATTGCTCACGTAAATCTTTGATTGCCATGTGTTGGCTCCGACCTTTTCTGAATGCATGGGAAAAATTGTAAAAATTCCTGTCAAATATGACATTCAATATGGCTGCTGCTGCTTTCTGGACAATTTTATCCTCAAGTACAGGTATGCCAATTGGACGCTTTTTCCCTCCTTCCTTGTCTATCCAGATACGCTTTACAGGAGACGCAACGTACTGTCCTCTCCGCAGTCGTTCATACAGATTATAGAGGTTTTGATCAAGATTTTCGGCATACTCCTTTGCCGTAACCTTGTCCACTCCTGCAGATTTGCTTTTCCGAATTTTACGAAAGGATTGTTTCAGTAAATCAAAGTCTATCCGATGGACTACTGATGTAAATACCAGTTCAGGATTACTTTGAGCAAGCAGCTCGATTTTGATAAGGGATGACCCACCTGTTAACACCGGTGGTTGTCCCCATTCTATCGGTCTGGAATTGCAAGCGACCGTTCTTGCAATTTCTCGGCTTTTTGTTGATATGGTTTGTGACATCTGTGTATCTCCCATAATTCCTGCCAAAAAAACGTTATACCCTGCTTCACCTTCCCTGCAGTGGGTCGCTTGGGCATCACTTCCCCACCTTTCCGATCAAGATAGTTCAATTCTTAATCATCGGTACTATGATCTGCTAAGACTTCCGAATGTTTATCTCAGGTTCGTTCGCTCTTCGCTATCCTCCCCTGATACCTTGTATCGCCCATCTTTTAATGTTTGTGTTTCTGCCAATGGCAGACTCGTTGCAAGGCGGGACATTCCTATGCAACGCCGGGATTTCGCTTGCGCTGGATTTCCTGTTACCGTTCTTTTTACCCAAGGAAACATCCGGGTCTCCCAAGTTCCCGAGCTACCCCTTTGAGTACATGCCCTGGTCTAAGACCCCGGTGGTGTCCTGAATACTTGCCTTAGCATATTCAGGACTGCTGCCTTCCGCTGTCTCCAAAGCGTCGGCTTTTTCCTGCAAGCAGGATTATCACAATGACCACAACCATACATTTTTCGGGGCTCAATACAGAGCCTGCAATCTTGCTCCGTCCAGCTCCAGACTCCCGTTACCGGGTTTACCTGTGGACTTCGCTACTGACCTGCTGGTTAGTCTTTAGTCAGGTGGGACTATCTTAACATCAATGCCAGAGCAAGCCCTGCAGAGATGAAGGAAACAAACCGTTTCCCGAGCACCCACTTGGTAACAATATCGAGTTTCAAAGACCTTGTGTCTTATCCCAACGATTCGGATTTATCTTGGCACGAGGAGAAGCCGGGTTGCCGAAATTTCATTATATTTCAGCGGCCCGGCTTTTTGTTTTGTTACAAGTGATGAAATAATGGGACACAGATGCACACAGATAAACACAGATAAGTTTGGAAGTGCGAACGGTTACTTTTAACCAAGGCCTGCTTTGCGGGCCTGATTTAAAACATGCTTTATAAAAAAAGGAGGTGAAAAACTGAACTGATTTGCAAAACAGGATATAGATGCAAAGGCAAATTATACCGAAACAGTCGATCCGGAACAGTCGATCCGGAACAGTCGATTTTTTCCTGGCGGATTTCCGTTTTGCCGACAGTGCTGATGATTACATATTGGACGGCTGGACATGGATAGATCTGACCAGCCTTGGAGATGTTATCGGTCTTGAATTTTCCCTTTCATCATCCGATGTAGGCGCGTACGGCATGAACATGCCGGCTTATTTTGCCATGGACAATCTGAATGCCGTGCCGGTTCCGGCGGCAATCCGGCTGCTTGGTTCCGCCATGCTGGCCATTGTCGGCTTTAAGAGGAAAAAATTTTAAGGAGGCTTTGAAATGAAAACCAAATTCTTTTTTGTACTGCTTATTCTTGTTTTTACAGCCGGAACCGCATTCGCGGGGCCGTATGCACCGGCCGCAGGCCAGACAGGCTCTACTGCCATTCATATGGATGATACATCTTTTGTATCCTGGGCAACCGGCTGGGAAAATTATGTTGTTGGGACTAATGTTGATTTAACATGGCAAACACCTGAAAAAGCTATCGGCAAAGCTGTGGGGACATCTTTCGATATAGTCTCTTTAGGCCGGGGCGGTGAAATCACCATGACATTCGGCAGCGCCATCAGCAACGGCGCGGGCTATGATTTTGCCGTATTTGAAAACTCGTTTAACGACACTTTTCTGGAACTTGGTTATGTTGAGGTTTCATCAAACGGAACAGATTTTTTCAGGTTTGATAATGATTCTCTTACATCGGGTCCGGTAGGTGGTTTTGGAGGCGTTGACCCTACCGACATAACCGGCCTTGCGAGTAAATATAAACAGGGTTACGGCACCCCGTTTGATCTGGCCGAACTCGATGGAATTACAGGGCTTGATCTTAACAACATAGGCTATGTAAAAATTCTCGATATTATAGGTGACGGAACATATCTTGACACCTCCGGGGACGTAATTTATGACCCGTATCCCACGAGCGGCAGCGCAGGCGTTGACCTTGATGCCATAGGCGTTATGAATGCCGTGCCGATACCGGGCGCAATCTGGCTGATAGGCAGCGGGTTACTCTGTATGCTGGGGCTTCAAAAAAAGTATAAGCCGTAAAATTGCAACTTAAAAGAATAAGGAGGAATAGTGGAATGAAAACCGTAAAAATTTTTAGTATTTTTTGCCTGTTAATGATCGGTACGGCAGCACATGCGGCAACCTACGATTTCAATGGAACCCTGGTGGATGTTGAAACATGGATGGGTACTGGATCAAATGAAACGATCCTGGTTGTCGACTGGAACCGTTTGGACAATGGCGTGGACACCGTATCTGAGTCCCACGCATTCGGATACCGCTGGGATGGCGCCAAATACGAATCGGAGATGCTCGATGATTTTCACAATGCAGGCATCCTGGCCGTCTCCACCGGCTACGGCGGCGGCTTTGTAATGAATATCGCTTATGACGACGTCGACGACAACGAGGTTCATATGCACATTGAGGAAGGCAGTTGGAATCTTGCCAGTACAAGCGATTCCAATGCACGATGGGGTACCTGGGGAGACTCCGAGTGGGATTTTAATAGCGGTGGAACTGATGTAGAGCTTCTTGTTGACGGCCAATACGAAGGGATCAATGCCATCATGTATTTTGGTTCTTTGCCTGATTATGCTGATGACCAGTTGGATATTCCGGCTGTTCCGGTTCCCGCCGCGGTCTGGCTGCTTGGTTCGGGCATTCTCGGTCTGGTCGGAATCAGGCGACGGAGCAGGATTTAATTTTGAATTTTGAGTTTTCAATTATAAATTAAGGAAAAATATTAAGGAGAAATGATTATGAAGTTAATAAAATTTACACTATGCATGATAGCTGTCCTGTTGATGGCCGGAAATGCTTATGCCGATATTTTTGCCACAACACTGGTTGGTAATTCAGCCAGTCTTGACGGCTCAGGGCCCTACAATGACCCGAATGATCTCCTGGGGAAACCGGCTCAATACTGTCAAGGATGGCCATCCGGCACTGACCACATAAGTATCGTTGAACCGTCCTGGGGCGATGGGTATATTACCACCTTTGATGAAGGCGACTGGGCTGTTGTAAAATTTGATCACCAGGTTATGGATGACCCGAACAACCCTTACGGCCTTGATTTTATCGCTTATGGCAATGCTTTTTACATCGGCGGCGGTGGATATGTCTCTGATACTACCGACCACGGAAGTTTTGGTTTAGCCAGCGGACTTTTTGCCGAACCTCTAAAAATTTCCGTTAGCCAGGACGGCACTGACTGGTACACTTATAATGATGGACCCTATGGCGACGCCCTTTATCCAACCAATCCGTGGGAATGGGATCAGGCTCTGTGGGATTCAACCGGCAACGGCTGGACAGACGAGGTGGAAAATGATTTTGCCCTGCCGGTCGATCCAAGCTTAACCCTTGCTGATATGACTGCCGGTGCTTCAGTCGATGCAATGGCCCTGTATGCCGGTTCTGCCGGCGGCACCGGATTTGATCTGGCGGAATCCGGTTATGAGTGGATTGAATATATTAAAGTAGAAGGTGTTTCAGGATTTTCAGGCGGCGAAATTGATGCCTTTTCCGATGTTGCGGCAGTTCCGATTCCCGGCGCTGTATGGCTGCTTGTTTCAGGCATGATTGGCCTGATAGGCAGCCGGAAATATTTTTTCCTGAAATAATATTTGTTTAAGTAATAATTATTATTTTCCCACAGTAGTGTCCGGTTAGGTTTTTGCATGTTATATGGGATAAAAAAATTAGAAAAATGTTCATTTTTTACTTGACAAACCAAATAAAAATTTTTGTTGTTTTGTTATAAAATATAATTATAACAAGGAGTTAAGACAAAAATGGACATATTCAATATCCCAAAAAAGAATTTTAATCCCCAATCTCATGCTCGATTTCTCAAACCTTTGCAAAAGATTTTTCCTGACACGCCACAGCTTAAATCCCGAGGTCACAAGCCATTGAAAATGACTTTTGAAGATCAGCTTCACGCACTGATATTTTTCCATCTACAAGAACATGAATCAGCTCGTGATCTTATTCAACACCTTAAAGAAGACGATTTTGCCAAAGAATGTGTCGCTCCAGATTCCAGGTAGGAGCATCGGTTACCCGACGCCCCCCCTACAGACCCGTACGTGAAGATTTCCCTCATACGGTTCCTCGGTTCAAATCCTTTTTACCGGATTATCAACCAAACAGGCGACACCCCGTTTGGCGTATAACTTTGCAGCCCTTACGGCATCAAATATTATGGACTATTCTGGGTAATGGCAGTGGGTATGTTGTGCGCAAGTCCTCGAACATTACTTCGCCCTTGTGACTTCTTCGGCTTAACCATCGACGCCATGCTTTCTCAGTATATTCAAACACAACTTCCAGCACTTTGTAGTTACTTATTACTCCAAAGTACTGGTAAAAACCTCGCAGTTTACTGCAAAGAATCTCATACTGCTCGGCCATTGGCTTATGACGGTTATCCTTGCACCATATCCATATTCTCTTCATAAAACGGCTTGAACGCTTTCTTGCCGTCTTTTTCTTTATTACCATGTACCCTTTTAATGATTTTGACCAGTAAAATGTAAACCCTAAAAAATCAAACGTCCCGTTTCCCTTTCCGCTAATGCGTTTGGAAAATCGAATCAGTTTTGTCTTTTCCGGGTGAAGTGACAGCTCGAACTGTTCGAACCGCCTGGGTAATACATCCATGACACGCAATGCGTCTTTTTCATACTCGAACCCGAGGATGAAATCATCCGCCCAGCGTATGATGGAGCATCTCCCTTTCATCCGGGGGATCACTTCTTTCACGTACCAGTCATCTAAAACATAATGAAGAAAGATATTACTGAGCACAGGGGAAATTACTCCTCCCTGTGGAGTGCCCGTTTCAGAGTACGTCAGGTTGCCTTCCTCCATTACGCCTGCATTCAACCACTTCCCTATCAGGCGAATCATTCCGCCGTCACTTACTCTCCGACGTATCATGTCTTTAAGTAACTCGTGATTAATATTGTCAAATAGTCCTGTAATATCTGCGCTTACTATCCAGCTGATATTCTGCTTCAAGCATTGCTCACGTAAATCTTTGATTGCCATGTGTTGGCTCCGACCTTTTCTGAATGCATGGGAAAAATTGTAAAAATTCCTGTCAAATATGACATTCAATATGGCTGCTGCTGCTTTCTGGACAATTTTATCCTCAAGTACAGGTATGCCAATTGGACGCTTTTTCCCTCCTTCCTTGTCTATCCAGATACGCTTTACAGGAGACGCAACGTACTGTCCTCTCCGCAGTCGTTCATACAGATTATAGAGGTTTTGATCAAGATTTTCGGCATACTCCTTTGCCGTAACCTTGTCCACTCCTGCAGATTTGCTTTTCCGAATTTTACGAAAGGATTGTTTCAGTAAATCAAAGTCTATCCGATGGACTACTGATGTAAATACCAGTTCAGGATTACTTTGAGCAAGCAGCTCGATTTTGATAAGGGATGACCCACCTGTTAACACCGGTGGTTGTCCCCATTCTATCGGTCTGGAATTGCAAGCGACCGTTCTTGCAATTTCTCGGCTTTTTGTTGATATGGTTTGTGACATCTGTGTATCTCCCATAATTCCTGCCAAAAAAACGTTATACCCTGCTTCACCTTCCCTGCAGTGGGTCGCTTGGGCATCACTTCCCCACCTTTCCGATCAAGATAGTTCAATTCTTAATCATCGGTACTATGATCTGCTAAGACTTCCGAATGTTTATCTCAGGTTCGTTCGCTCTTCGCTATCCTCCCCTGATACCTTGTATCGCCCATCTTTTAATGTTTGTGTTTCTGCCAATGGCAGACTCGTTGCAAGGCGGGACATTCCTATGCAACGCCGGGATTTCGCTTGCGCTGGATTTCCTGTTACCGTTCTTTTTACCCAAGGAAACATCCGGGTCTCCCAAGTTCCCGAGCTACCCCTTTGAGTACATGCCCTGGTCTAAGACCCCGGTGGTGTCCTGAATACTTGCCTTAGCATATTCAGGACTGCTGCCTTCCGCTGTCTCCAAAGCGTCGGCTTTTTCCTGCAAGCAGGATTATCACAATGACCACAACCATACATTTTTCGGGGCTCAATACAGAGCCTGCAATCTTGCTCCGTCCAGCTCCAGACTCCCGTTACCGGGTTTACCTGTGGACTTCGCTACTGACCTGCTGGTTAGTCTTTAGTCAGGTGGGACTATCTTAACATCAATGCCAGAGCAAGCCCTGCAGAGATGAAGGAAACAAACCGTTTCCCGAGCACCCACTTGGTAACAATATCGAGTTTCAAAGACCTTGTGTCTTATCCCAACGATTCGGATTTATCTTGGCACGAGGAGGGATCAGTCGTAGCAGTTTTTCCGAAATTATCAATTCTCGAGGGCTTGAACAGCTTGAATATGTTTTTCAAGCTCTTTGCAGCCAGGCACAAAATGCTTTACCATCAAATTATTCAGATCTCGGTGAACTCGTTTTCATTGATGGATCTTTAATTGATGCAGTTCTGTCCATGTACTGGGCTGATTACAGAAAAGGCGCTAAAAAAGCAAAAGGCCATTTCGGCTTTGATGTCAATCGCAAGATTCCTATAAAAATTCATCTGACAAATGGAAATGGCGCTGAACGCCCCTTTGTCAGGTCTATCCTTACAAAAGGCCAAACAGGAATCATGGATCGGGGGTATCAATCACATAAGGATTTTGATCTTCTTCAGGATGAAAAAAAACATTTTGTTTGCCGCATCAAAGCGAAAACAACAAGAACTATTATCAAAGAGCAGCCTGTTGATCCCGACAGCTATATTTTTTATGATGCTGTGGTTCTTCTTGGCACTCCTGGGGTAAACCAGACCAGAAAGCCGGTTCGACTGGTTGGTTATAAAATTGCCGGTGTCAAATATTTTGTGGCAACTGATCGTTATGATCTTACAGCCGAGCAGGTTGCAACCGTTTATAAGCTTAGATGGGATATCGAAACTTTTTTCAAATGGTGGAAGAAACATTTAAAAGTGTACCACTTGATTGCTCACAGTAGATATGGCCTGATGGTTCAAATCCTTGCGGGGTTAATAACCTACCTGCTTATGGCCATATACTGCCATGAACAGTTTAATGAACCTGTATCAATAAAGAGGATTCGTCAGCTTAGAAATACCATCCAGAACGAATTACGTACTGACGAAAAAAACGTATGGTCTAATAATCTGATTATCAAAGAGCAAATGCTATATGCAAAAACTTAACCGGACACTACTGGGTTTATTTAATAATTCAGCATGATTTAGATTTTCTATATCATAAGGATTAACAGAAAACTTGGACTATATTGCTATTTTGGTATAGCATCACCTAAACTATAAATTTTAGTAACCATTCACAGGTTCAGGGTTAAGGACAGAGAAGGCATTGAAGACCGAAGCAGTATCGGGCAACCACAAGGGATTGCCCCTACGGGGAGAGTTTAGGGGAGAGTTTAGGGACGCCCTTTACATTTCCATATTTACAGTTTTAGGCTGAAGAATTGATGAGATTATAGCCCTTTTGTTGTACTATTGTCTCTCCTCGCTTTACTGATTGACTCACCCAGGCCAATGAGAACCGTTAATGTGAACATTTCACCAGCGCCCACCAGTTTCCCCCAATAACCATCATTTCAAAACTGTAAATATAAAGGGCGTCCCCAACCTTCCATGGCGACGAATCTGCTACGGATTTTGCCTATTCCATGGCTCTATTTAGAAGGGGAGCAAGTGAAAATGATGTCCGAAGCAGGTTACTGGATCAAAGAATCGACTGGAAAAATCATACCGGCATCAAAAGAAAAGAGGCTTATTTAAAAAGGACCATTCAACGGGCAAAACGGTTGGTTGAATCTACCTGAACATCGTTCAAGATTAATTACAGATATGACGGGTAAAATTTAATTCCCTGAAAAGGGTAATTTAATAAGGGTGTTGCAAAGTAAAAAAACTTTGATAATAAAATCAATTAGTTAACCCAGAAAAACCCCATTTTTCCATTATGGCGTAACTATTTGTTTTAACTACCGATAATAGCAATCTTTGCAACACCCTTTTAATGTGATAATTTTTGAAGTTGTTCAAAATAATCAGAAAATTTATGCCAGGATTATGTGGTAATCAACACTGGCGTGTAATCCTTTCGTTTTTTTGCCATTTCGTTTTCCTCCATGTATTTCAACTATAGATATATGCAACTGAATTGATACCACTTTTCAGTCTGATTCTTGCGCATTTAGCTTTATAAATGGCTTTGTCAAGTATCAATTCATCTGCATGTATCTATAATATGTTTTAAGGAAAACTCCAATTCCGTCTGAGGCAAAACAATAGAATCGAGCTGCATCCTCATCAGTTTTAACTTTTTTTTAACATAAAGCTAATCAAACGCTAACTTTCAGCTTTTATATTATTTTTAACACATGGAGATGTATATATGAATTATATTGTTGATCGATATTCAATACCTTCGCCAAACTAAAATTTAGTTGGGGATGAAAAATGAGCAATTGTTGTGTCATGATATGCGATCATTACAAAGCATATTATAAGGAAGAACTGCTCATGAATGAAATTACCACGCTTTTAACTTGTATGCACCCCTTACTTGACGCAAACACTTACCGTCATTTTCTGATTATCAGTCAAGCCTTGCTGATGATGACAGGTAGGATTACCATGCTGAGCATCAGTCGCTGGACTGAGAAAGGGGGGAGCTATCGTACGGTACAACGTTTTTTTTCAAAAAATATCCCTTGGTGTTCACTCAACTGGGCGATAGCAAAAACATTTTTAAAAAAATCAAGAATCATTCTTATTGCTGGTGATGCCACAACCGTAACCAAGTCAGGCAAGAAAACCTTTGGTCTTGGCAGGTTTTTCTCTTCCATCTACTCACGTGCAGTTCCTGGGATTGCCTTCCAAACACTTTCATTGCTGGATGTCAAAAAACGAACTTCATGGCCAATGTTGATAGAACAGATGCTTCCAAAGCCAAAGCAAAAAAAGCCGGTAGCAACGAAAAGCAAAAAACAAGAACAACCGCAATGTTGTACTCAATAAAGCATAAACGTAAGTGTTAAAGATGATCAGCCGGTAGAATATGCTGTAACACGATTTCGTTCGGTTCGCGTTCAGTTGAACATAACATTATAAAAATGATGAACATAAATTTAAAAAAGGAGAAATAAAATGAGAGCTAAATTAATTTTGACTGTCACCCTGACATTAATTGTAATTTTAGGATTAAGTACCGTAACCATGGCACGCACACTTGTGATGGGGTTGATACCGGTTGAAAACAACGAAGAGATGGTGCGGCAATTTGAACCGATGCGGATCTATCTGGAAAAAAGGATTGGCATGCCTATCAAAGTTTTTACGGCTACGGATTATACCGGTGTAATAGAAGCCATGCGCAAAAAACGTATTGATATTGCCTGGTTTGGCCCTCTTTCCTATTTTCTGGCAGAAGAGGAGGCAGGCGCTGAGGCGTTTGCCGTTGGTGTGCGCAAGTCAACAGGAAAATCTAGTTATCGCAGTTGTTTTATTGTGCCGGCTGATTCAACAATAAAAACATTAAATGATTTAAAAGGAAAAAGCGTTGCTTTTGTGGATCCTGCTTCGACCTCCGGCGGTCTTGTGCCTGCTTATTTGATAAAAAAAGAGACCGGCAAGATGCCGCGGAATTTTTTTGGTAAATTTACCTATGCCGGGTCGCATGATGCAGTTGTGATGGCAGTAAAAAACAAAACTATTGATGCAGGTGCAACCAATGAGATTACTTACAATAAAATGATAAAAAAAGGTTTGATTACCGATAAAACAAATCGCATTTTGCTGTTTTCCGATCCACTGCCAGGTTCACCACTGGCTTATCGCAAAGATATTGATAAAGACTTAAAACGTAAAATTCGTGACGCTGTTCTTTATGCTCATTATGAAATAAAAGTAACCGGTTATGGTGAATTGATTCGATATGATGCAGCAGCACCTCCGGATTATGAAATTATTCGGGATTTGGCTAAGCAATTGAATTTGCGCAAAAAAGATATTCTGAAGTAAAAACAGCCTGTTGAATAAATTAAATTATCCGCCGCAGAGGAATAAATCATGCGGCCGATAATTTTAACCTGAAATCTTTATAATGGGAAATAAAAGGCTCTCTATGTTTATCATGACCAGATTTTTATTTTTTATATTAGCATTTTTTTTGCCGATTATTTCAGGCTGTCAGGTGCATGAGGCTTCAAACAGGATCACAGGAGCAGGTGCATCTTTCCCTGCCCCTGTATATCGGGCGTGGTCTGCTGAGTACAGCAGCAGGAACCCTGTGATAGTTCGCTACAAATCAGTAGGATCCAGTGAAGGTATACGTTTTGTCAAATCTGGCAAGGTCGATTTTGGAGCCTCAGATATAACTCTATCTGCTGAAGAGTTAGAGCAGGAAGATTTGATTCAGATCCCGGTATTGATTGGCGGGGTGGCTGTAGTGATAAATATGCCAGGAATTATAAATAAAGAGATGGTCTTTTCAGGGCCGGTTTTGGTTAATATTTTTATGGGCAGAATTACGAAATGGGATGATCCTGAGATTAAAAAGCTAAACCCAAATCTGCGTTTGCCTGAACGAAGTATTGCCGTGGTATTTCGTTCAGATGGATCGGGGACTGCCTGGCTTTTTACTCAATATCTCAATTCTGTATCTTCCACATGGAAAACCGGCCCCGGCTCTGGCGATCGTATTATATGGCCGACAGGCACAGGCGCTTCAAAAAACGAAGGAGTACTTCGCAAGGTAATAGAAACACAAGGGGCAATAGGGTTTGTGGAGTACACCTATGCCAAAAAAGCGGGGATTGCCTGCGCAAGCCTTATTAATCGTTCCGGCCGGTCAGTTAATCCTTCTATTCAGACATTTTATGCTGCGGCTGTAAAAAGTGCTGAAAATCAGTCTGAAACAGATACTTTTTCCCTAATAAATCTTAAAGGGGAAGAATGCTGGCCAATTACCGGCTACACTTACATACTGCTTCATAAAACATTAAAAAGCGAAAAAAAAGCTAAAGCTTTAATCGATTTTTTAACATGGTGTTATGGAGAAAAAGGAAAAAAAATCACCAGGCAATTACACTATCTGCCTATTGAAGGTAATATATCAAATCAGTTTATTCAAAAAATAAAATCTTATTTACTGCAAGATACAGACCTTTTGGGTCTTAAAACGCTATTCAGGAGTAGTCTTAATGTCAATCATAGAATTATACGATTCCGGCAAAACATATCCTAATGGGTGCAAAGCGCTTGAAAAAATTAATCTTAGCATTCAGGAAGGTGAATTTGTATCTGTAATAGGAGCAAGCGGTGCCGGGAAAACAACATTAATAAGGCTGATCAACGGTCTGGAAAAAATTTCAGAGGGAAAGGTTATAGTAGATGGTCTTGAGATTTCTGAATCAAATGTAAAAAAAATTCGCAGGCGGGTAGGAATGGTTTTTCAGCATTTTAATATTGTTGAACAATTAAGCGTTATGACCAATGTGCTAAGCGGTTGTCTTGGCAGATTGCGTTGCCTCCCAAGCCTTTTCTACTTTTTTCCCAAAACGGATATTCAGGTGGCTGCCATGGCCATTAAGCGTGTCGGCCTTATAGATAAAACCTGGATCAGGGTTGATAAACTTTCAGGTGGACAGCGGCAGCGAGTGGGAGTAGCACGTGCGCTTGCCCAGAAGCCCAGAATTATCCTTGCAGACGAACCGGTAGCCAGTCTTGATCCTGTAGCAGGATTACAAATTATGAAAATTTTAAAAGAAATATCAGTAAAAGATGGAATAACGGTTGTAGCCAATTTGCATCAGCTTAGTCTGGCCAGGCAGTTTTCAGATCGGGTGATCGGATTGTATCAGGGGAAAATAGTTTTTAATGAAAAACCGGATCAATTAACCGAAAATATTATTTCAGGGATTTATAATGGCAAAACCCAAAACCATACTTACAAGAGAGCAAACAACACAAAAAGGCTGGCAGTGGCCAACCTCTAACGGCAGACCCGCTATCTCAATTGTGTTAATTATTACAACTGTTTTTTCAATACTGATTTTATCTTCCTCAAGCGTAGAATTCAGTATTTTACGAATATTTTATTCTATTGGTCCTTTTTGGGATTTTACACGTAATTTATTAGTAGAACCTGATTGGCCTTTTTTGACCACACTTCTGAAAAAAATGCTAGAAACGATTGAGATGACAATTCTTGCTACAGCCATTGCATTGCTGATCAGTTTCCCTATAGGAATTCTGGCTGCCCGCAATACTTCACCACATCCGTTTATATCCGGTTTTGCCCGTAATCTATTAAGCGCTATACGAGCGCTGCCGGAGCTTGTATGGGCTATGATTTTTGTCTCTGCTCTGGGATTGGGTGCATTGCCTGGTGTTATGGCTCTTGCTTTTGTAACCATAGGCTTTATGGGTAAGTTTTTTGCTGAAAGCATGGAAGTGGTCGGCAAGCAGGCTGTTGAAGGTGTGCAGGCTCATGGAGCAAGTAATCTGCAGGTAACCTGGTATGCTGTGCTACCTCAGGCTATGCCTGATTTTATTAGTTCTCTGCTTTATATGCTGGATCACAATCTCCGTGCTGCTGCTATTCTCGGTTTGGTTGGCGCTGGCGGTATTGGTTATGAAATGCTGATGTCAATGCGTCTTTTCAACTATAACCGCATTATTCTTATTGCATTAAGCTTTTATTTACTTGTGACTTTTTTGGACCGGGTTTCAGTTTATCTGCGAGCAAAAGTAATTCACGGCAAAACAAAGGAGCGTAAATCATGATATCAAGTCATTTAAAACTTCCGGAGCGGCCTGCAACTTACAAGTGGATCTGGGGAATTTTAACTTTACTTATCCTTTTTTTTATTATTCGTGATCTGGAGCTTAATTTTCAGACTCTGATATGGAGTTATAAGGATATTTCGGAGTATTGCAGTCGTTATGGAAAGCCGGATTTTTCAGAATGGCAGCAATATGCAGTCTTAATGTTTCAAACCATTGCAATTGCTTATTGGGGAACCGTTATGGCTTTTGTTACGGGATTTATTATAGCTCCCTTTGCTTCCAAGGCTTTAAGACCAAATAGAGTAGTTTATCATGTATCACGGGAACTTTTAAATTTTATGCGGGCCATGCCGGATCTTTTACTTGCTCTTATTTTTGTCAATTCATTCGGGCTAGGTCCTCTGCCGGGAATACTTGCTATTGGTCTTCACACAGGCGGATTTCTTGGCAAATTTTTTTCCGAAAGTCTGGATCGGGTGCCAGCCGGAGTTTATGAAGCCCTTTCTGCTGTTGGGGCAGATTTTCAGCAGCAGGTCATGTTTGCCGGATGGCCCAATATAATGAGGGAGACCATTGGCTACACCCTTTATATTTTTGATCGTAATGTACGCATTTCTTCCGTACTCGGACTGGTAGGCGCCGGCGGCATCGGAATGGAGCTGTATTGCAGACTCAGGTTGTTTGACTATAATCAGTCTGCATGCATTATTTTGTTTATATTATTAACCATTTTTTTAATAGACCATTTTTCCGGATGGTTAAGGAAAAAAATAAAATGAAAACAGATATATTAATACATCTTGGTGCCAGGCAAATAAAATGCCTTTTTGAAATGCTTCCATCAAATGATTTAACTATTATCAATCCCCCAAAAGCAAAACTTATTATGATGCGGGTTGAAGATTCGTTCGGGGTTTTATTTAATCTTGGAGAAATCCTTATTACTGAAACCGAGGTTGATTATCATGGAAACGATGGATATGCCATGGTTATGGGTGATGACCCGGAGAGGGCGCTTGCTGTGGCCGGAGTGGACGCAATACTAAAAAAGGGGGAAAGTTCTGATGCTGAAAAAATAAACCTTTTTCTTTTAGATGCTGAAAAAAAACTTAAGGCAAAACAAAACAGAGAAAATCTTCTTGCAGCATCTACAAAGGTAAATTTTGAAATAATGTAATAAAAAATCTCATGGCAGTATATTTTGCTCATTTTTTTACTGCTGTAGTTTTTAAATGGATATGGATAAAAAAATTATGATGCAAAAAAATTTTAAAGTAATTTTAAATGCAATGAGTCATCCTGGCCAATTATATATGCTTCCATATATAACAACCTTTTTTGATACAAATAATAAAAATAACTCTCACAGGTCTTTATTTTCGATTTTAGAACTTCTTCTTGATCATGAAGTCAGTTTTTGTGCATTGAATGACCAAAACAAAAAGCTTGAAAAAGAGATCAAAATGCAAACAGGAGCCCATGTTTCAGATTTAAATAATGCTGATTTTATTATTATTTTGTCAGGCTGCAGCAATGGCCTGATACAAAAGGCAAAAAGAGGACCACTTGAATATCCTGATAAAGGATCCACGCTGATTTATTTAGTTAAGGGATTAAATAACAGCGATGACGCCGAAGTAAATATTGAGTTAAAAGGTCCAGGGATAAAAAATAAAATCATATTACATATAAAAGGGATATCGGAAAAAGAATTTTTTTTTATTAAAAAACTAAATTCGGAATTTCCTTTGGGTGTGGATTCTATTTTTGCCGATTTTAATGGCAATGTAGCATGCATTCCAAGATCAACAGAAATAGAGGTGAAATAAATGGGTTATGTGGGTGTAAAAGGTGGAGAAGAAGCAATTAAAAACGCAAATAAATTTCTTGCTTTTGAAAGAATTAAAAATGAATCAAATCCGATTGAGATTGAACAAATTAAAAAACAACTTTATTTTTGTGTAGATCGGGTTATGGGAGAAGGAGCCTTATACGCTCCGGATCTTGCAGCCCTTGCCATAAAACAGACAGCAGGAGATAGCCTGGAGGCATCATTTATGCTTAGGGCATATAGAACAACCTTGCCGATGAACGGTTTTACACTGCCGAAAACAACAAAGAAAATGAGGGTTATAAGACGGATATCTGCTGCTTTTAAAGAGATACCTGGGGGACAGGTACTTGGACCTACAAGTGATTATACGCTCAGGCTTCTTGATTTTAATCTTTTA
Organism: Desulfosarcina sp. BuS5; assembly: GCF_028752835.1. Taxonomy (NCBI): domain Bacteria; kingdom Pseudomonadati; phylum Thermodesulfobacteriota; class Desulfobacteria; order Desulfobacterales; family Desulfosarcinaceae; genus Desulfosarcina; species Desulfosarcina sp. BuS5. The sequence goes on from NZ_CP087952.1 coordinate 2,844,218, forward strand.
AAAGATTCAAAAAAATTAAGAACAGAGTATATCAAAAATATTTTTCAGGATCTTCCTTTTGTAGACCCTGTTCCCAAATCATTTCCCAAAGTTGTTGAAATATTACGAAAAGAGGGACTTATTGCCGCTAAAAAGGGAAACAGCAAAAAAGAAGATATAGATGATATTACAAGGCAGCCTATCTCTTTTCCAGCTAAAAGGAGTGCTGCCCTTCAGACCATGGCAAGAGGGGAAACCGGCGGACTTTTACTTTTAGCCTATTCCAATATGAGAGGTTATGGAGATATTCATCCTACGATTGGAGAATTAAGAGTCGGATATCTTCCTGTAGAAATTAAACATCCCCATACAGGCAAACCATATCTCGTAGGGGAAATCAAAGTAACGGAAGCAGAGGTTATTGCAAAATTTGTTGAAAAAGACGGACTGCCAAAATTTACTCTCGGCTATGGGCTTTGTTTTGGACATAATGAAGTAAAGGCAATCTCCATGGCTGTTTTAGATAGAGCCATGAATACAATAGAACCCAGAATGATTTCCGAAGATCAGGAATTTGTTCTTTCGCATATTGACGGCATAGAATCAATGGGGTTTTGCACTCATTACAAGCTGCCACATTATATTACGTTTCAATCTGATCTTGACCGGCTCAGAAAATCCAGGGATTTAAAAAGTATTGAGGAGGAAATCAAGAATGAAACTTAATGTCTGGATAAACAGGCAAAATGAAAATACCCCTGAAAAAGAAAAAGGACTAAAAGGATATAATTATGCCTTTATCGGTGAAGATGTCAAAAAAGAAATCAGACGCAAGATTTTAAAAGCTGTGGCAATTCCTGGATATCAGGTTCCGTTTGGTTCAAGAGAACTTCCAATTGCCAAAGGATGGGGTACAGGTGGGATACAGATAACCCTGTCTTTAATCGGCAGCGATGATCTGCTCAAGGTGATTGATCAGGGCTGTGATGAAAGTGTGAATGCAGTCAATATAAAAAATTTTATAAATCGGGTAACAGGGGTAAAAATTACCACTAACACCAAAACAGCAACCATTATACAAAGCAGGCACAGAATTCCTGAAGAAAGAATGACAAAAGACCAGATTCTTATTTTACAGGTACCTTACCCTGAAGCCCTAAGAACAATAGAACCTTCAGAAACAGAAACGAGAAAAATGCATGCTGAAGCCGACTACAGCCGCATGTGGCTGTATCTTTATGAAGATATTGTTAAATACAGAGAAATAACCATAGGAGCAAGATATCCTGTAATGATTAACAAAAGATATATTATGGATCCAAGCCCTATCCCAAGGTGGGATATACCTAAATTAAATATGTCGGAAACACTTTTTCTTTTTGGGGCAGGAAGAGAAAAAAGAATATATGCAGTACCTCCATATACAGAGGTTAAACCGCTGGAATTTGATGATTATCAATTCAGGGTAGAAGACTTTAAGGGGGCTTTTTGTAATAAATGTGGAAGCAGAGAAACATTTCTTGATGAAATTATTGATGATGAAACCGGCAAAAGGACATATCTCTGCTCAGATACCGGATATTGTAACAAAAGGTGCAGATAATGGAACCTGTTTTAAAGGTCAGGAAACTGACAAAATTTTTTGGCAATGGCTGTATTGCATGTCTTGATTCTGATGATTCTAATATAAAAAGTAATATATGTTCTGAATGCGGAACAGTGGCTGCTGTATGCAATGTTTCCTTTGACCTTTTTCCTGATGAAATTCTTGGAATTGTAGGAGAAAGCGGATCAGGCAAAAGTACATTGCTAAGGCTTTTATGTTTTGATCAAAAAGCATCAAACGGAGAAATATATATCAATAACAGCAATCATAAAACTGCAATCAGCAAAAACAGCAGAAGAGTTATAAAAGAAGTTTGCGGCAAAAACCTTCTTAATCTCAATCCATTTCAAAAAAGGCAGGTAAAAAATGCAATTATGAGTATTGTATATCAAAACCCTCATCTTGGTTTAATAATGGATATAAGTTCAGGCGGAAATATTGTTAAGCAACTTCTTAACAGTGGCCACAGAAATATTTCTGAAATGAGAAAAAGAGCTTCCGAGCTTTTGGATAAAACAGAAATTCCTGTTTCCCGAATGGATGAGCCCCCAAAAAATTTCAGCGGAGGAATGCAGCAAAGAGTCCAGATTGCCAAAGCCCTGTCTAATAATCCCATTGTGCTGTATCTTGATGAAGTTACTACCGGCCTTGATCTTTCGGTACAGGCAAGGGTGCTTGACCTTTTAAGAAATCTTCAGATGGAGTTTTGTATGTCTATTATCGTAGTTTCCCATGATCTTGGTGTTATCAGACTTCTTACCACCAGGACAATCGTTATGAGATATGGGACGATTGTAGAGGAAGGTTTGACAGATCAGATCCTTGAAGATCCGCAGCATGCCTATACACAACTTCTTGTCAGATCTCAATTATAAGGAACAGTTAAATATGAATCAAAATAAAATATTGAATGTCCTCAACTTATCCAAGATATTTAACATCCATATACTTGAAGAGAAGACTATTCAAGGATGCAGTAAAATTACATTTGATCTTGAAGAAGGTGAATCACTGGGTTTGTCAGGCCCGAGCGGTTCCGGAAAGAGTTCTATTTTAAAGTGTATATACCAAACATATATTCCTACAAAAGGTACAATATGGTACAAATCGAAAAAATACGGTAAAGTTGATCTTACTGTGCTGGCTCATCATCAAATTTTATCCTTAAGAAGAAACGAGATTGGCTATGTTTCGCAATTTTTAAATATTATTCCCAGAATACGGGCTGTTGATATAGTTGCCTCAAACCTTTTGCAAAATGGTGTTTCACAAAAAGATGCCAGGAAAAGAGCAGCCGAAATACTGGAAATGTTGAAAATACCTTCTCATCTCTTTGATGCGTACCCTTGTACTTTCAGTGGAGGAGAACAGCAGAGAGTAAATATTGCCATGGGTGTTATTAAAAAGCCGAGACTTCTTTTACTTGATGAACCGACAGCATCTCTTGATGAAGTATCTATTGCCGCAGTCATAGAGGTTCTTGAGGAGCTTAAAAAGGAGGGAACAGCTATAATCGGCATTTTTCATGACACAAAAATTATGAATTTAATTACAGATAAAGTTTACAACGTTACAGCAGAGGCTGGTTTATGAAAAACAAAAATTTTATTATTGAAAATGCCTCGATTTCGACTCCGGCCGGAATAGTGGAAAAAGGCTCATGTAAGGTCGAAAATGGAATTATTTCCAGAATTATTAAGGGCAGAATAGAATCAAACATGCACAGAATTAATGCTAAAGGAGCTTATCTTTTACCAGGTTTTATAGATCTTCACAGTGATGCCCTGGAAAAAGAAATTGAACCAAGACCCAATACTTATTTTCCGATAAATATCGCTTTGCTTGAACTGGATAAAAAACTTGCATCTTGCGGGGTGACTACTATATTTCATGCTATCTCCTTTGCAGAGGGTGAAATAGGGGTTCGTTCCAATAAAATGGCTGCAAACGTTATTAATGAAATAAATCGTCTTAAAGCCCTGATGTGCATAAATGTAAGGGTTCATGCAAGATTTGAAATAACCGATCATAAAGCAGTTGCCTATCTTGAGGATAGTTTAAAAGCAAAAAAAATTAATCTTCTATCTTTTATGGATCATACTCCCGGTCAGGGGCAATTCAAAAAAAAAGCCTCTTTTAAAGCCTACTTCGGGAATGTTTACAAAAAAAATGAAGCTGAAATTATAAAAATTATTGATAAAAAAATTGCAAACGAAGATAAAAAGAAATCTAATATGGATTATCTTGCAAATCTTTGCCGGTCTCTGAAAATTACCATGGCGTCCCATGATGATGATACAACTGACAAAATAGATCGGTTAAAAATAATGGGCATAACCATATCGGAATTTCCGGTAAATCAGAAAACAGCTAAAGCTGCACTGGATAAAGGGTTTCATGTCTGTTTAGGCGCTCCCAATGTTTTAAGAGGAATATCCCAGACACAGAACCTTAATGCAAGAAAAGCTATTATGGCGGGATATGGAGATATTCTTGCTTCTGATTACGCACCCATGACACTTCTTCATGCGGTTTTCACCATCTTTAAATTAAATATTCTTCCCCTGCATGAGGCTGTTAACATGGTATCTATCAATCCTGCTAGGGCTGCAGGGATTATAAATCATACAGGATCACTGGATAAGGGAAAAGAAGCAGATATTCTTCTGGTTGATGCACTGGGCGAGATACCTCGAATTTTAAAAACATTTGTCTCAGGTAAGGAGGTTTTTTCAACATGTTAAATATAGGAAGCAAAATAGATGATGTAAGAGTAGACGGAAATCTGAATAAATTTAAAAATGACCTTGAACATTTTGCAAGTATCGGCCTTGATTATGTTGAGCTGCCTGTTCATGGCCTTGATGCTGTTATGAACGGCAGGCTGAACAGAAAAAAAGTTGGGAAAATCAAAGAAATATTAAGTGATTTTGATTTCAGATATACTATACATTCCCCAAATCCTCTTAATCTTATGGATAGGGAAAATTTTACTCTGCATCTTGATGTATTTCGGGCAAGCCTTGAATTTGCAGCAGAAATCGGATCTGAAATACTTGTTTACCATTCAGGCAGATTTATTCCTGAAGAAAAATTTCCGATTAATAAAATACGTAATTTGCCGGCTGATGAAAAAAAAAGACTTCTGAAAATTGAAGCCGAGGCATTGGAAAAGCTTTCTGATGAATATCCTGAAGTAATAATTTGTCTTGAAAATGCAAGACCTTATCTTTTCCACAGCCCTTATTGTTATGCGGAAAAAATTACCCCTTTAAAGGAACAGGTAGAAAGAATAAATAAAAAAAATGTCAAAATCATACTCGATATCGGTCATCTTAATATGGCGGCAAATTTTTATCATTTCGATCCTGTTAAGGAAGTTTCCGGCATAAAAAATCTTATTTCACATACACATATTCATGATAATTTTGGAGGAGCTGTTTATCATTATGAAAAGATTCAAACATTTCAGCTCCCTTTTGGACGGGGAGATTCTCACATGCCGGTTGGATGGGGAAATATTCCGATCAGGGAAATACTTTCAACGTATATCGATTCCTACAAAGGGGCGCTCATAATGGAGCTTCGCAGCAGATATTTTTATGATATTGAAGAGTCGGCGGATAACATAAGAAGAATAATGGGTTAAGGAATGATTAGGCACTTTAAACAGGTTGTATTATCTTCAGTAAAGGGGAGTTTAGGGACGCCCTTTACATTTCCATATTTACAGTTTTAGGCTGAAGAATCGATGAGATTATAGCCCTTTTGTTGTACTATTGTCTCTCCCAGGCCAATGAGAACCGTAAATGTGAACATTTCACCAGCGCCCACCAGTTTCCCCCAATAACCATCATTTCAAAACTGTAAATATAAAGGGCGTCCCCAACCTCCACCTTCAGGACGGAGAGCTCATTTCCAACCGCCTGGGCAATTCTTTAAGCGATATCCCCAGCCCCTCAAAGATTTTTTTCTGTTGGGGCAACCAATATTCCAATGGATGTCCCCAAATACGGCCCAACTTTTTGATATTACAACGCAATAAAAAAGTTCTTGAAATTTTAAAAATAAGATGTATATTTATTGTAATGGTATTGTCAATACATATAGCCCCATAAGTAGGAGAAAGCTATGGCAAAAACAGCAACAATTCAAACCCGTGTAGATCCCGAGATAAAACAAAATGCCCAAATGATATTAAAAACATTAAATATATCAATGTCAGAGGCTATTTCAATGTACCTTTCACAAATAACGTTACATAAAGGAATTCCTTTTGAAATAAAAATTCCGAATGAGGTTACAGCTAAAACACTTAGAGACGCTGAAAATGGAAATGAACTTCATAAAGTTGACTCTGTTGATGCATTATTTCAGGAGCTTGATAGTTGAACCTACATTACACAACTCAATTTAAAAAAGACTATAAAAGGATCAAAAAACAAAATAAAGATCTTGATAAATTAAGGGTTGTCATCAAAAAATTGGTTGCAGGTCAATTGTTGGAACCAAAGTATAAAGACCACCAATTATCTGGAAACTGGAAAAACCACCGCGATTGCCACATTGAACCAGACTGGATCTTCATCTATCAAATCACAGACGATGATTTGTATTTAGAAAGAACTGGTTCCCATTCTGAGCTATTCAAAAAGTGATAAATGACGGTAGCGAACAACGAGCTAACCAGCGGCGGGTAAAGGGTTAAGGGAGAGTTTAGAGGAGAGTTTGGGACGCCCTTTATCTTTCCATATTTACAGTTTTAGGCTGAAAAATCGATGAGATTATAGCCCTTTTGTTGTACTATTGTCTCTCCTCGCTTTAATGATTGACTCACCCAGGCCAATGAGAACCGTAAATGTGAACATTTCACCAGCGCCCACCAGTTTCCCCCAATAACCATCATTTCAAAACTGTAAATATAAAGGGCGTCCCCAACCTTCCATGCCCCGCTTACAAAACGGAACTATAAGGTATAACCAATAAGATATAAAAATAACGCCGGCTGTTGAGCCGCGAGAATCGCAGGCACTGAATGAAAAAGGCGGTTTTTTTTCATTCAGTGTCGAGAATCGCAGTCGGCTCGAACGCCCTTGATAGGTGGAGCGTGAGCGGAACCTGTCAAGGACGTTCGAGGAACTCGACAGCCGGCGATAAGTTGACCGTGTGCGTAGCGTAGCGGAGCTCACGGTCAACTTATCAGGAGGATATATGGATACAAACGAGTGGACCCCGGCCATGGCCCTTGAAACGTCCGGAAGTTATTGGGCTGCATCTACTCTTCATTCAGCAATAGAACTCGATCTGTTCACGATTCTGGGTGACCGACAGTACGACATCGAAGAGATCGTAAGAATAATCAATGCGGACGAACGGGGCTTGTCCATGCTCCTGAACGCCCTTTCCGCATTGAAACTCATTTCAAAAACCGGCAGGAAATACTTCAACACTCCTTTCAGTAAATCTTTTCTGTCCAAAGACTCTCGACAGTACATCGGTTACATTATTATGCACCATAAGCATCTCACAGATGTCTGGGTTAAGCTTTCCCGTGCGGTCCGGAGCGGTCTCCCCGTCAAAGACCGGGAATTTTTGAATGACAAAGAACAGCTTGAAAACTTCCTGATGGGTATGTTCAACGTGGCCAGTAACGTAGCGCCCAAGGTAGCTGAAAAAATCGATTTATCCAATTGCAATCACCTTCTCGATATAGGTGGCGGCCCAGGGACATACGCCATTCATTTCTGTATGAAATATCTACAACTTAAAGCCTCGATTTACGACCTGCCACCAACTAGACCCTTTGCCGAAAAAACTATTCTCGAATTCAATTTGACCGATAGAATACGATTCGTTGAGGGCAATTATCTCCTGGACAAGATTGAAGGATCCTATGACGTAGTCTGGCTTTCGCACATCCTCCATGCAGAAGGTCCGGAATCCTGCCGAACCATACTGCAAAAGGCCGTTTCCGTCATGGAACCTGGGGGTATAATCCTTGTCCACGATTTCATATTGAACGACACCATGGATGGCCCGGTCTTCCCCGCGCTATTTTCCCTGAACATGCTTCTGAATACGCCTTCCGGTCGGTCCTATTCCGAAAAGCAGATTATGGATATGCTTTCAAGTGCAGGCGTGCGGGAGCTTCGACGTGTGCCCTTCCAGGGGTTCAATGATTCAGGAATTATTTCTGGTATGGTTTAAGAAACTGAGGATCGGCCCTTTCAAGGTACTACTATAGATTGTCACATAAATAATTTCACTGCGTTATCGGTCGTCGGAGTATTACAATACGCCTTCCTCCCTCTGGCCTTGTGCTAAATTTTAAAATCAGGTAATTATCTGACAATCTATACCAGGCTTATTTTTAAGAATAAACACTTTCGGGCAAACAGGTGCTCTATACTCAACAGCCTTTATTCCCAGTCGATTCCATGTAAATATCCGACTTGACAGTCCTATGGGTATCAGGTATTTGAATCCTTATTGGATTTATAGCTTTTCATCTACATTAATTATCTGAAAATAAATTCTTATCCTTTATTCCAGGCGGCACAGGTCCCAATTAGCTAAAAGATATCAATAAAGGCAAACGGGTAAAGATGCCGGCGCCTCTTGGGAACCTCGAAAATCCTGCATCCTGGCGATTCAAAGGAATAACCGGGAAGAATACTCGCGCTTCTGTACTGATAGACCTATGTTCGACCCGGGAAAAACCTGCTGGGAAAAATCATGGAAAACATGCTTCAAGTCTCTTTGAATAATTTAAAACTGAAAACCCCCTTAATGACTGCGTCCGGAACATCAGGGCATGGGAATGAGATTGATGTCCTGGAAAACAGCCCTGAAGTCCGCTCTTCCCTGGGCGCATTTATTACAAAAGGGGTTACCCTTAAGGCTAAAGAAGGGAATCCTGAATTCAGGATTGTGGAGACCGATTCCGGCATTCTCAACGCAATCGGCCTCCCGAACGAAGGGGCGGAGTTTTTTGTAAAAACCGAACTTTCAGGGTTGCTTAGTTTTGAGCTACCTGTAATAGTTAATATATCGGCGGACTCCATTGAAGAATTCGGCGTTCTCTCTTCCTATCTTTGTGATAACGATATTAATCAAATAATTTCCGCGATAGAAGTCAATCTTTCCTGCCCGAATATTAAAAAAGGCGGGATCGCATTCGGAACCGACCCCGCAATAGTTGAGCGGATAGTAAATATAGTAAAAAAAAATGTAGATGACAGGATTTCTGTTATTACAAAACTGACCCCGAATATCACAGACATAACAATACCAGCGCGCGCCGCAATTAACGGAGGCACTGATATTCTTGCCATGATAAACACGCTTCGTGGAACAGCTATAGACATTTACACTGCCAGGCCTTTGCTGGGCAACAAAACAGGCGGTCTTTCGGGGCCCGCCATAAAACCCGTAGGCCTGTATATGGTTTATGAATGTTTTTCAAAAATTTCTGAATGCAGTAGCAGGCAGATACCTATTATCGGCATAGGAGGAATTTCAAGATGGGAGGATGTAATCGAATATATTATGGCCGGCGCCAGCGCCGTTGGGATAGGCACGGCCTGGTTTGTCAATCCCGATCTTTTTCCGGATATTTACAAGGGAATAAAAGAATTTGTTAAACAAAAGGGTGTTCCAATATCGGAATTGACGGGAATTGCGCATCAGGACGGATAAATTATAGATGCTGGATACTATAATACACGCAGCCAAAAAAAAATTTCAGGGAGCAAGGGGGAGCCATGACTGGGATCATACCCTGCGTGTTGCAGGTTTATGCAAACGTATCGGGGGGGTCGAGGGGGCGGACATGGACGTTCTCTTAAGCGCCGCTTATCTCCACGATATCGGAAGAGCCCTGCAGGATTCCTCTAATGGCGCGGTATGCCATGCGGAAAAAGGAGCTGCCATGGCTCGGCCCATTATAAATATTCTGCCTATTTCAGATGACCGGAAAAAAAATATAATCCATTCAATTAAATCACACCGTTTCAGGGGAACCGTTGCGCCGGCTACAATAGAAGCCAGGGTGCTTTTCGATGCGGACAAAATAGACGCCATCGGAGCAGTAGGCGTAGCCAGGGTGTTCCTGTTTGCCGGGGAACTAGGCGCCAGACTGCACAGTCCGGATATTGCGGTTGATGATGTAAAACCATATTCAATTGACGATACCGGATACAGGGAGTTTAAAGTAAAACTATGCAAAATTAAAGATAGAATGCTGACACAAACAGGGATGAGGATTGCCATAGCCCGACACCGGTTTATGGAAAATTTTTTCGAACAGTTTTTAAAGGAGTATGAAGGGAAAAGGTAGCCGTTATCGGCCAAATTTATCTGGCTGTGGTTATTGCTCGCTTGATAGGTATGCACATTTCACAATCAATGGATAGGGAATCCCATTAGGGCTCTTTATTAAACATTGACTAAGTGAATCTGATATTCTGGTAGTCCCTACAAAACAATGCAGGTGATTAAAAAGTGTCTCTGAAAACATGAATAAAAAAGATTTTTACTAAAAATTAAGATTGTTATAGACCAAAAGCAATATATTTTGTAGAAGCATGGTTAAAACTCTATTCAAAGGATCGCAACCATGCAAAATACAGCAAATACAGCCCTAACACTTTTTTGTCCCGGGAAAAGCTGCAAATATTATCAATCAACCGAGAACAAAATCGCCAAGGATGGAGTTTACATAACAAAATCCGATTTTGAGCCAAGACAAATGTTTTACTGCAATGGTGGCAAACATAGATTCTCAGAAACAGGATATTCCGATCTTTTTGGAAAGCATGGCAGTTTTAAAGAATATGAGCAAACGGCAAAGCTAAACTTTTACGGCCTTGGCACTGATGCAATTGCCGATGTACTTCAAAAAGATCGAAGGACAATTGAACAATGGCAAAAAGCTATTGGGCAAAAAGGCCAGCAATTTCACCTATTTCTTTGTTTTACTATCGGGCTTACCATTGTATTTCTCCAGATGGATGAACTATGGTCTTACCTTAAAAATAAAAGTCAACAATTATGGGTTTTTATCGCTCTTGAATCCACAACAAAATTCTGGATCGGTTTCGAGTTGGGTTCAAGAACAACTTACACTGCAAACCGTTTAGTAAAGGGCATTAAAAAGTTGGGCAAATGGGGAAAAGATAATATATTAAAGGTCGCTACAGATAAATTAGCGGCTTACAAAAATGCGCTCGAAAACATTATGTCTGAAATTCCTTATGCTTACCTGCAAATTGTTAAGCGCCGAATAAAGCGTCGGCTTGTAACAGTTAAAAAATATTTTGTAAAAGGTACTGTAAAAGATTTCCCCGGAAAAAGCCAAAACACCTCATTTATTGAGAGACTGAACCTTACCCTGAGGCAACATATCTCCTATCTTCAGAGAAAAACCCTGGGGTATTGCAAGAACAAGCTGAATTTTAGTAATGTAATCTGGATTAACTTATTCAACTATAATTACATACAATTTCATAAGAGCTTACGAATACGAATTAATAATGAAAACGAGAAATTTATAAAAAAGTAGGCATCCTTCATAAACCATAAAAAGTAGTTTACACTTTTTGAAAACGATATTTGATTGTATTAACTATTTACTGATAAGGGACTTCCCTTATAATGAATTTGATAGAGTAAGCATTTTAGCCCTGAAAGGGCGCTACATACCAGCCCAGGGCAACGCCCTGGGCTGGTATGTCTAACACCTTCAGGGTTTTTGACTAAAGTGTAAACTAAATTTGAAGGATGCCAAAAAGTATAACCATAATACACCGGCAATGCAGATGGGACTTACGAATTTTCCACTAAACTGGAGATATCTCATTACAGTCCCAATACCTTGTAAGTAGCTGATTTTTCGAACCTGCATTGTTTTGTAGGGACTACCCGTAAAGGGACACTTTCAGCAGAGGAGCGGTTCAAGATCAACGAGCACATCGCACAAACCATTATTATGTTAGGAAAGCTACCCCTGCCCTCTTACATGGCAAATATATTTGAAATCGCCGGCGCTCACCACGAGACTATGGATGGAAAAGGGTATCCCCGGAAGCTCACCCGAAATGAGATGTCCTTTCCTGCAAGGATCATGGCTATTGCCGATATTTTCGAGGCGCTCACGGCATCTGATCGTCCTTACAAAAAAGCTAAAACGCTGAACGAGTCACTGCGAATCATGAGCTTCATGCGCAATGACCGGCATATTGATGAAGAGTTGTTTGACTTGTTTTTGCAGAGCGGCGTATATAAAGAGTACGCAGCAAAATACTTGGACCCGGAGCAAATCGCTGAAGTGGATATCAATGGATATTTATCCACTTTAAAGGAAAGGTAGTTGTTATGAGCATAAATGTCGTTGAAAAAATTGATGATCTTATAAAAATAAAACATATCCTGATAAGTGTTTCCGATAAAAAAGGGCTGGATCAACTTATACCTGAATTAATCGGAATTAATCCTGAAATAAGATTCCTCTCCACCGGGGGCACATACAGCCGGATTAAGGAAATACTCGGTTCCGGGGCAGGATCTTGTCTCACCCAGGTTTCGGACTATACCGGACAGCAGGAGACCCAGGGCGGACTTGTAAAGACCCTGGACTTTAAAATCTACCTGGGACTTCTGACCGAAACCTACAACTCTTCCCACCAGGAAGATATGTCGCGTACCGGCGCAGTGAACATAGATATGGTGGTGGTAAATCTTTACCCTTTCAAGCAGACCATAGAGAAGCAGGGGGTGGTTGTGGAGGAGGCAAGAGGAAATATTGATATTGGAGGTCCATGCATGATCAGAGCCGCAGCCAAGAATTATCTCAGGGTTGCACCGGTGGTCGATCCTGCGGATTACAGCAGTATTATTTCATTTATTAAGGAAAATGAGGGTTCCCTGTCCCTTGAGCAGCGTTTTTACCTGGCAAAAAAGGCTTTTAAGCATACTGCTGTTTATGACGGCGCTATTGCCGAATATCTTGGCTCTCAATCTTTTGATAATGTTAAGCAATGTTATAGCTTATAAATAGTGTCCACCCATAAATGGCTATTTATGGACTGACACTCAATAGCGTTTATTGATAACTGGAGTTAAAAAATGACCGAAGATTTAAAAAAAATGTACCGAACAATAATGGACGACAACTTTTCTCCGAACATGGAGATCAGTTTCATTGATGGAGATAACAGACAGACTCTATTTTATGAAAAGGTTGTCTGGACCATAGATGCCGTGCAAAAAGGTCTGCGATACGGTGAGAACCCGGGGCAGGAAGCCGCTCTTTACAAGCTTGTAAACGGAAACCTGGTTTTGGGTGATACGGAAACAATACAGCCGGGAAAATATCTTGCTTCTGATATAGAACTTTTGCAATCCGGAAAACATCCCGGGAAAACCAATCTGACCGATACTGACAACTCCCTTAACATACTAAGATATTTTACGGATAAACCTGTTGCCGTTATTGTAAAGCATAACAACCCCTGCGGCGTTGCAATGTCCGATTCCCTGGAAAATGCCTACCATAAAGCGCACATGGCCGACAGGATTGCTGCTTTTGGAGGATGCATCGCTTTAAACCGGGCCGTTAACAAGGCCACGGCTGAAGCAATATGCAAACAGTTTGCCGAGGTTGTGGTCGCTCCTGATTTTGAAGATGGTGTGATGAATATTTTTGAAAAAAAAAAGAACCTTAGAATTATCAGGGTGCGTAATATCGAACGTCTGCAAACCTTTGTGGGGCAAAGATGTGTGGAATTCAAAAGTCTCATCGACGGTGGAATTATAGCCCAATGGTCTTTTGTTCCAGAAGCCAGGTCACAGGAAGATCTGAAACCGGCTGAAACCGAATATAAAGGCAAAATATACAGAATCAACAGGGAACCTACGGCAAAAGAATATGAAGATATGCTCTTTGGCTGGCTTGTGGAATCGGGAATCACATCAAATTCGGTTATTTACGTGAAGGATCTGGCAACCGTGGGCATAGGCACCGGTGAACAGGATCGGGTCGGTGTAGCTGAAATCGCACGGGACAAGGCCTATCGAAAGCTTGCAGACAGATACTCTTATGAAACATATGGAATAGGCTATAACGAGCTGAAAGATAAAGATAAAAAAGATGAAGCCGACGCAAGGGCCGAAGAAGAAAACGGGGGACTTAAAGGCGCGGCTATGGTCAGTGACGCTTTCTTCCCTTTCAGGGACGGTATTGACGTCGGTATAAAGGAAGGCATATCTTCGGTTATTCAGCCGGGAGGCTCAGGGAATGACTATCAGTCCATAGAAGCATGCAACGAAGTCGATGCCACCATGGTTTATACCGGTCAAAGGAGTTTTAAACACTAGCATGGATCAAATCTATGATGTGGCGGTTATCGGAGCAGGCCCAGGCGGCGGCAGAGCCGCCATGGGCTGTGCCGGCAAGGGCCTGTCCACCGTCATCCTGGAGAAAAAATCCGTTGTCGGCATCCCTGTGCACTGCGGTGAATGCCTCTCATCTTTTGCCGCTGAAAACACAGGTCTAAAAATCCCCGATCATACTATCTCCAGGCGTGTTAAAGGCGTAAAGGTAATCTTTCCCAATCATTCCGCAAAAAAACTTTATGAACCCGGTTATGTTCTTTTCAAGGATCGATTCGAACAATGGCTGGCTGAAACTGCATGTAATGCCGGCGCCGAGCTTTGTCTCCATTTTAACGTAAAGGATCTTGAACGAACAAATAATATCTGGATAATCAGATCTGATTCCGGAGAAACTGTCCGGGCAAGGCTTGTGATTGATGCTTCCGGGGTAAATTCCATATGCAGCAATCTGCTGAAAATAAACCGGAAATTGATTACAATTACCGGCATTCAGTATGAAATAGAGGGGGTCTCTACAGACGGATTCATAGAGTTCTATCTATGGCCCGGACTTGCTCCCGGAGGGTACCTATGGGTTATTCCCAAGAGCGGCAATTCATCCAATGTCGGTCTGATCTCTACAAAAACCGGGGACCTTAAAAAAAATCTGGATGATTTCATAAGCCGGAAAAAATTTAATATTATAAAGATCCGAAAAACATTTGGAGGAAAAATCCCTTCTTCCGGACCGCTGCTTGTAACATTCTCGACCGGGCTGCTAATTATTGGAGATGCTGCAGGTTTCACAAGTCCACTCTTTGAAGGTGGCACACATTTTGCTTTGAAATCAGGTTGCATTGCTTCGAAAATTGCGGGGAATGCCTTGAAATCTAATGACTTGAGCAAAGAGCGGTTATCCGGATATCAAATATTTTGGAAAAAGAAGTTCCCTGATTATAAAAGGATTCTAAAGGGACGTTCAGCGTTCTATAATTTTTCCGAGCAGGAGTTAAACCTATTTACAAAATATCTACCCGATAAAATAAAAAATTTTACTTTAAATAAAAAAATATCAACAGGTCTTCGAATGATTTGCAAAAATCCGGGACTGATTGGAAATGGCGGCATCAGCATGCTGAAAGCTTTTGAATTGTCACGAGCCGGACATTATGGGTGGTAAAAGCCAGGGTAATATATACAAAAAAGTTACACAAATTAATGCTTATAATCGAATAACTTTTTCATATTGCACCCTCGGAAACAGACGGATATATGCATCGTAACAATAAAAAAATAATCTGCGCCGTATCTCTTTGCGTTCTCATGATTATATCCGTTCTGTCCATCCCTGCCGCAGCGGATATTTTTATGTTTACGGACAGAGATGGAGTGCTTCATTTTACAAATGTTCCAACATCATCATCCTATAAACTTTTTATTAAAGAGTATCCCCGCAAATCAAACAAACATCATTCAACCGACAAGTATGATCACCTTATAACGGAAGCATCAAAAAAACATGACATCCCCTTTCCATTGCTTAAAGCCATAATCAAGGCGGAATCAAACTTTGACAAAATGGCTGTTTCAAGGGCGGGAGCCCTGGGTCTTATGCAGATAATGCCGAATAACCTGAAGGAGTTCAAGATTGATGATCCTTTTGACCCCTGGGAAAATGTTATGGGAGGCACGCGTTATTTTAAAAAACTACTCTTACGTTTTAACGGAAAGCTTCCTTTGGCAATAGCCGCTTATAATGCAGGACCTGAAAGGGTAAACAGATATAATGATATACCTCCCATAAAAGAGACCGAAAATTATGTAAAAAGGGTCATGAAATATTATTATATCTTTAAAAAGGGATAGTTGAGCCATCATAAGAATAAACATATAAAATATTTGATATTCTTCACAAACTATAAAAAATAACTAATTAGTGCTTGAACGAAAACTAAAAACAGATACTATTTCGGATATTTAAACATTATGCAAGAAACGAAGATTTTCGAAAAGCTGCTAGCATTTAGCCGTTAGCTATTGGCTCAAGGAACTATCCGTTTGATTTTAAAAGCTAACAGCTAAAACATACTAATGGCTCAAAAACTTCAATTTTAAAAACACCCTTAACCTACCGGTTGTTAACATCCTTTTGAGTGATGATGCACCTCAATTCAAAAAGCTTACTGAGGGACACGCACTGTGCTGGATTCATGAAGGAAGGCACTATCATCGGTTAAGCCCGCTTGTTCCCTTTAATGTTGATGAACTTAAACTCGATGTTCAAGTTTTTGATGATGAACTTGCCAAAAGCACTTAGCAAGGACAATATTTACGTGATAGAGAAGGTGTTGGCCCCA
Source organism: Desulfosarcina sp. BuS5 (assembly GCF_028752835.1). Taxonomy (NCBI): domain Bacteria; kingdom Pseudomonadati; phylum Thermodesulfobacteriota; class Desulfobacteria; order Desulfobacterales; family Desulfosarcinaceae; genus Desulfosarcina; species Desulfosarcina sp. BuS5. The sequence continues at coordinate 2,860,532 of NZ_CP087952.1, forward strand.
ATCTACCTATAGTTCTTCCGCTCATATGTTTTCCCGATGGCATAATAAGGTACTCCCCATTGTCAAGACAAAAAACAAGGTTTTTTAAGGTGCGCTTTTGAGCTATAAATAATCCTGAAAATTAAAAAAATAATAGTAAATAAAAAAAATATGTTTCTGTTTATCATAAAAATGTTCATAAACAACTTAACTAATTGATTTAATAAATAATAATACCATTCTAAAATGTTCATAACTTATTGATAAAATGTTTATAACTTTTTTGTATCTCATTAACATACTGTTAAAATTCAATATTAATATGTTTATAACTTATGCCGCACGTTGAATAGGGCATTCACCAAAATATATTATTTTTACAACCTCACATTGATCACCATTGCTGATAAATCTTGCCTGTTACTTCCTTTAATTTGTCCGATCTTAACTATCAATTTCGTAATCATCCGGCAAATTCAAAAAATCTTTTTTCGCCAATTGACTCTCAATTAAATAACCAATTTGACCATTCCTCTTGAGCTGTGAAATCATCCACTGTGGTAATCTAATTGTCACAAGCTCTCGTTTCAAATGGTCTGGTTTCTTTTTTCGACCAGCCCCTGCACGTTTTCCTCCTCTCATTTTTTTACCTCCAAAACATATAGCATGTTGAATTAAGTGTAACGCTATTCAAAAAATCATCCTAAAAATACGCTATATATTTGATTAGCGTTATGCAATATTCAAATAAACTCTACTACCAACTGATTATGTGTTGGATAGTACGCTTTTATCTTGTTTGCAGCAGGAAACATTTTTTATAATATCAATACGACTTAATGGTATTCTAATTAATTATACAAAGTGGTTCTGAAATTACCCTGGAAAAGTTTTAAAATATATCTCTGCCGGGGTCTGGTAATCCAAAGATTGATGGAGTCGTTCATTATTGTAAAAGCCAAAATATTCTCCAATGTTTTGAATAGCCTCCCTGACGGTCTCATAATTGTGAAGATAAACACGTTCATATTTCACGGTACGCCAAAGGCGCTCTACGAAAATGTTATCCAGAGCACGGCCCCGGCCGTCCATGCTGATCTTCACATCGGCTTTTTTTAAAACGCCGGTAAAGGCATCACTGGTAAACTGACTGCCTTGATCCGTGTTAAAAATCTTAGGTTTTGCAATTTTTAAGGCACCCTGTAAGGCTTTTATACAAAAATCCTTATCCAATGTGGTTGAAAATTCGTAGCTCAGGACATACCGACTAAACCAGTCTATCACTGCTACAAGATAGATAAAACCTGAATTCAAACGGATATAGGTAATATCCGTTGACCACACCTGGTCAACTTGCTCAATGGAAACGCCTCGCAGCAAGTATGGATAAATTTTATGCTCTTTTGATGCTTTGCTCAAATTTGGTTTTGGATATATAGCTTCAAGTCCCATAAGCCGCATCAAACGTCTTATTCGTTTAGGATTAACAGTGTGCCCTTGTCGCTTTAATACGGCCGTCATTTTTTCAACACCGTAGAACGGATATCGGGTATATTCTTCGTCTATCAATCGCATGAGAGCCAGGTTATAGCTCTCATCTTTGCAGGATTGATAGTAATAGGTTGATCTGTTTATTCCCAAAAGATCACACTGGCGCATTACCGGTATCAAAGAATGATTCGGCTCAATGTATTGACGCTTTATATCAATTGAGAAGGTTAGATTTTTTTTTTAGCCAGTCCAATTCGACCTTTAATTGGCCGATTTGCTGGTAAAGCTCCGCCTGGAATTCTTCAGCGTCTTTTTCTTTTTTTTGACGCTTTTTTGAAAATATATCGGGCAATTCTTCTAATAGACGCTTTCGCCATTGATTTATTTGATTTGAATGAACTCCATATTCACTAGATAGTTGAGAAATCGTCTTTTCCTTTTTAACCGTTTCAAGCGCTACTTTAGCTTTGAATGATGCACTGTAATTTTTTCGAATTTTACCCATTGATGAGCCTCCTTTTTGTTGATCAGGATATACTCATTTTACACCTTAAACAACTGTCCAGTTTTTGGGGAGTATTATACATTTTTACACCGCCGCTAACAAATATATTTTGAATTATTGACGGCATTTTGTTATGGTCTACGCAAATTTTACTGAAAATATTGAAGGTGCCTGAATGACATATGATAGATTGCAAGCAAAAATAATCCCTGGCAAACATTGTAGCTTTTGTGGAAACGATTCTGTTTCTTTAATAAAAACAAAATGTTGTGATCAATGGATTTGCTGTGACACTTCTTTTGCATCTATAAAAGGTGGAGATTATTGCCAATATCATCACGAGCACGAGAGTCTCTGTCATTTTCATTACAATAACAGCCATTCAGGGATATGGCAGGAGTGCAAAGAATGCCGGGATTTGGTTGGGGAAGATAATTTTAATGCTGCATTTCATGACCCCAACAATGTGCCAAGATATTAATCGCACTCATGATAGGGCCAAAAGTTGAGCAAAAAAAGTAGCCACAAAACTGAGTTTTTGGACACCCCAGACTATGTGGACTCACCTCAGACTTCAAGCCCCTCATACAAGGAAATATATTATGATAAGCTTAAAAAAACCGATGCAGGACATTATTCCGGGAGAAACCCCGGGTCGTGATTGTTTTGGGTGTGGAGCTGATAATCCGCACGGTCTCCACCTTAAGAGTTACATGGAAGGTGATATAGCCGTGAGCCGGTTTACGCCCGAGCCATACCATATTGCTTTTCCAGGAATCGTAAACGGAGGTATTATCGCAACCATAATTGATTGTCATGGAATATGGGCTTCCATCGGTTATTATATCTTGCATTATAAACCTGAAGTAATAGACAGACCGAATGTGATGTATGTAACCAGAAAATTGACAATTGAATATCTGAAACCGACTCCAATGGGAGAACTTGCCCTGCGAGGCTGGGTAACAAAAGAGTGCGGTCGTTCATCAACTGCCCAGGTTGAACTGTTTTCAAAAGATCAACTTTGTGCGTGTGGCGAAGTTGTTGGCGTGCGCCTTCCTACTTTTGACCTTATGTCAAATTTTAAAATCGGGTAATTATCTTACAATCTATAGCTTAAATTGAAATCAAATGGGTAATGGGTCAGGCGCATGATAGCAAAAAAAGATATCAAAAAAGCACTAGAAAAAAACGAGCTTGACTATTTTTATCAGCCAAAAGTGTCAGCAATCACAGGTGACATTGTTGGTGCAGAGGCTCTTATTAGATGGATAAAACCGGATGGAAAAGTCATACCCCCGGGTGCTTTTATTCCTCTTGCTGAAGAAAGTGGTCTAATCAAAGAAATCACACTACAGTTATTCAAAAAATTAGAACGTAGTATTAAGCTTATTCACGAAATAAAACCATTGTGTGTTTCATTTAATGTTACTGCGGATGACTTGGAGACTGACAAGCTGTCGCAAGAGATTATTGATGCGCTTAAAGAAAAAAGGTTAACTCCAAGCAGCCTGGAATTAGAAATAACAGAATCAAAACTAATCAAGTCGAAACCATCAGTTAAGAACAATCTGAATAGAATCGTTGATATTGGTGTTGGGGTTGCTATGGATGATTTTGGGACAGGTTATTCGTCACTAAACGTTTTGTCAAATTACCCATTTTCAACTCTTAAATTAGATTATAATCTTATAAATGGTATCACAAGCGACAATAAAAAAAAATTCATCACTAAAACAGCTATCAGGATGGCGCACTTGTTGAAAATCGATATTGTTGCGGAAGGAGTAGATAATAAGCAGCAATATAATCTGTTACAGTATATGGGATGTACTATAATACAAGGCTATTTGATAAGTAAACCGTTACCACTTGATGAATTTATAGACTTTCTCAAAAGAGATATTCGTTATCCAGGGAGTACAGCGGGTAAACTTCACATGATCTCTATAGATCATATCTTATGGTATAGAGATTTTGTTTACTATGTTATGTCAAGATTACAAAAAATAAGCTATATATCTTTTCCTCCACCAATACCATCCCCTCACCAATGTATGTTTGGAGAATGGTTTTATAAAGAGGGTAAAACATTTCTAACGGAAAGTCTTTCTGACCAATCTGTAAAAGAACTAGAAAAACTGCACCTAAGCATTCATGATGAGGCACAAAAAATTATTGAAATTTTTAAACAACGTGTTGAAACCACACAATATTATGCTGATATATTAATTAATTTTAACAGATTTCATCAAGACTTCATCAATAAACTACAGGAGTGTGAGAACTCTCTTGTATATAGTATCTGCTGAATTTCTTTTTTATGAAAGAAATGCTTTGCTATCCATAGCAGTATATGCCATTTTTTAAATTGCAGCTAAATGGTATTTTAAGCACTCTAAAAAGGATAGGAGGTATTCTGATGATAAAAAATACTTTTGAAGAAGTTCTTTCTGATGAATGGGTGAAAGCAAATATAACCAATCCAGTTCAGGAATTGGTTATTATCCGTGGGATAATTCCATGGCAAAAAATGATTACAAAGTTGTGTAAATTTTATAACACCAGTCAGGGTGCTTTTGGAAAATCTCTCAGGATGATGACAGCGATTTTGATTTGTATAAAATACTATCAATTAAGTGATAGGCAAATGGTTAAGCATATAAAAGAAAACCACTATATTCAATATTTTTGTAACATCACAAATGAGGAATTGCAAACATGCCTGGATCCGAGTTCTATATGTGTATTTCGAAAACGTATAGGTGAAGAAGGTGTTGAAATTATAGAAAAAGAAGTTTTTGAGGTTCTACGCAAAGCTGGGATAATACAGGGTGATAATGCTATGATAGATTCAAGCGTATTGAAAAATAACGTTATCTATCCAAATGATGTACATTTAATTTTTAAAGCTTTTGACAAAATGAAACAATTTGCCGTTTTGCATCAAATCTCCTTGTGGTGGGACAATAATGAAGTAAAAAAATTATGGCGAGAATTTTTTTTGAACAAAAAACAAAACCGTTTGGAATGGTTACTCAAATTTAATATATTATTTATTCCTGCTCTAAAAATATTTGATAAAAAAGTTGAATCATTAAAGACCACAAAGAAAAAACAAATAAAAGCTGACAATATGTTTGCTATTCTTACTATTCTTGAAGCACAAACCTTAGAAAAACTCGAAGGTAAAAAACAGATAAAAAACCGGATTGTATCCATTGATGAACCGGATGCCCGCCCGATTGTAAAAGGAAAAGAGCATCCGAAGTGTGAATTCGGCACAACAATGGAAATGACTTTCAATAGGGAAGGATTCATGATTACCATTGAAAATTTTATCGGTAATCCAAATGATAAAACGCTTTTTGCTGGAACACTCGAACAGTTCAAAAAACGGATGAAAGGCGAACCGGAAAATATTATTACCGACCTTGGTTACAGAAGCAATGGTAATTTTAAAATTGCAGACAATATCAGTAACGTTTTTTTGGGGCGTAAAAAAGATGTATCCGAAGAAAAACAGAGTTTTTGCTGTAAAGCCCGTTCAGCAACAGAAGGTTTCATAGCTATTGCAAAAAATATTAGAGGTTTTGGATGCAGTCTTTATAGAGGATTTGAAGGAGACCGTATATGGTCATTGCTTTGTCAAACCGCTTATAATCTTAAAAAGTTTATTCAGCTTCTAATGGGAGAAAAGATTGAAGAAAAAAAACTGATGAAACTCGGGCTGGCATAAGCCGAACAAGGATTTTATCAAAAATAGTTGATTTTAAAAAATATGCGGATAGGAGAGGTGCGTCTATAGGTGTTAACAATTTGCCGTTTTTTACCAAAATTCAATTAAAATACCACAAATGAGCTTAAAATTTTAGATTAAAATTCTCTATGATTAATATATGAACAATGCTGATATACTATGTTATTATCGAAATTCAGCGGATACTATATAGTTACCTGACTCCGTTGGATTGAAAAAACCTAACGAATAAAGATAGATTGTGAGAACGAAGCGAACCACAATTTTATCCGGTTGTTATGTTGGTAGAGGAGTTTAGGGACGCCCTTTATATTTCCATATTTACAGTTTTAGGCTTCAGAATCGTTGTACTATTGTTTCTCCTCGCTTTACTGATTGACTCACCCAGGCCAATGAGAACCGTAAATGTGAACATTTCACCAGCGCCCACCAGTTTCCCCCAATAACCATCATTTCAAAACTGTAAATGTAAAAGGCCAACCTCCCACAAAGTTCGGCTGGCTCAACCTGCATAAGATCACACACCCTGGATGCAAGCTTTTCAAGGTCAAGGAGGTGAACATATTGGGTAAGCATGTTTTGGAAATCACAGACATTTTCCGTTGGACGTCCCCCCTAAGTGCGCGTCCCTTAAGTGCGCTCGAGTAAAAAATCGCTCAATTTAGATTGTGCCCCCTACTTCAGATGAATCTCAGGTTTCCAGGCGAGCCATTTTTTATGCGCTTTTTCATGGAGAATAAAGTGGTGTCCCCCCAAAACCGGACTGCCGGCCTTGTCGTTTTCAGGGGTTGCCATGGCAATCCCTCCCGCGATGATCGACTCAAGTGATTCGGTATCAATATCCACTCCTGAAAAGATACCTGCATCTACCCTGACTCCGCTCACATTCCAGAACCTGGTATTTTTCCGGACAAGGGCATCGTAAGGTGTGCGGATGTTTACATATACCCACACTTTCCGGGCGGTGGGGGAGAGTTTGTAACCGGTTACACTTCCTACCTGAACCTGACGGTAATAAAGATGAGAACCTTTTTCCAGAGAACCAAGTCTGGGTGTTTCGAGAATAATATTTAATCCTTCCTCGACCTCTTCCATTAGAGGAGGCCCATCCAGAGCTTCAAGATCCAGACATCGACTTCCACGTCCGGGATTTATGGCAATATACGGGCCATTTATCAGAGTGTCGAGATGCTTCGCTCCTGACAGGCTGAACTCAGGGGTTACAAGCCAGATACGGGTATTCTTACGAAAAAGGGATGCCGCGTCACTCTCTACGAGGGCCTCGGCAATAACCGATTCCATTCCATGGCCGTATCGTACCTTTTTTACTTTACCTACTGTTATACCCTGATACCTTATTTCAACGTCCTTTTTAAGACCTTGAGGTTCGGCAAACCTGATAACCACTTCTGTTTTGTCCGCGTCAAGCGCGGTCTGGTAATCATCATAAAGTTTAAAGCTGTGGCCCGCCTTAACCTTTTTCCCTTCAGACGGCGCCCAAAAAACTACACCTCCTGCCATGATGCTCTTCAACGAACCTGTCCTCAGGCGAACGCCTGAGAATCCGGCTTCAATATCTATCCCGCTTGCATTGTAGAACCTGCATGTTGTTCTAAGAAGATGAGCATATTTTTTTTGAATAAAAGCAGAAAAAATAATGCTATGTCCATTTTTTTCAAGATGGAACCCTGTGATTTTACCCACTTCGATCTGTTTATAGAGAACCGGTGAACCGGGCGGAACTGATTTAAGGGTTGACGTTTGCAAGTGCACGATCAATCCTTGCTGCTGCAAGGCAGGAACGGCATCTATGGCTTCCTGGTAACTTTCATAAAGAATAAAAGAATCTTTTTCATGTGCTGCCGAGGCAGCCTTATGCCCGGTCGTTGGGTTGGCAAATGCCAGGCCCCCGGCAAGCAGGGATATTACTGTCCCGGTTTTAACACTGATCCCGTCCAGACCGGCATTTACGTCTATTCCTCCTATTTTCCAAAATATTGAATTGGATTTGACAAGCTGAACGTATTTTTCATAAATAAAAATTTCTGCCAGAACATGATTACCATCCGGAGCAAGGTTAAAACCAGTAATCTCACCTACATGCATTTCCTTATAAAGAACCGGGGCGCCGCGTGAAAAAGATTTTGCATTTTCAGACACCAGTACAAACCGGCTGCCCGGCATCAGAGCTTCCTCTGAATCCGGCTGCTCCTGTATTGTAAAATCATTACAGAATTCACCTCTACCGACCTCTAAGGCTATATAGGCTCCGCTGACGAGGGTCTCCAGGTTTTCAATCTTGTTGATTGATAACCTCGGCCTGACCACCCAGAATCTGGTTTTTTTCCTTAGTATAAACTCCGCATTGGGATTGATGATAATATCGGCGGTAACAGTACATTTTTCATCTTGATTAAACTTCAGCTCTGCTACCTGCCCCACCTCAAACCCCCGATACATCACCTTGGTAACACCAGCCCTGAGGCTCTCGGCCGAAGGGAGCTGAAGGGACATATCAAGTCCGAAACCGGCATCGTCAAAATCCGGATACAAAGTAAAAATCCGGCCGTTTTGGGCTGATGGGCTGTCCATCTTTGATTCCGGTGTATATAAACCTATCCCTCCATATATCAAGGTGGCCAGACTCTCCAGGTGCAGATTAAATCCGGAAAAATCACCTTTCAGCGTTATACCGCTGGCATTCCAAAACCTGGTTTCCGTTTTAACAAGACCAGCATATTCCGGTTCGATATAAGCATCAATCAGAACACTCTCATCGCTTTTTAAAACATATTCCTGCACTGAACCTACAGAAATATTTTTATAATAAATTTGTGATCCTTTCTGGATGGAATGTAGAGCGTCAGCCTTCAGTTTTATATGCAGGCCAGGAGCATTTCCACTAACGGGAGGAGGATCGGACAGGCCTTTGAACTCTCTGGATGCAATTTGGGAAACTCCGCGCCTCGCCTCGATATGGCTGCCGGAAAGAATCGTCTGCAGACCGCTTATTCTACCCGCTGAGATCTGCGGTTTTACAAGCCAAAATCGGGTATCTTCCACCAGGCCGTCTTTGGTACCTCTGTCCATCTCAATATAAAGACTGATTCCTTCCATATCAGGATCGACTTTTGTTTCCCGGACAGTGCCTACCGGAATCCCCTTGTACATCACTCTGGTCTTGCCGGGAGCAACGCCTTCAGCATCTTCAAAGTGAACTATAATAGTGATGCCGGCGTCCCGGACACTTTTGTAAAGCAGCCACCCCCCAATAATAAGGGCTATAAGCGGCAGAATCCAGATCGGGGATATTCCTTTTCTTTTTATAATGGGAGTTTCCATATAGTTTCCTTAATTTTTATGCATCCCACATTAAACGCGGGTCAAGGGTGATCGCAGCAAACATGGTGGCCAGCACCACACCGGCAAAATAGGTAGCAGCGGGCGCAACCTCGACAGATGTTAAATAACCGAAATTAACAAGTACCTGGAGAAGCGATATAACAAAAATATCAATCATTGACCAGCGCCCGACAAATTCGATCACCCTGAACATCAAAGCCGTATGTCTGAGCCATGTTTTCCATTTAAAATGAATTGAAAGGAGTATCAGGCTAATCCCTATTATCTTGAAAAGAGGCACCAGAATACTGGCGGTCAGGATGATTATACCGATAGCATAAGAGCCTTCTTGAAAAAAATATATGATCCCGTCCATTATGGTGGATTCCTCAGGCACTCCAAGATAATCAACCCGCATAACAGGAAGCAGATTAGCAGGAAAAGCGAGAAGAGCCGCAGTAACTATCAGCGCCCAGGTTCGAACCATACTGTCAGGCTTCCGGAGATGTATCCTTGCCCCGCATCTCGGGCAGAACCCGGATTTTACCCCATGCTGCCCATTGATTGGAAGAAGTTTGCCGCAATCACGGCACAGAGCAAGTCCAGCTTCCAGGGCGGTAATATGACGATTGGTATTGGCCATAAATTTCAAATTTCCCCTTTTCTCTCAATAAGATCCCAAAAAAGGTGTTCATCCATGGCTGTCGAAGAACAGAGGGTGGCAAACAAAAGGCCGACAAAGCAAAAAAAGCCGAGATCATAATGGATATTCGCCAGATGATACATTTTGATAAGTGTCACCAGAATACCTATCAGATATACTTCAAGCATCCCCCATTCATCGAGGTAGTGAAAAGATCGCATCAGCAAAGGAAGAGTGTCCGGATAGCGCTTCAACTTAAGGCTCAGGGAAACAACAAAAAGGAGTGAAAGCTTGATCAGCGGAAACAGGAGGCTTGTCAATAAGACCAGCAGAGATACAAATAGATAGCCCTTATCATAAAGCCGTACAACCCCGTCAACGATGGAGCCGCTCTCTTTAAATCCCAGGGTGTCGAGAGTCATCAGAGGCATGAAAGCGGCCGGCATATAAAGCAGAAGAGCAGTAATGCTGAGAGCAAGTGTTTTGTCAACGGAATTCTTTTTGGGGGTCTGAAGTTTTTTTCCGCATCTTGGACAGAATAGAGCAAGCCCCGGCTCAACTTCAACCTGTTCAAGCAGCAGATCACAGCCGTTGCAGGCGATCAATCCGGATATATCAATCTTTTGGCTTAGGGTTTCCATAGAATTTGATTAGATCATTTGGATAGCATATATAATCAATTAATTGAGCAAGATCCGTAATCACAAGATCCGCTTTTATATTTTTGCATAACGGCTCATCTTTTCTTAGCCTCAGAGATCTTTTATCCCCCGCAAACAGGGCTGTTTTAAAACCAGTTTTTTTTGCTGGCATTATATCATTCAGCATATCATTACCCACATAAAGAACCGACTCTTCGGCAATTCCCATACTTTTAAGCCTTGCGGCAGCAGTTTGAAAAAGACATAGTGAAGGTTTTGCACATCCGAATCTGTATGAGTATATGGTGAGGTCGGGGTGAAATCCCAGACCTTCCGGATCGGAATCGAAAAACCGGTTAAACAGGTAGGGTGTATAAAACTGGGCGTTCGAAATAATACCCATCAGAATTCCGGAATCTTTACATGCTGTAAGGAGTTCTCCCAGGTCAGGCATCGGATATACAGGATTGACTATAAGCTCAAACAATTCCGCGAATTGCCTGATCTTGGATTGCCTGGTCTTGGATTGTTGATCCTCCCCATGATTACTCTTCCCCAAAATATTCATCAGAACATTCATCCAGACACGGTCTACCTCAACCTCAGGATAATCGACGCCCTTGCTTCTTGATTCTGCATGTCTTTTTTCAATTTCACGGAAAAGATCTTTGCGAAGGGCTTCCGGTTTTTTTTCTATTCCAAATTGATTCAGCATCCGCTCAAGCCCCGGCATCTTTACCGGTTTTTCCTGTGAAATACTTATATCCCCTGCCCCGCTGATAAAAAGGGTGCCGTAAATATCAAACATGAAGCAACGAATTTTATGCTCTATCCTTCCGCTCGGGGTTAAATATGTGGGTACGGGTAAGAGCGGTGATATATAATTTAATACCGTCTCTTTATTCAACATAGTCACCCCATTTTAAAAGGCTTAATTCTTCAGGGTTTAAAAAACTTTTGAGAAGAAAATCCCTATTTATCCTCTGACGCACCCTGCTTTTTACAACAGTCGAATATATCTTCAAAAGATTTTCTTTATATGCTGCAATATTATAGCGCTCTTTAACCACCTTCAGATTGTTCTTTAAAAGCCGCTTATCATCAGGCAAATCTCCCGGAATGGCCATATAAGGATTCAACAGCAATAATCTCTCCGCATCCTTCCTGTCCGTCAAAACACGACGTATTATATCTTTTTGAAAAGATTCATCAAGCAACCCGAAATCTATATTCTCGTTTTCAACTATTTTTTCACAGGATTCCGCCACCTTTTCACTATATATCCTGCTCTTGTATATGTTGATATTTTTCATCATGGCCGCCTTGAACCTTCGGTACAGATTTTTTCTGCCGATCCAGTTTACAGGAACAAGCAGTTTGGTGTAAAGATGTCCCAGATCTATCCCGTTATCCTCAAAACCATCACATATGCCAGGCAGCTTTCTTCCCCACACGACTTTTTTTGACATCCATGGTTCAAGAAAAGAAAAGCCGAAACCTTCGGTGATGCTGGTTGTTATGATAAATCTTGCCGACTGCACCAGTTCCGGAAAACTCTTTTGCAACCCGGCTTCGAACTGCACATTCAACCTGTTTTCTCTTACAAAATCCTTCCAGCCTGAATAGCTCTCAACATCCAAAGGGCTGGCAGGAGGAAGTGTAACAGCGAGGTTTTCATTATGTTTAAAGAATATCGACAGGAGTATCGCCTCTCCGATATTTTTTCTCCTGATGCCCCGCACGGGATATAGCGCAATATTGCTTGCTGCAACTTCAGGAAGGCAACCCCCAAAGCAGTCGACAATATTGGGGATTAAATGAAGTCCCTCTTTTTTCAAGCCGGCCCCTGACAATATTTCATAATCACGCGAATTAATCACACCATAATGAGAATCCGCCGGATACTCGTCTTTCTTATAATAAAATAAAGGTCTGCCGTCTTCGGCAAAATCATGTACATGGAGAAAGAGTCTTATGCCTTTCTTCTGCAGATGCCTTAATATACTTAAAAAATTAACGTTTTTGGCAAGAACCGGATTATGAACATGGATTAGATCACACTTGCCCTTAAACTTGTATTTAACAGCCCTAATAACAGATTCCGCGACCTCTTCGGGCTTAAAACCCTGATCCGACGACCCGTCAAAATAACCTAACCCAGGGATATGGACTACCTCAACAGAAAATGATATTTCAGGCGGCTCACCAGTTAAAAGCAGCATTTGGCATACATCTTTAAGGGCTTCTATCTGCTGCCTTAAAACGGTTGTCACACCTCCTGTTCTTAAATGATAATGTATAAAAACTATCTTCTTCACAACTCACCACCTGACGATAGATTGAGACTTGCTCAAAAGAGTAATTCTCTCGTTTTTCCGGCTAACCAGTATACAATTTTATGTATTTTTTGGCGTCTTTCATTTGTCGTTGACACTTTTAAAACAACAATGGGACACAGATAAATACAAATCGGTTTATTTTTTAAAACATTTTTTCTATTTTACAATCAACCCTGATGTTTTACAATTAATATTTGGCTTGACAACCGCAAACCAATACCATAACAATTGTATTAAAATATATGTTAATTTAATTGACCTTTAACTCAGGAGGTAAGCGAATGGATGAAAAACGTTTAATGACAATGAACATAGTATCAAACCTTTTAAATGCTTATTATACTGCAAAAAACAGTTTCTGTATTGTAAACCAGAAAGAGCCTGAACTCAAGGAAAGGGAAGAGTTGTTTAAAACAGTTATTAGAAGTTTTGAAAATTTATCCACCTCCTACTTTAAAGATATTGAAGATATTGCTGAAGGCATCTCTAAATAACCACTTGATATTATTTGTTTTCATAACAAGCTCGTTAATTATTAGCGGGCTTGTTTTGTTTGGGGTTTAAAGGGTAAGTCTATATTTTTATAATTTATCTTATCAAAAATGTCACCTATAAAAACATAAAGAAAAAAAAATCAATGACAATTTCAAAAAATATTAAGGCTATTCTGCATCAATCTTCATGGATACGAAAAATGTTCGAAGAGGGAGCCCGTCTGAAAAAAATACATGGGCCGGAAAATGTTTACGATTTCAGCCTGGGCAATCCAAATCTGGATCCCCCGGAAGAATTCCTGGAAAGGCTAAAAAACATTGTGCATATTTCCGGCCATGGTGATCACGCTTATATGCCCAATGCAGGATATCCCCATGTTAGAAATTCAATTGCCGCATTCATATCAAAAGAGCACCAAATAAACATCACCGGAGATGATATTATAATGACCTGCGGAGCTGCCGGAGCTCTGAATGTTATACTGAAAGCGATACTTGATGCCGGAGATGAGGTAATCACCCCTGCCCCATATTTTGTCGAGTACGGTTTTTATGCAAGCAACCATGGAGGTATACTTAAAACGGCGCCGACAAATCAGGATTTTACCCTGAATGTAAACGCCATAGCTGATGCAATTACAAAAAAAACAAGGGCTGTTATAATTAATTCTCCGAACAATCCCACCGGTCAAATATATTCGGAAGCAAGCCTTGCTGAGCTCGGAACTCTTTTAAAAGAGGCCGAAAAAAAGATGAACACCAACATTTATCTTATTTCAGATGAACCATACAGAAAGATCGTATATGATGATTTTAAAGTCCCCTCTATTTTTAAATGCTGCAACAACAGCATAATGGTCACTTCATATTCAAAAGATATTTCCATACCCGGTGAGCGCATAGGCTTTATTGCTGTTAATCCGGATGCTGATCATAATATGGATCTTGTTGAGGGAATGACCCTGGCAAACAGGATCCTCGGCTTTGTAAATGCGCCCGCTCTTATGCAGCGAGTGGTTGCGGAAATACAGGGAATCAGCGTCGACATCTCAGAATATGCCGGAAAAAGAAAACTTCTATGCGAAGGGCTTGCCGACTGCGGATACGACTTTATACCCCCCCCGGGAGCGTTTTACCTTTTCCCCAAAACGCCCATTCCTGATGATGTTGAATTCATTACCGAACTTCAGAAAGAGAGAATTCTTACAGTCCCGGGCAGCGGCTTTGAAGGACCCGGTCACTTCAGAATAGCCTTTTGCGTGGATGATAAAACAATTATCAATTCCATGCCCGGATTCAGAAGAGCAATTGAAAAAATCAACAGATAAAAAAATAATCGGAATAGGAACTTATAAAGTGGCATAACGGTTAACAACTATAAACTAAGGAGCAGTAGTAAAATGAAAATAGAAAAAATCGATCATCTCGGAATTGCCGTAAATAGCATAGAGGAAGGTAAAAACTTCTGGACTGACGTGCTTGGACTCGATATCGAAGCCACAGAAATAGTTGAAACACAGAAAGTGCTCACCGCCTTTCTCCCAATCGGCGAAAGTGAAGTGGAACTACTGGAGTCCACCTCCCCGGACGGGCCGATAGCAAAATATATAGAAAAAAAGGGAGTAGGCATACAACATGTTGCTTTCCGAGTCAAAAATATTGACGCAGCTCTGGACGAACTTAAAGAAAAAGGTATAAAACTTATAGATCAGAAAGCGAGAATCGGGGCCGGCGGCGCCAGAATGGCATTTTTACACCCCAAAGCCACAAACGGAGTTTTGGTTGAACTGTGCGAAAGGGATTAATCCCTAAGTGCAGTTTTTCAAACATACAAATTTATTGACTCTTACAGAATTTTATATTAAAATATTTTGTTATATAATATTTATAATAAATCTGTAACATGCTAACATATTATAAAATTATATTTTTTCATTGTTATTGGAGCACCTTATTATGTCGGAACATAAAGACAAACAGAAATGGCTGGAAACAGCTGAAAAAGAATTAAGAGGCAAATCTCTTGAATCCCTTGACTGGGACACCCCGGAGGGAATTAAGGTAAAGCCCATTTATACAGCGGAAGATATTGAAGAGCTTGAATGTGTGAACAGTCTCCCCGGCATGCCGCCGTATACCCGGGGGCCCAAAGCCACCATGTATGCGGGCAGACCCTGGACGATACGTCAGTATGCCGGTTTTTCCACGGCCAGGGAGTCAAACGAGTTTTACAGGAGAAATCTGGCGGCCGGACAAAAGGGCCTTTCCATAGCATTTGATCTGGCAACCCACAGGGGATACGATTCAGACCATCCCAGGGTGGTAGGTGATATCGGCAAAGCAGGAGTCGCTGTCGATTCAATTGAGGATATGAAGATTCTTTTCGACCAGATTCCACTTGACAAAATGTCAGTCTCCATGACCATGAACGGGGCGGTTCTACCGATCCTTGCCGGTTATATCGTGGCGGCTGAAGAACAGGGCGTGGGTCAGGAAAAACTGGCCGGAACCATACAAAACGATATCCTGAAAGAATACCTTACACGCAACACATATATATATCCACCCATACCTTCAATGCGGATTGTTTCGGATATTATAGGGTACTGTTCAAAAAACATGCCTAAATATAATACGGTAAGCATAAGCGGTTATCACATGATGGAGGCCGGAGCCAATTCGGTGCTACAAACGGCCTTCACCCTGGCCGACGGACTTGAATATGCCCGGGCCGCCATAGGCGCCGGGCTTGATATTGATACTTTTGCCCCGCGTCTTTCATTCTTCTTCGGAATAGGAATGAATTTTTTCATGGACATCGCCATGTTAAGAGCCGCCCGCTTCCTGTGGCATGAGATCATATCAAAATTCAACCCCAAAAACCCTAAATCAGCCATGCTGAGAACCCACTGCCAGACCTCTGGCTGGAGCCTTACTGAACAGGATCCATACAATAACATCATACGCACAACACTTGAATGTATGTCCGCCACCCTTGGCGGGACCCAGTCATTGCATACCAACTCATTTGATGAAGCGGTCGGTCTCCCAACCGATTTTTCAGCCAGAATAGCCAGAAATACACAGATCATCGTACAGGAAGAATCACAGATATGTCATGTTGTCGATCCCATGGGAGGTTCTTATTATGTAGAAGCTCTTACAAACGGGATCATCGAAGAAGTCAGAAAGATCATGTCTGAAATCGAAGAACTCGGCGGAATGGCCAAGGCGATTGAGTCGGGAATGCCCAAAATGAGAATCGAAGAGTCTGCGGCCCGCAAACAGGCCAGAATCGATATGGGCAAGGATGTTATCGTAGGGGTCAACAAATATAAACTGGAAAAAGAGGATTCCCTGGATGTGCTTGAGGTCTCGAACACAGTTCGCGAAGAGCAGATCGCCATGCTCAAGGAAATAAAAGCGAAACGGAATTCCAAAAATGTTGAAAATCTCCTGGAAGCGATTACAAATTGCGCCGGGTCGGACGGCAACCTGCTTGAAGTTTGCATTGAAGCTGCAAGGGCGCGCGCGACCGTTGGCGAAATCTCGGATGCCATGGAAAAAGTTTTCGGAAGATATGTGGCAACAACACAGTGTATATCAGGAGCTTATGCTTCCGAGTATGGGGATGATGAGACAATTGCCTCCATACAAAAAAGAACAAAACAATTTATGGAAAGAGAGGGAAGAAGGCCGAGAATACTGGTTACCAAAATGGGACAGGACGGACATGACCGGGGAATAAAGGTTATTGCAACAGCCTATGCGGACCTTGGCTTTGATGTGGATATAAGCCCCATGTTCCAAACTCCCGAAGAAGCCGCCAAAATGGCCGTGGAGAACGATGTGCATATTGTGGGATCTTCAAGCCTGGCGGCAGGCCACAAGACTCTTATACCACAGCTTATTGAAGCTCTTAAAAACGAAAATGCAGAGAATATCAAGGTCGTTGTAGGCGGGGTTATCCCTCCGGGGGATTATGATTTCCTCTATAATGCCGGTGCAGTCGGCATATTCGGCCCGGGCACCGCAATTACGGAGTCTGTTAATCATGTCCTCAATGCTATTGAGAATACCGGATGACACCCAAAGATTCCCAGGATTATATTCATGGAGTCATCGACCGGAACAATCGCCTACTTGCAAAAACCATTACACTGATTGAAAGTTCCCTGCCGGCTCATCAGGAGCTGGCAAGGAACATAATCAACAAACTCCTTCCGCATACAGGGAAAGCCGTTCGGCTTGGTATCACAGGGGTGCCGGGCGCCGGAAAAAGTACATTCATAGAAAGTCTCGGCATGCTTTTGCTGAAAAAAGGCCTCAGCGTTGCCGTGCTTGCGGTGGATCCTTCCAGCACAAGGGGCGGAGGAAGTATTCTGGCCGACAAGACCCGTATGGAAAAGCTTTCGGTTGCTGCCAATGCATTCATCAGACCCTCACCTTCCGGAGGAACCCTTGGAGGAGTCGCCAGAAAAACCAGGGAAACGATGCTGGTCTGTGAAGCGGCCGGTTTTGATGTAATTATTGTTGAAACAGTCGGGGTGGGTCAGTCTGAAACAACAGTAGCTTCCATGGTCGATTTTTTTCTGGTTCTTATGATTGCAGGAGCAGGCGATGAACTCCAGGGTATGAAAAAAGGCGTTTTGGAGATAGCCGACGCGTTGGCCATTAATAAGACAGATGGGGACAATGTGCAAAAAGCCAGGATGGCCAGAAAAGAGTATGAAACAGCCCTTCACCTTTTAAGGCCGGCCTCGTTAACATGGTCGCCTC
Organism: Desulfosarcina sp. BuS5; assembly: GCF_028752835.1. NCBI lineage: Bacteria > Pseudomonadati > Thermodesulfobacteriota > Desulfobacteria > Desulfobacterales > Desulfosarcinaceae > Desulfosarcina > Desulfosarcina sp. BuS5. Next base: position 2,878,505 of record NZ_CP087952.1, read on the forward strand.
CGGTATTGAATTGCAGCGCCATTGAAATGACCGGCATAGACGAAATCTGGGGTACCGTTTTAGAACACCGCAAAAAGTTTACCGCTACAGGTGAATTTCAAGCAAATCGTAAGAAACAGTCTATTGACTGGATGCGGTCCCTGATTGAGGAGGGACTTAAAGAAAAATTTCATAAAAATCCTGAAGTAAAAAAAGCCTTACCCGGGATAAAAATGGGCGTGGGGAATGGCTCGCTGGCACCGACTGTTGCTGCAGACAGGTTGCTATCTTTGGTGAATGGGCACTAACTAAGGAAAGGAAATAAGATAATGGGTATAGTGGAAGATAAAATTAAGAAATTTAAAGAACTTGAAAAAGCGATCATGCAAATGGGCGGTGAAAAAGCAGTTGCAAAGCACCATAAACAAGGAAAGCTGACTGCAAGGGAGAGGCTAGATTCTCTTTTCGATCCCGGCACATTCCGTGAGATCGATATGTTTGTCAAGCACCACTGCACAAATTTCGGGATGGAGAATGTCGATATCCCCGCCGAAGGCGTCATAACCGGGCATGGCCTTGTAAATGGAAGGCCGATTTTTGCATATTCCCAGGATTTTACCTCAAGAGCCGGAAGCCTTGGTGAAATGCATGCAAAAAAGATCTGCAAAGTTATGGATCTGGCTTTAAAAGCCGGTGTCCCTTTTGTCGGTATTAATGATTCCGGGGGAGCAAGAATTCAGGAAGGAGTCGATTCTCTTTCCGGTTACGGCGACATTTTCTTCCGTAACTCGGCCGCGTCGGGCACAATTCCGCAGATTTCGGCAGTCATGGGCCCAACCGCAGGGGGCGCCGTATATTCTCCCGCCATGACCGACTATGTCTTTATGGTCAAGAAAACAAGCTACATGTTCATTACCGGCCCTGCGGTTATCAAAACAGTAACCGGTGAAGATATATCCTTTGAGGATCTGGGCGGAGCCATGACCCACAATACCAAGAGCGGAGTAGCACAGTTTGCTTGCGAAGATGACAAAGATGCCATAGAACAGATCAAGAAACTGCTCTCATATCTTCCTTCAAGCAACATGGACGACCCTCCTGTTGTCGATACAGGAGATGATCCCAAACGGACCGATCCGAAACTGAATACTATAATTCCTGATAATCCCAACAAAACCTATGAGATGAAAGATGTGATTGCTTCGATTGTAGATAACGGTGAATTTTTTGAACCCCATAAGCACTATGCCAAAAATATAATAGTCTGTTTTGCCAGGCTCAACGGCAGAAGCATTGGTATTATCGCCAACCAGCCCAAATTTCTGGCAGGATGCCTCGATGTTAATGCTTCGGACAAGGCTACACGGTTCATACGCTTTTGTGACGCTTTTAATATCCCTTTGCTTACAATTGCGGATGTACCTGGTTATCTGCCGGGAAGCGATCAGGAATATGGAGGAATTATCCGTCACGGCGCAAAGCTGCTATGGTGTTATTCCGAAGCTACAGTACCCAAACTTCTGCTGGTGACACGCAAGGATTACGGCGGCTCTTATCTTGCCATGTGTTCCAAACACCAGGGGGCGGACATGGTCTTTGCCTGGCCCAGTGCCCAGATAGCCGTAATGGGGGCCGAAGGAGCGGCAAATGTTATCCATGCCAAAGAGATTAAAGCAGCAGATGATCCGGTTGCAAAACGCAAAGAGAAAATCAAGGAGTACGAGGATCTTTTTTCCAATCCCTACTGCGCTGCTAATAGCGGGCATGTAGATGCGGTAATCGAGCCGGCTGAAACCAGAACCCGCCTCATAGACGCGTTAGAAATCATGTGCACCAAACGCGAGATGAGGCCGCCTAAAAAACACGGCAATATTCCTATGTAGTGCCCGATCGAAAACTAGAAATTTTTTTCAAGTTCAAGGAAGGCAAAAATTTTAACCGCAGGAATACATTAAGTATTTTGAGGATTAAAATTTTTGACTGACGCAGAAATTGGGAAAATTAGCAGTTTTCGTTCAGGAACGATGTAATCCGGCGGCGCTTTCTATCGACATATGATTAATTTTTGATCCAACGGAGATAACATGAAAAACAAAAAAAAAATTGCCGCTGCTCTTGCCGCGGTAGTTAATTATATTAAGACCGGGGAAGAAGGTGGTTCCATGTACGGCGTATTCGCTCAACCTGACCCGGCTCCGGCTCCCATTAGATCGTGGGGTATAAGCGGCCGGCATGCGCAGATGCAGTTACGCAACCTTATGCAGTTGAAAGCTTTGCACAGGTTAAGATAAAAATTATTATCTTAAAGTCTATACTTGCAGAATATCTTTATTATTTTAAAGGGAGAACTTAAATATGGACGATCATAGTCAGCTGAAAACAACAAAAATTGAATACAACAAAGACAGACCAAAAGCAAAAAACCCGGTAAAAATTATGGATCTGACTTTCCGTGACGGGCACCAGTCCCTGTTTGCCACAAGAGGTCGGACTGAAGATATGATTCCTGTTGCCGAGCTTATGGACGAGGTAGGTTTCTGGGCTCTGGAAACCTGGGGCGGCGCCACATTCGATACAATGCACCGTTTCTTAAATGAAGATCCATGGGAAAGAATACGGACTTTAAAAAGATATATCAAGAAAACCCCTTTTTCAATGCTTCTCAGGGCACAAAACCTGGTTGGCTACAGAAACTATGCCGATGATGTCGCTGAGGCCTTTGTTGAACGAGCTGCAACAAACGGTATGGATATTTTCAGAACCTTTGACGCGTTGAATGATTACCGAAATTTTGAAACAGTAGTTCCGATTATAAAAAAATGCGGAAAACACTTCCAGGGCTGTATATGCTATTCAATGACCGAACCAAGGCTTGGCGGAGATGTTTATAACCTCGATTATTACATTAAAAAAGGCAAAGATCTGGAAAAGATGGGAGCGGACAGCGTCTGCATCAAGGATATGGCCGGCATTATCGCTCCTTATGACGCTTATGCAATTATAGCAGCGCTAAAGAAGAGTATATCCGTACCGATTCATCTTCACAGCCACTTCACATCCGGTATGGCCTCCATGTCCCAGCTCAAGGCTATAGAGGCGGGCGTGGATATCCTTGACACTTGTATGTGCCCCTATGCTTATCGCACCTCACATCCGGCTATAGAACCCCTGGTAATGACACTCCTGGGCACAAACAGGGACACCGGTTTTAACATCAAACAACTGGCAAAGATCAATGAAATCCTCGAAAGAGATGTTGTGCCGAAATACAGGCACCTGCTGGATGAAACCAAACTTTCCATCATAGACATTAATGTGCTGCTCCACCAGACACCAGGCGGCATGCTTTCCAACCTGGTAAATCAGTTGCGTGAAATGGACGCTCTCGACAAAATAGATGCTGTTTTTGAGGAATTACCTAGAGTACGCAAAGAACTGGGACAGATACCCCTTGTCACGCCAACCAGCCAGATAGTCGGTATCCAGACAGTCAATAATGTTCTCTTTGATGATGAAAAAGAACGTTACAAAATGATAACCGGCCAGGTAAAAGATCTCTGCTACGGGCTTTACGGCAAAACCGCGGTCCCGATAGACACCAAGGTTCAGAAAAAAGCGCTTAAAGGATACCCAAGGGGAGAAAAGCCTATTACCTGCAGGCCGGCTGAGGTAATAGAACCTGAACTCGCTAAAGCAAAGGAAGATGTAAAAGGTCTTGCAAAAGATATTGACGATGAAATTCTTTACGCTATTTATCCTGTAACAGGCAAAAAATTTCTGGAATGGAAATATGGCAAAGAGGAGCCTCCGGAGGAAGTAAAACCAAGGACAATGGAACAGGTCAAGGCAGAAGAGGAACTTATCGCCAAAGCCAAAGCCGGAAAACTGGTTGAAAAGATTGAAAAACCAGCTCCTCCGCAAGGTAAAGATACGCGGACATTCAATGTTTTTGTAGAGGATGAATACTTTGAGGTTAAAGTCGATGAACCAGGTGGAGCCCCGGTAGTAAGTTATCCGCCTCAAATGCAGGCTTTTCCCCCTCCTATGCCGGCTGCTGCTGCTCCGGCTGCGCCGGCGGCTGCGCCAGCGGTTGCTCCGGCGGCTGCGCCAGCGGCCGCTCCTGAAGCAGAAGAGCCTGAAGCAGTGACTGTTGATGGGACTCCATTAGAGGCTCCGATGCCCGGCCTTGTCATAGGCTTTGAAAAACAGGTAGGCGATTCAGTGGAAAAAGGAGAGACTGTGCTAATACTGGAAGCTATGAAGATGGAAAACGCTCTACCCTCTCCGATAAGCGGTACACTTGCATCTATAAACTGTGAAACCGGCGATAATGTTGCAAAAGGCGATATGCTTTGTGTAATAAAATAATATTAAAGGAGATATTATATCTATGAAAATTCATGAGTACCAGGCAAAGGAGTTGTTTAGAAAGTTCGATATTGCCGTACCCAAAGGCAATGTGGCTTTCAGCCCGGATGAAGCAATGACAACAGCCGAAACGCTGGGTGGTTATCCTGTTATTGTCAAAGCACAGATTCATGCCGGCGGCCGCGGGAAAGGAGGGGGAGTTAAACTTGCCCAGTCTAATGAAGAGGTCGGAAAACTTGCCGATGAAATAATAGGCATGACTCTTGTTACCCACCAGACAGGGCCGGAAGGTAAACTTGTCAAAAAGGTTCTTGTTGAACAGGGGCTTAATATTGCCAAGGAGCTGTATCTCAGTTTCATCCCTGACCGTGATACCGCCAAGATAGTTATAATGGCAAGCGAAGCCGGGGGCATGGACATTGAAGAAGTGGCTGCCAGCACCCCGGAGAAGATAATCAAGGTTTACATCGATCCCCTTCAGGGCATACAGGCCTACCATTGCCGCGAAGCGGCTTTTGGGCTGAACATGACGCCTCCCGTGATGAAGCAGTTCAGCGCCATGCTCAATAAATTATATAAACTATTTGTAACTTACGACTGTTCCCTGGTTGAAATAAATCCGCTTGTGATCACTGCGGATGATAATGTTATAGCTCTCGACGCAAAGCTGGATGTAGACGGCAACAGCCTCTTCCGCCATAAAGATGTTGTTGAATACAGAGATCTTGACGAAGAGGATCCCCTTGAAGTTGAAGCATCAAACTACAACCTTAACTATATTAATCTCGGCGGCAGCGGGAATATAGGAAATATGGTAAACGGCGCCGGTCTCGCCATGGCAACCATGGATATTATCAAAATTGCAGGCGCTGAACCGGCAAATTTTCTTGACGTAGGGGGCGGAGCCGATGCCGAAATGGTCGAAAACGGATTCAAAATTATTTTAAGCGACAAGAATGTAAAAGGGATTCTGATAAATATCTTCGGAGGTATCCTGAGATGTGACGTGCTGGCTGAAGGTGTTGTGCAGGCGGCAAAAAAGACGGGGCTTAGCGTCCCGGTGGTTGTGCGCATGGAAGGAACAAACGTTGAGAAGGGCCGAAAAATATTAGACGAATCTGGTCTTACTCTTATTACAGCGATCGATTTAAAGGATGCAGCTCAAAAAATAGCTGAGATCGCAAAAGGAGGTAACTAAAAGTGAGCATATTCGTTAACAAAGATACTCGTCTGGTAGTCCAGGGAATAACAGGCCGGGAAGGGATGTTTCACACTCAGCAGTGCGTAATCTACGGCACCAACGTAGTTGCAGGCGTCACCCCCGGTAAAGCCGGCCAGAAAATGGATGACATCCCTGTTTTCAATACTGTTAAAGATGCAATAGCCTCTACCGGCGCAAATTGCAGCATGATTTTTGTACCGCCGCCTTTTGCAGGTGATGCCATTATGGAAGCTGCTGATGCCGGAATCGACCTTATTATAGCCATTACAGAAGGCATTCCGATAATGGACATGATGAAGGTCAAAAATTTCCTTGGCACAAAAAGTTCACGCCTTATAGGACCTAATTGCCCCGGAATCATTACTCCGGGTGAGTGCAAAATAGGAATAATGCCCGGGCCGATGCACAAACCCGGCGGACCTATAGGAGTTCTTTCACGTTCCGGAACCCTTACCTACGAGGTTGTGCATCAGTTGACCCTGCAGGGAATAGGTCAAACAACATGCATAGGAATAGGCGGAGATCCAATTAACGGCACCAATTTCATTGATGTACTCGATGCTTTTGAAAAAGATGATGAGACCAAAGGTGTTGTCATGGTAGGTGAAATCGGTGGAACCGCTGAAGAGGAAGCTGCTGAATTCGTCAAAAACAACATGTCTAAACCTGTTGTAGGTTTCATAGCGGGATTAACGGCTCCTCCAGGGCGCCGCATGGGACATGCCGGAGCGATTATCAGCGGCGGAACAGGCACGGCAGGGGCTAAAATAGATGCATTTAATGCCTGTGGCGTCCATGTTTGCAAAAATCTGGGCACTCTGGGCGAAATATGCACAGAAGTATTTAAATAACAAATAGTAGGAGCGCCCCTTGTGGTCGCTCCTGCGGAACCATCCCCCATTTCTAAAATGGTGCTGTCATGTCTGCCAGAAAAGCAATTTTTGCCGGAAGCTGGTATCCCGAGACTGCTTCCGAATGTGAAAAAGAGATAAATAAATTTCTGAAAGAAGCAAAAGTAAAGTATACTTCTGCCATTAAATTAAAGGGCGGAATAGTGCCCCATGCAGGATGGTATTTTTCCGGCAGCATAGCATGCGGCGTGATTCAGGCGCTTTCCGCGGACAAGCATCCCGATCTTTTTGTTATTTTCGGGATGCACCTGCACCCTGGCTCTCCCTGTTATATTATGAGCGGCGGAACATGGGAAACACCTTTCGGCGAAATAGAGATTGAAGCGGAACTTGCCAAAAAACTTGAGAAGAAATTTTCCTTTAAAATAGAAACAGCGACTGATTTTTCCCAGGATAATACAATCGAGCTCCAGCTTCCTTTTATTAAATACTTTTTTAATAAAGTAAAAATTCTTCCCATAGGCGTACCACCCACAAAAAGTTCCATTGAGATAGGAAGAGAGGTTGTTAAAAGCGCGCAAAAGCTCGGCCTTTCAGTAAAACTGATCGGCTCTACAGATCTGACCCACTATGGGTACAACTACGATTTTTTGCCAAAAGGCACCGGGCCCGATGCCATAGACTGGGTGCGCAATAAAAATGATCGCATCTTTATCGACGCTGTTCTGTCAATGAACCCGGAAAAAATACTAAATGAGGCTAAAAAAAATCACAATGCATGCTGCTCAGGAGCCGTAGCCGCAACTATTTCTGCTGCACGCCAACTCGGCGTTAAAAAAACCGAACTGGCAGCATATGCTACCAGTTATGACAAAAGACCGGACGACAGTTTTGTAGGGTATGCCGGAATTCTTTTTTAAAACAGCAATGGGACACAAATGCACACAGATAAACACAGATGGGTTTGTTTAAAAAAAAGTGTAAAGTTCTTTTAAATTCCAAAAATTCAATGGCAGTAGTACAAATAGATATTGACACATACTATCCTCTCTGATAGTCACTTCCTTAAATTGATTGGGGCTGTAGCTCAGCTGGGAGAGCGCATGACTGGCAGTCATGAGGCCAGGGGTTCGAGCCCCCTCAGCTCCACCACAAATCTTGAACAAAAATCCTCATAAAACACACCAGTCTTAAAGCCCGATATAACCGTTTTTAAACCCAAGTCAGGATAAATGCCAACAGGACACAAAGATTGATTCTGACGTTTGTCCATTTATCTGCTTTCCAGAATCGGCTTTAAAATATCCGGGCTTTTTAAGGATGCCAATTTGTTTTTAAAATGCATTATTTTTTCCCTCATTCCCAAGCTCTGCCGGGGAATGCATACCACAAGGCTCTGCCTTTTTTAGATCAGCGGTTTTACTGCCACCAATCCTTTTAACCCGATATAGCCACAGCCGCTGGAATATCTCCAATGCCCAGGTTTGTCAACATACCCTCGTTTAACAGGATTATAGTAAATATACTCGTAACCGTTCACGGTTATAGGTTCACAGTTAACGGTTGAAAAATACAGCGGGTTTCGATGGATTCGCTTCGCTTAATCCACCCTACAAACTTACGTTGCTCTTGAACCGTAGGGTGGATTAAGGAGCGTAAGCGACGAATCCACCAAAGTAGCTGTCCCGCCTTACGCTGATGGCCTGAAATTCAATTTATAAACAGGAAATTATGCCGCTTGTAACCATGAACGATTACATATACTCTATATATAGACCTCGGTATTTGAGTTCGACAATGTTTTTATAAATTTTACCACTAACTTATTGAATTAATTTAAACAAAACGATGGCATGAAAATTGCAATGTCCAATTTTTATACAGCTTTATACTATAGCTTTAATTATAAATATATTCAGATTATTAGATGTTATAGCGTCTAATTAATATTGATAAAAGTACGAGGTCTGATATAGATTTCCACAGAAATAATTTCACTGCGTTATCGGTCATCGAAGTAGGGGTTCAAGATTTTGACCCCCTACCTCCCTCTGGCCTTGTGTCAAATTTTAAAATCAGGTAATTATCTGAAAATCTATAGTTCCAATCAGCATTTTTATGCTTTTTTTATAAAACTTTAACTGCTCCAAGAAAAATTTCGGTCCATTGACTTTCTGTCAAGCGACAATAGATCTTGCTGTATATGATTTATTTTTTCTCATTTCACTGGATATATTTGTAGATGTTACAACAAGATGAAAATGAATCTCCATTAAAACCTAGGCATGAATTTTGATTCTTTGCTGTTGCTGCAGAAAATTCAACGAATCAATGACAATTCCGGCTGGCGCGGGCAGGGCAAACAAAAAAAGCCGGTTTATAACACTACTTGTTATGAAATATGTTTTACCGCTCTCAATAATTTTATTTATATCTGCTTCTTCCCATAAAAAGTATTATATTTTAGTGACTTTTGGTGCGTAAGGCAGAGCCTGGGAACGAAGGTAAAATAACTTTTTCATATTGCACCCGTTTCCAAATAGCCAAGACAGGCCTTTTCGCTTGCAAACCATTCATCAAATTCTTGCAATGTTCGTGGATAATCAATTCCGCCAACAGGATGTGAATCTTGAGTATCCATACATCCATGATAACATAAGGGGTAAAGTGGATACCCCCCCCTTTAAATAAATAAGCAAATAATATTTTTTATTAATTTGGCATAATTATTGCCGCTTTTTTGACTTAAAAATTAATGCCTCTTCTAGGCATTCAATTAATTTTGCTTTTGGACCATGACGGAATCTATGTTTATTGTTTATTTTGCATCATATTTACTTTAATATCATAATAGGTGTAAAAGTTTGCTAATAAACGTAATATGTGTACTAAATATATATTTTATACAGGTTTTATTATTTCATATATGCGTAAAAAAATGCGGCCTATATGCGAATGCATTAATTCCTGAATATTATACAAATGACGAAGAATTGATTATCGAGCGGTTGGGTAAAGAATTTTATATTACAAGTATTGGAAAGGAATTAGTAGTCGGAAAAAGTGTATATCGATATATTCTCGTGAAACCAACAGATATGTATAAAGAAATGTTTAATCTTGACCGTGAAATTGTTTTAACTTTTAGCCCTTATGTGCCATTTGAACCCAGATCATTAGATGCCATCCCTCTCGCGATTAACCGCCACCAAAACCTCAGGATAGAACGTATATGTAGCGTTATCGTCAGCAAAGATGACGATGTTGGATATAAACTTTCAGAATTACTAAAAAATGATCAAGAAGCACAAATAGTAGTACCTTTCGCATACCAAGAATTAATTGAAAAAATCGATGATTCATTTTTTTTCAGGAATAGGTTTAAAAAGCATTTTTTTTCAAGGGATCTTTTTGCATCAGAAGCACCCTTAAAAAAAGATTTATATTTTTTTGGTAGACATGATTTAGTTCACAGTTTTGTAACTAGACATCGATCCAATCAAGTTTCAGGGTTATTTGGCCTTCGAAAAACCGGGAAAACATCTGTGCTCTTTGGCATCCAGAGGGCTCTGAATAAAATTAATGGAGTATCAGTTTTTATAGACTGTCAGAATCCTGCTTTCCATCGCTGCCGGTGGAACAAAGCTCTGAACTATGTACTTACAGAAATAAAAAAGCAGCACAAACTGAGTGTTCGGCTACAGCCAGAGGATAATTATTCCGAAGCTAAAGCCCCTATAATATTTGAGGATATAATACTAAAAATGTCAAAGGAATTAGGTGAAAAAAATATTCTTCTAATCTTTGATGAGATTGAAAATATAACTCCTGGAGTATCACCTTCTGAACATTGGACAACGGAACTTGATTTTATATTTTTTTGGCAAACGTTACGTTCATTGTTTCAGAAACTGCCAAAAACTTTTTCCTATTTAATTGTAGGCACAAATCCTCTTTGCGTCGAAACGGAAAGTATCCATGGGAAAGACAATCCAATTTATGGCCAAATTCCGCTTGAATATATACCTCGATTTGATGTTCCACAAACAAGAGAGATGGTTCGTAGATTAGGAAAAATAATGGGCATGAAATTTGATGAAATTCTCTACGGGAAGCTCACTGAGGATTTCGGTGGGCATCCATATTTAATTAGACACGTTTGCAGCGTCATCAACAAAATATCTAAAAATGAACGCCCAGTGCGGATTGATAAAAGTGTTTATGAAAAAGCAAAAAAAACATTCATTCGGGACTATAGCCACTTTATGGAAATGATCCTGAACGTTCTGCATGATCATTTCAATGATGAATATGAAATGTTAAAGTATCTTTCTCTTGATGACATTGAAACCTTTAAAGAGTTTGCTGACCTTTCACCTTTATATACTAATCATTTAATAGGTTATGGCATTGTAGAACAAAATGAAGGAAACTACACCTTCCGAATTGAAACAATCCGTGATTTCCTTTCATCAAAGCAAAAGTATAAAAAGTTAAATCAAACTCAAAGCGAAATGTGGGCGGAGATATCCGAAAGAAGAAATGTTTTAGAACCAAGGCTTCGTTCGCTTTGCCGGATGCAACTTCAGGCTCATTTCGGTTCTTCCATTGCTCATAGAAAGGTTTTAGATTTGTTAGGAAAACCACGTAAGACAAAAAACAACTCCCTTTCTTTTTCAGAGCTGTTTGATGGTAACAAATCTAAAATACTGTTTTCTGATCTACCAAAGATGATTTCAAAATATTGGGACTGCTTTAAAAATATCCTTGGCCCAGATAAAAATGAAATTATCGGCAATTTAAACAAAATCAATACAATGCGTAAAGATGCACATGCTAACAATGTTTCCAAGGAGGAAATGCAAATATTCCGAGCCTATGTTGGCAACGTTGAAAAAAAGGTTGATCAGTTTTTCGGATAATTGTGAATCGATTAGAAAAAAAATCCAACAAGGCTAATTCAGCCGACGCAAAAAACCGCGCGGCTGATTAGCGACGTTCGATTTGGCTACCAACTAAGGCGGGACAGCCTATAAATTCAACCAGTTAGCAACTCCTCAATTTTTGCTTGATTTTGGAATTGCCATAGAGCCAAAATGGCGAGAAGTGTCCCACTTTAAGTTATAGTACTCCTAATATGACTTGATACTCTTTGACCTATATATTATTAGAGATGGTATCAAGTCATATGAGGAGTACTATAGTAGCCTTTAATTTCAACCTAAAATACAGGTGTGTAAAGCAAATGAAAAGTTGTGTCTACATCGAAACTTCGATTCCAAGTTATTTAACCGGCCGGCCAAGCCGGGATTTGATAGTAGCTGGATGGCAGCAAATTACAGCTCAATGGTGGGATGAGTGCCGACAGAATTATGATCTTTATACATCAGAACTTGTTGTTGCCGAGGCTTCATCAGGCAACCCTGAGGCTGCTGAACGTCGATTGTATTCGTTGAAGGATATTCATGAACTCTTGATAGACGATGAGGTAGAGGACCTTGCGAGCAAATTAATTGAAAATCGTGCTGTGCCAGCTACTGCAAAAGCCGATGCAATCCATATTGCTGTTGCAGCGGTGCAAAAAATGGATTATTTTTTAACTTGGAATTGCAGGCACATTAACAATGCGACAAAGAAGCCTGTTATACGAAAAGTTTGCGCGGATTTTGGTTACATTTGCCCTGAAATCTGCACACCATTAGAATTGTTGATAGAGGTATCTAATGATTTATAAAGACGAGATAATATCCGAAGTATGGCGCAATAGGGATGCTTATGTGGAGAAACATGAATATGATCTTAAACGGATCATCTTTGATCTTAAGAATCGGCAAAAAAAATCGCATTACAAAATTATCGATAGAAGGATATCGAACAATCGGGTAGTCCCTACAAAACAATGCAGGTGATTAAAAAGTGTCTCTGAAAACCAGTAGTGTCCGGTTAAGTTTTTGCATATAGCATTTGCTCTTTGATAATCAGATTATTAGACCATACGTTTTTTTCGTCAGTACGTAATTCGTTCTGGATGGTATTTCTAAGCTGACGAATCCTCTTTATTGATACAGGTTCATTAAACTGTTCATGGCAGTATATGGCCATAAGCAGGTAGGTTATTAACCCCGCAAGGATTTGAACCATCAGGCCATATCTACTGTGAGCAATCAAGTGGTACACTTTTAAATGTTTCTTCCACCATTTGAAAAAAGTTTCGATATCCCATCTAAGCTTATAAACGGTTGCAACCTGCTCGGCTGTAAGATCATAACGATCAGTTGCCACAAAATATTTGACACCGGCAATTTTATAACCAACCAGTCGAACCGGCTTTCTGGTCTGGTTTACCCCAGGAGTGCCAAGAAGAACCACAGCATCATAAAAAATATAGCTGTCGGGATCAACAGGCTGCTCTTTGATAATAGTTCTTGTTGTTTTCGCTTTGATGCGGCAAACAAAATGTTTTTTTTCATCCTGAAGAAGATCAAAATCCTTATGTGATTGATACCCCCGATCCATGATTCCTGTTTGGCCTTTTGTAAGGATAGACCTGACAAAGGGGCGTTCAGCGCCATTTCCATTTGTCAGATGAATTTTTATAGGAATCTTGCGATTGACATCAAAGCCGAAATGGCCTTTTGCTTTTTTAGCGCCTTTTCTGTAATCAGCCCAGTACATGGACAGAACTGCATCAATTAAAGATCCATCAATGGAAACGAGTTCACCGAGATCTGAATAATTTGATGGTAAAGCATTTTGTGCCTGGCTGCAAAGAGCTTGAAAAACATATTCAAGCTGTTCAAGCCCTCGAGAATTGATAATTTCGGAAAAACTGCTACGACTGATCCCTCCATCTGGAGCGACACATTCTTTGGCAAAATCGTCTTCTTTAAGGTGTTGAATAAGATCACGAGCTGATTCATGTTCTTGTAGATGGAAAAATATCAGTGCGTGAAGCTGATCTTCAAAAGTCATTTTCAATGGCCTGTGACCTCGGGATTTAAGCTGTGGCGTGTCAGGAAAAATCTTTTGCAAAGGTTTGAGAAATCGAGCATGAGATTGGGGATTAAAATTCTTTTTTGGGATATTGAATATGTCCATTTTTGTCTTAACTTCTTGTTATAATTATATTTTATAACAAAACGATAAAAAATTTTTATTTGGTTTGTCAAGTAAAAAATGAACATTTTTCTAATTTTTTTATCCCATATAACATGCAAAAACCTAACCGGACACTACTGAAAAAGCAATGGATAAACAGGATTTATTAAGGAAAAATGAATAAAACAACCTTTGATAAAATTTATGAAAATTATTTAGCAGAAATTGCCGGTCTTGACTTTAAATCCATCAAAGATCAGCTTGGCATTGAAGTCGATAATGATGAAGCTGTTATAGATTTTTTCGGGTCTTCTTACAGGGTCTCTCCAAAGGGAATTAAAAATCCTTCAGGCAAAAGGCCATCCCATGCAATAAGCGTGGTGCTGTGTAAATATATGCTTTTGTGCCCTGAAAATGATCCAGCACAAAAGGATTGGGTATCTTATAAAGATTTCAGGGATGCAGCTCCCTTTGTCGGTGGATTTATCAATAATTCACAAGTGCCAATAGCAAAAAAATTCTCAGGAAGGCTTGGAATGCTTGAAAAAGCAGGCAAAATACTTGGCGGCTGTTCTCCTGATATTGATCTTACCTATGAGCTTTCAATGAAATTTGATGCCCTGCCAAAGGTTCCCATTCTAATGCTTTTTAACGATGAAGATGATGAATTCCCCGCCCAGACTTCCCTGCTTTTTGAAAAAAGGGCGGAAAAGTACCTTGATATGGAATGTCTCGCTATAATTGGGTGGTCTCTTTATGAACTTTTAATTGAGATTACTGACAATTCAAAAGGGACACTTATATGAGTTCATGGACAATATGAGGAGGTAAAACAATGAAATGTGAAAAATGTGGAAATACAATTATAAACGACGACAAATATGAATATCATGGTCAGATATTATGTGAAGACTGTTACATGGATGCACTTTCTCCTGCAAAAATCTGTGATCCATGGGCAGTTTATACTGCAAAATCTTTTTCCGATAAAGAAAACTTTTTAAATGAAACCCAGGAAAAAATCCTGAAGATATTAGAGGAAACAGGCGGGATTGAGGCAGAGGATCTTGCAGAAAAGCTTAATTTGAAATTAAACGATCTGCAAAGAGAATTAGCTGCACTAAGACATATGGAAAAGCTAAAGGCCAAAATGGAAAATGGAAAGAAATTAATTTGCCTGTGGTAAGCAGATCATTATTTCCATATTTGTTTTAAAATTCATTTCAGGATCGAAAACATAATAAGTTGAACAAAAATTGCCAAAGATTCCAGCTTAGCTGCAAGACGCATCAAAAAGTTAATACTTTAGCTGGTAGTTACCTAAATTGAGCGGTTTTAAGATCGAATCATATTCTATAATGTAAAACACTCCACTTGAGCATCGTTTTTAAGCCAAAATATTTTTTTCGGTAAACGGATGGCGTATTATTTCAGCAAGACTTGAAAAAATTCGAAAATTGCAACAATCAGACACTTTTTTTCAGTAGTGTTCGGTTAGGTTGTTGCATGTTTTTATATGAAACACACTCCCCTAAAAAAAGCGTAGGGGTACCATTGATTTTAAGGTAATCTTAAAATTATTAATATTATTAGTAAGTTATCAATGTTGTATAAATAAAATCAGTTCCTTGGTTAATAATAAGATTGCGGTAATTAGCTTTTCAATGAATTTAGAAATGTCGGTGCTCTCCCGCTACTACATTGATTATAAATCAGTAGCAATTTTTACAGTTAACCCATCTTTTTGAGTTTTATGGGCAAATGCTCAAAATAAGCCTCATTTTAGAATTTTCAAAAATTTAATTTGAATGATTTTAATAGGTTAAAAATAATTTGCTCTGGCTTTACCAGTGTAGTGCCATAAAATAAAAAAATAACTTGACTTTTTATTGATATCCGCCTATATTGGGCAACATGTATATTAGAAGAACCACAATAAAAAGTCGAAAAGATGGCAAACAATATTACACCTATAGATTGGTTCAATCCGAACGAACTGCAAAGGGAGTCAGCCAGCACACATTAATTAATCTCGGTACGGCTTTTTCTCTGCCACGGGATCAATGGCCAGAATTATCTTCACGCATTCAGGAGATTATCAGTGGCCAGCAGAGTTTTTTCAAAATTTCTGAAGAAATAGAGGAGCTTGCTCAAAATTATGCAGCCCGGATTATTCACGCGCAACACAAAAATAAAGCTGAAAATAATAAGCCGGATTATCGCGAGGTAGATGTAGACAGCCTGGAAATGTTCAGGCCACGCAGTGTAAGCTGTGAACATGTGGCGCTGGAAGCGTTTGTTTTTTTAAAACTTGGTGAAGAACTAAAAGCCCTGGGATTCAATGGCCCTCAGCTCGCAGCAGCAACCGGTACAATAATAGGTCGTATGTGTCAACCAGGTAGTGAACTGGCAACTCATTACTGGCTCCAGAATGTTTCAGGCTTGGGTGAATTAATTGATTATGATTTCAACAAAATTAATCTATACAAAATGTATAAAATCTCTGATCAGCTTCTCAATAATAAGGAAGCCATAGAAAATCATCTATACTTACAAGAAAAGAATTTATTTGAATTTCAAGAGACAATAACCCTTTATGATCTTACCAACACTTATTTTGAAGGCAGCAGTAAAGCAAACAAGCTGGGGAAACGCGGACATTCCAAAGAGAAACGTTCTGATTGTCCACTGGTAACTTTGGCTTTGGTGCTGGACAGCAGTGGCTTTCCCAAGCGCAGCAAAGTATTTGAGGGTAATGTAAGTGAACCGTCAACATTAAAAAAAATGATTGTTGGTTTGGAAAGAAAGAATTTATCCCAAGAGCTGTTTAAGCCCTCAAAAGCGACTATAGTAATGGATGCCGGAATTGCCACTGAAGATAATATTAAATGGCTCAGGGAAAACAGTTATCCATATATTGTAGTTAGCCGAAAACATCATCGCGAATTTAATGAAGATGAAGCAGTTGTGGTAAAACAAGACAATGACTGCACAGTAAAAGTGCAAAAAATTATTGACTCAGAAAATGATGAGGTTTTGTTGTATTGTCACTCTACAAAGCGGGAAAAAAAAGAACAGGCTATTAATGATCGCTTTACCATTCGCTTTGAAAAGGCTGTCAGCAAACTTGAGTCAGGCTTGCATAAAAAAGGATGTCTAAAAAAATACGATAAAGTCCTGGAAAAAATAGGTCGTCTGAAACAGCAATATTCCAAGGCTGCAAAGCATTATAAAATAGAAGTATCTAAAAACGAAAAAAATGGCAACGCTGTTAAGATCCTTTGGACACGCCAAACGCTTGCGGACACAAAAGATAGTTTGCCGGGAGTATATTGTCTCAGAACAACCCATATGGAATTTGATGAAGCTACGCTATGGCGTACATATACAATGTTAACGGATTTGGAGGCTGTTTTTCGTTCACTGAAATCCGAGCTTGGGATGCGGCCGGTTTTTCACCAAATCACAAAACGGGTGACAGGTCATATTTTTATCAGTGTCATCGCTTACCATTTGATACATAGTATTCGTTACCGATTGAAAAAGACGGGGATAAACAGTAGCTGGTCTGATTTGAGAAAACAACTTGCAGGCCAAAATCGAGTAACAGTTTCCATGCAGTGCCGAAATGATAATGTTGTGCATGTAAGAAAAAGCACACGACCGGAATCACGACAACAGAAAATATATTCTGCTTTAGGGTTAAGCTCTCTCCCTGGCAGAACGATGAAAACAACTATCAAAAAAATAAAAGTAGTGCCATAACTAAGATTTTAAAAAAGTAACCTACTGTAATTATAGTGTTTGTTTTTTTTATTCAAAAAGATGGGTTAAGAGTTCTCTAAACGTCCAAACGTGGTCAGTAATTCCGGCTGCCATACCTGGAGTTTTTTGATTCCATTTTTTTTGAAAACGTTCTTCAGAATCACAAATCCTTTCCCGGAGACTCATATGTGGACGAGCAAAGTTATAAAATGCTTGAAAGAAAACAGGTAACCGTTCACGGTTATAGGTTCACAGTTAACGGTTGAAAAATACAGCGGGTTTCGGTGGATTCGCTTCTCTTAATCCACCCTACAAACTTACGTTGCTCTTGAACCGTAGGGTGGATTAAGGAGCGTAAGCGACGAATCCACCAAAGTAGCTGTCCCGCCTTACGCTGATGGCCTGAAATTCAATTTATAAACAGGAAATTATGCCGCTTGTAACCGTGAACGGTTACGAAAACAGTTTGTTTTTTAAGGTTCTCTCTATTTTTGCTATAGCCAAGAGTCTTTCGTTTCAGAGGAGAGAGATTGCCTGATGGTAAGGTTCAATCTTTCAAGGAAACTGGTGCCTATTTTGAACCCCAGTTTAGCAAGTCGTTCTGCTCCACACCTGATGCGGTAAGTGATCTTGAGGAGTTTTCCATTTTTTTTCTCTTTTACCATCTGGCCATATACCAACTCAGAATGAGGCTTTTTAACAGGCTCTTTCGGACGTCCCCTTTGTCCGGTTTTTGGGAAGATTTTTATTTCATGGTAGTATTCAAGCAGAGCATTGAAGTAGCAGCTAAACCCGTCGCTAAAGAAGCAGGGAACTCCCAATACTATGCCAGCAGTCATTGCAATGAGCGAAAGAGCGGTTTCAAATGTCTTGGGGCCAACAACCATAGCCAGAATAAGACGGAATTGCGGAGCATAACCGATCCAGATCCATTGTCGACCATCTTCTGCTTCTTGACTGCTCTCAGGTTTCGTATTCTCAGATTTTTTACTTACTTTTCGCCTGACAAAGCTCCACATTTCATCCAATTCCACATGAGTTACAGGAAGTTCCTTGAGAAGCGCTTTGTTAATTGCATCTGCGTTTTTATATGCTTTATCCAACCAGAACAAAACGGTATCCTCTTTAATACCAAGAACGAAAGCGATTCCACTTATTCCAACATTTACCAGGATCATCTTCAATGTCATCATTACCTTTTCTTATTCAGTTTTTAAATCGAAAAAAGCAGTGTCACGTGTTTCGGAAAATCTTTCGCCACAGATAGAACATTTAAAAATACGCCTTTTACCACTTTTTGTCATATAAGTACTGATAGAACTAATATTTCTTTGGTTTACTTGCCCATAGCACTTACAATTTTTGTTCGGGCAAGGTTGATTCCAATCTGATGATTTTCTCATAATCTTTTCCTCCCAAACTGGGTAGCAAGAAGCAGAAATGAGTCCTTGCTTGTTTTAAAAATAAGCATCAAATCAGAATTAAAAATAAACAGTATGTAACAAAAAGCTATATTAACTTTCAATTAAAACATTAAACATGCTCGGTTTATAATCAATGTAGTAGCGGGAGAGCACCGGTATTTGAGTTCGACAATGTTTTTATAAATTTTACCACTAACTTATTGAATTAATTTAAACAAAACGATGGCATGAAAATTGCCGTGTCCAATTTTTATACAGCTTTACACTATAGCTTTAATTATAAATATATTCAGATTATTAGATGTCATAGCGTCTAATTAATATTGATAAAAGTACGAGGTCTGTAGTACAATAAAAGGGCTATGATCTCATCGATCCTTAAGCCTAAAACTGTAAATATAAAGGGCGTCCCTAAACTCCTCTAAACTCCTACGTTTTTATTCCCGGCTAAAGAGTCCAACGTTTTCAGCCCTTCAAAATAAATTTTCTGGCAAAAAAAAACACGAACTTCAGGATTAAGGTACTAACATAGGTAAACCGTAATTTCCGGCATCCTTCATTTACCTGTTTACGCTTTTCGAGGATTGTCCTTCGATCACATATTTTGAATATCGAACCGCAGAACAAGGAACCTCAGAATTTTGAAAATAAAGTATTAATTCGACTCGTGCCTGTCTCTAATCATGCCGAATAACAGAATAATATTTTTTTTATTTATTCTGTCAATATTTAGAGTCCGCATATTCAACCCATCCACCTGTATCAACCAGTGTCCGGTCAAAATCGGATATGGAAAAAATGAATTCCTCCTGCTGACCGTCTCCTTTGATAACGATAGCGTTTCTCTTTAAATCGATTTCAACAATACTCTCTTTGTCTGCGAACATCTTGAATATTTTCTCTATTGTTTCCGATGGCAGTTCAACTGCAAGCATACCGCAGTTAAACATGTTCTGTTTAAAAATTCTGGCAAAATTTTCAGCAATAACAAGGTTGATACCGTTAGCCTCAAGAGCCCAGGGAGCATGCTCGCGTGAAGAGCCGCATCCGAAATTATCCCTGGTTATTATTACACTCTTTTCTGCAAGATCAGTCGCCGGATCAAACCCTTCCAGTTTAAGATCCTCCAAAAGATACGCTTTTAAGCTCTCTTTTGATATTTCAGTTAAATATTTTGCAGGTATAATTTCATCGGTATTAATGTCCGATCTGTCTAGAAAAAGCGCTTTCCCGTTAAAATTTTTCATTACGTTCCCCTGATTATTCTGCGGCATAAAGCCTTGAATTTGTAATCCTGCCTGCAATGGCTGATGCAGCAGCAGTTGCCGGGCTCATTAAATGGACCATGCCCCCTTTGCCCATTCGACCATTGAAATTCCGGTTGGTCGTTGAGGCGCAGACCTCTCCTTCGGCAAGCACTCCGTTGCTCATTCCAAGGCAGGCTCCACAAGTCGGATTTGTAATACATGCTCCGGCATCCATAAATATTTTCATGAGACCTTCTTCCATGGCCTGTTGATATATCAGTGGAGTGGCAGGAGAAATAATACATCGTACGGAATCGCTGATCCGATTATCTTTCATTACTTCAGCTACTATACGAAGATCTTCAATTCTTCCGTTAGTACATGATCCTATGTAGACCTGATCTACTTTTTCTCCCTCCATTTCCTGAACGTTTTTAACCAAGTCAGGTTTATAACCAAATGTCACTTGCGGCTCCAGGTTACTTACATCATGATCGATGATTCGTTCGTATTCCGCATCCGGATCCGCTGCAAATTCAATATATTTTTCAAGCGCCGCCTCTTTTGAATTGAACTCATCCTGTATAAACTCCCATAGGTATTCAACGGTTGTCATGTCAGGATAACATATTCCACATGTTGCGCCGGCCTCAACCGCCATATTGCAAAAAGTCATCCTCGATTCCATACTCATAGAGTCGATAACGGGTCCTGCAAACTCAACCACCCTGTTTGTGGCCCCGTTTACTCCCAGCATGCTTATTACTGAGAGTATAGCGTCCTTTGCATAAACCCCTTTTCCCAGGCTTCCTGTCATATTTATTTTAATAGTTTTCGGGTAATGAAAGGCGCAAACGCCTTTCAGGATGCCAACTTCAAGATCCGTAGTGCCCACACCCGCCGCAAAAGCACAAAATGCGCCATGAGTGCATGTATGCGAATCGCCCATTATTATGGTGTATCCGGGGCGGGCGAATCCCTTTTCAGGAAAAATCGCATGGCAGACACCATTTCTGCCGATATCAAAAAAATCTGCGATTTTATGGCGCTTGGCCCAATCTCTAAGAATTTTACCCTGCAAGGCTGTTTTGGAATCCTTAGCAGGTGAGACATGATCAATCACTGCTTTTATTTTTGAAGGATCAAACACCTTATCCTTTCCCCTTGCAACAAGATCATTAATAGCGCCTGGAGTTGTTATCTCATGACAGAATACAGCATCCAGCCTGATAACATTGATATCTCCCGAAGGGTTATCAATAATATGAGAAGCAAAAATCTTCTCTGCCACTGTTTTTCCCATTATTTGTCCCCTTAGTTCCTTAATCATTATCGGTTTTTAAAACTGATAGAAATGCAGATTGCGGGATCATAACCTGGCCCACCATCTTCATCTTTTTTTTACCTTTTTTCTGTTTCTCAAGCAGCTTTCTTTTACGTGTAATATCACCTCCATAGCACTTGGCGGTGACATCCTTTCTGAAGGCTGAAATAGTCTTGCGGGCAATTATTTTGCCTCCGATCGCCCCCTGAATCGGTATTTTGAACATCTGTTTGGGTATTTCATCCCGCAATTTTTCACATATGACTCTTGCGCGCTCAACAGCCCTGTCCCTGTGTATTATATTAGATAATGCATCTACCCGCTCCGAGTTTATCAGTATATCCACCTTTACAAAATCTGCTTTTCTGTAATCTATGATATCATAGTCAAATGACCCGTATCCCTGGGTTATTGATTTGAGTTTATCATAAAAATCATAAATAACTTCAGCCAGCGGAAGTTCGAATATCATTTCCAGCCTGTTGTTGGTAAGATACTGATAATTTTTATTAATACCCCGGCGGTCTATGCAAAGCTGCATGACTGCACCCATATATCTGTCAGGAATTATAATAGCCGCTCGTATAAAAGGTTCTTCGGCATATTCTATGGAAGCAGGTTCCGGATAAAGAGCAGGATTATCGATTATCATTTCAGATCCGTTTGTCATTATAAGCTTGTACTGCACAGTCGGCGCAGTCAGTATAAGAGAAAGACCATACTCCCTTTCCAGCCTCTCCTGAACGACCTCAAGATGCAGCAACCCCAGAAAACCGCATCTGAAACCGAACCCTAGCGCTGCTGAAGAATCTTTTTCATAAACAAGTGCGGCATCATTCAGCTTCAGTTTTTCAAGAGCCATGACAAGATCCGCATATCCATCGGATGCCACAGGGTATATTGAGGAAAAAACAACCGGTTTCGTCTCCTTAAACCCTTCCATCGGAGCTGCGCACGGATTTTTCTTTAAGGTGACAGTGTCTCCGCACCTGGTGTCGCTTACAGTCTTTATTCCGGCTATAATATATCCCACCTGACCGGCCGAAAGTTCTTTTTGCGGGATTCTTTCCAATCGGAACAGTCCGACCTCCTCAACTTTATGTTCCGCACGATTGGACATGAATGTGATTATATCTCCGGATTTAATTTTCCCTTGAAAAACACGCACATGAACTATGGTGCCGCGAAAAGGATCGTAGTGTGAATCAAAAATCAATGCTTTTAAAGGCGCATCAGAATCTCCTGACGGGGGTAAAAGATTTTTGACCACTCCCTCCAGGATATCATAAACCCCTGTACCTTCTTTGGCAGACACCAGTAAGGCGGCTTCAGGATCGAGCCCCAGATCCTCTTCAATCTGACTTTTCACCCGTTCAATATCTGCTGATGGAAGGTCTATCTTGTTGATCACGGGTATAATCTCAAGATCATGTTCCAGCGCAAGATAAAGGTTGGCCAGTGTCTGAGCTTCAACACCCTGGCTGGCGTCTACTAAAAGCAGAGCGCCCTCACACGAAGCAAGCGCTCTCGATACCTCATAAGTAAAATCGACATGCCCTGGAGTATCTATAAGATTTAATGAATAAATTTTTCCGTCTTCTGCTTGATAGGGAAGACATACGGATTGACTTTTTATTGTAATTCCACGTTCACGCTCAATATCCATTGTATCCAGGATCTGATCCTTAAAATCCCGGTCTGATACAATATCAGTTGCCTGTATAAGGCGGTCCGAGAGCGTCGATTTTCCGTGGTCAATATGCGCAATAATACTGAAATTTCTTATGTTTTTCATTTAATTTGCTAACTTCATGAAAATAAAATTGAATATTAAGCTTAAACTAATTTGACACAACGCTTCATTATCTTTATATAAAGCTATACCTTTATAAAACTATCTATTATCAAACTAATTGAATTTCACAAGGTCAGGGGGTAGGGGGGCAAAATCTTGAACCCCTACTCCGACGAACGATAAGGCAGTGAAATTATTTATGTGAAAATTTATTTGTAGCAGATTATTTTTAACCCTGTCAACACGCCTGACAACTATAGTAAAAAACATACAGTATGGCCGAATATATTTTAATTGTTGATGACGACGCTAATATAAGACAGCAACTAAGTGAATACATAGACCTGTCCGGATATATTTCCTCAACGGCGGCAGATGCTGAAGAAGCGATTAACTTGCTAAAAAATAAAAAATATGATGTTGTCATAACAGATATTAAAATGCCCGGGATGGATGGGCTTGCACTCACAGATACAATAAAAAAAAGGTACGCATCTGATATAATTGTAATAACCGGCTACAGCGAAAATTATTCCTATGAAGAGGCTGTAAAAAAAGGCGCCAGTGATTTTGTATTCAAACCTGTACGTTTAGAAGAACTGCTGCTCAGGTTAAAAAGGGTATTAAGAGAGCGACAACTTAGAAAACACCGTAACCATATCCTTGAAAAACTGCAAAAACTTGCAATAACGGATGGCCTCACAAAGCTGCATAATTCGAGACATTTTTATTATGCCATAGAACTGGAGATTGATAGGTCAAAACGTTACAATCATCCGCTTGGGCTGCTGCTGCTCGACATTGACAATTTCAAACAGTACAACGATTCATACGGGCATCTTGAGGGTGACAAAGTGCTTGCTACAATGGGCCGTACAATAAAATCACTGCTAAGAACCATGGACTCGGCATACAGATACGGTGGAGAAGAGTTTACTATCATCCTGCCTGAAACCAACATCGCAGAGGCTGAAACTGTCGGCCAGCGGATAAGGACTGCAATAAAATCAGTACAATTATTCCCTGTACCCGGAAAACCGGTTTCAATCACAATAAGTGTCGGAGTTACCCAATACAGCCCCCAGGAGACAGTCTCCTCCTTTGTACAACGAGCCGATAGAGCAATGTATATTTCCAAGCAACATGGTAAAAATCTGGTTACCGCCCTCTTGTCGGATCAAGCGGATAATCAAATTTAATATTCCTGGATAGTCACCTTAAGAAGAAGATCACCCGCCTTACCGTCTGTATTTTTTTTCCCTTCTCCTTTTAGACGCAACACCCCCCCGTCTTTTATTCCGGATGGAACAACTACCCGAAATAATTTTTTGTAAAACCCCCAGGAAATATTGACCATTTTATATGCTCCGGAAATCGCTTCATAAGGTGTAATGATAATCGTTCCATAAAGGGTTGGATCGTTTTCAAAACCGACAGGTCGAATCACCTGCAGCTTATTAGTTTTTTTCCTGGCTGTAATCCGGGATATTCCATGGGTATCGCCGGCACCTGGCAAACAAAGAAAAACTTTTAAGAAAAGCATCCCAAACAAAAAACCACCCACATGTGCCCACCATGCTATGCCGCTGGCAGCCGAATCTCCACCGGTTGCTTGTAAAAATTGCATAAGAAACCAGAATCCTAAAAAAAAAAATGCCGGGATCTCCACGAACCATGGAATAAAAATTATAGGAATTAATGTTAATATTTTAGAGTATGGATGGAGAAGCAGATATGCGCCCATTACTCCGGCGATTGCTCCGCTGGCTCCAATAACAGGAATATTGGAATGTAAATTAAAAATCAAATGTGCCATACCTGATGCCATACCGCAAATAAGATAAAAGAGGAGATATCGCAAAGGACCAAGCCGATCTTCAACATTATTTCCGAAAATATAAAGGGTCCACATATTACCGAGCAGATGCCAAAAACCACCATGGAGAAACATAAATGAAACCAATGATAAGGCCTGCTGTCCAAAGGAAAAATAGGATGCTATTTGAGGAATGGAATAACGGGCCGGAACAAGGCCATATATATAATCAAAACGGCTTAACCCGGAGCCATGGAAGAGCCCTGCCAAATAAACAAAAAGATTAACCCCTATCAGGACATTATTAACAACCGGATAGTTTTTCGAAGATATTGTATCTCTAATAGGTATCATATTTTGTAGCGGTTACCTATTAACTATTAACCGCCTCTATTCTCATGCTTATATCCACACATCCAGCGGAATGGGTAAGCGCACCTGAAGATATTATGTCGACTCCGGCATTGGCAAGCATTACCAGGTTTTCCTTTGTAACCCCTCCGGATACTTCCACTTTTGCCTTTCCGTTTATTATTTTAACCGCAGCCTTGATCTGTGGGATATCCATATTATCCAACATAATAACATCAGCACCGGCATCCAAAGCTTCATTTACCTGGGAGAGATTAGAAACCTCGACCTCAATTTTCATGAGATGCGAGATACGGTTTCTGATTCGGTCGACAGCTTTTTTAACACCACCGCAAACTGCAATATGATTATCCTTAATCAAAACACCGTCGAATAATCCCATGCGATGATTATTCGCTCCGCCGATACGGACTGCATATTTCTCAAGTACGCGCCACCCGGGCGTTGTCTTTCTTGTGTCCACAAGGCAAACATCTTTATCGGCCAGCTCTTTCAAATAAGACCTTACATATGTGGCAATTCCCGAAAGCCGCTGGAGAAAATTTAAAGACGTACGTTCACCCATCAGCAGTGTTTGCAAACTCCCTTCGACTGACAGGACTACCTCTTGAGCGACAACTGAATCACCGTCATTAAACCTGGATTCAGTTTCAACGTCAGAATCCAGAATTTCAAACACCCTTTTCGCCACATCAATACCGGCAATTACCAGGGATTCCCTGGCTATCAAAACCCCACGGCCTTTTATGTCAGGATCAATCAGGTTTTCTGTGGTGATATCTCCTGTGCCGATATCTTCCTGTAATGATATTTCAATAAGATGATCGAGTGTATGATAAAACCTGTTACTACTTGTCATCATGAATCCCTTTGATTCTATAAAGATTCTTCTCAATCTTCTCCTGTTTTTCACGAAGGACTTGTTCTTTTTCTCTTACCTTGTCTACAATATGAGGCGGAGCCTTGGTAAGGAAGTCATCATTTCCAAGCTTCTTTACAACAGTTATTAGTTCTTTTGTCTGCTTATTAAGCTCTTTTTCCAGGCGTTCAATCTCTTTCTTAAAATCAACCACTCCATCAAGCGGAATAAATATAGTTGCCCCTTTTACCACAGATGTTACCGATGTGCTCGGGCGTTCAACAAAATCTGAAGCAGAAAGAGTTTTCAAACCGGCAAGATCAATTATAATATCACTATAACTATTTACAGTATCAACAATATCCTGTTCAACCGATTGTACCATGGCTGAAAGAGAAAATGAGGGCGCAATATTCATCTCCCCCCTGATATTTCTGATTCCGGTTATAATTTCCGTAATCAGATTCATTTTGGATTCGGACTCAGAATCATTGACGATACCGTAATCATCAGAATCATTGGATGGAAATGAAGCTGCCATAATCGAACCCGACGTGCCGGGTAACCTGTGCCATAGCTCCTCAGTAACAAATGGTATAAAAGGATGAAGGAGTAAAAGCGTATCATGCAGAACACGCCAAAGCACACTCATTGCAGCCGTAAGCTGTTCCTCGCCCTGATTTCCATAAAGGGCGGGTTTGACAGCTTCCAGATACCAGTCACAAAACTCATGCCAGACAAACCTGTATAAACAGCCCGCCGCATCGTTGAATTTGTACTCATCCAATGATCCGGCCACCTCATGAATCACTTTTTTCAATCTTGATATTATCCATCTATCGGGAAGGGAAAGTGATAAATTTTTAAGATTAAACTCAATTTTATCAAAATTGCTATCTTTTATATGCATCATAACAAAACGTGATGCATTCCAAATCTTATTTATAAAGTGGCGATATCCTTCCACACGTTTTTCAGACATTTTTATGTCTCTGCCCTGTGCGGCAAAAGCGGCAAGAGTAAAACGGAATGCGTCAGTACCATATTCTTCTATTACTGTTAAAGGGTCAATCACATTTCCCTTTGATTTGCTCATCTTTTTTCCGTTTTCATCCCTGACAAGGGCATGCACGTATACATCTTTAAAAGGAACCTCTTTTCTGAAATGAATGCCCATCATCATCATCCTGGCAACCCAGAAAAAGAGAATATCAAATCCTGTCACCAGAACCGAAGTAGGATAGAACTTGTGCAAAAGTTCCGTCTCATCAGGCCAGCCCATTGTGGAAAAAGGCCACAAGGCGGAACTGAACCAGGTATCGAGAACGTCTGTCTCTTGTGTAAGGGTGTCATGTCCGCATCCAGGGCATTTTAAAGGCACATCGGTAGCAACAATAACATGACTGCATTTATCGCATGTCCAGGCCGGTATCTGGTGCCCCCACCAGATCTGTCTGGAAATACACCAGTCTTTGATGTTCTCCATCCAATCAAAATATGTCTTTGTCCATACATCAGGAATAATTCTGGTCTCCCCGAGCCTGACTGCAGAAATCGCTTTCTCAGCCATAGGCTTTATCTTGACAAACCACTGTTTGGAAAGATTAGGTTCTACGACAGTTTTGCATCTGTAGCAATGTCCGACAGCATGTTTATAAGGCTCTATCTTTTTCATAAAACCTTCGTCCACAAGAGCTTTAATAACTGCGTCCCGGCATTCAAAACGGTCCATACCAGCAAAGCGTCCTGTTTCGGAAGTCATTGAGCCATTATCATCGATCACTTTAATCGAAGGGAGGTTATGGCGGCTTCCGATGGCAAAATCATTAGGATCATGGGCAGGGGTTATCTTTAAGGCACCTGTGCCAAACGATATACCGACATATGTATCTCGTATTACCGGTATATGTCTTCCTGTTAAAGGAAGAATAACATCATCTGATGGAATATTCGTATATCTTTCATCATCCGGATTGATTGCAACTGCTGTATCACCGAACATAGTCTCAGGTCTTGTGGTTGCAACTATAAGTCCTCCAGATTTTTTTGGAAAAGGATAAAGTATATGATAAAGGGAACCTTTGATCTCTTCGTGTTCCACCTCAAGATCGGAAATAGCCGTACCGCACCTGGGGCACCAGTTGATGATATAATTATCTTTATAAATAAGCCCTTCTTCATAAAGCTGTACAAAAACTTTTCGCACCGCACGAGATAGACCCTCATCCATGGTGAAGCGTTCGCGATCCCAGTCACAGGAAGCGCCAAGCCTTTTGAGCTGGTTTATAATAGCTCCGCCGGATTCCTTTCGCCATTCCCATACAGCCTCAATAAACTTTTCCCTGCCAAGCTGTTCACGGCTTAATCCTTTGGATTGTAACATTTTTTCAACTACATTTTGAGTAGCAATTCCGGCATGATCCGTTCCAGGCATCCATAATACATTGTCACCACACAATCTTCTGTACCTGCATAAAATATCCTGCATTGTTATATTCAAAGCATGGCCCATATGAAGGACACCTGTAACATTAGGCGGAGGAATGACTATGGAATATGAAGGTTTTAATTTTTTTTCAAAAGCCTCAAAAAGCTTTTCTTTTTCCCAAAAATCATACCAGCGTTTCTCCACGTCATGCGGTTCATAAGCTTTATTCAATAAATCAGAACTCATGGAATTCTCCCGAATCTATAGATTTAAATGAGGGGTTTTGTAAAATATTCATTTTATACAACGACAAGGAAGGAGAAAAGTTTAATATAGATTGTTCAAACAATTACCCGATTTTAAAATTTGGCACAAGGATATAGTTACAAACCTGAGAGAGGCGTGCTGATAGTCCGTCGACTGAAGGTTTTGAACGATAATGCAGTGA